>FMTU01000004.1:7500-409103 GCA_900100475.1 Sphingobium faniae | reverse complement strand
AGCGGCATCATTTTTTCCGCGCTTCACATAGGCCTTGACGTACTGTGGCGGCAGCATCCTCACTTCGTGCCCCAAGCGTTGCAACTGCCGCGCCCAATGGTGGGATCCACCGCATGCTTCGATCGCCACTACCGTCGGTGGCAATTTGGTGAAAAAGTCCTGCATCTCCTTGCGCCGAAGCTTCTTGCGCAAAACCGGCTCCTCCGCCGCATTCACCCCATGCAACTGAAAGACATGCTTTGACGTATCCATGCCAATACGAATAATCTGTTCCACGGACGGCCTCCTCGATTGAGATCTTCAACAACCTCATTCTGGCACACTTCGATGCCGTTCGGGGGTCGTCCACCCCAACAGAACTTCTCAGAAAAGGGAATCCTCTGAATGCAGACAGCGCCTAGCGCGGATCGACATTCAGGATTCCCAAGAGTGATGATTACTGATTCCTAGGGCTCCGCATTTGAGCGGGGTCGTTGAATGGGCGTGAAATGTTACGAGTTGAGTGAAGCGCAATGGTTGGTGATAGCGCCCTTTCTGCCGGGTAAAGCGGCTGATCCAGGACGAACGGGTTTGGATAACCGATTGTTCGTGAACGGATGTTTATGGATGTTACGTTCAGGAGCGCACTGGTGCGACCGGCCGGGACGCTACGGTCGATGGAAGACCGTCCACCGCCGCTTCAGCCGTTGATGTCATGCAGGCGTGTGGGAGCGGGTGTTCGATACGCTGGCTGCCGACCGAGACAATCAGTATCTGATGGTCCACAGCACCATCGTCCGCGCTCACCAGCAGGCAGCAGCCGGAAAAAGGGGGGCGCAAGATCAGGCGCTGGGGCGTTCCCGAGGCGGACTGACGACCAAGATCCAGATGCTGGCAGATACGTTCGCTCACCCCCTGCGCTTTCTCATCACGCCCGGCCAGCCCAGTGACATTGCCGCCGCACCGGACCTTTTAAGCAGACAAACGGCTGGGGCCGTCCTCGCCGACAAAGATTATGACAGCAACGACTTACGCGAGCGCATCGCAGGCATGAAGGCTAAGGCCCTGATCCCCTCCAAGCGAAATCGTAAGCTCTTCATCTCGCACGATGCCTCCATCTACAAGCCTCGAAACCAAATCGAACAATGCTTCGGCCCACTCAAACATTTCCGTCGCTTCGCAACCCGATATCACCGACGCGTCGCACACTCCAACAGGGTCGTTCATCTCGCTGTTGCCATGATCTGCCGACGCTGAATGTCGATCGGCTCTAGGCGCTGTGCTAGCTTAGCCCCAGCCCAACCGAAGAGCGAGACATGAGTTAATCCACTGATTTTACTGGGAAATAATGGTGCCCGGGGACGGATTCGAACCGCCGACACTGCGATTTTCAGTCGCATGCTCTACCAACTGAGCTACCCGGGCGCGGAAGGCCGGTATTCCATACCAGCCATCTGGAGAGGCGTGCCTATAGGCATCAATCGGGGGTGCTGTCCACCCCATAATCGCCGCTTTTTTCAGGGCTGCCGGAAGCGGAAGCACCGGGGACGCGATAGCCTTCCCCCAGCCATTGCAAAAGATCGCGGTCGCGGCATCCCTCCCCGCAGAAAGGGCGGGTTCCGGTGCGCGAGGGCTGGCCGCAAATCGGGCAGGAGGAGGTTTTAGGCGACATGGCCCGCCGATATGGAGAGCGCCGCGTCCGTACGCAAGGCGATCGCGCCGCCGCGACGCTGGGCGAGCTGCTCGATCCAGTGCGGGGCCTTGTGCAGCCGGTCGATGACGGCCTCCGCCGCCGTCAGCGTGGCGCGGCCGCCAGCGCCGTGCCGCTCCGCCCGGCGCAGGAGCGCCAGCGCCGCCGTTTCCACTGGATCGGCACGCAATATCTCCATCAGACTGGCCCGCTCCCGGCGACGGATGATCTGGACGAAGCCGAAACCGTTGACGGCGGTGCGTTCGAACGGCAGCGGCAGAACCTTGTCGATCTGCGCGGCGGCGATAGCGCGCTCATCCTTGTTGTTCATCGTCGGCAGGTCGATGCCGATCGACCCGGACAGGCCCATGCGGCGGATCGCCTGCGCGGCGAGCTTCGCGCCCTTGGGGCCAAGCTGGGCGGGCGGCAGACTGCCGTCAACGTCAATCAGCACCATGGCGGGCGTCGGGAAGATGCGGAGCGCGGCGGCCTCGGTGCCGACCTCGCCCGACATCGCTTCCTCCATGAGTTCGCTCCAGCCATGGGCTTCCAGCCGGTCTTCCTCATGCGCGGGACAGGGGATGACGGGCACGCCGGTTTGGCGGATGCGCTGGAGCAGGCTCGGCCCCGGATGCGCCTTCGATCCGGGCTGGGCGATGCGGCCCTTGGCGAGTTTGGCGCGGCCTTCTTCCGCTATGGCTTCGCGCAGGATTTCGACCAACAGGGTCGCACCCTCCGCAACCCTGGGCGGAATGGGTTCGATCAGCACTTCCTCGCCCGATACAAGACGGGCGATGCCGCGCTTCCGGGGGATGACGGTGCGGATGAGGCGGCCCTGCGCCACGGCTCCGGCGCGCGCGGCATCGCCTTCCCGCTCGACCAGGGCCTCGACCAGACGGCCCTTTTCGATCAGCGCGGCGCGGGCTTCGCCAATGCCTTCTTCATAGAGCCATTCAGCCACAGGAAACCTCAATCACAGGGATAACCAGCGGCGCGCAGCAGCACCCGCGTTTCGTAAAGAGGCAAACCCATGATCGCGCTGTGGCTGCCCTGAATGGAGCGAATGAGGCCGGCGGCACGGCCCTGGATCGCATAGCCGCCCGCCTTGCCGCGCCATTCGCCGCTGGCAAGATAGGCGTCGATCTCCGCCCGGTCCAGCCGCTTGAAGATGACGATATTGGTGGAGAGACGATGGCGCGCCTTGCCTTCCGCGTCGATCAGCGTGATCGCGCTCAGCACCCGGTGGCGACGACCGGACAGCAAGGCGAGGCATGTGCGCGCCTGCGCCTCGCTTTCCGCCTTGGGCAGGATGCGGCGACCCGCAGCCACGACCGTATCGCCGGAAAGAACCAGCGCGCCGGGATGCCGGGTCGCCACTCGCGCGCCCTTCTCCGCCGCGACACGCGCCGCATAGGGGGCAGGCAGTTCCCCCTTTTGCATGGTTTCGTCGATGTCGGCGGGGTCCACCGCATCGGGGACGACGCCAACCTGCTCCAGCAGCGCAAGACGCCGTGGAGAAGCCGAAGCGAGTATCAGCCGCATCGGGCTTATTTGAAGCGATAGGTGATCCGACCCTTGGTCAGGTCGTAGGGTGTCAGCTCGACAAGCACTTCGTCGCCGACCAGCACGCGAATGCGGTTTTTCCGCATTTTACCAGCAGTATGGCCGAGAATTTCGTGGTCATTCTCAAGCCGGACGCGAAACATGGCGTTGGGGAGAAGCTCCACAACCTGTCCGCGCATTTCAAGCAGTTCTTCTTTGGCCATAATATCCCGATGTCGAAAAATCGCGCCGCCATAGCGCCAAAATGCAGAAAATGAAAGTCAAGTCCGCACGCCAAAGCACTCTCCGGCTTCGGAGAGTGCCACAAAGACACAATCGAGCTGGTCGGCATCGAGGCAATAGGGCGGCATCAGGTAGATGGTGTTGCCCAGCGGCCGCAGCAAGATGCCGCGTTCCTGAAAGAAAGCGCGCAGGCGCGGCGCAAGGTCGGAAAGATAGCCCGCATCCGGCGCGATCAGGTCGATCGCGGCCACCGCGCCCAGTTGCCGGGGGTTGGTGAAAGCCGGATGATCGGCCAGCTTCGCCAGCCTTGAGGCGACGCCTTCCGCCAGCTTGCCGATGCGGCCCAGCACATCTTCCTGCCGCCAGATGGCGAGATTGGCGCAGGCCGCGGCGCAGGCGATGGCATTCGCGGTATAGCTGGACGAATGGTAGAAAAGACGCGCGCGGTCCGTCGACTTGTGCGCGTCGAAAATACGTCCCGTCGCCAGAGTCGCCGCCAGCGGGATCGCACCGCCAGTGATACCCTTCGCCACGGCCATGATGTCGGGCACGACGCCCGCCTGCTCACAGGCGAAGAGCGTGCCGGTGCGGCCCCATCCGGTCATCACCTCATCCGCGATGAACAGCACGTCATGCCGCGCGCAGATCGCCGCCATGCCGCGCAGAACGGGCGCCGGGTAAATCAGCATCCCGCCCGCGCCCAATATCAGCGGTTCGACGATGAAGGCGGCGGGCTTTTCCGGCGCGGCGCAGGCGGATTCCAGCGCATCAAGCGCCGCCTGCTCGCGGCCCGGAGCGGGAAAAGGGATGGTCCCGACATCGAACAGCAACGGCGCCCATGCCTGATTATAGACGCCCCGTTCCCCCACCGACATCGCGCCGATGGTGTCGCCATGATAGCCATGTTCCAGGACGAGGATGCGGTGCCGCGCCTGCGCCAGCCCGTCCAGCGCCAGATTGCGCCAATAGCCCAGCGCCATTTTGAGCGCCACTTCCACCGCCGTGGAGCCGCTGTCGGAAAAGAAGACATGCGCCAGCGGATCACGCCCGGCCGAACGGGGCGCAAGGTCGATCAGGCCGCGCGCCACCTCCTCCGCCGGTCCGTGGGTATAGCCCGCGAAGATCAACTGATCGAGCCGCCCCGCCTGCTCCGCGATCGCCGCGGCGATGCGCGGGTGGCAATGGCCGTGGGTCGTCACCCACCAGCTCGAAACAGCGTCGATCAGCGTGCCGCCGCCGGCCAGATGCAGCACCGCCCCTTCCGCCCGCACGACATGCGGGATCGGCTCGCCAAGGCCATGCTGGTGGAAGGGATGCCAGACAGGAGAAGTCATGCAGGAGCCTTAGAGGCTCTTTCCTTCGAATGAAACCGCGAGACGGAAGCAGATTGAAAGAGCGCCGGCATGACCGGCGCTCTTCCTATTTACCAGATCTTCACGCGGTCCTTGGGGGCAAGGTAGATCTTGCCGCCCGACGCGGGCTTGAACGCGTCATACCAGGCGTCGAAATTGCGCACGATGTCGGCGCGATATTGTGACGGCGCATGCGGGTCGGTGACGAGCCGCTGGCGCAGGTTCGCTTCCCGGTAATTACGCCGCCACACCTGCGCCCAGCCGAGGAAGAAACGCTGGTCGCCGGTCGTGCCGTCGATCACCGGCGCGGGCTTGCCGCCCAGCGAGGCGTGATAGGCGTCGAGCGCCACGGCCAGCCCCGCCAGATCGCCGATATTCTCGCCCAGCGTGAAGGCGCCCTTCACATGCGCGCCGGGGAAGGGTTCATAGGCGTCATATTGCGCGACCAGCTTGTCGGTCAGCCCCTTGAAGGCGGCGACATCGGCGTCGGTCCACCATTGGTTGAGCTTGCCGGTTTCATCATATTTCGCGCCCTGATCGTCGAAATGATGGCTGAGTTCATGGCCGATCACCGCGCCGATACCGCCATAGTTGACCGCCGGGTCGGCATGGGGATCGAAGAAGGGCGCTTGCAGGATCGCGGCCGGGAAGACGATCTCCACCATGCCGAAATTGGCATAGGCGTTGATCTCCATCGGCGTCATGAACCATTCCTGCCGGTCGACCGGCTTGCCGAGCTTGTTCATTTCATAATCGAAGGCGAACTGGCTGGACCGCTGCGCATTGCCGAACAGGTCGCCGCGCTCGATCGTCAGGCCCGCATAATCGCGCCATTTGTCGGGATAGCCGATCTTGGGCGTGAAGGCGGCCAGCTTCTTGTGGGCGCGGGCTTTCGCTTCCCCGCCCATCCAGCTTAGCCCGTCGATGCGGCGGCCCATGGCGGCGATCACATTCTTGACGAGCTGGTCCACCGCCGCCTTGGTTTCCGGCGGGAAATATTGCGCGACATAGACCTTGCCCACTTCCTCGCCGAGCGATTCCTTGAGGAAGTCGATGCCCCGCTTCCACCGTTCCTCGCGCTGCGGCGTGCCGGAAAGGGTCGTGCCGTAAAAGGCGAAATCCTCGTCCGCCACGCTGTCGGGCAGATAATCGGCATAGGCATGAAGGCTGCGCAGCAGCAGCGCGTCCTTCAGCACGCCGATGGGCGCCTTTGCGATCAGCGCCGCTTCGCCGGTGACGGCACCGGGCTGGGCCACGATCAAGGCGGCGGGCTTCAGCTTGTTGGCCGCGAAAAAGGCTGCGAAGTCGAAACCGGGCGCGGCCTTCTGAAGCTCCGCCAGCGTCATCTTGTTATAGGTCTTGTCCGCATCGCGGCTGTCGATCTGGCTCCAGTGAACCTTGGCGATTTCCGTTTCGAACGCCATCAGCGCTTCGGCGCGGGCCCTGGCATTGGCTTCGCCCGCCAGCGTCAGCATCTTTTCCAGATGGGCGACATAGGCGGTGCGGATCGCCGCCATCTTGTCGTCGGCTTCCAGATGATAGTCCCGGTCGGGCAGGCCGATGCCGTCCTGACGCAGGCTGAGAATATAGCTTTCGGGGTCTTTGTCGTCCTGCCCGACATAGATGCTGAACGGACCGCTGATCCCCGCCCGCGCCGCCCTGGCGGCCAGCGCGACATAATCGGCCTTGCTCTTCACCTTGCCGATTTCGGCGAGCCACGGCTTGACGGGGGCGAGGCCCTTCCCCTTCACGGCGGCGGCGTCCATATAGCTGGCATAGGCTGCGCCGATCTTGCTCGACGGATCGCCCTGCGCCGCTTCCAGGATGCCGCGCGTGCGTTCGCGCGACAGGTCATCCAGCGTGTTGAATGCGCCATAGTTGGACTTGTCCGCCGGGATCGGCGTGTTCTTCGCCCAGGTGCCGTTGGCGTGATCGTAGAAATCGTCGCCGGGCTTTACGGATGCGTCCATCCCCGCCGTGTCGAAACCATAAGCGCCGTAAACGGGTTTGTCCGCCGCCCGCGACTGCGGCGCGGGATCGGCCCACGCCACCGGAGACGATAGTGCCAGCGCCGACATCGCTGCACCCAGAAGAAGATTTTTCATCGTACTTTCCCTTGCCTGGACCGGCCGCGCCAGGGCGACCGACATGCAAGGACTTGAAACGGCAAGGAACCGCCTTGTCCATGTCGTTTGTCGAAAAATGACAGCCGCCGGGGGGTTCCGGTCAAATGGCGGGCAGCTTTATCCCCGCGGCGAACGCCGTGGCGAGACTGGCGGGATCAAGCGCCCGGAGATGCGGCAGGCGGCCCAGATTGGCGACCCGGCCCAGTGCCGGAATGATCCGCTCATTTTCCGCATGGGGATCGCCGATGAAGGCGATGCCCGCGATCGGCACGCCCCGCGCCCGCAGCGCCTCTATGCTGAGCAGGCTGTGGTTGATCGTGCCAAGGCCGGTGCGGGCGCAGAGGATCACCGGCTTGCTCCAATGCGCGAACAGGTCCGCCATCAGCATCGTCCCGCTGACCGGCACAAGCACCCCGCCCGCGCCCTCCACCACCAGCGGCCCGTCGACCGCCGGCAGCGCGAGCCGGTCGAGCCTGATCTCCACCCCGTCGATCCGCGCCGCCAGATGGGGCGATGCGGGGGTGCTGAGCCGATAGGCTTCCGGCAGGATGCGGCGGGCGGGCAGGCCCGAAAGCCGCGCCACAGTCTCGCTGTCGCCTTCGGGATCGACGCCCGCCTGGATCGGCTTCCAGTAATAGCCGCCGATCGCTCCCGCCAACCCGGCGGCAAAGACCGTCTTGCCGATGCCCGTATCGGTGCCGGTGACGACGAAGAGGCTCATGCCAGCACCCGCCGCAATAGCTCGCCCAGCGCTACCACATCGGCACGCCCGACATTGAGCGTCAGGGATACGCGCAAGCGGCTGGTGCCCGGCGGCACGGTCGGCGGGCGGATGCCGCGCACGTCGAAACCGGCCTGTTGCAGGGCGCCCGCCACCTCCATGGCGTGGCTGTCCTTGCCCAATATGACCGGAATGATCTGGCTGCGTGGCGATGGCAGGCCGAGCGGGGCGCAAATCTCCTCCGCCGCGTCCTGCCGCAGGGAATCAAGGCGCTGCCGGTGATCGTCGGCCGTCTCGATCCGGTCGAGCGCGGCCGACACCGCCACCGCCATCAGCGGGGAAGGCGCGGTCGTGAAGATGAAGGCGCGCGCGCGGTTCACGAGATAATCCGCATAGAGGCGCGGGCCGCAGATCAATGCGCCTTCCACCCCCATCGCCTTGCCGCAGGTGTGCAGGGTGATGACGTTGTGCAGTCCGTCGAGCGCAGTCGAAAGCCCCCTGCCCGCCAGGCCGAAAACGCCGGTGGCATGGGCTTCGTCCAGCAGCAACATGGCGTCGTGGCGGGCGGCGATCTCCGCCAGGTCGGATAGCGGGGCCATGTCGCCATCCATGGAATAGAGCGTCTCGACCGCGATCCACACGCGCCCCTTGCCGCCTTCCGCGCGCCATGCGGCGATCAGGTCGGCAAAGCTCTGCGCGTCATTGTGGCGGGCAAAGACGGCGGCGGCCTTCGACAGGCGGATGCCGTCATGTACGCTGGCGTGGATCAATTCGTCCGCGACGATCAGGTCGCCCCGCTGCGGCAGGGCCGACAGCAGCGCCATGTTCGCCAGCAGGCCATTGGCCATGAACAAGGCGGCTTCGGTGCGGAAAAAGGCCGCCGCCTTCGCCTCCAGCCCTTCATGCTCAGGTGCGTTGCCGCGCAGCAGGCGCGATCCGCCCGATCCCACCGGCACGCCACGGCCGACGGCGTCCGCCACCGCCTGCCCGATGATCGGGTCGGAGGAAAGGCCGAGATAATCGTTGGAAGCGAAGTCGCGGCCCGAACGAGGGATCAGGCGGCGAAGGCGGCCCCGCGCTTCGAGCGCGGCCAGTTGCGAGCGATGGGGTTCGCTGTTCATGGCGGCAGCCTATAGGCGCGGGCCGGGACAGGAGCAAGGAAAGGCCATGCAGAAAGGGGCCACCGGACATGAATCCGATGGCCCCCGTCCGCCCCCTTATTTCATCATGCGCCGTGCGCCAACGCCGCGAGCAGCAGCAGCGCGACGATGTTGGTGATCTTGATCATCGGGTTCACGGCGGGACCGGCCGTGTCCTTGTAGGGATCGCCGACCGTGTCGCCCGTCACCGCAGCCTTGTGGGCTTCACTGCCCTTGCCGCCATGATGACCGTCCTCGATATATTTCTTGGCATTGTCCCACGCGCCGCCGCCCGATGTCATGGAGATCGCGACGAACAGGCCCGACACGATCACGCCCAGCAGCAAAGCGCCCAAAGCCGCAAAGCCGTTGTCCGTGCCCGCCACCGCCGAAATCGCGAAATAGACGACGATCGGGGCCAGCACCGGGAGCAGGCTGGGCACGATCATCTCCTTGATCGCGGCCTTGGTGACGAGGTCGACGGTGCGGGCATAATTGGGCCGCGACGTCCCGTCCATGATGCCCTTGTCAGCGGCGAACTGATCGCGCACATCCTTCACCACATCGCCCGCCGCGCGGCCCACGGCCGTCATGCCCATCGCGCCGAACAGATAGGGCAGCAGCGCGCCCAGAAGCAGGCCGACGATGACATAGGGGTTGGAAAGGCTGAAATCGACCGGCTCGGTGAGGCCCAGCGCCGTGTTGTAGAATTTCAGATCCTCCGTATAGGCGCCGAACAGCACCAGCGCGGCAAGGCCCGCCGATCCGATGGCGTAGCCCTTCGTCACCGCCTTGGTCGTGTTGCCCACCGCGTCGAGCGCGTCGGTCTTGACCCGGACGCTGTCGTCCATATGCGCCATTTCCGCGATGCCGCCGGCATTGTCCGTCACCGGGCCATAGGCGTCGAGCGCGACCACCATCCCGGCCAGCGCCAGCATGGCCGTGGCGGCAAAGGCGATGCCGATCAGGCCCGCCTGACTATAGGCGACGATGATGCCGACCACGATCACCAGCGTCGGCAATGCGGTCGCTTCAAGGGAAACGGCCAGACCCTGAATGACGTTGGTGCCATGGCCGGTTTCCGATGCCCGCGCGATGGAGCGGACCGGGCGGTAATTGGTGCCGGTATAATATTCGGTGATCCACACGATCAGGCCGGTGACGGCCAGACCCACCATCATCGACCAGAACAGCGCCATGCCGGTATAGCCGCCATGGCCGTCCAGATCGGCCCCGAAGACCGTATCGAGATCGCCCAGCGTATATTGCGTCACGAAATAGAGCGCCGGGATCGACAGGATCGCGGTGGTCCAGAAGCCCTTGTAAAGCGCGCCCATGATCGACTGGCTGGCGCCAAGACGCACCATATAGGTGCCGATGATCGACGTGATGATGCACACGCCGCCCACGATCAGCGGCAAGGCCATCAGCTTGTGAAGGAAGATGTTGTCCACGCCGCTCACCAGCAGCGCGGTCAGCACCATGGTCGCGCCGACCGTCACCACATAGGTTTCGAACAGGTCCGCCGCCATGCCCGCGCAGTCGCCGACATTGTCGCCGACATTGTCCGCGATCACGGCCGGGTTGCGGGGATCATCCTCCGGGATGCCCGCCTCCACCTTGCCCACAAGGTCCGCGCCCACGTCCGCCGCCTTGGTGAAGATGCCGCCGCCCAGACGCGCGAAGATGGAGATGAGCGACGCGCCGAAGGCCAGCGCCACCAGAGAGTCGATCACCAGCCGGTCATCGGGCGCATGGCCCGCCGGACCCGTCAGATACCAGTAGAAGAGGCTGATCGCGAGCAGCGCCAGACCCGCCACCAGCATTCCGGTGATGGCTCCCGCGCGGAAGGCGACGGTCAATCCCTGCTGCAGCGTGCCGCGCGCGGCTTCTGCGGTGCGGACATTGGCCCGAACGGAAATGTTCATGCCGATGAAGCCCGCCGCGCCTGACAGGATCGCGCCGATGACGAAGCCGAGGGCCGACGTCAGACCAAGGAAAAACGCCACAAGCACGGCGACGACGACGCCGACCAGCGCGATCGTCGTATATTGGCGGCCCAGATAGGCTTTCGCGCCCTCTTGAATCGCGCCCGCGATCGCCTGCATGGTGTCATTGCCGGGCGATGCGGCCAACACCTGGCGACTGGTGAAAATGCCGTAGAGCACGGCCAGCAGGCCGCACCCTATGGCGATATAGACAATCTGCATGGATGTTCCTCTCCCCCGGTTATCAGATTCATCGGCCGCTCCGCAGGGAAGACGGGCAGGCGAAGAACGCAAGGGCGGGCAGCCGGAAACAGACACATCCGGCATCGGGCACCGCATCACTCAGCATCAGGGTCGCGCGCATCAGGCAGTCCAACCGGGCTGAAAACAGGATCATGCGAAGCTACAGGGGGAAAAGCCCGCGTCAACCCATTATGATGAGGCGCTAATTCACGCGGCGCTCAGCCATGCTCCCAACCGAGGCTGTCGGGGAGCGGCACCGCCGCGCCGTCGATCACCAGCGTCAGGCCCGCGCCCGCCGAAAAACGGCCCACGGGAATGGCGCGCACGGACGGCTTCATCCTGGCGGGCAAGGCGAAGAGCAGTTCATAATCGTCCCCCGCCCGCGCGGCGGCGATCTGCGTCGCGGTGCTGCCGCCGCGGACCGCCTCCAGCGCGGAAGACAGCGGGATATGGTCGATGGTCACGGCCAGCCCGCTCGCCGCGCCCATGCGCGATGCATCCAGCAGCAGACCGTCCGACACATCCATCATCGCATGGACATGAGGCGCCAGCAGCATCCCTTCGGCAAGGCGTGGGCGCGGACGGCGAAACGCCTCGATCAGCGGCCCGGCGGCGCCGGACGACAGGCGCGCCAGTTCCAGCCCCACGCCCGCATCGCCGACCGGGCCGGTGACATAAAGGCGGTCGCCCGCCCGCGCTCCGCTTCGGGCGGGAATGGGGCCGGTCGCTTCTCCGATCGCGGTCAGGCTGTAACTGCGCGGCGCGCGGGGCGGCATCGTCACCGTGTCGCCGCCCAGCAGCGGCATGGCATAATAGTTCAGCGCCTCTTTCAGCCCTTCGAGAAACGTCGCGTCCCAGCTTTCGTCACCCGACAAGGCATAGCTCAACAGGCAACCGGCGGGCTTTGCGCCTTTGGCGGCAAGATCGGAGAGATTCACCGCCGCCAGCTTCCACCCGATATCGGCGGGCGGATCGGCGGGCAGATAGTGGACGCCCTCCACCATCGTGTCGCTGGTCAGGATCAGGCGAGCGCCGCCAATCTCCAGCAGCGCCACATCGTCGGCCAGCCCGCGCGCGGCCGGATCGGTCGCGATGGAGCGCAACAGGGACAGGAAACGGGATTCAGCGGACATATATGCAACCGTATCCCTTCGCGGACAATCCCGCCTTACTTCCGCACGTCCTTCGCCACCGCGTCGAGCAGGCCGTTGACGAAGCCAGTCTCCCGCTTGTCGTAAAAGGCGTGGGCGACATCGACATATTCGCTGATGACCGTGCCGGTCGCCACATCCTTGCGCGCCAGCAGTTCATAGACGCCCGCGCGCAGGATCTGCCGCATCGGCTTGTCGAGCCGGTCGAGGCTCCAGCCCGTGCTGAGCCGCGCGACGATCAGGCCGTCGATTTCGTCCCGCCGCTTGCCCACGCCCGCCACGATATCGTCGAAGAACGCCTCCTCCGCCTGCGTGTAAGTCACGTCCTCGATGGTCGCGCCGAGGCGGTGCTGATGGAATTCATGCAGCAAGGAGGCGAGCGGCGTGCCCTCCATCTCGATCTGATAAAGCGCCTGGACCGCGGCAAGGCGCGCGGCGGAGCGGGATTTGGAGCGTTCGTTCATGGGTCTTTCCATAGCCGTTCGGGCGAACGGAGACTATTGCAATCGCAGCGCCACGGACGCGGCATGGGCAGGCAGCCCTTCCGCCCGCGCCAGCGCGACGGCGGCGGGACCGATGGCGTTGAGCGCGTTTTGGTCGAGGCTGAGGAAGCTGGTGCGCTTCATGAAGTCGAGCACCGACAGCCCGGACGAGAAACGCGCGCGGCGGCCGGTCGGCAGAACATGGTTCGGCCCCGCGACATAATCGCCCACCGCTTCAGGGGTCATGCGGCTGAGGAAGACGGACCCGGCATGGCGCACCTGCGCGAACAGCCTATCGGGATCGTCCACCGCCAGTTCCAGATGCTCCGGCGCAAGGCGGTCGACCAGCGGCATCGCCTCCTCAAAATCGCGCACGAGGATGATCGCGCCATTGGCGGCCCAGCTCGTCGCTGCGACGGCATGAGTCGAAAGCAGCGGAATCTGCCGCTCCACCGCCGCCGCCACGGCATCGGCAAAGGCCGCGTCATCGGCAAAGAGGATCGACTGGCTGGTCGGGTCATGCTCCGACTGGCTGAGCAGGTCGGCGGCGATCCATTCGGGATCGTTCTTCGCATCGGCGACAACGACGATCTCGGACGGCCCCGCCACCATGTCGATGCCGACCACGCCGTAAAGCTGGCGCTTGGCTTCGGCGACCCAGGCGTTGCCGGGGCCGGTGATGACATCGACCGGCGCGATCCGCCCGGTGCCATAGGCGAGCGCGGCAACGGCCTGCGCCCCGCCCACGCGCCAGATTTCCTCGATCCCGGCAATCTGCGCAGCGGCGAGGACCAGCGGATTGATCTCTCCGTTCGGCGTCGGCGTCACCATGGCGATGCGCGACACGCCCGCAACCCTGGCGGGGATGACGTTCATCAGCAGCGAACTGGGATAGGCGGCGCGCCCGCCCGGCACATACAGCCCCGCCGCATCGACCGCGCTCCACCGCGCGCCCAGCCGCACGCCCGCGCCGTCCACGCCGTCGCTGTCCTGCGGCTTCTGCTTTTCATGATAGGTGGTGATGCGCGCCGCCGCGAGTTCCAGCGCATCGCGCAATTCGATCGAAATGCCTTCCAGCGCCGCGCGGCATTCCGCCGGAGTCACCGCCCAGCCGCTGACGTTCAGGTCATGCCGATCGAAGCGCGCCGTATAGTCGGCCAGCGCCGCGTCGCCCTCTGCCCGGACGCGCTTCAGAATCGCCGACACGTCGCGCGACACATCCTCGTCCGCCTCGCGCCGCGCATCGACCAGCACGGTGAAGGCGGCGGCGAAATCCGCATCGCGGCTGTCGAGCCTAAGCGGCATCCTTGGCTCCCACGGCTTTGCGGAAGGCTTCGACCAGCGGCGCCAGTTCGGCCGAGCGCATCTTGTAGGCGGCCCGGTTGACGATCAGCCGCGCCGACACCTGCATGATGATATTGGTTTCGACGAGGCCATTGGCTTTGAGCGTCGCGCCCGACGACACAAGATCCACGATCCGCCGCGACAGGCCAAGCGACGGAGCCAGTTCCATCGCGCCGTTCAGCTTCACGCATTCCGCCTGTATCCCGCGCGCCTCAAAATATTTGCGGGTGAGGTGCGGATATTTGGTGGCGACGCGCACATGGCTCATCGCCGCTTCATCCTCATCGGCGAGGCCGGCGGGTTCCGCGACCGACAGGCGACAATGACCCATGTCGAGGTCAACGGGCGCATAAAGCTCCGAATAATCGAACTCATCGACCACGTCCGATCCGACGATGCCGATCTGCGCCGCGCCATGGGCGACGAAGGTGGCGACATCGAAAGCCCGCACGCGGATGATCGACACGTCCGGCCGATTGGTGGCGAAGCGCAACGCCCGGCTCTTGCCGTCATGGAACTCCGCCTCCGGCTCGATACCGGCGCGGGCAAGCAGGGGCAGCGCCTCATCGAGGATGCGGCCCTTGGGAATGGCGAATGTGAGCGGACGAGTCATGACCGCCGCGCCTTAGCCGCGCAGCGCATAATTAACAACATTCATGCAGCGTCAGCCATCGCCGCTTCGGTCGCCGCGATCCAGCCGCCGCCCAGCACCCGGTCGCCCGCATAAAGGGCCGCCGCCTGCCCCGGCGCGACGCCAAATTCGGGCGCATCGAAGACCAGCCGGTCGCCATCGAGCCGCGCGGGCACGGGCTTCGCCATGGAACGGACCTTGGCGGTGAGCGGCCCGGTGAAATCGCCGCCCAGCCAGTTGATGTCGGAAAGCCGCGCCGCGCCCACCGCCAGCGCCGCCTTCGGCCCCACGATCACGCGCCGCCCGCCGGCATCCAGCCGCACGACATAGAGCGGATCGGGCTGGCCGCCGATCTCCAGCCCTTTGCGCTGGCCGACCGTATAATGGATCATCCCCTTGTGCCGCCCCAGCACGCGACCGTCGACATGGACGATGTCGCCGCCTTCATCGGCATCCGGGCGGAATTTCCGCACGATCTTCGCATAATCGCCGTCGGGCACGAAGCAGATGTCCTGGCTATCGGGCTTCAGCGCTACCGACAGGCCGAGTTCGGCCGCGATCTCCCGCACCTGCGGCTTGGGCAGGCCGCCCAAGGGGAAGCGCAGATAGTCGAGTTGCGCCTGAGTCGTGGCGAACAGAAAATAGCTCTGGTCCCGCGCCGGATCGGCGGCACGGTGCAGTTCCGCGCCCTGCGGCCCTTCGACGCGCCGGACATAATGGCCGGTAGCAAGGCAGTCCGCGCCCAGGTCGCGCGCGATCTGGAACAGGTCGGTGAACTTCACGCCCATATTGCATTTGACGCAGGGGATGGGTGTCCGCCCGGCCATATATTCGTCGGCAAAGTCCGCGATCACCGAATCCCGAAATCGGCTTTCATAATCAAAGACATAATGGGCGATGCCGATCCGGTCGGCGACCGCGCGCGCATCGCGGATGTCCTGCCCGGCGCAACAGCTTCCGGCGCGGCCCACCGCCGCGCCATGATCGTAAAGCTGCAACGTCACGCCGATGGTTTCCGCGCCGGTGCGCGCGGCGAGCGCGGCGACCACGCTCGAATCCACGCCGCCGGACATGGCGACGACGATTCGCCGCGCATCGAGCGGCGGGGACAACTGGAATTCTGGCTGCATGGGCGCGCATATAGTCGCCCTTCCCTTCCGGTTCCAGCGGGATTCCCATCACCGCCCGCCACGCGCTGCGACGAACCGTTGCGCAGTTTACGGAGCCTTATCCTTTTTCTCCTACACCCCATTCCATGGACTTGGGATTCATTCGAGGCGGCGGGCTGACACCTGCCAACGCCAAACCTGTCAACTGGCTTCGTGAGCCGGTATGGCCCCTGCTTCGCGCCACATCGGCCGCGGCGCAGGCCGCCAGCCCGACCGCGCAGGCCGTGGCGGGCCTTCTGCGGGGGCAGGAGGGA
Source organism: Sphingobium faniae (assembly GCA_900100475.1). GTDB lineage: Bacteria > Pseudomonadota > Alphaproteobacteria > Sphingomonadales > Sphingomonadaceae > Sphingobium > Sphingobium faniae. The sequence continues at coordinate 393,049 of FMTU01000004.1, read as the reverse complement.
GATGAAGACTGGGTTCAGGAACTGGCGGGTATCTTCGCGCCACGTTCCGGCGGCGCGATCGAAGCCGTTCGCCTTGGGGGCAGCTTCAACCCGCTGGTCGCAAGCCGGCTGAGGAGAGGCAGGGATGATGAAGGAGGTGTTTACTGTGGCGCTTTAGCCGATCTTCAGGGCTGACGCGCATAAGGGAAACACTTCCGAAATCGGCAATGCCAGTGCCGCTATTTGAGGGTAAGAATGATTGAAAATCAGAAAATCAGACCTGCACAGGTCGTCGGGCCGCTCGGAGAACCCTTGACTCTGGACAGCCTGCCCCCCGCGAACACCACGCGCTGGGTCGTGCGCCGCAAGGCCGAGGTGGTCGCCGCCGTGAATGGCGGCCTGCTGAACGTGGACGAAGCGTGCAAACGCTATGACCTGACGCTGGAGGAATTCGCAGGCTGGCAGCGCGCGGTCGACCGTTCGGGCATGCACGGGCTGCGCGTCACCCGCATCCAATATTATAAATCCCTCTACGAACGGCAGCAGCGTTACTGAAACGGCTGCTCTCAACAAGATGGAAAAAGGCCGCGGGGCAGCAATCCCGCGGCCTTTTTCATTTCCATGCCCGCCCGCCTCATGGGGATTGTTTTCCACCCGGAATTTTCTCAAGGAACGGAAAGCCGCTTTCTCCGTTGAATGTATCAGCCAACCCGCCTTGGGGGCGCTGGTGCAAGGAGAGAGAAATATGGGCATTATCTTGTGGCTTATCGTCGGCGGCGTCATCGGCTGGCTTGCCAGCATGGTCATGCGGACCGACGCGCAACAGGGCATCCTGCTGAACATCGTGGTCGGCATCGTCGGCGCCTTTATCGGCGGGCTCATTTTCAGCGGCGGTTCGATCAATGACGGGTTGACCGTCTACAGCTTCCTCGTGTCGCTGGTCGGCGCGATCATCCTGCTGGCGATCGTGAACCTCATCCGGCGCGGATCAATGCGGTAACGCAAGACGTCCTGTTTGCATCGCAAAAGGGCCGCACGTTCCTGCCGGGACGGAGCGGCCCTTTTTTCGTCAGCGCCGCGCCGCGAACGCACGATAGACCGTCAATATGACGACCGACCCCAATATGGCGGCGATGAAACCGGCGGATTCGTCCGGCCCGTAAAAGCCCGCCAGCCGCCCGACATAGCCCGCCAGCAAGGCGCCCGCGATACCCAGGAGCATCGTCACGATACAGCCCCCCGGATCGCGCCCCGGCATGATGAGCCGCGCCACCGCGCCCGCCAGCAGGCCGATGAAAATCCATCCCATCACTTCCATGATACGCCTTTCCTCCTCCGTTTCACGCAGTGATAGCGTCACACTCGCGCCCTCTTGGCAAGAGCGCCGGGCGGCAATCGTTCCGGTGTCCAGGGATCGCCTGGCCGGCCGGACTTGCCCCATGATATTGGGGCTTGAGACGAGTGATGTATTCATATAATACAGCGCCCCAAAGCAGGCTTTACGCCGGAGAGATGGGATCGGCATGAATTACGAAACACCGCTGGCGAGCGAGGATGCCGCGCTTGTCGACGACATGTCGATTCAGCCCGGCCGGCGCCGGTGGCTGCCGTTTGCAGCAGGCGCCGCCATCCTGCTCATCATATTGGCGCTGTGGCTGTCGATGCGCGAAAAGCCCGCGGCAAGCACGGAACCGGCAGCCCAGACGATCCCGTCCGTCACCGTCATCAGCCCCGGCCGGTCAGCGGTCGAACGGACCGTCAATGCGACCGGATCGCTGGCGGCGCGCGTCGAAATGCCGGTGGGCGTCGTGGGCGAAGGCGGCGAAGTGCGGCAGGTGCTGGTGCAACCGGGCGACTGGGTGCGCGCCGGTCAGACGCTGGCGGTGATCGAACGATCGGTGCAGACCGAACAGGCCCGCTCCCTCGCCGCCCAGATCGAAGTCGCCCGCGCCGACGCCAAGCTGGCGCAGGCGCAGCTTGACCGGGCCAGGGCGCTGGTGTCGCGCGGCTTCATCAGTCAGGCGGACATCGACCAGCGCACGGCGACTCGCGATGCCGCGCAGGCCCGCGTGAACGTCGCCGTCGCGCAACTGGCCGAACAGCGCGCCCGCAATGGCCGGCTGGATATTCGCGCGCCTGCCGCCGGCCTCGTCCTGACCCGCGATGTCGAACCCGGCCAGATCGTCGGGGCGGGCAGCGGCGTGCTGTTCCGCATGGCCCAGGGCGGCGAAATGGAAATGCTGGCGCAGGTCAGCGAGGACGATCTGGCGACGCTGCGGCCGGGCAACAGCGCCATGGTGAAACCCGTCGGCGGCTCCGCGCAATTCGCGGGGCGCGTCTGGCAGGTATCGCCCGTCATCGACCCGCAGAGCCGGCAGGGCGTGGCCCGCATCGCTATTTCCTATAATGCCGCGATCCGTCCGGGCGGTTTTGCATCCGCCACCATCGTGAGCGGATCGGGCCAGTCGACGGTCCTGCCGGAATCGGCGGTGCAGAGCGACGACAAGGGCAATTATGTCTATATCGTCGGCAACGGCAATCAGGTGGAGCGGCGCGACATCACCGTTGGCCAGGTGTCCGATACGGGCGTATCGGTGAAGAGCGGGATTACCGGCCAAGAGCGGATCGTGGAAACGGCGGGCGCTTTCCTGACTTCCGGACAGAAGGTGAAGCCGGAGCTTCGCAAGGCGCAATGACATATCGGCGGCGGCCCGCACACCGCTGCCGGACAGCAGGATCAGTCCGGCGAGAAAGGCCGTCATGAGTTTTCGCAACATTTCCGCCTGGGCCATCCGCAACCCGACATCGCCCCTCGTGCTGTTCCTGGCGCTCTTGCTGGCGGGCATGGCCAGTTTCATCGACATGGACGTGAACCAGCAGCCCGACGTCAGCTTTCCCATGGCGAGCGTCACCGTGCTGCAACCGGGCGCCGCGCCGACCGAACTGGAAACGCAGGTCACGCAGCGCGTCGAAGCGGCCGTCCGCGCCATCAGCGGCGTCGACGAGATCACCTCCTTCGTGTCGGAAGGCCAGTCGCTCACCAATGTGCAGTTCGAAATCGGCACGCCGGTCGACCGCGCCGTGAACGATGTGAAGAACGCGGTGGACCAGATCCGCAGCGACCTGCCCGAAGGGATATTGGAACCGCAGGTCAAGCGCGTCGACATCGACGGCGGCCCGATCGCCTATTTCGGCGCGGAAGCCACCGACATGACGCTGGAAGAACTGTCCTGGTATGTCGACAACACCGTCGCCAAGCGATTGCTGGCGGTGCCGGGCATGGCGGCGGTGACGCGCGGCGGCGGGGTGAGCCGGGAAATCCGGGTCATACTCGACCCCGCCAAGCTGCAATCCCATGGCGTGACCGCCGCTCAGGTGAACCAGCAATTGCAGCAGGTGAACCTGAACGCGGCCGGGGGACGCACGGAAATCGCCGGCGCGGAACAGGCCATCCGCGTACTGGGCAACGCGAAGAACGCCTATGCGCTGGGCCAGACGCAAATCGCCATTTCCGGCGACCGCACGGTGAAGCTCGCCGATCTGGCCGAAGTGCGCGACATGTATGCCGAACAGCGCTCGCTCTCGCTGATGAACGGGCGGCAGGTGACGAGCTTCCGTCTGGAAAAGGCCAAGGGGGCGTCCGACGTCACCGTCTATGATGAATCGTTGAAGATTCTGGACGCGCTTCGGAAGGAAAACCCGAAGGTGCAGTTCCAGCAGCTGTACACCAGCGTCGATTACACCCGTAATCAATATCATGCCGCGATGCAGGCGATGATCGAAGGCGCCGTGCTGGCGGTCGTCATCGTCTTCCTGTTCCTGCGCGACTGGCGGGCGACGATGATCTCCGCCCTCGCCATCCCCCTGTCCGCGATTCCCGCCTTCTGGTTCATGGACATGATGGGCTTCACGCTCAACATGATCTCGCTGCTGGCGCTCAGCCTGGTGGCGGGCGTGCTGGTCGACGACGCGATCGTGGAGATCGAGAATATCGTCCGTCACATGCGAATGGGCAAAACGGCCTATCAGGCGTCGATCGACGCCGCGGACGAAATCGGCCTTGCGGTGCTGGCGACGACGATGGCGATCGTCGCGGTCTTCCTGCCGGTGGGCGTCATGCCCGGCCTGACGGGCCAGTTCTTCAAGCAGTTCGGCCTGACGGTCGTGGTCGCGGTTCTGCTGTCCCTGGCCGTCGCGCGCCTGATCACCCCGATGGTCGCGGCCTATTTCCTGAAGGCACACGGCGAAGAAAGCCATGGCGAAGGCTGGCTGATGGACCGTTACATGGGCGTGCTGCGCTGGTCGCTGGACCAGCGCCGCGCCATGGCCCATCGCGCGAAGGGCGGCATGGCGCGCTATACCGCATGGCTGCGCGACCATCGCATCTGGACGGTCGGCCTGGGGCTGCTGGCGTTTCTGTCCACCATCCTTGCCTTCGCCACGCTGCCCGCTGCCTTCCAGCCGACCATCGACACCGATTTCAGTCAGGTGCAGATCGAAACCGTTCCCGGCAGCACATTGCAGCAGACGACCGCCATCACCCGCCGCGTCGCGGAGATGCTGGCGGCGGACAAGGATGTCGTGGAAGCGGCCTTCGCCAGTATCGAGCCGACCGAGGCCCAGATTTTCCTCACCTTGCGGAAGGACCGGCCGATCTCGTCGGTCGAATGGGAACGCAAGGTCGCGCCGCAATTCCAGCAGGTCGCCGACGCCCGCGTCAATTTCCAGTCGCAATCGGGCGGCGGTTTCGGCCGCGACATCATCATCATGCTGGGCAGCGACGATCCGGCACTGCTGGAAAGCACCGCCAACAAGCTCGTATCTGAAATGGCGGGCGTGCGGGAAATCCGCGGAGCGCGCGTCCATGGCGACATGCAGCGGCCCGAAATCGTCATCAAGCCGCGCTTCGACCTTGCCGCCAGCCTGGGCGTGACGACGGCCGCGCTCAGCAACACGATCCGCGTCGCCACCATTGGCGAGATCGACCAGAACACGGCGAAATTCTCGCTGTCCGACCGGCAGATCCCGATCCGCGTCGCCGTGCAGGAAGGCAGCCGCAAGGACATGGCGACGATCGCCAACATGCCGGTGCCGACGGTAAACGGCGGATCAGTGCCGCTCAAAGTGGTGGCCGATATCGAATTCGGTTCCGGCCCGACGGAAATCCGCCGCTACAACCAGATCCGCCGCGTCGTGGTGGGCGCGGATCTGGCTCCGGGCATCGTCACCAGCCAGGCGATGACGAACATCAACGCCCTGCCGACCATGAAGGCCATATTGGGCGGCAAGATTCAGGGCGTGCAGAAAATCAACGCGGGCGACAGCAAGTTCGAAGCGGAGATGATCCGGAATTTCGTCGTCGCGGTGGTGTCCGGCATTTTGCTGGTGCTGGCCGTCCTGATGCTGCTCTACAAGCGGGTGATGCCGCCCTTCGTCAATCTGGGGTCGCTGCTGCTCGCGCCCCTGGGCGGCGCGCTGGCATTGCATCTGACCGGCAATCCGCTGTCCATGCCGGTGTTCATCGGCCTGCTGATGCTGCTGGGCATCGTCGCCAAGAACTCGATCCTCGTCATCGACTTCGCGCTGGAGGAGATGGGCAAGGGCGTGCCCAAGTTCGACGCGATCGTCGATGCGGGTCACAAGCGCGCCCAGCCCATCGTCATGACCACGGTGGCGATGGTGGCGGGCATGGTGCCGACCGCCCTGTCGCTGGGCGGCGACGGCGCGTGGCGCGCGCCCATGGGCATCACGGTGATCGGCGGGTTGCTGCTCTCGACGCTGCTGACGCTGGTGATCGTGCCCGCGACGTTCAGCCTGGCGCTGGGCGTGGAGCAATGGATCGGCCCGCGGCTCAGCCGGCGGCTGCTCACCTACAAGCCGGGCGACGACAAGGCCCATGCGGGCCAGACCCAAGCGGCGGAATGACCGAACGGAAAATAGCGGCGCGAACGAAAAGAAAAGCTTGCCTGAACGAAACGCCAGCGTAACCGTTGAAAGGCCATGAAGCTGCTCCGCGTGACCCGGTCCCTGAGCGATATTCCCGCCCATCCGGCGCGCAACATGCGGCTGGTGGCGACGGGCATGTTGCTGTTCATGGCCGCGCTTTTCCTCGCGGCCCGCGCCACGGTCCACCTGCATCCCGCCATCGGCTTCGTTCAGGCCTTTGCCGAAGCGGCCATGGTCGGCGGCCTCGCCGACTGGTTCGCGGTGACGGCGCTGTTTCGCCACCCGCTGGGCCTGCCGATCCCGCATACGGCGATCATCCCGCGCAACAAGGACAGGATCGGGGATACGCTGGCCCTGTTCCTGCGGGACAATTTCCTGACGCCTGCCGTCGTCGCGCGGCGGATGCGCGGGCTGGATGTCGCGGGGGCCGCCGGGCGTTTCCTGTCCACGCCCGCCAGCGGAGACGGGCGGCTGCGCGAAGGCGCGTCGCGGCTGGCGGCGGAGATATTGGAAACGCTGGACCAGGAACGGCTGGGCGGCATGGTCAAGGGCGCCATCGGCCAGCGGCTGCGCGCCATGAACGTCGCCCCGCTGATCGGGCAGGCGCTGGAAGCGGCGATGCGCGACGGGCGGCACGCGCCGGTCATGGACGGGATCATCCGCTGGGCGGATCGGACGCTGGAGGGGAATGAGCATCTCATCCGCCAGATGGTGCATGAGCGGGCGGGCAAGATCATGCGCTGGACGGGCCTCGACGAAAATCTCGCCAATGCGATCCTCAATGGCCTGCGCAAGCTGCTGGCCGACATGGCGGACGATCCTGGCCATGGCCTGCGCCTGAAGGCGGAGGAAGGCATGGCGAAGCTGGCGGCCGACCTGCAATTCGACCTGGAGATGCAGGCGAAGGTCGCCCGCGTTCGCGACGAGATTCTCGACAATCCGGCCATGCAGCGGTGGATCGACGGCATGTGGGAACAGGCGCGCGCGGGCATGCTGCGGGCGGTGCGCGATCCGGGCGAGGCGATGGCCGGACGGCTGGGCGAGGCGCTCAGGCAACTGGGCGAAACGCTCCAGACCGAAGAAGGGCTGCGGCGGCCGATCAACCGCTTCGTGCGGCGGGCAGCGGTCGGCGCGACGGCCAGCTATGGCGATTCCATCGTCACGCTGGTGAGCGAGACGGTGCGGGACTGGGATGCGGGGACGGTGACCAGCCGTCTGGAAAATGCCGTCGGGCGGGACCTGCAATATATCCGCATCAACGGCACGTTGGTGGGCGGACTGGTGGGGCTGGCGATCCATGCTGTGGACAGCCTGTTCTGAAGTCGCGGCAGCCTCCGCCTCCTCGATTTCCGGCATCCGTCTCTTATATGGCTGCCATGAACCTGACCAAAGAACATCTCATGCCCGCCGAGCAGCCCTCGAAAGCCACTCGCATGCCGACCTTCTTCATTCCCCACGGCGGCGGTCCGTGCTTCTTCATGGACTGGAACCCGCCCGATACATGGCGTGGGATGGCGGCAATGCTGAAGGGCGTCATGGAAACTCTGCCCGCCCGTCCGCGCACGATCCTGCTGGTTTCCGCGCATTGGCTGGAGCCGCAATTCAGCGTCACCGGCCAAGCCCGCCCGCAACTCATCTACGATTATTACGGCTTCCCCCAGCACACCTATGAACTGACCTACCCCGCGCCGGGCGATCCCGCGCTGGCCGGGCGCGTCGCCACGCTGATCGGCGAGGCGGGTTTCGACGCGCGCATCGATCCGGAGCGCGGTTTCGATCACGGCGTGTTCATTCCGCTGAAACTGATGGCGCCCCAAGCCGACATCCCGGTGGTCCAGCTTTCACTCCGGCGCGACCTTCAGCCCGCCGCGCATCTGGCGCTGGGCCGTGCGCTGACGGCCTTACGCGACGAAGATGTGCTGATCGTCGGCAGCGGCATGAGCTTCCACAATATGCGCGCCTATGGCGACACCCGCTTCACCGCCCTTTCGCAAGAGTTCGACGAGTGGCTGACCGATGCGGTCGAAAGCCCGGCTGAACGGCGCGAGGCGTTGCTGGGCGATTGGGAAGCCGCGCCTCATGCCCGTCTCTGCCACCCGGCTGGCGGGGAAGAGCATCTGATCCCGCTTCTGATCGCCGCAGGCGCGGGCGGACCGGCACCGGGCCGGAAAATCTATTCGGAACCTGTCATGGAAACCTTCATTTCAGCCTTCCGCTTCGACTGACAATCCCCAACAGGAGACAAATCATGAGGATCGATCTTGCGGGAAAGAGCGCCATCGTCACCGGCGCGACCGGCGGCATTGGTCTCGCCATCGCGACCGGCCTTGCAAAAGCAGGCGCGCGGATCGTCATCACCGGGCGTGATCGAGGCCGCGTCGACAGCGCCGTCGCGCATATGAACGAAGAGGCCGGGCGCGACGATGCGTCGGGCGTCGTTGCCGACATCGGCACGGCGCAAGGCTGCGAATCGCTGATCGCGACGGAATCGCAGGCGGACATCCTGGTCAACAATCTGGGCATCTATGGCGCGCGCGATTTCTTCGAAATCGACGATGCGCTGTGGAGCGAGTTCTTCGAGGTCAACGTTCTCAGCGGCGCGCGGCTCGCCCGCCATTATGCCAGGGGCATGCGCGAGCGCGGCTGGGGACGCATTCAATTCATCTCCAGCGAATCCGCGCTGAACATCCCGACCGAGATGGTCCATTACGGCGTCAGCAAGGCGGCGCTGCAAGGCCTGTCGCGCGGGTTGGCCAAGGTGCTGGCCGGCACCGGCGTTACGGTCAACACGATCCTGCCGGGCCCGACGCGCACCGAAGGCGCGGTGCAGATGATGGCCGATCTGGCCGCCGAACGTGGGGTATCGCCTGCTGAAATGGAGGCGCTGTTCCTTCAGGAGAACCGGCCCTCGACCCTGCTGCGCCGTTTCGCCAGCCCAGAGGAAGTGGCGCATCTTTCCGTTTATGCTGCCTCGCCACAGGCCAGCGCGACGACCGGCGCCGCGTTGCGCGTGGAAGGCGGCATCGTCGAGAGCATCGCCTGAGTCCGCAGACAAGACGCCAGACAAAAGAAGCCCATGATATGGCATGATAATTCGGCCCGTTACGGCAACGTCACCCTGTTATTCCATTGGGGCATGGCTTTGTTGATCGGCGGGCAGATGCTCAAATTCTTTGACCGGCTTGATCTGCCCGATGGTTGCACTGTCGAGCATAAGCCCTCACTTCCCCCAGCGGGAATGGCGCGGCGCGGATGCTGCGGGATGACGGTCTTCGCGCCTCGCTCATTGCGTTCGGCAATGATGTCGTTGCTGTCGAAGGCCTTGTCGGCGACAACACACCAAATTCGTCGCCCTTGACCAGGAGGCGGCATCGCCTGCAACCTCAAGCGCATAATGAACATTCTCGCAGCAGCCTGAGAACTGCCACCGCCCTATCGCAGACCCGTGGCCTCACAGGCAACATGTCGAAAATCCAAAAGCTACAATGTCATACGCCCACCCGCCCACAGGTCTCATAATAGGTCGCGTTGATTTCGGTCGCGATCATCAGATGCGCGCCGACATAGGCCAGTTCATCCTTTTGCCGCAGCCCATCGGGATAGAAAGCGCCGCGCCATGGCTCATAGGTCCAGCCGCTGATTCCGACCCTGATCCCTGTGCCCATGGCCCGTTCCTCCTTGGCTTATAATGATCGGTTGAAACGATCAGAGCCAGCGGGAAAAGCCGCTGGCCATTATTGCGATTAATTCTTAAATGCATCGGCAGGAGATTTCACCATGCCGCTCGACCTCGCCAAAACCGCCACTTATCTGTCCATCCACCTGATCGTCGGATTTTCCGTAGCCTATCTGCTGACCGGATCGGTCGCGATAGCGAGCGGCATCGCCCTGATCGAGCCGATGGTGAATGCGGTCGCCTTCTTCTTCCACGAACGTGCATGGAAGCACATCATGGCGAGCCCGCCGCGCGGAGCCGGGCGCGAATGGATGCGGAACCGGGCGCGCTTCGCCTGACGGGGACGGATTCGAACCGCCAACACTGCGATTTTCAGTTTGTATCTATATTCCGTAATCCCGCACGATGCCTCCATCTACAAGCCTCGAAACCAAATCGAACAATGCTTCGGCCCACTCAAACATTTCCGCCGCTTCGCAACCCCATATCACCGACGCGTCGCACACTCCAACAGGGTCGTTCATCTCGCTGCTGCCATGATCTGCCGACGCTGAAGGTCGATCGGCTCCAGTGACCCGAATCTGAAGTTCGTCACACTTTTAGGCAGGCGTTGAACGAACTTCAGATTCAACAGGGTCACTAGCAAATATAGGATTCTAGTGTGGTTGATGAATTTGAAATACGCTCCGCGCCTGACCGCTATAATGAGGCGTATTTCAAATCCACTACACTAGAATGTCTTGGTGAACTGGATGCCGTAGGAACGTGGCGGTCCATAGTTCTGGACGACGAAGCCGATCGACTGAGCGACATCGAGCGCGTTGATCATATATTTCTTGTCGGCGATATTCTTGACCCACAGGGACACCGACGTGTCGCCGCCATCCCATTCATAGGCAAGTCGCGCATTCACCAGCGCATAGCCCTTTTGCGTGGTGTAGAGCGCCGAATTGAGCGCGGGCGTATTGCTGTCCGCCTGGAAATTCGCCGTCGACTGATAGACCATGTCCGTCGACGGTCGCAGGATCGCGTCGCCTACCGGGATTTCATAGGACGCAGCCGCATTCCAGCTCCATTTCGTCACCGCCTGGAAGACGTTGCCTGACCGGTCGACCCCGTTCGAGATATATTTGCGATATTGGGGGTCGGTATAGGCGCCCGCAAAGGCAAGGGTGAGTCCGTCGATCGGACGGACGAGGATATCGACTTCCGCGCCCTTGATCCGCGCCGACGCGGCGTTGTTGACAAGCGAGGTCACGCCGCCCCTGCCGTCGGGTATGATGACAACGCGCTGAATATTCTTGTAGTCCGACTGGTAGACCGCCGCGTTGAAGCGGATCTTGCGGTCGAACAGATAGGACTTCAGGCCGATTTCATAGTCTGTCACGCTTTCCGGCGCGAAGGAGAGCGCGCCGCGCACGTTGGTGCCGCCACCCTTGAACCCGCGCGAGGTGCGAGCGTAGAGCATGACGTCGGGCGCCACCGTATAATCGGTGGAGAAAGTGTAGGAGATATTGTCCGCCTTTTGCAGGAAGGACGCGCTGCAACCCGGATAGGGCAGGCCGCTAAGGTCGCAGGTTACGGTGTTGTTCGGCGGCGGCAGGGCGATGGCCGTGCGCGAGAAGTTGGTGAGCCGCTGGCTTTCATCGGTATAGCGTACGCCTGCCGTGACGCGCAGCGCATCCGTGAGGCTGAACGTGACCTGCCCATAGGCAGCCGCGCTCTTTTGGAGGAACCTGCCATCGGTGATCGCCCGGCGCGGGTTGATCGGCGCCAGCGCGACGACCGGGCCCTGAAGATCCTGACCCGTCTGGCGGAAATAATAGCCACCGACCGCCCAGGACAAACGGTTGCCGAACGCGACGCCCGACAGGGTCAGTTCCTGACTGAAGACGTTCAGCCGCTGGAATTGGTCGGGCGTGTCGAGCAGCGGCAGCGGGCTGGCGTCGGAATCCTGCACCGAATTATAGTTCATGTGGCGATAGGCGGTGATCGATTTGAGCGAGACGTCATCGTTCAAATCATAGGTCAGCGTGCCGCTGAACCCATATTCCTTGATATTCGCCTGGCCGTAGATGTTGGTGTTCATCGTGAACAGGTCGTCAGGCTGGGTCCCCAGTATATAGTCGGCCGCGAACGGGAAAGCCGTCGTCGGGGTGAGGCCACGCGCGGTGAGCGCTGGCAGATTGGGCGTGCCACCGGGCGCGGCGGCCGTGGGCGCATTCCACAGGCCAAGATAGACGAGCGTGGCGAGCGTGGCCGCGCCGTTCGGATTGACATAGGCGACCTTCTGGTGCCGACCGTGGGATTCGCCGTGCGAATAATCGGCGCGCAGGACCACGTTCAGCCGATCAGTCGGATCGGTCATCAGCGCGGCGCGGAAGGCATAGGCCTTCTGGTCGGCCATCGGGCGCGATGAGCCTCTGCCGATGTTGCGCGCATAGCCGTGATTGCCCGAATATTGGCCCGACAGGCGGATCGCCACATTGTCAGCGAGCGGGATGTTCAACGTATTGGAGATTTCGAAACGATCGAAATTGCCCGCGCCGACGCTGAAGCGGTTGGAGATCTTGTCGTAGCTGGGCAGGTTGGTTGTCACCACCATCGCGCCGCCAGTCGTGTTGCGGCCGAACAGCGTGCCTTGCGGCCCCTTGAGAACTTCGACCTGCTGGACGTCCATCAGATTGGAGAGCAACAGGCCAGCGGAGTTGGCGACATAGACGCCGTCCATATAGATGCCCACCGACGTCTGCGCCTGAAGCAGCGAGTCCGTCGACTGCTGGCCGCGAATGCCGATCTTGACGCCGAAATTGGTGTAGGAGTCGCTCTGCATCGAGATGCTGGGCGCGAGCGCCTTGACGTCGGCGACCTGCGTGACGCGGCGAAGCTCCAGATCCTGGGCCGATACGGCGGTGATCGCGAGCGGCACCGTCTGCGACGCTTCGGCGCGTTTGCGCGCGGTCACGACGATATCCTGGATGCCTCCTTCAGAAACAGAGCGCGCGCCAGCCTGTTGCGCGATGGCCGATCCGGCGAACAAGGGGCTGAAACAGGCGGCCACTGCCGCCGTCGCGGAAACACCGCGCAGAAATCGCTGGCGGGAAACCCGCGTCTTGAATTCAGGCATATTCTCTCCTCTCCGATTTTATCGCGGTATCGCTATCGAAGATGAGAGCCTTTCCCGAACCTCTCCTTTTGAGGGATTCTGGCAATGGCCGACAAACCACGATCAACGGCGATCCGCGACTTTTTTGAGGTGGCCAGTATTGGATCGCCGCCGATTTCGGTCAAATGAACTGTTTTCATCCGCAGATGCGCAGCATGAATAAACTATGCGCGTATACCTGAAGGCGTTCGTCCCACCTCGTCGGTGGCCATGGCCGCGCATCGACGGATCATGTCGCATAGCCACAGGAGGCCGGGATCATTTTCGCGATCGCGACCCCAGACCATATACATGGGCATCGCATCCAGGCCGGTCGGGGCGGAAAAGATGCGAAGCGCCAGATGTTCACGATGATTTTCGATCAACCGGCGCGGCATGATGGCGACGAAAGGCGTCGTCGCGATGAGGCGCAGCGCCAGGATATTGTCGAACACCGAAAGGCGGGCTGGCGATGCGCCCCCGCCGGTTCCGTCGGCCGGCCCGCCGGGCCGGATGGCTACCCTGTGGTGCAGCCCGCTTTCGCTTTCGACATCCGTTTCGGGAATCGGCGAGCGGGACGTGGTAATGGCGACGCGCGGTTGTTTGAGCAGATCGTCGAGCGGGGCGGCATCGGCGAGCGGGCACTGACTGCCGCCGACCCACGCCATGTCCTCGTAAAACAGGGTTTCGAAAGCCAGATGCGCCGGAATCGCATCAAAGCCGGCGATGGCGGCATCAATGAAGCCCCGGTCGATATGTTCGACGAGACGTTCGAAATTCTTGAACAGATTGAACTGACAATGGGGCGCGCCCTGCGCCAGCGCGCTGAGAAGGGGAAGGCCCAGAAGTTCCGACAGATAGGGACCGATGGCGATGGTGAAGCGGCGGCGGGTGCGCGCGGGATCGAAGGCCGGCCTTTCGAGCACCTTGATCAACTGACCCATGGCCGCGCGCACGGCCGGTTCGATTTCCAGCGCGAACTGGGTCGGCATCATGCCGCCCGCCCCGCGCGTGAACAGCCGGTCGCCAAGCGCCCCACGCAGCCGATTGAGCGCGTGGCTCATCGCCGGTTGCGTCAGGCCGGCGCGGCCGGCCGCCTTGCTGGCGCTGCGTTCATCGAAAAGATAGAGGAATATCCGGAGAAGATTGAGGTCCGTTCTCACTTAATACAGTGTCCCACCGCGCCGCCGGTTGCCCATCGCCCGAATCCGCCGCCGCCGATCATGCACCACGCCGCTGCGCGAGTATACGCCCAAGCCCCCGTTTGGGATCGCGGTCGCTGACCGTATCGGTCCAGCTTTCCGGCGCGATGCCGGCGCGGGTCAGGCGGCGGGCATATCCATATCCTCCTCCAGAAAGAGGTCGAGCGCGCCGGATGGACGATAGCGTTTGCAGCCATTGGGCGTTCCCCCCTCAATTATCAGACTGCGTGATACATATATTACCATTCATATTGACCACGTGGAACTAATATGTCCATCTGTATCCATAACGACGCGATGCGTCGATATGGGAGAGGGCAATGTGGCAATCGTGGGCGCGGGTTTCGTTGTCGCGATCATCAACATGACCCACCGCGCCGCGGTGGATTATGCGCGCTACAATATCCGTTGCAACGCGGTGTGCCCCGGCACCGTCTTCACCGCGCCGTTCGAAAAGATGAAAGCGCAGTATCCCGAACTGATCGAGGTGATGGCGGCGCCCCGGATATCGGGCCGTTTCGGCCGGCCTGAAGACATCGCCCATGTCGTGCTGTTCCTGGCGTCGGACAAGGCGTCCTTCGTATCGGGCGCGGCGATCGTGGCGGACGGAGCGGCGACCGCCTGGACCGGCACGCCCGGTTTCAAGGCGGCGTCGGTCGCCACCCGGAAACGCTGACGAAAGGACGAACCGGCATGAAGGATTTCGAGGGTCGCATCGCCCTCATCAGCGGCGGCGCAGGCGGCATCGGGTCGGCGATCGCCCGGCATCTGATCGCGGCGGGCGCACGCGTGGCGCTGGCCGATCGCGATCTTCCGCGCGCGGAGCGGATCGCCGCCGACCTGGGCGCGGGCAGCGCGATCGCCGTGCCGCTGGATGTGACCGATGCGGACAGTTGGATCACCGCGCGCGAGGCAGTGGAGGCGCAACTCGGCCCCGTCGATGTCCTGATCAGCAATGCTGGCGTCGCCTATACCGGCGCGCTCGACGCGATCGACCTGGACGCCTGGCGCTGGGTCTATGAGGTCAATATCATGGGAGCGCTACACGCAGTGCGGACATTCCTGCCCGGCATGAAGGCGCGCGGACAGGAGGGCCATGTGGCGATGATGTGTTCGATCACCGCGCTGCACCCCTTCGCCACGCAGGGCGCCTATACGACCAGCAAGGCAGCGCTGCTGAATTTCGCGACGGTGCTGAAGCAGGAACTGGCGGGGACCGCGATCGGCGTGTCCGCCGTCTGCCCCGGCATCGTCAGCACCGACCTTCGCGCCAATGCGGAGGATGCGCGACCCAACGCGCTGAAAGGCGGGATCAGGCCGCCGGCTCAGTTGTCGACCAGTCAGGGAATGGCCCCGGATCATGTGGGCCGGGCGGTGGTGGAGGCGATTGCGGCGGACGCCTTTTTCGTGTTCACGCATGACGACTATGCTGATTCCATCCGGTCGGACCGCGATCTGATGCTGAGCGCGATGCAGGGATCGGCCGACCCGGACTATCGCGAGCCAGCGCATTTCCTGACGCCACTGCCGCGCTGATCGCGCGTCACGCGAGTTCCGCCACGCTGGTCTGTATAGCGCATGAAGCCGGACTGCCCCGGCGCGCCCATGCCAGCATAGCGTGTCATGGCATAATCACGCGCCACTCCAACGGTGATGTTCATATATTCGGCCGTCTGTGCGATCCAAAGCGCCCTGCTGCGCGGCACGCCGAACAGGCTGGCGATCTGTTCGTGACGGTTGGCGAGCGAGCGCGTACCGCTTTGAATAGAGGCGGTCGCCGGAGTGAGGCCAAGGGCGGTGAACGCGGGCATGTTGGGCACGTTGGACGCGCCCCACAGCGCGCAGGATGATCTTCAACTGTTCGTTCGGGTCGAGGCGGAGCGCGCCAGTTAGCCAGGCCCAGCACCGTTTTACGCGCAGATCCGGCGTCCGTGCCCGCCTTCAATCAGTACCGGCGCGATAGCGGATCGCGAAATTGGGACAGCCGTTCATCGCCATTTTCAACGCGGCGTCGTCGGCACCGTCTGGATTGACGACCACCGCCTTGCCCTCATCGTCCATTTCGAACACCTTCGGCGCCGTCCAGACGCATTCGCCCGCGCCCATGCACAGATTGCGGTTCACGCTCACCTGGTTCGCCATGTTACGCCTCCAGCACGATGCGCAGCGTTTCGGGCGCGCGGAAATGATGGAACAGAACCTTCTCATAGCTATAGCCGTCCGCAAGCCGGACGCCTGAAAAACGTTCAAGCAACGCGTCGATGGCGACCTTCGCCACCTTGCGCGCCAGATAGGCGCCGATGCAGGTGTGGATGCCACGGCCCATCGAAAGATGGCGGGGGTTGGGATATTTGCGGTCGAGCCGGAACTGATCGGAATCCGGCCCATAAAATTCCTCGTCGCGATTGCCCGACGCCATGGACATGATGATGACCTCGCCCGCCTTCACATTGACGCCGCCGACGTTGGCGTCCTTCAGGCAGAGGCGCGGAAACATCATTTGCGGCGGATCGAGCCGCAGCGATTCCTCGATCGCGATGATGAGTTTCGACCGATCCTGCTTGAGCATGTCGAACAGGCCGGGTGTCGTCGCCAGCCGATAGAGGAAATTGCCGATCAGGCCGCCGGTGGTGTCGTTGCCCGCCGCGATGATCGTGACCAGTTGGTCCACCACTTCCTGATCGGTGAAGGAAATGCCGCTTTCCTCATCGACATAGTCCAGCATCTTCGACAGGACGTCGCCGGTCTGCGGATTACCCGCCGCGCGGCGCGCCCGGACCCATTTACCCACGAAGTCCGCGGATTCGGGAAACATGCCCGCGCCATAGGCGTCGGCGCCGTCCGCCCAGCGGAATTCGGTCGAGGATGGCGACATGCGACGCGCATTGGCCTCTATGCCCATGCGAACCCAGCGGCGAAAGGACAGCGCGTCCGCGTCCGGCAGACCGAGCGCGCGGGCGGTCGCCACCGATGGGATCGGCCCCGCCCAGGCGTCCATCATCTCGACATCCTCGCCCATCGGCAGCTTCGCCGTTTCCGCCTGCGCATAGGCGGCGATGCCGTCCATATGCGCGTCGATCTGCGCGGGCGAGAGCGCCTGAAGAGCGAAGCGCCGCATCGCGCCGTGACGCGGCGGATCGGTGGAAATGATGGCGCGTTGTTCAGCCGCCATGCCGGCATGTTCAACCGGATTGACGATGATGCCCATGTTCCCAAAACTTTCCCAATCGCGATAGATTTGGGAAATATCGGCGAATTTGGTGAAAAGCTTCATCGGCGGAATGGGATCGCGCCGCACCGTCGACACCGGACATTGCGCGCGCAGTTCGGCGAGCTTCGGGAAGGGATCATGCACTTCGTCCCAGTCCAGCGGATGAAAGCCGTTGGGACATTCGGGCGCCTGTTCGGTCGCCCGGCCGATATCGACCGAATCCATGAAAATTTCCTCTCCCGATCTGCCGCCGTCCGTCTGTCTTGCGGACCCGCCTGCCCTGTCGGCATCATTATTGCGATGCGGTGGCCGCAGGTCTAATAGGAACATCAACGACGATAATCGGATATGCCTATAGGAGGGAGCAGGGTGCGAGGGCTCGACCTGAAAGCGGTGCGCTATTTCGTGGCGGTCGTCGAGGCCCGATCCTTCAGCGGCGCAGCAAGCCGGCTGGGCCTGGCCCAGCCTTCCGTTTCGGAAAAGGTCAAGCAACTGGAGGCGGAGCTTGGCTATCTGCTGTTCGACCGTTCGCACCGCCAGATCACGCTGACGGCCGAGGGCAAGGCGTTTCTGGAGATCGCGCTGCGCTGTGTCGTGGAAATGGACCGGCTGCATGCGTCCGCCCGGCAGATCGGCGGACAGGATCATGCCCGCATCGTCATCGGCTGTTCCAGCGCCAGTACGTCGGCGCCCGAGCGCGACCGACTGGTCGACGAGTTCATGCGGCGCGAACCCGATGTGTCGGTGCGCATCCAGTCGATGGAGCCAAAGCCGCTGCTGGAAGCCTATTGGCGCGCGGAGATCGACCTGCTGATGATCGGCGCGCCGCTGCCGGAGGGAATAGCCACGCGGCGCAACATCATCCTGTGCGAACAATATGGCATGTTGTTCGTGCCGCGGGAATCGCCGCTGCGCGATCATGAGGTCATTCCGTTGGCGGCGTTGCAGGGCCAGACGATCGCTGTGTTCCCGGCGATCAGCCACCCCGAACTGTGCCTGGACGTCTACCGCCTGCTGCGCGACCATGGCGCGAGCCTGCTGGAAATCCCCGAGGCGAATTTCATCACGCTCCAGAATTTCGCGCGGCGCCGGCGCATTTGCGCGTTGACCGTAGACAGCATGGCGAGCTTTGCCGGCGACAGCCTGATCGCCCGGCCGCTAGAGGGCAACCCATTCCGGTCGACACTTCACCTGATCGAGCCGGGGGCCGCCGCGTCGACCGCCGCGCGGCGGATGTGGCGGCTGGCCTGCCGCGTCGCGCAGGCCCCTGTTGTCACATCCGTGACGCCCGACGCGGTCCGCGCCAGCGTCTGACCCGCGTCAGTCGCCGAAGCGGTAGCGCAGGCCCACGCCATACATGCGCGGCTGGCCCGCCACGACCAAGCGGACGGTGCCCGCGCTGGCGACGGCGTGGGTGCGGGCGGCCCCAACCTCACCAGGCATCTGACGTTCGTGGCCCGAAATCACGCGCCAGATCGACAATGTGCGCCTTGCCGACGAACCCGATGCGCGCGCACTCCCACCCTCCTGCTTCAATCAGGAGGTCGCGCGGATCGACTTGCGCTTCGACAGGGCAGGCTGAACCCGCCCACCACATATGTCAGCCGCCCAGGCGCCGCTCAATCGCGTCCAGTCGATCGAGGACGACGTCCAGCCCGGCTGGTTGCTGCGCCAACAGGCCGGGCATGACGAAACGGGTGACATAGGCTTCCAGTTGCGCTGGCGTGCGCGCATGCGGCGGCAGCCGGCTGCGGATCGAAGTGGCGTTGCGGGTCAGCCATTCGACCATCTGCGCATTGTCGATATCCGCCCGCAACGTTCCGTCCGCGCGACCGGCATCCAGCAGAGGGACGATCGGCGCCGACAATATCGCCATCGCATGGTCGGTTCCCATGATCAGGTTGGAAATGCGCAGCAACTGATCACTGCTCGCCAGCATCGCCAGGATCGGCGGGTCGCTGATCCGGCCCGCCATGCCGGCGATGACGCGAGCGATGCGGGTAGCGCTGTCGACCCCCGGCGCCTGGCTGTCTGCCACCGCACGTGCCAGCGCATTGCGCGCGGCGGCAACCGCCAGTTCGATGATGACGGCGTCGATATTCGGAAAATGACGGTAGAAGGTGGCGCGTGAGACCTTCGCTTCGCGCAGCACGTCCTCCACGCGCGTTCCGCGCAGGCCGGTCGCCTCCAGACAGGAGAGAGCGGCGGCCAGGATCTGCGCCCTGCTGCCGCGCGTCATGGGCGTTTCGAGTGATGCGCTTCCCCCATTCATTCGATGCATTCTTGCCCGTTCATATTGACATTATGAAATGTTAAATACAATTTGTATAGCGACCTCATTTTTCCCCCGATGTAGAATTGTTCGGGTGTCTCAGACGAAAACAAGTCGGGATAAGAGTCAAACTTCCCGCTCTCCCTATCGGCAATAATCGGCAGAGTGCCCTTCAGCCGGTCGATCTCGAACGGCCCAATATCAGCAAGCATATGGCGTTTGGGACCGGCCTTCATTTCTGCCTGCCAGCGGCAGCCTTCTTCAGCCAGGGCATGCAATAGCTGCCGATCCGGTTCGATCCGCGATAGGAAAAAGACGGGGACCCAGCGTCGCGTCCCCGTCAGCCGTCATTGCATATAGAGGCCGCCATTGACGTGCAGCGACTGGCCGGTGACGCCGTCGGACAGCGCCGACGCGAAGAACAGCAGCACGCGGGCATATTCTTCGGTCGGCGGAATATAGCGCAGCGCGGCGCCCTCCGCGACCTTGGCGGTTTCCTCCTCGACCGATGTGCCGTTTTCGGCGGCCCGCTGCGCCATCACCTTTTCAACCTGCGGTCCCCACATGAAGCCGGGATGCATGGAATTGACCCGAATGCCCACCGGCCCCAATTCCATCGCGATCGACCGGGTCATGCGCTGAAGCGCGATCTTGGACCCGGAATAGGCTTCCGATCCTTCATAGACCTTCTCGGCGGTCATGGTGTTGATCATGATGATCCGCCCGGATTTACGCTCTGCCATATGCGGCGCGACGGTGCGGGTCATCTGCAGCGTGCCCCATACATTGACCTCGAAACAGTCGCGCCAGTCCGACACGTCGGGCGCGCAGTCGAGCAGTGGCGTGATATTGGGCCAGGCGCCCTTATAGGCGATATTGACCAGTGTATCGATGTGGCCATATTCCGCCAGAGCGTCGCGGGTCACCCGCTGGCAATCCTCCAGATTGCCGACATCGCACAGCATCGGCAGGCATTTGCGCCCGAGCGCGCGCACTTCTTCCGCGATCGGCTCGATAAAATCGGCGCGGCGCGCGGTGATGGCGATGTCAGCCCCCTCCCGCGCGAACAGCAGCGCCGTGTCCCGACCAAGGCCCTCGCCCACGCCGGACAAAAGAACCACCTGATCCTTCAGCAGCATTTCGACTCTCCCATGATGCCGCCGACTAGCGCGCCGACGCCAAAACATCGCTTACTTAGGTTCCTATCTTGAAGCAAGGCAGACGCACGATGGACAGCATCAGGGCGTAGCGAGGGCGCAACCGCCGCCCGGCGCACGCGGCGCTATCGACCGAAATCCGCAGCCTGCCTATCCACCTGCGGTGCTCGCGCCAGATCGCAATGGCCCGATGTTAAAATAACGATTACCTAGCTATCTATATTTAATATCTTATCTGGGGGCCGATGCGGCGGAGAGGACAGGACATGCTCAAAGACGATCGCGGCATCGCTCCATCCGGTGCGGTGCGTATGACGGAACGCAGCTTCCATGTCGTTGCGACGATTCACACCAGCTACACGGTTACGGATCTGGACGCGACCATCGCCTTTTATCGCGACTGCCTGGGTTTCGATATCCGGACCGCCAGCGATCCGGGCGGCACATATATGGAGAATATCACGGGCGTGCCGCGCGCGCGGGTGAAGGTCGCCATCGTCAACTGTCCGGGCGGGCATCAGATCGAACTGTTCCAGTATCTCGCACCCCAGGATCGCGAGCGCTATATCCCGCGACCCTGCGATACCGGCGCATCGCACATGGCGTTTCGCGTCGATGATTTCGATGCGGCGCTGGCGAAGATGGCGGAATATGGCTTCACCCCACTCAACAAGACGCCGGACGTCCACCTGCCTTCGGGCGCGGTTCTGCACACGGCCTATCTACGCAATGCGGACGGCCTGCTGATCGAGATCGTCCAGTCCGCCTGACGCGCCGTGACGCCTGCCAGTCCATTTCGTTTAGGCCGGCGGCTGGCAAAGCCTTCGCCTTGGGATGGGCGGGCATTGACTTCCATCGGCGCAGCGGCGAACTCTCTCCCCCCAAAGAGGAGGGGCCAGATCAGGCCGCCGCCGCGACCTTGTTCAGGCCCAGTTCGGCGGTCGCGAAGGCGCGGATGTGGTCGCCGAGGTCGTCGCGCTCCAGCGCCAGCGCCAGATTGGCTTCGATATAGCCCGCCTTGGACCCGCAATCGAAGCGGCGGCCGTCGAAGGTCACGCCATGGAAAGGCTGCCCTCCGATCATTGACGCCATGGCGTCGGTGAGCTGGATTTCGCCGCCCGCGCCCTTTTCCTGCGTTTCGAGAATCTTCATCACCTCGGGCTGGAGGATGTAGCGGCCCGGCAGGATCAGATTGGAGGGCGCGGCGCCCGGCGCGGGCTTTTCGACCAGTCCCTTCACCTCCGTCAGCGCGCCATCGCGCGCGCCCGGATCAATAACACCATAGCTGGGCGTCTGCTCCATCGGCACTTCGAGCGCGCAGATGAGGTTGCCGCCGACCTTTTCATAGGCGTCGACCATCTGCTTCATGCAGCCCTTCCCCGGAGCGCCCTTCATGAACTCGTCGGGCAGCAGGATGGCGAAAGGCTCGTCGCCCACGATATCGCGCGCGCACCAGATCGCGTGGCCCAGGCCCAGCGGCTCCTGCTGGCGCAGGAACACCGCATTGCCGGGATCGAGCCGCGTCCCTTCCAGCGCGGACAGATCCTTGCCGCGCGCGCGCTGGGTGATTTCGCATTCAAAGGCGATGTCGAAATAATCCTCGATCGCGCCCTTGCCGCGCCCGGTGACGAAGATCATCTGCTCGATGCCCGCTTCCCGCGCTTCGTCCACCGCATATTGGATCAGGGGACGGTCGACGATGGGCAGCAGTTCCTTGGGAACGGCCTTGGTGGCGGGAAGGAAGCGCGTGCCCAGCCCCGCGACGGGGAAGACGGCTTTGCGAATAGGCTTGTTCGACATGACTCTCCATTCTCGCTATCGACCCGCACGGCTTTGCATCGCCGCGCGCGCGGAAAAGGTCAAGCATCCCTCTCCTGAACTATTCAGGGGTATCAGACGTCCAGCAGCCGCTGCGCCATCTGTTCCAGCGCGGTGGTTTCCGCGTCCAGTTGCTCCAGCGTCACATGCACCTGCTGGTTACGGGGGTCGCGGCAGGTGAAGCCGCCGGGGGCGGGTTCCTGAAAGCCGCCGATGATCAGCGCGCGGAAGCGATCGACGCGCTGCATGTCGCGTTCGATCGCCGAGATTTCGTTGAGCGCGGTCGCGTTGCGGCGGTCGCGCATCGTGACCATGGTGCGCAATTCGGTCATCAGCTTGGCCATGCCGGGCCGGTTGCGGGTTCCCACGGTCCGGACATCGCCCATCGCCTGCCGCATCATCGCGATCTTTTTCTCCAGGCTCTGTTCCATCATGGTCCAGGCGCAGACCAGGCGCCCCACCCCGCACAGAAGCGCCGCGTCCTCGGGCGCATATTCCGAAACCGTCTTCACCTGAATGTCCGCAACCAGATTCAACTCGCGACCCCGCAACCCTTGATTTGCAAGGGAAACCCTGCACGGAAGCAGGCGGGCATGGCTAGAGTGCGGACAGGCGCTCCCTCGCGCCACGGGCACGGATCGACGTTAACCGTGCTGAATCGTCGGCGGACCGTGCGCGGCCGCCCTGTCAGAAGTCGATGGCGATGCCCTTTTTCTCCCAATCACCATAGCGGGTGGGGCTGAGCTCCTCGGTCTGCTCCGCCACCTTGTCGAGGGGGTCGGGCCGGGGCACCGGCGGGCTTTTGGAGAGATGCGCGGGCGCCTTTACATGCGCGGGGCGCTTGCCGTCATAATGTCCCATGGCGGGCCTTTCGATTGCGGGGACGCTGGCGTCACCCCATATTCATGTCATGGCCGTATTCTGGGCGGCAAAGGAGGATCGTGCAAGTGAGCGGTTTCAAGACGGTGATGCTGATGTCGGCGCTGACCGCGCTGTTCATGGCGTTGGGTTACACGCTGGGCGGCAGCGGCGGCGCGGTGATCGCGCTGCTAGTGGCGGCGGGCATGAACCTGTTCACCTTCTGGAATGCGGACAGGATCGTCCTTTCCATGCATCATGCGCGCGAAGTGGATCAGGCAAGCGCGCCGGAATTTTACGGGCTGGTGCAGGAGTTGGCGCAAAGGGCGGGATTGCCGATGCCGCGCGTCTACCTGATCGACGAGCAGCATCCCAATGCCTTCGCCACCGGGCGCAACCCGGACAATGCGGCGGTGGCGGCGACCACGGGGCTGCTTTCCATGCTGACGCGCGAGGAAGTGGCGGGCGTGATGGCGCATGAACTGGGCCATGTGAAGAACAGGGACACGCTGATCATGACGATGGTGGCGACCATCGCGGGCGCGATTTCGATGCTGGCGAATTTCGGCCTGTTCTTTCGCGGCGGGAACGGGAACGGGCAGGGCAACATGCTCGCCGGGATTCTGGCGGTGATCGTCGCGCCCTTCGCGGCGATGATCGTGCAGATGGCGATCAGCCGCACCCGCGAATATGGCGCGGACGCGGCGGGCGCGCAGATCAGCGGCGATCCGCGCGCGCTGGCTTCCGCTCTGGCGAAAATCTCGGGACAGGCGGCGCGGATTCCCAATCCGGTGGCACAGCGCAATCCCGCCGCCGCGCAGCTTTACATCGTTCCGACGCATGTGAGCGAGCTGTTTTCCACCCACCCCGCGACGGAAAAGCGGATCGCGGCCCTGCACGACATGGCCGCGCAGATGGGGCCGCCCGCGGTGCGCGCAGCGCCTCCCCGCGCCTCGGCGCTGTCGCCCACTCCCGCGCCGGCGCGTCGCCGGTCGAGCGCGCTCGATCCGTTGCGGCGGGATTGAAGCGCGGCTTTGCGCCGGGGCCGGAAAACAGCTTTTGCGCTTTCCGCCTTTTCCGGGGCGGCAGGTCATTCCACCCGCCCTGAAAATGCTCTAGGCGCAAGCGATGACAAGAGTCCCCCGACCTGACGATGTTCCCGGCCTGCCCGCGCGGCGCGCGGCGCTCCGGCTGCTCGATGCCGTCTTGCGGCGGGGCGACCCGCTGGAACTGGCGCTGCATGGCGCGGCTCAGGGGCTGCCCGCCGCCGACCGGGCGCTGGTCCACGCGATCGCGGCGGAAACGCTGCGCCATCTGGCCGATCTCGACGCGCTGATCGACGGGGCCACCCGCCAGCCGCTGCCGGATGACGCCAAGGCGCGGATGGTGCTGCGGATCGCGCTGGCTCAGGTGTTGGCGCTCGGCACCGCCCCCCACGCGGCCATCGCGACAGCGCTGCCGCTGGTCGATGGCGGGCCACGCAAGCTGGTCCATGGCGTGTTCGGCACGGTGACGCGGAACGGACCGACGCTGCCCGATCCGCCGACCTTGCCACAGGAGGTCGCGGCACGCTGGGCCGGGCAATGGGGCGAGGCGATGCCGGACGCGGCGGCACAAGCCTATGGCGCGCGGCCTCCGGTCGATGTCGGCCTGCGCGATGCGGCGGAAACGGCCATCTGGGCGAAGCGGCTGGGCGGAACCAGCTTCGCGCCGGGCCATGTCCGTCTGGCCGAAAACGCGGCGATCCCGGAACTTCCCGGCTTTGCCGAAGGCGCGTGGTGGGTCCAGGATATCGCGGCTTCCTGCCCCGCGCGATTGCTGGGGCCTGGCGAAGGGCGTGCCGTGCTGGACCTGTGCGCCGCGCCAGGCGGCAAGACCATGCAGCTTGCCGCCGCTGGCTGGCGCGTGACGGCGGTGGACCAGTCGAAGAAACGGCTGGAACGGTTGCGCGAAAATCTGGCGCGCACGACCCTTTCCGCCCAGATCGCGCAAGGTGATGTGCGGACATGGTCGCCTGATGCGCCAGTGGACGCGGTTCTGCTCGACGCGCCGTGCAGCGCGACCGGCATTTATCGCCGCCACCCCGATGTGCTGCACCGCATCGGCTCGCGCCAGATCGCGGAACTGGCGGAGTTGCAGACGGAATTGCTGGGCCGCGCCGCCGATTGGGTGAAACCGGGCGGGACGATGGTATATGCCACCTGCTCGCTGGAACGGGCGGAGGGGGAGGAGCAGATCGCCGCCTTCCTTGCAAAGCGGCCGGATTTCACGCCCTGCCCTGTGCGGGCGGACGAACTGCCTGCCGGGATCGTGCCGACGCCGGACGGATGGGTCCGCACCCTGCCCGACGCCCTCGCCGCGCAAGGCGGCGCGGACGGCTTTTTCGTCGCCAGGCTGGTCCGGACGGCAACCGGAGCTTAACCCTCAACCGCTAGGCTTTTCCCATGCGTCCGATCGAGCCACTTCCCCTGAATCATAGCTGGCCGCTCTATGAATGGCGGGAGCATCTGGCGCCGCTGACGCTGGATCGGGACATCCTGCGCAGCGACGCGGCGCTGGCAGAGCGCGGGATTGGCCTGTGGCATTGCGATCTTGCGACCGAAAAGCTGAGCTGGACCGCCGGGGTTTTCGACATTTTCGGGCTGGAACGAAACAGCCAGATCACGCGCGCCCATAGCCTGTCATTCTATACGCCTGATTCGCGGGAGGCGATGGAAAGATTGCGGGCTTACGCGATCCGCTATCGGCGCGGCTTCACGCTGGATGTCGATATCGACCGGACGACGTGCGGGCGATGCACGATGCGCCTGATCGCCGCGCCCCTGATCGTCGAGGGTGTCATGATCGGCCTGCGCGGCGCGAAACAGAGGCTGCCAGAGGGCGCAGCGGCGATTTGCTATGATTTTCAATCCGCTTCCGGGGCAACGACGCGGTAAAGCGCGCCGCCGCTGCAGCGGGACGAAATGATGCGTTGCCCCCACCTTTTTCCGCCGCTAATGCGGTCGGTCAATGACCAGCCCGATCCTCATTTCGCCCTCCATCCTTTCCGCCGACTTCGCCCGTCTGGGCGAGGAGGTCCGCGCGATTGACGAAGCGGGGTGCGACTGGGTCCATATCGACGTGATGGACGGCCATTTCGTGCCCAACATCACCATCGGTCCCGGCGTGGTGAAAGCGCTGCGCCCGCACACGCAAAAGCCGTTCGACGTGCATCTGATGATCTCTCCGGTGGACCTGTATCTGGACGCCTTCGCGCAGGCGGGCGCGGACATCATCACCGTCCATCCCGAAGCGGGGCCGCATATCCACCGCTCGGTCCAGCATATCAGGTCGCTGGGCGTGAAGGCCGGCGTGGTGCTCAATCCCGGCACCCCGGCCAAGATGCTCGACTATCTGATCGACGACGTCGACCTGATCCTGGTCATGAGCGTCAATCCGGGGTTTGGCGGGCAAAGCTTCATCGAAAACCAGCTTCGCAAGATCGAAGCCATCCGCAAGATGATCGACAAGATCGGGCGCGACATCCGCCTGCAGGTCGATGGCGGCATTGATTTCACCACCGCGCCGCGCGCCATCGCGGCGGGCGCGGACGTGCTGGTGGCGGGCACGGCGACCTTCCGCGGCGGACCGGAGGCCTATGCCGCCAATATCCGAAAGCTCAGAGGCGGGTGAGGGACCGCAAGCGCCTTCCTCCCTCTACCGATCCGGCCGGAGCCGAGGATTTCGAGGCCGGCCAGCAGGATAACGGGATCGAGCAGGGCAAGCGGCTCATCCGCCTGGCCGATGACAAGGGGCTGTCGCTGGCCCAGCGGATCGCCAACCGCTTCTATCTGCTCAGTTGGAAGACGCCGCTCCACGGCCGCCGCCTGAAAGGCAAATATCCGCTGAAACTGCTGGCCGTGCCGGAGGATGAGATTCCCGGCAACCTGCCGGCGGGGCAGGCGGTCCGGGCGGGATATTTCCTGTTCCGGGGCATGAAGCAACCCATCGGCAAGCTGGATTTCGGCAGGCTGGACCTGACGCCGGGCTTTACCGATCATGTCCACAGCTTCCGCTGGCTGCGCGACCTGTCGAGCGTCGCCACGCGCGAACAGGGCGCGCCGGTCGCCGAAAGCGTGATGCGCAAATGGCTGGCCGCCCATGCCGAAGTGCCGAGCGAACCGGCGTGGCGGGCGGACAATGCGGGCTGGCGGCTGTTGTTCTGGACGGCCCATGCGCCGCTGATCCTGTCGTCGAGCGATCTGGTCTATCGCTCGCTGGTGCTCAATTGCATCGCGCGGACGGCGCGGCATCTGGACCAGATCGCGGACAAGACGCCCATGGGCCTGCCGCGCCTGGTCGCATGGGGAGCCATCGTCGCGGCCTCCATGCTGATCCCTGGCGGCGCGGCACGCAAGATGTTCGGCGAAGCGGGCCTGAAACGGGCCATCGACAGCGCCTTTCATGGCGATGGCGGCATCGTGTCCCGATCCCCCATCGACCAGCTTGACGGCATCATGCTGCTGTCGATGGTGGCGGCGGTCTATGATGCGCGGCGCGAACAGGCGCCCGCTTTCCTGCATGAAGGCATGGCGCGGGCGGTTCCCGCGCTGCTGGGGCTGACCCATGGCGATGGGGGCCTTGGCAACTGGCAGGGCGCGGGCGCGATTCCGCCCGATCGGGTGCAGGCCGTGGTGCAGGCCAGCCGCGTGCGGACCCGCCCGCTGCGGCAGGCACGCGAATGGGGCTATCAGCGGCTGGCGGCGGGCGCGACCGTGGCGCAGATCGACGCCGCGCCCCCGCCCGTCGCGCAACTGGCCGAGGCAGGTTGCGGATCGACCGGCGCGATCGAGATCAGCGACGGTCCCCACCGCCTGATCGTCAATTGCGGCGGCGCGGCGCTGGAGGGCCAATGGATTCCCCGCGATCTGGCGCAGGGGCTGCGGACCACGGCGGCGCACAGCACGCTGGTCCTGAACGACTGCAATTCGACCGCACTGCTGCCCGACGGAACGCTGGGACGCGGCGTGACGGAGGTGGAGCTTAGCCGGCAGGAGCTGGAAAATGGCAGCCGCGTGGATTTGAGCCATGACGGCTATGTCCGGCGCATGGGCTATGTCCACCGCCGCCTGTTGCTGATGAGCGGCGACGGCAAGGAAATCCGGGGCGAGGACATGCTGACCCCGGCGGAGCGGCGCAAGAAGCCCGCCCGGCTGCCGATGCAATTGCGTTTCCATCTGGCGCCCGGCGTCGAGCCGACCAGCACGGCGGACGGCATGGGGGCGCTGCTGCGGATCGACATGGGCGCGCTGTGGCAGTTCCGGGCGAGCGCGGGGAAGCTATCGGTCGAGGAAAGCCTGTGGGTGGACGCCGACGGCCGCCCCTATCCCACGCAACAGCTTGTCGTGACGGGCGAGGCGTTGCCCGGCGGGTCGAGCATCGGGTGGTTGTTCAAGCGGGTGGGGTGAGTGCTGCGGGCGAATGTCGCTTTTGGGTAATATCCGCCCCACCCATCCCATCCGCTCCCCCTCGCTCCATCGCAAGGCTGTATTTTTCCCGCATGGGGCACTAAGGGCTGGGTGAAATCCTTCTGGCGAATCCGAAAAGCAGGGAAATCCATGACTGACGTCACCATCAAGCGCGCCCTTTTGTCCGTGTCCGACAAGGCGGGCCTTATTGAACTGGGGCAGGCGCTGGGGCAGCATGGCGTGGAGCTGGTGTCGACCGGCGGCACGGCCAGGGCGCTGCGCGAGGCGGGGCTGGAAATGAAGGATATTTCCGACCTTACCGGCTTTCCCGAAATGATGGACGGGCGCGTCAAGACGCTGCATCCCAAGGTGCATGGCGGGCTGCTGGCGGTGCGCGGCAATGCCGAGCATGTGGCGTCGATGCAGGAGCATGCAATCGGCGCGATCGACCTGGTGGTGGTGAACCTCTATCCCTTTGCCGCGACGGTGGCGCGGGGCGCGGATCGGGACGAGATCATCGAGAATATCGACATTGGCGGGCCGTCCATGGTGCGTTCCGCCGCGAAGAATCATGAAAGCGTGGCCATCGTCACCGATCCGGCCGACTATGCCCGGCTGATCGCGGAGATGGCGGAGAAGGACGGCGCGACCAGCTATGATTTCCGGCGGATGCTGGCGGCGAAAGCCTATGCGGCGACGGCGGCTTATGATTCGATGATCGCAAGCTGGTTCGCCTTCGCCGATCAGGGGCAGCAGCTCCCCGACACGCTGGCGGTATCGAGCAAGCTGGGCGCGACGCTGCGCTACGGCGAAAATCCGCACCAGTCGGCGGCGCTTTACCTGCCGGTCGGGCCGACAGCGAACGGCATCGCGCAGGCGAAGCAGGTGCAGGGCAAGGAACTGTCCTATAATAATTACAATGATGCCGACGCCGCGCTGGAACTGGTGAGCGAGTTCCGCGACGGGCCGCCGACCGTGGTGATCGTGAAGCACGCCAATCCCTGCGGCGTGGCGACCGGCGCAACGCTGATCGAAGCCTATGAGGCGGCGCTGGCCTGCGACAGCGTGTCGGCTTTCGGCGGGATCATCGCGGTCAACCGGCCGCTGGATGGGCCGACGGCCGAAGCGATCAGCGGCATCTTCACCGAAGTCGTCGCCGCGCCGGACGCGGATGAGGAGGCGAAGGCGATCTTCGCGAAGAAGAAGAATCTGCGCCTGCTGTTGACGGGCGCGCTACCCGATCCGGCGCGCGAAGGGCTGACGATGAAAAGCATCGCGGGCGGCCTGCTGGTGCAGGGCCGGGACAATGGCCGGGTGACGCGCGACATGCTGAAGGTCGTCACCAAGCGCGCGCCAACCGAACAGGAACTGACCGACTGCCTGTTCGCCTGGACCGTCGCCAAGCATGTGAAGTCGAACGCCATCGTCTATGCCAAAGGCGGCAGCACGGCGGGCATCGGCGCAGGGCAGATGAACCGCCTCGAATCCGCGCGCATCGCCGCGTGGAAGGCGAAGGACGCCGCGGACAAGGCCGGTTGGAGCGATCCGCGCACCATCGGGTCGGCGGTGGCGTCGGACGCCTTCTTCCCCTTTGCCGACGGACTGCTGACCGCGGTCGAGGCGGGCGCGAGCGCGGTGATCCAGCCGGGCGGGTCCATCCGCGACGAGGAAGTGATCGCGGCGGCGGACGAAGCGGGACTGGCGATGGTCTTCACCGGGATGCGCCACTTCCGTCATTGACGATCGGCGTCATTGGGCGCTGGTCCTGTCAAACCGGCGGCGTGGCCCGCCGCCGGAACAGGGAGCGCCTCGCTCCCGAATTGAGCACATGGCGGCGGAACAGCCACACGCCCATGCGGATGATGAGGCCAACCCACATCGCCTGCCACAACAGCGCCAGCACATGCGGCCAGATCGCCCCATCCTGAGCCGCCCGCGCGATCATCGCGAAGGGCGAGGACAAGGGGAAAAGGACCGCCGCGATTTCCGGCGCGGACCCCATATGATCGACCGCATAGGTCGCGAAGAAGAACACCGCCATCTGCGCCATGGTAACGGGCATGTTGAGCGTCTGCACCTCCCGCACCGTCGCGGCCTGCGCCCCGATGCTGAGGAACAGCGAACCGAGCAGGCAATAGGCCATGGCGAAATAGAGCACCGCGAGCAGGATGAAGACCGGCCAGCCCACGGCCGGCGCGGGCAGGGTGAAGCCGGGTCCGACCAGCGCCCCCATGGCCGCCATGGCGCACCCGCCCCAGAACAGGATGCCGATGAAGCTCATCGACAGCATCGCCATCAACTTGCCCAGAAACACGGCGTCGATCGGCACGGCGGCGGCCAGAATCTCGATCACCTTGTTGTTCTTTTCCTCGACCATGTTGGACAGGACCATGCCCGCCAGCAGCATGGTGAGGAGGAATATCAGGATCTGCGCCCCGCGCCCGGTGGTGAGGCGGGCCTGCGCCTGACCGCTGGCGCTTTGCATGACCGGATGCCGTTCGACATGCACCTCGATCAGGATGGCGCGGGTCTTGGCGGCACTGGCGATCAGCCGGATATCGCCTTCCAGCCGGGCGATATCGGCGGGCGGCCCGGTCAGGACCGGCCGGTCGACCGTTCCGGAAACGACCGCGACATAGCCCGCGTCGCTATCGGCCAGCAGGCGGCGCGGATCGGCGGGCCATGATGCCGCTTTCAGGGCGGAGATATGATCCGCGCCGATTCGGCGGGCAATACCTTCCCGCGCTTCGAGCATTCGGGCGGTTTCTGCGGGCGGCATGGACAGGCCCGCCGCCGGGCGCAGGCTGTCCTGGCTGATCTTTTCTCCAAGGCCGCCGAACGCCATGCCGATCATGATCGGGAAAAGCGGTCCCAGCAGGAAGAACAGGAAGGTCCGGGTCAGGATGACCGCCGTAAAATCCCGCCGCGCGATGACGAAGGCGGCGCGCAACATATCCTTCATGCCGCATCCTCCCGCGCCCGGTCTTCCTCCATCTGGCGGGCGACCGCTTCCCCGGCGATGGCGACGAAGGCGTCGTGCAGGCCGGGCCGTTCGATCGAGAGGCTTTCGATCCCGGCCTCGCCATCCAGCAGGGCGCGCAACAACGGCTCTATCCCGCCATCGGGCAGCGCGAAATGCCAGGCTCCGTCCTGCGCCAATGTTTCGGCGGGCAGGGCGTGGCGCCATGGCCCGTCGCTCGCCCGGGTCCGCAGCATCACCTGCGGCCGCAGCCGGCCGCGCGCGGTGGCGACCGATCCCTCAAAATTGATGCGCCCGCCCGCGACGATGGCGATGCGCTCGCACAATCGTTCGGCATGGGCGATGACATGGGTGGAGAAAAGCACCGTCACCCCGGACCGCGCCTGCTCGCGAATCAGGGCCTCCAGCTTGCCCTGATTGATGGCGTCGAGACCGGAAAAAGGTTCGTCCAGCACGATCAGGCGCGGCTGGTGGACGATGGTGCCGAAAAGCTGCACCGTCTGGGCCATGCCCTTGGAAAGCTGGCGGATGGGCTTGTCGGCCGACGCGCCCATGCCATGCGCCTCCAGCATGGCGCGGGCGCGTTCCCGCCCGATCCTGAGCGGCAATCCGCGCAGCGCGCCCATGAAGGCGATGGCGTCGAACGCCTTCATCGAAGGGTAAAGGCCGCGCTCTTCAGGGAGATAACCGACATGATGCGACTGGCGCAGCGGTTGCGGATCGCCGAGCAGGGTGCGCCACCCTTCATCCGGGTCGATAATGCCCAGCAAGGTCCGCAGCAACGTGGTCTTGCCCGCGCCGTTGGGGCCGAGTACGCCATAGATCGACCCGGCGGGCACGGCGATGTCGATGCCGTTCACCGCGTGGAAGTCGCCGAATGCCTTGACAAGCCCCTGGGCTTCGACGGCATAGGCAGGGCGCGGGGTCGATATTTCGCCGATCATATGACCCCAATAATGACAGCCGATGCCAGTGCAAATCGAAACCTTGGAACAGCGCCTGAAAGCGCAGGCCGCGCAACTCGGTTTTGCCGCCTGCGCCATCGCGCGCGCCGACGCCGCGCCAAAGGCCGGGCGACGGCTGCGCGAATGGCTGGGCGCTGGACATCATGGCGACATGCTGTGGATGGAGGAGCGGGCGGAACAGCGCGGATCGCCGCAGGGGTTGTGGCCGGAGGTCCGCAGCGTCGTCATGCTGGGGATGAGCTATGCCCCCGCGCGCGATCCGCTGGCGCTGGCGGAGGTGGGGGACCGGGCGCGGATTTCGGTCTATGCGCAGGGCAAGGATTATCACGATATCGTCAAGAAAGGGCTGAAGGCGCTGGCCCGATGGCTGGTGGAACAGCAGGACAGCGCGCTCAAGGTCTTCGTCGATACCGCGCCGGTGATGGAAAAGCCGCTGGCGATGGCGGCGGGCCTGGGCTGGCAGGGCAAGCACAGCAACCTCGTCAGCCGCGCCCATGGAAGCTGGCTGTTCCTGGGCGCGATCTATAGCGAGATCGCGCTGACGCCCGATGCAGGAGAGCAGGATCATTGCGGCAGTTGCACCGCCTGCCAGAGCGCCTGCCCGACCGACGCTTTCCCCTCACCCTATGTGGTCGACGCGCGGCGGTGCATTTCCTACCTCACCATCGAGCATAAGGGGCCGATCCCGGAGGAATTCCGCGCCGCCATCGGCAATCGCGTCTACGGCTGCGACGATTGCCTGGCGGTATGTCCGTGGAACAAGTTCGCCGACAGGGCCGCCGCCCATCGCGCCTTTGTCGGGCGGGCGGAACTGGCGGCTCCGGCGATCGAGGATTTGCTGGCGCTGGACGACGCGGCTTTCCGGGAGATATTTTCCGGCTCTCCGATCAAGCGGATCGGGCGGGACCGGATGGTCCGCAATGCCGCCATCGCGGCGGGGAACAGCGGGGAGCCGCGCCTGTTGGAAAAGCTGCGGCCGCTGGCGGGCGATCCCGATCCCGTCGTCGCGGAGGCGGCGATATGGGCGATGAAGCGGCTTTCCGTCTAACGTCCCTGCAAGGATGTGGCGCAACCGGCCGGATCGACATCGGCGCCCGAAGGCGCGCGGGCGTCGACATGGGTCACGACCGGCTCCTTCCCGCGTCCCGGCGGATAGAGATAGGCGTCGAGCACGCAGCGGCCATTGGCGAATTGCAGCTTCCGCATCGTGCTTTCGCGAATATCCAGGCGCGGCGCGCCCAGCATCTGCGTCAGATGCCGCGCGTCCATGCCCATGAGCGGGCCGGTCTTCAGGAAGGCGCTGGCCGGCGGACCGGCGGGTGGGGGCTGGCGCGTCTGGGGCACTATGGTCCCGGCTCCGCAGGCGGCCAGAGGCAGCGACAACAGGCCGACGAGCAACAGGCGGGGCAGGTTCATGCGCTTTTCCTTCTGACGCCATGCAGCATATGCACCGCCATAGCCGCGCTCCAGACCGGCGCAAGCAGGTTGACGAAGGGGATGAGGAAGAGAAGCGCCGAAACGAGACCCATCAGCCACCGGCTGCCGCGCGGGATCGGCGGCAGAGAGGGATGGCGCGGCTGCACCATATCGGCAAGATCGCGGCCCAGCAGAGTGGCGTTGACGACAAGGAACAGTCCGACACTGCCCACGCCCGTCACCAGCAGGACCAGATAGGCAGGCAGGGCGATCAGGTTCCAGCCCAGCGTCCGGCCGAGCGAGGCGAGCGCGAAACGCAGGCTTTGGGCGGCCCCGACGGGGCGCGCTTCGCGCGCGGCCTGCGGATAGCTGTCCCGCTCCACGGCGAGGATGATGTCGTCGGCGTAAAAGCCCATGATCGCCATGGCGATGGCGCGGAACAGCAGCCATCCCGCCGCGACCACGGCGATGGCGGTGGCCGCCGCTTCCGCCAGTCCCCCGCCCCCCCAGGCGAAATGCAGCCGCAGCGCATGAAACGCGGCCCACAGCGTCACGGCCAACGCCGCGAAGATCAGCAGCGTCAGCAGCAGCGATTTGACGAGCAGCCGCCGGGTCGCGGCGTGGAACAGGATCGGGAAGGCGCGCAGGGCGGCGGCTATGACCATGGCCCAGCTATCCTCCGCTCCGCCCGCGGCGTCAATCAGCGCCGTTGCGCGCAGGCGGCGGCATCGGTAGAGACAGGCGCAACCACCCTCCTCCTATTTAGCATAAGGATTCCGCGTGACCGCTTCCGCCCCCGCGCTTGATATTGTCGCCATCGGCAATGCGATCGTCGACGTACTCGCCCGCAGCGACGACGGCTTTCTTGCCGAACGCAGCCTCAACAAGGGCGCGATGCAGTTGATCGACGCGGAAATGGCCGAGCGGCTCTATGCCGACATGGAGGCGGGCAAGGAAATCAGCGGCGGGTCAGCCGCCAACACGCTTGCGGGCATCGCCGCGCTCGGCAAGAAATGCGCCTTCATCGGACAGGTGTGCGATGATCAACTCGGCGCGGTCTTCGCGCATGACGTGCGCGCGCTCGGCATCCGTTACGATACGCCGCCGGCGAAGGGCGACGTGCCGACCGCGCGCTGCCTGATCCTGGTGACGCCCGACGCGCAGCGGACGATGAACACCTTCCTGGGCGCGTCGCAGTTTTTGCCGGAGGAAGCGCTGGACCTGGACCTCATCCGGTCGGCGGGCATCCTCTATCTGGAAGGCTATCTCTGGGACCCGGAGCAGCCGCGCAAGGCGATGCGGGCGGCCATCGACGCGGCGCGGGGCGCGGGGCGCAAGGTCGCCTTCACCCTGTCCGACAATTTCGTGATCGACCGGCATCGCGCCGATTTCATCGAGCTGATCGACGCGGGGCAGATCGACATCCTCTTTTCCAATGAGGGCGAGATCCAATCGCTCGCGCAGATCGACGATTTCGAGAAGGCGGTCGCCGCCATCGCGCCCAGGGTGCCTGTGCTGGTGTCGACCCGCAGCGAAAAGGGCGCGATCGCGGTGGCGGGCGGCATGCGTTACGAAGTGTCCGCCGAGCCGGTGGCGCAGATCGTGGACACGACCGGCGCGGGCGACCTGTTCGCCGCCGGTTTCCTCGCCGCGCATATCGACGGCATGGATGTGGAGCATTGCCTGCGTCTGGGCGCGGCGGCGGCGGCCGAAGTAATCTCGCACTGGGGCGCGCGGCCGGAGGAAGACCTGAAACGGGTCCGCGCGAAGCTGTTCGGCTAAAGCGATTGATCGCTGGCTAAGAAATCGCGGCAAACAAGGAGATATGGAGCGGCGATCTGATCCCGTCAGATCGCCGCTCTACGCTGCGGCCTTTTCGCGCCGGAACAGGGCGCGATCATCCGAACCGAAACCCCAGCGCCAGATGACGAGGCCGTAGACGCCTAATATCGCGGGGATGCCGAAGACCAGCTCGACCCATTCGAACTGGCGGGGCAGCGCGACGAACGCGCCGCCCACGATGCAGGCGATGCCGGACGCGCCCAGCAGCGCCCAGCGCCATGCATTGATGGGAGCGCCCAGCAGGTGCGAGAGCAGCCGCGCCTTGACCAGCGCGCCGACGCCCAGCGCGATGGTCAGCGCCAATGCCGGAGCCGCCGCCACCACCATGTCGGTCCAGCCCATTTGCCGGGCGAAAAGGATCAGGACGAAGCTGAGCGCCGTCTGAAGCCCGATCATGAAGAGCGAGATCATGAGATTCCGGTGCCGCGCGATATAGACCAGCGCGGATTCGCTGACCACCGCGGTCGCGGCGACGACTTCGGCCAGCAGCAGGAAGGCGAGCGCGCCGGTGCCGCCGACGAAATGCGGGCCGACCAGACCCATGACCGCTTCGCCGGGGAGGCCGAGCGCCAGCGCGATCCCCGCCTGCGCGGCGATGATCCAGAAACCGACCTGGCTCACCTGCTTCGCGATGGCGGAGAGATTTCCCTCCTTGAGGTTGCGGGTGATGACAGGGCCGAGGATCGGATCGAAGCTGGTCTTGAGCTTTTGCGGCAGGGACGCCACCTGCTGCGCGACATAATAGATGCCGATCACCGCCGGACTGACGAAAAGGCCGAGGATCGCCATGTCGAGCCGCCGCGATCCCCACTCCACGCCATCCGCCGCCGCCAGCGGCAGGTTGCGCCGCGCCAGCCGCCACAGGCGCCCGAAATCGGGCCGCCAGCCATAGGGGATGCCGTAATGACGCGTCATCGGGATGATCGAGGCGACCAGCGCGGCGATCATCGACACGACATAGGAAAGGATGAGGCCGTCGCGCGTCGAATAAAAGGCGAAGGCGAACGCGCCGATGCTGATCACCCACGGTTCTATGATCGAACGCGCGCGCACCGTCGCGCCAATGTCGAAGCGATAGGCGCAGGCGGCGAGCGCCACGTCCGATCCCGCGACCGCGATCACAATCAGGGCCAGCAGCCGGTCCATGCCGTTGATGCCGCTATTGGGGAACATCGCCTGCGGAACGGCGATCAGCAAGGCCGCCCCCAGCATGGACGCGATCAGCGTCACCGCCATGGCGTCGGTCACGACATGGGCATGGGGCCGCTTCGTCTGGGCCAGCGCGCCCGCCAGGCCGCGTTTCAGCCCCAGCGTCGCAAGCTGCGCGACGAACTCCACCACCAGCACGGCATAGGCGAAGCGGCCCAGCGCCTCCGCGCCATACCAGCGTCCCGCGATGAACAGGAAGGGCAGGCGCGCGGCCAGACGGAGCAGAAAGCCGAAAATATTGGTGCGCCCGCCCCTGGCCAGCGCTGCAATATCGTCCTGCGATGCGGAAGGGGCTGCGTCGGCCGCCAAACTACTGTCATCCCCCTGTCGCGTCATGATGGGTGCCGGATATAAAAGATAAAATGCCGCGCGGCGAACTTATTCCGCGCGGATCGGCCGGGCGAGCAGCGCGTCGATCACCTGCGACAGAGGGGCTGCATCCTCCAGCAGCGCGCAGACCGCCTCGACCACCGGCATTTCGACGCCCGACGCGCGCGCGGCTTCGCGCAGCACGGGCGCGGTGAACGCCCCTTCCGCCACGGTGCGCCGATGGGCGAGCAGGGAAGCGGCGGAATGCCCCTCCCCCAATCCCTTGCCCAGCGAGAAGTTGCGCGAGTTGGTGGAAGAACAGGTGAGGACCAGATCGCCCAGGCCCGAAAGCCCCCCCAGCGTTTCGGCCCGCGCCCCGCGCGCAAGGCCAAAGCGGGTCATTTCGGCAAAACCCCGGCTGATCAGCGCGGCGCGGGCGTTGAGGCCGAGGCCCGCTCCCTCCGCGACGCCGCAGGCGATGGCGAGGACATTCTTGACCGCGCCGCCGATTTCCGCGCCGATCACGTCGTCCGACAGATAGGGGCGGAAAGCCGGGCGCGCGATCCGGGCGGCGATGCGGGCGGCGAGATCGGCATCGGCGCAGGCGAGCGTGATGGCGGTGGGCAGGCCCTGCGCCACCTCGCTGGCGAAGGTCGGGCCGGACAGCACGGCGATGGGCGATTGCGGCTGGACCTGCTGCGCGACCTGCGACATCAGCAGATGGGAGCCTGCCTCGATCCCCTTGGAACAGAGGATCAGCGGCACGCCCGCAGGCGCCTGCGCCACGACGCTCCGCAGATGCTGGGCGGGGCAGACAACCAGCAGCAGGTCGCGGTCGGCCATGGCGGCCATGGCGCCGGTCGCCTCGATGCCGGCGCTGAGCGGAATATCGGGCAGGTAAAGCGGGTTGGCATGGTCGCGGTTCACCGCATCCACCACTTCCGGCTCCAGCGCCCAGAGCCGCACTGGCGCGCCATCGGCCGCCAGCAATTGCGCCAGCGCCGTGCCCCATGCGCCCGCGCCGATGACCCCTGCCTTCATGGCTTCACGCTCTTCATGCCTTGACTCCGGCTCCCCGCGCTTTTTCCGCATCCGGATCGAGCGGCCAGCGCGGCCGGGCCGGGATGGAGAGATCGTCCACCAGACCCGCCGCGTGACGCTCCGCCCCGGCCCAGGCGATCATCGCCGCATTATCGGTGCAAAGCCAGAGCGGCGGCGCGACGAAGGGCAGTTCCGCTTCCGTCGCCAGCGTCATCAGCGCGCCGCGCACCGCCTGATTGGCGGCGACCCCGCCCGCGACGACCAGAGCGGTGACGCCGGGACTGGCGGCAAGCGCGCGGCGGGTGCGGTCGATCAGGCAATCGACCAC
This sequence comes from Sphingobium faniae, assembly GCA_900100475.1. Taxonomy (GTDB): domain Bacteria; phylum Pseudomonadota; class Alphaproteobacteria; order Sphingomonadales; family Sphingomonadaceae; genus Sphingobium; species Sphingobium faniae. The sequence goes on along the minus strand of FMTU01000004.1, from coordinate 354,248 downwards.
GGCCTGCTGGAAACTGGCGGCGATGTCCTGTGCGCTATGCTGACCCGACTGGGCCGCGCGCATGACGGCGCTCTTGAGGCCCGCGAAGGAGAAATGCGGATCGTCGGTGCCGAGCAGCGGGCGCGGCAGCCGCACGGCGCGGGAATTGCCCCTGGCCGCCGCCTTCTCCACCGCCGGACCGCCGGGAAAGCCGAGGCCGAGCAGCTTCGCCGTCTTGTCGAAGGCTTCGCCCGCCGCATCGTCGATGGTGGTGGCGAGCCGCGCATAGTCGCCGGGGCCGCGCACATGCAGAAGCTGGCAATGGCCGCCCGATACCAGCAGCAGCAGATAGGGGAATTGCAGCGACGGGTCGGCCAGGCGCGGGGACAGCGCATGGCCTTCCAGATGGTTGACCGCCACCAGCGGCTTGCCCGTCGCATGGGCGAGCGCCTTGCCGGTGACGAGGCCGACCATGACCCCGCCGATCAGGCCCGGCCCGGCGGTCGCGGCGATCACGTCCACATCGTCCAGCGTCAGTTCCGCGTCGGCCAGCGCGGCCTCCACCAGAGGGGCCAGCGCCTCGACATGGGCGCGCGCGGCGATTTCCGGCACGACGCCGCCATAGGGGCGGTGCGCGTCTTCCTGCGTGGCGAGGCGATGGGCGAGAATCCTTCCCTCCGCCGTCACCAGCGCCGCCGCCGTTTCGTCGCAGCTTGATTCCAGACCGAGGATGATCGTCATTGCCGCTTCCATCTAATGCGCCCGGCCATTAGAGCAAGCTGCATATGACAGGAAGTGATCGACCGTTGCGCCTCGGCACCAGAGGCTCTCCGCTGGCGCTGGCACAGGCGCAGATGACCGCGCAGGCCCTGCGCGCCCGCTTCGGCTGGCCGATGGAGGCGATCGAAACGATCGTCGTCCAGACCAGCGGCGATCGGATTCAGGACCGCGCGCTGGCCGAGATCGGCGGCAAGGCGCTGTGGACCAAGGAACTGGACCGCGCGCTGGCGGAAGGCGAAATCGACTTCGCCGTCCATTCGATGAAGGATGTGGAGACGATCCGCCCGGACGCCATCCGCATCGCCGCGATGCTGCCCCGCGCGGACGTGCGCGACAAGCTGATCGGCGCGGAGAGTTTTGACGCCCTGCCCGCCGATCCGGTCATCGGCACCAGTTCCCCGCGCCGCGCCGCGCAGGTCCGGCGGCTGCGGCCCGATGCGAACATCATCCTGTTTCGCGGCAATGTCGCCACGCGGCTTGGCAAACTGGCCGCCGGGGAGGCGCATGCCACGCTGCTCGCCGCCGCCGGGCTGGATCGGCTGGACCAGAGCGGGGTGGGCGCGCTCATTCCGCTGGACGTGATGCTGCCCGCGCCGTCGCAGGGCGCGGTCGGGATCGAGACGCTCACCGACAATGCGCCGATGCTGGACCTGCTCGGCCAGATCAACGATGTGGACACGTTCGACTGCGTGATGGCGGAGCGGGCGGTACTCAAGGGGCTGGGCGGCACCTGCCATTCGCCCATCGCCGCGCTCGCCGTGCTGGAGGGAGACGCGATCCACCTGCGCGCCGAGATATTGAGCGCGGACGGACTGGAAGCGGTCGCCGATGCAGCGCGGATCGCACGCGGCGATATCGACGCGGGGGAGACGCTGGGCCGGGGACTGCTGGATCGCGCCAGCCCTGCCCTGCGCGCCCTGTTCGAGGCATGAGGCCGCTCATCATCCTGCGGCCCGAACCGGGAGCGGGCCGGACGGGGCAACGGGCCGCGCAAATGGGGCTGACCACCGGCCTCTGCCCGCTTTTCGAGGGGCGGGCGCTGGATTGGCAAGCGCCATCGCCCGACCGCTTCGACGCTCTCCTCATCACGAGCGCGCAGACCGTGCGGCTGGCGGGACCGCAACTGGACCTGTATCGCGCCCTGCCCGCTTATGCCGTGGGCCAGGCGACGGCGGGAGCGATGGCGGCGGGCTTTAGCGCGGTGATCGCGGGCGAGACCGACGGCACCGCCATCGCCGCCCGGATCGCGGCGGACGGCCATCGCAGCGTCTTCCTTCCGGGCGGCGCCGATACCGCGCAAATCGAGGCGGGGCCGCTGACCCTGCACCGGATCGCCGTCTATGCCATGGTAGAGACGGACGCGGCCGGACTGGACGCCCTTGTCCGGAAAGAGGCGGTTCTGATGGTCCATTCCCCGCGCGCGGGGCGGCGGCTGGCCGCGCTGGTCTCGCAGGAACGGCGCAGGAGGCTGCACATCGTCGCCATCAGCGCGGCGGCTCAGGCCGCGTGCGGCGGGGGCTGGGCCAGCGTTCAGGCGGTCGAAAGACCCGAGGACGAGAGGATGCTGGCTCTTGCCCGCCGATTGTGCGAATGAACTGCCCGCAATGGAAGAAAAGCCGCCGATGAGCGAACAGGAAAGCGCCTCGATCGACCCGCCCCCCCCAGCGGCGGCCGAGCGAGGCCGGACGCCATGGCCGATGCTGATCCTGCTGCTGCTGGCTTTCGCCATTGGCGTGGCGCTGACGATCTGGGCGATGCCGCAGATCCAGAAACGCTGGATGACGCCGGCGCCGCAGATTCAGGCCGCCGCTTCGCTACAGGGCCGGCCGGGCGCTTCCGCAACGGCCCTGCGGCCCCTCACCGCCGATGCCGCCGAGATACTCGACAGCCGCGTGGCCCAACTGGAAGAAAGGCTGAGCCGCATCACCGTGGAGGCGCAGGCCGCTTCCGGCAACGCGACCCGCGCGGAGGGCATGCTGGTCGCCTTCGCGGCGCGCCGGGCGCTCGATAACGGGGTGGCGCTCGGCTATATCGAAGGGCAGTTGCGGCTGCGCTTCGGACAGGCGCAGCCGCGCGCCGTCGCCACCATCATCAATGCCGCGCGCGAGCCGGTGACGCTGGGCGACCTGCGCGGCGGCCTCACCCGGATCGCCGCGCAGGTGACGTCGCCGCCCCGCGATGCGAGCTGGTGGAAAGCGCTGGAGCATGAAGCGCGCGAACTGATCACCATCCGCAAGGCGTCCACCCCCTCCCCCCGTCCGCAGGCGGCGATGGACCGCGCCCTTCGCGACATGGATGCAGGGCAGGTCGACGCCGCGTTGCAGGAAATGCAGCGCATGCCCGACCGGGCGGCGGCGGACCGCTGGATGCAGATGGCGCGACGCTATCTGGAAGCGCGGCGGGCGCTCGACCTTATTGAAACCGCCGCCATATTGGAACCGCGCCAGTTGCGTGGGGCGGACAGCCAGCCCGTACCTCCGGCGCCCGCTCCGGCCCCTTAAGGGCTGTCACAAACGACGAACCGAGCCACCGCGACGGCGAAACCTGTGGACGGCCGCCGCCTTTGTCACGAGAATGTCACCTTTTCACCAAGCTGAGAAGGATCACATTGTCGTGCCTCCCTATGCGGATGCCATCGCGAATTTCTGGAAGGGCCGTTTCGTCGGTGAGCCCAAGGCCGTGGCGCGCCCGCCGCTCCCGCATCTGCTGGGCAATGTGGCGCTGCCCTTCGATCTGGTGCGGACCCGCAAGAGCCTGCCCGAACTGACGCGCGCCATCCGGGGCGATGGCCGGCATATATTGCTGATTCCCGGCCTGATGGCGGGAGAGGGGCGGATGGAGCCGCTGCGCGATGTGCTGAACGCCGCCGGTTTCGACGCCCATGGCTGGGGTCTGGGCCGCAATCTGGGACCGAAAATCGACAGCCTGGAACAGATCGACCGGCGCGTCGACGCGATCCGCCGATTGAGCGGCGCGCCGGTGACGCTGGTGGGATGGAGCCTTGGCGGGCTGTTCGCGCGCGAATATGCCAAATTCGCGACGCATAAGGTCGCTGGCGTCGTGACGATGGGCACGCCCTTTTCCGGCGATCCGCGCGCCAACCATGCCTGGCGGCTCTATCAGTTCGTGGCCGGGCATCCCGTGGACGCCCCGCCCTTCGCCTGCCGCCGCGAGGAAAAGCCGCCGATGCCGACCGTGGCGCTGTGGTCGGCGCGCGACGGCGTGATCCTGCCCGAATGCGCGCGGGGACGCAAAGGCGAACGCGACCGCGCGATCGAGGTCGACTGCACCCATATGGGCTTTGCCGCCGCGCCCGAAGGCATATTGGCGGTGGGCCGCGCGTTGGAGACTATGCGCGCGAACTGAGCCGCGCCAGAGCCTCTTCCTTCCCGATCAGCGAGAGAAGCTGGCCCATGTCCGGGCCGTGATCCATGCCGGTGAGCGCACGGCGCAAGGGCAGGAACAGTGCCTTGCCCTTGCGCCCGGTCTCGCTCTTGAGCGCATCGGTAAGGGCGCGCCATTCGCTGCCGTCAAAGGCCATGCCCGCCAGCAGGCGATGAGCGGCGGAGAGGAAATCGCGATCTTCCTCCACAGGTGCGGGCGCGTCCAACGGCCCGGTGACGATGCGCCACCAGTCGGCCGCCTGCGCGAGCGTTTCCAGATTGGGGCGGATCGCGTCCCATGCGGTTTCGTCCATGCCCTCGGGCAGGCGATCCGCCACCGCCGCATGGGGCAGCATATGGACGATCTTCTGGTTGAGGGTCGCCAATTCCCCTTCATCGAAGCGCGCCGGGGCGCGGCCGAAATGGGCGAAATCGAAGCTGTCGATCAGCGGCCGCACATCGGTGAACGGCTCGATGGCCATGCTGCTACCAAGACGGGCGAGCAGCGACAGCACCGCCATCGGCTCCAGCCCCGCCTCGCGGAAATGCGCGACGCCGAGCGACCCGAGCCGCTTGGAAAGCTTGCCCTCGCTGCCCGTCAGCAACGCTTCATGCGCAAAGGCCGGGAGCGGCGCGCCGAGGGCCGCGAACATCTGGATCTGGGTCGCGGTGTTGGACACATGATCCTCGCCGCGCAGCACATGGGTGACGCCCATGGCGCTATCGTCGATCACCGAAGGCAGCATGTAGAGCCATGACCCGTCGGCCCTGCGGATGACGGGATCGGACAGCAGCTTGGGATCGAACCGCTGATCGCCCCGGATCAGGTCGGTCCAGAGGATCGGCTGGCCGTGGTCCAGTTTGAAACGCCAATGCGGTTTGCGCCCTTCCGCCTCAAAACCCGCGATCTGGTCCCCCGTCAGGGCCAGCGCCGCGCGATCATAGACCGGCGGCAGGCCGCGCCCCAACAGGACCTTGCGGCGAAGCTCCAGTTCCTGCTGCGTTTCATAGGCCGGATAGACATGACCCGACGCCCTGAGCGCCTCGAACTTTTCTTCATAAAGGGCGAAGCGGTCGGACTGCCGCGCTTCGTCATCCCATGTCAGCCCCAGCCATGCGAGGTCGGCGCGGATCGCGTCCGCATATTCCGGGCGCGAGCGTTCGAGGTCGGTGTCGTCCAGCCGCAGCAGGAACCGCCCTCCGCTCTTGCGCGCCCACAGCCAGTTGTGGAGCGCCGCGCGGATATTGCCGACATGGAGATGGCCGGTCGGCGACGGCGCGAAACGGGTGATGACGGTCATCGGGCTACTCTATGCTCCGTTCCGTTCGAGCCTGTCGAGAACCGCTTCCCGGCTTGGCTCGAAGCGAGCGGAGATTGTTACAGGGTGCGGAAAGCGTTGGTGATCGGATAGCGGCGGTCGCGGCCGAAATTGCGGATGCCGAGCTTCACGCCGGGCGGGGCCTGACGGCGCTTATATTCGGCGATGTAGAGCAGCCGCTCGATCCGGGCGACGGTGTCGCGATCGAAACCGCGCGCGACCAGTTGTTCGACCGACAATTCCTCTTCGATCAGGCCATAGAGGATCGGGTCCAGCACTTCATAAGGAGGCAGGCTGTCTTCGTCCTTCTGATTTTCGCGCAGTTCGGCGGTCGGCGGCTTGGAAATGACGCGCTCGGGCATCACCGGGCCGGATGGGCCGAGGCCGAGCGATGGCATATTGGCGTTCCTCCAGCGCGACAGGTCGAACACGGTGGTCTTGTAGGCGTCCTTCAACACCGAATAGCCGCCCGCCATGTCGCCATAGATGGTGGCATAGCCGACCGACATCTCGCTCTTGTTGCCGGTGGTGAGCAGCATGTGGCCGAATTTGTTGGAAAGCGCCATCAACGTGACGCCGCGGATGCGCGACTGGATATTTTCTTCGGCCAGATCGCGTGGGCGGCCGGCGAAAGCGTCGCCGAGCATCGCATCGAACGCTTCCACCGCCGGTTCGATGGGGATGCTGTCGTAACGCACGCCCAGCAGGCGGGCGCATTCCCGGCCGTCGTCCAGACTTTCCTGCCCGGTGAAGCGCGACGGCATCATCACGCACCACACCCGATCCGCGCCCAGCGCATCGACGGCGACGGCGGCGGAAAGCGCGGAGTCGATCCCGCCCGACAGTCCCAGCACCACGCCGGGAAAGCGGTTGCGATCGACATAGTCGCGTAAGGCCAGCACCATCGCATTGTAGATATCGGCCGGATGCACATCCAGTTCATGCCGCTCGCCGGGCAGGCAGACCCACTGGCCATCCCACTTCTCCCATGTGGTGAGGACGAGCGCTTCCTCCCAGTCCGGAAGCTGCTGCGCGATGGACAGGTCGCCGTTCATGACGAAGGATGCGCCGTCGAATGCCAGTTCATCCTGCCCGCCCACGCGGTTCAGATAGACGAGCGGCAGGCCGGTTTCCCGCACCCGCGTCCCCGCGACGGCGTTGATGCGGCGGTCATCCTTGTCCACCTCATAGGGGCTGCCATTGGGGCTGATGAGAATTTCCGCGCCCTCCGCCCGCAGATGCGCGGTGACGAAGGGGAACCAGATATCCTCGCAGATGGGCAGGCCCAGCTTCACGCCGCGAAACTCGACCGGCGCGGGCAGCGGTCCGGGCGCGAACAGGCGCTTTTCGTCGAATGTCCCGTAATTGGGCAATTCGCGCTTTTGCCGGATCGCCGTCACCGCGCCATTTTCGAGCAGCGCGACGACATTGAAGAGCACGCCCTGCGACGCGACCACCGTGCCGACCAGCATCGCGGGTCCGCCGTCCGCCGTCGCGCGCGCCAGCCGGTCCAGTTCATGATTGGCGCGATCGACCAGAGCGGGCTTGAGCACCAGATCCTCGGGCGGATAGCCGATCAACTGCAATTCGGGATAAACGATCAGGTCCGCGCCCGCCGCCCTGCCCCGCCATTCCAGCATCGCATCGGCATTGGCGGCCAGGTCGCCCACGGACTGCGTCATCTGGGCCAGGGCAATCACGAGTTTGTCGGTCATGCCCCGGCCCTAGAGCATTTTTCCGCCACGCGCAAAAGCGCCTTCCCACCCGCGACATGCGCCGTTAAAGGGGCCTCGATTTCCGCTATCGTCATTATTCCGTCACGGGGTTTTCGCCATGAAGCTGATGTCCGGCAATTCCAATAAGCCGCTGGCAGCCGCCATCGCCGACTATGTCGAGATTCCGCTGACCGACGCCAGCGTCCGTCGCTTCGCCGACGAGGAGGTTTTCGTGGAAATCCACGAGAATGTCCGGGGCGAGGACGTGTTCGTGCTGCAATCCACCAGCTATCCGACCAACGATAATCTGATGGAGCTGCTGATCATGATCGACGCGCTGAAACGCGCGTCGGCCAAGCGAATCACGGCGGTCATCCCCTATTTCGGTTATGGGCGGCAGGACCGCAAGCCCGGCCCGCGCACCCCGATCTCGGCCAAGCTGGTCGCGAACCTCATTACCACGGCGGGCGCGAACCGCGTTCTTTCCGTCGATTTGCATGCCGGGCAGATCCAGGGCTTTTTCGACATCCCGACCGACAACCTCTTCGGCGCGCCCGTCATGTCGGCGGACATCCAGGCCCGCTTCGGCGACCGCAACCTGATGGTCGTGTCGCCGGACGTGGGCGGCGTGGTGCGCGCCCGCGCGCTCGCCAAGCGGCTGGACAACGCCCCCCTCGCCATCGTCGACAAGCGGCGCGAGCGGGCGGGCGAATCGGAAGTCATGAACATCATCGGCGATGTGAAGGACCGCTTCTGCGTACTGGTCGACGACATCGTCGATTCGGCGGGCACGCTCTGCAACGCCGCCACCGCGCTCAAGGAAGCGGGCGCGGGGGAAGTCGCCGCCTATGTGACCCATGGCGTGCTGTCGGGCGGCGCGGTGGCGCGGGTGGAAGCCTCGGCGCTCAGGGAACTGGTCATCACCGATTCGATTCAGGGCACGGACGCCGTGTGCGACGCCGGCCGCATCCGCCACCTGCCCATCGCCCCGCTGCTGGGCGAAGCGATCAAGCGTATCGCGGACGAAAGCTCGGTTTCCAGCCTGTTCGATTGATCGAAAAGTCGCGCGGCGCGACTTTTACGGGGCAACAGGCAGCAGGATCAACGGAAGGCTGAGAATCATCACGAGCGCGGCCACGATCCGCTGGCCACGCGAAATGCCGAACGGCCTGCCCCGCCACAGCATCGGGCAGGCGAGCAGCGCCATCGCCAGCAGCAGCGTGGACAGCATGGCCGAACCGCCCACCGGCATGTCCTGCCGCAGCGCCAGTCCCGCGAACAGGCCGATGCCACTCAATATCCAGCCGATCAACGCCACCCGCGCTCCCCCCTCTGCGATGGAAGCGGCAGAATAGCGGCGTCAGGTTGCGGAAGGCTTAAGCCGCCCCCGCCCAGGGATCGTAGCTGCCGAAACTCCACACATTGCCCTCCGGGTCGAGAGCGGTATAGCCGCGCCCCGGATAGCCGTCATTGTCCTGCGGTTCCTGCACCACCACCGCTCCGGCATTGCGGGCATGAAGGCAATGGGCGTCGGGATCGGGCACCACCACATGGACGCAGCCCGTCACCCCGCCCAGATCGCGCGCGGTGGACCAGGTGTAGAGCGATTCTCCTTCCATATCCTTGACGCTGCCCAGCATGACCATGCCGCCGTTCAGCACCAGTTGAGCGTGATGGATGATGGCGGGATCGTCCGCATCCTCATAGACGGCCTGCCGGTCGAAGGAGAAGGCGTCGCACAGAAATTCGATCGCGGCGGGCGCGTCGGCGTAGCGCAGGCACGGAATGACGGGGGAGCCGGGCATCTTGTCCTCCTTTGACAGGACTCGGGGTCGCATCAGCCTAGCGCGAAGGCGGCTTTGCGGCTAGGCGGGAGCGCATGACGACACGCGACGACCTGACCCTCGCCCACCGCCTCGCCGACGCCGCCGCCGCCGCGATCCGCCCCTTCTACCGCGCCCGCTTCGACCTGGAGTTCAAGTCGGACAAATCGCCCGTGACGGAAGCCGACAAGGCCGCCGAAGCCGCCATCCGCGCCATATTGGAAAAGGAACGCCCCGGCGACGGCATCATCGGCGAGGAATATGGCGCGACCCGCGAGGACGCCGAACGGGTGTGGATTCTCGATCCCATCGACGGCACGCACAGCTTCATGGCGGGGCGGCCGATCTTCGGCACGCTGATCGCGCTGACGCAGGCGGGATGGCCAACGGTGGGCATCATCGACCAGCCCATCGCGCAGGAACGCTGGGCCGGGATGGTGGGGCAACCCACGACATTCAACGGCAAAGCGGTCAAGACGCGCGCCTGCCGCTCGCTGGAGGAAGCCATGGTCGCCAGCACCGGGCCGCAATATTTCCCCGGCTGCACGGGCGAGCATTTCTCCCGCCTCGCCGGACAATGCCGCGTTACGCTGTGGGGCGGCGACTGCTATAATTACGCCCTCGTCGCGGCGGGGCATGTCGATATCGTGGTCGAGGCGGGCCTCAAGCTGCACGACATCGCCGCGCTCATCCCCGTGGTGGAGGGTGCGGGCGGGCGCATGTGCGACTGGACGGGCGAACCGATCGACGTCCATGGCGACGGTCGCGTGATCGCGGTGGGCGATCCCGCGCGCGTGGACGATATCATCGAGGCCCTCGCGCAGGGGCATGACGGGCACTGAACCGTCAGCCCCGATCCGCCGTCACCCCCCGTACCGCCGCGTCGAAGAGTTCGGCTGTCGGCTCGTCGAAACAGACGAACATGATGTGCCGGAAGGAATCGGGCGTCGCCTGCAACTCCTCACGCACCGTTCGGGCCGCGACCATCGCGGCCTCCTCGCCGGGGAAGCCATGCGCGCTCGTCGCCATCGCCGGAAAGGCGAGCGAACGCAGCCCATGCTCGCGCGCCAGATGGAAAGCCGCGCGATAGCAGGAGGCAAGCAGGCGCGCCTCGCCCTGGCCACCGCCCTGCCACACCGGGCCGACCGCATGGATCACATGCCGAACGGGCAGGCGATAACCGCCGGTGATTCGGGCCTCTCCGACCGGGCATTCGCCCAGGGCCCGGCATTCGGCGAGCAAATCCGGCCCCGCCGCGCGATGGACCGCGCCGTCGATGCCGCCGCCGCCCAGCAGGCTGCCGCTCGCCACATGAACGATGGCGTCCGCCTCAACATGGGTGATGTCGCCGGTCAGGACGCTCCAGCGTGTCCAGCCGACCATATGGATATGCCTGTTTTCTTCCGGCATCCGCGGCTCCTTTCCTTGACCGCCATGGCTGCGGATCGGGTCCTCGGCAGCGAATCGCCTTGCCTTCCCGCCAGCTTGTCATTATGGCGCGCCCTTCGCGATATTGAAGGAAGGACTGCCCGGCTAAAAAGGGCTGCCGTGGCTGTCCGTAATCGTCGCGCTGAAAAAGGAGACGAAAATGCCCAAGCTCAAGACCAAGAGCGGTGTGAAGAAGCGCTTCAAGTTCACCGCTTCCGGCAAGGTCAAGCACGGCGTCGCTGGCAAGCGGCACCGCCTGATCAGCCACAATGCGAAATATATTCGCCAGAATCGCGGCACATCGGTCCTGTCCGACGCCGACGTGGCTCATGTGCGCCTCTGGGCGCCCTACGGCCTGAAGTAAGGAGTAGAGGCACATGGCACGCGTAAAACGTGGCACGACCACCCGGGCGAAGCATAAGAGGCTGCTGGATCAGGCGAAGGGCTATTATGGCCGTCGCAAGAACACGATCCGCATCGCCCGCCAGGCTGTCGAAAAGGCCGGCCAGTACGCCTATCGCGACCGCAAGGTCAAGAAGCGGACTTTCCGTGGCCTGTGGATCCAGCGCATCAACGCCGGCGTCCGGGCTGAGGGCCTGACCTATTCGCAGTTCATGCACGGCCTGAGGCTGGCCGGCGTGGAGCTGGACCGCAAGGTTCTGGCCGACATCGCGATGCACGAAGGCGAGGCGTTCAGCGCCATCATCGCCCAGGCGAAGGCCGCGCTGCCCGCAGCCTGAGCCGGACCGGTCGCAAGATCGTCCAAGGGGCGCCGGGGCAGATGCTTCCGGCGCCCTTCTGGTTTTCCGGTCCGATCCATATCTCGCGCGCGCCTCACCCTTTTCTTGGCGCGCCAGCCCGGCTAAAGCGCGGGCACGTGAAGCCATGATGGCTATGGGAAGATCATGACCGAAATCAGCGCACTCAAAGCAGGCCTGCTGGCCGATATCGACAATGCCGACACGCTGGACGCCGTCGAAGCGCTGCGCGTGGGCGCCATGGGCAAGAATGGCGTGGTGACGGGCCTGCTCAAGACGCTTGGCTCCATGAGTCCGGAGGAGCGACTGGCAAAAGGCCCCCCGATCCAGGATTTGCGCGAATCCGTGACGGCCGCGCTGGCGGAAAAGAAGGCCGCGCTGGAGCAGGCGGCGCTCGACGCGCGGCTGGCTTCGGAACGGATCGACATGACGCTGCCCGCCGATATCGGACCGCAGGGATCGGTGCACCCGGTCAGCCAGGTGATGGACGAACTGGCGGAGATTTTCGCGGATCTGGGCTTTTCCGTCGCGACCGGGCCGGAGATCGAGGACGACTGGCACAACTTCACCGCGCTCAACATCCCGGAGACGCATCCGGCGCGGGCAATGCACGACACCTTCTATTTCCCCGACGCGGACGACGGGAAAAAGATGCTGCTGCGCACCCACACTTCGCCAGTGCAAATCCGCACGATGACGGCGGCCCCTCCGCCGATCCGCATCATCGCGCCGGGCCGCGTCTATCGCAGCGACAGCGATGCGACGCACACGCCGATGTTCCACCAGATCGAAGGGCTGGTGATCGACAAGGGCATTACGCTCGGTCATCTGAAGTGGACGCTGGAGACATTCCTGAAAGCCTTTTTCGAGCGGGAGGATATCGTGCTGCGATTGCGGCCGAGCTACTTCCCCTTCACCGAACCGTCGGTCGAGGTCGATGTCGGCTACACCCTTGTCAACGGACAGCGGGTGATCGGCGGCGACGGCGATGCGCCCGATGGCGGCTGGCTGGAGGTGCTGGGCAGCGGCATGGTGAACCGCCGGGTGATCGAAGCCTGCGGGCTTGATCCCGATGAATGGCAGGGCTTCGCTTTCGGCACGGGCGTCGACCGGCTGGCGATGCTCAAATATGGGATGAACGACTTGCGCGCTTTCTTCGACGGCGACCTGCGCTGGCTGCGGCATTATGGCTTTTCGGCGCTGGATGTTCCCACGCTCAGCGGAGGGATCGGCGCATGAAGTTCACCCTGAGCTGGCTCAAGGATCATCTGGATACCGATGCCGATCTTGCCACCATCCTCAAGACGCTCAACGACATCGGCCTTGAGGTGGAGGATGTGGAGAATCCGGCGGAGAAGCTGGCCGCGTTCCGCATCGCCAGGGTGCTGACCGCCGAGCGTCATCCGCAGGCGGACAAGTTGCAGGTGCTGACCGTGGACCCCGGCGACGGACAGCCCTTGCAGGTGGTCTGCGGCGCGCCCAATGCGCGGGCGGGCCTCGTCGGCGTGTTCGGCACGGAAGGCGCGGTGGTGCCGGCCAACGGCATGGTGCTGAAGAAGACCGCCATCCGCGGCGTCGAATCCAACGGCATGATGTGCTCCGCCCGCGAACTGGAACTGGGCGAGGATCATGACGGCATCATCGAACTGGCCGAAGACGCGCCGGTGGGGCAGGTCTATGCGGCGTGGGCGGGCCTCGACGATCCGGTCATCGACGTCAGCATCACGCCCAACCGGCAGGATTGCATGGGCGTTCGCGGGATCGCGCGCGATCTGGCGGCGGCGGGACTGGGAACATTGAAGCCGCTCGCCATTCCGGTGATCGAGGGGACCGGACCGGGGCCGGATGTGCGGACGGATGACATGCAGGGATGCCCCGCTTTCTTCGCGCGGACCGTCCGGGGCGTCACCAACGGCCAGTCGCCCGAATGGATGGCGCGGCGGTTGAAGGCCATCGGGCAGAAGCCGATCAGCACGCTGGTCGACATCACCAATTATCTCATGATCGACCTCGGCCGCCCCCTGCACGTCTATGACATGGCGGCGTTGAAGGGCGGCCTTGTCGCGCGCAAGGGCCGGTCCGGCGAAGAGGTGCTGGCGCTCAACGGCAAGACCTATGCCGTCGATGAGACGATGACCGTCATCGCCGACGATGCGGCGGTGCATGATATTGGCGGCATCATGGGCGGCGAACATTCGGGCGCCACCGATGCCACGACCGACGTGCTGATCGAATGCGCCTGGTTCACGCCGGAGCGGATCGCCATCACCGGGCAGAAGCTTCAACTGACCTCAGATGCTCGCGGGCGGTTCGAGCGGGGGGTGGACCCGGCGTTTCTGGACGATGGCCTGTCCATCGCGACCGATCTGGTGGTGAAGCTGTGCGGTGGCACGCCGAGCGAGCCGACCCGCGCGGGCGAGCCTCCGCTCGCGCCCCGGACGCTGCGCTACGATCCGGCGCAATGCCTTGCGCTGGCGGGCGTGGAGGTCGCGGCGGACGAACAGAAACGCATTCTCGCAAGCCTGGGCTTCGGCGTGGCCGGAGACGCGGGCGCGTGGACGATCACCGTGCCGACATGGCGGCGCGACGTGGACGGCTGGCCCGACATCGTCGAAGAAGTCGTGCGGATCGTGGGGCTGGACAAGGTTCCTTCGACGCCGCTGCCCCGCGCGCCGGGCGTGGCGCGGCCGACCGCGACGGCCGAGCAGATGGTCGAGCGCCGGGTGCGCCGCACCGCCGCCGCGCGGGGGCTGGCCGAGGCGATCAACTGGTCCTTTCTCTCCGAAAAGGAGGCCGCGAGCGTGGGCGGGGGCGACTGGACGCTCGCCAATCCCATTTCCGAGGATCTGAAGGTGATGCGGCCCTCGCTGCTGCCGGGGCTGCTGTCGGCCACGCGGCGCAACATGGATCGCGGCGCGGCTTCGGTGCGGCTGTTCGAACTGGGGCGGCGTTATTTCGCCGGCCAGAAAGAGGGGAGTTGGGAGCGCGCCACAGTCGGCTTCGTGCTGGCGGGCGAGAAGACGCCGCGCGGCTGGCAGAGCGGCAAGGCGCAGCCTTTCGCCGCGCATGACGCGAAGGCCGAAGTCACCGCCCTGCTCGCCGCGGCGGGCGCGCCGGTTGCGAATCTGCAAAACTTCGGCGAGGCGTCGGGCGCCTATCATCCCGGCCAGTCGGGGACGTTGCGGCTTGGCCCCAAGACGGTGCTGGCCGAATATGGCGTGCTGCATCCGGGCCTTGCCAGGCAGTTCGGCCTGACCGGCGCGGTGGTCGCGGGTGAAATCTTCCTCGATGCCATCCCGGCGAAGCGCAGGACCGGCTTCATGCGCGCGCCTTATGCGCCGCCCGCCTTGCAGGCGGTGAAGCGGGACTTCGCCTTCCTCGTGCCCGAAGCGATGGAGGCCGACACGCTCGTCCGCGCGGTGCGGAACGCGGACAAGAAGGCCATTGTCGAGGCGCGGCTGTTCGATGTCTTCGCCGGGCCGGGCGTGGAGCAGGGATGTAAATCCCTCGCCATCGAAGTAACGTTGCAACCGGGCGAAAAGAGCTTCTCGCAAGAGGAACTGGACGCGATCAGCGGCGCGGTGGTGAAGGCGGCGGAAAAGCTGGGCGGGACATTGCGGGGATAGCCCACCGGCTTTCGCATCCCGTTCATGAAAAAGGGCGCGACCGATATGGCCGCGCCCCATGATGTCTATCGAATGCCGGTCAGGCGGCGTCGCGATCCTTGCCGATTTCCACGAGCTGACCGCCGTTGATGGCGATCTTCTTGGGCTTCATGGCTTCGGGGATTTCGCGGACTAGTTCGATGATCAACAGGCCATCGGCAAGGTCCGCTTTTTCCACCCGCACGAAATCGGCGAGTTCGAAGCGGCGCTCGAAGCTGCGGTTGGCGATGCCGACATGGACGAACTTGGCGCGGTCGGTCGCCTGCGTTTCCTCCTTGCGGCCGGACACCTGGAGCAGGTTCTGCTGCGCGGTGATTTCCAGTTCGTCGGAACGGAAGCCGGCGACGGCGAGCGTCACGCGATAACGGTCTTCGGAAAGGCGTTCGATGTTGAAGGGCGGGTAATTGTCGCCCTGCTGCAACCGGGCATTGTTTTCGATGAGGTCGAACAGACGATCGAAGCCGACGGTCGAGCGGCGATAGGGGGTAAGGTCGAAACCACGCATTGTCATCATCTCCCAAAGAGCAAAATGAACATGCCGGACCCGGAACATGGCATCCGGCGATACTGCGCCCGGCCCCTGATGGCGGCCGGACAGGAGCGATATGGTTCGGCAAGGCGGGGTTTCAAGAGGAGGAGGAGGACGGCATAGCGCTATAGCAAAAGTGCCCGGATCGCGTTTCCGCGATCCGGGCACTGATGGACGATTTCTCGTCTCCCCCTTGGTCTGCCTCAACCTGTTTTCTCAGCCCCCTAAGCTCGAAAACGGGAAGCAGTATCCCTGAACCACGGCCTTTTTACCTGTGCTTCGATTGCTTTGCTATGGCGCTTGGACGGACCTGTCACGGCCTATTTCTGCACCGCAGTGATTTTATGTTGCGCCCTGTGGCCGCGCTGCAACAATGCCAGGATGCTTGCCGTCTGCCCATAGCCTGCTAGACGAACAGACATAGCCATTTCCAAGAGGCCGTTCGCGCCATCATGATATTATCCCGTTACGAACGCATGATCGCCAAGCGTTATCTGCTGCCCGGCAAGGGGGAGGGGTTCATCTTCCTTGTCGCCGGGATCAGCCTGGCCGCCGTGATGCTGGGAGTCGCCGCGCTCATCATCGTGATGAGCGTCATGAACGGCTTCCGCGCGGAACTGTTCGACAAGATCGTCGGGCTGAACGGCCATGCGGTCGTGCAGGGCTATGGCGGGCGACTGCCGGACTGGCAGAGCATATTGAAGCAGGCGAGAGAGACGCCGGGCGTCACCAACGCCACGCCGCTGATCGAACAGCCGCTGCTGTCGACCTTTCAGGGGCGGGTGGAGGCGGTGCTGGTGCGCGGCATGACCGTGCCCGACATCCGCAATAATGCGACGCTCAAGGGCAAGGTCCTGGCGGGAAGCCTTAACGACCTGACCGCCGGCAGCGACAAGGTAGCGATCGGGTCGCGGCTGGCGGAAAATCTGGGCATCCAGAAAGGCGACAGCATCACCATCATCAACCCGGCCGGCCGGTCCACGCCTTTCGGCACCGTGCCCCGACAGGTTTCCTATCAGGTCGCCGCGATCTTCGAGGTCGGGGTTTATGACTATGACAAGGCCTTCGTGGTCATGCCGATCGAGGACGCGCAGACGCTGTTGCTGCTGGGCGACGTGGTCGGCATGATCGAGGTGGAGACAGTGAACCCCGACAAGGTGGGCACGATCCTGGAGCCACTGGCGGCCAAGGTCGCGGGTCGCGCGGTCATCACCGACTGGCGGCAGATGAACGCGTCCCTGTTCGAGGCGTTGGCGGTCGAGCGGGTGGCGATGTTCGTGGTGCTGTCGATCATCGTGCTGGTGGCGGTGTTCAACATCCTGTCCTCGCTGATCATGCTGGTGCGCGCGAAGACGCGGGACATCGCGATATTGCGGACCATGGGGGCGAGCCGGGGCGGGCTGGTGAAAATCTTCATGACGGTGGGCGTCACCATCGGCACGCTGGGCATGGCGGCGGGCATGGTGCTGGGCTTCACCTTCCTGTTTTTCCGGCAAAGCCTGGTCAACGCGATCCAGTTCATGACGGGGCAGAATCTGTGGGACCCTTCGATTCGCTTCCTCACCGAATTGCCCTCCAAGCCCGATCCGGTGGAGATCACGATCATCTGCCTGATGGCGCTCATCTTCAGTTTCCTTGCGACGCTTTATCCTGCGTTCAAGGCCGCCAATACCGATCCCGTGCAGGTGCTGCGCTATGAATGACGTTCTGAAAGTCGCCGGGCTGACGCGCAGCTTCACGCAGGGCGGCGTCACCATCGAAGTGCTGCGCGGCGTGGATCTGAACGTCGGGCAAGGAGAGATCGTGGCGCTGCTGGGGCCTTCGGGATCGGGCAAGTCGACGCTGTTGCAGGCGGTCGGTCTGCTGGAGGGCGGGTTCGATGGCTCCATCCGCATCGGTGGCGAGGAAGCGGCGAGGCTGGACAATGACGGGCGGACGCGGCTGCGGCGCGATGCGTTGGGTTTCGTCTATCAGTTCCACCATCTGCTGCCCGACTTCAACGCGGCGGAGAATGTGATCCTGCCGCAAGTGATCCGCGACGTGGAGATGGACGCGGCGCGGGCGCGGGCCGAATCGCTGCTGACATCGCTGGGGCTGGGACACCGGCTGGAACATCGGCCGAGCCAGCTTTCGGGCGGCGAGCAGCAGCGGGTGGCGGTGGCGCGGGCTTTGGCGAACCGGCCTGCCCTGGTGCTGGCGGACGAACCGACCGGCAATCTGGACGAGCGCACCGCCGATGTGGTGCTGGCCGAATTCCTGCGGCTGGTGCGGGAGGAAGGATCGGCAGCGCTGGTCGCCACGCATAATGAGCGGCTGGCGGAGAAGATGGACCGGGTCGTGCGGCTGCATGAAGGGCGGCTGGAGGAAGAACGGGATGTCCTGACAGCCTGACAGGGTTGGCGTTTCCGGCTGGCTCGGTCTGGAAGAAGATGTTTGCGCAATGGGATGAGGGTGGGGGCGAGGTTCGGCGCTGTCCCAAAGGCTGCGCGCGCCTCTCCCCCCTATGATAAGTTTTCCGCCCATGAACCGGGAAGAAAGGCCGCTATTTCGCGTCCTTTTTCCCTTCCCTGGGCGGCGGGGGAGGCGCGGTGGCGGTGATCTTGCATCCTTTCCCGACCGCCAGCCCGCGCAGATAACCGCGCCGCGCCAGGCCCGCCGCGACCGCCGCCTCCAGACGCCGTTCGGCCGGGGCCGCGCCGCTGACTTCGCGGACCAGCCCCCGGAAAGGGATCAGCGCGTTGACGATGGTCTTGCCGACCGCTTCGGCGATCTTGCCCGCGCGATTCTCATTTTCCTGCCGGTTGGCGATGAAATCGGCTCCCAGAATGCCGTTCAGTTCGGTCATGTCGGCATTCAGCGCCTTGCAGGTGCGCGAGGGCGGCGGCGCATAGGGATTTTCGACCGCCTTTTGCAGCACTTCGGGAATCTTGTCCTTGTCGAGGCCGACATCGCGAACCGGCTGAGTGGCGATATGGCCCGCTTTGTCCAGCGTATCGTCCTTTTTCTTCTCCTCCTGGGCGAGCGCGGGAACCGAAAGGGCGAGGAAAAGCGCTGTCGTGGCAATCATCTTCATCAATCTGTTCTCCCTGATTTTTTACAACCGGACAAGGCCGCGCCGGTTCCTTATCGAAACGAACGATGCGGGGCAGACAGCAGCGTCTGCGTCCCTTATGGACGCGGATAGTGCAGGAGGACAAGGTGACGGAACCACTGATCGGGATCGGTTCGGACGGGCTGCGCGCCGCCATTCATCCCCTGGGCGCGGAGCTGTGGTCGCTGACGGACGCGGACGGGCGGGAGTTGATGACGGACGCCGATCCGCGCTGGTGGACGGGCCATGCTCCATTGCTCTTTCCCTTTGTCGGGCGGTCGCGGGGCGATGTCTATCGGTGGGAGGGGCGCGAATATCCGATGCCGCAGCATGGCTTTGCGCGGCGGGAAGAATTTGCGCTGATCGAGCGGACGGAGGATGGCGCCACTTTCCGGCTGGAGGCGGATGCGAAGACGCGAGGGGTCTATCCGTTCGATTTCCGGCTCGACATGGCGTTCGCGGTGGAAGGAGAGGCGCTCCACATGACGGCGACCGTGACGAACCGGGGTCAGGCGGACATGCCCTTTTCCTTCGGCTATCATCCCGCCTTTGCCTGGCCGCTGCCCTATGGCGGGGCGGCGGAGGAGCATCGCATCGTCTTCGAGCAGCCGGAGCCGGCGCCGGTCCGCAAGGTCGGGGACGAACCGGGCCTGATCGCGCGGGACAGCGTGGCCTCGCCGGTGGAGGGCGACAGGCTCGCCCCCACCCATGCGATGTTCGAGGGCGACGCGCTGATCTGGGACCGGCTGGAAAGCCGCAGCCTGATCTGGGGCGTGCCGGGCGTCAGGCGGCTGAAGATCGACTTTCCCGACACGCCATGGCTGGGCCTCTGGCAGAAGCCGGGCGCGCATTATCTCTGCGTCGAGCCATGGGCGGGGATGGCCGATCCGGTCGGCTTTACCGGCGATGTCTGGGACAAGCAGGGCATCATGCGCCTTGCCCCCGGCGCGGCGCGCCGCTTCCGCATGGACGTGACGCTGGTCGATTGAGCGGCGGCTGGCGCGGGCGACAATAATCGCTATAGGGGCTGGCCATGACGACTCCTTCCCGCCGTACCTTCGCGATCATCTCCCACCCCGACGCGGGCAAGACCACCCTCACCGAAAAGCTGCTGCTGGAAGGCGGCGCGATCCATCTGGCGGGCGAGGTCAAGGCGCGCGGCGCGAACCGGCGCGCCCGGTCCGACTGGATGAAGATCGAACAGCAGCGCGGCATTTCCGTCACATCATCGGTGATGACGTTCGAGCGGCCCGACAGGGACGGCAATATCGTGACCTTCAACCTGCTCGACACGCCGGGGCACGAAGATTTCTCGGAAGACACCTATCGCACGCTGACAGCGGTGGATTCGGCGGTGATGGTGATCGACGCGGCCAAGGGCATCGAGCCGCAGACCCGCAAGCTGTTCGAAGTGTGCCGGTTGCGCAATGTGCCGATCATCACTTTCATCAACAAGGTGGACCGGGAAGGGCGCGATCCCTTCGCCCTGCTGGACGAGGTGGCGGACGCGCTGGCGCTGGACGTGTGCCCGATGAGCTGGCCGGTCGGCATGGGCGGGATGTTCGAGGGGATTTACGACTTTTCGAAGAACCGCCTGCGCCAGCCCACTGGTCCCCGCAAGGAGTTTGAGGGCAAGGAAGTCCATGTGCGGGGGCTGCAAGACGACGCGCTGGCGGAGCATCTGTCGGCACAGGGTCTGGAAAAGCTGCGCGAGGAAGCGGAACTGGCGATGGGCGGCTATGCCGATTTCGATCTGGCAGCCTATCGGCATGGCGACCTGACGCCGGTCTATTTCGGGTCGGCGCTAAAACTGTTCGGGGTCAATGAACTGATCGACGCGCTCAGCCAGCACGCCCCGCCGCCCCGCGCCCAGCCCGCCGAACCCGCGCCGGTCGAGCCGGAGAACGGCGAAGTCACCGGCTTCATCTTCAAGGTGCAGGCGAACATGGACCCGCAGCATCGCGATCGCATCGCCTTCATGCGGCTGTGTTCGGGCAAATTCCGGCGCGGCATGAAGCTGACGCCTTCGGGCAGCGGCAAGCCGATCGCGGTGCATTCGCCGATCCTCTTCTTCGCGCAGGACCGCGAGATCGCGGACGAGGCCTTTCCCGGCGACATCATCGGGATTCCGAACCACGGCACGCTGCGCGTCGGCGATACGCTGAGCGAGAAGGCGGGCGTGCGCTTCACCGGCTTGCCCAATTTCGCGCCGGAAATATTGCGGCGCGTGGCACTGAAAGACCCGACCAAGACGAAGCAGCTTCGCAAGGCGCTGGACGATCTTTCCGAAGAGGGCGTGATCCAGGTCTTCTATCCTGAAATCGGCAGCGCCTGGAGCGTGGGCGTGGTGGGGCAGTTGCAGCTCGACGTGCTGATTTCCCGGCTGGAAGCGGAATATAAGGTCGCGGCGATGCTGGAGCCTTCGCCTTACGACACGGCGCGCTGGATTTCAGGCAGCGACTCGGCGATCAGCGAACTGGTGGCCTTCAATGGCGCGAACATGGCGAGGGACCGCGACGGCAACCTCGTCTTCATGGCGAAAAGCGCGTGGGACGTGGGCTATCAGCAGGAACGGCACCCGGACGTGAAGTTCAGCGCGACGCGGGAGCGATAAGCGTCAGCGGGCATTAACGCCGCAGCAGGAACACCGCATGTTCGGCGAACAGATTGGCGTTCGCATGGGTGGTTTCCCTGTCGCCCTTCAGGAACCATTGCCCGTCGATGACCCAGCCCCGATCCTTCACCAGCGCGCGGAAGTCGTCGACCGTGACGTGATGGATGTTGAGCGTGTCATACCATGTGTCGGGCAAAAGGCGCGTCACCGGCATCCGCCCGCCCCACATCAGCGACAGCCGTCCCCGCCAATGCGCGAAATTGGGGAAGGAGACAAAGGCCTGCCGACCGATCCGCAGCAGTTCCTCCACCACGCGGTCGGGACGCAGGGTCGTCTGGAGCGTCTGGCTGAGGATCGCATAGTCGAAGCTCTGGTCGGGATACCAGGCAAGGTCGATGTCCGCGTCGCCCTGCACCACCGACAGGCCGCGGCTCACGGCGGCCGCGACATTGCCTGCGTCGATCTCCAGCCCGCGCGCGTCGACCTGCTTCGCGTCGCGCAACGCGGCCATCAGCGCGCCGTCGCCGCAGCCCACGTCCAGCACCCGCGCGCCCGACGCCACGGTGCGGGCGATGAGGGCAAGGTCGGGACGCAAAGGCGTGCTGCTCATGCGCGGCCTCCGCGCAGGAAGCCGTCCACCACCCGGTTGAGTTCGGGGCATTCGAGCAGGAAAGCGTCATGGCCGAACGGGCTGGACAGCTCCACGAAGCTCGCCTGCGCGCCCGAAGCATTCAGCGCATGGACGATCACGCGCGATTCCGCCGTGGGATAAAGCCAGTCCGTATCGAAGCTGACGAGGCAGAAGCGCGCCTTGCTGGCGGTGAAGGCGCGAGCCAGCGATCCGCCATGATCCTCGGCAATGTCATAATAGTCCATGGCGCGGGTGATGTAGAGATAGCTGTTGGCGTCGAACCGCTCGACGAAGCTCAGTCCCTGATGGCGCAGATAGCTTTCCACCTGGAAATCGGCGTCGAAGCCGAAGGTCTTGGCCCCGTTAGGGTTTTCCGGGCGTCCCTGCAGCCGCCGTCCGAATTTCTCGGTCAGGCCCGCTTCGGAGAGATAGGTGATGTGTGCCGCCATCCGCGCGACGGCAAGGCCCGCGCTGGGCACCACGCCGTCCGCATAATAATCGCCGCCGCGCCAGTGGGGGTCGGCCATGATCGCCTGCCGCCCGACTTCGTGGAAGGCGATATTCTGGGCGCTGTGCCGCGCGGTGGAGGCGATCACGATGCAGGATTCGACCCGATCGGGAAACAGCGTCGGCCAGGTGAGCGCCTGCATCCCGCCCATCGACCCGCCGATGACGGCACAAAGCCGATCCACGCCCAGATGGTCGAGCAGCATCGCCTGCGCCCGCACCATGTCGGCGATGGTGATGACGGGAAAGCGCATCGCATGGGGCGCGCCGGTCACCGGATCGACGCTGGCGGGACCGCTGGAGCCGAGGCAGGAACCGATGACATTGGCGCAGACGATGAAATGACGCGCGGGATCGACGGGCTTCCCCTCGCCCACCATGCGCCACCACCAACCCGGCTTGCCGGTCAGCGGATGGTCCGACGCGACATATTGATCACCGGTCAGCGCGTGGCAGATCAGGATGACGTTGGAGCGATCCGCATTCATCGCGCCATAGGTTTCATAGGCGATGTCGACCGGCCCCAGCATCGCGCCGCTGTCCAGACGCAGGGGTCCGTTCAGACGCACCTGACGGCGCAGGCCGAAGCGACTGTCTTCATGCGTGGGGATGCTCGCCATGACCTTGGCGGGCTAGGACGCCGCCCCGCCGCTGTCAAATGTAAAGCGGCGCGGCTGGATAGCCGCCGCGTCTGCCGCTAAAGGAAGCGTCATGACCGACACGCCCAGCATCCCCGTCATCGCCTATGGCCCGCTTTCCGACTATCTGCGGGCGGGCCTTGCCAGCCGCTTTAATGTGCTGGAGGTCGGCGCCGACGCCGATCCGGCGACGCTCGATCCCGCCGCCAGGGAAGCGCGCGCGCTGGTGTGCTTCGGCGCGGTGGGCGCGGGCGCGGCGATCATGGACGCGCTGCCGAAGCTGGAGATGATCGGGCTGTTTTCCGTGGGCTATGACAAGGTGGACGTGGACCATGCCCGCGCGAAGGGCATCCGCGTCAGTAACACGCCCGACGTATTGACCGACGATGTGGCGGATCTGGCCGTGGGCCTGCTGTTCGCGACGATGCGGAACATCGCCGCGCATGATCGGATGGTGCGGTCGGGCGCCTGGGCGCGGCGGGAAGGCGTGCCGCTGTCGTCCCGCGTCACCGGACGGCGGATCGGCATATTGGGCCTCGGCCGCATCGGTCGCGCCATCGCAAGGCGGCTGGAGCCGGTGGCGGGCGAAATCCTCTATCATAATCGCGGTCCAAAGGCGGATGCGGGCTATCGCTATGTCGCCGACCGGATCGACTTTGCGCGGCAGAGCGATGTCATCATGGTCGCGACCTCCGGCGGGGCGGAAGCGAGCAGGCTGGTGGATGCGGAGATGCTGGGCGCGCTGGGACCGCAAGGCGTGATCGTCAATATCAGCCGGGGCAGCGTGATCGACGAGGATGCGCTGGTCGCGGCGCTGGCGGACCGGCGCATCGCGGGCGCGGGGCTGGACGTGTTCGCCCATGAACCGCATGTACCGCAAGCGCTGTTCGCCATGGATCATGTCGTGCTGCAACCCCATCAGGGCAGCGCCACGGTGGAAACGCGGCAGGCGATGGCCGATCTGGTGCTCGCCAATCTGGATGCATGGTTCGCGGGGCGGCCTTTGGTCACGCCGGTCGTCTGATGCTTTGCCTTTGCCACGAAGGACGCTAAAGCGCGGCCATGACGAAACCTGCTCCCAAGGAATGGATACTCGGCATTTCGGCCTATGTGCCGGGCAAGGCCGCATCCGACGATGGCCGCCCGCTGATCAAGCTGTCCGCCAATGAAAATCCGCTGGGGACGAGCGAGGCGGCGAAACAGGCCATGGCGGCGGCCGTCGACCTTGCCACCTATCCCGATCCCGCCGCGACGAAACTGCGCGAGGCGATCGCGGCGGCGCATGGGCTGGACCCGGCGCGGATCGTCTGCGGCACGGGTTCCGACGAACTGCTCCATCTGGCCGCGAGCGGCTATGCCGGGCCGGGCGACGAAGTGCTGTTTCCGCGCCGTTCCTTCGCCGTCTACGACATCGCGGCGCGGCGCGTGGGCGCGAGCCCGGTGATCGCGCCGGACGCCGATTATGCGACGGATGTCGATGCGCTGCTCGCCGCCGTCACGACACGGACAAAGATCGTCTTCATCGCCAATCCCAACAACCCGACCGGCACCATGGCCGCTCGCGGCGAAATCGCGCGGCTGCATGCGGGCCTGCGCCCCGACATCCTGCTGGTGCTGGATCAGGCCTATGCCGAATATGTCGAGCCGGACGAGGATGACGGCGGGCTGGACCTTGCAAAAACGGCGACCAATGTGCTCGTCACCCGCACCTTCTCCAAGATATACGGCCTGGCGGCGGAGCGCATCGGCTGGAGCTATGCCAGCGCCGATGTGGTCGATATTCTTCACCGCATCCGTGGGCCGTTCAACGTGACCACCGCCGGACAGGCGGCAGCGGTGGCGGCGATGGGCGATCCCGATTGGGTCGCGGCCAGCCGCGCGCACAACAGTCGATGGCGCGCATGGCTGGCGAGCGAAATCGCCGCGCTTTCCAATCACGGCCTGCGCGCGGTGCCGAGCAAGGCGAACTTTCTGCTGATCCTGTTCGACGGCAGGCTGACCGCCGAAGCGGCGATGAAGGGACTGATGGAGGAAGGCTTCGCGACGCGCTTTCTGGGCGGACAGGGCATGACGAACGGCCTGCGGATCACCATCGGCACGGAAGAACATGTCCGCGCCGTCGCGGCCCGGCTGCGCGCCATGGCGGAATCCGCCTGACCATGCTGCCTTTTTCGCGCGTCACCATCATCGGCCTTGGCCTGATCGGATCGTCGCTGGCGCGCTCGATCCGGCAATATATGCCGACGGTGCGCGTGACCGGACATGACGCCGACCCGCAGGTGCGGGAGATCGGGCGCGCCATCGACCTGTGCGACGACATCGCCGACACGGCGGGCGCGGCGGTGACGGACGCCGATCTGGTGGTGCTGTGCGTGCCGGTGCGGGCGATGGGCGTCGCGGCGGCGGACTTTGCCGACGATCTGCCCGCCGACGCCATCGTCAGCGACGTGGGATCGTGCAAGGTCGATGTGCTGGCGCAACTCAGCGCCGCCTTGCCGGGGCGGGCGATCATTCCCGCGCACCCGGTCGCGGGCACGGAAAATAGCGGGCCGGAAGCGGGCTTCGCCACGCTGTTCCAGGGCCGCTGGTGCATCGTCACGCCGCCTGCCGGCGCCGATCCGGCGGCGGTCGAGCGCGTGGCGGAGTTCTGGCGGCGCGTGGGCGCGGACGTCGAGACGATGGAGCCGGCGCATCATGATCTGGTGCTGGCGGTGACGAGCCATCTGCCGCACCTGATCGCCTATACCATTGTCGGCACCGCCAGCGATCTGGAGGATGTGACCCAGTCGGAGGTCATCAAATATTCGGCGGGCGGCTTTCGCGACTTCACCCGCATCGCGGCATCCGATCCGACCATGTGGCGCGACGTGTTCCTCGCCAACAAGGACGCGGTGCTGGAGATGCTGCAACGCTTTTCAGAGGATTTGTCGGCGTTGCAGCGGGCGATCCGCTGGGACGACGGAGACGCGCTGTTCAACCTCTTCACCCGCACCCGCGCCATCCGCCGCTCGATCATCGAACAGGGGCAGGATGATCCCAAGCCCGATTTCGGGCGCAAGCATTAGGGCTGCGCATTCAAAGCGTTGATCGCGGCATGGACGCGCGCTTCGGCTTCCTTGCGGTCGAGACCGGGGGGCACGGTTTCGCCGATCCGGTAGGTAATGATGCCGGGGCGTTTCAGGAAGCGCCCGCGTGGGGACAGCCGTCCGCTGTCCACCGCGATCGGGACGACCGGCAGGCGCAATAGCACGTAAAGACCCGCGAAACCGGCACGGAGCGGCGGCGCTTCGCCATGGGAGACGCGGGTGCCTTCGGGAAAGAGGCAGATCGGGCGGCCTTCCGCATTCGCTTTCCGCGCGGAGGCGCGCAGGGCGCGCAGGGCGCTTGCCCCGGCGCTGCGTTCCACCGGCAGCAGGCCATAGTCGCGCGCCAGCCCGCCCCAGAGCGGGATGTCGAGCAATTCCCGCTTCGCCGCGATGGCGGGCCGGTCGAACAGGCAGAGGAGGTCGATCGTCTCGAACATGGATTCATGCTTGAGGATGTAGAGATATTGCCCCTCCGGCAGTTCGCCTTCCACCCGCACCTTCTGCCCCAGCAGCCAGCGCGCGCAGCGGCGATGGAAGCGGCTCCACGCCGTCGCGACGGGCAGCACCGCGCGCGGCACGACCCAATGGGCGACTATCGCAGTCAGCACGAACAGCAGCGATCCGCCGTAAAAGACGCAGAGAAAGGCCAGGGAACGCAGGGCGGTGATCGCTATCATGACGTCAGATGCCGATCAGCGCCGCCGCGCGCCGCAGCAGATATTTATTATACTCGCGCACCAGCATGGTAAGGCTGGGGCGGCTCGGCACCGCGTCGTAGACGATGGTGACGCGCCCCGGCAATGCCTGCCGCAGTTCGAGCGCGGAGCGGCGCATATGCCAGTCGGTCGTGATGAGCCGCACGGTGCGATAATCCCGCCGCTCCAGCCAGCGGGCCGTTTCGATGGCGTTGGAACGCGTGTCGATGGCTTCGCGGCCCAGCGTGATGCAGCAGGTGAAGATCTGTTCCGGCGCCTTGTATTCCGCCGCCAGTTCCGCCGCGCGGACGGAACGGTCGACGCCGGAGATCAGCATCCGCTTGGCCGCGCCTTCCTGCAACAGCGCCAGCCCCCGGTCGATCCGCCCCGCCCCGCCCGTCAGCACGACGATGGCGTCGGTCGGCCGGCCGTCGAGCGGGCGCGGCAGGAAGATCGCGAACCAGGCGAAACCCAGCATCCACCCCAGGATCGACAGGGCCATGAGCCGGACGATCACAGCAGACGCCCCAGCGACCGCAGCACGGTCCAGCGCGCCGCCAGCATGGCGAGCAGCGCGCCGCCCACCGGCAGCACGACCAGCACCACCCAACCGCTCCATGGCAGATGGACCGCGCCCAGCAGTTCCGATCCGGTCGCGATCAGCCGCGCGCCCAGCAACAGGATGACGCAGGCGGCCACGACAAAGCCCAACAGGCTGCCCAGCATGGCGTCGAGCGCGATGCGCCGCTGGAACAGCCGGGCGATCTGCACATCGGTCGCGCCCATCAGATGCAGCACTTCGATGGTGCCGCGATGGCTGTCATGCGCGCCGCGCGCCGCCAGCACGACCACCGCGCCAGTGGCGAGCGCCATCAGCAGCACGATCCCGACCGCCAGCCATCCCAGCGCGGACAAAAGCCCCGCCAGCGGCAGCAGGAAGGCGGCATGGGGTTCGACCCGGATCTTGGGCGACAGGCCCGACAGCAGGCGACGGAGATGGCGCACCTTCGCATCCGCCTCCCCCGCCGTCAGCGTGACGTCGATCAGGGCGGGAATAGGCAGGTCGCCGCTCGTCGCATCCTCGCCCAGCCAGGGACGCAGCTGGTCCGACAGTGCGGCGGGATCGACAGCCTTGACGCTCGCCACGCCCGCCGCGCCGCGCAAAGCCTGCACGGCGCGCGCGCCGAGGCGTTCCCGCGCCTCCGCATCGGCCTCCACGATCTGCACCGTCGCCCGCCCGGCAAGGTCCGCGCTCATCGAACGCACCGCCGCGCCCAGTCCCAACCCGGCGGCGGCGGCCAGCACGGTGAGGAACATCATGATCGCGATGATCCACGGCATCGGCCCCGCCACCCGTCCTTCGGGCAGCAGGCGATGGCGCGCGGCGGCGGCAGCGCGCCGGTCCGTCCGCCCGCTCATCCGCCGCCACCTGCCGGCCGGGGCGGATAGCGCAGCGCGCCGGTCGGGTCCGCCAGCCGCCCCTTGTCCAGCCGCATCATCTGCGCGCCCGTCACCTGCCCCATCAGCGGCAGGTCGTGGGTGGCGACGACGATGGTCGTGCCCAGGCGATTGAGCGCCTCGAACAGCGTCAAAAGGCGGCTCGCCATGTCGGAATCGACGTTGCCGGTCGGTTCGTCGGCCACCAGTATCTCGGGCCGCGCGATGACGGCGCGGGCGATGGCGACGCGCTGCTGCTCCCCGCCTGAAAGGGTGGCGGGCCGCGCCTGTCCCCGATCGCCCAGCCCCACCCAGTTCAACATTTCGCTGACCGGCGCATCGACCTCGCTTTCCTCCATGCCCGCGACGCGCAGCGGCAGGGCGATATTGTCATAGGCCGACAGATGCGGGACGAGACGGAAATCCTGAAAGACGACGCCGATGCGACGGCGGAAACCGGGCAGGCGCTTGCGGGGCAGCGTCACCACATCCTCCCCGAACAGGCGGATGACGCCGCGATTGGGCCGCTGGGCCAGATAAAGCAGTTTCAGCAAGGACGTCTTGCCCGCGCCCGACGCGCCGGTCAGGAAATAGAAGCCGCCGCCATGCAGCGTGAAGCTGACGTCCGACAGCGTCTCGCTATCCAGCCCGTAACGCAGGCCGACATTTTCGAACTGGACGATGGCCGTCATGATCTGAAAAACCGGCGCTCGCGCGCTCCCTTCTGCCCCTGACATGCAGCCATGGCACAGCGGGCGGCCCGCCGTAAAGCCCGCGCCGCCCGACGGCGCGAGTCGCGCTCTGGCCGACCCGCCGATTTTTGACCGCTTGCGCGCGAGTCGAAGCCATGTCTATGAAGCGAAATGATCCTGGTGTGCCCCCATTGCGCGACGCGCTATATCGTGCCGGACAGCGCCGTCGGCCCGAACGGCCGCCAGGTCCGCTGCGCCGCCTGCAAGCATAGCTGGTTTCAGGAAGGGCCGGCCCTTTCGCCCCGCGAGGAAGCGCCCGCCGCGCCCGAACCCGCGACCCGCGTGGAGCCGCCGGCCGCCGCTCCGCCGCCCCCTCCCCCGCCGCCGCCCATCCCGGTTCCCGCCGCACCCGAGCCGGAACCCGCGCCTGCCGTGGTGGTGGAGCGGCCGCAACCCGTCGCCCCGCCCTTGGCCGAGGACATGGCCGAGACCGCGATGGCGGATGCGCGGGCCGCTGCGCCGCAATCCGCCGCCGCCGCGCCCGGCAATCGGTTCGACAACATCTATGAGGGCGCGCCCACGGAAGCCGCCGACCAGAGCCAGTTCGATTCCGCTCCCCCCTTCAAACCGCGCCGCAATCCGCTCCGGCTGGCGACTTATGCCGCCGTCACCTTCTGCCTGATCGTCGCGGCGGCGGGCGGCGCGCTTTATTATTTCGGCACGCCGAGTTGGGCCGTCAGCCTTGGCCTTGCCCCGGACGAGAGCGATCCCGACCTGCTCTTCTACCTCTCCAAGCCCGCCGAACGGCGCAAGCTGCCCACGGGCGAGGAATATTTCGCCTTTGGCGCGCGCATCGTGAACAGCGGCAAGCAGGCGCTGCCCGTGCCCCCGGTGCTGGTGCAATTGCGCGACCGGCAAAACCGCCTCGTCTTTAGCTGGACGACCAAGGCGGACAAGGCGAAGCTCAAGCCCGGCGAGGAAGCGTCGATCAACGAAAGCCGGATCGACATTCCCAAGAATGCGGAAAATCTGTCGCTGACCTTCGTGCAATAAGGCGAAGGGTCAGAACTCCACCTCGCGCAGCGCGCCATGGCCGGGGCGGGTGAACATCCGGCCCCGCTCCGCCCAGACGATGATCGCGAACGCCGCGCCGCCGAAACAGGCCATGCCCAGCGCCAGCGGCAGCACGGTGCCGTCATAGGCGCGGCCGACCACGCTGCCCAATGTCGCCGACAGCGCCGTCGTCAAAAAGGACTGGAAGGAGGAGGCGATGCCCGCGCCTTTCGAAAAAGGCTCCATGGAAATGGAGCTGAAATTGGACGCGGTGAAGGAGATCGCCAGCATCGTCAGCGATTGCAACGCCATGAAGGTCTGAAGGCTTTCCCACCCCATCTGGATGATCCCGACATGCACCGTACAGGTCAGGATGAGGAGGATCAGCGCGCTCTGGCTCAACCGCCGCGCGCCAAAACGCATCACCAGACGGCTGTTGATGAGGCTGCCCACTCCCATGCTGCCGGCGATGACGGCGAAGACGATGGGAAAGATCCGGCGCGCGTCGAACGTGTCGAACATGATCTGCTGCACCGACAGGATGAAGGCGACGAGGCCGCCCATCGCCACGCCGCTCGCCAGCATATAGCCGATCGCGCTGCGGTGGGCGATGACCGCGCCCACCCCGCGAAGCACGGTGCGGACGCTGATGGCGATGCGGTTTTCCGGCTTGAGCGTCTCGGGCAGCCGCAGCAGCATCCACAGCCATACCATCGCCGCCAATATCGCCAGCGTCCAGAATATCCAGCGCCATGGCGCGATCCACAGGATCGCCTGCCCCATGCCCGGCGCCATCACGGGGACGAGGATGAACACCGCGAAGATCAGCGACATGACCCGCGCCATGGCGTCACCGCGAAAGCGGTCGCGGATGATGCCGATGGTGATGACCCTGCTCGCCCCGGCGAAGAAGCCCGCACACACCCGCGCCATCAGCAGCATCGTAAAACTGTGCGCGCCCGCGCAGGCGATGGAGGAGAGGATGAACAGCGCCATGGCCCAGCCCAGCACGCGCCTGCGCCCGAAACGGTCGGACAGGATGCCGAACAGCAGCGAACCGACGCCCAGCCCCACAAAATACATGCTGATGATCAACTGCCGGTCATTGGGATAAGGCACGTTCAGATCGCGCCCGATTTCCGGCAAAGCGGGCAGCATCGGGTCGATCGAGAGCGCGTTCATCGCCATCAGGCAGGCGCAGAGCATCACGAATTCGCGAAAATGCATCCCCCCGGGAGGAGCAGTCGCGTGTTCGGAGGGGGTCTGTGTCATGGGGGGGGCTATGGGGACAATCGAATGGCCGCGCCACCTTTATCTACCCTGGGCGGAATGCCCGTTAACCGTGAAAAAGGCGATGATGTCGGACAGAAGAAGTAGAGCGCCAAAAAGACGTTAACCATTTTTTATCCCTTGCCGGTCCACTCTGCCCCGCGTTGCAAAACATGAGATCAGATCCTTTGAGGGGGAAGGTCGGTTATGGCGAATAGTATCAAGAGCGCGCAGTTCCTTATGGAAAGCCGTCTGGCCGATGCGGCGCGCGGATCGGCGGACGATTGTCTCGAACTGGGCGTCGCCTATAGCTGCGGCACGGGCGGCCTGGGCATCGACCTTATCGAAGCACATAAATGGTTCAATCTCGCGGCGCTCAATGGCAGCGAGGAAGGGCAGACGATGCGCGCCGAAATCGCCGAGGAAATGACCGCGCGCGAAATCGCCGAAGCGCAGCGCCAGGCCCGCGCGTGGATCGCCGCGACCCAGCTTCGCGCCGCCTGACCTTTCAGCCTTCTTTCCTGAACGGCGTCTGCTCGTTCAGCCAGAGACGGTCGCGCTGCACTGCGTGGCGTTCGGCGGCGAGAAAGTCCGCCACCGCGCGGCGAAAGCTGGCGTTCGGGATGAAATGCGCGGAAAATGTCGGCTGCGGCGCATAGCCCCGCGCCAGCTTGTGCCCGCCCTGCGCGCCCGCCTCCACCCGGCCAAGGCCCCGCGCGATGGCCACGTCGATGGCCTGATAATAGCATAGCTCGAAATGGAGGTTGGGCACCTCCTCCATGCAACCCCAATAGCGCCCGTACAGCGCATCTGTACCGATGAGGTTGAGCGCGCCCGCGATCGGCGCCCCGTCACGCAGCGCCAGCATCAGCAGCACGCGATCCGCCATCCTCTCCCCCAGCAGCGAGAAAAAGGCGCGGGTGAGGTAGGGCCGCCCCCATTTGCGCGCGCCGGTATCCTGATAGAAATCCCAGAAGATGTCCCAATGCGCCTCGCGGATTTCACCGCCGGTCAGGTGGACGATCTCCAGCCCCCGCACGGCGCGCTCGCGTTCCTTGCGGATATTCTTCCGTCTGGCGCTGGACAGGCTGGCGAGGAAGTCCCCGAAATCGCGATAGCCATGGTTGGTCCAGTGGAACTGGCTGTCCTCCCGGATCAGCCACCCGGCCGTCTCGAACATCGGCACCTGTTCCGCCGCGATGAAGGTCGCATGGGCCGACGACAGGCCGTTGCGCTCCACCAGCGTCTCGATCCCGGCGACCAGCGCGGGGGCGAGCGCCTCGTCGCGCAGCAGCAGGCGCGGACCGGGCACGGGGGAGAAGGGCGAGGCGATCTGGAGCTTGGGATAATAGTCCCCGCCCGCCCGCTGCCACGCTTCGGCCCAGCCATGGTCGAACACATATTCGCCCTGGCTGTGCGATTTGGCATAGACCGGCGCGGCGGCGGCGATGCGCCCGTCCGCTCCGTCGATCAGCAGCGGCAGCGATTGCCAGCCCGTCCCCGGCCCGACGCTGCCGGAATCCTCCAGCGCGGACAGGAAATCCCAGCTTATGAAGGGATTGGCCGTCCCGGCGCAGGCGTCCCATTCGTCGCGGGGCAGCGTCGCCACCCCCTCCACCACGCGCGCGACCATGTCAGTCATCGACGCGCTCGAAGATGATCTGGTCGGCATGGGCGGCGGCGCGGGCGCGATCACCGGCGCTGCGGACGGTCCATGTCAGCACGGGCAGGCCCCTGCGGCGGCAGGCGGCGGCGAAGGGCGAAGGCAGGTCGCGAATATCACAGGCGATGAAATCGGGACGCGCGAGCGCCAGCGCAAGGGCTCGCTCGATCCAGCCGCGAATCTTCGGCTTGTCCTGCTGCGTCACCACCAGTCCGCGCACGACATGAGGGGCGTGCCGGGCGAACCACCGCGCCGCCAGCGGGTGGAAGGACATGACCGCTACGCAAGGCGCTGAGGATTGGGCCAGCGCCCGCGCCACGGCCGCGCAGAGCGGCGCGATGTCCCGCACATGGTCGACCTTGATCTCGACCAGCAGCGGCGTGCCGTCCGCGCACCGCTCCAGCAGGGAGGGAAGGCGCGGCACTCCGCCATTGTCCGGCAGGGCGATGCTCTCCAGTTCCGCCGCGCTGCGTTCCGCCACCGGGCCGGACGCCGCCGTCATCCGGTCCAGTTTCGCGTCGTGAAACACCATCGGCGCGCCGTCGCGGCTGAGGCGCACGTCGCATTCGATGCCGAAGCCGCCCGCCACGGCGGCGTCAAAGGCCGTCATGCCATTTTCGCTGGCCCCCGCCCCGTGCAGCCCGCGATGGGCGAAAGGACGGGCGGTCAGGAAAGCGACGCGCTCAGGCTTCGGGCCGGACAAGGACGACCGCGTCGATTTCGACCGCCGAATTGAGCGGCAGCACCGGCACGCCCACCGCGCTGCGCGCATGGCGGCCCGCATCGCCGAACACATCGACCATCAGTTCGGACGCGCCGTTCGCGACCTTGGGCTGGTCGCTGAAATCCGGCGCGCTGCTGATGAAGACGCCCAGCTTCACGATCCGCTCGACCCGGTCGAGACTGCCCAGCGCCGCCTTCATCTGGGCGATGAGGTTGAGGCCGCAGGCGCGCGCCGCGCGGACGCCATAGTCGAGGTTGACGGTATCGCCCAGCCGCCCGGTCATGAGTTGCCCGTCGGCCAGCGCGATCTGCCCCGAAATATGCAGCAGGCCATTGGCTTCGACCGCCGGGACATAGGCGGCGACCGGCGCGGCGGGCGCGGGCAGGACGATGCCCAGTTCGGTGAGGCGGGCTTCAATGCTCATCATTCGGCTCCATCGCTAGGGGACTGTCATCCGGCGCGGGGCCTTCCGCGAGCCGCGCGGCGATCCACGCCTCGGCCTGCGCCCAACGGTCGATCCGGGCATGGGCCATGTCGGCGGGGGGAATCCGGTCGTGCAGTTCCGGCTCGCCCACCATGTGCAGCCGCCATACCCCCGGCGCATGTTCGGCGACGGAAGCGTGATGTTCGGCGATATCGTCGATGAACAGCGCCACGCTGGGGCTGCGGTCGGCGACGATCTTCGCCAGCGGCGGCCCCTTTCCGCCATGATTGCAGAAGACCGGCGCGGTGAGGCCGTGCCCGGCAAGCTGCTCCACCCGTCCCTGCCGGTGCCGCTCGTCGATATTGGTGAGGACGACGATATCAGCCATGGCGGACAGGCGGGCCAGCGCCTCCATGGAACCGTCGATCGGCGTCTGCCGGTGCATCTCATCGTCGAAAAAGGCGGTGAGCAGCGTCCAGACCAGTTCCCGCGTCACCGGCTCGTCGCTTTCCTTGTGGCGCAGCGCATCGGCGAATTTCAGCCGGTCGAAATCGAAATGCAGGTCATGCACCTCATCCGCCCACTCCCGGAACGGAACGAGCATGTGCAGCAGCACCTCATCGCAGTCGGTGATGATAAGGGGACGGGTCATCGGCTGAGTTCCTCCTTCGCGGCGATCAGGGCTTCAGGGATGGTTTCCAGCGCCTGCGCGCAGGCGATCAGGTCCGGCTCATGATCGGCCAGAAAGGCCAGCACCGCGCCCAGCACGCCGGGATCGCCGATCCCGGCGCGCAGCGCGTCAGCGTCCAGCCCGGTCAGCGCCAGCAGCCGGTCCGCCCGCCGCTCGTCCTCCACCGTCCAGGCGAGCGCCATCAGCGCCAGCGTCGGCGCATCGGGGCTTTCCTGCCTGCCATTATGGGTATCGGGTCGCATGACGGTTTCTCTGCGGGGCTTTCGGGGCTATGACGCTTTTCCTACAAGAATTTTCGAAAACGCGGGTGACTGGTGGCAAAGCGCGTGCTTGTTGTCGAGGACAACGAACTTAATCTCAAACTTTTTTGCGACCTTCTCCGCGCGCACGGGCATGATGTGCTGCCCCAGCGCGACGGGCGCGACGTGCTGCGACAGGCACGGGATTTCCGCCCCGATCTGGTCATCATGGACATCCACCTCCCCCATGTGAGCGGCGTCGACCTCATCATATCGTTGAAGGCCGACCGGGAATTGTCGGTCGTGCCGATCATGGCCGTCACCGCCTATGCCGGGAAGGGCGACGAGGAACGCATCCGCGCCGCGGGCGCCAATGCCTATGTGTCCAAACCCATTTCCGTGCTGCGCTTCGTGGAGCAGGTGAACGCGCTGCTGTAACCGGCGCGCGCCACCCGTCGCACAACCGTCATCAGACAGTCATGCCTGCGCCTTCGTCCCGAAGCGCTCCTGTCATTCCCGTCTGCCACCTCGCCGCTCAAGGGACGCGGCGCAGGGCCGACGTTCCGGAACAACACAGGGGTATATCCATGTCTCATCTGACGGACGAGGCGCGCGCATCTTATCGCGACGCGCAGCCGAACATCACGGGCGGCGAAAACAGCCTGGAAACGATCGTTGCGGCCAATCCCGCGCGCCGCTCCATTCTGAAGAACGGCCTTCTGGGCCTGGTCGCGCTGCCGATGCTGGGCGGCCTGGCCGCCTGCGACGACGACGATGACGTTTCCAGCCCCACGCCGACGCCGACCCCCACGCCGACCCCGACCCCCGCGCCCAGCTATGACGTGACCTTCGATCATGTCGCGGCGAACATGAACGACACCGTGACGGTGCCCAATGGCTACACCGTCGAGGTGCTGCTGAAAGCAGGCGATTCGATCGAGCCGGGCACGGCCTATTCCGGTAGCTTCCCGACCCCGGCCGATGCCGAAAAATGGGCCGGCGGCAATCATGACGGCATGGAATATTTCGAACTGTCGGGCGTCGATCCCAACATGGGCGGCCTGCTGGCGATCAATTTCGAATATCCCGATCTCAACATCCTGATGTCCGGCCCCTATGACGAGGCGACCGCAACCGCCGCCCAGAAGGCGCTGGTGCTTTCCTCCGTCGGCATCGGCGTGGTCGAGATCGCCAAGGGATCGGACGGCAAATGGGCGGTCAAGGGCGACTCCAGATATAACAAGCGCTACACCGGCAACAGCAGCTATCGCGCCGGCGGCCCCGCCGCGGGCCTGCTGTCGGGCACGATCAAGGGGATGCTCAACAACTGTTCGTCGGGCCGCACGCCCTGGGGCACTTATCTCACCTGCGAAGAGACGACGGACAATTATTTCGACACGACGCAGCCGGAGGAAAATTACGGCTGGGTGGTCGAAATCGACCCGTTGCAGGAACTGGCCCCGCCGACCAAGCGAACCGCGCTCGGACGCTTCAGCCATGAAAATGTCGCCTATATGACGAACGCCGAACGCCGCATCGCTTTCTACATGGGCGACGACACGACGCCGGGCTGCATCTACAAGTTCGTCTGCGACGATACCTATAGCGAGAATAATCGCGGGGCGAACAGCGGGATGCTGGACTATGGCACGCTCTATGTCGCGCGCTTCAACGCGGACGGCACGGGCGAATGGCGCGCGCTGGTGAAGGGGCAGAACGGCCTCGATCTCGGCGCGTCCGATCCGGGCAGGGTCACCCAGAGCACGACGCCGCCTGCCCCCGCGCCGATTGATTTCCGCAGCCAGGCCGAAGTGCTGGTGAACTGCCAGGCCGCCGCGCGCGTGGCTGGCGGCACCGTCATGGACCGCCCGGAATGGATCACGGTCGCGCCCGACAACAGCGCCATCTTCGTGACGCTGACCAACAATAGCGGCCGTCAGGTGACCGACGCGGCCAACCCGCGCGCCCGCAACCTCCACGGCCATATCATCAAGTTCAAGGAAGAGGGCGATTCACCGCTCGCCACCAAGTTCAGCTGGGAAATCTTCCTGCTGGCGGGCGACCCGTCGCTGGCTTCGGGTGGCAACAATCTGGTCGGCGATATCAACGGCGACACCTTCTCCAGCCCCGATGGCATCCGCATCGACCCGCAGGGCCGCCTGTGGGTCCAGACCGACCATAGCGTCCCCGGCAGTTCGGGCGTGTCCGGCAAGACCATCGACGATGTGTTCGGCCAGAATGCGATGTTCTACATCGACCAGACCAGCAAGGAATCGAAGCGCTTCCTGGTCGGACCCGAAGGCTGCGAGATCACGGGCCTCGCCTATACGCCGGACCTCACGACCTTCTTCGTCAACATCCAGCATCCGACCGGCGACTGGCCGGTGTCGGGCGAAGAACCGCGCTCCTCGACCATCGTGGTGCGCCGCAGCGACGACAAGCCCGTCGGCGCGTGACAGGACCGGGGGGAGGGAGGCGGCGACGTCGTCCCCCTCCTCCTTCCTCTATCCGGCAATCAACAAGGAAAGGCCCGCTCCCCTTATGGGACGGGCCTCTTCTTTCTCCGGCGTCCGCCGCGTAGCGGACGTCATGACCGGGGCGGCGTCAGGCCGCCCGCGCGATCACTTGATCTTGGCTTCCTTGAACTCGACATGCTTGCGCACGACGGGGTCATATTTACGGAAGCTCATCTTCTCGGTCTGGGTGCGCGGGTTCTTCTTGGTGACGTAGAAGAATCCGGTGTCAGCCGAGCTGACGAGGCGGATCTTGACAGTTGCTGGCTTGGCCATGGCCCTAAAGTCCTGTGAATCTCGTGAAAAAGAAAAGCGGCCCCCGTGGGACCGCCCCGTTTCAGCAGCGGCCCTTGGGGCAGATTCGCGCTGCTGTCAAGGGAAAGCCCCATCGCCCGTCCCTCAAAATCGCTGCATCGGTCGCCTTTTACCATGCGCCCGCTCTCGCAAATCCCCTCGCCGCTCCCCATCTCCATCTCATGCCAATCCGCATTCCTGCCTGCTCCTGCTTTACGCGACCTTAACCGGAAAGGGCGCAGCATGGCCTTCGGAGCGGCAGGACAGGGGAGTCTCCTCCATGCGACATGATCCGATGCAGACCATTCTTTCCGATCTTCTGGAGCGAGTCGACGGCGTGGCGGGGCAACGCGGCCATCTTTCCGCACCGCGCTTTCACGACGAGGTCGACCAGATCCGGCATATCGCCCGCGCCTTTCACATCGACACGGTGGAAGCATTGGCCGGGACGCTCGAATCGGCGCTGTCGCTGCATGGATTGGGGCCGGTCGTGCTGTCCTATCTGGACTTTCTGCGCGACGCCATCATCGCGGCGATGCCGTCCGCAGACAAGGTCGCCAGGCCGCTGGCCCTGACGGGTGCGGGCGCCTCCGTGACGCCGCTGCGCGCCTGAACCGGGGAACCGACGCGGACGATGGATGCGCTGCTGATCGCCCTGCTCGGCTGCCTGATCGGCGAGATGGGCGACAAGAGCCAGCTTCTCGCGCTCGTCCTCGCGGCGCGCTTCAACCGCAATGGCGCGGTGATCGCCGGGATTATCGCCGCGGCCTGCGCCAACGCCGCCATCTCCGCGACGGCGGGCGCCTATATCGGACCGATGCTGGGGCCTGACGCTCGCCTGCTCTTCCTTTCCCTGTCGCTGCTGTTCCTGGGCTTTGGCCTGCTCTGGCCGGTGAAAGCGCCCGATCCGCTGGACGGGTGGAGGATCGGCGCGTTCCTGACCACGGCGCTCGGGCTTTTCATCCTGGGCTTTGGCGACGGGCCGCAATTCCTGATCCTGGGCCTTGCCACCCGCACTGCCGATCCTGCGCTCGCCGCCATCGGGGGAGCGATCGGCATCATCGCCGCCTCCATCCCGGTCGTGCTGCTGCGCGATCGGGTGCTGGCCGTCCTGCCCATCCGCGTCATCCGCCTGTGCGGGGGAGGCATATTGCTGCTGGCGGGAGCGGTCATGGCCCTTTCGGCGATGGCTTTGCTGTGATCGAGCCTTTCCTTCAGAGTGAACGATAATTTCTCACCCGATCCGGCCGCTTTTATGGCACCTTCCTCACCATGAAACATTATATGGGAATAATCGTTCGCCAACAGGAGGAACAAGCATGACTGCTGCCGATCTCAAGACACCGACCGACCTCAAAAGCAACGCGACCAAGTCGGTGGCGGAGGCGCTGAACGGTGTACTCGCCGACAGCTATGCGCTGTATTTCAAGACCAAGAATTTCCACTGGCATGTGTCCGGCCCGCATTTTCGCGATTATCACCTGATGTTCGACGATCAGGCCGCCCAGATCCTCGCCACCACCGACCTCATCGCCGAACGCGTGCGCAAGACCGGCAACACCACGCTGCGGTCCATCGGCGACATTTCGCGCCATCAGACGCTGAAGGACAATGACGCCGATTTCGTCGATCCCGTCGCGATGCTGAAGGAACTGCGCGAGGACAATCTGAAGCTGGTCGAAGCCTTCCGCGCCGCCAAGGACGCCGCCACCGAAGCGGGCGACAACGCCACCGAAGGCATTATCGACGACTGGACCGACCAGGCCGAAGAACGCGCCTGGTTCCTGTTCGAGGCCAGCCGCAACGCCTGAGCCGCGACGACTGCGACAAAAAAAACGCCCTCCTGCCTGTGCCGGAGGGCGTTTTTCGTGGAGGATTACGAAACTGGCAAACTCCCGGCGTCGAAGGGCCGCTTCGGGCGCCTGGCGTTCCGCCATGATCTGGATACGAAAAGGAAAATGATGGCGGAGACGGAGGGATTCGAACCCTCGGTGCCCCATTCAGGGCACGACGGTTTAGCAAACCGCTGGTTTCAGCCACTCACCCACGTCTCCGCATCTTACCCGCCGCAAAGGCGGGCAGTGGCTTGGCTGGGACGGGGCTATAGCGATGGTCCCGCCCCATGGCAACGGCCATATTTGCGATCCTGACAATGGAAAGAACAGGACGGATTCGTTCTGGCGCGGAATCGACTCAAGTGGCCGTTCGTTCATTGGCGTTTCAGCTTAGGTGCTGATAATCTGTTGGATGGACATTTGCGGGAATGCGGGGAGCCTGAAGGCATGATAGGGACTTTAGCGCGGGTTGCGGCCCGCTTTGCGCGCGGTGGCACGCTGGCCGCGGCCGTTGCGGGCATGGCCCTGACGCCGCTGGCCGCTCAGGCGCAGATCCGCACCGTTGATCCCAATACGGCCATCGACGCCGACCTCGCCCCGCCGCCCCCGGCCAGCAATGCGCCGAC
Organism: Sphingobium faniae; assembly: GCA_900100475.1. Classification (GTDB taxonomy): domain Bacteria; phylum Pseudomonadota; class Alphaproteobacteria; order Sphingomonadales; family Sphingomonadaceae; genus Sphingobium; species Sphingobium faniae. The sequence continues at coordinate 314,147 of FMTU01000004.1, read as the reverse complement.
CGATCCGGGCGTCGACCCCACGGTCGCCCCGGACAACAGCGTCTATAGCGACCCGGCCGCCAGCCCTGCCGCATCCGGCGCCACCGCGACGGGCTCGGCGGTTTCCCCCAACTCTCCGCCCGCGGCTCCCTCGCCCAGCGATTCCTATCAGGAAGACGACCTGATCGGCGCGGCCGAAGGCGTATTCGGCAAGGGAGCCGAAGGGCTGGCCGGGATCATCGAGAAAATCCTGAAGGAACAGGGCCGCCCCAACGCCTATATCGCCGGGCGGGAGGCGTCGGGCGCGCTGGTCGTCGGCCTGCGCTATGGATCGGGCACGCTCAATCACAAGATCGAGGGCAAGCGGGATGTCTATTGGACCGGACCCTCGATCGGCTTCGATGTCGGCGGGAATGCGGGCAACACCTTCGTTCTGGTCTACAATCTCTACGACACGCAGGATCTCTATCACCGCTTCCCCGCCGCCGAAGGCACGGCCTATCTGGTCGGGGGTTTCAACGCCAGCTACATGCGCTGGGGCAGCGTGGTGCTGATCCCGATCCGCATGGGCGTGGGATACCGCCTCGGCATCAATGCGGGCTATATGAAATTCACCGAAAAGCGGAACTGGCTGCCTTTCTGAGCTTCAGAGGGCGAGGGCGAGTTGATCGCCCTCTTCCCCATCCCCTTCCAGATTATGCACGCCCAGCCCCAGCAGGCGCGCGCCCATGCGCAGCGGAAGCTGCGCCCGCAGCAGCGCACACCCGCTCTGCGCCAGCAGGTCTGCTGACCGCACGGGCGCCGGGAAGCTGCGGGACCGGGTGATGATGCGGAAATCGGCGAACTTGATCTTGAGCACCACGGTCCGGCCATAGCCGCCGGATTTTTCGATCCGGACCCAGAGATTGGCCGCGATCCGGGCGATCTCTTCGACCAGCCGCGCCTCCTCCGTCAAATCGTCGAAGAAGGTATCCTCGACGCTGACGGACTTGCGTTCCTGCCGTTCGTGGACCGGGCGATCATCCTCTCCTCGCGCCGCACGATAATAGAAGAGCGCGGAACTGCCGAAATGCGTCTGGAGGAAGAGCAGGTCGCGCGCGCGCAGGTCCGCGCCCGTTTCTATGCCCAGCGCCTGCATCCGCCGGGCGGTGACCGGGCCGACGCCGTGAATCCGGCGGACGGGCATCTTCGCGATGAAAGCCTCTCCCTCCTGCGGGCGCACCACGCAAAGGCCATCGGGTTTGTTCTGATCCGAGGCCAGCTTGGCGATCAGCTTATTGTAGGACACGCCGGCCGAGGCGGTGAGGCCGGTTTCCTCGCGGATCAGGCGGCGAATCTCCTCCGCGACGCGGGTGGCCGAGGTGATGCCCGCCTTGTTTTCCGTCACGTCCAGATAGGCTTCGTCGAGCGAGAGCGGCTGGATGATGTCGGTGAAGCGCGAAAATATCTCCCGCACCTGCGCGGAGACGGCGCGATAGGCATCGAAACGGGGCGTCACGAAGATGAGGTCGGGGCAAAGCCGCCGCGCCCGCGCGCCGGGCATGGCCGACCGGACGCCAAAGACCCGCGCTTCATAGCTGGCGGTTGCCACCACGCCGCGCGGACCGCCGCCGCCCACCGCGATCGCCTTTCCCCTCAGCGTCGGATCGTCGCGCTGCTCGACCGAGGCGTAAAAGGCATCCATGTCGATATGGATGATCTTGCGCGGCGAGGGCGGCGGGGATTCCATGACGCGGCCTTATGCCATGCCCGGAACGAAAGGGAAACGGACTCAGTCGGCCACGATCCGCAGATTGTCGAGCATCCACAGCAGATGGGCGCGGCTGATCTTGCTCCAGACATTATAGGCGCAGCGTTGCCCGGCGATCCGCACATAGGCGAGCGATGGCAGGCCCGCGCCGCCGGCATTGCCATCGAGATAAGGCTCCGCCCCTTCCCGCCCATAACCCGCAAAGGAAGGCGCGGAAAATTGCGGCAGATCGCGGAAATAGGGCCATTGACGATAGAGCCTGTCGCGCTGGACCGTTGCATCCGCTTCATCATCCGGCAGCAGGCCCGTGCCCGCAAAGCCATAGGCGCTACGCTGGTCCGGCAGGTCGAAGGCCACGCCCCATCCTCCGCCGAAATAAGCGGCGCGGGGCGCGCCTTCCGGCTGTCCCGGCGCAGCCAGAGCCAGCGGGGCGCAATGCTGGCGGTTCTCCGCCTTGGCCCATTCGGCCCGCGCGCGCCTTTCGCCGATCAGGGTGGAGGGTTCGGCGGCGAAGGCGGGCAGCGTCAGACCGGCGAGCAACAGCAACCCGGGGACGGATCTCATTTCTTGCCTCCCTTGAGCGCCAGCAAAGCGGCGAAAGGGCTGGCCTGCTCCTCGGTCATCACGCCTGCTTCGGAGAGATAGGCGTCAGCCTCCGGCGAGCGGGGATAAGGCGTCATCGCCAGCGCGACCGTCTCGGCGACCGCCTCGCCCATGTCGATCACATTGCCGCTATAGCCGATGGTGTCGCAATCCTCGGCGTCGAGTTCCAGTTCCTCGCCTTCAGGCAGCGCGCTGTCCTCCGCCACGAAGCGCAACAGCAGTTCACTTTCGACGACCTCCGGCACCGGAACGCCGGTCGCGACGCAGGGCTGGGCGAGGGCGGCCCGCACATGGCCGCGCGCGACGATCGCGCCATCCTCTTCGGCCAAAGCATAGTCCGCCTCCAGCCGGTCGAACGCGAGCAGATGGAAGCGGCGGGCGAGCGCCTCACGCTCCGCCTCGTTCGCGATGATCGTGGTGGGTCCGGCGTGACGGCCCAGTTGGTCGATGCGCACGGGACGCGAAAATTCGGGGGCGGGGCCGTCGCTCATCCCATATCTCCCCTCAGCAGCGCATCGCGGGTCAGGCATCCCAGTCGCACCCAACGTTCGTGCAAGGCTCCCTGGACATGAGCGAGGGCCGCGTCGGACGGTTCCGTTCCGCGATAGAGGTTGCGGCGCAACGCCTCGCCCAGATCGGCATCGCCCTCCAGCGCGGCGCGATAGGCCGCCAGCCGTCCGCCGAGCGCGCTCACCATGCGGCCGATATGCTTGCCGACGACGACGTCGCCAATCCCCTCCTGCCGAAGCTGGCCGTCCATGTCGTCCACGAACAATTCGGTCAGCCACACGCTTTCCTGCCTGGCGCCCTGCTGCTCCAGCCGGATCAGCACCTGCGCCAATATGGCGACGATCATGTCGAAGCGCCCGTCCAGCGTATCGGGCACCGCGCCGTCCAGATACCAGTGCGGCTGGCGGCCTTGCGCCACGACGGCGCGATAAAGCGGCATCAGCCCTTCTTTGGGATCGCGCCGCCCGAACAGGCGTTGAAGGAAGGACGGGGCGGTGGTGGACATGATCTGCCTGCTTTTCACGGTCGGTTGAAGGGCGGCTTTGCCCCGCTCATACTGCGGCCCCTTGCCGTGGCGCGCGCATTTCCATATTGATCGGCGCGCCGCCCGATGCAATGGCGGCTTTATGTTTCTTGGCTTTGGGGGCCGGTCCCCGCAGGAGAAGTTCATGCGCCAGTTCAGCCGCCAGTCCCGCAGCGGGCGGATCATGCTCGCGGTCGGTCTCAGCGCGCTGCTTCTGGGCACATCGGGCTGCGCGCGAATCCGCACGCATCAGGGCTATCAGGTCGACAAGCTGCTGGTCGATTCGATCCAGCCGGGAATCGACAACCGCGCATCGGTGGAAGGGACGCTGGGTCGCCCCAGCTTCGCGGCGCAGTTCGGCGATCAGGACTGGTATTATGTGTCGCGCGACATGCGGGCGCTGGCGTTCTCCAATCCCAAGCCGGTGGCGCAGACCGTCCTGCATGTGCGTTTCGACCCGGCGGGCAATGTCGTGGCGGTCGATCGCATGGGTCTGGAGCAAGTGGCGAAGGTCAGCCCCTGGGGCGAAAAGACCCCGACGCTGGGTCGTCATCGCGGGCTGTTTCAGGAAATCTTCGGCAATATCGGCGCGGTGGGCGCGGGCGGCATGGGCGGCGGCGGTGGTGGCGCCACCCAGCCGGGCGGCGGCCCTAACGGTAGCTGAGCCGAGCGGTTCGATAGGAGAAGGCGGATCGCGATTTGCGGCCTGCCCACTTTTACGCCACCTGCGCGTGCGGCCGATCGGCAAGCCTTGGTCATCGGTCGCCAGCCATAAGGGACTGACGGCGGGCACCCTATCGCGCCGCGATCCTCCGGCGCGTCGAGCCGATCCGCGTGATCCCGTGCGAGGCCATCGGCCGGATGCGGTTTTCTGCTTCCGGGCGTGAGTCTCAGCCCCTCAGGAGCAAGTGTCCACGGCCATCAAAGAGCGATGCCGCCCGCTCCCAGCACCGTCAGCGTCAGCAGTTCCGAAGCGCTGGACGCCATGGTCGCGATCTGCACGGACTTTTCCATGCCGACCAGCATCGGCCCGATCATCGTCGCGCCGCCCAGTTCCCGCAGCAGCTTCGCGGAGATATTGGCCGACTGCAAGCCCGGCATGACCAGGATATTGGCGGGGCCTGACAGGCGGCTGAAAGGATAATTCTTCATCACCGCCGGGTTAAGCGCCACGTCCGGCGACATTTCGCCCTCATATTCGAAATCCACCTCGCGCTCGTCGAGGATCTGGATGGCGTCGCGGACATTTTCCAGGAAACTGCCCGGCGGATTACCGAAGCTGGAATAGGAGAGGAAGGCGACGCGCGGGTCATGCCCCATGCGGCGGGCAACCGCCACGGTGCCTTCCGCGATGTCCGCCAGTTCTTCCGCGCTCGGCCGTTCATGGACCGTCGTGTCGGCCAGGAAGACGGTCTGGTTCTTCGACACCATGACATGAATGCCAAACGGGATGTGACCCGCCGCCGGATCGATCACCCGCTTCACTTCCCGCAGCGTCTGGGCATAGGGCCGGGTGACGCCGGTGATCATCGTGTCGGCCTGCCCCATTTTGAGCAGCAGCGACCCGAAGATATTGCGGTCGCGATTGACCATCCGCTCGCAATCGCGGCGCAGATAGCCCCGGCGCTGGAGCCGGCCATAGAGAATGTCGACCATTTCCGGCACCAGCGGCGAATTGACGCTATTGTGCAGTTCGAAGCTCTCGGGATCGCGCACGCCCAGCGCCCGCAACTTGTCATAGACCTCCGCCCGGCCGACCAGCACCGGCGTGCCATAGCCCATCTCGCGGCACTGGATGGCAGCGCGCAGCACGACTTCCTCTTCCGCTTCGGCGAAGACCACCCGCCTGGGATTGGCCTTGGCCGCTTCATAGACGCTGTTGAGTACTGACGTCGTGGGGTTGAGCCGGGCTTTGAGCGACTGGCGATAGGCCGCCATGTCCGCGATCGGCTTTTGCGCCACGCCGCTGTCCATCGCGGCCTGTGCGACGGCGGAGGGCACCAGTTCCATCAGGCGCGGGTCGAAAGGCGCGGGGATGATATATTCGGGACCAAAGCTCTGCGACTTGCCATAGGCCTTGGCGACTTCTTCGGGCACCTGCGCGCGGGCCAGTTCGGCGATGGCCTGCGCGGCGGCGACCTTCATCGCTTCGTTGATCGTCGTCGCCCGCACGTCCAGCGCGCCGCGGAAGATGAAGGGGAAGCCAAGGACATTGTTGACCTGATTGGGATAGTCCGAACGGCCCGTGGCGACGATGGCGTCGGGACGCGCGGCCCTTGCTTCGGGCGGGGTGATTTCGGGATCGGGATTGGCCATGGCGAAGATGACCGGCTTGTCGGCCATGTGCCGGACCATCTCCGACGTCACCGCGCCCTTGACCGACAGGCCCAGAAACACGTCCGCGCCCTTCATCGCTTCGGTCAGCGTGCGGGCGTCGGTCTTCACCGCATGAGCGGACTTCCACTGGTTCATGCCTTCGGTGCGGCCCTGCCAGATCACGCCCTTGCTATCGCACATGATGACCTGATCGTGCGGCACGCCCAGCGCCTTGATCAGTTCGGTGCAGGCGATGGAGGCCGCGCCCGCGCCGTTCACCACGACTTTCAGATCCTTCATCTCTCGCCCGGTCAGCAGCGCCGCGTTGATGACGCCCGCCGCCGCGATGATCGCCGTGCCGTGCTGGTCGTCATGAAAGACGGGGATGTTCATCCGCTCTTTCAGCGTCTGTTCGATGATGAAGCATTCGGGTGCCTTGAAATCTTCCAGGTTGATGCCGCCGAAGGTCGGTTCCATCAGTTCGATCGCGTCGATCAGCCGGTCGACATCCTCGGTCTTGAGTTCGATATCAATCGAATCCACGTCGGCGAACCGCTTGAAGAGGACCGACTTGCCTTCCATCACCGGCTTGGAAGCGAGCGCGCCCAGATTGCCAAGGCCCAGAATCGCCGTGCCGTTGGAGATCACCGCGACCAGATTGCCCTTGGCGGTATAGTCATAGGCGGTGGCGGGGTCTTTCGCGATGGCGAGGACGGGGGCGGCGACGCCGGGCGAATAGGCGAGCGAAAGGTCACGCTGCGTCGCCATGGGTTTCGAGGCGATGATCTCGATCTTGCCGGGACGGCCGGTCGAATGGAAGAACAGCGCCTCGCGCTCGGAAAACTCCACATTCGACTTCTCTGTCATCGTTCTGTTATCTCCGGCTGCGCTCAGCCCTGCCCTAGCGGCAACCCACTCCTGTGGGCAAGCGCGAGAAACGTCTTTTTCACGCTCTTTCCTGCGCGGCCGGTTGCCGCTATCCGCAGATGATGCGCGCATCGAAGGATAATTCCACTTCCCAGCCCACGCCCATGATGGCGCAATATCTTTCGCTCAAGGCCGAGGCGCGCGATTGCCTGCTCTTCTACCGCATGGGCGATTTTTTCGAATTGTTCTTCGACGATGCGAAGGCGGCGGCGGCCACGCTCGACATCGCCCTCACCAGCCGGGGCGAGCATCAGGGCGCGCCGATCCCGATGTGCGGCGTGCCGGCGCACAGCGCGGAAAGCTATCTGGCGCGGCTGATCAAGGCCGGGCATCGCGTCGCCATCGCCGAGCAGACCGAAACCCCGGCGGAGGCGAAAGCGCGGGGCGGCAAGACGCTCGTGGCAAGGGCCATCGTGCGCTACGTCACGGCGGGCACGCTGACCGAAGAGACGCTGCTCGACGCGCGGCGGGACAATATGCTGGTGGCGCTGGCCAGAGTCGGGGCCAGAGTCGGAAGCGAGGATTCGGACGAGATCGGCCTTGCCGCCGCCGATATCTCGACCGGGCGGTTCGAGACGATGACGTTGCGCGCCGCCGACCTGCCTGCCGAACTGGCGCGCCTGCGGCCGAGCGAAACGGTGGTGGCGGAAGGCATGGGGCCGGACCTGCCCGATACGCATGATTTCGACCGGGCCGCCTTTTCCAGCAGCCGGGCGGAAGCAGCTTTGAAACGCCTGTTCGGGGTCGCGACGCTGGACGGTTTCGGCCAGTTCGACCGGGCGGAGCTGGCGGCGATGGGCGGCCTGATCGGCTATCTCGACCATGCGGGCAAGGGCAAGCTGCCCTTCCTCGCGCCGCCGCTGCGCAAGACGCGGGGCGCGCATGTCGCCATCGACGCCGCGACGCGCGAGAGTCTGGAGATCATCGCCACCATGGCGGGGACACGGGCGGGAAGCCTGCTGGGCGCGGTCGACCGCACGGTGACGGGCGCGGGCGCGCGGCTGCTGGCGCAGGATCTGGCCGCGCCGCTGATGGACCAGCACGTGATCGAGGCACGGCTGGGTCTGGTCCAGCTTTTCCACGACGACGCCATTTTGCGCGACCAGTTGCGGGCGGCGCTGCGGGCCTTGCCGGACATCGGGCGCGCCCTGGGCCGGATCGCGGTGGGACGGGGAAGCCCGCGCGACCTGGGCCAGCTTCGCGACGGTCTTGGCGAAGCGCGGCTGCTGCGCGAGCGACTGGGGCGGTTGCCCGATCAGCCGGTGCTGCTGGCGCAATTGCTTCCCGCGCTCGACGGGCATGGCGAACTGGTCGACGCCCTCTCCCGCGCGCTGGTGGCCAGTCCGCCCACGGAAACGGCCAATGGCGGCTATATCGCCGATGGATATGATCCCGCGCTGGATGAACTGCGCCGCATGGCGGGGGACGGGCGGCGCGCCATCGCGGCGCTGGAGGCGCGTTATCGCGAGCAGACGGGCATCGCCTCGCTCAAGATCCGGCATAATGGCGTGCTGGGCTATCATGTCGAAGTGCCTGCTCGCGCCGCCGACACGCTGATGCAGCCCGACAGCGGTTTCACCCATCGGCAGACACTGGCCGGGGCGGTGCGTTTCAACTCCATCGACCTGCATGAGGAAGCGGGCCGCGTCGCGCAGGCGGGCGCCCATGCCCTCGTCGCCGAAACCGCGCATCTGGAGGAGCTGATCTCCGCCACCCTATCGCGCAAGACCGACATCGCCCGCGCCGCCGATGCGCTCGCCCGGCTGGATGTGGCGGCGGCGCTCGCCGAACGGGCGGCGGAAGGCGGCTGGCAGCGGCCGCATTTCGTGGTCGGGGACGGCGCGGGGCCATGCCTCGACATCGTGGGCGGACGGCATCCGGTGGTGGAGGACGCGCTGCGCCGCGAAGGGCAGCCCTTCGTCGCCAATGACTGCCGCCTCCACGAAGGCGACCGGCTCTGGCTCGTCACCGGCCCGAATATGGGCGGCAAATCCACCTTCCTGCGCCAGAACGCGCTGATCGTCATATTGGCGCAGGCAGGCGCGTTCGTGCCAGCGCAGGCGGCCACGCTAACACTGGTGGATCGCCTGTTCAGCCGCGTCGGCGCGTCGGACAATCTGGCGCGGGGCCGCTCCACCTTCATGGTGGAGATGGTGGAGACCGCCGCCATCCTGTCGCAGGCGACGCAGCACAGCTTCGTCATCCTCGACGAAGTAGGGCGCGGCACCTCCACCTATGACGGCCTCGCCCTCGCCTGGGCGGTGGTGGAGGCGGTGCATGAGGTGAACCGATGCCGCTGCCTGTTCGCGACCCACTATCATGAACTGACGCGGCTTGCGGAAACGCTGCCGTCCCTTTCCCTCCACAATGTCCGCGCGCGCGAGTGGAAGGGCGATCTCGTCCTGCTCCACGAAGTCGCCCAGGGGCCGGCCGACCGCAGCTATGGCCTTGCGGTCGCGCGCCTTGCGGGGCTTCCGGCCGCCGTGCTCAAGCGGGCGAAGGACGTGCTGGCGCGCCTTGAAGCGGGCAAGGCCAGGACCGGCGGCATCGCGGCGGGCCTAGACGACCTGCCCCTTTTCGCCGCCGCCGCCGCGCAGGAGGAAGCGGCGGCCGACCCCCTGCGCGAGGCGATCGACGCCATCGACGCCGACGCGCTTTCCCCGCGCGACGCGCTGGACCATATATACAGGCTGAAACAACTGGCGGCGGCGCGGGACGAGGGTTAGATAAGAGACAGATGGTGATGCAATTCCCTGCTCTTGGATCGCGCCGGGCCATTATCGACCGGCGCGCGATATCCGACCGCATCACGCTTCTGGCGCAGGAGCACCGGAGCGACACGATGCGGCTGCGTGGGGAAATCGTCCGCGAACTCAAGGCCGCGCTGGAGGCAGGACGGACGGAAGTCGCCCGCCGCCTTGAAGCCAGGCCGACGCGCGGACGCGAAGCTGTCACCGCCTTCGCCTTCCTGATCGACCAGCTCCTGCGGCTGCTCTACGACGCCACTACCCATCATCTCTATCCGGCCAGCAATCGCAGCACCGGCGAGCGCATCGCGCTGGTGGCCGTCGGCGGCTATGGCCGGGGCGAGATGGCGCCCCATAGCGATGTCGACATCGCCTTCGTCACGCCATGGAAGCCGACCGGCTGGACCGAGCAGGTCATCGAATCCATGCTCTATTCGCTCTGGGATCTGGGGCTGAAGGTCGGGCATAGCAGCCGCTCCATCGACGAAGCCATGCGCATGGCGCAGACCGACCTCACCGTCCGCACCGCCCTGCTGGAATCGCGCTACATCTGGGGCGACCGCAGCCTTTATGAGGAAACCGCCAGACGCTTCGACGCGGAGGTGATGCAGGGCAATGCCCGCGCTTTCGTCACGGAAAAGCTCGCCGAACGCGACGAGCGGCACAAGCGCATGGGCGACAGCCGTTATGTCGTCGAACCCAATGTGAAGGAAGGCAAGGGCGGGCTGCGCGACCTGCATACGCTGTTCTGGATCGGCAAATATGTGAACCGCGTGCGGTCGGTCGCCGAACTGGTGGATGTCGGCCTGCTGACGCAAAGCGAATTGCGCCAGTTTCAGAAAGCGGAGGATTTCCTCTGGGCCGTGCGCTGCCACCTGCACATGATCACGGGGCGGGGGGAGGATCGGCTGACCTTCGACCTGCAACTGGAAACCGCGACGCGAATGCACTTCACCGGGCGGCACGGCCTGTCGGGGGTGGAGCGCTTCATGCGCTATTATTTCCTGAACGCAAAGACGGTGGGCGATCTGACGGCGGTGTTCCTGGCGCATCTGGACGACCAGATGGCGCCCAAGGGGCGGCGCTACATCCCCTCCTTCTTCCGTCGTCCCAGAAAGCTGGACGGGTTCGTGCTGGACCGGGGCCGGATCGCCCTGCCCAGCGACGATTTTTTCCAGCAGGACCCGGTCCGCCTGATCGAAATCTTCGCGCTGGCCGATCGCAACCGGCTCGCCATCCATCCCAGCGCGATGCGCGCGGCCAGCCGCGATGCGGTGCTGATCAACGCAGCGGTGCGCAACGATCCACGCGCCAACGCCGCCTTCCTCGACGTGCTGACATCGCCGCGCGACCCGGAAAATGTGCTGCGCTGGATGAATGAATCCTCGGTCTTCGGCCGCTTCATTCCCGATTTCGGCCGCGTCGTCGCGCAGATGCAGTTCGACATGTATCATCATTATACAGTCGACGAACATACCATCCGCGCCATTGGCCTGCTGTCCCGCATCGAAAAGGGTGATTTCCAGGAGGATCATCCGCGCTCCACCGAACTGATGGCGAAGCTGATTTCACGCCGGACGCTGTATGTCGCGGTGCTGCTGCACGATATCGCCAAGGGGCGCGGCGGCGATCACAGCGTGCTGGGCGCGCAGATCGCGCTGGAACTTTGCCCCCGGCTGGGCCTGACGGCGGCGGAGACCGAAACCGTGTCCTGGCTGGTGCGCTATCATCTGCTGATGTCGGACACCGCCTTCAGGCGCGATCTGACCGACTACAAGACCATCCTCGATTTCGTCGAAGTCGTCCAGAGTCCCGAGCGCCTGAAGCTGCTGCTCTGCCTGACGGTGGTGGATATCCGCGCGGTGGGACCGGGGGTCTGGAATAGCTGGAAGCGGCAATTGCTGGGCGATCTTTACGAATTGGCCGAAGAAGTGCTGCGCCTGGGCCACAAGCGGAAAGGGCGCAGCGAGCGCGTGCTGGCGAAGCAGGAAGCATTGTGGAGCGCGCTCGATCTGGCCGACGACGATTTCGAAGCGCTGAAGAAGCGGCTGCCCGAAGCCTATTGGATCGCCGAGCCGCTCGACATCCTGGTCCATAACGCCCAGCATATCCTGCAGGCTGGCGGCGCGCCCCTGTCCATCGCCGCCCAATATTATCCGCAGCGCGGCGCGACGCTGGTGACAGTCTATGCGACCGACCATCCGGGCCTGTTCTACCGCGTGGCGGGCGCGATCCATCTGGCGGGCGGCAACATCATCGACGCGCGCATCCACACCATGCGCGATGGCGTCGCCATCGACAATTTCCTGGTGCAGGACCCGCTGGGCGGCGCATTCCACGGTCCCGAACAACTGGAGAGGATCAGGCGCGCGATCGAGGATTCGCTCGCTAACCGCCACCGCCTCATCACCAAGCTGGCCGCGCGTCCGTTGCACCGGATGCGGGCCGACACCTTCGAAATCGTGCCCAATGTGCTGATCGACAACAAGGCGTCGAACCGCTTCACGGTGATCGAAATCAACGCCCGCGACCGCCCCGCGCTGCTCTTCAGCCTCGCCAACGCGCTGTTCCAGTCGAAAGTGACGGTGCACAGCGCCCATGTCGCCACCTATGGCGAGCGGGCGGTGGACACTTTCTACGTGACCGACCTGCTGGGTGGAAAAATCGAGAGCAAGACACGCCTGCAAACGCTCGAACGCCGCCTGACCGAAGCGGCAGGAAACGAGATCGGCAAGGCGCTGGAACGCGCCTGACCGCCAGACGCCTGACGATTGCCTGATCAGACGATTTCCATGCCGTCGCCGGGATGGAGCAACGGCAACAGGCGCAGCATGTCTTCCCGCGCCACCGCGACACAGCCCGCCGTCGGCCGTCCTTCATGAAGGTGGAAAAAGATCGCGCTGCCCGCGCCCGGCGCAGGCGGCGCGTCATTATGACCAAGGACGACGATCACGTCATAGGCGTCATCGCTTCGCCACAGGCTTTCCGCCGAAAAGGAGCAGGGCAGGCGAACGGGGCGGTTATAGGCCGGGTCGGCGGAATCGTCGGACCAGCCATCTCCTTCGCGAATCCAGCGCCATGGCAGCTTCAGCCCCGCCGGATCGACCCGTCCGGGCCGCAGCAACACGCCCCGCAGCGGCCAGCGGCCAAGCGGCGTGCATCCATCGCCTTCCCTCTTGTCCGCAGCCGGGCAAGCGCCGCCGCGCCCGATCTCGCAATCCAGCTCGATCCCGTCGAAGCGCAGGCGGCGCGCCGCGCTGTCGACACGGATCAGGGTCATAGCTGATGGCCCGTGCGGTCCCGCTTGGTCGCCAGATAGCGTTCATTATGCGGATTGGCGGGCAGGATGATGGGCAAGCGCTCCACCACCTTGATGCCCGCCGCCTCCAGCCCCTTGACCTTGGCGGGATTGTTGGTGAGCAGCCGCACCGATCCGATGCCGAGCAGGTCCAGCATCCGTGCCGCGACTGAAAAATCGCGCGCGTCGATGGCGAAGCCCAGCCGGACATTGGCGTCCACCGTGTCGAACCCCTGATCCTGCAAGGCATAGGCGCGCAGCTTGTTGATGAGGCCGATGCCCCGCCCCTCCTGCCGCAGATAGAGCAGTACGCCCCATTCCGCGTCCGCGATCTGGTGCAGCGCCTGATGCAATTGCGGCCCGCAATCGCATTTGAGGCTGCCCAGCGCGTCGCCCGTCAGGCACTCGCTATGCAGGCGGACGACCGGGGGCTTGTCGTTGCGCTTGCCGATGACCAGCGCGACATGTTCGCGCGGTTCGTCCGGGCTGCGGAAGGCGACGATCTCCGCGCCTTCCGCAGCCGCCACGGGCAAACGGGCGCGGGTCGCGATGGCAAGATGCGCGGCATCGTCACAGGCTGCGATATCCTCGACGCGGACTTCCGCCTCGACGTCGCCCTGCCCGCCGCCGGTCACGAAATAGGCAGGCAGGATACCCGCCAGCCGCGCCAGCCGCAGCGCCGCTTTCGCCGCCTCTGGCGCGCCCAGCGCGGTCGCCATGAACGGTCCCTTGAGCGGCGAAGCCAGATCGCGCACCGGATCGGCAATCGCCATGGCGACATCGCCGTCGATCCACGGCGCGCGCCCGATCCGCACGGGCAGGTCGGGATCGGCCGCCGCGATCTGGTTGGCGAGCTTGAGCGTCTGCGCCCGCGCCGCCGAAATCAGGATATCGGCCTGCCCCGCCGGATCGAAATCCTCCAGCGTCACCGCGTCCGCGCCCTCGATCGCCATCAGGCGCAGCGCGCCGTCGTCCGCCCGGACCGTCACGGCCCAGCCGCGCCGCAGGGCGTCTATCGCCCGTGCTGCGTCGCGCGCGCTCATCAGAAGGCGAATTTCGTGATGATGGGAATATGGTCCGAAGGCCGCAACCAGCCCCGGATCGGCTCCGCGACGCGATGATCGACCGCCTTTTCGGCGACATCGGCGGTCATCCACATATGGTCGAGCCGCCGCCCGCGATCCGAAGCCGCCCAGTCCCGCGCGCGATAGCTCCACCAGGTATAGAGCCGCTGGGGCGCCGGAAAGAATTTCCGCCCGATGTCCACCCAGTCGTTCGACGCCTGCAACCGCGCCAGGATCTCGCATTCCATCGGCGTATGGCTGACGACGTTCAGAAGCTGCTTGTGGCTCCACACGTCGCATTCCATCGGCGCGATGTTGAAATCGCCCGTCAGGATCGTGGGCTTGTTGTCGAGCGCGCTCGACCACTCGATCATCCGCTCCAGAAAATCCAGCTTCTGCCCGAATTTGGGATTGACCGTCCGGTCCGGCACGTCGCCGCCTGCGGGCACATAGACATTTTCGATCCGGACGCCATTGTCCAGCCGCACGCCGACATGACGCGCTTCGCCATTGGCCTGCCAGTCGAGACGGTCGTCCTCGTGAATCGGCACCTTGGACAGGATCGCCACGCCATGATGCATGGGCTGACCGTTCAGCACCTGATGATGATAGCCCAGTTTCCGGAACAGACCCGCCGGAAAGATGTCGTTCACCACCTTGGTTTCCTGAAGGCACAATATGTCGGGCGATTCTTCGGTCAGGAAACGCTCGACGATTTCAAGCCGGGCACGGACGCTATTGATATTCCACGAAGCGATGCTGAGAGTTTGCGACATGCTGATCCCCTAAGACCCTCAGGCGCGCTGTGCAAGGGCGGCCGCGAGGGATGGAAGATGGTTGCCCGCGCGTACCCGTCCCAAAAGTAAGACCCCCGCTCCGGGGGCATGGAACGGGGGTCTCGATCGCGCCCTTGAAGCGCTTTGCGGCGAGAGCGTCTTTCCGGATAACAGGGGGGAAATCCCGGATTTCGTCTCTCGCCGTGGGTTTCTTGTTAGCGCCCTTCATATGAGCCACAGATGAACGGTTCTGAAAACTTTTCCGCCCATCGCATCCCGCGCCCGGTTCAACCGCCCGGCGCGCGACCCTTGGGCCTTGGATCGACCCATTTGAAGGCGGAATCCGCTACCGGCACGCCGTAACGCACATTGGTGAGGCGCACCGACGTGCGGTTATTCTGCGAATCAAGCGCGACCCAGCCGTAAAGCTGCAAGCCCGCCGGGCCGGAAGGATCGCGATTGAAGATCATGGTGATGGTGCCATATTCCGGCCGCCTGGGATCGCGCGCCTGCACCGACAGCACGTTGGGATCACCAGTCTGGATCACCTTGCCATATTTCGACAGATCCTTGGAAGGGTCGATCAGCGCCCCCAGAGGCGAATTGCCGATCGGCCAGCGCTGCACCTGCCGCACTTCATAATCAATCATGGTGAGCGCCTTGCCGTCGCCCACGATGAGCAGCGGCACGCCCTTTTGATATTGAAAGCGGATCTTGCCCGGCTGCTTGATCGTCAATTGCCCGGTCAGCGACTGGCCGTTTCGATCGGTCTGGGAAAAATCCGCGGTCATGGTCGTGACCGCGCGAATATAGGCATTGACCTGCGTCAGGTCGGACGGACTCTGCTGCTGCGCGGCGACCGGCCCTGCCAGCAGGACCGGAGGCGCGGCGGCAAGAGCCAGAATCAGGGGCGTGATCACCCGCTTCATGCAATCTTCTCCGGTTGTTCAGGATGATGAGAATAGGAAGTTCGGCTTGAACCCGCTGTGAACCTGCACGTTCCTTGAAAAAGACGATCGCCGTGGCGGAGGGCGCGAATGGGGGAGAGCACGGCAAACCGGCTCGATCCCCCATGCCCCTGCCTCGCCCATGCCGGTCTTTCCGGCGGCTCCACTCCAATTATCTTATTGGCGTGGCAGCAGCGATCCTGTGCTTAAAGACTCTTTCGGATAAAAAAAAGGCTGATCCGAAGATCAGCCTGTAAAAGTTTTAGGAGAGGATGCCTGAAAGGCCTGATCCTATTGGCCGACCTCACCGCATCTCGCAAATGCGAAAGGAACGAAGACGATTGCACATTTCGCAATCACTGTTTCAACATGTTGATTTTCCGTGTGATTTCAGCCGTTCAAAGCGGATTGCCATTTTCATCCCGCAACACTTCGCGCCGCCCGACATGATTGGGGGGGCCGACCAGCCCTTCTTCCTCCATGCGCTCGATCAGGCGGGCGGCGCTGTTGTAGCCGACGCGCAATTGCCGTTGCAGCCAGCTTGTCGACGCCTTCTGATTCTCGAACACCAGTTGGCAGGCTTTGCGGAAAAGCTGCGCGTCGGGGCTGTCGTCGCCCAGATCGACGCCGTCGAGCGCGAAGCTGCCTTCCTCCGGTTCCTCGGTGACGGCGGAAATATAGTCGGGCTGCCCCTGCGCGCGCCAGTGATCGGCGACCACGCGCACCTCGTCATCCGACACGAATGGACCATGGACGCGCATCAGCCCCTTGCCGCCGTGCATATAGAGCATGTCGCCCTTGCCCAGAAGCTGTTCGGCGCCCTGCTCGCCCAGAATCGTGCGGCTATCGATCTTCGACGTCACGAAGAAGCTGATGCGGGTCGGCAGGTTCGCCTTGATGACGCCGGTGATGACGTCGACCGAGGGGCGCTGCGTCGCGAGGATCAGGTGGATGCCCGCCGCGCGCGCCTTTTGCGCGAGCCGCTGGATCAGGAATTCGACTTCCTTGCCCGCCGTCATCATCAGGTCGGCCAGTTCGTCCACCACCACCACGATCTGCGGCAGCGGCTGGAAATCGAGCTGCTCCTCCTCATAGATCGGCTTGCCGGTTTCCGGGTCGTAGCCGGTCTGGACGCGGCGGCCGAGCGGTTTGCCCTTGGCCTTCGCGGCGCGGACCTTCTCATTGTAATTGGCCAGGTTGCGAACGGAGATCGACGCCATCATGCGATAGCGGTCCTCCATCTGCTCCACCGCCCATTTGAGCGCCCGGATCGCCTTGGCGGGCTCGGTGACAACCGGCGAGAGCAGGTGTGGAATGTCGTCATAGGTCGACAGTTCCAGCATCTTCGGGTCGATCATGATGAGCCGCAGCTGATCGGGCGTCATGCGATAGAGCAGCGACAGGATCATGGCGTTCAGGCCCACCGACTTGCCCGACCCGGTGGTGCCCGCGATCAGCAGATGCGGCATGGGCGCAAGGTCAGCGATGATCGGCTCGCCGGAGATGTTCTTGCCTAGGATGATCGGCAGGGTCGCTTCCTGCCCGAACTGCTCGGAGATGATGAGTTCGCGGAAGGACACGCCCTCCCGATTCGCGTTGGGCAGTTCGATGCCGATGACCGTGCGCCCCGGAATCGTCGCCACGCGCGCGGAGAGCGCCGACATGTTGCGCGCGATGTCGTCGGCCAGCGCGATCACGCGGCTCGCCTTGATGCCGGGCGCTGGTTCCAGCTCATACATGGTGACGACGGGGCCGGGCCGCACCTCGACGATATTGCCCTTCACATGGAAGTCGTCGAGCACGCTTTCGAGCAGGCGGGCGTTGCGCTCCAGCGCCGCCTTGTCGATCTTTTGCCCCTGACTGGCGGGAATGGGATTGAGCAGGTCGGGCGAAGGCAGGGAACTGTTGCCGAACAGATCGTCCTGCGACACCGGCACGACCGAACGCTGGGACGGAGCGGGGCGGGGCGTCTGGATGGTGATCGGCGGCTTGGGTTCGCTGGAGACGGCCTTGCGCGGCGCGATTACACGCTCGCCGCCATCCTCGTCCTCATCCCCGGCGATCCGTCCTCCACCGGCCAGCGCAAAAGCAGGACGCGGCAGGCCAAAGCGTGGAAGCGTGGGGCGGCGCAGCGTGAGGATCGGCTTTTCCAGCGCCAGACTGCGATAGCAGGCGAACAGGCCCACGATCAGCGTCAGCGCGACGAGGACGCCGACGATCCAGCCCTGCAAGGCGGCGGCCTGCGCCGTCAGGCTCATGATCCCGCGGGCCAGGACGAGCGCGATGACGCCGCCCCAACCGGCAGGCAGCCCCACCAGCGGATCGGGTTGAAACAGGGAAAGCGCCAGACCGATAAGGACGATGCCGATCAGGCATTTGCCGACCTGCGCCTTCCACCCGCTCATGTCCTGATCGCCCCACAGGCGGCGCGCCGTGATCGCCATCAGCGGCAGAAGCAGCGCCACGGGAACGCCGAACAGCCAGAGCAGGAAATCGGCGACCCACGCGCCGGGCAACTGCATGACGTTGCGGACATGGTCGCCCGCCACCGTGTTCATGGACGGGTCGCTGGGCGTATAGCTGAGCAGCGCCAGCGCCAGAAACAGGGTCGCCAGCATCAGCGTGATCGCGCCGATCAGCGCGCCGCTGCGGATCAGGCTGCGCTTCAGCATTTCGCGCCATTCCGGCGTGCGCTTGGCTCCGCGGCTCACGACCATGGCTTGTTCTGTCCCCCAAATGTTCCGTTTCGGCACAATGCGCCGAGCAGGGAGTCCGCGTCAAGAGTCCGCGCTTCGGCTCGTCCCGGATGTTCCGTAACATCCCTTATGGCTGGCCCGGCCGGGCAGGCGCAAGGATAGGGCGAAAGGAGCGTCTCGCGATGGCCAACCTCTATCTCATTCTCGTCTTGCTGGTCTTTTGCAGCTTTATCGCCGTGCTGATGGGCGTCAGCATCCATGATGCGTTGAAACGCCACTGAGTTTCGCTCAGGCGACGCCCGCCTCGACATGCGGCGCGGCGTTGCACCGGATGCGCGAGGCGATCAGGCATCCGGCGACGATCAACCCCGCGCCCGCCAGGGTGGCTGGCGTCACCTGTTCGTCGAAAAGCAGCCAGCCGACCAGCGCCGCCCAGAGAAAGGCACTATATTCGACGGGGATGAGCCGCTGCGCCTCCGACCGGGCATAAGCCCATGCCAGCAGCGCCAGCGAGGTGAAGGCCAGACCGGCGGCCAGCAGCACGAGCGGCGCGGCCCCGCTGGGCGGCGGCTCCACCCAGAAGAACGCGCCTGGCGCGAACACGCCCAGCATGACGATATGCTGGAAGAAGGCGATTTCCACCGGGGAAGCAAGCTGGGCCTGTTGCCGCTGGAGGATCAGATTCCACGCGAAGAGCAGGGCGGAAAACAGTATTGCGACCGCGCCGAGCAACGCGGCCCGGTCATATTGACCGCTGATCCGTCCGCTCAGGATGACGCCCACGCCGACCAGGCCCAGCAGCGACGCCCCTATCGCCTGCCGCTCCACCGGCTCGCCCAGCAGCAGCGCGGCCAGATAAAGGGCGATGAGCGGCGAGATGAAAGAGAGCGCAATCCCCTCCGCCAGCGGAAGGTGCATCAGCCCATAAAAGAACAGCGGTGCCATCAGCGAAACGGCGAGGCCCCGGATCAGGTGCAGTCGCAGCACCCGCCGGGAGGGCCATGTCTGCCGCGTGGCGATCATCAGCGCCAATCCCAGCAGGCTGCCCGCCAGCGCGCGCCAGAACAGCGCATTATAAAGGCCGATGGAGAGGCTCAGCCCCTTCATCACCCCGTCCATCATCGCAAACAGCGCGACTCCCGTGCAGCAGACGAGGAAGGGAATCGCAAAGGAACGGGATGGCGGCATGGTTCGGGCAGGGCGCTATTCGGCGGCCTGCGCCTTGCCCGCGTCGGTGGTTTCGGTTTCGATCTGCGCCGCCTTCGCCTCGACCAGCTTCACGATATGGTCGATCATGTCTTCGTCCTGCACCGTATGGTCGGTGACGCCCGACAGATAGACCATATGCTTGCCCGCGCCGCCGCCAGTCAGGCCGATATCGGTTTCCCGTGCTTCGCCCGGCCCGTTCACCACGCAACCCAGCACGGAGAGCGACAAGGGCGTGTGGATATGCTGGAGCCGCTCTTCCAGCGCCTGCACGGTGCGGATCACGTCGAAGCCCTGCCGCGCGCAGCTTGGGCAACTGATCACCTTCACCCCGCGCGTGCGGATGCCCAGCGATTTGAGAATCTCATAGCCGACCCGCACTTCCTCTTCCGGTTCGGCGGAGAGGGAGACGCGAATGGTGTCGCCGATCCCCGCCCAGAGCAGGTTGCCGATGCCGATGGCGCTTTTCACCGTGCCGCCGATCAGGCCGCCCGCTTCGGTGATGCCCAGATGCAGCGGACAATCCACGGCTTCGGCCAGTTGCATATAAGCGGCGACGGCGAGGAACACGTCGCTCGCCTTCACCGCGACCTTATAGTCGTGGAAATCCTGGTCCTGGAGCAGCTTGATATGGTCGAGCGCGCTTTCGACCAGCGCTTCGGGGCAAGGCTCGCCATATTTTTCGAGCAGGTCCTTTTCAAGGCTCCCCCCATTGACGCCGATGCGGATCGAGCAGCCATTGGCCTTGGCGGCGTCCACCACTTCCTTGACGCGCGCTTCGCTGCCGATGTTGCCCGGATTGATGCGCAGACAGGCCGCGCCCGCATCCGCCGCCTCCAGCGCGCGCTTATAGTGGAAATGGATGTCCGCGACGATGGGGACGCGGGCGGCGCGGACGATCTGCCTGAGCGCGGCGGTTGATTCCTCATCCGGGCAGGATATGCGGATGATGTCCACGCCCACCTCTTCGCAGCGGCGGATCTGGTCGATGGTTGCCCTGACATCGGAAGTCGGCGTGTTGGTCATGGTCTGCACCGTGACGGGCGCGCCGCCGCCGACGGGCACATTTCCGACCATGATCTGCCGCGACTGCCGCCGGGCGATGTCGCGCCAGGGGCGCAGGCCGGGATTATGGTCTGACATGAAAAAGGAGGCTCCGTGATGTTGGAGCCTCCTATAATGCTTTATCGCTCCGGTTAGAAGCGCCGCATCAGAATCGCGCGGTGAAGGATGCGGCGACCTGATCCGCATGGCCGCCGGTCTGCGACAGGGTCGTCGCGGTGATGGCGGCGGGAGTGCCTTCATAGAAATGATCGGGGCGGATGATGTTCGCCTTCTCCACGAATGTATGCGCATAGCTGAGGTTCAGCGCGAAGGCGGGCGAGATGTTCCACGTCGCCCCGCCGGTCAGCCACGCGCGGTCGCCGTCCGGCACGCGGGTGGTCAGATATTGCGGATTGGTCGGCGTGCGGTCGAACATGGTTCCTGCCCGCAACGTCAACGCCGGGCTGACATCATACTCCCCGCCCACGCCGACGCTGTAGCTGTCCTTGTAGCGCAGTTCCTTGACGTTGGTCCCGGCGGCCGAGCGGATCGCGATGCCCTTGAACACCGACCAGTTATACCAGCGCGCCGTGATCATGGCGCGCAGCCGGGGCGTCAGCTTGTGCATCATGCTGACCGTCACGATGTCGGGCAGATCGAGCGGCGCCGTGGCGGCCAGTTCGGAATTGGAACCGGCGAGCAGCCCCTGCAATCCGCTGACGGTCTGCGTGCCCTTGAGATGATGCTTCATGCCCGACCGGTAGTGGATGCCGACATGGGTGTCGCCATTGGTGTAGAACAGGCCCGCATTCCAGCCGACCGACCAGTCGTCGCCCTTCACCCGCGCTTCGCCATCGGCCAGCTGGGGATCGAGTTGCGGGAGGGCGTTGGTCAGCGTGACCTTCACATATTGCACGTCGACGCCCCCGCCGATCGAAAAATTGTCGTTCAGCTTATAGGCGATGGAGGGCTGGATATTATAGGTTTTGAGGTCGGTATAAAGAGAGTCGTAACGGCCAAAGAAACCGTCATCATATTCCAGTTTCAGGCCAAAGGGCGCATTGACGCCGATGCCCAGCCACAGCCGGTCGTTCACCTGCCCCGTGGCGTAGAAGCTGGGGATGGGAATCACCTTGTCGAACGGATTGCCGCCCGACGTCCCTGTCACCGGCACGGAAGCCGGCAGGCCCGGCACGGTGCGGGACGATCCGCGATCGGTCTGCCTGGCCGACGCCATCAACGCGATGCCGCCCACCGACGTCTGCACGCCGGGCAGGTTCGTCATCGCGGCGGGGTTGAAATAGATGGTCGACGGATCGTCCGCCGCCGCCGCGCCGCCGGACAGGGCGCGTCCGGTTTCCTTGGGCGACTGTTCCTGAAGATAAAAGCCGCCTGCCAGCGCCGGAGCCGGCAGTCCAAGCGCGCCGGACAACAGCATGGCGGTCAGGATAGGATGGGTTCGGGACATGGCAAATCCTTCGCTGGAGCATTTCCGACCTGTCCGACCGGGACCAGCGAGCCGGAAATGGCGGCAACCGAACAAGGAAAGCCTCCAGTCGACATGGCAACGCCCCGATAAACAGCCTGGCTCCCTGCCCAACGCGGAAAACCGCAAGCGGAGCCTTCAAGACGGGCGAATAACAGTCTTATGGTTAATTTCCAGTGCCAACGGTCGCGCTTCATTCTGCTGGCGATGACCCGCCAGGAGGAGGGCAGAAAAGGACGTTACGGCAGGGGGCACTTCCGGTCACGAAGCCACAAGCAAAAAAAAGCCGCCCCGAAGGACGGCTTTGAAGTTTTAGGAGAGGATGCCTGAAAGGCCTGATCCTTGTGCGACGCAGCATGTTTCTTCGCAATTGCGAAGAAAGCGGAATGGATTGCGTTTCATGCAACTGTAAGAAAATCCTCTGCTTTCCGTAACGGAAAGCCATGGATGCAGGATAGGGAATTTCCGGCGGATCGTTGCGATAAAGGCCCCTTATCACTCCGAACAGACGCGAATCACCCCCGATTCGGCCAGTTGCGAATCCAGTTCGGCGATCAATCGCTCCAGCGCGGCGTCATCCCGTGCTTCCACGCGGGCCACCAGAGCGTCTTGCGTGTTCGACGCCCGCAGCAGCCACCAGCCATCGTCCGTGCGGACCCGCGCGCCGTCCGTGTCGTCCAGAACCGCTCCCATCGCGCGCAGGCGGGCCAGCACTTCATCGACCACGGCGAATTTCCGGCTGTCCGCCACCGGGAATCGCAGTTCGGGCGTATTCACCATCTTCGGCATGGCGGCGCGCAGTTCGGTCACGCTCTTGCCCAGCCGCGTGATGGCGCGGATCAGGCGGACGGCGGCATAAAGACCATCGTCGAACCCGTAATAATCGTCCGCGAAGAAAATATGGCCGGTCATCTCTCCCGCCAAAAGGCTGCCCGTCTGCTTCATTTTGGACTTGATGAGGCTGTGCCCCGTCTTCCACATCAACGGACGGCCGCCCAGCGCCTCTATGCGGTCGAACAGCGCCTGACTGGCCTTCACATCGGCGATGATGGTGGCGCCCGGCCGATCCTTCAGCACATCCTCGGCAAAGATGGAGAGCAGTTGATCGCCCTGAATCGTCCTGCCCTTTCCATCGACCACGCCGATCCGGTCGCCGTCGCCATCGAAAGCCACTCCGAAATCGAGCTTGTTGCCAAGGACAAGCGCCTTGAGGTCCGCCAGATTCCGTTCCTCGCTGGGATCGGGATGATGATGGGGAAAATGGCCGTCTATATCGGTGAAGAGCAGATGATGCTCACCCGGCAGGAGTTGCGTGAGCTTCTCCACCGCAGGACCGGCCGCGCCGTTGCCGGCGTCCCAGCCGATGCGGAAAGCCCCGCCGTCAAAACCCTGCATCAGCCGCGTCGCATAGGCGTCCATCAGATCGACCGTCTCTATTCTCCCCGCGCCCTCGTTCCAGTCGCCCGCCGCCGCTTGTCCGCCCAGCTTGCGAATGTCCTCGCCGAAAAAGGGGCGGCGCTGAAATACCAGCTTGAAGCCATTATGATCGCGGGGATTATGGCTGCCGGTTATCTGGATGCCGCCCATGACATCCCGCTCCGCTTGCGCGAAATAGAGCATGGGCGTGGGACCAAGGCCGATGCGAAGCGCATCGACGCCGCTGTCCACAAGTCCCCGCACCAGCGCGGTTTCGAGCATCGGGGAACTCAGCCGTCCGTCACGCCCGACCGCGACCGCTGACCCGCCCGCGCGCGCGACCAGCGTGCCGAAGGTCCGGCCCAGCGCATAGGCATCCGCCTTCCCCAGCGTGTCGCCGACAACGCCGCGCATGTCATATTCGCGAAGCAACGTGGGATGAAAACGATGGGTCATGGAGCAATCCTCCCCGCCCGCCCGGCGCCGGTCAAGCCTGGTCCCAGTCAAACCTGACCCGGATCGTCCCCATTCTTCAAATGCCGGAGCAACAGGTCGCGCGCCGCGTTGATTTCCGCCGCCAGGGCTTCCGTTCCGCCGCGATCGGGATGGACCGATGCGATCAGGCGCCGGTGCGCGGCCCTGATCGCCCCCGCGTCGGCTTCGGGCGGCAGGCCCAGCAAGGCTCTGGCGCGGGCCAGTTGTTCGCCGGTGGCGGGAACGGCCGGGGGCTTGTTCCGCGCCTTCCCTTTCCTGCTGCGGCCAAGGAAGTACAGCGCCGATCCCATCAGCATGGGCAGTCCCGCGACCGGCTTGCCCTTGGCCGCCATCACTGCGCCGACCAGCGCCGCGCCCAGCGCCATGCCGTCCTTTAGCGTCATCCGCTGCAACCGTCCCGTCCAGATGAGCCAACCCGCAAGGGCGATCAGCGCAATCGCCAACCAGCCCATCAGGCCGCGCCGATCAGGTCCATCGACTGCACGTCCGCCCGTTCGGGAAGGGCGAGGCCCGATACCATCTCCCGCAATTCCTGCCGCGCGGCGATATGGCTGACGCCCAGTTCGCCCAGATGCCCCTTGTCGAGCAGGGTCAGGCCGGAGGGGAACAGTTCGCGGAAGATGACGCGCTCCGACAGGCCCGGAATCACGCGGAATCCAACGCGGCGGGACAATTCCATGAGGGCGTCGCCCACGCGCTTCTTGTTGCGCGCATCATGATGCTGGACGCGGTTGCGCAGCACCACCCAGTCGATCGACGCGCCATCTGCCTTGGCGCGGGACTTGCGCGCCTCAAAGATCAGTTCGGAATAGAAGGACAGGCGGCGGACCTTGAAAGTCTCCGCGTCCACCTGCCCGATCAGGTCGAAATCGACGAAGCTGTCGTTCATCGGCGTGACCAGCGTGTTGGCCCGCGCCGCCATGTGCCGGGCGAAGGCGTCGTCGCGGCCGGGCGTGTCGACGATCAGGAAATCCTTGTCCTGCGCGATCGCGGCGGATTCTTCCTCCAGCGCTTCGATACTGTCACCCTTCAGCACCGCGAAGTCGGGCGTCGGCAGGTTGATCCCGCGCCGATGGGCGGTTTCGCCGCGATTTTCCATATAACGCGTGACGGTGCGCTGGCGCGGGTCAAGGTCGATGATGCCGACCCTGTGGCCCAGCGCGGCCAGCGCGATGGCGGTGTGGACCGCCGTGGTCGACTTGCCGGTCCCGCCTTTTTCATTGGCGAAGACGATGAGATGCGTTTGGGCGTTCGCCATCGGACCTTGATAACCCCGTTGATTGCCGTTTTGATTCTTGACCGTCGTGCGCGGCCATGCCTTAGCATGATCTGCCCTGATCCCTGCCCTTATCGGAGCGTTTCTTCCCGTGCAAACCCTGCGTGACCTCCCCGCCCTTCGCGCCGCGATAAAGGCGCTGCGAAGCGACGGAAAACCTCTCGCTCTGGTGCCGACCATGGGAGCGCTGCATGATGGACACATCGCGCTGGTGGAAGAAGCGCGGCGGCGGGCGAAGCATGTCGTCGTGTCGATCTTCGTCAATCCCAGGCAGTTCGGGCCGAACGAGGATCTGGACGCCTATCCCCGCCGGGAGGCGAGCGACGCCCATATGCTACAGGAAGCGGGTGTCGACATTCTCTGGGCGCCCACGGTCGATGTCATGTATCCGGCGGGCTTTTCGACCAGCATATCGCTCAGCGGCGTGACCGAGGGGCTGGATGGGGCGGCCCGTCCCGGCCATTTCGATGGCGTGGCGACGGTCGTCACCAAGCTCTTCAATCAGGTCCGGCCCGATGTAGCGCTGTTCGGGGAAAAGGATTATCAGCAGCTTGCCGTGATCCGGCAGATGGTGGCCGATCTGGATATGCCCATCGAGATCGCCGGCCTGCCGACGCAACGGGCGGAGGACGGTCTCGCCCTCTCCTCCCGCAACGCCTATCTGACCGAAGAGGAACGCAGACAGGCGCTGGCCCTGCCCCGGGCGCTCGGCGAAGCCAAACGGCAGATGGAGAAGGGCGCGACGGTGGAATCGGCTCTGGCCAGGGCGGTCGCGATGCTGGCAAGCCATGGATTCGACCCGATCGACTATGTGACATTATGCGATGCGGTGACGCTGGAGCCGATGACGGTGCTGGACCGCCCGGCGCGGCTATTGGGCGCGGCGAAAATAGGCCAGACCCGGCTGATCGACAATATCGCGGTCGATCCGGAATAGCATTGCCCGCGCCTGCTCGCGCCAGTTGCCCATGGAACTGATGGCGATCGCCCGCCGTTATTCATGCAGCAACGGAAAGGAGCACGGCATGGGTAAGGGGATTCTTCTTTGGCTTATCGGCGTGCCGATTCCCATCATCCTGCTGCTCTGGCTTTTCTTTCATTAAGGCGCCGTCCAGCCTTCCGGCGATCGTTCAGAATGGTTTCACGATCACCGCGATCACGATCACCGCGGCGGCGATTCCGGGTATCTCGTTGAGCAGGCGAAGCTGTTTGTCGGTCATCGGCCGCAACCCCCGGGCCAGTTTCTTCCAATAATTCGCGATCCAGCCATGATAGCCCGACAGGCCCAGCACGAAGAGCAGCTTCAGGTGGAACCAGCCGAAATGCCAGGCGCCGATCTCCACCATCAGCATCAGGCCAAAAATCCAGGCAAGCACCAGCGAGGGGTTGAGGATGATCCGGAGCAGCCGCCGTTCCCGGTCGATCCACTTGGCGTCCTCTTCCGACCCCGGCGCGCATTGCTGGTGATAGATGAAGAAGCGCGGCATCATGAACAGCCCCGCCATCAGGAAGATGACGAAGATGAGATGGGCAGCCTTCACCCACAGATAGGCGGCGCCAAGATAAGCCATCAGGCAGTCTCCCTTCGCTGCGAACGACCGGTTCGCACATAATCAAGCAGAGCTTCGACATGGCCGATAGGCGTGTCGGGCAAGATGCCATGGCCCAGATTCATGATATGCGGGCGGTTCGCGAAGGCGGCGCGGATATTGTCCACGGCCTGCTCCACCGCTTCGCCGCCCGCGATCAGGGCGAGCGGATCGAGATTGCCTTGCACCGGCAGCCCCTGCGGCAAGGCCCGGTCGGCCCAGTGCGGATCAACGGTTTCATCGACGCCGACCGCATCGACCCCGGTGCCGCGCACATAATCGGGCAGTTTCGCGCCCGCGCCCTTGGGGAAGCCGATCACTGGCACGCCGGGGTGCAGCGCCTTCAGCTTCTTCACGATCCGGGCATTGGGTTCGATCACCCAGCGTTCGAACTGAAGCGGAGCGAGACTGCCCGCCCAGCTATCAAAAAGCTGCACCGCTTCCACCCCCGCGCGAATCTGGCCGTCCAGATAGACGACCGTGGCATCGACGATCGCGTCGATGATCGCCCCGAAGCGCGCGGGATCGCCATAAGCGAGGCGACGGGCCGCGCCCTGATCCTTGCTGCCTTGCCCCGCCACCATATAGGTCGCGATGGTCCACGGGCTGCCCGCGAAGCCCAGAAAGGTGGTCTGGGGATCGAGCATGGCCTTCACCTGCCGCACCGTCTCATAAACCGCTTCAAACCGGCTCCAGTCCGGTTTCAACGCCGACAGGTCCGCTTCGGCGAGGATCGGGGCCAGCCGCGGCCCTTCGCCCGTTTCGAACCAGAGGTTCTGCCCCATGGCATAGGGCACGATCAATATGTCGGAAAACAGGATCGCCCCGTCGAACCCGAAACGGCGCAGCGGCTGGACAGTGACTTCCGCCGCCGCCGCGCTGTCATAGACCAGTTCGAGGAATCCGCCTTTCCGCGCGCGCAATTCGCGATATTCGGGCAGATAACGCCCCGCCTGGCGCATGAGCCACATGGGGGGCACCGCCTGACGCTCACCTTTGAGGACCGCCATCAAGGGCTTGGGCACGACATGGGAACCGGACATATATTCTCTTTATAATATAGAGTCTGAAGGATGATGGAGATAGATGGACCGTTGGCAGCGGGGTTTATGCGCTATGCCCGCTTTTGCCAACAGCTTGACTCTGGCAGGCCATCCTTTCCTGTCCGAGTCAGCAGGCTTATCCCCATTATCCACAGTCTGTGGAGGAAAATCCGGTCCTGTTGAAGGGCTGTGCATAACTGTCGGGGCAATGGGGGTGGATATGGAAGGGGATTTTCATCCCCATTCTCTCCCTTGCTTTATCCACAGGACATCCACAGAGATATGCCATGACGCGTATCCATCTGCACCTTTTGTCGGATTCCACCGGGGAAACGCTGGAAAACATCGCCAAGGCGGCGATCGGCCTGTTCGAGAATGTGGAGGCAGTCCGCCATTTCTGGCCCATGGTGCGGTCCGATGTCCATCTCGACCGGATCATGGAGGATATTTCGGCCAATCCGGGGCTGGTGCTCTTCACGCTCAACAACCATCAGTTGCGGCGCAGGCTGGAGACGCGCTGCCGGGCGCTGGGTCTGCCGCATGTCGCCGCGCTCGACAGCGTGACGGACGCCCTGTCCAATATCCTGGGTCAGGAAACGCGCAACCGGCCGGGACGCAAGCATATCCTGGACGAAGCCTATTTCGCCCGGATCGAGGCGATCCAATATACCATCGCCCATGATGACGGCGTGGGGCATGAAAATTGGGAAGAGGCCGATATCGTGCTGGCGGGCGTATCGCGCGCGTCCAAGACGCCGACCTCCATCTATCTTGCTAATCGCGGTTACAAGACCGCCAATATTCCGCTGGTTCCGCAAGCGCCGCCGCCGCCCAGCCTCTATTCGCTGCGACATCCCATGGTCGTGGGGCTGACCGTTGGCCCGGAACGGTTGATCCAGATTCGGCGCAACCGGCTGCTGTCGCTCAATCAGGCGCCGGAAACGGCCTATGTCGATCTGGAGAAGGTGCAGGATGAACTGTCCTTTGCCCGGCGCATGTTCGCCGATCATGGCTGGCCGGTGATCGACATGAGCCGCCGCTCCATCGAGGAAGCCGCCGCCGCCATCATCAATCTGTTCAACGACCGCCTGCTGGCCGAGGGAGGAAGCGAAGCATGATCGTGCTGGCATCGCAAAGCGCGAGCCGAAGGGCCTTGCTGGCCGCCGCGCAGGTGCCGTTCGAGGCCCTGTCGCCGGGCGTGGACGAGGAGGCGGCGAAGGACGCCTTGCGCGCTGATGGCCTCGACGCACGGGCGCTGGCGGATGCGCTGGCGGAACTGAAGGCCTTGCGCGTGTCGCGGCGGGTTCCCGGCGCGCTGGTGCTGGGCTGCGACCAGACCTTGAGCCTTGATACCGGCAAGGACAGGGGCGAGATGATTGACAAGGCGGTGGATCGTGCCGATGCGGAGCGAATTCTGCGTCTGTTGTCGGGCCGGGTCCATCATCTGCACAGCGCGGCGGTGATCGCGCTGAATGGCGAGCCGGTCTGGCGGCATGTCGAGCGGGTGCGGATGACGGTGCGGCCTTTGTCGGACGCTTTCATCCGGTCTTATCTCGACGTGGATTGGGACCAATGCCGCTGGTGCGTCGGCTGCTACCGGATCGAGGGTCCGGGCGCGCAGCTTTTTTCCAAGGTGGAAGGGAGCCAGTTCGCGATTCAGGGCCTTCCCCTGTTGCCTTTGCTTGACTTTCTGCGTGTGCGGGGCGTTCTGGCGGCATGACCGACGCCCCTCTCCCTTATGCCGAAGTGATCGGCGACCCGATCGCCCACAGCAAATCCCCGCTCATCCATAATTTCTGGCTGCAATCGCTGGGGATCGAGGCGGAATATCGCAAGACGCATGTGAAGCCGGAGGGGCTGGCCGCCTATTTCCTCGAACGACGCGCCGATCCCGACTGGCTGGGCTGCAACGTCACCATCCCGCATAAGATCGCGGTGATGGACTATGCCGACGATCCGGGCGGTGTGCGCGCGAGGATCGGGGCGATGAACACCATCGCTTGCGAAACCGGCGGGCCGCTGGTCGGCACCAACACCGACGCGGGCGGATTCCTGCAACCGCTGCTGCGCGACAAGTGGAAGGGCAAGCGCGCGGTGCTGGTCGGCGCGGGTGGCGCGGCGCGGGCGATCCTGTTCGCGCTCGCCAGCCTGGGCGTCGAAGAGATCAGCATCATGGCGCGCGATCCGGCCAGGGGGCAGGCGCTGCTCGACCGGGGCGGGATCAAGGGCGGGGTGATCGGCATGGATGATCCGCTTCCCGCCGCCGATCTTCTGGTGAACAGCAGTCCGCTGGGCATGGCGGGGCAACCGGCGCTGGAACTGGACCTTGCGCCCCTGGCGGACGGCGCGACGGTCTATGACATCGTCTATGCGCCGCTGGAGACGGGGCTGCTGAAAGCGGCGCGGGCGCGGGGCCTCAAGACTCTGGACGGGCTTGAAATGCTGATCGGCCAGGCGGCGCTGGCGTTCGACATCTTCTTCGATGCGCAAGCGCCGCGGGAAAAGGATGAGGAATTGCGCGCCCTGCTGCTTGCGGCGGAGTGATGGGCGATCCATGAAGGTCTACGGTCTCACCGGCTCCATCGGCATGGGCAAATCCGCCGTCGCGAAGATGTTGCGGCGGCAGGGTGTGCCGGTGTTCGACGCGGATGCGCAGGTGCATATATTGCAGGGACCGGGCGGCAAGCTGCTGCCCGCGATCGAGACGCGCTTTCCCGGCACCACCGGCCCCATGGGCGTGGACCGGGGCAAGCTGGGCGCGGCGGTCTTTGGCCACCCGCAGGAACTGAAGGCGCTGGAAAGCATCGTCCATCCGGCGGTCCATGCGGAAAGGGCCCGTTTCCTCCGCAGGAACCGTTCGCGCGCCTTCGTCGTGCTGGACATTCCGCTGCTGTATGAAAAGCATGGGCATCGCAAGCTGCACGGCGTGATCGTGGTCACCGCCCCGGCATGGAAACAGCGCAAAAGAGTGCTGGCTCGCCCCGGCATGACGATGGCGAAATTCCGCCGGATTGTCCATCTGCAAACACCCGATGCTGAAAAACGGCGACGGGCGGATTATATCATCCATACGGGCACCACTTTTGCCAATACGCGGGCGCAGGTCAGACTTCTGGTGGCTTGCCTTGGCGCGAAGACAGGCCGATAGTGGTGCCGCCAGATTCGGTTAAGAGGGCGATGCGAGAGATCATTTTCGATACCGAAACGACAGGGTTCGATCCTGTATCCGGCGATCGGCTGGTCGAGATCGGATGCATCGAACTCGTGAACCGGGTGCCCTCGGGCCGCACCTTCCACGCTTATTATAATCCGCAGCGCGCCATGCCCGCCGCGGCCGAAGCTGTGCACGGGCTTTCGGACATCTTTCTGTCGGACAAGCCGTTGTTCGCGAGCGGGGTCGAGGAACTGCTCGCCTTTCTGGAGGACAGCCCACTGGTCGCGCATAATGCGCGGTTCGACTTCGGTTTCCTCAATCACGAGCTGCGCCTGTGCGGCCGGGCGGAAGTGTCGATGGAACGGATGATCGACACCGTCGCCATCGCCCGTCAGCTTCACCCCGGCGCGAAGCACAGCCTGGACGCGCTTTGCACCCGCTACGGCATCGACCGCAGCCATCGCGTGAAGCATGGCGCGCTGCTCGACGCCGAGCTTCTGGCCCAGCTTTATATCGAACTGACCGGTGGCCGTCAGATCGGCCTTGGTCTTGCACAGGAGGAAGCGAAAGACACGATCCGGGCGGAACAGGCGAAAAATGATGCCGTTCGCCCCGTACGTCCCGCGCGGGTCTTTCAGGCAAGCGCGGAGGAACTGGAACGGCATGCCGCGTTCATTGCGACGTTGGACAAGCCGCTCTGGCTCGATGAGGCGGAGGCGGCCTGACCGGCCTGTCCTTTCAACTCACGCATCCGGCCCACCTGTCCGGCGGTCCGGCAAGAATAAAGGAGAAGGCATATGGATATTCGGGTTTCCGGGCATCAGGTCGAAACGGGCGATGCGCTCAAGCAGCATGTCACGACCCGACTGGAGGCGATGGTCGAGAAATATTTCTCCCGTACCCTGTCGGCGCATGTGACGTTCCGTCCCGCCCCGCATGGGGCTTTCCACTGCGATATCGTCTGTCACGTCATGACGGGCCTGATCCTGAAAGGCGCGGGCGAGGCGCAGGAAGCGCATCCCGCCTTCGATCAGGCGGCAGAACGGATCGACAAGCAATTGCGCCGCTATCTGCGCCGCCTGAAGGACCGGTCCGCCCAGTTTGCCGCCGCCGAAGCGGAGCGGACCAATGGTTTCGACGGTCTGGACGGCGCGGGCTACACCATCTTCGCCTCGGTTGAGGAACAGGAAGAACCGGCCGAAGCGCCGCTGATCGTGGCGGAAACACGGGTAGACATCCCCGAAGCCAGCGTGTCTGACGCAGTCATGATGCTGGACCTTCGCAACACCAACGCGTTGCTGTTCCTCAATGCGGGAACGGCGGCCTATAATATGGTCTACCGCCGTCAGGACGGCACGATCGGCTGGGTCGAACCGCGCGGTTGACCCTTGAATGATCCGGCCCTGTCCGGACGCGCGGTTGACCTTGTCGCCCATGCGTCCTATGGGGCCGGACTTTACAGATCCGGTTCGTGCATATTTCCCACATGGTTGAAGCGCGGCCGGCGGTTCCGGATTGAACATGGTTCATTTCAACGACATCCTTTCGCCCAAGGCACTCGCGACGGGTCTGACGGCGAACGGCAAGAAACAGTTATTCCAGAAGATCGCCACGCTGGCGGCGAATGCCTATGGGCTGGACGCGGAGCATGTGGCCGATGCCCTGTTCGAGCGAGAGAAGCTGGGTTCCACCGGCTTTGGCGGCGGCGTCGCCATCCCCCATGCGAAGATCGCCCAGTTGCAGAAGATGTGCGGCGTGGTCGTTCTGGTCGATCCGGCGGTGGGGTTCGAGGCGGTGGACGATGCGCCGGTCGATGTCGTCTTCGCCCTGCTTTCGCCCGTCGACAGCGGCGCGGAACATCTCAAGACGCTGGCGCGGGTGTCGCGCTATCTGCGGGACGAGGATCAGGTGACCCGTCTGCGCGGCGCGGGATCGGCCGAGGCGCTCTATGCCCTGCTGGCCGGTGGCGAGGCGCGTGACGCGGCCTGATTCCATTTCCGGCGCCAGCGGCGAAGCCGCGCATTTCCGGGCGCTGGAGAATCTCTATCGCTCCGCCCCGATCAACCGGATGTTCCAGTCGGACCTCCGGATTCCCGAAGCAGGGCGATCGGTCATCGAATTCGATGTGGACGAAGGGCAGTTCCACGCCGCGGGCGCGGTCCATGGCACGGTCTATTTCAAGATGCTGGACGACGCGGCCTTCTATGCCGCCAACAGTCTGGTGAGCGACCGCTTCCTGTTGACCACGGCCTTCAACCTGCTTTTCACCCGCCCGATTCATCCCGGTCGCATCCGGGCCGAGGGCCGCTGGATCAGCGGCAAGCGGCGGGTTTACGTCGCTGAAGCCAGCCTGATCGATTCGGAGGGCGAGGAAGTGGGCCGGGGCACGGGCACGTTCATGCGATCGCAATATCCGCTCTCTTCCCTGCCGGGCTATGCCCGCTGACCGGTTGACCAGCGCGCTGCTGATCGGCGTGCTGGTGCGGCGGGCCGCAGCGGCGGGCGGCTTTGCCACCGTGCTGGTGAAGGGCGATGAAAGCAGCGGCGTTATTCTGGTCCAGACGCTGGAAAAGGGACGGGAAACCGGCCTGTTCGAGCGGATTTCCGACTATGAGGGCGGCTATCGACTCGCCCTTTGCGGGCCTGCCGTGGACAAGGGGCCGCAGGCGCTTGCACAATATATGGAGCGCCGCCGCCGGGCCGACCCCGATCTGTGGATAATCGAACTTGATATCGCGGATGCGGAACGATTCGCCGCTGAAACAATCTGTTCATGATTGACTAACTTTTCCCGCGCGGGCACAGGCCCCCGACGCTTGTTGAACGCGCAGGTTGCCATGGCCGTCAAGGGGGACGGACAGGGTAAACACGCAGACGGGGGGCGGCCGAACGTCACAGAATATCGGTTAAAACAGACGCTTCAGGCCAAGAACCGCACGTTTTTGAGATATAATGAGTTTTCGTCTGAAGGCCGCGATCGTTGCGGCATTTGCGCTGTCCACCGCCGCTGCGGTTACGGCGTCTGATATATCCTCCGCCAGCGAAGCGCTTTCCTCTACCGGAACTCTGCCCGTCGCCATCGCGCTCCCTGCGACGCCCGCGGCCGACCAGAAGCCCGCCGTCATCTTTGCCGCGCCGCGCGAAGTCGCGCAGCCGCTGGCTTCCGATGAAACCCCTTCTTCCGCTGATGGTTCCGTGCAGGCCAGCAGCCTGGCCGCCTTGGTTGACGCGCATGGCGCTCCTGAGGATCTGGACGACGACATGAAGTGCCTCGCCGGGGCCGTCTATTTCGAATCCAAGGGCGAAAGCCTGGAAGGCCAGCTTGCCGTTGCGCGCGTTGTCATCAACCGCGCCAGGTCCGGCCGCTTCGCCGACAGCCTGTGCGGCGTCGTCTATCAGCCCAGCCAGTTCAGCTTCGTGCGCGGCCGTTCGATGCCGCCGATCCGCATGGGCGGCGAAAGCTGGCGCGAAGCCGTCGCCATCGCCCAGATCGCCATGGCGGATAGCTGGGACAGCCAGGCGGAAGGGGCGCTGTTCTTCCATGCCCGCCGCGTTTCGCCCAATTGGGGCAAGGCCAAGCTGGCGGCGATAGACAATCACATCTTCTATCGCTGATTCCTTCAGCGACGAAAGTCCATGGCCGATTCGGGACGAAACGTTCCGAATCGGCTTTTCATATGTTCATGACTTGTTCTAAAAGGTGAGGCATGAATGACATGGCCGCCGCCCAGAGCTGTTCTCCCCTGACCGATGGCACGGCGCTGGCCGTGGCGCGGGGGACGCTGCGCCTTTTCTACCGCCACGACATGAGCGGCATATTGGAAGTGCCGCTGCCCAATGGCCGTCGCGCCGACATCATGGCGCTGGACGGCGCGGGGCACATCACCATCGTGGAAATCAAGTGCAGCCGCGCTGATCTGCTGGGCGATATGAAATGGCCGGACTATTTTGACTTCTGCGACCGTTTCTACTGGGCGGTGCCGTCGGGTTTCGATCTGTCGCTGTTCGATAGCGAGGCGCTATGTCCTGAACGGACGGGCCTGATCGTCGCTGATCAATATGATGCGGAACTGCTCCGTCCCGCCCCGACCGAAGCGCTGGCGGCGGCGCGGCGCAAGGCGGAGACGTTGCGCTTCGCCCGCCGCGCGGCCCGGCGGTTGACCGCGCTTGCCGATCCCAACCATGCGGCGAAGATCGGCTGGTAGGGGATCAGCGGAATACAGGGCCTTGCACCGGACCGCTCGGCGCGGCGCTTTTGGGCTTGGCGCTGTCGAGCGCTTCGACCAGACCCGGCGTGCGGCCGTCGCGCTTTGCATAATCGCGCGCGGACATGCCCGCCAGCGTATCGCGCCGGTCGGGATTGGCCCCCTGCGCCACCAGCAGCCGCGCCAGCGCCACGTCCCGCAGTTGCACCGCGCGGATCAGCGGCGTTTCCCCGCTGTCATTGGTCTTGTCCACTTGCGCCCCATATGTCAGCAAGGTCCGCACCCCATCCTCGAAACGCGCCTGCACCGCGTTCATCAACGGGGTGTTGCCGCGATTGTCCGCCAGATTGGGATTGGCGTCCTTGGACAGCAGGAAGGTCAGCCAGCTATTGTCGCGCCGGGCGATGATATAGTGCAGCGCGGTTTCGCCCGTGGTCACGTCGCGGCTGTTGATGACCGTGGAACCGGGTTTTTGCAGCAGGTCGGTCACCTTCTGCCCGTCTACATCCTTGACCGCTTTCAGGAAGTTGTAGGCGTCCGAAAACTGCGCTTGCGCCGCCATGGGGGACAACAGGGCCAAGGCCATCGCCGCGCCGCGAACACCCCAAAACCATCTCTTCATGCTTTTACGCCCCGTTGGATTTGCAAATGCGGTCTTAGCAGGGCATGGCTGGCCGTGCCATGAACAAAGCGTTGATCACCGCCGCCCTGCCCGTCCTTGCCCTGCTGGCCGCCTGTAATATGGGCGGCGCGGACAATGCATCAAGCCCGCAGGGCGAATTGGTGGGGGCCAGGATCGGCGCGCCTTTCACCCTCACCGATCAGGATGGGAAGAAGGTGCGCTGGGACGATTTCCAGGGCCGATACCGCCTCGTCTATTTCGGCTATACCTATTGCCCGGACGTGTGCCCGGTCGACCTGCAACGCATCATGCAGGCGTTTGCGAAGTTCGAGAAGGAAAGTCCCGCTCTCGCCGGACAAGTTCAGCCCATCTTCATCAGCGTCGACCCGGAACGCGACACGCCCGCCACGGTCAAGACCTATGTGAACGCCTTTCACCCGCGCCTCATCGGCCTTACCGGCACGCCGGAGGAGATCGCGAAGGTCGCGAAGGATTTTGCCGTCGTCTATCAGCGGGAAGAGTCGCAGGGCGCGAGCGATTATCTGGTCGGCCACAGCCGCACGCCCTATCTCTTTGGCCCGGATGGCGCGCCGATCGCGCTGGTGCCGGTGGATGATCCGGGGACGCCGGATGTAGATGAAGGATCGCCGGACCATGTGCTCGCGTCCCTCGAAAAATGGGTGAAGTGAGGCCATTGGAATTTTGGGAAAAGCCCCTCGGCCAGCTTGACCGCGCGCAATGGGAAGCCTTGTGCGACGGGTGCGGCAAATGTTGCCTGCACAAGGCGGAGGATGAGGATACGGGGCGCATCTATCCCACCAATGTCGCCTGCCGCCTGCTCGACCGGCAGAGCGGGCAATGCACCAATTACAAGGACCGCCGCCGCTTTGTGCCCGATTGCGTGCGCCTGACGCCGCAAAAGGTGAAGCAGATCGGCTGGCTGCCCCGTACCTGCGCCTACCGCCTGCGGGAAGAGGGCAAGCCATTGCCGTCCTGGCATTACCTGATCTGCGGCGATCGCGAAGCTGTCCACCGTGCCGGCGAATCCGTGCGCGGCTGGACCGTGGCGGAGGCGGATGCGGGCGATTGGGAACATCATCTTGTCGACCGGGAACTCTGACGAAGCGGCGATTCTGGTCGATGGCGTCGCGGTGCCGGTGCGCGTCCGCCGCTCAGCGCGGGCGCGGGCCTATAAGCTGTCGCTGGATGGGGCGCGGGGCGAATTACGCCTGTCCCTGCCCGCCCGCGCCAGCCTGAAACGCGCGCTCGGCTGGGCGCAGGGGCATGAAGGCTGGGTGAAGGCGCAGATGCGCGCCTGCCCCGCGCTGGTGACGCTGGGCGATGGCGCGGTCTTTCCGCTGGAGGGCCGCGAGGTGCGGATCTGCTGGATGGAAGGAACCACCCGCACGATCCGGCTGGAGGAGGACCGGCTGCTGCTGGGCGGAGCCGCCGAATCGGTGGCCCCGCGCGTGCTGCGCTGGCTCAAGGGCCGGGCCAGGACGGTGCTGGAAAGCGAAACGCGGGAACTGGCGCGCGCGCATGGACTGACGGTCGCCTCCGTGGGGGTGGGCGATCCGCGCAGCCGCTGGGGCAGTTGCGCATCGAGCGGCGCGATTCGCTATAGCTGGCGGCTGATCCTCTGCCCGCCGGAGGTGCGGCAGGCGACCGTGGCGCATGAACTGGCGCATCTGCTCCACATGGACCACAGCCCCGCCTTCCACGCCGCCCATGCCCGGTTGTTCGGCCGCGATCCCCGCCCGGCGCGCGCCTGGCTGCGGGCGCATGGCGCGGGGCTGCATCGCTTCATGGGATAGGCGCATGGCGAAGAAAAGGCGTTATCTGACGGCCACCATGCCCGATGGCTATGTGAAGACCATCGGCCCGACGACGGACGGTTTCACCCATTATTGGCGCATCGTCGCCGAACTGCAGAATGGCAAGACGGAGGTTTTCTGGGGCCACACCCGCTCCCTTGCCGAAGCCAGGAAGAAACGCATAGCCACGCAGGAAGCCGCACGGATGCGCGGCTGGAAAAGCCATATGTTCGAAATCGCGGAGCTGGTGGAAACGCCCGCCTAATCCGCCCGCATCGCTTCTGCCACCAGTGCTTCCGCTTCGATCAGCAGGGCATCCTCCGCCGCCGCCTGCGCGACCTGTTCGCGCCCGATGAGGATCAGGACCGGGACCGCCAGCGGGCTGACGCGATCCAGATCGACATGCAATATGGTGGAGGCGGCGCGGTCGATCAGGTCGCCCAGACGCCCCACATCGGTCATCCGCGCGCGGGCGTCGGCCCATGCGGCTTTCAGCAGCAGGTGATCGGGCTGATATTTGCGCAGCACGTCGTAGATGAGGTCGGTGGAGAAGGTCACCTGCCGCCCGGTCTTGCGCTTGCCGGGATGTTGCCGCTCGATCAGGCCGGAGATCACGGCCACGTCGCGGAAGGCGCGCTTGAGCAGACTCGACTGCTCCACCCACTCGACAAATTCATGGTCGAGTATGTCGGCGGAAAACAGGCTCTGCGGGTCGGTGACGGGCTTCAGGCCATAGACCGCCAGCGCATAGTCGTTCGATACGAAACCCAGCGGCATCAGCCCTTGCGCGTCCATGCGGCGGGTGAGCAGCATCCCCAGCGACTGATGCGCGGTCCACCCTTCGAAACTGTAGCAGACCAGATAATGCCGCCCTTCATGCGGAAAGGTTTCGACCAGGAGTTGCCCCGGCTGCGGCAGTGCGGACCGCACTTTCTGCATCTCCAGCCATTCGCGCACGTCTTCGGGGAAGCGGTGCCATTCCTCCGGCTCGGCGAGGAAGTGGCGGACCCGGTCGGCAAGCCGCGTGGACATGGCCATGCGCGTGCCGCCCCAGCTTGGCAGCCGCGCCCGTTTCGCCGTCGCGCGGACGATGAGGTCGGTCAAATCCATCCGCACCACCTCCAGCGCCATGCCGGAAAAGAAGAAGCTGTCGCCCGGCCGCAGCGCGGCGGCGAAGCCTTCCTCCACGGTGCCCAACTTGCGTCCATTGGCGAAACGCACGTCGAGCACCGGCTGGTCGACGATGATGCCTGCGTTCAGGCGGTGCTGCTGGATGAAACGGGGATGAGAAACGCGCCATATGCCTCCCCCTCCCTCGCCCCCTCCCTCGCGGGTCAGCCGCTTGAAGCGGTCATAGGCGCGCAGGGCATAGCCGCCGCCCTCGATGAAATGCAGGACATGGGCGAAGGCTTCGTCCGTCAGCGCGCCATAGGGCGCGGCGGAGCGGATTTCGGCCAGCAATTCCTCCTCCCGAAAGGGCGCGGCGCAGGCCATCGCCATCACATGCTGGGCCAGCACATCAAGACTGCCGGGGCGGAAATCGTCGGTATCGCGCTCGCCTGCTTCCACCGCGTCGAGTGCGGCGCGGGCCTCCAGATATTCAAAACGGTTGCCGGGGATCAGGATCGCCTCGCTGGGCATGTCGAGCCGGTGATTGGCGCGCCCGATCCGCTGGAGCAGGCGCGAACTGCCCTTGGGCGCGCCCATCTGGATCACGCAATCGACATTGCCCCAATCGACGCCCAGGTCGAGCGACGCGGTGGCGACGAGACCGCGCAATTTCCCCGCCGCCATGGCGCTTTCCACCTTGCGCCGCGCTTCGATGGACAGGCTGCCATGGTGGATCGCGATGGGCAGGTTCGAGTCGTTCACCGCCCAGAGCGACTGGAAGATCAGTTCGGCCAGCCCCCGCGTGTTGCAGAAGACGAGCGTGGTCTGCCGCCGCTCGATCTCCTCCATCACCTGTCCGGCGGCATATTTGCCGCTGTGGCCCGACCATGGGATGCGCCCTTCGGGGATGAGGATCGCGACATTCGGCTCCGCGCCCTGCTCGCCCAGCACGGGTTTCACCGTGTCGATATCGCCATCGGGCGCGAGCCAGGCGCGATAGGCGTCCACATCCGCCACTGTGGCGGACAGCGCCACGCGGCGCAGTTGCGGATGGATCGCCTGCAAACGCGCCAGCGAGAGGTTGAGCAGATCGCCGCGCTTTTGCGTCGCGAAGGCGTGGACTTCATCGACGATGACGGTCTTCAGGTCCGAAAACATCAGGAAGCTGTCGGGATAGCTGAGCAGCAGCGAGAGCGATTCAGGCGTGGTGAGCAGGATTTGCGGCGGGCGCGCGCGCTGGCGGGCCTTGCGGTCCGACGGCGTGTCGCCGGTGCGGGTTTCGACACGGATGGGAAGGCCCATCTCCTCGATCGGCGTCAGCAGATTGCGGCGCACGTCCACCGCCAGCGCCTTCAACGGGGAGATATAAAGCGTGTGAAGCCCCTCCCCCGGCTGCTCGATCAGGTCGGCGAGCGTGGGGAGGAAACCCGCCAGCGTCTTGCCCGCCCCGGGGGGCGCGACGAGCAGCGCATGGTCGCCCCGGCGCGCCGCGGCCAGCATGGCGCGTTGATGGCGGCGCGGTGTCCAGCCGCGATCCGCGAACCATCGCTCCAACGGATCGGGAAGGGCTGCGTCCATGGGAGAGATGTAGGAAGGCGCGGCGGCGCTGTCACTTCCGGCCGGGATGAAGGGAATAATAATACCACCGGAAGAAATAATGTTTCTTTGCGGCTCTGGTTCTTTGCCCCGTCCATGGGTTACACTGTGGCCCTGACAGCGGCGCTCCAGACGCCGCCCTTGCAGGAGTATCCGACTGATGACCGGCGAAACCGAAGCCGAGCTGACCGGCGCTGAACCTTCCCGCAACCGCCGCCGCCCCAAGGCGCCTATCATGGAGATCGAAGGCCGCAAGCTGAAGCCCGCGACGCTGATGATGGGCCATGGCTATGACCCCACCTTGTCCGAAGGATCGCTCAAGCCGCCGATCTTCCTCACCTCCACTTTCGCCTTTGAAAGCGCGGCGGCGGGCAAGCGGCATTTCGAGGGCGTGACCGGCCTGCGCCCCGGTGGCGCGGAAGGTCTTGTCTATTCCCGCTTCAACGGCCCGAATCAGGAAATCGCCGAGGACCGGCTGTCTGTCTGGGAGGAAGCGGAGGACGCGCTGCTCTTTTCCAGCGGCATGTCGGCCATCGCCACCACCTTGCTCGCGCTGGTGCAGCCGGGCGACGTGATCGTCCATTCAGCGCCGCTCTATGCCGCGACCGAATCGCTGATCGGGCGCATTCTGGGGCGTTTCGGCGTCCAGTGGCTCGACTTCCCGGCGGGCGCGACGGACGGGGAGATTGGCGCGGTCCTCGAAAAGGCGAAGGGCATGGGCCGCGTGGCGCTGATCTACCTGGAAAGCCCGGCCAATCCCACCAATGTGCTGGTCGATCTGGAGGCGGTCGTCGCGCGCCGCGATACGCTGTTCGCCGGCGGGGATCATCAGCCGCCGATCGCCATCGACAACACCTTCCTGGGGCCGCTGTGGCACCATCCGCTGGCCCATGGCGCGGACCTCGTCATCTACAGCCTCACCAAATATGCGGGCGGGCATAGCGATCTGGTGGCGGGCGGCGTACTGGGGTCCGATGCGCTCATCAACACGATCCGGCTGATGCGCAACACTATCGGCACGATCCTCGACCCGCATTCGGCCTGGATGCTGCTGCGGAGCCTGGAAACGCTGGAACTGCGGATGAGCCGGGCTGGCGAGAATGCGGCGAAGGTCTGCGCGTGGCTCAAGGATCAGCCGCAGGTGGAGAAGGTCGTTTATCTCGGCTTCCCGGACAATGAGCGACAAGCCGACATCTACCGCCGCCATTGCACGGGCGCGGGATCGACCTTCTCGCTTTATCTCAAGGGCGGCGAGGCGGAGGCGTTCGCTTTCCTCGACGCGCTGAAAATCGCGAAGCTGGCTGTGAGCCTCGGCGGCACGGAAACGCTGGCCAGTCACCCCGCCGCCATGACGCATCTGTCTGTGCCCGCAGAGCGCAAGAAGGCGCTTTCGATCGGCGACAATATGGTACGGATCTCCATCGGCTGCGAGGATGCGGACGATTTGATCGCCGACTTCGCGCAGGCGCTCCGGGCGATGGGGGGTTAGGCCCCGGAAAGGACACGGGCGTTAAGGCCAGTCGACCCGCGCCCAGCCCTTTTCCGCCGCCAGCCTCGCCAGGGGCTT
The DNA here is from genome assembly GCA_900100475.1 of Sphingobium faniae. Lineage (GTDB taxonomy): Bacteria > Pseudomonadota > Alphaproteobacteria > Sphingomonadales > Sphingomonadaceae > Sphingobium > Sphingobium faniae. The sequence goes on along the minus strand of FMTU01000004.1, from coordinate 272,388 downwards.
GTGCGGATTGGCGGCATGGGGAATGTCGGAAAATTCCAGCATCGGCGCGTCCGATACATGATCGGAATAGGACCGGATATGCGCCATGGAACGATCAATCGCCTCCGCCGCCATCCATGCCTTGATCATGCGCAGCTTGCCGGTGTCGTAGCAATTTTCGCCCGCGATTCTGGCGCGCACATAGCGCAGATCCTGCGAAAGATGATCGGTCGCGATCACCGCGTCGAAACCCAGCCGCCGCGCGATCGGCTCCACATAAAGGCGGTAGGAGGCCGTCGCCAGCACCAGCGTGCAGCCGTCCGCCTTGTCCCGCGCGATCTGTTCCAGCGCGCCGGGGCGGACATTCTGCTCCATCACCTTCGCCGCATAGCTTTCGACATGCGGCATCAGCTTCGCGCGCTCGACATTCCAGCCGATCATCAGGCCCTGATTGATTTCCTTCAGCCGCTGGCGCGTCACCAGTTTCAGCACATAGGCCAGCATCATCAGCACCACGCCGGGAAACAGCAGCAGCCGCCATGGCGCCATCCGCCGCGCCACATGCAGCAGGAACCCGGTATAGGTGCCTGAATAAGTAACCGTGCGGTCCATGTCGTAAATCGCCAGCCGGTGCGTCATGCCGTTATCTGAACTTTTGCCCTTGCCCATGGTTCTACCTTGCGGATGGGCCGTTTCGGCTTGCCGTGCAACCGATAATGGACCACTAATCCGGACGCATGAACAAAGCCGCTGATCTTGCTGAGGAAACGCGCGACGGCAGCACGGTCGTCCGGCTTTCCGGCGCACTGACCATCGCCTGCCTACATGACCTGCCCGCGCGGCTGGACGCGCTGGCCGGGCCGGTGGGCGCGATCGACCTGTCCGGCGTCGATCATATGGACACGATCGGCGCATGGACCGTGCATCGCACCGCCAAAAGGCTGGATTGCGCGGTGACGGGCGGCAGCGACGACGCGGAACGCATCATTTCGGCCGTCGGGAAACTGGGCGAGCCGGTCGCCATCCGTCCCGATTATGTGCCGCCGATCAAGCGCGTGCTGGGCGAGATCGGCGAGGCGGTCAGCATGGCTGGCACGACGTTGATCGGCCTGCTCGGCTTTTTCGGCGCGACGCTGGTCGCGACATGGAATGTCATCCGTCACCCCCGCCGCTTCCGCGTCAACGCCGTGGTGCAGCGGTTCGAGATCGTGGGCGTGTCGGCGCTGGGCATTATCGGCCTGATGAGTTTCCTGATCGGCATCGTCATCGCCCAGCAGGGTTCGGTACAGCTCCGCCAGTTCGGCATGGAGATGCTGACGATCAATCTGGTGGGCCGTCTGACCTTCCGCGAACTGGGCGTGCTGATGACGGCGATCATGGTGGCGGGCCGCTCCGGCTCCGCCTTCGCCGCGCAGTTGGGCACGATGAAGCTGACCGAGGAAGTGGACGCGATGCGCACCATCGGCGTGTCGCCCATGGAGGCGCTGGTGCTGCCCCGGACGCTGGCGGTGGTGGTGATGATGCCGCTGCTCGGTTTCTATTCCTCCGTCATCGCGGTGATCGGCGGCGGATTCCTGTGCGCGGTGGCGCTTGATATCCCGCCCATCACTTTCGTCCAGCGGTTGAGGGAAGTCGTGCCGATCACGGACCTGTGGGTCGGCCTCATCAAGGCGCCGGTTTTCGGCCTCATCATCGGCATCTCCGGCTGTTTCCAGGGGATGCAGGTCAAGGCCAATGCCGAGGAAGTGGGTCTGCGCACGACCTCCGCTGTGGTGCAGGCGATTTTCCTCGTCATCGTGATCGACGCTTTCTTCGCTGTGTTCTTCACCTGGGTGGGCTGGAACTGATGGCGCCCGAAGAAGAGGTGCGGGCGGAGGAAGCCCGGATTGAAAAGGCTGTCGAGAAGGACGGAATCGCCATTTCCGTCTGCGACCTTCGCAACAGCTTCGGCGATCAGGTCGTGCATGACGGGTTGGACCTCGACGTGCGCAAGGGCGAGATTCTGGGCGTGGTCGGCGGTTCGGGCACGGGCAAGTCGGTGCTGATGCGTTCGATCATCGGCCTCCAGATTCCCGACCGGGGCGAAGTCGAGGTGTTCGGCGAACCGATGATCGGGCGGCTGGACGATGAGGCGCTGGCCATCCGCAAGCGCTGGGGCGTGCTGTTTCAGGGCGGCGCGCTGTTTTCCACGCTGACGGTGGCGGAAAATGTCGAAGTTCCGATCCGGGAATATTATCCGAATATCGGCGCGCAACTCCGGGACGAGATCGCCGCCTACAAGATTCGCATGACCGGCCTGCCTGCCGACGCCGGCCCCAAATATCCGGCCGAACTGTCAGGCGGCATGAAGAAGCGCGCCGGCCTTGCCCGCGCGCTGGCGCTCGACCCGGACCTGCTGTTCCTCGACGAACCGACGGCGGGCCTCGACCCCATCGGCGCGGCGGCGTTCGACGATCAGACGCGGCGGTTGCAGCAGACGCTGGGCCTCACCGTCTTTCTCATCACCCATGATCTCGACACGCTCTATTCGATCTGCGACCGGGTGGCGGTGCTGGCGGATAAACGGGTGATTGCGGTGGGCACGATCGACGAATTGCTGGCGATGGACCATCCGTGGATACAGGAATATTTCAACGGCCCGCGCGGACGCGCCGCCACGGCGGCGGTGGAGCGCGAGCGCGGCAGGACCGCTGCCGAAAACCCAGCGGACGGAAGGCGATAGGATATGGAAACCCGCTCCAATCATGTGCTGGTGGGCACGGTCACGCTGCTGCTGCTGGCCGCGATCATGCTGGCCGCCTTCTGGTTCTCCCGCCTGTCGGACGGCGAGAACAAGGAATATGACATCTTCTTCAAGCAGTCGGTGAACGGTCTCGCCAAGGGATCGAGCGTCAACTATTCCGGCGTTCCTTCAGGGCAGGTCGAGAAGATCGAATTGTGGAAGCGCGACCCCAGCTTCGTGAAGGTCCGCATTTCCGTGAAGGAAGGGACGCCCGTGCTGCTGGGCACGACGGCGACGATTCAGGGCGTGGGCTTCACCGGCGTGTCGGAAATCGTGCTGGATGGCGCGGTCAAGGGCGCGCCGCCGATCCAATGCCCGGAAAACAATCCGCAATCGGCCTGTCCCGATGGCGTGCCTGTCATCCCGACCAAGCCGGGGGCGCTGGGCGAACTGCTCAACAATGCGCCGCAGCTTCTGGAGCGCCTCTCCACCCTGACCGAGCGGCTGACGGAATTGCTGAGCGACAAGAACCAGCAATCCATCGCCGGCATCCTCGCCAATGTGGAGAAGGTGACGGGGGCGCTGTCCGACCGCAGTCCGGAAATCGCCGCCACGCTGGCCGAAGCGCGCATCGCCGTGCAGCGCACCGGCATCGCGGCCGAGAATATCGGCAAGCTCGCCGCGACCACGGATTCGCTGCTGAACGACGAAGGCCGCCCGCTGATGGGTGACCTGCGCAAGAGCGTGCAGGCCGCGACCCGCAGCATCGACACGCTCGACAAGACCATCGCCCAGGCGCAACCGGGCGTCCATGCCTTCAGCAACCAGACCATGCCGGAAGTGAACCAGTTGGTCCGCGACCTGCGTGAAATGTCGCGGGCCTTCCGCGGCATCGCCGAAAAGCTGGACCAGCAAGGCGCGGGTTCGCTGGTCGGATCGCCGCAATTGCCCGATTACAAGAATTGAGACGAGGGAGCCGGAAGATGTTCCACATGAAACAGCATAAAGCCCCCCGCGCGGCGGTGACCGCTCTGGCGCTCAGTGTCTTGCTGGGCGGGTGCGTATCCTTTGGCGCGAAACCGCCCGAGCAGCTTCTTTCGCTCAGCCCCGCGCAGCGCGTGACGGCGGGCGTGGCGACCAATGTGGCGCAGGCCCCCAGCCTGGTCGTGGCCGATCCCGAAGCGCCCAGGATATTGGACACCGTGCGGGTGCCTGTGCGCGTGTCGCCGACTTCCGTCGCCTATGTCACCAAGGTGCAGTGGTCCGACACGCCGCGCCATCTGTTCCAGGGCCTGCTGGCGGAGACCATTGCCGCGAGTGGTAGCCGGATCGTGCTGGACCCCGGTCAATATTCCGGCGTTCCGGGCCAGCGGCTGATGGGTGCGCTGGTCGATTTCGGGATCGACGAGCAGAGCCGCAGCGCTATCGTGACCTATGACGCGATCCTCGCCAATCCGGGCGGCGCGATCCTCGCCCGGCAGCGTTTCACCGCGCAGGAACCGGTCAGCGGCAAGATCGGGCCGGGAACGGTCGGCGCGCCGCTCAATGCCGCAGCGAACAAGGTGGCGGCCGATGTTGCCGCATGGCTGTCCACGGTGACGCAACCTTAGAGTGATTTCGAGCCAGATGGAATCATCTGGTGACTCGGAAATCACGGTAATCAAAGGATAATGTAGAGACGTTTCGGTTCAATCAGAACCGGAACGACTCTAGCTTGGCCTGTCCTCCTCCGCAAAGGGAGGGATGGGCATCCTATACCAGGCTCTTGCCCGCTTGCTCGGTCACATCGCGCGAAAGCCCCGGTTCGGCCAATATCCGCTGAAGCTCCGCGCGCATCAGCGCCGCCCGCCCTTCATCGAAACGCCGCCAGCGGCCCAGCGGGGGCACGAGCCGCGCCGCGGTCTGCGGATTGATCTTGTCGAGCGCGATGATGCAATCGGCGATCAGGCGATAGCCTTCCCCCGATGGATGATGGAAGGCCCACTGGTTCCCCGCGAAGGCCCCGAACAGCGACCGCACCCGATTGGGGTTGGCGAGCGTGAAATCCCTGTGATTGCGCAGTCCCGCCACCTGCTGCACGGTATCGGGATGGGAGGCGAAAGCCTGCGTCTGGAACCATTTGTCCAGCGTCAGCGCGTCGTCCCGATAGCGGTTGTAGAAAATGTCGAGCGCGGCTTCCCGTTCGTCGCTGCTGCCGTTGGCAAGGGTTGCGAGCGCGGCCTGCCGCTCGGTCATGTTGTCGGCTTCATGGAATTGCGCGAAGGCGATGGCTGGACCGTCCTCCGCGCCTGCCGCCGCCAGATAATGCAGCGCGATATTCCGCAGCTTGCGCGCGCCCTTGGCCGCCGGGGACAAGGAAAAGCCGTTGGCCTTCGTCCCGGCATGGATGTCGCGCCATAGCGGCTCCAGCGCCTCGCCGATGCGCCGTTGCAGCGCTTCCCGCGCGGCGTGAATGGCGTCGGGATCGACCACCGGCATCTGGTCGCCCAGATAGGCTTCGCTCGGCAGGCGGATGGCTTCCGCGATGAAGGCGGGATCAAGCTGCGGATCGGTCGCGGTCCCCCGGATGGCCGCGATGATCGCCTCCTCATCGACGGCCTGTCCGCCGATCCGGCCGATCAGCCCGTTCACCATCAACTGCTGCATCGCCTCATAGCGGGCGAAGGGATCGTCATCATGCGCGGACAGGAAAGCCAGATCCGCCTGGCTGCGATTGGTTTCCACGATCACCGGCGCGGAAAATCCGCGATTGATCGACAGGATGGGCGGCGCGGAAAAGCCTTCGAAGCGGAAGCTCTGCACGGATTCCGTCAGCATCAGCAGGCGGTCGCCATGATGACCCCCGGTTACAGGATCGAACAGAGCCACGCGCAGGGGGATGGCCATGGGCTTCTTGTCGGGCTGGCCCGGCGTGGGCGGGACGGATTGTTCCAGCCGCAATTCGGCCTTCCCGGTGGCGGGGTCATGGCTCAACAGCGCGCGGACTCGGGGCGTCCCGGCCTGCTCATACCAGAGGCGGAATTGCGTGAGGTCGGCCTGCCCGCCTTCCTCCATGGCGCGCACGAAATCCTCGCAGGTCGCCGCTTTCCCGTCGTGCTCCGCGAAATAGAGGTCGGTGGCGGCGCGAAAGCGTTCATCCCCCAGCATCAGCGCCATCATACGGATCAGCTCCGCGCCCTTGTTATAGATGGTCGCGGTGTAGAAGTTACTGATTTCCATATAGGATTCCGGCCGCACTGGATGAGCGAGCGGGCCGGAATCCTCCTGGAACTGCGCGGCGCGCAGGATGCGGACATCCTCGATCCGCTTCACTGCATGGCTCCCCATGTCGGCGGAGAAGCTCTGGTCGCGAAAGACGGTGAAGCCCTCTTTCAGCGAAAGCTGGAACCAATCGCGGCAAGTGACGCGATTGCCCGACCAGTTGTGGAAATATTCATGCGCCACTACCCCTTCGACGCCATCATAATCGAGGTCGGTTGCCGTCTCCGGATCGGCCAATATGTAACGCGAATTGAATATGTTGAGCCCCTTATTCTCCATCGCGCCGAAGTTGAAGTCCGACACGGCGACGATGTTGAACACGTCCAGATCATATTCGCGGCCATAGACGCGCTCGTCCCAGGCCATGCTGTCTTTGAGCGCCTTCATCGCATGGGCGGTGCGGGGCAAGTCCGCTTCCTTGACCCAGATGCCGAGCGCCACTTCGCGCCCGCTCATCGTCATGAAGCGGTCGGCGTTGCAGGCCAGATCGCCCGCGACCAGTGCGAAAAGATAGCAGGGCTTGGGAAAGGGATCGGTCCAACGCGCCCAATGACGGCCGCCGGCCAGGTCGCCCTGTTCGACCGGGTCGCCATTGGCCAGCAAAACGGGATAGTGGCCCTTGTCCGCCTCCATCCGCACGGTATAGCGCGACAGCACATCGGGACGGTCCGGGAAAAAGGTGATCCGCCGGAAACCTTCCGCCTCGCACTGGGTGCACAGCAGCCCTCCGCTGGCATAGAGGCCCATCAACTGGCTATTGCTTTCCGGCGCGATTTCGACCCGCGTTTCGATTTCATGGGTAGGGCCTGTCAGCGGGACAAGCAGCGCGCTGCCGTCCAGCGCCCATTCCTCCGGCCCAAGGACGCGGCCATCCACCTTGACCTCCAATGGCAGGAGACCGTCGCCCTCCATCCGCAAGGGGCGTTCATGCGCGCCGTTGCGGACAACGGACAGAACCGCGCGGATCTGCGTTGCGGCGGCGTCGAGATCGAAGTCCAGTGCGATATCCGGCACCAGCCAGTCGGGCGGACGATAGTCCGACCGGCGGATGATGGCGGGCGCGGCGGCGTTGGTGGATTGCATGTCAGCCATGCAGACAAGCTAGGAAATGAGGGGATAAAAGACTAGGGGCATCGCAGGGAAAGCCAGGCTATTGCGGGAATTATCTTTCCCGGCGGCCATTGCGCCTGCATCGCGGCGCTGATCCCGGCCTGTGCTTTGCAAGATCAGCCTAGATGCGCTCCCCTGACAGGCGCTGGCAAAGCATGTCGAGTTGATCCAGATTGGAATAATTGAGGGACAACGTACCCCCTGCCCCTGCCCCTGCTCCCGGGCCGTGGCTGATTTCGACCTTCAGGCCCAATATGTCCGCCAGATGCTGTTCGAGCGCGGCGATATCCGCATCCTTGCCATTTGACGGCACGGCGGCGCGCTGACGCGGGGATGCGTCGCCACCGCGGTTCCGCGCGCGGCGGACGAGCTGTTCCGTATCGCGGACGGAAAGGCCCTTTTGCTCGACCTGCTGCGCCAGCGTCTCGCAATCGGGCACGCCGATCAGGGCGCGGGCATGGCCCATGGACAGGCGGCTTTCCATCACCGCCTGCTGCACCGGCGGGGGCAGCTCCAGCAGGCGCATCAGATTGGCGATATGGCTGCGTGATTTGCCGACGATCCGCCCCAATGCTTCCTGACTATGGTGGAATTGGCCGATCAGCTTGCGATAGGCTTCCGCCTCTTCGATGGGATTGAGGTCTTCGCGCTGGATATTTTCGACCAGCGCGATTTCCAGCGTTTCCTGCTCGTCGAAGTCCCGGACGATGGCGGGAATGCGATGCAGTTGGATTCGCTGGGCCGCCCGCCAGCGGCGCTCGCCGGCGACGATCTGAAAACCGCCGCCATGGGCGCGGACGATGATGGGCTGGATGACGCCGCGTTTGGCGATGGAATCGGCCAGCTCCTGCAAAGCCGCATCGTCGAAATGACGGCGCGGCTGTTCAGGATGCGGCTGGATCAACGCGACTTCGATGCTTTGCACCGCCTTGGCCGATGCAGGAGCGGCGGAAGGCGCAATCGGTTCTTCGCGCTGCACGTCGCCCAGTAACGCCGAAAGACCGCGGCCAAGGCCATGGGGCCGTTTTGCTACTTTCGGTTTGTCGTTATTCTCTTCGTTCAAGCCGCTTCCTCCTGCCGGGGAAGCCGCGCTATCAGTTCACGAGCGAGCCGCATATAGGCTTCCGAACCGGAGCAGCGGAAATCATAGATCAGCGCGGGTACGCCATGACTCGGCGCTTCGGACAGCCGGACGTTGCGCGGGATCACCGTGCTGAACACCAGATCGCCCAGGCAGGCCCGCACGTCGTCCGCCACCTGATCAGTCAGGCGATTACGGCGGTCGTACATGGTGAGCGCCACGCCCAGAATCGAGAGGCCCGGATTGAACCGTCCCCTGATCCGGTCGACCGTCTGAAGAAGCTGCGAAAGGCCCTCCAGCGCAAAAAACTCGCATTGCAGGGGAACCAGCAGGGATTGGGCGGCCACCATCGCGTTGATCGTCAACAGGCCCAGCGAAGGCGGACAATCAATAAGGCAAATGTCCCAGCGCCCCGGCGGCGCTTCCGCCAGAACGCGCTCCAGCCGGTGCGTGCGTTCCTCATATTCGATCAGTTCGATCTCCGCGCCGGAAAGGTCCTGCGTCGCCGCCACCAGATCCAGCTTGGGCACGCGCGTCGCGATGACGGCATCGTCCAGCGCGCAATTGCCCACCAGCAGATCATAGCTGGATTGGGCGCGATCCGCCTGGTTCACCCCCAGGCCGGTGGAAGCATTGCCCTGCGGGTCCAGATCGACCAACAGGATTCGCAGGCCGGTGGCGGCAAGCCCCGTAGCCAGATTGATGGCGGTGGTCGTCTTGCCCACACCGCCCTTCTGGTTGGCGATGGCGATACAAATCATCCTCGACCCTTCCTCCTGACGGGTTTGACGGAGCGCGCGACGATGATGGCGCTCTCGGCATCCGTCACGCTCTGTTCCACGTGAAACACACCTTGCCATGCCGGGCGCGCTGTCTCCAGTTCATTTTGCGCGTTTCGTCCCTTTGGCAGCACCCACAGCGTCTTTTCATCCGCCAGATGGATCGCCGATTCGAGCAGGCGCGGCAGCGGGGCATAAGCGCGGGCGCTGATGATCGCGGCGGGATGTGGGGAGACGGCCTCAACCCGTCCGCCAAAGACCCGGACATGACCGAGACCCAGTTCCTCCGCCACCGCCTGGAGAAATTCGATCCGTTTCCTGCGCGATTCGATCATGAGTAAGGGGCGGTCCGTCAACAGGGCGACGACGACGCCCGGTAATCCCGCCCCGGACCCCAGATCGACCCATGGGCCATCCACGGCAGCATCGGTAAAGGTCAGCAACTGTGCGGAATCAACGATGTGCCGCGCCCAGATATGCGGTCGGGTCGATTCGGCGATCAGATTTTGCTGGTCCATTTCCGCCAGCAAGATCGCGACGAATCGCTCCAGTTTCAGCCATGTTTCACGTGAAACATCGAATTTTTGCGCAAGCCACGCCCGCGCTTCTTCTTCCGTCACGCCGCCATCCGTTTCACATGCACGAGGATCGCGGCAAGCGCGGCAGGCGTGATGCCGCGAATACGCCCGGCCGCCGCCAGGGTATCGGGACGGGCGGTTTCAAGCTTTTCGATCATTTCCGTGGAAAGCCCGCCGATGGAATGGAAGTCGAAATCGGAGGGGATGAAGACGCGCTCATTGCGGCGCAATTCGGCAATTTCCGCCTGCTGTCGTTCCAGGTAGGGCGCGTAGTGGGCATCTTCCAGAATCTCCTCGCGCAGATCGGACGGCGCCTGGCAAAGCGTCGGCGCGAGGGTGAGCAGAAGATGTCGATCCACTTCGGGAAAGCGCGCCCATTCGAACAAGGTGCGGCGCATCCCATCCTGCCGCACCGAAGCGCCTGCCCTGGCCATCTCCGTCGCGGTCATCGACCGGGCCAGTTCGGCCTCGACGATATGTCGGCGTTCCTGTCGATCCTTCAGCCGGGCCAATCTTTCCGGCCCGATGATGCCGTGCGTGATCCCTATCGCTCCCAATCGGGTTTCCGCGTTATCGGCCCGCAGCCGCAGGCGATATTCCGCGCGCGCCGTGAGCATCCGATAAGGCTCCGTCACCCCTTGCAGCACCAGATCGTCGATCATCACGCCGATATAGCTGCTCGCGCGGTCGAGGATCAGCGGTTCCTCTCCCCCCGCATAGGCGGCGGCGTTGACGCCTGCGACCAGCCCCTGCGCTGCTGCTTCCTCATAGCCGGTCGTGCCGTTGATCTGACCGGCGCAGAACAGGCCGGCCATGCTCCTTACCGCCAAGGTCGAGTCGAGGGCGCGCGGGTCGATATGATCATATTCGACCGCATAGCCGGGGACGACGATCTCCGCTCGTTCCAGACCGGTCATGGAGCGGACCATTGCCCGTTGCACCTCCGCAGGGAGTGATGAGCTGATGCCATTGGGATAGACGAGCGGATCGTCCAGCCCTTCCGGTTCCAGAAACACCTGATGCCCTTCGCGGTCGCCGAAGCGGGTGACTTTATCCTCTATGGACGGGCAATAGCGCGGCCCCCTCCCCTCGATCGCGCCACTGAAGAGCGGCGAGCGGCCGAGGCCATTGCGGATGATCGCATGGGTTTCGGCATTGGTGCGGGTGATGGCGCAGGCCAGTTGCGGAAGTGCGCGACCATTGGACAGGGCGGACATGGTCCATGCCGCGCCATCGGAGGGCTGCTCCTCCAGCCTCCCCCAGTCGATTGTGCGCCCGTCAATGCGGGGCGGGGTGCCCGTCTTGAGTCGCCCGACAGGCAAGTCGAGTGCGCGGAGTTGAACCCCCAGCCTCGTCGCCGCGCGTTCGCCGGTTCGTCCGCCCGTCAGGCTCTCTTCACCGCGAAAAAGCTTGCCACCCAGGAAGGTGCCGGTCGCCAATATGACCGCCCTGGCCTGTAGGCGGGCGCCGTCCGTCAGCATCAGGCCCGTTATCCGGCCCTGCGAAAGGACCAGTTCCGCCGCTTCGCCCTCGATGATCTCAAGACCGGACTGCGCGGCGAGAAAGGCGTGGATCGCGGCGCGGTAACGCTTGCGGTCGGCCTGTACCCTTGGCCCCTGAACCGCTGCGCCCTTGCTGCTGTTGAGCATGCGATAATGAATGGCGGCGGCGTCCGCGGCGCGCGCGATCAAACCATCGAGCGCGTCTACTTCGCGGACCAGATGGCCCTTGCCCAGCCCCCCAATGGCGGGATTGCAGGACATCGCGCCGACCGTGGCCTTCTCAAATGTCAGCAGCGCCACCGACGCGCCCTTGCGCGCCGCCGCCGCCGCCGCTTCGCAACCGGCATGGCCGCCGCCGACCACGATCACATCATAGCTTGTTCGCATGGAGCGCCCTTATCAGATTTTGGGCGCGGCGGTCAAAACTGTTCCACGTGGAACATCATTTGCCAATGCAAAAACCAGAGAAAAGCTGGTCCAGCATATCTTCCGTGCCGGCCCGGCCCGTCAAGACGTCGATGGCGCGCCGGGCCTGCCGCAATTCCTCCGCCATCACGAGCAGATCATCGGTATGGGCCGCCGCCAGCAGATGATAGTGCAAAGCCGCCCCGCCATCCTTTTGCCGGACATGGAGCGCATATTCGCCCTCCCCCGGCAAAAGGCTCCGCGCTCGATCGAGCAGCGCGGTCTTGAGTGCTTCCATGCCCTGCCCGGTCCGGGCCGAAACGGCCAGTCCCGGACGCCCGGCATGACCAAGCTGATCGCATTGCGCGGCGATCAATAGAGCATCATGGCGCGGCGCGTCTTCGGGCGGCCCCAGCCACAGGATGATGTCCGCCGCTTCCAGAGCCGCATGGGCGCGGTCGATGCCGATCGCCTCGATGGCATCCGATGTGCCGTCGCGCAGCCCCGCCGTATCGGTGAAGAGGAATGCCACGCCGCCCAGCGCGGCCGGAACCTCGATCCGGTCGCGGGTCGTGCCGGCGATGTCCGAAACAATGGCCGCCTCCCGACCGACAAGCGCGTTCAGTAAAGTCGATTTGCCGGCATTGGGCGGCCCGGCCAAAACCACCCTGATGCCATCGCGCAACCGTTCCGCCGACGGCGCGGCGAGGATGACAGCCACCTCCTTCGCCAGCGTCAGGGTTCCCGCGTTCATGCGGCTTTCGATCTGCGCATCAGGCACATCGTCCTCGTCGGAAAAATCCAGCGCGGCCTCGGCCATGGCGGATAGCTCCAGCAGGCGGGAACGCCACTGGTCGATCCGGCGTGAAAAATGCCCTTCCGCCATCATCAAGGCGGACCGGCGCTGTTGTTGCGTTTCGGCCGCCAACAGATCGGACAGCCCCTCGACCGCGTTCAGGTCCATGCGGCCATTTTCAAAAGCCCGTCGCGTGAACTCCCCCGGCGCGGCCCGTCGCAAACCCGACATCGCGCCCAGCGCCGCTTCCACGCCTGCGATCACTGCTCGGCCGCCATGGCAATGCAGTTCGGCCATATCCTCCCCGCTCACTGTCGCGGGGCCGGGCAGCCACAGCGTCAATGCCCGGTCGAGCGGCGCGCCGTCGCGCGGATCGCACAGCAGGGCGAGGCTCGCCACCCGCGGCGGCGGCATTTTACGGGCAAGCGCCTGCAAGGCCGATCCGGCCTGCGGGCCGCTCAGTCGAATGACGGCAATGCCGGCGGGCGGCGCGCCGCTCGACAAGGCAAAGATGGTGTCGGTCACCTAGCCCTTTTTCTTGTCGCCATTGCCGCCTACTCCGGCCAGACCGACATTCATCATCTGCTGGAACAGTCGGACGCCCGCATCGCCCAGCGGAGAGAAGCTCTTGAACAGCGTCTCCATCTGCTCGGCGCTGCCGATGCCGTCGAAACCGTCGAGCATCGTTTTGATATATTTGTCGTGAATGGGCGTGACATCGGGCAGGCCCAGGAAGGAGCGCGCTTCGGCGGGCGTGCAATCCACATCGACGGTCACTTTCATAGTCGCGTCCCTTATCCTGTCGCGCAAGTCCGCCCTTCATGCCGCAAGAGCGAAGGGAAGTGCAAATATTATGGCACGCGGGAACGGGTTGCGCCAGCGGCGGGAAAAGCCATTATGGCTGTCCGCAGGTCCCTATCGAAAGGATTCTCCCATGGCTGATTTCACTTCCATTTCCACTCTGGAGGGCGACGCCCGGTTCGATAGTTATGTCGCCCGTCCGGCGGGAACGCCCAGGGCCGCCATCGTCGTCATCCAGGAAATATTCGGCGTCAATGAAGGCATCCGCCGCAAATGCGACAATTGGGCCAAGGCTGGTTATCTGGCCATCGCGCCCGATTTGTTCTGGCGGCTGGAACCCCATGTCGAGCTGAACCCTGACATTCCCGCCGAAATGGAACAGGCGCTCGGCCTGTTCGGCCGGTTCGATCAGGAACTGGGCATTCGCGATATCGAGGCGGCGATCAAATTCGCGCGCAAGGAAATCGAAGGCGGCAAGGTCGGGCTGGTCGGCTACTGCCTTGGCGGGCGTCTGGCGTTCATGTCGGCCTGCCGTACCGACGGCGACGCCTTTGTCGGCTATTATGGCGTGGGAATCGACAATTTGATCGGCGAAAGCAATGCGATCGGCAAGCCGGTGATGCTGCACATCCCGACTGCCGACGGCTTCGTGTCCGCCGAGGTCCAACAAAAAATGCATGAGGGGCTGAAGGACAACCGTCATGTCACCCTGCATGATTATGAAGGGCTGGATCATGGCTTTGCCGCAGAAATGGGCAATCGCCGGGTCGAGGATGGCGCGCAACTGGCTGACAAACGCACGGCGGACTTCTTCGCGGCGAGCCTTGCCTGATGAGCGGGCCTGCCTGGCGGATGGTGGCGCGCCGTCATGGCGGGCCGGAGGTGATCGAGCGTGAGGATTTCGATCCCGGCGCGCCTGCGGACGGCGAAGTGCTGATCGCGCAGGAAGCGGTCGGGTTGAACTTCATCGACACCTATTATCGCACCGGCCTTTACCCTGCCCCGCTCCCCGTCCCGCTCGGGGCGGAGGGCGCGGGCCGGATCGTTGCCGTGGGTGCGAAGGTCGCCGCCGTGGGCGTAGGCGACCGGGTCGCCTACGCCCACGGCCTTGGCGGCTATGCTACGCACCGCCTCCTGTCCGCCAGCCAGGTGGTCAAGCTGCCGGACGCGATCTCTTTCGAAGATGCGGCAGCGATGATGCTCAAGGGCATGACGGCCTGCTTCCTGGCGGAGGACTGCGCCCCTTTGAACGCTGGACAGGTTGCGTTGGTCCATGCGGCGGCGGGCGGCGTGGGATCGGTGCTGGTCCCATGGCTGCGGGACAAGGGCGTCATCGTCATCGCCCATTGCGGATCGGCGGAAAAAGCGGCGCGCGTGAAAGCAGATCACAGCCTGCACGGGCCGTTCGAATCATTGGCCTCCACCGTTCGCCATCTGACCGATGGAAAAGGCGTGGATGTCGTCTTTGACGGCGTGGGCAAGGATAGCTGGGCGGCCTCCCTCGCCTGCCTGAAAAGGCGCGGACTGATGGTGAGCTATGGCAATGCGTCCGGCGCGGTGCCGCCGATCGCGCTGCTCGACCTTGCGAGAAACGGATCGCTTTATGTGACGCGCCCCGGCATCACCGACTATATCGCCACGGCCGAGGAACTGGCCGCGACGGCCGCGCGGCTGTTCGACCGGATGGAGCGCGGCGTGGTGCGAGCCGCCATTGGCCAGCGCTTTGCCCTTGCCGACGCGGCGGCAGCCCATCGCGCGCTGGAGGGGCGCCGGACGACCGGAGCCACCATCCTTCTCCCCTGACTTGCGGGCCATGAAAAAGGGGGCGGAACCGCTGCGGTCCCGCCCCCTTTTTGTGCCCGTTTCCGGCCCGTCAGAACAGCGTCAATATACCGACATTCTGATCGACGACGCCGTCATAGATCATCTTGAGCGCGACATAGACGATGACGACCAGGCCGAGATAGGCGATCCAGCGGAACCGCTCGATATATTTGGCGATGATGTTCGCTGCGATGCCCATCATCGCCACCGACAGGATCAGGCCGATGATGAGGATGCCCGGATGATCCCGCGCCGCGCCCGCGACCGCCAGCACATTGTCGAGGCTCATGGAGACGTCCGCCACGGCGACGGCCCAGGCGGCCGCCGCAAAGCTCTTGGCGGGCCGCACACCTGAAATATCGTCGTCGCTCGGATCGTCGGGTGTTTCCGCACCGCGCTTGGGGTGCAGTTCGCGCCACATCTTCCAACTTACCCACAACAGCAGCAGCCCGCCCGCAAGGATCAGGCCGACGATCTGCATGAGTTGCGTCACCACCAGCGCGAAGCCGATCCGCAGCACGAGAGCGGCGATGATGCCGATCAGGATGACCCGCTGCCGTTGGGCGACGGGCAGACCGGCGGCCAGCGCGCCGACGACGATGGCATTGTCGCCCGCCAGCAGGATGTCGATCATCAGCACCTGACCGAAGGCGGCCATCGCGGCGGGAGACGTTATATTACTGAAATCATTGACGATATGGCCCCATATATCGGTTGGAGAACCGAAACCCTGGGCGGCGGAGGCAGCAGTAACGAAAAGATCGAGCATGATAGCTTAAATCCCCTGTGGCGATTTCCGGTCAGTGGCCCCCGCTCATGATCGGAAATCGTGGCGAATGGGAGCAAGGCGATGGGCGCGCTGTCGCCAACGCACCAACCGCTCGGCTCCTTACTGGTTCATTGAATCGAAGAAATCTTCGTTCGTCTTGGAATCCTTCATCTTGTCGAGCAGGAACTCCATGGCGTCGATGGTGCCCATCTGCATCAGGATGCGGCGCAACACCCACATCTTGCTGAGCTTGCCCTTGTCGACCAGCAATTCTTCCTTGCGGGTGCCGGACTTGCCGACATCCAGCGCCGGGAAGATGCGCTTGTCCGCCACCTTGCGGTCCAGCACGATTTCCGAATTGCCGGTGCCCTTGAACTCTTCGAAGATGACTTCGTCCATCCGGCTGCCGGTGTCGATCAGCGCGGTGGCGATGATGGAGAGCGAGCCGCCCTCCTCGATATTGCGCGCCGCGCCGAAGAAGCGCTTGGGCCGCTGGAGCGCATTGGCGTCGACGCCGCCGGTCAGCACCTTGCCGGACGAGGGCACGACGGTGTTATAGGCGCGGCCGAGGCGCGTGATCGAATCGAGCAGGATCACCACGTCCTTCTTGTGTTCGACCAGGCGCTTGGCCTTTTCGATCACCATTTCGGCGACCTGGACGTGGCGTTGCGCGGGTTCGTCGAAGGTGGAGGACACGACCTCTCCCTTCACGCTGCGCTGCATGTCGGTGACTTCTTCCGGGCGCTCGTCGATCAGCAGGACGATCAGGAAGACTTCGGGATGATTGTCGGTGATCGCCTTGGCGATGTTCTGGAGCATCACCGTCTTGCCGACGCGCGGCGGGGCGACGATCAGCGTGCGCTGTCCCTTGCCCTGCGGCGAAACGATGTCGATGACGCGGGCCGACTTGTCCTTGACGGTCGGGTCCAGCGTATCGAGCGACAGCTTCTGTTCGGGATAGAGCGGCGTCAGGTTATCGAAATTGACGCGGTGGCGGACGACATCGGGATCGTCGAAATTGACCGACAGCAGCTTGGTCAGGGCGAAATAGCGCTCGCCATCCTTGGGCGCGCGGATTTCGCCTTCCACCGTGTCGCCGGTACGCAGGCCGAATTTACGGACCTGGTTGGGCGAGACATAGATGTCGTCGGGGCCGGCGAGGAAGTTCGCTTCGGGGCTGCGGAGGAAGCCAAAGCCATCGGGCAGCACTTCGATCGTGCCTTCGCCCATGATCTGTTCGCCATTTTCCGCCTCGGCCTTCAGAATCGCGAACATCAGATCCTGCTTGCGCAGCGTGGACGCACCTTCGACGCCCAATTCCTCCGCCATGGTGACGAGGTCGGCGGGGGTCTGCTTCTTGAGATCCTTGAGGTGCATGCGAGTCGGTCCGATGGATAAGAGTGTCGTAGGGACGAAAAGGGGAAAGCCCGGCAATCAGATAGCTGGGAACGCCCGCGCCGGACGGGCGGGTGGATGGATCGCATTTAGCGAGCGCGCCCCGCCCTCGTCAAGGCGGCACATGGGCTTTCGCAAGGGAAAATTCGGTCGGGGGGGGCGATCGGCTTCGCTCTGCCGCTTCAAGGGGGCTGAGCGTTCTTCGCGGCGATAGACCGCCCTGCCCCGGCCATGATATAAGACGACAAAAGGAAAGGACGAGGGATATGCGCCGCCTGCTTTCCCTGGTGGCAATGACCGGAGCGCTATGCGCCCCTCTTGCGGCGCAGGAGGCCCCTCCGCTCGATCCCGCCATCCCGCCTGCCGTGGTCCGCACCGGACCGTCGGCGGAGGGTCGCGTTACGATTCCCATCCATATCGGCGGCAAGGGACCGTGGAACTTCATCGTCGACACCGGGTCGCAGCGCACCGTGATTTCGCGTGATCTGGCCAACCGGCTGGCGCTGCCGGTGCATAATTCCGTCATCGTGCTGAGCATGACGGATCGGCTGAAGACCGGCACGGTCGCCCTGCCCGAACTGGGTTTCGGCAATTCGCAGGTCCGGAATATCGAAGCCCCCGTGCTGGATGGCGGGCATTTGGGGGCGCCGGGGTTGCTTGGTCTCGACAGCCTGCAAGCCAAGCGGCTGCTACTCGATTTCCGCACGGGCCGAATGGAGATCAGCGAAAGCAAAAGCCGCTATTTCCGCGATCCCGATACGATCATCGTCCAAGCCCGGCGCAAAAACGGGCAACTCATCCTGCTCGATTCCGACGTGAACGGCATGAAGGTGAACATCGTTCTGGATACCGGCACCAATTTCAGCGTCGGCAATCTGGCGCTGATGAACAAGCTGATCCGCAAGAAGCGCGCGCCGGAACTGGAGGAAGCGACGCTCACCAGCGTGACCGGCGGAACATTGGTGGGGCGAGTGGGCAAGATTCGCGAAGTGCATCTGGGCCGGGTCACGCTCCGCGATCTGCCGGTGCTGTTCGCGGACGCCGACCCGTTTGAGGAGCTGGGGCTGGCTGATAAGCCCGCTCTGTTGCTGGGCATCAATGCGCTCAAGGGCTTTGACCGGGTCGCGATAGATTTCGGCAGGGGGAAGGTGGACTTCCTGCTGCCCGATATGGGATTCCTCGAAAGAACGCGCTTCGCCACGGCGGGCGCGCCCGCGGGTTGATACGTCCTTAAGGACTCGGCCGCTGACGGTCGCGACCCAGCACCTGGTCGATCCATTGCTGGTCCAGCCGCTGCGGTGCGGGAGGCGCGGCCGGATCGGATGGGACGTCCTCGCTGGCATCCGGATCGTGTGGTTCCTGCGGCCGCGCGCGCTCCAATGGCAGGCCGTTCTCATCGACCATCATGCCCCCACCCGTTCCATTGTCGGGGGAACCATAATAGGCTTCCTCGTCCGGCTCCAACTGCCATTCGGGCAGCGTGACCTGCGTGTCGAACTGTTCCGCCGGACGCTTGGCGACGGCGACCTTCATGAAATCGGCGAAGGCGCGCGCAGGCGCGCGACCGCCCTGCAATCCGCTCACGGCGCGGGCATCGTCGCGGCCCATCCAGACGCCGGTGGTGATGCCGCTCGAAAAGCCGAGGAACCAGCCATCCTTGTTGCTGCTGGTGGTGCCGGTCTTGCCCGCGACGGGCCGTCCGATCTGCGCCGCCTTGCCGGTGCCGGTGGACACCGCCGTCTGCATGAGGTCGGTCATCCCCGCCGCCACCCAGGGCGCGACCAGGACGCGGCTGGTATCGTCCTGATGCTCGTAGAGGACGCGCCCGTCGGCCGTCGTCACCTTGGTGATGCCATAGGGCGCGACCGCGATCCCCTTGCGCGCGACCGAGGCGAAGGCGCGGGTCATGTCGACCAGCCGCACGTCCGAAGTGCCCAGCACCATGGACGGATGGGTGTTGATCGGTGTCGAGATGCCAAAGCGGCGCGCCATGTCGGCAATGGTGGGGAAGCCGACTTCCACGCCCAGCTTCGCGGCCACGGTGTTGACCGAATAGGCGAAGGCGGTGCGAACGTCGATATCGCCGGAGAAGCGGCCATTGCTGTTGCGCGGAGACCAGCCGTTGATGGTGACGGGTTCGTCGGTCACGCCGGTATCGGGCGTGTAGCCCGCTTCCAGCGCCGCCAGATAGACGAAGAGCTTCCACGCCGAACCCGGCTGACGCGTCGCGGTGGTGGCGCGGTTATAGTTGGAGGTCACATAGTCCAGCCCGCCGACCATGGCCCGCACGGCTCCATCCCGATCCAGCGCCACCAATGCGCCCTGCGATCCTTTGGGCGCATTGGCCTGAATTGCGGTGGTGGCGGCCCGCTGCATGGGAAGGTCGATGGTGGTGTAGACATCCAGCGGCTCATTCGGTTCGTTGATGAGCGTATCGAGCTGCGGCAGCGCCCAGTCGGTGAAATAGCGCACGCTGTTCTGCGGCGGTTCCGGCGCCATCTTCACGTCCTGGAGATGGATGCTGTCCCGCTGCGCCGCGCTGATCTTCCCATTTTCCCGCATCAGGTCCAGCACCACGCCCGCGCGGCCGATGGCGGCCTCCGCATCGGCGGTGGGCGAATAGCTGGAAGGCGCCTTCACCAGCCCGGCGATGATGGCGGCTTCGGGCAGGCTCAGTTCATTGGCGGGATGGCCGAAGAATTTGCGGCTGGCCGCGTCGATGCCATAGGCGCCGCCGCCGAAATAGACCTTGTTGAGGTAAAGCTCCAATATCTGGCGCTTGCTGAACTTGCGCTCCAGCGCCAGCGCCAGAACCATTTCCCGGACCTTGCGGCCCCAGCTATAGCTGTTGTTGAGGAAGATGTTGCGCGTCACCTGCTGGGTGATGGTGGACGCGCCCTGAAGGCGGCGGCCCTTGCCCCGGTTTTCCACCGCGACCCATGCCGCGCGCGCCATGCCGATGGGATCGACGCCGGGATGCAGATAGTAACGCCTGTCTTCGGTCGACACCATCGCGTCGACCATCACCTGCGGAATCTGGTCATAGTCAAGCCAGCGGCCAAAGCTTGGCCCCAGCGACACGATGACGCTGCCGTCCGCCGCATGGACGCGGATCATCTGGCCATTGGGTGAGGATTTGAGGCTGTTATAGTCGGGCAGGGACTGCATCGCGATGACCACCGCCACCACGACCGCGACGAGGCCCGCGACCAGCGCGATCAGGCCCGCCTTGAGTCCCCGCGTCAGCCACAGCCTTGCCGTGCCCGGCGGTTCCTTGCTCTTGCCCGATCTTGCCATGATGTCCGTGCCGCCCCGGATACGCGCTTAAGGAAAAAGGGACCAGCGCAAATCAGGCGTCGGCCCTTAAAAAAATGTCTGCCTGTCTCAAGAAGATCGCGGCTTTACCCGCAATGAACGGTCACTCGGCTTCGTCGCGCGACCTGAAGTCGAGCGACGCGCTGTTCAGGCAATAGCGCAGGCCGTTGACGCCCGGCCCATCGGGGAAGACGTGGCCCAGATGCCCCTCGCACTTCGCGCAGCGCACTTCGGTGCGCATCATGCCATGGCTGTTGTCGCGCAGTTCATCGACCGCGTCGATGTCGACGGGCGCGGTGAAGCTGGGCCAGCCCGACCCGCTGTCATATTTCTCCTCAGCATCGAACAGTTCCGCCCCGCAGCCCGCGCAATAATAAACGCCATCGGCCTTGTTGCTGTTATATTTGCCGGTGAAGGCCCGCTCGGTGCCGCCTTCCCGCAAGATATGATATTGTTCGGGGGAAAGGCGGTCGCGCCATTCCTCATCGGGCAGGTTGAGCTTTTCCATGGCCGCAATATGGCTTGCGGGTCTTCACGGCGCAAGCCCGCCTTCACCGCTCTCTTGCGGCTTGCCGGGCGATGGTGAGCAGTTCGTGCCGGACCATCAGGTCGCCCAGCCCCCGCCCGCCCCGGCTGGCTCTCTCAGCCTGTGACAGGCGCTGGATCACGCGGGCGATGCCCTGCGCGTCCCACAGCCGCACCTGCCGGGTGACGACGCCCTTTTCCTTCCAGAAGACGGCCTTGCCCGCCGTTTCGATGGCCGCATCCAGTCGCCCGCTCTGATCGAAATCGGCGCGGATATTGGCGAGCAGCATGGCTCGCGTCAGCAGCGGGCGCAGGACGGAGGCCATCGCGGCTCCGACTTCCGCCAATCGCCCCAGTTCCTTGTGCATCGCCTTGAGGTCGCCGCCCAGCACGGCATTCACCAGCGGCACGGAGTCGGTTTCCGGATTGTCGGCGGAGAGCGCATCCAGCGCTTCTTCCGTTGCCTCCTTCGGATGATCCGGCGCGGCGTCGAGGTAGAGGATCAGCTTTTCGATCTCCCCGTCCATCAGCGCGCGATCGCCATTGGCAAGGTCCACGATCCGCCGCGCAAGGTCGGATGAGAGGCGCAGGCCCCCTTCCCGCGCGATGGCGACGGCGATCTGTTCGGCTTCCCGCGCATCGGGCTGGTAGGAGATGAAGGCGAGCGCCTGCTTATGCTCCAGCGCCAGCTTGACGAGCTTCGACGTGCCCTTGAGCGCGCCCGCCACCGCGATCACCGGATTGCCCGCCACTTCCGCCTCCAGCAGAGCGGTCAGCGCGGGCACGGATTCCTCGCCCATGCCGCTGATGCGTATCCAGCGCCTGTCCCCGAACATGGAGAAGGAAGCGGCTTCATCCGCCAGCCTTGCCGGGTCTTCGCGCAGGGTCGGTCCATCGAGGTCGATCCGTTCCGCCTCCGGCCCCATGGCGCGCTCCAGCCGCTTGCCGAGCGCCAGGCTGCCCGCCTCGTCGGGACCGTAGAGTAGGAAGAAGCGGACGTCCGCCGGGGGCGCATCCAGCGCCTTCTCGATCTGGCCTTTATTGGCCTTCATGCCGCCGATCCCGCGTCGCGAAGGTGGCGAGCCGCGCGATGATCTGATCCGCGATCGTCTGCGACAGCCGTTCGAGCGCCGTATCCTCCGCCGCGATCGTCGCATATTCGCTGGAGGTGACGTCGATGCCCGCGTCCGTTCCGGCGGTATCGTCCAGTATCTGGGTGCCGGTCGCCCCGTCGATCAACTGATAGCGGGCGCGCAATGTGCGCCGCTCCCGCGTGATCGCGGCGTCGCTGCGCAGACCGAAGCCGCTGATCTGGTCGTCCAGCTTCACCACCAGCTTGTAGGACGGTCCCTTGCCGCTCATCGCCGAAAGCCGGTCGTTGAGCGCGTTGCGGACCAGCCAGCCTGCCTTGCCCTCAATGGGCTGCACGTCGACATTGCCGAGCGCCTGCGCCACCGCGCCATGCCCGCCGCCGCCATATACCGGCCGCAGCCCGCAGGCGGAAAGAAGGACCGTGACGGCGAGCAGGGGAACCAGGCGCTTCATATGACGATCCTATATCCGTTCACCCCGCGCTTGTCGAAGCCTGGGCTTGTCGAAGGGCGTTGGGGCGAACGGTTCCTCTTTCAGACAACCAGATTGACGAGCCGGTCCGGCACCACGATCACCTTTTTGGGCACCGCGCCGTCCAGCGCCCGCACCACATTGGGCGCGGCGAGGACGAGTTTCTCCAGTTCGTCCTTCGGCGTTCCCTTGGGCACGGTGATGGTGTCGCGCAACTTGCCCATCACCTGACAGGCGATGGTGACTTCATCATCGGCCAGCAGTGCCGGATCGACCGCGGGCCAGGCGGCGTCGGCGATCAATCCATCCTCACCCATCGCGGCCCAGGCTTCTTCGGCCAGATGCGGCGTCATCGGAGCGACCAGCAGCGCCAGCGCGCGGATAGTGGCGCTGCGCGAGGCCGACGGCTTCGCCTTCTCGACCGCATTGGCCAGTTCGTAGATTTTGGCCACCGCCTTGTTGAAGCTCAGCGCCTCGATATCCTTCGCGATGCCGTCGATCGTCTGGTGCAGCTTGCGGTCCAGAGCCTTGTCCTGCCCTTCGGCCGCCTTGTCCGCTTCGCCGAACAGGCGCCACAAGCGGTTCACGAAACGCCATGACCCCTCGATGCCGCTTTCCGTCCAGGGCAGGTCGCGTTCCGGCGGGCTGTCGGACAGCATGAACCAGCGCACGGCGTCCGCGCCATATTGGGCGATGATGTCATCGGGATCGACGACATTCTTCTTCGACTTGGACATCTTCTCGACACGGCCGACCGTGACCGGCGCGCCGCTGTCGATATGGACATAATCGTCGCCCGATTTCTTCACCTCGCCCGGCGAGAGCCAGCTTCCGTCGCCCGCCTTGTAGGTTTCATGCGTCACCATGCCCTGCGTGAAGAGGCCGGTGAACGGTTCGGCAAAGCCAAGCTGCCCCATATGCTGGAGCGCGCGGGTCCAGAAGCGGGCATAGAGCAAATGCAGGATCGCATGTTCGACGCCGCCGATATATTGCCCGACCGGCAGCCATTTTTCGACCGTCGCGCGATCGAACGGCTTGTCCTTGGGCTGGCTGGCGAAGCGGATGAAATACCAGCTTGAATCGGCGAAGGTGTCGAGCGTGTCCGTCTCGCGCCGCGCCGGCTTGCCGCATTGCGGGCAATCGACATGCTTCCAGCTCGGGTGCCGGTCCAGTGGATTGCCTGGAATGTCGAAGCTCACATCTTCCGGCAGCACCACCGGAAGCTGATCCTTGGGCACGCCCACCACGCCGCAGCCGTCGCAATGGATGACCGGAATCGGCGTCCCCCAATAACGCTGCCGCGACACGCCCCAGTCCCTCAACCGGAATACGGTGGTGCCGGTGCCCCAGCCGCCCTCTTCGGCGCGGCGGATGACTTCGGCCTTGGCTTCCTCGATGCTCATGCCGTCGAGGAAGCGGGAATGGACCAGCTTACCCTGCCCCGCATAGGCTTCGTCGTGGATGGGTTTGTCCTCATCCCCTTCGGCCGCGACGACGCGTTCGACCGACAGCATATATTTGCGCGCGAAATCAAGGTCGCGCTGGTCATGCCCCGGCACCCCCATGACAGCGCCGGTGCCATAATCCATCAGCACGAAATTGGCGATGAAGACCGGCAGCTTCCATTCGGGATCAAAGGGATGCGCCACCGAAAGGCCGGTGTCGAAGCCCATCTTCTCCGCCGTTTCCAGTTCGGCGGCGGTGGTGCCGCCTGCCTTGCACTTCTCGATGAAGGCGGCGGCATCGCGATTGCCCGCCGCGACCGCCTGCGCCACCGGATGATCGGCCGCGACCGCCACGAAGCTCGCGCCGAAAATCGTGTCGGGCCGGGTGGAATAAACCTCGATTTCCGCGTCGAACGGCGCAACCGGCCGGAAACGGAACTGGAGGCCGACCGACTTGCCGATCCAGTTTTCCTGCATGGTCCGCACCTTGTCGGGCCATTGGTCGAGCGTCTTCAACCCCTCCAGCAGATCGTCGGCGAACTGCGTGATCTTGAGGAACCACTGGCTAAGCTTGCGCTTCTCCACCAGCGCCCCCGACCGCCAGCCGCGCCCGTCGATCACCTGTTCATTGGCCAGCACGGTCATATCGACCGGGTCCCAGTTGACCGCGCTTTCCTTGCGATAGACAAGGCCCGCTTCCAGCATGTCGAGGAACAGCGCCTGTTCCTGCCCATAATAGTCCGGCTCGCAGGTGGCCAGTTCCCGGCTCCAGTCGATGGCGAAGCCCAGCTTCTTCAACTGCGCGCGCATATTGGCGATGTTGGAGCGCGTCCATTCGCCCGGATGCACTTTCTTTTCCATCGCCGCATTTTCGGCTGGCATGCCGAAGGCGTCCCAGCCCATCGGGTGCAGCACTTCATGCCCCGTCATCCGGCGGAAGCGCGCCAGCACGTCGCCCATCGAATAGTTGCGGACATGGCCGATATGGATGCGCCCGGACGGATAGGGGAACATCTCCAGCACATAGCTGCGTGGGCGGTCGCTGCTGTCGGACGCCTGGAACGTCTGCTTCTCATCCCAGACGGCCTGCCAGCGGGCATCGGCCTCAAGCGGGTTGAAGCGCCTTTGCATGTCGAATCCTCAAAATGCTTTGGGACCGGGGTTGCGCGAGGCAGCCCGGTCCCGTCCTGAAAGAAAAAGAAAGGAAGGGTGGATCAGCCCGCAATCGCCATGCGGCGCAGGTCGCGCGCCTTGGTCAGGATGATCTCCTCCAGCTTCTGCACGGTCGCGGCTTCCACCGGGGCGTTGACCCACTGGCCGCCCTGATTGACCTGACGGCTGGCCGCCACCCGCAGCGCGTCGGCGCGCAGATCCTGGTCCAGGATGGAGACGGTCAGCTTCATCCGTTCATTGGGGCTGTTGGGATTGCTGTACCAGTCGGTGACGATGACGCCGCCATTGGAGTCCGTCTGCACCATCGGCATGAAGGACAGCGTGTCGAGGCTGGCGCGCCACAAATAGCTGTTGACGCCGATGGTCGTGATCTTCGACGCGGCGAGGTCGGCCTTGGGCCGCTCCTTCGACCCGCCCCCGCAGGCGGCGAGCGGCAGGAGCGCGGCCAGCATCAAACCGGCGGAAACGGGAAGGGAAAAGCGGCGGACCATCAGTATGTCCCATAATGAATGATAAGAAAACGCTTCGCATCTATAGTGGACCCGCGTCATTGGGCAAGGGGGCGCGCGGCGCCATCGCTTCGGCGTGCCGACGAAACATTGTGTGTTCTGTGCAACAGCAGGGGCAAAAAAGCGGAGCCGGCACTAGATTTCCGCCGGTTTTCATGCGTAATGGGCGGTGAATTATAGCTCGGGGGTTAGAGAGTCGCGATCATGCGCGTGAAAAGGGGACATTTGGCATTGGCGGGTGCGGCGGTTGCCGTGACCGGTTTCGTGCTGTCTCCGGCGATTGGCGCGGCGACCGATCTTGACCGGCTGCGGACCCAAACGCCGGTGTCGCTGGGCGCGCTGGGCAGCATTTCCTCCTTCACGCCGACCACCAAGGATCCCCGTCTCGCGGCAGCCTATGCCCGGATCGCGGCTACGGCCGGCCGGCAGAATTTCCGTTTCACTCCCACCAGCGGCTCACTCAGCGGCCAGCGCTCCGTCACCGTGATGGTCCGCGCGGACAATGATCGCGTCGTCGTCAACCGTACGCTCACCTCGGTTGACATCAAGCCTGTCGCCTTCAGCCTGAACAATGCCCATAACTGGCGCAAGTTCGCCTTGCCCGATTCGGTCGGACGCAAGGCGCTGGACCCCGTTCCGGTCGAAACCATGGCCGAGGCGAAGAATTTCTCGCTCGATCAGGGCAAGAAGGACCGCTTCAGCACCAAGGTGCTGATCGAAAGCCGGCGTGACCCGGCCACGGCTGTCCGCAATCCGAATGCGGACAAGGATTATTCGCTGGACCTGGCGAGTTCCTATTCCCTGACGCGCAACCTGAACGTCACCGCAGGCGTCCGGTACAACAACAGCGTCGCGGGCCGCCTGACGCCGATGACCGACGACCGGCAGGACAGCCAGGCCGTCTATCTCGGCACCGTCTTCAAATTCTGATCGCCTGACGGAAAGGCCCTCGCCGTTCCTTCGGTGCGACGCGACCATGTCTTTCGGTGGATCGGAATGGTCCGCCGGTGACCTGCGCCCTCTATATGACTGGCCGATAAAGGCTCCCACATTGCACCGGCAGGCTCGCGGCGACAGGAGGCGTGGGGCAGCGTCGCGCCGCCCCAGCCTGATGGTCAGGATCAGAAATTGAGACCCAGTTCCAGCCCATAGGTGCGCGGCGGCGGCAGGATCGCGTTGCCGCCCGGCGCGGCATAGGTCGGATAGCCGTGTCGAATATGTTGTTGACGAAACCCGCGACCCGGATCGTCGTTGGACCGCTGCCGATATTCTGCAGCGAGATACGGCCATTAGCCACATCGCGCTTGGTATCGCAGGCGAAATTCCCATTGCGGACGCGTGTCGAACCGTTGATCCGGCTCGACAGCGAATAGTCGCCATGGAACACCCACTCCGGCGCCACCCATGCCCAGGGGCAAGGTCCAATCCCCCGACAGGCCCAGCGCATGCTTGGGTGTGTTGGTCAGGTAGAAGGATGCGCTGGGGTCGATCGTCGCGAAGCTGGGCTGCCTGCAATTTTTTGGACAGGTTGCACAATGGCAGCAGATCAGAGGGTATCGGCGGTCCCCAGCACGACCGTCGCTTCGCTCGACAATACGCCGCCATTGCCATGCGCCACCGCGAGCCGCGCGTCCCGGACCTGCCGAGCTTCGCATTCGCCGCGCAATTGCCGCGTCGCTTCCACCAGCAGGAACAGGCCGTACATGCCCGGATGCACACAAGACAGGCCGCCGCCATTGGTATTGAGCGCAAGGCCGCCGCCCGGCGCGATATGACCGCCCGACACGAAGCGCCCGCCTTCGCCCTTGGGGCAGAAGCCCAGATCCTCCAGGAACAGGATCGGTGTGATGGTGAAGGCGTCGTAGAGCATCGCCACATGGATATCCGCAGGCGCGACCCTTGCCTGCGCGAAAGCCTGCCGGCCCGAAATCGCGGCCCCCGTCACGGTAAGATCGGGCATGGAACTGATCTCGCGATGGGTAACGGCATGGGCCGCGCCCAGCACATGGATCGGCGCCTTCGCGCAATCCTTCGCCCGGTCGGCGCGGACCATTATGATCGCCGCCGCGCCATCGTTGAACAGGCAGCAGTCGCGCACGCTCAGCGGATCGGACACCATCCGCGCCTTCAGCACATCGTCGATGCTCAGGGGATCGCGCACCGCGGCTTCGGGATTCAACTGCGCCCATTGCCGCGCTGCCACGGCGACTTCGGCCAGTTGTTCCCGCGTGGTGCCATAGAGATGCATGTGCCGGCTGGCCGCCAGCGCATAGGAGGAAATCGGCGCGAGCGGTTTGTAGGGCGCTTCCCACGGGCTTTGTCGCGTCATGCCGACGCCGGGCGGCGGGTTGCTCGCCGGGTTGGAGCCATAGGCGATGAGCGCGCAATTGATCAGCCCCGCTTCCAGCGCCAATGCGGCCTGCTGAACATAGACTTCGAACGCCGATCCGCCAGTGCGGTTGCAGTCCGTCACCTTCGGCGTGAGGCCCAGATATTCGGCCAGTTCCATGCCGCCCAGCGCCTCATAGGGCGCCGACGTGTAGAGCGCGTCCACTTCCGACAGCGCAATGCCGGCGTCGGCGAGGGCGAGCAGCGCCGCCCTCGCCGCCATGTCCACGGCCGACACGCCAGGGCATTTGCCGATCCCGAAGGTGGCGGCGCCCACGATCGCGGCGCGGCCGCGCGGAAATCCCCCGCTGTTGTCCCCGCCCATGCTCATGCGGGCACGAAGACGAGCATCGGCCTGTCCCCTTCTTGAATGATGCTGGCCTTTACCGCCATGCCGATCCGGACATCGTCCACGGGCACGCCATCGACCCGGCTCATCAGGCGCGGTCCTTCGGCCAGGTCGACCAGCGTGACGGTATAGCTGTCCGCGGGGTCTTTCTTGCGGACGATGGTCACGGCATGAACGATGCCCGTGCCTGACGCCTCGACCCATTCCAGATCTTCCGCGCCTGTGCCGGGTTCGGCGATGCGTGGATAAAAGACATGGCCGCCGGTGGACCGGCTGCGCTGGATCATGAAGCGCCCCTCGGCCAGGTGCGCGCGCCATTCGGCTTCGGGCTGGAGCATCGGCGTCACTCGCCTTTGAACGCCGGCTTGCGCTTCTCGCGGAAGGCGCGCAGCCCTTCTTCATGATCCTCGGTCCGGCTCATCAGCGGCTGGATCGCGGCCTCCAGCTCCAGATATTGTTCGAAGCCGGTGTTCCAGCTCACCTCGAACTGGCGCTTGGCCATGCCCATGGCGATGGTCGGGCCGGACGCGAAGCTTTCCGCCAGCGCGACGGCCCGCTCCAGCAGCGCATCGTCGGCGACCTTCTCATAGGCGATGCCCATCTCCACCGCTTCGTCGGCGCGGATGATGCGGCCCGAATAGATGAGTTCCTTCGCCTTCTGCACGCCCACAAGCTGCCGCAGATGCCAGATCAGGCCGCCATCGGGCGCCAGTGCGATATTGCGGAAGATCGCGGCGAATTTCGCCTTTTCGGCGGCCAGCACGATGTCGCAGGCCAGCGCATAGGAAAAGCCCACGCCCACGCAGATGCCCGGCACCGCCGCGATGGTGGGTTTCTTGAGCGAGTAGATCGCCTTGGCGATGCGGTTGAGCGTGTACATGCGGTCCATGGAGGCGGTGACGCCGCCCTGGCGCATGCCCGACACGTCCATGCCCGAGCAGAAATCTCCGCCCGCGCCGGTCAGGACGACGGCGCGGACGTCACGGTCCATCGCGATATCCTCGAACGCGCCGTACAATTGGCCGCGCATGTCTTGCGTGATCGCGTTCTTCGTCTGCGGGCGGTCCAGCGTCACGATCGCGACCGGTCCCTGTTTTTCGACGGTGATGGTCATTGGCGGCTCCCTGCCTCGAAATCAGACCTGCTTTGTGGACCCCGGCCGCGCGGGTCAAGCAGGCAGGCCGGCTTCATCAAAGACGTGATGAGGCCGCCGCCTTTATGGCAAGCGCCGCCCCCAGTCCCTATCTCCCGGAACTGCTTTTCGCGGGAGATTTCGGCATGAAGGACGCAGCCATCGTCGCCACCGCGCGCACGCCAATCGGCAAGGCGCATCGGGGCGCGCTTAACAATATCCACGGCGCGACGCTGGCGGCCCATTCGATCCGGGCAGCGGTCGGGCGCGCGGGCATTGACCCGGCCGAAATCGACGATGTGCTGCTGGGTTCGGCCCGGTGCGAGGGGGCGGTCGGCTCCAACGTTGCGCGGCAGGCGGCGCTCCGCGCGGGGCTGCCGATCAGCGTGTGCGGCGTGACATTGGATCGCAAATGCTCATCGGGCCTTCAGACCATCGCCTTTGCCGCACAGCGCATCCGCAGCGGGGAAGGGGGCGTCTATGTCGCGGGCGGCGTGGAGACGGTCAGTCTGGTCGACCCGCATCGCAACACATTCCGCACCAGGGACGAATGGCTGCTGGAGCATAAGCCCGAACTCTACATGGCGATGAACCTGACCGGGGATATCGTCGCCCGCCGCTATGGCATCAGCCGCGAGGCGCAGGACGAATTTGCGGTGCTGAGCCAGACTCGCACCGCGACGGCGCAGGACAAGGGGTGGTTCGACGGAGAGATCGTGCCGATCACCGCGACGAAGAATGTCGTGGACAAGGCTCTGACGGTGACGGGTCAGGAAGAGGTGACGCTGACCCGCGACGAATGCAACCGGCCAGGCACCGACGCAGAAGGTCTGGCGAAGCTGAAACCCCTGTTCGAGGGCGGGTCGGTGACGGCGGGCAATTGCAGCCAGTTGTCGGACGGCTCCAGCGTGTGTGTGGTCATGGACGCGGACGAGGCGGCGCGGCGCGGCATCCCGATTCTGGGTCTTTACAAGGGGATGCAGGTCGCGGGCTGCGAACCCGACGAAATGGGCATCGGTCCCGTCTTTGCCGTGCCCAGGCTGCTCGACCGGCTGGGCCTGTCGGTATCCGACATCGACCTGTGGGAGCTTAACGAAGCCTATGCCAGCCAGGCGCTCTATTGCCGCGATCGGCTGGGCATCGACCCGGCGAAGGTCAATGTCGATGGCGGGGCGATCTCGATCGGCCATCCTTTCGGCATGACCGGATCGCGCATGACCGGCCACGCGCTGCTGGCGGGCAAGCGGCTGGGCGCGAAGAACGCGGTTGTGACGATGTGCGTCGGCGGCGGCATGGGTGCCGCCGCGCTGTTCGAAATCGTCTGAGGGATAGGGGAGGGGCGTAGGCATGCGTCGCCGCGTTTCCCCTCCCTGAGCTTCAGCCGCCCTTCGTCACCGGAATCAGCGCGCCGTTGATTCCGCGCGCCGCCGGGGAGGCGAGGAAGCGGATCACGTCGGCGATCGCGGCGGGCTGCACCCACTGGCTGAAATCGGCGTCGGGCATGTCGGCCCGGTTGGTCGGCGTGTCGATGATGCTGGGTAGGATCGCGTTTACCGTGATGTCCTTGCCCGCCAGCTCGGCGGCCAGGCTTTCGGTCAGCTTGTGAACGGCCATCTTCGATGCGGCATAGCCGCCCATGCCCGCTGCCGCGACCACGGCGCCGCCAGCGCCGATATTGATGATGCGCGCGGCCGGGGCTTTCTCCAGCTCCGGCAGCGCCGCCCTGGTCATGTTGACGCAGGTCGTGGCGTTCATCGCGAACATGCGATTCCAGGTCGGGCTGCCGCCATCGGCCAGCGTTTCCCAGACGAAGCCGCCCGCGACATTGACCAGCACATTGATGGACCCGTGCGCCGCAACGATATCGGCGACCAGCGCCTGCGTGGCGGCGGCATCGGTCAGGTCGACGCCGCCCATGTCGGTTGCGCCTTCCAAAGTCTGGGAGGGCGTTTTCGCATAGTCGACACGGACGACCTTATCCCCTCCGGCGGCAAAGGCGGCGGCGACCGCGCTTCCCAATATGCCGAAGGCTCCGGTTACGACGATGGTCCGCGATGCCATGCAAAAATCTCCTTATCTCAGTGTTCAGTCTCAAAAGGCCATAGCGCCGCGAGTGCGGCCGGGCCAGCGATCAGGCCGGCGTCGCTTCCCGAACCAGCGGCCGCGCATAGGATATATCCGTCCTGTCCCGGCGATTCGGCCCCGTCTTGTACATCAGGGCCTTATATTCGTCGGGAATGTTCGCGGGCGTCAGTTCGGAGCTTCCCTCGTTGACGCAGACGCGGTGGGCGATGCGCCATTCGCCGCCGCGCTTTTCGTAACGGTCGATATATCGGCCGAAGCTGAGCTGCGGCGGGCCATTCCTGTTTTCGCCCCAGAACAGATAATAGGTCTCGGCATGTGCGGTATCGCCGTCGAGTTCGACACTGTGGTTCGTGATCACGTGATGGTGCTGCGTCTGGAATTCGGCGTGCCAGCCGATCGCCCAATCGCAGAAGTCGGCGGCCACGCCTTCTGCCACGCCATGTTCGTCAAAGGCGTCGGGCCAATAGGCGGACAACATCAGCTCGCGGTCGTGCCGGTCGACGCCGCGGGTATAGCGCAGCAAGGCGTCGTGAATGTCCTGCCGGTCCTTCTGCTGCTGGACGAAGGCGACGAGTTCGGGGGTAAGCTGTGCTTCGGCCATGCCTTTTCCTCTTCCTGACGATGTGCGGCTGTTCCTTGGCGGCGAACGGACGTCCCGTTCGCCGCCCGAATATCATGCCGGTTCGAGGCTTCTTTCGGCCGCGATCTTGGGCGCGGCCTTGCCGCCGCGCACCAGACGGCCGGGCAGGGCGCCGGTGGAGCGGCCGTTGCGATAGGTCACGACGCCGCTGACGATCGTGGCCTCATAGCCGTCCGCCCGCTGTTGCAGGCGACGGCCGCCAGTCGGCAGGTTGTAGACGACGTGCGGTGCGTAGAGGTGCAGCCGTTCAAGGTCGATGACGTTGAGGTCCGCCTTGTAGCCCGGCCTGATCAGGCCGCGATCGTCCAGCCCGACCGCGTGCGCCGGCTCGCAGGTCAGCTTGCGAACGGCGTAGGGCAGGTCGACCTGCTTGTCGCCCTTCGCATCGCGAACCCAATAGGTCAGGAAATAGGTGGTATAGGCGGCATCGCAGATCATGCTGTAATGCGCGCCGCCGTCGCCCAGCGCCGGGAAGGTGCGGTCGTTCTTCACCAGATGGCGGCCCGAACTTTCGAACCGCTCGCCTTCCGAATTGCCAAGCGGACGATAGAGGACTTCATGCCCGTCGCGCTGGAGCAGCGCGTCGTAGATCAGTTCCTTGGGATCGACGCCCATGGCCCGCGCCCGCGCGCCGATGCTTTCGTCGCTGCGCGGATTGTAGTTTGGCGGGTTCCCCAGCACGAACATGCCGTCGAGGTCGGAAATGACAAAGATGAAGAAGGCCTGCGGATCGTCAGGCTCCTCGGCAATCAGCGTCTTGCGGAATTCCGGGTCGCGCATCCGTTCGACCTTTTCCTCCAGCGGCAGATGCTCGATCGCGCGAAAGCTGGGGTTGAAGGAGAAGGGATGCATGGAGAGTTCCAGGCCAAGGAGCGCGCCGGTCGGGCGCGGGATGATCTGGCCGCGCACTTCCAGCCCTTCTTTCTTCGCCGCGTCCAGCCGCGCCACCATCTCCTGCCAGTCGCCCTCGCCTCGGGGTGTCTGCATGAAGGTGAAGGACACGGGGCGGCCCGACGTGCGGGCGATGTCGTCCAGCAGGTCCATGCGCTCGGTGGCGGTGACGTCATAGCTCGGCACCATCTGGAACACGCCCTTGCCCGCGTCGCGCAGACCCTCCGCAAGCGCCAGCACTTCCTGATCCTCGGTCTTGACCGACGGCGCGGGACGGCCGTCGCGGAACTGATGGGCGTAGCTGCGCGAGGTGGTGACGCCCAGCGCGCCCGCCTCGATCGCTTCGGCGGTGAGGCGGCGCATCTCCGCCAGGTCCGCGTCCGTAGGCGGCTCCAGATTGGCGCCGCGCTCGCCCATCACATAGACGCGCAGGGGGCTGTGCGGCAGTTGCGCCGCGAAGTCGATGTCGCTCTCACGCTTTTCCAGCGCATCCAGATAGTCGGGGAAGGTTTCCCAGTTGAACGGCACGCCTTCGGCCATGACGACCTCTGGAATATCCTCCACCCCTTCCATCAGCTTGATCATCAGCTTGCGATGTTCCGGGCGTGACGGCGCGAAGCCGACGCCGCAATTGCCCATGACCACGGTGGTCACGCCATGGTCGGAGGAGGGCGCCAGCCGGTTTTCCCAGGTGATCTGCCCGTCATAATGGGTGTGCACGTCGACAAAGCCCGGCGTCACGATGCGGTTCTGCGCGTCAATCTCCTCGGCCGCGTCGCCCTGTATCTCGCCGACCGCCGCGATCACCCCGTCCTTGACGGCGATGTCGGCGACATAAGGCTCCCCGCCGCTGCCGTCGTAGATTTTACCCCCCCGGATGATGAGATCATAGTCGGACATGGCATGGTTCCTCTCGAAATGGAGTCGCGGCATTGCGCGGCAGCCGCATGCGCGCTTTCGCCGGCAATCGGCTTCATATCCTTGCAAGGTGGGCCAAAGCCGGCGGCGCGCCAAGCCGTCGGGTGGCCCGGCGCGCGATATTTCAGATGAGTGATGTCTTTCACATCCTTCCGCGGCCGGTTCAGTCCCAGGCCACCGGCAATTGGCGCTGACCCCAATAGATCCAACTGTTGATCCGTTCGGTATCGCCCGTCAGGCGCAGGTTCGGCAGGCGCTCGACCAGCTTGCGTAGCCCGACCTGCGCCTCCAGCCGGGCAATCGGCGCGCCCAGGCAGAAATGCACGCCATAGCCGAAGGACAAATGCCGCTTCACCTGATTGAGCGGCCGGTCCATGACGAAGCTGTCGGGATCGGGGAAAATGTCCGGATCGCGATTGGCGCCCATCATCGAGAACATGAGCTTGCTGCGTTCGGGCAGGTCGGCGCCGTGCATCTTGACCGGACACAGGCTGGTGCGGAAATGGGAGTTGATCGGCGGGTCGAAGCGCAAGCTTTCCTCGATCACATTTTCGAACAGCGACGGGTCGGCCTTCAGCCGTTCCCAGCGCTCGGGCACTTCCAGCAGGCGCCAGACGACATTGGTCAGCAGACTGGTGGTCGTTTCCTGCCCGCCGGTCAGCAGCGCCGTGCAGATCTGGAACAGCTCCATATCGTTGAAGCGGCGGCCTTCCACCCGGCTGACAAGGCCGAGCGAGATATAGTCGAACGGCAGCACCGTCCCCCAATGTTCATGGGTGGGTTCGTCGATGCCCGCGTCGCGCAGCATCTGCTTGCGTTCTTCGATCAGCCCCATGAAATGCGGCTGAATTTCGGCGATCAGCGTCTGTTCGGCGCTTGGGTCCTTGTCGTTGAAGAGCAGCGATTGCAACTCATCCGCCCAGCGCTTGTAATCGGCGTAGATGGCCTGGTCCGCGCCCAGCATGAAGCACATGGTCCGCGCGGGCAGCGGCAGGCAGAACAGGTCGTGGAAATTGCCGCTCTTGTCGGCCCGCGATTCCAGGCCGCCGACCAGATCCTCGGCGATCGCCTCCACCTCAGGCAGATAATAACGCATGCGCGATGGCGTCATGCCTTTGCGCAGCGCGGTGATATATTCAAGGTGGAAGGGCGGGTCGGTCAGGATGCCGAAATCGCTGAACGTCTCCCAGTCCATGGGCGCGTCGCCCCATTTGAACGACCAGTAGGGATTGTCCGCCAGAATCTTGTCGCGAATCTCCTTATAGTCGCTGGTGATGTAGAACTGATATTCCTCGCCCTGATAGTGATAGAAAGGGCATTTTCCCGCCAGCGCCGAATAAGCCGGCCCCGGATTGCGGATCGTTTCCGGGTCAAGGGGATCGAAGGCGTGGTCCGCGGCGGTCATCAGCCGTCGCGCCGTGGCCTCGCCCGCCTTTGGTTCGGTAATCGCTTCAGTCATCCTGTCCTCCGTCATGGGATGCAGCGCAGGGTAGGCGATGCGCGCGGAGCATTGAACGAAAAGTCCTTTAGGGCCCTAACGATCCGCTTAGCTCTCGCGCGGCGGATAGCGGCCAAGCAGCAGGTAGATACAACCGGCCGCCATGAAGCTGGCGGCGATCACCAGCAAGGCGGAATCATAATTGCCGTGCCGGTCGAAGGCGATCCCCAGCATCGAGGCGCCGACCGCGCCCGAAAAGGCGATGAAGAAGACGGTCATGCCGTAGAGCGTCGAAAAGGAGCGGATGCCGAAATAGCGCGCGACCATATAGGCGACGACGTCGATCTCCGCGCCCAGGCCGGCGCCGATCAGCAGGATGGCCATCCCTGCGAACGGACCTTCGATCGTGCCGTGCCAGGCGAGCATGCAGGTGCCGGCCGCCGAACCGCAGGCGAAGAGGAAAGCGATGCCCGGCGCCCAGAAACGGTCGACCAGACTGCCCGTCACCAGCGCGCCGACGAAACTGGCGATGCCGGCCATGCCGACCAGCGCGGCGGCCGATCCGGCGTCGACGCCCTTGCTGATGAGCAGCGGCTGGAGTTGGGTCATGATGGCGGTCGCCGGCGCATAGCCCAGCCCCGCGCCCAGGCACAGGAACCAGACCTTGCGATCGCGCAGCAGGTGCAGCCATGACGGCAGGTCGGGATCGTGACGCAGCCGCTCGGCCCCGGCGGACGAACGTGAATGGCCGATCCAGAACCAGACAGCGGGCAAGGCCACGACCAGCACCAGTAACGCTTCGGCCAGATAGCCGGCGCGCCAGCCGAAACGCGCGATGATCGCGAAGAGGATGGTGGGCAGGGCCGCGCTCGCAAGGGCAAGGCCGCTGCGCGCGACCGCGAGTGAGAAGCCGCGCGACCGGACGAAATGCTGGCTGACCACGCGAGAACAGGTGAGGCCGCTCGCTGAAAGACCGACGACCCCGGCAAGTACGCTCAGCATGTAGAACAGCGCCAGCGAACCATTCATGGCGGCGAGGCCGATATAGATGAGCACGGATATGACCATGCCCCCCAGCATGATCCTGCGGGCGCCGAAACGGTCGACCGCCCGGCCGAAGAACGGCGCGGCGATCGCGACTACCAGCGAACTGTAATGGGCGAAGGCGATCTGGCTGCGCGACCAGCCGAACGCTTCCTGCAAGGGCAGGACGAACAGGCTGGACAATGACTGATAGGCGCCATGGGACAGGCCGATGGCGAGAAAGGCGGCCAGTCCGACGCGCCAGTTCACGCGCCATTCCTCCGCGGCTCCCTGCCAGCCATGGTCGTCCGCCGCCATGTGCGTCGCGGCAGTGATGCCTTCCGCCTTGTCCGTCATGCCCGACCCTCTCCCGTTGCTATCCCGCGGGCCTGACAGGCAGGGCGGAACGGGTCAATCCGGCCCTCGATTCGATCACATGGACGAAGGCTGCGTCCAGCAGTGCTCCAACTCTCCGTCCTTTCATTTCGCGGCGAAATGATATTTTCGAACGTCTCCAGCATATATCTTCCCCTCGCCTCTTTCCATGCTATCAAGCGTACACTTGATATCGGGCCGGGACCCAAGACCAGCAGGAAAGGCGTATAGAGGATGACAAAGGTCAACGACGCGGTGCAGGACACGCTCGACCGGCTTGTCGCGGAAGGCGGGGAAATCGGCATACAGGTCAGCGCCTGGCTGGGCGAGGAACAGATCGTCGACTGCTGGTCGGGCATCGCCGATCCCGCCACCGGGCGCCGCGTGGACGGCGACACGCTGTTCAACGTCTATTCCGTGTCGAAGGCCGTCACCGCCACCGCCATGCATATCCAGGTCGAGCGCGGCCTTGTCGATTATGACGCGCCGGTCGCGACCTACTGGCCCGAATTCGCGGCGGCAGGGAAGGGCGACGTCACCGTCCGCCATGTGCTGTCCCATGTCTCCGGCGTGCTGCGGATGCCGCCTGACGTGACCCCCGAACTGATGACCAACTGGGACTGGATGTGCCGCCGCATCGCGGAGATGGAGGGCGTCTATCCCGCCGGCAGCCGTTCCTCCTACCAGTCGATGACCTTCGGCTGGATGATCGGCGAGGTGGTGCGCCGCACCGACCCCAAGCGCCGCCCGTTCGGCCAGTTCATCAAGGAGGAGATCGCCGACCCGCTGGGCGCCACCGATCTGTGGATGGGGATTCCCGATTCGGCCGAGCCGCGCATCGCCACGCTGGACGCTGCCGCCGTCTATGTCGCGCCGGACAATAATATGATGCGCGAAGCACAGCCGCTGATCGTCGACCTGATGCCCGATCCGTTCGAGCGCCCCTATGTCCGCCGCGCCTGTATCCCGGCCGTCGGCGGCATCTTCAACGCGCGCAGCAATGCCCGCTTCTGGGCGATGCTGGCCAATGGCGGACAATTCAACGGCGCGCGCCTGCTGTCGGAAGAACGCGTCGCCAGCTTTGCCGCGCCGCGCCCCCATTTCGAGGATGCCGACCCGGTCTTCTTCGGCATGGTGGTGCCGATCGCCTGGTCCGGTTACTGGCTGGGCGGGGCACAAGCGCCGCCGGTATCCGCGCCGCGCAACATGCGCGCGCTCTGCCACCCCGGCATGGGCGGCAATATCGGCTGGGCAGACCCGGACACGAAGCTGGCGGTCGGCATCTGCCACAACCGCATGTTCGACACGGTCGATATCGCCGAGGACAGCCGCACCATCATCGGCGACGTCATCCGGGCGGCGCTGTAATGACATATGACTATATCATCGTCGGCGGCGGGTCGGCAGGCTGCGTGCTGGCCGACCGGCTGTCGGAAAATCCGGTGAACAGCGTGCTGCTGCTGGAGGCCGGGCCGAACGACAGCAACCCCTTCATCCACATGCCGCGCGGCGCGGCCAAGCTCTATACCGACCCGAAACATGTCTGGTATTTCCAGACGGAGGGGCATGACAGCGTGCCTGCCGAAACCTGGATCCGGGGCAAGATGCTGGGCGGTTCCTCCTCGGTCAACGGCATGATGTATTTCCGCGGTCAGGCCGAAGATTACGACCATTGGGAAGCGCTGGGCGCGAAGGGCTGGGGCTGGAACAGGATCGGCGCCGCCTTCCGCGCGATGGAGGGCCATGAACTGGGTGGCGACGATGTGCGCGGCGGCGACGGCCCGCTGCACATTTCGGTCGAACCGATGCACGATCCGCTGACCGAAGCCTTTATCGCGGCGGGCGAACAGATGGGCATACCGCGCGTCGCCGATCTCAACCGATCGGGCCGCGAAGGGGTGGGCTATACCAGCCGCACCATCTGGAAGGGCAGGCGGCAGAGCGCCGCGCAGGCATTCCTCAAACGTGCGCGCAACCGCCCGAACCTGCGCATCGTCACCGGCGCAACGGTGGACAAGGTCCATTTCGACCGCCGCCGCGCCACCGGCGTACGGGCCAGCGTGAATGGCGCGACCCAGGATTTTTCCAGCGGCCGCGAGGTCATCGTCAGCGCCGGCGCGCTGATGTCGCCGCAAATCCTCCAGCGGTCGGGCATCGGCGCGCCCGCATTGCTGCGCGACCTTGGCATTCCGATCGTCGCCGATAGTCCCGGCGTGGGCGAACATATGCTGGAGCATCGCCTGCTTTCCATGGTCTATGACCTTGCCGTGCCGCACAGCCAGAACAAGGGATTGTCGGGATTGAACCTGGTCGGCAATGTGCTGCGCTATTACCTCACCCGCACCGGGCCGATGGCGGCGGGTTACGGCAATGTCGGCGCCTTCGCCACGGTGCTGCCCGAATCGGAGACGCCGGATATCGAAATCCTGCTCTCGCCCGCCGTCGCCGCGCCGGACGCCAAGGGGAACATGGTCGCCGACCCCGCCCACAGCATCACCCTGTTCGGCTATCCGCTACGCTCCCGCAGCGAAGGGTCGGTGCGGATCACCGCCGCCGATCCGATGGCGCCCGCGACCATCCGCGCGGGCTATCTGACCGATCCCTATGATTGCGCCGTCACGGTAGCGATGCACCGCTATCTGCGTGAATGGATGTCCCGCCCCGCCATCGCGCCGATGATCGCGGGCGAACGCGAGCCGACCCGTTCGCTCCACAGCGACGATGAGATATTGGCGGCCTTCCGCCAGATCGGCCAGGCGGGCTATCACGCCTGCGGCACCTGCCGCATGGGCGATTTCGACGATGCCGTGCTGGACGAGAAACTGCGCGTCAAGGGGGTGGACGGCTTGCGCGTCATGGACGGATCAATCATGCCTACGATGGTTTCGGCCAATACCAACGGACCGATCATGGCATCGGCGTGGAACGCGGCCGATATTATCCTGGAGGGGCGCAATCACTGAGATTCTGAAAGACGCAGCCGACACCGATGACACCACCGACCGTGTACGCCGGCGGCGACGCACGCGCGAGGACGTGGTCCAGCGCATCTGCGACGCAGCGCGGCAATTATTCGCGGAGCGCGGCTATGGCGGCACAACCACGCGGGAAATAGCGCGTCTGGCCGACGTCAGCGAGACATTGCTGTTCCGCTATTATGGCGACAAGGCCGGGCTGTTCAGCGAGGTGGTGATCGCCCCGTTCCACGCGCTGATGGCGGACTTCGTCAAGCTGCATCCCGACCCCACCGCCGCCTTTCCCAAACAGGCGGAGACGCGCCGCTTCACCCGGCAGGTCTATGAACTGTTCGAAGGCAATGAGGCGATGTTCCGCGCGCTGCTGGCCGGGCCGCCGGTGGGCGGCGAGGACGCGGCACCGGGCCTGCGTGGGCTTGCCCCCTTTTTCGAGCAGTCGGTCGATCAGGTGCGGCAACGCTATGCGCTGGCGGGGATCGAACCGCCCTTCGACCTGGGCATCGGCGTGCGGCTGGGCTTTGGCATGATCGCGGCCAGCGTGATCCTGCGGGATGCGCTGTTCCCCGATCCGCCGGAACGCGAGGCGGTGCTCGACGTGCTCGAACAGTTGATCGCGCAGTCGCTGGTGGGGCCGCCGTTCGATTGACAGCCCCAGCCGGAGCAACTATGTAGTAGTTACTGCATAGGAGAGATTCCGGCCATGGAAACAGCCGTCAAGATTCAGGAATATGACGATCCGAGCTATGATCCGTTCAGCGCGGACGACGTCAATTTCGGCGATACGCTCGACCCCTATCCGGAGATCGCGAAGTGGCGGGCGCAGGCCCCTGTGCTGGAGGGCGACTATCGTCCCCGCATGGGCCTGCAATCGGCGATGTATCCCGATCGCAAGATGTTCACGGTCGTCGGTTCGGACGAGATATTGACGGCGCTGACCGATACCGACCGTTTTTCCAACCATGGCTATAAATTCAATATCGGTGAAACCTTCGGCCAGGGCAGCATCAGCGTCATGGACAATCCGGAGCATGGCCGCTGGCGCAAGATTTTCCAGAAAATCTTCCTGCCGCAATATGTGAAGACCTGGGGCGACACGATCGTCGATCCGGTCGTGCATGACTTGATGGACAGGTTCGTGAGCACCGGCCGGGCCGACCTGATAGAGCAGTTCACCCTGCTCTACCCGTTCGAGGTGATCTACCGCCAGCTCCAGTTACCCGAAGCGGACGTGGGCACTTTCCAGCGGCTGGCGATCGGCCAGACCGACTATATGCATGCCGACAAGGCGCAGGAAGCTTCGCGCAAGCTGGGGGCCTATTTCACCGCGCTGGTCGAGGAGCGTCGCCGCAATCCGGGCGCCGACCTGGTCAGCCTGCTCGCCAATACGGAGGTCGACGGCGACTATCTGCCCGAACTGGTGCTGATCTCTTTCCTGCGCCAGTTGATGAACGCGGCGGGCGACACCACCTATCGCGGCACCAGCATATTGCTGACCGCGCTGCTGGAAAATCCCGACCAGTTCGACGCGATCCGCGCCGACCGCAAGCTGATCCCGGTCGCGATCGAGGAAGCGCTGCGCTGGGACGGCCCGGTCGCGGTGCAACTGCGCATGGCGAAGGAGGATGTGGTGCTGGGCGGCGTCGAAATCCCGGCCGGATCGCTGCTGGACGTGGTGGCGGGCGCCGCCAATCGCGACCCGGCGATCTTCCCGGACCCCGACAGGTTCGACATCTTTCGCGAACGCAAGGCGCATTTTTCCTTCTCGCGTGGGCCGCATATCTGCGTCGGCCAGCATCTGGCGCGGGTGGAAATGACCCGCGCCCTGCATGCGGTGATGGATAATCTGCCGAACCTGCGCTTCGATCCTGACAAGCCGAGGCCGGAAATACGCGGATCAATGATGCGCGTGCCCAGGCATCTCTACGTCCGCTTTGGCGACTGACGTTTTTTCAGGGAAAAGATTCCATGCCCAATGTGATTGTCACGACTCGCGACGGCGCAGAGCGCACGCTTGCGGCTGATCCTGGCCTGTCGCTGATGGAGGCCATCCGCGATGCGGGCCTCGACGAATTGCTGGCGCTGTGCGGGGGCTGCTGTTCCTGTGCGACCTGTCATGTGAAAATCGATCCGGCCTTTATCGGGCTGCTGCCGCCGATCAGCGAGGATGAAAACGACTTGTTGGACAGTTCGGAACATCGCGATGAAACTTCCCGCCTGTCCTGCCAGATTTCGATGGCGGCGGAACTGGACGGGCTGCGCGTCGCGATCGCGCCGGAAGACTGAAGAAAGCGCCGCCCGGACCGCCGCAAACCGCGAAGATGGCAATGCGGCGGTCCGGGCCTTTTCGGGATAGAGGACAGACTGATGGCGATTTTGGCGGATAGGGCGGCAATCCGGCCCGATCATGTGCCGGCCGAACTGGTGCGCGACTTCAACTTCTACGATATTCCTGGCTCTGCCGATGATGTGCAGGCCGCCTATGCGGCGATCCAGCAGGCCAGTCCGGATATTTTCTGGACGCCGCACAATGGCGGCCACTGGGTCGCGACGCGGGGCGAGGACATCATCGCCATGCAGCGCGACTATCATCGTTTCTCGCATAAGCACATCGTCCTGCCGCCCATGCCGGAGGGGACGCCGCGCCAGATCCCGCTGGAGATGGACCCGCCCGAACATGCCCGCTACCGCCGCCCGCTGATGCAATCGCTGATGCCCGCGATCGTGACGGAACTGGAGAGCAAGGTCCGCGCCGTCGCGGTCGATGCGATCGAGCGCGTGCTGCCGCAGGGCGAATGCGAGTTCATCGAGGATTTCGCCAAGGTCCTGCCGATCCACGTCTTTCTGGAACTGGTCGATCTGCCCATTTCCGACAAGCATCGGCTGCTGCCCATCGCCGAACGATCGGTGCGCGGCAGCACGGCGGAAATCCGGCTGGATGCGCAACGTGA
Organism: Sphingobium faniae; assembly: GCA_900100475.1. Classification (GTDB taxonomy): domain Bacteria; phylum Pseudomonadota; class Alphaproteobacteria; order Sphingomonadales; family Sphingomonadaceae; genus Sphingobium; species Sphingobium faniae. The sequence goes on along the minus strand of FMTU01000004.1, from coordinate 229,694 downwards.
AATGGGCGGCTATCTGATGGACAAGATCCTCGCCCGACGCGAACAGCCGGGCGACGATTTGCTGAGCAAACTTGTCAATGTGAATGTCGGCGACGGCCGCATTTCCGAAGCGGAGGCAGTCAGTTACGCCACGTTGGTCTTGTTCGGCGGTCTGGACACGGTGGCCGGCATGATCGGTTTCATCGCCCGTTTCCTGGCGATGAACCCCGGACATCGCCATCAACTGGTCGAACGGCTGGACGACGATGCGTTCGTCAAACATGCGATCGAAGAGATGATCCGCCGCCACGGCCTTGCCAACACATCGCGGGTGATCGCCGAGGATTTCGACTATAAGGGAGTCAGTTTCCGCGCAGGCGACCGCATCCTGCCCGCCAATCTGTGGGTCGGCATGGATGAGCGGGTGAATGAAAATCCGCTGGTCGTCGATTTCAACCGGCAAAAGCCGGTGCACGCCGCCTTCGGCAATGGTCCCCATGCCTGCCCTGGCGCGGTGCTGGCGCGACGGGAAATACGCATCTTCCTGCAGGAATGGCTGAGCCGCATCCCGGATTTCCAGATCAAACCCGGCACGAAGCCGGAGCTGGCGACGGGCATGGTCAACGGCGTTCTGCGCCTCGACCTCTGCTGGCGCTAGAGTGATTTCGAGCCAGATGGAATCATCTGGCGACTGGGAAATCGCGGTAATCAAAGGATAATTTAGAGTCGTTTCGGTTCAATCAGAACCGAAACGACTCTAAAGCTGCTTCCATGAGGCGCGACAGGCCGGAGTGCATTGCGCGCTCCGGCCGCTTGCCAGCACGTCTCCTTGCGCGGATAGTCGAGCCGCGGCGTCCCGCCGCAGAATGAAGGATGCCATGTCCCGCAAGCCCATCGACCAGCTCAATGCCGGCCAATCCTTTTATGCCAGTCGCATGCCCGGCCTGGACGTCGCGCATTTCGGACCGCTGTGGCATTTCTTCACCGTAGGCCATCTGGTTACCACCGACCTGGATGGCATCGCTGGCGCTCTGGGTTACAGCTTCGCCGATCTCGACCTGTTGGGCACGCTCGCGATCGAACAGACAGCGCCGCATCGGGCGACCGACCTTGCCTCTACTCTTTACGTGTCGAATGCGGTGATCTCGACCCGGATCGCGCGACTGGAGAAGGACGGCCTGCTGGAACGGCGGCGCAATCCGGTGGACCGCCGCGTCTTCGATCTGGCACTGACGCCCAGGGGCCGCGCGCTCATCGAAGAGGCGATTGTCGATATCGCCGCCCGGTCGAAGCTGGTTCGCTTCTTTCGCCAGCTAAGCCCCACCGACCAGCAGGTTCTGGGCCGCCTGCTGGGTGATCTGCACCAGCGGTTCGACCGCGAATATGCAGGCGGCCTCCACAACGAAGAGTGACTGGCCGTCCGGCAGATTGACAGGTCGCCACCCTTCTCCCAAGCCATTGCCACCTCGAACGATATGCTCAGTTCAGGTCGATATCCACCTTGTCGAGCGTCCCGGTGAAGGGCGCAGGCAGGGCATAGTCGGCGACCGGGGAGCCATAATCGGCGCCGACGTCCAGCCCTTCGTTCAGGGAAAAGACCGCTGCCGTCGTCTGCGGCAGGGCGCCGTTGCCGATCTGCTGGCCATCGGCAAGCAGGGTGACAGTGCCGCCCTTGCCGCGCTCGCCCGCCGCGCCGGCATAGGCGAAGCGGACCGAAAGAGTCTTCGCTCCCGCCGGGACCGGTTGGTCCGACGTGATGCGATGATGGTCGACCGCCTGTAGATTATAGTCGAACAGCAGCCGGCCCCCGGCCATCCGCATGGCCCAGCCGCCGGTCATGCCACCCTGCGTGATCAGTACGCCCTTGTCCTCCGGCCGGAAACGGCCATGCGCGGTGATGGTCCAGGAGCGGTTGTGCGTGGACGGGGCGATCGCCTCGGCGATGCCGACGGTGCCGGGATAGAGGGTGTAATGGTTCTGCGCCGCTGGCCGTCCCAGCGTCGCCAGCCGCTCGCCCGCGCGCCAGTCGAGTGGCAGGACGTTGTTGCGCGCCGCTTCGCCCCACCAGAGCTGTTTCAGCGCCTCCAGCCGCGCGGGATATTTCGCCGCCAGATCGCGCGACTGGGTGAAGTCATGATCCAGATCGTAAAGTTCCCATTTCGCCTTGCCGGGATCGAGTTGCGCGCGGTTCGGATTCCATGGGTCGGACAATTTGGCGGAGGCCATCCATCCCTTGTCGTAGATGGCGCGGTTGCCGAATACCTCGAAATATTGACGCGAACGCACTTCCGGTGCGCGCGCGTCGCGGAAAGTGGGGAGCAGGCTGACACCGTCCATCGGCTTCTGCGCCACGCCGTCGACGCTGCCGGGTGCGGTCAGCCCCGCCGCCGCCAGCAGCGTCGGCGCGATGTCGGTGACGTCGGCATATTGAGTGCGGACCTCGCCCTTATGGTCGATGCCCTTGGGCCAGGCAATCACCATCGGATTGCGGATCGCGCCGAGATGCGACACCACCTGCTTGTAATAACGGAAAGGCGTATTGACCGCCCAGGCCCAGCCAGCGGGATAATTGTTGTTGTAGCGTGGTCCGCCCAGATCCTGGAGGCTTTCCAATGTCGGGCGCGCCCGTTCCTCCAGCCCTTCGGACGGCGCGAGTTCGCTCAACGTCCCGGTCTGGGCGCCTTCCGCGCTCGCGCCATTGTCGCCAGCGATATAGATGATCAGCGTATTGTCGCCGTCCGGCATGGCGCGCACCGCATCCACCACCCGCTTGATCTGCGCATCGGCATGGGCGGCAAAGCCGGCGAAGACCTCCATCTGGCGCGCGGCGATGCGCTTCTGGTCCGGGGTCAGGCTGTCCCAGGCGGGCAGTTCGGCCGGGCGCGGGGTCAGTTCCGCGTCAGCGGGGATGACGCCCAGTGTCTTCTGCCGCGCAAAGACTTCCTGCCGATAAGCGTCCCAGCCCTTGTCGAACCGCCCCTTGAAGCGATCAATCCATTCTTTGGGAGCATGATGCGGCGCATGGACCGCGCCGATGGCGATATAGGCGAGATAGGGCTGGCCGGGATGGACGCTGCGGACTTGTTTGATCCAGCCGATGGCATGGTCTGCCAGGTCGCTGGTCAGGTGATAGTCGGGATCGGTCGAGGGCGGCAGCGGCTGGTTGTTCTCAAACAGCAGCGGCTGATACTGGCTCGTCCCCCAGGCATTGAAACCATAGAAATAATCGAAGCCAAAGGCATTGGGCCAATGGTCATAGGGACCGCCAGCGCCTGCCTGGGGCGTCGGTGTATTGTGGTTCTTGCCGAACATCGCGGTGGCATAGCCATGGTCGCGCAGGATGCGGGCGAAGGGCGTGGTCGCGCGGGAAATGATGCCGGTATAGCCGTCATAACCGTTCGACAGTTCGGTGACGATGCCGACACCGGCATTGTGCGGGTTGCGGCCGGTCAGCAGCGCCGCGCGTGTGGGCGAGCAGATGCCGGCGGTGTGGAAGCGGTTGTAGCGCAACCCGTCCTTCGCCAGTTCGTCGAGCGCGGGCGAAGGGATCGCGCCGCCGAACGTCGCATATTGGCCAAAGCCTGCGTCGTCGAGCATGATGACGACGATATTGGGCGCGCCCTTGGGCGCCTGGACCGGCGGAGGTGGCGCGGGCGGGTCCGATTCCCGGAAGGTGCGGCCCACCTTCCCCTGAAAGCCCGGTTCGGGCAGCGGCAGGACGTTACCCGCCTGTGCTGGTGCAGCGGCGGCCAGCGCCAGCAGCGAAATATATCGTGATGCCTTGATCGTCATCCGGTTATCCCTCCCACCTGTTTCGGGCATGTTGTCGCCATGACCAAATTACAACAACTGTTTTATTTTTTCATCATGGCTATGATGGCGTCATGTCTGCTTCCAAGGATTCCCCCATGATCCGGCCCGCCCGCCAGAAAACCCCGGATGTGATCGTCCAGGTTGCCGAGGTGCTGTGGGGCGAGCGGGGGCTGGACGGCGCCTCGCTGCGCGAGATCGCCGTCGCTGCGGGCCTCGCCAACCCGGCGTCCGTGCAATATCATTTCGGCGGCAAAGAGGCGCTGATCTGGGCGATCTTTTCCAGCCGCCTGCCCGTGATCGACGCGCGGCGCGCGGCGTTGATGGCGCAAGTGCCGGTCGACGGCGTCCGACCCCTGCTCGACTGCCTGTTCCGTCCCCTGTTCGAACAGTGCGACGCGCGGGGGCGGCGCAGCTATGCGGCCTTTCTGGCGCAGGTGCTGCGGCATGGCGAGGCGGGCAGCCTGCGCGAACGCGCCATGACGATGACACCTGCGACCGATGCGCTGCTGCGCCGACTGACCGCCTGCGGCCCGGCGCTGCCATCGGCGCTGGCCGCGCACCGGCTGGTCGCGATCAACCTGCTGGTGCTGGACGTGATCGGGGGCATGGATCGGGACAAGCCGGCGGCCCTGCCGCCCGACCGATTATATGAGGATGCGATCGACATGGCCGCCGGTGCGCTGACCGCCCCGTTTTCCTGAACGGAGGTCAGCGCCCGGCGGCATGACGAAGGCGCGCTGTCAGAGGACGCCCTGCCGCCGCGCCGCCTTTGCAACGGCGGTTGAAGCGGCCCAAGAGCTTTTGGAGTGCGGGACAAGACCTTTTGTAGCACCAATTCCTGATCTCACCAGCCTTTTAGAAGCGCCTGAGAGCCTGCTCAATAGTCCGTCACCAATTCGCCGGACCACGTCTTCCGTCCTCCCTCAATCCAGCGACCGTTTTGATAATAGCAGTCCATGATCGGTTGGCAGCTTGGCTTTCCCGTATGGGGGTTGATGGGCGGATCGTCCTGTCCGACCCCAAAAGGCAGCTGATCCCTATAGAGGAAGCGTAGTTCGTCCAGCACCAGCTGCGCGTTCTGGTCGAACGGCTCCAGCGGCCTTCTCCTGTCCAGATTGCCAAGTGTCGCGATCCAGTCCTGATACGGCATCGCTTCGGCATGGCGGCACGCCTTGAGCAGGTCGAGAACCTGCCGCCGCTCGATGGTGAAGGAGGGCAGATCGGTCGGCTGCTCCGCCATCATCCTGATCCGGGGTTTGCCGAAGGGATCGGGCACGAACCCGTTCCGCCAGCGCCGCCGCCCCTCCTCAAGCCATTCTTCAACCTGAGCGATGGCGGCCTTGACTACTTTGGGATCATCGCTCGACAGCCAATAGAAGTAGAACATCGTCAGCCGGATCGATGAACTGCACCCATGTCCCTCGTGATAGTCGTCGATGATCTCGCACATACCCTTGAGAGCGTCATAGACTGGGGCGGCAGCCTCGGCCGCCGCCTGTGCTTCCCGCCATTCGCAAAGGCGAACTTTCGAACTCCACCTAGGGCGCTTCGTCTTTTCGCCATCGGATGTCTTCGACATGCGAACCCCTCAGATGAGCAGCTTTGAGAGTGCGCCACGCGATCGCCGCAGCCAAACTGCAAACTCCGTTACCGGCTCCTCTGGTGCGGTCCATCCGATCGGCCACCCCATCAGATGCTCGTAAAAGCGCGGGTTGGAGATCAGGCCGACAAGCGACGAGGTCGGCCCATGCTTGAAGCTCACCCGGACCGGGGGCGAAGACGGGCACGTCCCAGACATCGAAAGCCCCAGCGCCCGGATCACGAGGAACAGGTTCGTCCAGACGCGGCTGGCGTTCGCCAGCGAGAACTGGCCGCAACTCCCCTGCGCTATGTCCAGCGGACTCGCAGGCTGGATGCTGCCCTGGCCGATCACCAGTTCGGGGAAGTAGCCCGCATCCGAAGCGGTGGGCGTGGGCCAGGACGAAGAGGCGGCGACGCCGGTGGCTTGCGCCAGCTTCTCGCGCCGTGAACAGTCCCGCTTTAACGTCAAAGCCCATTGCCTGAAGCTCTCCGACGACTTCGGGGAATCCCAGGTCGAGATGACCTTCGACATTCTCGCAGAACACCCATTCGGGCGCGGCCTCCCTGACGATCCGGGCGACCTGCGGCCAAAGGTGGCGGGGATCGTCCGCGCCTGCCCGAAGCCCGGCGACGCTGAAGGGCTGGCAGGGATAACCGGCAGAGACGAGATGAACGCGGCCGCGCCACGGTCGGCCGTCGAAGGTTCGCAGATCGTCCCATATAGGTGCCTCAGCCAGGGCCGTGTCTGCCATCCGCGCCACGAGAGTTGCCGCCGCATGGGCTTCCCGCTCGACATAACCCACAGTCCGATATCCGGCCTCGGCGATATGGAGACCAAGGTCGAGGCCCCCATATCCTGCACAGAGCGAGAGGCCACGCAGTTCTTCCGATTGGGCACATGAAGCCACAATGTCATTCCCCTGAAGCCGCTCCGCTGGCGATCGGGAAAGGGCTCACTGGCCTCAGAATGGTGAAGCGCCGACACCGTCGGCATTTGATCTCTATATCCGCTCCGATAGCGGATGCCTTGGCCTTGAACAACAACGCCCTGCATCCGGGACATCTGAACTCTTCCTTCATCTTTGCATCCCACAAGCCCAACCGCCGGGGTGCCCGGTGGCGGGGATCGACTGCGCCTGATCGACGCTGAGATGCAGGCTCCACTCCTGCGGTTAAGGGACGTTGGCGCGCCCCTTGCCCCCCGCCTGATTGACGGGTTGCGAGTCCAGTTTTCAAACGAGGTTCGCGATCGCGGCCGCCAGCGCCTCGACATGCTGCCAGCGCGCGGTGCCGGTCGGGTGCGTCGGATCGGACATCACGTCGCCAGAAACACCCCATCCCGCAAGCGGGGACTGATGCGCCCACGAACTGCACAGATGAATGTTGCTGTCGCCGCCTGTCCGCAACGTTTCGACGTGATCCACGAGGAACTTCTGGATAGCCGACCATCCGTCGCGCTGGCGGCTGTCGCCCACGCGACCATAAGGAACGGTTGTCGACCAGAGCAGGATTTTTGCGGACGGCATCGCCCGCCGCATTTCCGCGATTATGTAGGGCATCTGTTCTGAGAAGCTGGAGAGCATCGTCGCATAGCCCTCCGACAGATTGTTCATGCCCAGGTTCAACGCGACAATGTCGGGGTCATCGAGCGAAAACCGGTTGAGATAGAAGCGGTAGTCGAACCGGTAGTTCGTCCCGCCGATCGTGACGATCGGCGCGGCCGAACCCGCGCCTGTATTAGGGTTGAGAAACGGGTGAAAGCCGCGCTTGTTGCTCTTGCTCGCGGAGAGGTAGGCCGCTTCATTGCCCACGGCCAAGACGCCGTTCGGCACGTCATCGGAGATGTCGGAGCCGATAACATCCGTCGTTGCCCAGCCTTCGCGACATTCGCCGAGGGGACCTCCTGTTGAGGTAATCGAACTGGTGTCGGCGCCGGGGATCGTCCCGATCCATTCTGGAGTCAGCCCCCAGCCTTCCAATATCTGCTTTAGCTTCCAACCCGTTTGGCGATTGCTAATGCTATCTCCATTGAGGTGGATTTTTGGCGAGCCGCTAACTGGAGTAGTGACTTTCGTCACCGCAACGGACTTACGCTTGACCGTCGTTCGTTCGACGCCACCGCTGATTGCAGTCAGATCGACCGTGTTGCCCAGATCCGTGCCGCGCAGAACGAGGCTGCCGCCCTGCGCCTGGGCGTCGAAGTCAACATCGGGAAAATCCTTCGGGGAGGCGATCGAAAGAATGGGCGAAGGCGAGCGCGCACCGAATATGTTGTCAGGATAGATCGGCAAGGGCCGATTATCGACAAAGAACATCTCCGGCCCATAGACCATATCGTTGGCGCCCACAGTGGGAAACACGTCACGCCTGATCCACGGAAACCGCGCCGATCCGATATAAAATTGACCAGCGCAGATGATAACCTGATCCGTCGTCTGAAATGTGCCCAGGTTCACCCATGCAGGACGCGCCGTGTAGCTATAGTCGCCGAACAAGAGGAAAATCGCGTGGCGAGCGGAAATTTTCTTCTCCAACGTCATAGTGGCGCTGCCGAGGGTGAAACCGCGACCATCCTGCACATATATCCGCGGCGTCTGGAACACATTGTCGGCCGACGCCAGCACACGAACGCGAGCGTAATAATAGCCCTTTTTCGGGGCATCCGGTGGCAGGTCCCCACCATAAAAGGCTTCGGTGCCGGTCACGCCCCGATAGATGCCAAGGGCGTTAAGGTCCGGGTCTGTGACATCCACCACCGACGCGTTGCCGCTATAGAGCACAGCACGGTCAGGGTCGTTGCCTCGTGTGAACTGGCTGTCAACGATATGCTCATGGACCGAAAGGTCGGAAATCACCGTGCCGTTCAACGTTCGCGCGATGATGGCCACAAACTCGTTTTGGCCAATCACGCCGGGGTATGCATTTCCGGCTACGGATTTGATGGGACTCAGGCCCGCGGCCGCCGCCAGTTTGTCGAACCAGATGCGGGTTTCTTCGGTATTCGTAGTCGAGAGCGGCGCTTCGAAATAATAGCTGCCATCGCCCGGCTGGTGCAGGGTGAAGGCACCGTCGCGCCTCCGCCAACTGTAGAAGCGCGGGATCAACAACTTATCGCCTTCAACTGCGAGGGGAGCACGAGGCGAGATTTTGCCCTTGAGTAGTTCGCTGGCATACTGGACGGGATAAGCCCCTCCCACGCTGCCGCTGCGGAGATCGTAAACGATGATGATATGGGAGCCGACAGGGGCCTCTGTCGGATAGTTCGCCACCTTCCAGGGATTCACCGTGTCGGTGAGATCAACATAGATGACGCTGAGATTGTTCTGTACGGTCAGTTTGACATGGCTGGGCAACTCGGCCGACGCGATGCCGTAGGTGCCGTTCAGGACCCATGATCCGCGCCTGGCAAAAATTTCGCGCGACACGAAAAAGGCTTCCGGCGTGGAACTGATGACGCCCCCGTCCTTGTCGTAAACCGAAGGATATCGGGGATTGAAAACCGTGGAGGCCGCCGCCTCGGCCTTTCCTATGCGGTCCGCGCCAAGGGACTGCCACGCCGACCCGCTCCAGCGATAATCGCCATTGTTGGCTGCGGTGCCATCCTCATAGACCCGCCCAGCGCGCCCTGCATCACCAGCGCCTAAACCAAGTGAGGCTGCGCGATCATCCAGATCAGCCTTCGTCTTTTCGAAGATGACGCCTTCGGCGCTGGCGACGGGGATTTGGTTGACCGCATTGGCCAGCTGATCGACCGACGCGCTGACCACGTCGATCTCCGAGCCGATGATATCCAGGCCTTCGCGAACATCGCTCTTGAGCGGTTCATTGATGCCGCTGGATGGCACACCGTCGACCGTGAAGTCCCGAAAGGCATTCTTCAGCTTATTCGTGCCCGCGCTCATGCGTAACTCCCTGTTCTCATCAGCTGACTGTTGCGGAAACGGGGCCAGCAAGCGCCGACGACCCGCCCCCGGAGGTGTAGGCCCGCGCCCAGTAATATTGCGCCCCGGACGGAAGGCCGTTGTCCGTGATCTCGATGACCTGACCCAGCCCGCCGACGATGTCGCTTCCGACCTGCGTCGCGGTGCCGAAGTCGGAACTGCTGTTGTGGTAGAGCCGCGCATAGGCGAGGTTCGCCCCGGTCGGCAGCCGCAGGCGCACCGTCGCCTTTCCCGCGCCTCCCACGACCGACAGAAACACTGGCGGAGCAAGCGCAACGTCCGCCGTGGGCGTGATCGTCGCGCTGGCGCTCCAGTCGCTTGCCCGATAGCCGATCGTCAGGGCGCGGACCTGCACCTCATAAAGAATGCCGCTGTCCACCGGCCCGCTGCGCGCCGTCATCGCGTCGTCATCGACCGTCATCATCACCCATGTGCCGCCAGCAACCGGGCGATAGCGCACCTGATAGGTCAGATCGGCACGGCCTTCATTCCAGCTTGCCTCAATCGCGACTCCCGAAGCATCGCCCAGCGCGATCTGCACGGCAGACACAGCGAGGCCGGGCGGAACCGGGATGACGATCGGGGTGCCGTCGTCGGTTTCGGGCGCGAGCGGCGGCGTTCCTTCCTCGGTCGCTGCGTCGAACGACCAGTCTTCGGGTTTCACTTGCAGCAGCTGCACGCTGACCGTTTGCTCATCCGGGCCGATGTTGAGCTTTATGCCGCCGTCTACGACAAAATAGCCGGTCACGCCCAACTGGGCGGATGAGAAGCGGCAGAAGCGTCGGCCGAGCAGGTTGAGCCCGAACAGGTTGAGCGTGGCGTCGATATGCCAGCGGTCGCCCAGCCGGGAGATTTCCAGCTTGCCCAGCCGCACCGCCTGATTGTGATGCGGGGCGTAGAACACCTCGACCGCCTGCGGGCTGGTGTTCGGATCGTCCTGCGAATCCGGCGCCGCGACCGTCGCGCTTTCCTGCTCGCGATAACCGATCGTCGCTTCGGTATAGATCATCTTGAGCGCGCTCACCCGTTGCTGGGCCTTCGGACCCAGCGTGGCGGTCATCGCCTTGATATGATCGTCGGTGATGGTGATGTCGGGCTCGACGAAGCGGCCAAGCATGAGGTTGAATTTGAAATCGGGACCCTGCCAGCAGAAGCCGTCCACCGCCTTGAGCATATCGGTCAGGATTTGGCGGCGTTCGTCCTCGGCAAGGCTGTAGCTGGCCCACAACCGCCAGCGCGCGATCGTCTCGGCCGTGACGGTGACAACCGTCTGGTCGGCGATATCGGCCTCGGCCGCGATATTGTCCCAGTTGATATTGTCATAGCCCAGGCCGTAGCCGTCTGGATGCGCGACATAATCGGCGATCACCAGAGCGCCGTTGTCGTTCCATCCCCACGTCGAACGGTCATTCAGTCGCTGGGGGCCGACGCCGCCGCGTGTGCTGTCCTTCCGCGGATCGTAGAGCTTCACGGCCTTGCGTATCTGGCTGTAGGACGGGACCTGGTTGTTATAGACCTCGCTGAAATATTTCTGTTTCACCGGGTCGCAGATGATCGCTGCGAGGGCGCAACCGCGCTGGCGGTGGTCAGCCGTCCATTCCGGGAACTTCGCCGTTACCTCGCCGATCGCCGCCTGATCGTCCGTTCCGAACTGGGTATAGATATGGATCGCGCCGCGAAAGCTCGCCTCGGTGACCGTGCCGCCGACCACCGTTACTTTTTTGTCGTTGATCCGATGCTCAAGGATTTCCGTTTCCTCGCCGGTGCCGAGCGTGACGATCATCCCAAGGGTGCCGTTGGAACTCTCTTCGAAGGATAGCGTCCCGCCCGTATGGACGATGCCATAGTGACGCCTGCGCGATCCCACGGACTGGCGAATGATCTGCTGACCGTCGCTGGGCTTCGGCCGCTTGGGGCCGAACAGCGCGTTGGTCAGCAGCGCGACGCCGATGGAAATCGCGACATTGACGATGACCTTCGCCGCGATCATCGCGATCGCCTTGCTGATGCCGAGCTTGATGAGCGCGGTGCCTATCGCCTGGGGCATGACGGCCCCCATGCACGGCGGAAGGGCGCGCGGACGGTCAGCACCCGATGATCGCCCTTGGCCATCCAGAGCGGCAGGTCCTCGCCATTGTCGAGGCAGATGGCGCAGGTAAGGCCCATGCCCGGAATGTCAGCAACACCCACGTCGCCGCGCCCTGGTCGCTCGACGGCCTCCCAGCCGAGCTTGGCCATCAATTCGCTGGCATAAGCGACGAGGCCGCCCTTTTCCCGGAGCAACCGGGAGACGGCGCGGCGGGTGCGATGCTCCGGCAGCGGTGGCGGCGCAATGCCTTCGACCTCGCAGGCATAGGCCCAGACTTCTTCGCCGCAGGGATAGGGCGCGCAAGGCGAGGATGCCCATTTGCGGGCGATCGCGGGTAGTGCGGCCTCCTTCAGAAATCCGGCCATGTGACCACCTTGTTGACCAGCGAACCGACGAACTCGAAGCCCTTGTCTCCGGGGAATCGCCGCTGCTGGTCGGCGTCCGTATACATGGCGTGGCGGGGCCGCGACCGGAGCGAGAAGAGGCTCTCGGCCGCGATCGTCACCGATCGCTCGCCCTCCTGGTTCATCGTGAAGGTCGGGGTGAGGCAACGGCCGCAACAGACGGGATAGGGATTGTCGAGCGGGCGCTGATTGTCGGGATCGTCGGGATCGTCGACGCCGAAGAACTGGATCAGCACATAGACGAGGCGACCCTTCACCTCGGCTTCGAACTCGTCGCGGGCCAGGCGCATGATCTCGGCATCGATGCCGGACAGGCCGAAGCTCATCTCCGGCGCTTCGCCGTTCACCGCCTGCTCGATGCCGCTCATGGACCCCAGCTGGCCGATGCCGTTCCAGAACATGCCGTCATTGGTCCTCAGCCGCCCGTTGCCCTTCCAAAGACGCATGGGCTTGCTGGCGAAATCGAACCGCACGAGAAAGGCGCAATCGACTCTGCTGCCCGCCAGCGAGGCGGCGATCGTGTCAGGAAAGAGGCTCATCGAAAGTTTCTTCCAGTTCGAGCGTGGGGGTGCCGTGGCGCAGGTTGCGCAGCATCAGTTCGCCACCGTCATCGTTGGTCAGCCGCGCGATCATGTCGGGCTTCAGCCGCAGCTGCTGATTGCTGTAGTCGATCCGCAAGGTCGGGGAGCAGCGGATCGTGGCGACAGTGCCGTTCCAGGTGACGCCGGTCGCGATGTAGGGATGATCGCCAAGCCCGAAATAGAGGCCCGCTTCCAGCAATCGCCCATAGGGGCCGAAATCGGCCGTGATATGGCGCTGCCCCTGAACCCCGGTGACCAGCACCTGGGAAAGGTCGTTGGTCAGATACCCGGCACCGTCGGAGAAATAGGCGCCGTCCGAATGGCTCACGATCCCGCCGCCGATCTGCGTATCGGATGCCCGATACCAAAGGTCGAAGAGCGGGACTCGCACCGCGTTGGCGCGGCCTTCCAGAAGGGCGATCAGGGCGCGCCATGCGAGCACGTCGCTGCCGAATATCGCGTCGAACTCCATGGTCAGGCCGAAAGGTGGACGGATCACGGGCACCGCCTGGGTGAACTCGGTCAGGCTTGTCGTGAGGCCAGCCGTCTTGCGGGGAGGGCGGATGCTGATGTGGCGGGGGAGCAGCGTCGCGGGCCAGTCGAAGATCGTCATCCGCGCCTCGCCAGATGATCCTGGACGCGATCGCCCACGACGCTGTCATAGGCGGCAAGGCCCTGCGCGACGCCCGCATTGACCATTTCCATGATTTCCCTGTTCCCGCGCGCGCCGGAGACGTTGATTTCCAATCGACGGGGACCGCCGCCGCCGCGCATCTCGGACAGGGCCGAGTTGGGCCGGACCAACGTGCCGCTGGATGTCGAAATGACCGGCTCCGGGCCGCGCTCGCCCACGATGCCGAAGGTGCCGGAAGGAATAAGCCCGCCATCGGCGAAGAACCCGCCGAAGACCTTGCCGAGCAATCCGCCGCCAGCCTTGCCGAGAAGCCCGCCCAGGCCGAAGTTCCCGCCCAGGCCGAACCCGCCGAGCATCTGCCACCAGGAGTCCGGCATCCCGGCTGTTTCCCCGGTAGCGATATTGTTGGAGCCCCCTCCGATGCCGCCCAGGAACTTGGTCAGCGCGCCGCCCAGGACGATATCGCCGCCACCCCCACCGGAACTTCCGGTGGCAGGCCCGAAAAGCAGTTCCGCCAATGGGGCAATGACCTGGCGCTGAAGCGCGATGCGAAGCAGGTCGGCGATGATCTGCCTCGACACATCCTTGAAGGCCGCGCCCAGCGACTTCGTCCGCATGATGACATCGACGAGCCGGTCCTCCAATGTCTTGAGACCATCGACCGCGACATTCCCCAACTGGTCGTTGATGGAGATATCCAGTCCTTTGAGTTCCCGGATATAGCGTTGGATCGGGCTGGCATATTGACGGTCGAGCAGCTTCTGATCGGCGGCGCGCTGCGCGCCCAGATTGGCAAGATCGATCTGGGCAGCGGCATAGCGCGGGTCGCCGGGTTTGATCGCCTCCAATGCCTGACGCCGTTGCGTATAGGCGAGGTCCAGCAATTGCTGCTCGATCTCGCGGCGCTTTTCCCGCGTCCCGGTAAGGCTCAGCTGCTTTTGGAGCAGTTCGGCTTCATTGGCCTGCAATGCCTGGGCGACTTCCAGCGCCTGCCGGGCAACCTCTTCCCTGCGGCGTCGATCGAGCAGTTCGCGCTCAAGCCCGGCCTTGATCTCCAGTTGCGCGAGGAGCTTGTCTTTTTCGGCCTGCGTATAGTCGTTATTCGCGTTGATCCGGCGCTTCTGCTCTTCGATTGCGGTGTCGAGCGCCTCCCGCTCGATCTGGTAACGCTCCTCGACCGTATCCGCCATCTGGCGGCGCAGGTTGACCGCCTCCTGCATGAGACCCGCCAGATCGCGGTTGAGCGACTCCTGTCGCCGTTCTTCCTTTTCCTGCTCCCGTTCGGCGCTGTTAGCGGCCCGATCTGCGCCGGACCTACTCCATTCAATATGATAGTGGCCGCGCTCTTTTAGGATTTTAGTGAGGCGAACGCCCTCATCTTCAAAGGCCTTGCGGATCGACGCGGGCGACACACCTGCACCGAAAGCGATATCCAAGCCATTGTTTCGCTCGTGGGCGCTACTGCCGGGTTTCGCGACCGGATTATCGGCCGGACGGCCTGCCGCCACCCACGCGTCATAAAGCGCCTTTTGTTTCGAATAACTCCGCTCACCGCTGGTAACTCGCAGTCCCGCCGACCGCGCGATGATCTGGGCCTCCGATATTCCAATCTCGCGACCGAATTGGCGGTTCGACGCAGCGCCATCTGAACGCTCTGCATCACGCGCTTTTTTAAGCGCGGCCTCTTCCTGTCTGTTGAGTTCGGCATAACGCTGGCGCAGCTTCTCGACATCCGTGATCGTCTCGCGGGCCTTCTTCCGCAGAAGATCGAAGCCGGTCCTGATCCGCGTGGTGGGATCGGTGTCCAGCTTGGCTATCGCGGCGGCGACATTGGAACTGGCGTTGCGATAAGCCTCCTCCGCGCTGGCAATCGCCTTTTCGTTCTCCGCGATTCGCGAACGGGTCCGGTCGAGTTGGCCCGATGTGAAAGCCCCCGCCGCGCCGCCTGTGCCCTGGCCAGCATTGGCGGACGCGGACGCTTCGTTCGCGGCAAGCTCTGCGGCGAGTTTCTGCCGCAGGGCCAGCACCGTCTGCCAGGCCTGATAGGTCCGCTGGGCCTCCAGCTTGGCGCTTTCCAGCGTGATCTCGTTCGCCTTCTTCTGCTCGGCATTATACTCGCGAAGGGCTTGCGTGACCTCTCTCAGGCTGTTCTTGGAAAGGTCGAGCCGGTCGGCCCAGGACTGGCTGGCCTTGCTGGTCTTGCTTGTCGCATCCTCCGTTTCGAACAGTTTCCCGATCAGCGGGACAAGAGCGAGCGCGGCGGACGACACCAGCAGCGTCCAGGGCGAGCCGAGGATTTTCATCAACCCGTTGGTGCCGCCGCTCATCAGCTGAATGGCCTGGAGCGTCTGACCCATCTGCGACGAGAATATCTGCATCGGGCGGGCGCCCAACGCATACATGGTCGACATGTCGTTCACGTTCATCGCAAGCTGCGACATCCCGGCCCGCTGGGCACCTGTAGCCGCTGTGAGCTTGCCTTGGGCGTTGGTCAGCAGCCCGGCCGCCTGCGCGCTCTGGCGCATATATTCGACATATTGGCGATGGCTGATCGCGCCCTGTTCGAGCGCCGTCCGCGCGAGTTGAGCGCCGTCGCGGAATTTCATCAGCGATGCCCAGGCTGGATCGACCTGCGCCTTCAGCCGCGCCACATCGGCTGAATATTCCTGCGTCTTGCCGCTCGCCGCCTTCGCGCTGCTCCCTGTTTCCGCCAGCGCGCTGCCGAGTTTCGTCGCGCTGCCCGATGTGGCGTCGAGCGTTCGGCCGAGTTGACGGCTTTTGCTCTCCGCCTGATCGACCCCTGCATTGAGGCCGCGATCGTCGGTGCGCAGGACGAGGACGGCATCGCCCAGTTGCTCAGACATCGTTCTGCGCCTCCGGCGATGCCGCCACCTTCACGCCAATGCCCATCGCCGCCAGTTGTGCATGATCCGCCTTGCGCACGCGCCGTCCTTCCTGCCCCTCATTGGCGGCCTGCCGCAGCCGTTCCAGCATCGCCCGGCTGTCATGCGCCTCATAGCTGCCCGAACCGAGACCTACCGTCTCGATCGCGCTCAGCTGCTCCTGGGCGTGAAGGCGGGGCAGCATTTTCATATATGCGCGAACCAGCCCCGCAGGCGCTTCCAGAAGCCACCAGCCCGGCGATCCGCCGTAGAAGCGTTGGAGCCGGGGAATGATCCTCCCCCAGTCCACAGGCCCTCCGTCGCCGTCCCCATCGCTGTCGCCATCGCTCCCGCCACGCCCAGCTTGCTGCGCAGCAGGAGCCCGGTAAAAACATCGACGATCGCGATCCGCTGCGAACCGGTCAGCCTTGCGAATACCGCTTCGGGAACGTCCACGAGGACGGCGCGGGAAACCTTTTCGTAAAGCTCTTCCAGTTCGTCCGCGTCGTCAGCATTGTCGCCCTGCGACAGGGCTTCGATCCGGCGTCCCCAGACGCCGAAACGATGGCTGTCGAGCACGGACAGTTCATCCGGGCTCAATATCTCATAGCGGGAGCCGTCGATCGCGATCGCGGGGCGCACGATCAGCGTGTCGAGATCGAGGAGGGTCTCGGTCATGGCGCGGCTCAGGGCAACGGAGCCTGGTGCTGGACGACGAGGCGGCCGAAGCGTTCGGCTTCGTTCGCGGCGGCCAAATCCTCCAGCGCCGTGAACTCCAGCGCGAGCCCGGCCGGCTGCGCCTTGCGATAGGCGATTTCCGGGGTGCCCGACTGATAGCAGCGCGGCACTTCATACTGCGCCACCATCTTTTCGTCATAGGGCGACTCCCCGCGCGCCAGCAGGGAAAATTCCTTGACCGTCATGCCGTGGCTGAGGCCGATCTTCTTGAACCCGGCCGTTCCTTCGCCCGCTACCGTCGTGGACAGCGTGTTGCTCGAAAGCACATGCTGATACTGCTCCAGCGTGAGGTCCCAGAGCGTCAGGCGGATCATCAGCTCTTCTTCGTCGAGGAACGCCTTGATCGGGCCGGTGGCCCCGGCAGGCCGCGCCTTCTGGAAGGTCCGTCCATGCGCCACCGTCACGCCGTCGCCCGAATAGTTGCGGGTGCCGTTGGTGCCGACCTTGACCCACGTTCCCGCAGGTGCCGCGCCGATGAGAGGGAAGGCCGTGCCGGAAGGCGCGAGCCAGAGCGTCAGGGGCGCTCCGATGATTTCATAAGGCTGCATTTGAACGTCCTTTCAAAGGTCTCTTGGGCAGGTGAAAAAAGGCTCTGAGAGGCGCGCTCATGCGACGCTCTCCATGGCGTAGAGCAGCTGGAAGGACTGAAAGACGCGGGGCCATTCCGTTTCCGGCTCGCGTCCAGAAGAGAAACCGCCCGCGCTCTGGACCCAGTGAACCAGTGTCCCGGCCGCGACCCGACGCTTGACCCGCCGCAGCGCAAGGGCCGCAATGCCCATCAGGTCGCCAGCTTCAGCGGGAGTCGCGCCATAGGCGAACAGATCGACCCGTTGCGTATCGTGCTCCACATAGCTTTCGCCGGTCATCGAAACGCCGCCTGAAGGCCGGATGACCAACGCGCGGCGCGGCATCGATGCCGCCTCCGTTGCCGGAAGCTCGCCACCGAACACGCGGGCCGCCACGCGGCTGGCGGTCGCGGCGTCATCCATCAGGATCGCGACCAGAGCGCCGACCGGATCAGCCACCGGTCCCTCCGCCCTTGGGTGCGGATTTCTCGTAAGCCTTGCGGATATTGTCGGCCAGCGAAGGATATTTTGCGTCGGCCGCGGGGCGCAGATAGGGCTGCGCCCGGATCGTCACCTTCTTGACCAGGCGCACGCCGCCATCGGGCTGGGGAATCGCCAGAGCCTTGGCGTTGACCGGCTCGATGGTGCCGCCCAGTTCATGGATCAGCGCATAGCGCACATCATGGACGCCCCAGACGCCCTTGGCTCCTTCCGCCGTCTCGGCCGCATAGTCCACGATGTCGATGCCGCCTTCCAGCACGCCGGTGCGGTTCTGCCATGTGTGGTTGTCCCGCGCGTGCTGGACGCTCGCGCCCATGGTGCGGTTGATCCCGGCGATCTGCGCCTGCCGCATCCGCTCGGTCACCGCCTTGCCGTTCCATTCGAGCGACTTTTCCGCCATCACCCGATCCTCCGCAGCGCGGCTTCCAGGTGCGTGTGCTTGAACTGCACTGGCCCTTCGACCTTCAGGCGGCCGGGAATGAGGATATTGCCCGCGCGATCGGTCACCGATGCGACCTCGTCATTCTCCGCGAGATCCGCGCCCAGCGCGAACAGGCCCCGCACATCCTCGATCAGCGCGGTTTTCTGCCCATCGATCAGTTCGCGGGAAGAGTTGGACCAGATGAAGCAGGGCAGGGTTCCGACCGGCTGGAAATCAGGCCCGACGCGGTTGTTCCAGGCATCCGTTCCCGTGGCCTGGTTCCGCTCGACCGCCGCGCGCATGGTGAGGCGACCCGCGATCATTTCTGGACCGCCGCGCGCGAGGATGTGACGGTGCCGCGAAGCGAGCAGGAAAGCTGATAGCTGCTGACCTTCCCATCCAGCGCGAAATTGATCTGGAGCGACCAGCCATCGGCATAGCGCGCGCTGATGCGACGATGACGGCCACGAGTATCGCGGAACACGGCCGCCTCGACCGGATTGCCCTCGCAGGGCAAGGCATAGTCGCGGAGCATCTCCCCGGCCTGGGCAAGGTCGAGAGGGAGTTTCCGCCATCCAGTCCGCCCCGCCATCATGCCGCCCCCAGCACTTGCGCGACGAACCGGCAGATGCGCTGGGCAGCCTGCCCGCGAATCCCGTCCCATTCGTCAGGATAGTCCGGGCCTTCACCCCGGCACGGCGAATGGAAGCTGACCTGCCCGGCAGGCGTGTCCACATAAAGGACATGGGCATAGCCAGCCGTGGCGCGATCCTCGCCCCAACCCCAGCGGACGCCGATCGCCTCGCCATGCGCCGTCAGCGCCTTGGTGAGATTGTCGATCGCCCAGCCCTTGCGGTCATAGGCCATGCGCCGGAACGAACCCTTGCCGCGAATCCCGCCGCGATAAGCCTTCGCCCGCTCGCTGGCCTTGCAGGCGCGAAACAGGTTGATGGCGACCGCCCCGGCCGGGCCGAAGGCGTCCAGCGCGTCGTAGAGCGCCTTTGTCTGGTCGCCGTCCGATCCCGTATAAACGGACATGATCGTGGCGAGGGTGTGACTGGTCATCGCTCACCCCGCCAGATCATGCCCAGCTGCTCGATGTCGGAAGGATTGGGATAGCCCAGGCCAATGCCCATCCGGCCCCATGCGCGCGCATGGCGGAACACCTGCCAGCGCAGGAAGAAAAAGCGCAGATGCCTGACGCCCCAAAGACGCTTGATCGCCATCATCATGGCACGGCCTCGAAGATGCCCGGTCCCTGGACGGCGCTCGCGGCCCAAAGGAAGGCGGTTTCGAACTGCGTTTTCGCGATGGCGAGCGAACGCTGGTCAGTGCCGGGCTGCGCGCCCTGCGCGTCCAGCATCGCCTTGACAGCGGTCAGGGCCTCGCCCGTCTTTACGAGCAATTCTTCCATGCCGTCCCCGCTCATGCCATCACCGTCCCGCGCCGCTGCGCGAGCGCGCCGAAGATCGCTTCCCGCTCGGCCGCCACGTCGCCGCTCAGCGTGTATTGATAGTCTCCGGCCCGCTCGCTCTTGAGGCCGCCGCGATAGGAAAGGTCGAGTTGCATCAGCTTGATGACCGCTTCGTCGCGCGCGGCCTGCTCACCGGCCGGGGTGTAGGTGGCGCGCACCATCGGAGCCCAGAAGCTGCGCCCGTTCGGACCGCCCGTCAGGCGCTGCAATGTCCGCCCGCCGTGCAGCACGGCATAGTCGCTCGCGGCCAGCTGGATTTCATTGTCGGGAAGCCCGCTGTTGGACGGGTCGATCTCGACGATCTCCACCGGCTGCGAATCGTCCAGCGGCCGGACCAGGCGAAGCGTGCGCAGGGCGCGCGAACAGGGATCGGTGGGATCGCCCAGTTCGACGCTGATCGGCCCGGCCGGTCCGAAGCGCGCATCCATATCGGCGGTGATCGCGTCGATCATCGCCTGGAGTTCGCTATCGGGGAGGTCCGATCCCGTGCGCAGTTTGACCCGGTCCAGCAGCGCCACGGCTCAATCCTTCGCCGCGCCCTTCGCGCTCCTGCCCTTGTCGTGGCCGCGCTTCTGTTCCTTGTCCTCGGCCGGAGCCTTCTCCTTGTTCTCCTGCGGAGCATCCCCGGATTTCTCCGAAGCGGTTTCCTGTGCCGGAGCGGGAGTGGCTGGCGCAGCAGGCGCGGCGCTGTCAGGTGCAGGATCAGGCGCCAGCATGTCACCGGCTTTCCAGTCCTCCTTCTCGCCATCATCGCCCGACCGGTCTGTTTCACCGGGAGGCGGAGGAGAAGCATTCGCCGCATCGGCGGCAAGCGCGGCGGCATTGACCGCCAGAGAGAGTTCGTCCGAAAGCTCGTCGCCCAGACGCGGCATATCCGCGCCGATCGACCGGGCCGTGGCCACGATCAACGCCAGCTTGGGGATGAAGTCAGCGAGGCCGGGGATTGGCCCCCAGTCCTTGGCTTCGTCATCGACAAACTGGAGCGCCTCGACCACCAGTTGCGGGGCGGTCACCATCGCGAGCAGCTGCTCATCGTCGATGTCGCCCTTGGCGAACAGGCGGAACTCGTTGGTGAAGGTCAGGCCCGCGATCTCGATTGGGCCGATCACCCCCATGGCCGCCGCGCGCAGGATCGCCTGCACAAGCGTGTTGGCCGGGGCCATGTCGCCGGACAGTTCGCCGTCGACCAGCCCGAACCGCCTCGCCGCGCTTTCGGGGATTTCGTCTCCCGGCGCGGCATAGAGGAAGGCGGCCGCCGCATTGCCCTCCGCGACCAGGGCGGAACGATCGGCGGTGAGATAGAGCCTTTGCTTCGCGAACATCGTCATGCTCCTATTCGGACTTGGACCAGAGGACGTGCAGGAAGCCGCCCGTGGTGTTTGTGGTGGTGTTCTCGATCACGCCGCCCTTCGTGGCGGAGATCGTGAACTCGGCGGTGCGATCGACGCGGGTCGGCGGATCGCCGTCGGTGATATGTTCGACGGACAGCAGCGTATCGCCGGGCTGGAGATTGCCGGGGACCACATGCTCCCCGACAGCCCCGCCACGGATCAGCGCGCAGCCCACCGGGCTTGAAAAACCGGAAATGGTCGGCACGGTTCGCCCTTTCTTGATGTCTGGGGTTTGTGCCGGGCGGACGCAGGAGAGGGTCGCGTCCGCCCGGCATCTCCGCCCCGTCGGAGATTAAAGGCCGGTGACCGAGCAGAAGGCCGGAGGACGCCACCACACCAGCGCCACCCGAATGTCGGCGCGGACCGTCCGCTTGCCTTCGGTGAACTGGGTCCCGACATAGCCGACCTGCACGTCCACGCCTCGGCGCTCGTGCAGGCTGACCGTGTCCGGCCGGAACGATCCGGTATAGCCCGTGCCCGCCAGGTCGGCGTCCTGCTGCACCACCGGCAGGCCCCAAAGACGCTCCGGTCCGGCCTCGCTCGGCGATCCGTAGATGTAGACGCCGTCCGTGGTGCGGAGCAGGCGGACGCCCTGCCAGTCGGTCGGATGCAGGACATGGTGCGTGGGAACGGACCGGCCGCCCAGGCGGACCTTGGTCATCGCCTTGTAGAAAGCGTCCGGCACCGGATCGGCGGCCTTGGCCTGCGTCTGGATGCCCACGACATTCTTGAGGCCGCGCAGGTTCGGCGCGGTGCCGTTCCCGACGATGATTTGGCCGTCAAGCCGCTGGCGCACGCCGAACGGCAGGCGCGTGTTGATGTAGCCCTGCATCATCGAAACATCTTCCAGCTGCTCGTCCGTGACGGGCAGGCTGTCGCCGATCTTGCGGACCGGGCTTTCCTTCTCGGTGAAGACGAAGGTGCTTTCCGCATAGGCTCCGCCCTCCGCCACTTCGGCGGCGGCGTGGGTGCGGGTCGTTTCCTCCATATATTTGACCGTCGCCTGATCGGTCTGGAAGGTCGGGATGATGTCCAGCAACTGGATCGGGCGGGTCAGCCCTTCCACGAAACCGGGCTGGCGGACGCTTTCCGGAGCGAAACCGGCCGTGGTGGCCATCAGCGCCTTGCTGCCGATCGTCTCGAAACCAGCCGCCAGCGCCAGCATGTCGGTCGCAGCGAGATTGTCGATGTTGATCGTGATGCCGTCCGGGCAGCCGTTCTTCACCCAGTCCTGGAATGCCTTGGTCTCGACGGCCATTTCGCCCAGCGCCTTGAGGCGCTGCTCGGTCGAGGGATAGTTGCCCTTGCCGCCGCCTGGCAGCGGGAAATTGCGGCGCGCCTTCTCGCGGTCGGCATGTTCGCCCGCCGCGCGCTCGGCGCCCTCCAGCTTTTCGGCATGTTCCGCAAGCTCGTTAAGCTCGGCGTTCATCTGGTTGACCTTCTCGGCCACCGCGATCGAACCCTTCACCTCCGCGCCCAGGCACGTCACCCGCTTGAAATCATACTGGCCATCATCCGTCTTCGCCTCCGCGAAAACCTTGCCCAGTTCGTCCTGTTTGGCGGCGAGCTTCTCGCGCGCTTCCTTCAGGCTCAAATCCGCTACCGCCATATACTTGCTCCCGTCGATGACCGGTCGTTGAAATCCGGCCCATATGGAAGCAGCGGCACCGTTCACGCGCCCCGGACGAACGTCCGTGGCAATCAGGGCGGCGGCGGTAGGGAGAGATGCAGTGTTACCCGATGCAGGGGGGAAAGGGCAATGACAACGGCGCTACCCCGGACAGCGAAGGGCAACGGGATGCCGAAGGGGCCGTCAGAGCCATTTAAGAGGGGCTAAGAGGCGCAGGGGACGATCCCCAAGCACATGACAGCCAGAAGGCCCACACGCGGCTTGTGAGGGCCTCCCGCGACATCTTCGCTCAGACCTTCAGATGACGGCGCGCGACACCCTTGAGATAGCCCGCCAGCGCAGCGCCGGTAGCAGCCTGTTCCCTCGCCTCGATCTCGGCCGGGCGGGAGAGCGCCTTGCCGATCGCGACATGGATTTCGCCAAGCTGTTTGATCCCCGTCACCGACAGGCAGGAGGGATCGTCTCCCAGCGCATCGGCAAGGTCGCCCAACTGGGAGATCAGCGGCGCGAACGCCGCGTCCTTCAGCTGGGCCGATTTGATGGCGAGCGTTCCGGTGCCCACGCCAGCGCCGCGAAGCACGGGAGAGATTTCATCGACGTCGAGACGCTTGAGGACCCGGACGCGCGAACCCTCGCGCTGCTCGAAGCCCGCATCCAGAATATTGAAGCCGTAGGACCATTCCTGCACCGGCCGTCCCTTGGCGAGGTCGAACTTCAGGGCCGCGTGCCAGTCCTTTCCGGCCTGCGTGTCGAGATTGAGGTTCAGGTCGGCGACGGCCCACCCGTCCTTTTCGTAGAGCCATGCCTTGCCGAACGGCATGGCGCGGCGATCATGGGCCGGGATCATCTGCACCCATTGGCCGCCACCTTCCTTCCAGGAGAAAGCGCCGGGCGCATATGTGTCCCCGTCGCTATCGACGGCGGCCAGCTGCGCGATGCGGGCGAGCCCGGTTCCCGTTTCGTCCATCTTCTCGATGGTCATCGCCTTGGCGATCATGGTCAGTCCTCCTCGAAATTGGGCGCGAAGCTCAGCGTCCCGTTGGGATGTTCGGCTTCCGCCATGGCGAGCGCCTCCTCGGTCGTCGCGATGGAGCCATTGCGGGCCATATGGGTCAGCAGCGACCGGCCCGGCCCCAGACGGCCGTCATAGACGATGAAGCTGCCCACGCCCGCCGCGCGGCCGCGTTCGATTGTCGAGATATTCTGGGCATATTTGGTTTCGGTCCGCGCAATCACCCGCGCCCGCATCTCCGCGCTGCGCCAAGGCCCGCCCTCGACCTCGCTGACGATGCGCGCCGCCAGCTGGGCCGCGCCTTCGCCCGCAGCCCGTCCTTCAGCCAGGGCAGAGAACAGTGCGGCCCGACTCTGGTTTTCCAGATCGATAAGGCCCGCGCGGCGTCCCCCGGCCGCGACGATCGAGCGCGCCACCACATCGGGCAGCGATGCGCCCAGGCCAGCGCGCTCGCCCGCTTCCGCGATCGACTTGGCGACTTCGAGATAATGCCCTTCATAGGAGCCGCGCAGGCGACCGTTCCACGCGTCTATGCCGAGCTTCTCCAGGATCGCGTCGATCAGCTGCTCGTCGGCCTTTTCGCCCCGGCCGCCTTCGAGCCCCTTGGGAAGGGCGGGATCGCTTTCCAGCATCGGCAGCGCGGCTTCACCGGCCGCCGCGCCAAGCTGCCCGAAAAGCATCTCCAAAGGTGCTTCGAAAGCCCTTTGAAGCCGGTCGCCGCTTCGCTGCACGGTCAGCGCGAAGGCATGACCGCGCGCATAGGCGGCTTCGCTGGCGCGGCGTTCCGCCTTCGTCTTCGGATCGGGCAGCGCGCGCTGCGGCGGCGGCTTGCCATCGGCGGGGACTTCCAGCACCGAAATCTGGCGCAGGTAGAATTTGTGGCTGTCGTCTGCCGCTTCGCCAATGCCGATGCGATATTCATAAACCGTGATCGCGCCGCTCGCGAGCATCTTGCCCCAGCGGTCGACCTTCTTGTCCTCATCCTCCTGAAGCGCGAGAACCTCGCTGGTGTCCCAGCCGATCTTCACGGTCCCGGCCCCGGTCGATGGCCCGAACTCGCCCAGCAGCGACCGTTGCAGTTCGTCGGCCAGCATCCGCGCAAAGGGCAGGACGCCATTGTTCCAGGCGAGCTTGCGCAGTTCCTCCATGGTCGCGCCGACCTTCGTTTGCTGAAGCCCCGCGCCGAAGCCCACGACAGCGGCAGGGATGCCCAGGCACGCGCAGACGCGCTCTTCCGCCACGTCGCGGCCCTCGCTCATGTTGAGTTGCTGCGGGTTGAAGCCATAGGGCTGCACGTCCGTGGGCGCGCCCATCACCAACGGCCCGCCGCGATTGTCTCCGCCGAAAGCCTGTTTGAACCAGGTCTTTGTGGCTTCGACATCCTCCGGCGCTGGCATAGCGCCGCCCTTGGGACTGATGACGACGCCGGGGACGCCCATGTTCCGCAGCAGCGAGGCCACGAAATTGGAGCTTTCCAGATCGATGAAGATTTCGCGGATCACGCCGTCGAGCGGCGACAGCCCCATGCGGATATTGCGCGGATCGATCCCATGGCGGAAATGCACCACGTCCCTGGGCTCGATCCGCATCGGCTCCGCGCCGCCGCCTGGACTGTAGCGATAGTGGGAGATGAAGGTCCCGCCGTCCTGCGGCCATTTGGGCTCGATCATCCAGTGCGGCGTATACCAGAGTTCGGCAGGCCGACCCGCGCCGTTGCGGACGATAATCCAATAGGCATTGCCGGAAATCAGGAAACTGACCAGCGTCGCCATCCAAAGGGCGATGTCGCCATAGAAGGGATTGGGGTTCTGGATCAGGGCCAGCATCGGATGATCGTGCACCTCCTCGACCTCGCCATTGCGGGCGTGGCGGGTGACGGCAAGGTTCGCTTCGGGGAGCGCGCGGCCGATCCAGAGCACGGGCGCCGTCACCACCGAAGCGTCCAGACAATCGCCGGTCTCTTTCCGGTAATCGAAACGGGTTCGCTTGAGCAGGCTCATGAAGAATGGCGGTCGGGCGGAATGCCGCATGGCCGTCAGGGCCTTGCTGAGCCAGCCAGCCTTGGGCCGCGTCAGGGTCGAAGCGTTCATGCCGGTATCCAGTTCTCGTCGGAGGAATCGCCGCCATGCGCCTCGACGGCGGAAAGCGGTCGCCATTGCGCGGTATCGGTGCCTGCGGCCGCGTGGATCGCGAGCGCCAGAGACCAGAAGCGGTCGGAGTGGCCATCAGGCGTCCGCTCGGCCGTGAAGCGAATATTGCCCGCCGCTGTCGTTTGCTTGGTGACAGCCCGGAGATCAGCCCTGATCTTGCTGTCCTGGGGGATACGAAGCCGCCGATCCTCCATCTTGCCCCGAACCGGATAAGCCAGGGCTTCCTTGACCTTCGGCGTGAAGGTCACCAGTTCGATCGCATATTTGCCGAAGCGGCGTTGCGCGTCGTCGCCCCAGCCGATGCCCAGGCCGGTATAGTCGATGCAGGTGCGCGCGCACCGCTCGATCCACGGCCACAATATCTTTTCCTGGTCGGGCTTGCTCATATTCTGGAGCGCCTCGACATGGCGGGTGTAAAGCACGTCGCCCAGCTTCTCGAACACCCACAGGACGGTGAGGTCTTTCTTCCGGCCGATATCGATCCCGGCGTAGAGCGTGCCGCCCTCCATCGCCCGCCAGTCCACGTCGGACGGATATTCGGCCGAAGCGATGAGGTCATATTCCAGGAACGCCGCATCGTCGTCGGCGGGCTGGCACATATATTCCTGAAGGAAACTCTCCTCGTCGGCGCAGCCGCTCTTCACGAAATCGAAATAGGCGGCTTCGTCCATCCCCTGCCGCTCATCATCTTCCGGCAGCGCCTTCTGCAACTTGTAGAGGAAGCCCTGATCCAGCGCGTCCTGTAGGGTGACGGTGTGCAGGCTGATCCCCTTGGGATTGCCGCTTTCCTTGATCTCCCGCACCAGCTGGTTGAAGAAATTATGACTGCCGCGATGGGTGGAGATCAACTCCATCGAACCGCCCCAGGTGATACCGGGATAGGCGATGGCCCACAGCTTGCGCGGGTCGGGATGGAGCGCGAACTCGTCGAGGATGCGTCCGCCGCGCTTGCCTGCCTGCGCGTCCGCGTTCGAACTCATGGAGTTGATCCGCTTCCCGCTGTCGAAGCTCAGCACATAGGCGGTCTGCTTTTTGTCCTGGTCCACCAGCTGCTCGCCCAGATCGCGGGCGGCGATGTTCAGGACTCCCGTGAACAGCTTGCAGTCTTCCAGGAACAGGCGCGCCTGGATGTCGTCGCGGGATGACACCCATTGGTCATGTCTCGCGCCCTGCTTTCCGGTGCGCGCCACGGCGGCATAGGCGGTCGACCAGGAAATGCCGATCTGCCTGCTTTTCTCCATGAGCTTGAGACGCGCCTCATCCGCGATCCAGCGTCCCTGATAGGGCAGGAAGATCGCGTCTGGATTAGCGGGAACGATGCGGGCGTTGCCCATCAGGCCGCACCGAGGGCGCGGTTGATCTCCGCCAGCGTTTCGGCTGAGACGCCCTTCTGCTTGCCAACGTTTTCGATCGCCGCACGCGCCTTTGCCAGGCGCTGCTCGACATCGTCCTCCAGCTTGCGCCGCGCCTCGGCCGATGCCTTCTGCGCGTTGACCGCCGTCTGCACGGCGCGCGACACTTCCTGAAGGCCCTTGCTGTTGACGCCTTTCTCCAGCAGTTCATAGGCGGAGGCCTTAATCATCTCGGCCACCGCGACCGTCACCTGGTCGGGACCGTCCGTGCCAAGGTTGGACACGATATCGGCGGTGAGACGGCGCACCTCGTCCAGCTTGCGGAACTGGATGGCCTTGCGGACCGCATAGCGGCTCCAGGATGATTTGCTGATGCCTGCAATACCGCGATCCGCGAGGCGCGCATTGAACTCTATCAGGATCGCCGTCTGCGGCATCTTGCGGTCGCGCAGCTGATCCAGAGCCCAGATGACATCGGGCTCCGCCTCGTCGGGAAGGAGGTCGATCGACGAAAGCCGTCCCCGGCCTTCCCGGCGATCGGGAGTGTCGTCGGTCATCCGCCGTTCCTCAGCTGGGATCGGACGGGCGCGAAACCCCGTCGATGATCTCGCGGCGCTCTACATGATTGCGGCCCAGCGACCGAAGTTCGGCAACCATGACGGTGCCGAGTTCCTGAAGGCGCAGCGCCTCCAGTTCCGCCAGCTTGCGCAACTGGGTGCGGACCCATTCGCGAGAGCGTTTGACCGCGAAGGCGTCCAGCACATGCTGGAGCGCGACCTCGTTCAACCGGCCGTCCACCTGCGAGGCCAGTTCCTTCAGGATGATGAGGCGCGCGTCCTGCGCTACCCTTTCCTCGTAGCTCATGCCTTCTCTCGCAGATAATCGTCGATGCGGTTGACCACGCGGCCCATGCTCGCGATTTCGCTTTCCTGACGGCCGACGGTGCCCAGCACCCGCTCCAGCGAAAGCGCGATCTGGCTGATATCGTCCTTGGTCGGCAGGTGCTTCAGCCGCTCCTCGACGGTCAGCTGCTTGTCCTCGACCTGATCGAGACGCGTCTCGATCTTCTGCACCCGATCAGCGGCGGCGGACTGGCTCTTGGCGTGCCACGTCCAAAGAAGGTTGGCCAGACTGGCGATCAGCGCCAATATGGCAGGACCAATTCCTGAACTCACAATTTCCCCCGCTTCATCAGGACTTGAAAGGATGGGCGTCATCTCATGGCTGCCCATTGACATTGATCGCCGCCGCTCTTCCCCAGGCGTCGGTCAGATGCTCCACCCGGAGCGTGTTTACGGTGCAGGCATCGATGTCGGCTGCATCCACGATGGCCGCGTGACCGGCCCGCAAAGGTCCAGAGGACAGGAAGGGAAGGACGGACAGGTCCGTTGCTCCGCCACCACCGGAACCGCAGGCTGCACCCGCTCCTGGGCGCGAGACCCGCAGGCGCTCAGCAAGATCAGCGCGAGCATTGGCCAGATCGGCCTGATAATCATTTTTCACCTCCTGAAGGACTTGACCCCACTCCCGCTCGACGCGGGCCACATTCTCGCGGTCCTTGCGCGCGGCCTCGGCCCGTGCGTCACGGACCATTCCGACGAATTTCAGCATCTCCGCCTTTTGCTCGACGAATTTCGCGTGCCATGACGAGGCCTGGACGCCGCGCGCATCCGCCAGATCGCGCGCGCTTCGCGCCTGACCATGGAGCCACAGGCACAGCAGGGCGAGGATCAGGATCGCCATCCGCCAGGGCCGCGCGAGGAGCCAGCGGATGCCATCGCCCAGCAGGCCGATCAGTTCCGCGCCGACGTGGATGATCGCGTCCAGCAGGAACCTCATGCGCGCACCTTGACGGTCAGCGTGTATTCGGGGGGCAGATTGGTGAAGCAGGCCCGCATTTCGTCATTGCGGCGGTTGACGAGGCCGGTGACGACAACGCCGCCCGCCTTGTTCCACAGCGCGAAAGCCTGACAGGCGGAAAACCAGTCCCCGGCCTTGAACTGCCGCGCCATGGTGGACCCGCAATAGCCCGCCACGCCGATATTATAGGCGACGCTGATCGCTGCCCCCAACTGGTAGACGCTGTGCTGAAGCTGCGGGGTGCACTTGAGGACGCCCAGGCCATAGTCGCCCCGGATGGCCGCATTGAGGAATGCCCGGCACTCGCCAAGCGTGTAGGGACGCATCTCCACGCGCGTTTCGCCGGTGCAGACGGTCCATTTTTTGACGAGATCGCGATAAGGGACAGTCTTCGTCCCCTCCCATTTCTCGGTAAGGACGGTCGCCACATTGGCGGCCTGGTCATTGACCACAAGGGCGGCGGGCGCGGCCACAAGCGCGCCTGCGGCGATCAGCCCGATCGCATTCCTGCCGGACGTTTCAGCCATGGCGGAAGTCCGCCTGATGAAGGGATTTTTGCGCCTCGCTCATGCCGCCTGTCTGGCGGAGGAGGCCCGCTCAAGCGCCCCGGACGGGTGTCCGGTGGAGCGATCAGAGGAAAGTGAGTTGCCGGTCGTCTTCCGGCTTGCCGAGCTTGGCGCGGCGGCGGCGAATGGTGCGGATCGTGTAGCCGGTGGCCAGGGCGATGTCACGCTCGGAGCGGTTTTCGGCGATCATGGCGTCCACCTGGGCGCGCTGCCGCGCCGCATGACCGGCCGGGCCGAGCGGCAGATCGAGGCGAAGGGCGATGCCGATGCCGCAGGTCAGCCGGTCGGCGATTGCCCTGGCGGCTTCAACGCCGACCAGCTTGCTGATCCAGTGATCGGCGTCGGGAACAGGAGGCACATAGATTTGGGTGCCGCCCCGTGCGCTCGCGATCGCCAGCGCCGCGTCCTCGCCCGCCACGTCGGCGATTTCGGCCAGGACGCCGGGCAGGGAAGAGGCGGCTTTGGGTGTCACAGTGCGATCCCGATCAACAGGCCGACGAGGAAAGCGATCGCGAAAACGGCGATGGGATGGCGGCGCGGCCGCGTGGATTGCAGCAGCGGCAGCGACTCCCATTCGGCATGGGCATGGCCGCCACGCCCCGTATGGACACGAGCGGTCATGCCTTGACCTCGTCAAAGGCGGAAGCGCCGCCTTCGGCACGCAGCACCCGGCCCAGCGCGTGGGCGATGCGGTCATAATCCTCGGTTGCGAAAAGATGCTGGTCGGGATCGGACAGCTTGCACAATTCCCAGGCTGCCCGGCCAAGGCCCCAGTGGGATGGGACAACGCCCGCGCGGACCAGCTTGGCCAGGATCGCCTCGCACAAGCGCCCCTTGAGCGCATGGACATGATGGACTTTGGCGAGGCGCGGCAATGCCTGCGTCCATCCATGCCGTTCCGCCATCGCCTTCAACGCTTCGATCAGCCGGTCGCTCTGCGACTGATTGACCCATTGGAACCGTTCGCATCCCGTCTGTCGGCGGGCGAAGGCTTCAAGGGCGGGCTCGCTGCCGTCGCGAATCGCGCAGAGCAGGCCCAGCGAAATCCACATCGCGCGCGCCTTGCGCGCCATGGGATGATCCGCGCGGCGCGGTGCGCCCTTGCGGTTCGGCGCGCATGCCTTTGTGGTGAAGCCGCGCCGGGCGAACTCATCCACCAGCGCCTGCAATTGAGGGACAGTGCAGTCGCGCGCGCTCATTTGTCCGGTGACGCGGTGCATCACGGCGCGATAATCCTCGTCGGTCATCCCCAGTTGCTTGGGAGCGATGTGCACTTTTGCGATCAGCGCGCGGCGCTGGGGATCGATCGCGGATTTAAGGGCAGCGGTCGCCATGTCAGTCCTCCTGAAGGTCGCGGAAATGGTCGAGGAGACGATCGGTCAGGCGGCGAAAGGCCGGATCGATCAGGCGCAGCGCATCGGCTCGCCTTTTGGCGTGGATGATCGTCGAATGATCGCGGTCACCCAGAACCCTGCCGATCGTCGTGGTGGATGCGCCGCCGATCTTGATGGCGAGCCAGCAGACAGCGGCGCGTGGACGGAAGTAGCTCCAACGTCGATTTGGCCCGATGATGTCGGAGGCGGGAACGCCGCTCCACCATGCCACGGTGTCGATGATGTCGCGGACGCGGACCCGCCCGTCGGGCAGCGCCGGAGACGGGCCGCCTGCGATCCGCGCCATCATGAGGGTCAGCGCGGTGCTGACAGCGGTATCTGGCGCCCCGTTCACTGGCCCGGCCCCATGCCCAGGACCATCACCAGCATGGCGATGATGACGAACAAGGCCACATACAAGCCCATGGCGAGGGAGGCGCGATCCAGGGCGCTCAGCGGCTCGCCTGTGACCGGATCGGTCAAAAGCGCATCCAGCGCCTTACGGAGAAGCGGGCTCATTGCCGGATGATCCTTATGGCGCGGCGTTCGATCGCCCAGCGCACATGGGCCAGTTGCAGCCTGCCGCCGTCTTCCGACGCGATGCGGCTGGCGTTGACGACGATCTGGCGGCACTCGCGCAGCGCGCCCGAACCGGGACGAAGCGCCACCTCGATCAATGTCTGCCGGATGCCGGGATCAAAGAGCTTCCAGGCGTCGCAGAACGCGAGCACGTCTTCTTCCGTCGGCTGGGGTTGGACGACGCGCTGGGCGATACGGCTGTTTAGCCGGGCGAAGGCGTCGCGCTCCCGGCCGCGCTCGATCCGGGCGATCAGTTCCTCATTGCCCAGCAGGCAGATGCCGACGCCCGTCGCGTCGTGCCACGCGCGCAATTGCTCCAGCGCCTTGAAGGTCAGATGGTTCGCCTCGTCGACGATCAACGTGGCCTTGCGGCGGCGCAGGAAGGAGATGATCTCGACGCTGATCGCGGCGGGCCAGCTGCGGGCGCAATTGAGCCCGATCGCCTCTTCAACAAGGCGGATCATTGCATTGGTATCCCTGGATACCTCGTCAATCGTCGCCATGAAGCAGGGCGAAACCCGGCCCAGAAAATCCCCCGCCGTCTTGGTTTTGCCCATGCCCGGCCCGAACGCGCCCACCGTAATCTCTCCGCTTGATGCGACAGCAAGCAGTTCGCGGATCAGCAGCGATGTCGGCGTGTCGAAATAGCCCGGCTCGACCGGGATGCCGTCCGTCTGTTCGCGCCGGTTCTGGACGCCCTGGCGGAACTTGAATATTTCGCGGGCGATGCGGTCGTTTTTGCCGCCGTAATTGCCCTTACAGAACGGTTGGATTGTGCCGCCCGGAATGCCCATGGCTGCGCCCAGGTCGTTCCAGCTCAGATTTTCCATGGCCTTGTAGCCATTGGCCCACTCGCGCATCTCCTCGATGTCGACGGGCAGTTCATCAACATGGATCACGGGTCTTTTCTCCTTTTACTGCTCGATCAGCCGGAGCGCCGCCTTGCGGTGCAGCCGGTCGAAATCGGGGTTCGTCACGGGGTTCTGAGAAGGCTCTGAAACGGCTTTGAGGGCCGCGACCGTGTTGCCGCGCTGGCGCACGATCCGGCTGGCGGCCGGGCGGACGCTCGGCTCGACATCGTCGTCATAGGTGGGCAGCCGTGCCGCAAGATCGGCTGCGGACAGCAGATTGAGCGCGTCGGCCGCTTCCCTCGCGGCGCGCTGATGACGCTTCTCCAGTCGCTGGCGCTCTTTCGCCGCGGTCATGTCCAGGAAGCCGGTGGCCTGCCACAGCGGCGCGGTGACGAGGAACTTTCCCGCACGGTCATAGACATGGACAGGCCGCGTCAAATCGTCGGGGTCGAACCGGATCGTCACTTTCTGACCGGCGATCTGGGCCATGTCCGGCTTCCAGTAGCTGTTGCCCGCGAGCCTGACCGCGCCTGTGGTGCGATCGGTGCTGATCTGGTCGGCCGCGAACAAGGCAAGACGCAGCTGCTCTTCGGTCGCCTTGCCGATGGTGGCGCGGGCATAGCTTTCATCGAAGACCTGATCGAAGCTGTGCTGTCCCGCGCCCATTTCCGTGCGTCGGCCCAAGCGCGCGTTGTGGGCTGCTACTCCCGCATCAAAGACCCGGCAGAATGTTTCCAGATCGACCGCCGCATTGCCGTAATTCTCCGGCTTCGCCAGCGGTGTGTTGCCGGTATAGGCGCCCTCGAAAGCGGGATGGCGCGCGATATGATCGCAAAAATCACGAAAGCCGCGCTCGATTGGCTTCGACTGTCCGCGATAGGGCTTGGCCCAGTGGATCGTGATGCCCAGGTTCACGAGGACGCCGACCGGGTCCTCATCCCTGATCTTGAACCGGAACCGGGTCCGTGCGCCGCCCGTCAGCCATTTGGATGCAAAAGCCCGCCCATTATCCGCCAGCAGCCCCTTGGGGATGCCCCATTTCTGGAAAAGGTCTGCAAAGACCAGGCGCGCCGTCACGGTGTCTTCCGTTTCGGCGATGCGCCACGCGAGGAACTTGCGGCTGTAAACGTCCTGGATCGCAACGATGGTGGGGCGGCCAATCCGGCCATCGGGCCAGCGGACGAACACATCGGCCTTGTGGCCATCGATATTGACCAGTTCCATCGCATGAAGATCGGCGACCGAACGGATTTGCGCGGGCAGCATCCGGCGCAAGGCTTCCTTGCCCTTGCGCCGCAGGGTGATGACCTGTGGCGGCACTTCGGCTTCCACGCGGCGTTGCAGGGTTTTGGCGTGGGGAAGCGGCATCCCCATTTCGTCGGCCAGCGCCTTGGTCCGCAGATAGCAGGACATAAAGGTCGGCTGGGAGAGGCGGAGATAATCCGACAGCAGCGTTTGCCACAGTTCCGGGTCGATCTCCGCTTCCTTGCCTCCGCCCTTTCGGCGGGGGGCAAGATGTGGAAGGCGATCCGGCGCGGGAACGCCATCGACTAGCCCCAGCCAGTTCCATACGGTGGAGGGAGAGACCTTTGCCGCCCGCGCCGCGTGGTTGACGGCAGTCGTGGCGGGCAGGCCTGCCGCCTTATAGGCGTCCACGTCGACGAGGATGAGCGCGCGCCGCTCGGCCTCCGCCTTGACCTTGTCCGACTGACCGTCGAACCACGCCCATATCTGGTTGCGGCAACCGTCATTGGCGGCCAGTGGTCGGTCTGCTTCTTTCGGGCTGTATGTTTGTGGAGAAACAAACGCGATTCCCCGGCTGACGAGTTCCGCCTGCGCCGGCGCGGGCAATTGCGAGATATGGAACTCCAGCCCGCCGCCACGACCGCGACGGCTCCGGGCCAGCGGCACGCCGTCGCGATCGGCCGCGACCTTCCAGCCTTCCCGATCAGCCCGTTCGTTCACCTTGCGCTTGGTGCGGGGCAGGCCCGGCAACCCAAGGTCGGCGATCTCGGCGGCGGTGAACCAGGACTTTCCCCCCGATGCGATCATTTGCGGCGATTCCTCGTGATGGTGGGGCTCATGCGTTGCAGCGACTTCAGCTGCTGCTGGAGCCGCGAAATCTCGCTGGTGATGTGGCCGACCTGCGCGGTGTAGATTTCGTCGCCGACCAGCACCGCCGCGCCGATCGCGCGCAGTTCGCGGTCCAGCAGATCGAAACGGTTCGTCACCGCGATCAGCGCGCACATGCGATGAAAGCTGATATTGTGGCCGTCGCGCGCAGGGCTGGCATAGGCGTCCAGCATCAGCTTCGTGACGTCCTCCGCGAGCAGGGAAGTCATCTGCGCGGCGATGACATTGCGGTCATGACCGCCCAGCGCCTCGGAAACCGTGCGCGCGATCCGCTTGTCCATGCCAGCCAGCGCGGCCGGAAGCGTCGCGGGCTGCGGCACTTCGAACGTGAAGGCGATCTGGTCGGGATGGGTGGCGCGGGTCTTAGCCAAGGCGGACACCCCGGCGTTCCAGTTCCGCCATTAATGCGGAGGTGGACACCTTACGCAGATTGTCGTTGGCAAGACGCAGATTGCGACTCGAACGGCTCGCGCCGCGACACAGATGGCCGTCGCGGATAAGCGCGCCGATCACCCGATGGGCGTTGCTCTTGGATTTGACCCCCATGGCCCCGGCGATCTCGACCAGAGACGGGCAGACGCCGGTGCTTTCGATCCGCTCGCGAATGAAATTCAGGACGAGAAGTTGCCGTTCCGTCACTTGCGCTTCTCCCCGGCAGGAGGCAGCGCGCCCAGGATGCGGCCGACCATGGCGCTATCCAGCACCGCCGGCGCGTCCTTCACGTTGGAAGTGCGTCCGAAATAGCCATACCAGGTGATGTAGCGGGGCTTCTTCATCGTCAGTCCCTCATCATCCATGACGCGCCGAAGTCCCGGAAATCGCCATGAAGGGCTTCATCGCCGTCCATCAGATCGGCGGTATGTTCGGCCACTTCGCCATGCGCGCGCTGGCGCAGCGCGATCCGTTCCTCCGCCTTCCGCTTCCGCAGTTCGGGAATCGCGCAGCCGCGCTGCATTGCCTCGACAAATTCCTGTCGGGCACGGGCGAAGCGTTCGGCCTGGGCGGACGCGGCGGTCATACGTCGTAGCTCCGCTCGCCATCGACCTCGACACAGACATCGGGGAACAGGCAGTTCCGATGGGTGTGATCGCGCTCGCTCTCAGAATAGTTGCGCTCCATCCAGTTGAGCGCCGCCGAATAGGTGCCGAAGGTGCCTACATCGTGCTCACCGACCATGCCGGACTTCTCGACAACGATATATTTGATGCGTTTCGTCATGCGGCCAACTCCAGCTGGGGGAGCGCGCCGACCCGCCGCAGATCATATTCGCGATCGGCGATCTTCTGCGCGCGGGTGCGGGGCGGGATAAGGCGGCTGCGGGTATCGGGGCGCGGGCGGTGCCGGTCCCAGACATACCAGGCGTAATCGGTCTTTCCGCGCTTCCACGCGGTCAGCTGCCCGGCCTGTTCGTCGCGATCGTGCAGCGCCGTTCCGGGCGGCATGGACGGACGGTCGCAGAACTCAAGGATTTCGAGCGGAGGAAATTCCTCCTGAAGGAAGCCGAAACGCTTCTCGCTCGCCCGCCACCGGATCGGCAGCAGCGCGCACACCATGCCGCTCGCCACCTTCAGCGCCTGCCGGACGCACCGCTCCGCGATATCGTCCTCATAGGAATAGGGCGGGTTGAAGACGACGCTGAGCAGCGGCTCGATTTCGAGCATGTGGCGCTGTTCGCCCAGGAAATCATGCTCCCCCATGTGCCAGAACGGCCATTCCAGCCCGACGATGCGCCGGTCGGCGATATCGGAGCCGAAGGCTTTGCGGCCCATGGCGTCGAAGGCTGCGGGTATGGTGCCGAGGCCACAGCACGGGTCCCAGATCGTATAATCCGGGTCGAGCGCGATCATCTGCATCAGCGCGCGGACGGTCCATGTCGGCTCTACATACCAGTCCAGCGGATGACGGGCGGGGCGGGGCGGGACGGTCACTGCGCGTCTCCGCCATTGCTGCTATCGTCGCCCGACTCAATGAAAGGGGGAGCCGATGGGGCTTGATCGGTATGAAACGCAGGCGCGGTTGATAGCGGACGAACTGCTTGATCTTCTGACAGACGCGGAGCGCAAACAGATTGCGCGGCTTCTGAAACGGAAAGATGCCGATCTGTTCTGGGATGATCTGACCGACATGAAGCAAATTGACGACGCAATAGCGCTTCTCTCTGCGACGCCTGCCGAGCGCACGAAACGATGGCAGAAAACGGCCGCCGAGGATCGTTCGGTTCTATGGATACGTGCGCGGACGCTGGGACTTCGATCAGCCAGCGTGCTACGCGCAGTGATAGACGTTCAAACCGTCGAGGGCATGAAGTATCGCCATGCCCTTCGACATATCGCTCGATCCGGGCTGACAGAGCCTCGGTGGCCTCAACCAGAAGAATTGTTGGATCGAGCCTTCTGATCGCGCGCATAACGCAGCCGCAGGCAAAAGCCGGGCGGTAGACTGGGGCCATATCACGAATACGGAGGCGGTTCGTCACAGCCGCCTCCCTTCGACGAAGCGCACTGGCTCGCCGGTCGCCGCGATTGCGACCGTGGACATCGCTGCGGCATCCGTGCGCGGCGCGCTCCGCAGATGCTCGACGCAGGCGCGGAAGGCGTCCTGATAGGCGCGGTTGCGAAGCTCCTGTTCGTCCCGCGTCATGTTGACGCGGTAGACTTCCATCGCCCGCCGCCATGCCGCCCAGAGATCGTCCCGCAAGGCCCTTGGAAGGGCGAAATAATGGTCCTTGCAGAACAGTTGGCCCTTGCCGATGCGCGAGGTGCAGCCCTCGGCGGCGCAATGGACGTGATAGGTGCGGGCGCTCATGCGTCGTCTCCCATCTTTTGGATGAGGCGCATGGCGATCCTTTCGAGTGCGGTCTTCCGGCCGGGCGGCAGGATGCACCGCTGCACGCCCAGCCCTTCGGCGACGCCGATCCACCCTCGACCGTTGTCGGTGACGATGGCCGTGGGGCATTCGCCAAGGCGGCGCATCATCTCTTGGATGGCTGGGATGACTTCCAGGCGTGTGAAACGCTTGATGGTCGAGTGCTGGACGCGCCCGCTCTGCGGTTCGATCATGACAAGCAGGAGCGGATATGCACCGTCTCGGACGATATCGAGATGCCATTCGCGCGCGCTCACAGCTGCGCCTCCCGCAGGCTTTCCATGATCCCGTCGAAGTCGATGGCTTCCAGTTCGTCCTGGGCGGATGAGAGCGCCCGCGCCGCCGTATCAGCGGTTTCATACCGGGCGCTTTCCTGCATGTTTTCGGGAATCGCGTCCCGATAGGCTTCTTCGTCGGAGCAGATGTCCGCGACGATTTGCGCCTGTGTTTCGATCTGCGACTTGATGTCTTCGATCATGGCGATCACGCCGTCGATTTCCTTGCGGCGGGTCCTGTTCATGCTTCCTCTCCGATTTCCGCCAGCCGGGCATTGAGCGCATCGCGCAGGGCTTCCAGCGCGGTCGGCTTGAAGGTTTCCACGATCTGGGAGGCGATCTGGCGCTGCTCACCGGCCGACAGCCGGGCGAGGTTCGCCGTTGCATTGTTCATATATTTGGTCGCCCCGGTCGCGGCAGGGGCCGCAGGGGTAGAAAGGCCCAGCCCTTCCATCGCCTGCGCCAGCGTCATGTCGGGATTGTCGATCAGCGAGGCGATCAGGTCGCCGCGCATGTCCTCATCCTTGATCGCTGCGATATCGCGCAGCGCGCTGGCGTTCTCGCCGATGACAGGATGCGTCGCGAGGTCGCGCCAAAGGCGAGGAAACGGGGCGATCAGGGCACGGTGAAGGGCGAGATCGCGCTTGATTGCCGCAAGAGACATTCCCAGCGCCTCAGCCACACCTTCGCGCCATCCATATACGCGGCTCAAATTGAGCCGCGTATGATCTGCCTCCGCTTCATTAAGGTCATCGTCACGCTCAACGCCGGGCGCCCTGGACTTCATCGCATCCCAGCGGGCGCGGATCGCGATCTGCGCTGGCGTCAGGTCGCCATGCTGTTCTTTCAGCCGCGCTTCGGCAGCGTCCGCAATGGCGCGCACGAAACTGGCGCGTTCCAGCGGGCTGCGCGAACCGCGCTCGATATTTTCCGACGCTTCGACTTTTCGGAGCATCGCTTCGTCGCCAGCGACAACGATCGCGTCGATGATCGCAAGCCCTTCCAGCTTCGCGCCTTCGAGCCGGTGGAGACCGGCCACCAATGTCCAAGGAGCCGTCGCGCGCGGGCCGTTCTTGCGGACCTTGATCGGCTCATTCTGGCCGTCCTCGGCCATCAAACGGCCTATGGCGGCTGCCTTGTCGGGCCAGAATGCGCCCAGCCGGTCGCTGACCAAAATGTCATGGGGAGAAAGGGCGAGAACGACGGTCCCGGCGTCCATGACTTCCTTCGCTGCGGTGGCCATCAGCGTGCCTCCTCATTCTGACGGTGCGTGAAGATGGCGCGGGCGATACGATCGTTCTCGCTCAACCCGTGGAAGTGCGAATCAAAACTATGGCCCAGTCCGAAAACTCTACTGACGCCCTGAAAAGCGTGCTTTTGGCTCACATCGTTGCAACGGACCGCCTTGTCCCAGGCAGCGCGAAGGAAACGATTGATCTTGCGGAAGCGATGAGCCGTGCGGCGGCTGATTTTGGCAAGCGGACGGAGGCGACAC
This sequence comes from Sphingobium faniae, assembly GCA_900100475.1. GTDB lineage: Bacteria > Pseudomonadota > Alphaproteobacteria > Sphingomonadales > Sphingomonadaceae > Sphingobium > Sphingobium faniae. Next base: position 190,558 of record FMTU01000004.1, on the reverse strand, counting down.
AGATTGTCAGTGTTCTCGATGAACTGCGGATCGCTCTGGGATGGCCCATCAATGATTGACGGCGGAATGCGGTGAGCCATGTCTATCGGACCTCCGCATTTATACGGTGCGAAGGGGTTATGGTTTCGCTAATGTCCGCAACTGCGGATTGCGTTCCGCCGAATAGGGATTCGACAGTATGACCAATTTCTGCGGCCACAGCTTCTTGCGTCTTACGGGATTTTTTCCCGCAGAGGACGTCCGTGACCGAGCGCCGATAAAGTCCTTTTTCGCGTTCGAACGCAGGGATCGATCCATATCGTTTCCGAATGACGCAATAAACGTCGTGCTTCACATTGGGGGGTGGCCTCATGGCTAAACCTTCTGCTAAATCCTCACTTGCGGAGAATAGTTCCGCATTGGCGGATTATCAAGCCCCAGAAGGCGGAAATCTGTTTAAAGACCGTCTGGCCGCTGCGATGGAAGCGAAGGGATGGAAAAACAGGGATTTATCCTCCGCGAGCGGCGTCCCCGAGAAGCGCATAAGCGACTATCTACGCTCTGGAAAAACCCCAGGAGCGGAATATTTGTTTCCAATAGCGGAGGCATTGGACGTTCCAGCGGAATGGCTTGCGCTCAATCGGCGGCCTAAGACGCAAACATCGGCGGTGATCGACGCCGATGACGCTGAATGGGAACGGGTGCCTTTCTTCGATTTGCGGAACATCACTGATACAGGCAAAGGGCCTGTTCAATCGTGGACGCCGTTCCGAAAGGACTGGCTGAATAGAACGCTTGGCACAGCCTCGGAACTTTATCTGGTGCGTCTTTTATCCGACTATCATAGCCGCTTGGGTGACAAGGACCTGTATGAGGGCGACTTGGTGTTTTGCCGCGAATGCGAGCCAACGGAGTTGGTAGATGGATACATTGTCATCTGGCGGCGCGAGAACGGCTTAAAGGTGGCGCGCTATTCTCTCCGTCCGCGAGAGCGTGGTGAGGAAGACGTCATCACGCCGGACGAGGTGAGCGACGACCAGTTCGTTCCGATCGCGCGTATCTTGGGCAAATTCTTACAGCGCATTTGATGGGCGCGCCGGTGGAGCGGCCATGAGGGGGGATTACATGCGATTTTTATTATCTGTTGCTGCAAAGCTCGGCCTGGTTGCGGTGACCATTAGTGTAGCATCGATAGCCCATGCTGACACTATCCAAGGACGGCTTGATAAGATGCCAGCCCCTCAGTTCACCAGTTCGAAGAGCTTGGAAGCACTCGAATGGTGTGTAGGCGTAGGGCTGGGTAGATGGTTTTTGCCCTCTACGCTTCACGGAGAACGGCAAACATTTGTCTATATCGGCACGGAAACCGAGATAACCAGCATGATATTCAGTGCCGTGCTGCTGCGGGATGATGGCGAACAGAGAACAATCGCTTTCCAAGCTCCCAAGGCATGGGTCGAAAAGACGCAGAATGTGGTGCAATCTTGCCTGTGAATTGACTCTTTCGTTCTCTTTATGTTCTCATTCCTTCACCGGCATCGAGTCGGTGAAGGAGGAACAAGATGCAACATGCAAATCCGTCCCAGTTTGCCAGTCGGAAGGAACCTTTCGGCACTTACCTGCTCGCCCAGATCAAGCGGGATGACGATATCGGGGAATTGGCCCGCAATGCCTTCCGCGATCCTGGCTTTCCCCGTGATGGAGATTTCAAGGCGGTCTCGAAGCGCCTTAACACGGTCGGCGCTCCGCCTGAGATGCACGACGCTCTGGCTGAGGCGGAAGTGGATTGGCTGGCGCTGTGATGGTGCGGCGGCGTGACCCTGCTTTTTGCTTTGGCGTAGGGGGGAAGGCCAAGGCACCATGGCGGCCGACGCTTGACCAGGCGCAGACCGATGCCATCGACGCGGGCTTTGCCCAATGGGATGAACATGAACCGGAGCCGGGTAAGGATCGTCCGCTCTTCATGCACGCTTTGGCCGAAATCTGGACAACGCATGAGCTTGTCCCGGTTCTGCCGCGTGAGGTGGTTCCGCCTCGCTCAAAAGAGATCGAGCCGTCGCCGCTGTCCCGTATCGAACGCATCATCGCCCGGCGCGAAGGGAGGATGCGTTGATGGCTATCCGCCGCCGCCACAAGGGAGAGCGTCCAATCGACCGCTCGCAATCCTACATGCCTTATGGGCCGGATCATCCGGTTGCGCTGGCGATCGCGACCGGGTCGAGATGGTTTGATGCATGGCATCACCAGAGCGGGCTGCCTTACGTCAAGCTGGCTCGATTGAGCGGCATTGAGATGGACCGGCTATTTCACCTGTCCTACGGTTATCCGGTCCGGCATAGCGAGCTTCTCGCCCTGGCCGCCGCCTATGGCGTCCAGCCGTCCGATATCATAGCATCGCTGCCCGATCTGGAACTGCTCATCAGAGGAGCATAAGCCATGGACAAACAGAGATGGGAAGCGGCCATCTGGAAGGACGCTCAAGCCCTGTCGAAGAGATTGCGCGCCAAGCTGGAAGAGCCGGACGCGCAATCTGTCACCCTGACCCGCGACGAAGCCGCGTTCGCCATCGGCATTCTGGATGGTGTGGTGGAAACGCTGGAAAAGGGCGACGGGAATCCCCGCTGAAAATTCGGCCCACTTCCATCGACGGTGATGAGGGGCCGTAGGGTGGCATGGATCGCCGCCGCGCCCCGATTTCCGCCGATTTTCGAAACTGGGACCCTCAAATTCAAAGTGGGACCTGCCCGGTCCCACTTCTTTTCACCCGATGGCCCATATCGCGGGCAGCGATGCCACTCTCAAAATGCCATTAAGAGGCTTTGAAAGCCCTTTTTTGGGGGTTTAGGAGGCTTTCGCGGCAACCCCTTCTTAAAATCGCCGAAACGCACCGTACTCTAAATGCTCTGGTCTCTGGGCTGTCTATTTGGCCCTTCACTATAGACACAGCCCAAACCGCCCGGCTGACTTCACAAAACCACGAAAAGCCCGATTTTTTGCGGGTTCCATCCCGGTTGCCCCCGCACAATCCCGTTTGATCCCGTCTCTAAGGTCTCGTGTCTCCTTTCAGCGGTGAACTCGTCATAGACGGTAAGCGGCTCATGGCTGACGGCGGGGTCGGTGATCGCGTCCCAATGCGCCGCGATATCCTCCGCGCTGGGCGGGGTCGACCCCATCGGCGCGACCCAGCCGTCGGCGGCATTGATGCGCACCTTGGCATAGCGGCCGCTATTCTGCGAATAGATGCCGTGGGTGGAGGTGCATTGCTCGCTGACCAGATAGACGACCAGCGGGGTGTTGAACGGCACCTCGATCCGGTCCGCGCTGGCGGCATAGTCGGCACCCTGCACCGATTCGGCAAAGGCTGGAATCTCCATGAAGCCGGCGTCCATTTCCGCCGCCAGCCGCGACTGGGCAGTGGGCATCAGGAGGTTGGAGGTGATGCCATAGGCCGAACCCTCGATCGCGACGATATGGCTAAGGCCCATCAGGCCGCCCTTGGCCGCCGCATAATTGGCCTGCCAGGCATGGCCGAACATCGCCGATGCCGATCCGGTGAACAGGAAGCGGCCATAGCCGTTGGCGCGCATCGCCTTGTAGGCGGGCTGGGCGACATAGATCGCGCCCTTCAGATGCACGTCGATGATGGCGTCGATTTGCTGGTCGGTCAGGTCCTCGAACCGGGCGTTGCGCAGGAAGCCTGCATTGTTGATGCAGATATCGACCTTGCCGAAGGCGTCGAGCGCGGTCTGCACGATCGCCGCCCCGCCCGCACGGGTCGAGACGCTGTCATAATTGGCGACCGCCTCGCCGCCCGCGTCGCGAATCTCCTGCACCACCAGATCGGCGGCATTGTGCGATTCGCCCTGTCCCGACCCGCTGCCGCCCAGATCGTTGACCACCACTTTCGCGCCGCGCCGGGCCAGTTCCAGGGCATAGTCCTTGCCCAGGCCGTTCCCCGCCCCCGTGATGATCGCGACGCGGCCGTCGAACCGAATATCCGTCATAATGCCCTCTTTTCGTTGCTGTTTTCTTCGCCCGCTTTCGCGTCCTCAGTTCACGCTCTGCACCTGTCCGCCATCCATGCGAACGTTCGCGCCGGTCATATAGCCGGCCTGCGGGCTGGCGATCATGCAGACGATGTGGGCGATCTCCTCAACCCGGCCGATGCGGCCGACCGGGATGGGCGTGAGGTCGCGCGCGGCGCGGGCCTCGGCCTCCTCGAACGATATGTCGCCCCAGCCCATGGTCTGCTTGAGGTTGCCGAGCCATGTTTCAACCGCCGGGGTCAGGATCATGCCGGGGCTGACGCTGTTCGCGGTGACGCCGCAGGGGCCGAGCGCCTTGGCAAGGCTGACCGTCATGTTCAGCATCGCCGCCTTGGCCGCGCCATAGTCGGGGCCAAAGGCAATGGGCTGCGTCGCCGCAGCGCTCGCGACGTTGATGATGCGGCCCCAGCCCTTCGCCTGCATCGCGGGCAGCAGGCGGCGGACCATGCGCGCGGCGGCGATGGCGTTGAGTTGATAGGTGCCTTCCCAACCGGCCTCGTCCACCTGCGTCCAGTGCATGGCCGACGTGCCGACCGCGCCGCCCGCATTGTTGACGAGAATGTCCACGTCACCCGCCGCCGCCGCAACGGCGTCCGCGCCTTCGTTGGTGGACAGGTCGCCGATCGCGACGGTCGCCACGCCGCCGATCGCATCGGCCACCGCCTGCGCCTTGTCGGCGTCGCGGCCGTGGACGACGACGGCGCAGCCTTCCGCCGCCAGCAGCCGTGCTATGCCTGCGCCGATGCCGGAACTGCTGCCCGTCACCAGCGCGCGCTTGCCTGTCAGGCCAAGGTCCATGTCTGTCTTCTCCCTCTATCCCTTCACCACATGCTCGATGGCGAGCATGGTGGCGTAATCGCTGACGAATTCCGCAACGTCGGCGTTGATGACGGCGACATCCTCGGGGCTGCGGAACAGCCCGTCGCGCAGCGCCGCTTCGTCGGGGAAATGAAGATGCGCCATGCCAAACCAGGGATCGGGCGGCGAAAGCCGGTCCTGCACATAGCGGTTCATGCCGATGTGGATGGCGCGCGCGAGCGGGATATGCTCGTCCCAATGACGCTCGGCCTCGGCGAGCGGCAGGCCGTCGATCGCGCGGATGAAGGAAAGTTGCGAGAGGCCCGGCGTGATGCCGACCGGCACGGGCCGGGCTGCCGGCTTGCCGATTACTTGGGCGGACGAGCGGATCGTCGCCTCTGCCCAGTCCGCGTGCAAGGCGTCGATATCGGGCGCGGCGTCGGACCAGAGTTCGATCACCGCGTCATAGGCAGGGGGCCTGTCCGCGCCACCCGGCTCGACCGGCGCGGAGAAGCCGACATGGACGACGATGCGGGTCGCGTCGGCGGCCCAGGGCTGGGCCGCCGCCCAGCCGGGAGCGGCGTCGACCGTCCCGGATCGCGGCCCGCGCAGCAGGATGACGCGCTTCATCTTCTCTCCCCGTCCGGCTTGTCGCGACGAATCGCTTCGGATCATGCAGTTCCCGCTTTCGCCGTGACGGCGAGCGAAAGGAAGCGGCGCGGCCAAGCTGATCACGGATGCGTTACCTGCCGGGCAGATCCGTCCCGCCCGATTGCCTGCCCCCGGTTTTTCTGAGACGCCTGTCTGCAAAATAACAGGAGGGCGGGATGCACGGCAATGCAGCGGGCGGGACAGATGGCGTCACCTTGCCACGGATGGGCATATTCGCGCTGCTCGCCTGCGGGATGTTCACGACGGTCGGGCTGTTTTCGCCCGGACTGGTCCTGCCGCAGATCGAGCGGGCCTTCGCCGGCACACCCCATGTCGTATTGATGACCGAGCTGGTCGGCACGCTCGCCGGTTTTGCCTTTGCGCTGGGCGCACCGATCGCGGGCGCGTTGATCGCGCGCTTTGGATGCCGGGCGGTGTTCCTGCCCGCGCTGCTGCTGTTCGCGGCCGCCGGGGCGGCGCCGGCGATACTCGATTCGCTCTGGGCGATACTGGCGGCGCGAGTCGTGCTGGGGCTGGCGCTGTCGGCGATTTTTACCGGGTCGCTGGCGGGACTGGGCGCGCTGCGGTCCGATATCCGCATGGGGATGTTCGGCTGGTTCTCGGTCGTGGGTGGGGCAACGGCGATCCTGCTCTTTCCGCTGATCGGCGTGATCGGCCATCATGGCTGGCGGCTGGCCTTCCTCGTCAACCTGCTGGCGCTGCCGGTGCTGCTGCCCGTGCTGATGCTGCCGCGCTGGCTGGGCGTCGCGGCGCCGCGCGATCCGGCCGTGGCGCAAACGGGGCAGGTAAGGAGCGGACTGATCGGGCCGGCCATGGCTTTCCTGCTGCTGATCGCGGCGCTGGCGGGCATGGGTATGTTGATCGGGCCGATCTATGCGCCGCTCTATCTGGCGCAGTTGGGCATCACCGATACAAAGTTGCTGGCGGTGCCCGTGACCATCGGGTCTGTCGCGGCGGTGGCGGCGTCCGCCTGCTATGGCCGGGCGCATCGGGCGATGGGCCTGTATGGCGTGTGGGCTGTGTCGATGCTCGCCATGGGCGCGGGGCTGGCGATCGCGGGCACCAGCACATCCATGCCGATATTCACCGCCGGCGTGGTGGTGAGCGGCGCGATGGTCGCGATCATGGCCCCCAATGTCAGCGCGACGGCCATGGCCATCAGCCCGCCGCATCTGAGCGCGCAGGCGATCGGCCTGGCCAATGGCGTGATGTTCGGCGCGCAGCTCGCCTTCCCCTTCATCGCCGCCTGGATGCGCGGGGTGGCGGGCCTGTCGGGCCTGTTCATCCTGTTCGGACTGGTGCTGCTGGCAATCGGCGCGGGGCTGGGCGTCCGCGCCCTGCTGGGCCGGGGCGGCGCAGCATATGATAATCAGGAGAGACAAGCATGACTTCCAACGGACGGCGCTGGCTGATCACCGGCATTTCGAGCGGCATCGGCGCGGCGCTGGCCAAAGCGGCGCTGGCGCGGGGCGATCATGTCATCGGCACGGGCCGCGATACCGAAACGCTCGCCCGGTTCGAAGCGGATGGAGCGGGCCGCGCGACCGGCCTTGTCGCCGACATGAGCGATGCACGGCAAGTTGCCGATCTGGCGCAGCGCGCCCTTGCCACCGGGCCGATCGACATATTGGTGAACAATGCGGGACAGAGCCTGTTTGGCGCGGTCGAGGAGGTCGGCCTGGACGAAGCGCGCGCGCTGTTCGACGTCAACCTGTTCGGCCCCTGGGCGCTGACGCAGGCGCTGTTGCCGCATTTCCGGGAACGCGGCGCGGGCATCATCGTGCAGCTTTCGTCCGGCTGCGGCCTGAACGGCACGCCGGGACTGGGCGCCTATTGCGCCAGCAAGTTCGCGCTGGAGGGGCTGACCGAAACGCTGGCGCTGGAAGTCGCGGCCTTCGGCATCCACGCGATGCTGGTCGAACCGGGCGCAATCGCCACCCGTTTCATCAGCCACGGCACGCGCGAGGCGCAGGCGCGCATCGCCGACTATGGCTTTCTGTCGGGACAGGGCAAGGCGGTGCTGGACGATTATTACGCCACCGCCGCCAGTCCGCCGGAACAGGTCGCCGACGCGATCCTGACTGCGCTGGATGGCAAGGCTCTGCCCCCGCGCCTGCTGGTGGGCGAGGATATGCGCGGCCCGGTGCGGCAAAAGGCAGCGGCGCTGGCGGCACTGGCCGGGGCGTGATGCGGCGCGGCGGCGATCCTCTGAAAACGCGACCCGCTCAGGCCCCTGAAAGCGCGACCCGCAAGCGCGACCCGCAAGCGCGACCCGCTCAGGGCGTCAGGATGACCTTGCCGTTCAGCCCGCCAGCCTCGACCAGCCGATGCGCCTCCGCCGCCTGACCGAGCGGCAGTATCCGGGCGATCGGAACCGCAATCCGCCCTTCCGCCACGGCGGCGGCGAGGCGAGCCACGTCAGGCCCGCTGGGGGTGACGGCGTAAAATTCGGGCGCGGCGGGCAGGCCGTCAGCCGGGATCGGGGTGGTCGCAGCGGTCAGCAGGCGACCGCCGGGCCTGAGATGGCGGCAGAGCGCACCGACCGCTTCGCCGCCCACTGTGTCGATCACATGATCGAAGGGTGCCCCGGCCCAATCCTCCTCGCCTAGCGTGATCGCCTCATCAGCGCCCAGCGCGCGGACGGCGTCGCGATGGGCGGCGCGCACGGCGGCGACGACATGCGCGCCCCGCGCTTTGGCGGCGAACAGGGCAAAGCGGCCGACCGCGCCCAGCGCCCCGGTCAGAAGCAGCGTCGCGCCGGGCTGAAGGTCCAGCCCCTTTTCCACCATCTGCAAACCGGTGAGGCCCGCGGTGGGGATGGCGGCGGCGGTGGGCAGGTCGATGCCGTCGGGCACGGGCGCGAGATGATCGGCGGGTACGGCAACCTGTTCGGCATAGCCGCCCTTGCGGAACGGATCGAGCATCCCGAAGACGCGCGTGCCGGGCGCGAAGCCCGCTCCACCCACAACCTCACCCGCCACGTCATAGCCCAATATATGGGGGAAGCCGACCGGCGCGAAGCTTTCGAACATGCCCGCGCGCCATTTGCCGTCAGCCGGATTGACGGCGGCGGCGGCAATTTGCACCAGCACCTCGCCCTGTTGCGGCTGTGGCGGGGGCAGGGCGGCGCTCTCCAGCACTTCGGGGCCGCCATAACGGTTGATGACGATCGCTTTCATATGTCTCTCCTTTGTTCCACCAACGCAGCGGCCAGCCTGGCGCGCCGCGCGTCATCGAGATCGGCCGCATCGCGCAGATAGGCGGCGAGCGAGCCGTGATCGTGCAGGATGCGCGCGTGGCTTGCCTCCAGATAAGCGGCGCGCGCGCAGGTGAGCGCGTCCAGCGCGCGTTCCTCCACGGGGCCGCCAAGTCCTGCTTCCATGATCTGCCGGGTCGTGGCGGTGACTGCCGGATTGGGGCAATCGCCACTGCGAAGATAGTCGGCCATGATAGCCTCGTCCGATACGCCGAGCGCGTGAAGCAGCATGGCGACGACGAAGCCGGTGCGATCCTTGCCCGCCGTGCAGTGGATCAGCAGCGGCGTGTCGCCCTCTAACAGCCGGTTGAACAGGGTTGCCAGATGCGGGGCGCAGGCGGCGGGCAGCGCGTCATAGGTGGCGATCATCAGCGCGGTCGCGCCCGCCTCGCCCGGATCGGCGCGCATCGCCGCGAAGGGGTCGGCGGCGGCGCGGAAGTCGGCGATGACATCCATCGGCAGCACGGTCGCGCCGCTGCCCGGCCAGTGGCCTGCCGTCAGATCCCGCTCGCGCGCGCTGCGCAGGTCGCAGACGAAGCGGATGCCAAGCGCGGCGAGCGCCTGCGCCTCGTCCACCGGCGGGGTTGCGATGGCTTCGGAGCGGTAGAGCAGGCCCGGCCGGACACGGCCTCCGCTGGTGACGGGCAGGCCACCCAGATCGCGGAAATTGGGGGCACAGGTGAAGATCATCGGCGCATTCCTTGGTCCGGGATCTTGTGGCGGAGGCGGTCGCCGCCGGGAAGCGCAGGCCCCGCAAGCATCATGTCAGTGATTAGGGAGTCCCGGTGAGAGCCGCTATTCTGCCCGCACAATAAGCGGGAGCAGGCAATGCAGAGACTGAAGGGCAAGGTCGCCGTCGTGACCGGCGCCGGGCGCAATATCGGCCGGGCCGAGGCGATGCTGCTGGCAGAGCAGGGCGCGAAGGTGGTCGTCAACGATCTGGGCGGCGGCCCCTATGGCACCGAAGCCGGTGACGCATCCCTTGCCGAAACCGTGGCGCAGGAAATCCGCGACGCGGGCGGCGAGGCCATCGGCCAATGTTCGAGCGTGGCCACGCGCGAGGGCGGCGAGGCGGCGGTGCAGGCGGCAATCGACGCGTTCGGCCGGATCGACATCCTTATCAACAATGCCGGGATCGTGCGGCCCTCGCGGATCGACCGGATGACCGATCAGGATTGGAACCTGTGCATGGACGTCAGCCTGACGTCGAGCTTCTACACCTGCCGGGCGGCGGCGGCGCACATGATCGCGCAGCGCGGCGGCGTCATCGTCAATACCGGCTCGCCCTCGGGCTTCGGTCATTGGGGCATGGCCAATTATTCAGCGGCCAAGGAAGGGTTGCTGGGCTTCACCCGCACGATCGCGCGCGACCTGGGCGAGTTCGGCGTGCGCGCCAACCTGATCCGGCCGGTGTCGCACCTGACCGGCACCCATACGCCGGAAATCGACGAGACGATCGCGGAGTCGGCGCGGCTGGGCATTCCGCTGCTGTGGAACAAGCCGATGGCGCAGCCGCGCATGGCCGCCCTGCCCGCGCATGTCGCGGCGCTGGTGGTGTGGCTGTGCACCGATGCCGCCACCCATGTCAGCGGGCGGGATTTCTATATCCAGGGGGATGAGGTGGCGCTGCTTCCCGAACCGGAGGCCATCCGCACCAGCATCCATCCCGACGGCTGGACGCTGGACGCCTTCGACGAGCAGGCCAATCGCGACTATCTGTTCGGGTCGATCCAGAACCGTTTCGTCAGGCAGGGGTGAAGCCCCGACAGGACGGGGCGGCGTCAGACACCCCGTCCTACAGCGCCCCGACCGGAGGCGCTTCATGGTCGACCGCTGCCCAGCCGAAGCGCGGGGCGGTGGCGGCGTTGTTTTCCTCCGCCTGCCATTCGACCGGGTTCACCATCCAGTAGAACAGGCCGTAGACGATATGGGCGCGGATCGCCCGCCATGCCTCCCCTTCCGACGGCGGGGTAGCGACGCCATGGCGGGTGAGCGCGGCGAGATAACCGGCGATCAGCTCCTTCTCCCATGCCCGGCGGTCGAGCGGATCGAGCGCGGAGATGTAGAAATAGGCGACATCGTGCGCCCAGTGGCCGCGCCGGGTGGTCTGCCAGTCAAGGAAGCCGGGCTTGCCCTCGCGGGTCAGATACATATTGCCCAGATGCGCATCGCCATGGACGACGCAGCGCGGCCCCTGTTCCCCGACGCGGCGCAAATCCTGTAGCGCCGCGTGGATCGTTTCCCGGTCGCGGCAGATGGCCGGGATGCCGAGCGAGCGGGGCAGCCCCATATAATGCGCCCAGCTTTCGGGCTGAAGCTGGCCCCGGCCGAAATCGCCCCAGGCTTCGTCCGGCAGCGGATCGTGCCGCATCAGCCAGCCCAGTTCACCATCATCGGCGAGCGCCGGACTGTCCCACCAGCGCGCATGGAGCGAGGCCAGGTCGTCGAGAAAGGCGGCGGCCTGATCACGGGTGAGGGGCTGCTGCACGCGGCAGATATGCGCGCCGGTGGGCCGCAGATCCTCCATGACGACCATTCCCTGATCCGCGTTGGCAGCCGCGTAAAGGACATGCGGCAGGCCCAGTGTCAGGCGCGGGGCCAGTTCGGCGAAGAAGCGCGCCTCCGTCTGGTAGCAGAATTTCACCAGTTCGCGATGTTCGGCAAGGCCCGCCTTGATGCACAGCGCTTCGGGCAGGCCATGCGCGCGGCCGGCGTCATTATAGGCGACGCTCACCATCATCTTGGTGCCGGTGCCCCAGAGAATTTCACCGATGTCGAGCCGTTCGACCCGCGTGCCGGGGAAGCGCCGGGCGAGCGCTTCGCCCAGCCATTGGGCAGTGACGTCCTGCGGCGCCAGCGGTAGCCATATGCTCATCGGCGATCTCCCTCTCCCTGTCGTGCTTTCAGCCTAGCGGTGGAGGCAGCCTAGCGCGGGGGACGGGCCGGGCAAGCAAGCCGGAAAAGACATCATGGATACGGACGATCGCACGGCCTTTCCGATCATCCGCCGCAGGCCGTCGCCTTTTCCCGCAACATGCGGCGAGGTCATCAGCGCCGGTGACGCAATGGGCCATGCGCCCATTGTCCCGGAGCAGCATCTCCGACGGTTGCCATCATGCCCGGGGGTCGATTGGCCCTAACCCTGCCGCCTCCGCAATGCCGCGCCGATCAGGTTGATGAGAAGCAGGGCAGGGGGCGACAGTGTGCGCCGCGCGAGCGAGGCCACCACCATCTCCAGCGGCTGCGCGATGCCGAGGCCGTGGACCAGGGCGAAACGATCGTCTGCGAGCGCCTCGGCCGCTACCCAGATGGCGTCGCTCGCCAGCGTCACCTGCCCGGCGATCTCGAAATTGTCGCAGGCGATCGTCGGCGCATAGGTGGGACTGTCGCCCGTGCCGCCGATCACGGGGAAGCCTGTGGCTTCCTCTTCCCGCATGGTTCGGCCAGCGAGGGGATGGCCGCGCCGCACCAGCGCGCCGAGCCGAATCTGACCGATGCGGCGAAAGCTGAGGTCTGGTCGATCCTCCACCAGCACATGCGCCAGCACCGCGAAATCCAGCTCCCCTTCGCGCAGCAGATCCTGCAACTCTCCGACTTCACCCAGCCATGTCCGCACCCGCAACGCGCCATGGTCGCGTGCGACATGGGATAGCATGTCGGCCAGCACCAGCGCGGCGGCCATCGGCCCGAAGCCGCAGCGCACCTCCCCGATCGCGCGATCGGACAGCAAGGCCATGTTGCGCTCCAGCACGTCCATCTGCCGCAGCAGCGGCGCGGCGTCGGCTAGCAGCGCCTCGCCCGCGCGGGTCGGGTGCACGCCGTCGCGCCCGCGATCGAACAGGCGCAGGCCCAGTTCCGCCTCGACCGACTGGATGCTGCGCGTCAGCGCGGGCTGGGTCAGCCCCAGCCGATCGGCGGCGCGGCCGAAATGACGTTCATGCGCCAGGGTGACGACATGGCGAAGCTTGCGGAGTTCCATGCATCAGACTCATCGAAACAACCCTATCAATGAATTGGAAGCCGGTCCGGCGCCAGTCTAAAATACAGGACATCAAGGGAGAGAATGATGTCCTATTATGGTCCGGTGCTTGCCGTCACGGCGATCATCCTGTTGACGGAAATCCTTATGGGGCGGCATCGCGGCATATATGGCCGCAATGACGTACTGGTGATCGGCCTGTGCGCGCTGCTGAACCCGCTGGTCACGCGGACGCTGGCCGGCCTGCTGATCGCGGGCGCGGCGGGGCTGCTGTTGCCACAGGGGCGGGGGGCGCTGGCGCATCTGCCGCTGCTGCCGGCCTATGTCGGACTGTTCCTGCTGGCCGAATTCGCCTTCTACTGGGGGCATCGCTGGGCGCATGAAGGGCAAAGGCGACCGGCGCTGCGCTGGCTGTGGAAAATCCACCGCACCCATCATGCGGGCCGTTATATGAACGTGCTGGTGACGCAGCGGATCAATCTTTTCTGGTCCTTCGTCGTGCCGACCGCCTGGATCACCGGCTTCGCCGTCTATCTGGGGCAGGGGATGGCGGCGGGCTTGGTGGTGCTCACCATCTTCTGCTGGAACCTCATCACCCATAGCCATTTCCGCTGGGACGACGCCATTCGCCGCCATCCGCGCTTCGGCCGCCTGTTCCGCGCCGCCGAGCATCTGCTCATCAGTCCCGGCATGCATCATACTCATCATGGCTACGGAAAGGATGGCGCATCCTACCGCAACTATGCCGTGACCTTTGCCTTTCTCGACTGGATGTTCGGGACGCTTCATATCCCTTCGGGCAGGCCATGGCGCTACGGTGTGCCCGGCCCGCAGCCGCACTGGGCGGAGGAGGTTTTCTATCCGCTGGTGCGCATGCCCGCGAAGGACGACGTCGGCGCGAAGGCGGAGCCGGCCGAGCAGGCCGCGGCCGGGTAAACTTTATCCCGGACGAGCAGCTCGCCGGCGCTCGTTGGGCGCCGCTTGACGAAACTGATAAACCTGGTCCACTATCCCTGCAATAAATTGCCGATTCTAGCGATAAATAAGAACAATCGTTCTTTTCGGTGCCGATCACGGCACGGCCTGCATGGGAGAGTGATGCAATGCCCCTCGAAACCGGGGACTATTTCCTGTCCGCGACGAATCCGGTCGCCAATGTCGACCAGCGCGATCTTGAGCGGCTGGCCATGCGGCTGTTCGACCGGCCCGATGTCCGCGCCGCGCGGGCGAAGGCTGGAATCATGTGGCGGCGCGTCGCCGACCGGCTGATGCCGCCGGACCAGATGGCGATGATCGACGATCATGTGTCCGACTATTGCTTCAAGTCCACGCTGGTCGCGGCGAACACGGACGCGAACCACCCCCGTGTGCTGCGCGTCTACAGCGAAGGCGCCGAATGGCTCGGCCACAAGACACCGGGCGCCAAATGGGGCGGCGACAATCCCAATAATGCCTATCGCATCATCCCCATCGCGGCGGGCGGCCGCTATGAGGTGACGGGCGAGCGACAGGTCGAGCCTTCCACCTATGTCACCTTCCAGCTCGTGAGCAACAGCACAACCTCGGCGACGCTCGCCTCGCTGGAGCAGCTCGACATGGAGATCGGCAATGACGGCCGCTATGTATTGACGCTGGACGGCACGCCTGCGGACGGACGGCCCAACCATCTCCAGATCCCGGAAGGGACGCTCTACCTCTTCATCCGCGATTCCATGGGCGATTGGGAACGGCAACAGCCCGACGCACTGCGCGTGCGCCGTCTTGATCCACCGGCGCGGGGGCCGCTGAGCGAGGACGAACTGGCGGCCACTGCCATCCGCAACATCCTCTCGGACGTCTTCTACGCTTATTATGCGCAACGCCTCTTCTTCAACGGACCGCAGATAATGACTCCGCCCGAAGGGGCAGGGTCGGTCGGCGGGCTGGTGACGCAGCAGGGGAGCCTGGGCCATTTCACCCTGCAAGACGACGATGCGGTCATCATTACCGCCAATTCGGCGGGCGCCACCTATCGCGACATCGTGCTGCACGACCTGTGGCTGCGCAGCCTGCCCAATCGCGATAACCAGATGAGCCTGACCAACGCGCAGATGGCGCCGGACGCGGACGGGCGCTTTACCTATGTCCTGTCCATCGGCGATCCGGGCGTGCACAACTGGCTGGACCCGCGCGGTCTGCACGATGTGCTGATCCTGCATCGCTGGCAGGGCTTCCCCGATAGCAAAGCGCCGCCGCCCGCGATTGAAAGCCGCCGGGTGTCCCTTGCGGATCTGGATGCCGCCCTGCCGCCGGGCGTGGCGCGGGTGACGCCGGACGAGCGCCGGGCGCAGATCGCCCGCCGCCAGGCCGCCTATGACCGCCGCTTCGCGGTCGACTGACGGGGCTTTCTAGACATCCCAGACAAGGTCCAGCCTGGCGACCGAGTTCACCAGGCCGGTATGGACATGCGGCATGGTGCCGGGCGCCAGCCGGAAATCGGGGATGCGGCGGAACCATTCTTCCAGGAAGATGCGGATTTCGCGCTTCGCCAGCTTGTTGCCGATGCAGGTGTGCGGCCCGGTGCCGAAGGCCAGATGCCGGGGTCGCGCGCGTTCGAAATCGAGCGTCATCGGATCGGGATTGACCGTCTCGTCCAGTCCCGCGAGCGGGAACAGGCCCAGCACGATGTCCCCGGCCTTGACTGGCACGCCGGCGATTTCGGTATCGGATCGCACCAGCCGCGCGAGATTGCTGGTGCCGAAGCGGCGCGCGATTTCCTCGACGGCATTGTCGATCAACTCCGGCCGCTCTTGCAGCAGGCGGCGCTGGCCGGGATGCTGGGCGAGATGGCAGGCCGCCAGACTGGTCATCGACACCACCGTGTCGAGCCCGCCGCCAACGATCAGCAGGCACATGCTGAACACTTCCTCGTCGGTCAGCGGTCGACCCGCGACCTTGCCCGCGATGACGGAGGAGATGAAGTCGTCCTGCGGCGCATCGCGGCGCTGCCGGATTTGCCGCAGGACATAGTCGGACATGTCGGCCCAGGCCTGCGCCGCGCCGGGATTGGTGGGATTGCCCATCTCCACGGCGACGCCGCGCAGATAGGCGAAATCCTCCACCGGCAGGTTGATGAGCGTCAGGAAGGCCATGATCGGCATGACCCCGGCGAAATCGGTGACGAATTCGCAATGGCCCCGTGGCTGGAGCAGTTCGATGATGTCGATTGCGGCGCGGCGCGCGCGATCGGTCGCGCGGGCAAGGCTTGCCGGCATGAAGGCGGGCATCAGCAGCTTGCGGAAAGGTCCATGCTCTGGCGGATCAAGCTGCACCGGCGTCTGGAAGGGGATGACGCCCCGGGGGATGAAAGGCTCCGCGTTCGAGAAAGTGCCATGGTTCAGCAGCATGGCTTCTATGTCGGCATAGCGGCTGATGACCCAGTGGCCGCCATGACGCGGCGTCCAGAAGATGCGGGGATGGCTGTCCTGCACATCCTTCCACAACTGATGAATATCCAGCGTCTCGCCATGGCCAAGGCCGGGTGGATGATAGAAATCGAAATCGCGGACGAGGTCGCCGGGCACATGCGCCGGTATGTGGCCGTCCATCGCCAAGGTCGCCATCCGTTCGCCTTTCCACAGTCTGTCTGGTTATAATAGATACCGATAAGTACCTATAATAACCAGCCAAGGCCGCGGTTTAATCATGCATATGATGTACGGCGCAGGAACTTGCATGCAACATCTAAGCAATCTAGCTTATCCAGGGTCCGCATAGTGGGTGCGGGCGAAAGGACGGGCGATCCGGGGACGGGCCGCCATCGCATTCAGACCGGCGAGAACGGCGGATGTTTCGTCTGAACGGGGAGGAGGGGCGATGCGACTCTGCACGATTCTCGGCCATTTGACGGAGGTGGTCCATCTGCCGCGCCTGCCGCATGCAGGGCGGCCGTCCTGTTCCCGTTCATTACTGCTTTTGCGTCGTCCACGGCCGATCCGTTTCGCCGTCATTTTTCATGCCATCGCCACGCATCATTCCGGCCGCCGAGGAGCTGTGCCGGTTCGATTACGACAGAACACAAAGAGTAGGGAGAGGGTATCCATATGAAAAAGAATGTTCTTCTCGCCGGATCGGCTTTAGCCATCCTGTCTGTCCCCTCCATCGCGACCGCGCAGGATAACAGGTCGCGCGCCGGCGTCGAAAACGCCGATATCGTCGTCACCGCCACACGGCGCGAACAACGCCTCCAGGAAGTGCCGCTCGCCGTCACGGCGCTCAGCGGGGATACGCTGCGCAGCAGGGGCATCGACAACGTCAATGACCTTGGCCCCGGCAAGATCGCGGGCCTCACCTCCTATCCGCTCAACGGCACGGAAACCGGCGTCGCGTTGCAGATGCGCGGCTATGGCACGTCGGACGCGTCGCAGGGCACGCAGGACAATGCGGTCGCCTTCTACATCGACGGCATCAACATCCCGCGCGCGCAGGGCGGCGCGCTCGACCTGATCACGCCCGAACGGATCGAGGTGCTGCGCGGCCCGCAAGGCCAGTTGTTTGGCCGCAATGCGGAGGCAGGCGTGGTGCAGGTCGTGTCCCGTCGTCCGTCGGGCGAGTGGGGCGGCGACTTCCGCGCGGGCATCGGCAATTTCGACGCCTATGAACTCAAGGGTCGGCTGGATCTGCCCGAACTGGCGGGCTTCCGTATCCAGCTCTCGGGCATGTATCGCAAGCGCGGCGGCTATTTCAGCAATATGAAGAGCGAGTTGCTGGAGAATGTCACCCCCATTTCCAGCCCCTATTCCTCCTTCCACTGGAAGACCGGGGACTATGACAAGGATTTCCGCCGGCTGAAGACCTATGGCGGACGCGTGGCGGTGGAACGCGATTTCGGCGATCTGAATGTGTTTTACGCCTATGACAATATCTGGGCGAAGGACGATCAGGCCTTCCCGCAGATCGTCGTTTCCCCCAATGTCGGCACGATCGAGAACCCCAATGGCGGCATCACGGTGCCGCCGAGCGGTCCCGCGAGCATCTTCACCACGGATGGCAATATTTTCCAGCAATTCCCGCTGGATTTCGACAAATATCCCGACAGCGCGCCCTTCGCCATTCCCTCGCTCTACTTCATCACCAAGAACAGGGGGCATGTGCTGAACCTGAGCTATGGTGCCAGCGATGCGCTGACGCTCAAGTCGATCACGGGTCTGCGGCGTTCCATCAACTATGGCGGCGCCGTGACCTCGCTTGGCACCTCGCCGGTCCAAGCCTGGGCAAGCAACTATCTGAATTCCAAGGTCTTCAGCCAGGAATTGCAGGCGATCTACGCCGTCTCCAATTTCAACATCACGGTCGGCGGCATTTATTTCTATGAAGATGTGCGCGACGAACGCGATTCCGGCTTTTCCACCAATTGCCCGGCCGGTATTCCCGGTGCGCCATGCACCCCCGGCGCAGGCCCCAGCCGCGCGCCTTATTACAGCCCATTCGCGCCCAATGGCGGCTTTATCCGGCAATTTTCCAAGACCAACGCCTATGCCGCCTATGGCCAGGCGAGCTGGACCCCGCCCGTGCTGGACGAACGGATCGAACTGACCGCGGGCCTGCGCTACAGCGACGATACCAAGACCGCCCGGCGCGACATCTTCGCTGGCGTATTCCTGCCCACGCAGCAGCGCAACGAGGCGAAGGAGAAGCGCGTCGATCCCGCCTTCACCGCCAAACTCAAGCTGACGGACGACATCAACACCTATGTCCGCTACGCATCGGGCTTCCGCGACGGCGGCGCGAATGTGCGCTCGCAGACCTTTACCGCCTATGACACCGAAGTGCTGAAATCATGGGAAATCGGCTTCAAATCGCAATGGTTCGACCGCCGCGTGACGCTCAACGTCGCCGCCTTCAAATATAAGGTGGAGAACCAGCAGCAATCAATCCAGACCAACCCGGCAATCAACCCCAGCATCTCGGACACGTTCAACGTCTCCATCCCCTATAAGGCGAAGGGATTGGAAGTGGAATTGAGCGCGCGGATCGTGCCGGGCCTGAGCGTCGCCGCCAACTATACCTATATCGACAGCAACACCCGCATCATCGGTATTGATCCGGTCACGCTCAAGACGTTCAAGCCGTCCAGCACGACCATCCTTGCGTCCGGGCCGTGTCCGGCGGCGCCAGCGGGCAATTGCGCAGGCGCCCTGATCGTCTCGCCCGCCGACATCGCCGCGCATCCCAACTCGACGTTCCTGCAACTGATGGGCATCGGCGCAGCGCGGCATGCAGGGTCCGTGTCGGTGGATTTCAGCCAGCCGCTTGATCCGGGGATCTTCAACATCCACTTCGACTGGACGCGCAGTTCCAGCATGATCTGCTGCGCGCCCTACAGGCTGGCGACCATCGCCAATGCGACGGGAACCGTCGGCTCACCCTCGCCCCGCTATAATCCGGGCGTGTCCACCAACCGGATCAACATGCGCGCGGGCATTTCGGAAATCCCGCTCCAGAACGGGGTGAAGGGGGAACTCAGTTTCTGGGTCAAGAACCTGCTCAATCAGGTCGATCTGGGCCAGGTCTTCCCGGCCGGCAACGCGCTGAGCGCCGCTCAGCCCTATCCGCAGGCGGCCGCCTATCTGCAACCGCCGCGCACCATGGGCGGCGAATTCCGCATCCAGTTCTGACGCGGGAAGGGGAGTGCGCCTTGCACTCCCCTCAACACAGGATCAGCGGCATGTCGAAATCGAACCGCCTCGCGCCGCCTGCCGGAGCCGGACGCGGATCGCCCCCGCCCAGCATCAGGCTGCGATAGCGGCTCGCGCTCATGCCGGTATCCCGGCGAAAGGCATTCTGAAACGATTTGAGGTCGTCATAACCGACCAGCGTGGCGATCTGGGAAATCGGCCGGCGCGTGTCGCGCAACTGCGACTTGGCGCTATGGATCCGCAGCAGTCGCAGATAATCGCGCGGCGTCATGCCCATCCTGGCGCGGAACCGACGGATCAGCGTCTGCTG
Source organism: Sphingobium faniae (assembly GCA_900100475.1). Lineage (GTDB taxonomy): Bacteria > Pseudomonadota > Alphaproteobacteria > Sphingomonadales > Sphingomonadaceae > Sphingobium > Sphingobium faniae. The sequence continues at coordinate 170,841 of FMTU01000004.1, read as the reverse complement.
ACTGACCGCCAGATGCGCGGCCAGCGCGCTGATCTGCACCCCTCGCGACGCCCGTTCGGCCAACCACATCTGCGCTGCGGCCACCAGCGGATCGTCCGACAGGCCCTCCCGCTCCGTCTCTATCCCCATCGCATCGGCCAGCGTGCCCGCCATGGTCGACGACAGCAGCCGGGCGATCAGTCGGGTCAGCATGCTCATTTCATGCGCCATGCCGCGCGCCATCATGATGCGGTCGAGTTCCGCGATCGGCGTAGCGGTGTCGACCCGGATATGCGGATAACGCTGGCGAAAGGCGGCGGCCGCATCGCGCGCCAGCGGCGCCGGACCACCGCCCAGCAGCCCGGCCTCCGCCAGCAGTTCGATGCCACGCCCCGTCGCCGACAACTGCGCGCCCCCGGCATGTTGAGCGCGCAACCACTCCACCACGGTGCGCAGGCCGGCCAGATAGGCGGGGGTCGCATCCGGCGGGCAGTAGAAATCGGGAACATGGATATAGAGATGCGGCATCGCCCCCAATCCATTGTCCACCTCCAGCTTCCATCCGCCCACGACGTGGATCGCACGGGCGTTCTGGCCCAACAGCTTCGCGCGCGTCTGCATGCCGATGTCGTCGCGTGTCCGGAACTGGCTCGCCACGCGCAGCCGCATCTGGCCGAACAGGTCAAGGAACAACCCCACGCTGGCGAGGCAGACGCCATCGAATCCAATCACTGCGACATCCCGGGCCATCGCCATCTGTTAAATTGCCCCCGTCATTATGTCAAAATGACCCCTTACGCCGACCCGACGAGAATCGCATGATGCATGCACAGAAGAACGACCGCAGATGCGGCGACGGGGAGAGGCAGCATGGCCAGGCAGGCGACCGGGCGCGCGACAGGCGCGCCGGGCACGGATTTTTCGCATCTTCGACAGCGCACCACCACGGCCAGGGATCGGCGCTGACCATGCCGCAGCCCACGGACATCTATCCGCGCCTCAAGGGCCATTGCGCCATCGTCACCGGCGCGGGGACGCAAGGCGAGGGCATAGGCACCGGCCGCGCCATCGCGATGCTGCTGGCCGGGGAAGGCGCGCATGTCGCGCTGGTCGACCGCGACGGGGACTGCGTCGAGGAAACCCGCCGCCGCATCGTCGAAGCGGGCGGGCAGGCTTTTACCCTGGTCGGCGACGTGACCGTCAATGCCGACTGCCGCTATTTCGTCGAACAGACAGTAGCGCGCACCGGCCGTCTCGACATCCTCGTCAATAATGTCGGCATTTCGCAACCCGTCGCGCTGGACGAGGCGGACGAAACCGGCTGGACGCAGGTGATCGACGTCAACGTCAAGAGCGCGATGCTGATGGCCCGCCATGCCGTGCCGGCGATGAAGGCGGGCGGCGGCGGGTCGATCGTCAATATCTCCTCGATCGCGGGTATCCGCGCGCATGGTTCGATCGCCTACGGCCCGTCAAAGGCGGCGATGGCCGCGCTCGCGCGTGAGATTGCCGTACTGCATGGCCGCGACGGCATCCGCGCCAACACCGTCGCACCGGGCCACATCATGACGCCGCACGCCATGCATGTGCTGCCCGGCGACATGCGCGCGCTGCGCCGGGCGATCGGCCCGCTCGGCGTGGAGGGCGACGCCTGGGACATCGCCCGCGCCGTCGCCTTCCTCGCCAGCGACGACGCCCGCTTCATTACCGGCGTGCTGCTGCCGGTCGATGGCGGGGTGACGGAGATCGGCCCCATCCCCGCGCATTTCCTGGCCCAGGCAGCAATCGCGACAGCGTGACGGACGAGACGAACCAGAAGGATGAAATGATGAACGAGTTGGATGAAAAGCAGGAATCGGGCGTGGCTTTCATCACCGGCGTCATGGGCGACCGGTTCGGCGGCGCCTTTCGCGATTCCGCGACTTCGGACCGCTTCACGTCGGATATCACGCGCATGGCGGCGGGCTGGGCGTTCCACGACGCCTGGCGGCACGAAGGGATCAGCCGGAAGGAAAAGAGCATCGCCGTCATTTCCGCGCTGATCGCCTCGCGCCAGTCGCTGGAGTTGAAGAACCACGTCAAGATCGGCCTCGCCAACGGGTTGACCGTCGCGGAACTGGAAGGGCTGCTGGTGCAGTTGACGCCCTATGTCGGCTTTCCCTGCATCGCCTCGGCCCAGACGGCGGTGATCACCGCGATGCGCGAAGCCGATGTGTCGCCCGATGATCTGGAAACGTCGGAGGAACGCGGCCTGCTGTAAGGGGCCGCCGCCCCCGGGTGCGGGCAAATCCGTCGGTCGAAGCCAAAACAGAACAGAATCGAACATCATATTTCAGGGGAGGTTTTCATGAAGATTTCGGCCATTTTGATGTCATCCTGCGCCAGCCTGCTTTGGGCGGCGCCGACGCTGGTGTCCGCGCAGACGGCGGCGCCCGAACAGCAGCCCCAGCGCGCGCAAGGCGGGTTCAGCGACGAACAGATCATCGTCACCGCCCGTCGCCGTGAGGAACGGTTGCAGGACGTGCCGCTTTCGGTCAGCGCGGTGTCGGGCGCGGCGCTGGAACGCGCCAACATCTCCAACGTCGCCGGCCTCAGCCGCGTCGTCCCCAGTCTGGTGTCGGTGCCGGGGCAGGGAGGGAGCCGCTCGCTGCCCAACTTCTCGATCCGCGGCCTCAGCCAGCAGGAACTCACCCTGCTCGCCGACCAGTCGGTGTCCACCTACATGGGCGACATCGTGCTGGCGCGCACCCAGGGCGTGAACGGCGCATTGTTCGACATCGGCTCGGTCGAAGTGCTGCGCGGCCCGCAAGGCACGCTGTTCGGACGCAACACGACCGGTGGCGCGATCATCATCCGCCCCAACCGGCCGACCGAAGATTTCGAAGGGCGGGTCGGCGTCACTTACGGCAATCTCGACACCTTCATCCTGGAAGGCATGGTGAACGTTCCGCTGTCGCCGAACATCCTCGTCCGCGTCGCCGGCCAGCGCCAGCGCGACGACGGCTTCGTCTATGACGAGATACTGGGTCGCAACGTCAACGATACCGCGCAGGAAGGCGTGCGCGCGTCGGTCCTGATGCAGAATGACAGTGGCCTCGAATCCCTTACCGTCTATAATTATTTCCATGAGGATGACGGCGGCACCGCCAGCTACATCGACAAGGTCCGCTCGACCGGCTCGCTCAATGGCGAGGCGGTGCGCGCCTCTCGCGGCTATCGCCCGCTGGAGGAACTGCTCGCCGAACAGCAGGCCCGCGGCCCCTATCGCATCGCCAACGGGTCGAACATCTTCACCAAGGTGGAAACGCACGACATCGCCAACACCACGACGATCCCCGTCAATGACGCGCTGACGGTCAAGAACATCGTCGGCTACCGTCATGTGAAGGACAATATCTTCGACGATATGGACGGCACGTCCAACGCCCTGCACCCGCAGCAGCGCATCGACTGGACCTCGCAATTTTCCGAAGAGCTGCAATTGCTGGGCGAGACCGGCAATCTGAACTGGATCACCGGCCTTTATTATTTCTGGGAAAAGGGACGCAACCAGGGCCTGTCGGCGGTCGGGGGCGTCGATCCGGGGCTGATCGAGCCGGAGGATATTTTCGGCTATCCCACCGGCGCCTTCAGCAATACCGACGTGGCCGGGCGCAACCGCAGCTACGCCGTCTTTGCGCAGGGCACCTATCGTTTCACCGACAGCCTCAGCCTGACGGCCGGCGTGCGCTATAATCGCGACAAGCGCGAGGCGACGATCCGCAACCGCACCGCCACCGCCTGCCGCTTCACCCGCGACCTCGATAACGATCCCACGACGCCGGAAACCGCCGTGCCGCTTTCACAGTGCGAATTGACGGTCAGCGACAGCTTTTCCGAAGTCACCTATAATCTCAGCCTCGAATATAAGATCGACCAGGACAAGCTGGTCTACCTCGCGCACCGTCACGGTTACCGCACCGGCGGCTTCGGCGCCCGCGCCTCGACCGAGGCGGGCCTGCGCCGCACCTTCAAGCCCGAGACTGTGGACGATATAGAACTGGGCGTGAAGGCCGACTGGCGCATGGGCGACATGTTCCTGCGCACGAACCTGGCCGCTTACTACGCCAAATATAACGACATCCAGCGCCTGTTGACCGATCCGGCGGCGGTGCCGCCCACGACCGTCACCACCAATGCGGGCAAGGCGCGCATCTGGGGCATAGAGGCGGATGTGCTGTTCCGGCCGGTGCCGATGCTGGAACTGTCGGCCAACTATGCCTACACCAATGCCAAGTTCACCAAGTTCATCTATCCCGACGGGACCGATCACAGCAACGATCCCTTCGCCCGCGCGCCGCGCAACGTCTATACGCTGGGCGCGCGGCTGATCGCGCCGCTGGACGACGCCCAGGGCGACGCGTCGGTGGGCATCAGCTATTATCATACGGACAACTATATCGGGAACGACACCTATGTGCCCTTCTATACCGATGCAAAGGGCTATGATCTGGTGAATCTGGACGCGAGCTGGAACCGGATCATGGGTTCCGGTTTCGACGTGGCGCTCTACGTCAACAACCTCACCAAGAAGAAGTATGACTTCCTGCTGATCAACCTCGACAGCCTGGGCTATACCAGCCACACGCCGGGCCTGCCGCGGACTTATGGTGCGACGCTGCGCTATCATTTTTGAGAATGCGCCGCGCCCGATGCCTGTCCTGTGAAGGGTCGGCATCGGGCGCGCCCCGCTTCACCTGTTTTTCCGGGAAGATCGCCATGGCCGACATGATCACATCCGCCTTTGCCGACACGCTGCCGATGCGGGAGTTGACGGTGTCCAATCATCTGCTCGGGGACCGCGCGGCGCTGGATGCGGCGTGGGAACGGGACGGCTACTGGTTTTTCCGCGACGTGCTGGACAAGGACGCCGTGGGCCGCCTGCGCGCGGTCTATCTTGACGTGCTGAAGGACCTGGGTGTGGTCGATCCCGCGCGTGACGATGCGGCGGTGCATAATGGCGCGCCGCTCGACGATTTTCCCATCCGCAACGACGGCACGCCGGGCACCGATCCGCTCATGGCCCGCTATCCGCGCGACCAGTTCGTAGCCGAGCCGGCGATCAAGGCTTTTTTCGAACAGCTTTTCGGGGATGAGGTCTTCTGGGTTCCCAATACCGAATATCACGCCTTGCCGCCGGGTGCCGGCCGGGCCGGTCGCCGCTTCAACTTTCTCCATTGCGACGGTCCCAACAACAAGGGCCTGCCGCTCAGGATCTGCTGGATGCCGCTCGCCCCGATCGACGAGGAGACAGGCGGGCTGGCGCTGGCCGAAGGGCTGCATCGCCCCCACATGAACGATTTCGCCCGTCCGCCGCAGGGCATTGCCGACGATGCGATCCCCGTCGATGCCTGGCGCCGCGCCCTCTACCGGCCCGGCGACCTGCTGGTCTTCAGCCTTGAAACGCCACACAGCGGCCTCGCCAATCGGTCGGACCGCTATTTCCGCCTGTCGATGGACATTCGCGGGATGCCCGGATCGGGCAATATCCCGACCGTCGGCACCGTGGCGGCGGTCGACAACTGCGCCATCACCGTTGCGACCGAGGCGGGCGAGCAGCGCACTTTCCGCATCGACGAGGATACATTCTGCCGCATCACGCGGGGGCGGCTGACCGGCATGCCGCTGGAACTGGAGGAAATCCCCCAGCTCCTGAAGATCGGCGATCCCGTCTATGTCGCCTCCGACCACGGCACCGCCACCTTCATCCGTCCACAGCACTGACTTCATCTGCGTGATGTCTCGCCGCGTAACCGCGAAAGCCGTTGCGCGACGCGGCCCGCTCGTTTCTACCTGTGCGCCACGACGGCACGGGGCAGGGCGACAGCATGCGAGAGGCGATATTCCGGACCCGGATCACCGATCTTCTGGGCATCCGCCACCCGATCCTGTGCGGCGGTATGGGGCCGCGCGTGTCGGACGCACGCTATGTGGCGGCGGTGGTCAATGCCGGCGGCATGGGCTTCATCGTCGCGGCCGGCCATGAATCGACCGACGCCTTCGCCGACGAGTTGCGCCTGTGCCGCGAACTGACCGGCGGCAAGCCCTTTGGCGTCAATCTTTACGTCTCGCGCCGCCCCGGCTCGGTCGAGGCATTACAGGCGATCATCCCGCTGCTCGCCGACCACGGCGTGTCCTGCGTCGAAACCGCCGGCGCCAATCCCGCAGAACTGATCCCGCCCCTGCGCGAAGCGGGCATCAGGATCATCCACAAGGCCCCCGGCGTCCGCTATGCCCTGACCGCGCAGCGCATGGGTGTCGATGCGGTGATCGTCGTGGGATATGAGTGCGGCGGCCATCCGGGCACGAAGCTGGTCGGCACCATGGTGCAGGCGGCTCACGCACCGCAAGTCATCGACATTCCGGTCGTCGTCGCAGGCGGCGTCGGCACCGGGCGGCAACTGGCCGCCGCACTTGCCATGGGCGCGGACGCGGTGCTGATGGGCACGCGCATGCTGGTGTCGGAAGAATTGTGGATCCACCCGGACCACAAGGCGCGGCTGGCCGCTGCCGATGGCACCGAAAGCATCATCATCAAGACCTTGCTGCGCGATCACCATCGCGTGCTCGACAATCCTGGCGCACGGGCGGTGCTGGCGCTGGAAGCGCAGGGCGTCACCGAATATGAAGCCTATCGCAACCTTATTTCCGGTGTCCACACCCATGCCGGCTACCGCAGCGGCGATATCGGGAAGGGCGCCTATGATTGGGGTCAGTCGGCGATCTTCGCTGGCGAGACAAAGCCGGTCGCGGCGATTTTCGACGAATTGCTGGACGATGCCGTGGCGGCGATGGACCGGATGCAAGGGGTACGACTGTAACGCGGGCAAAAGGAGAGGCACATGGAGGTGATGGCGAGCGGCCTGTTGATCCCGGAGGGGCCGGTGGTCCTGTCCGACGGGTCGGCATTGGTGGTGGAAGTCGGCGCGGGATGCCTGAGCCGCGTGTGGCCCGATGGCCGGAACGCGCTGGTGGCGGAGCTGGGCGGTGGGCCCAATGGCGCCGCGATCGGTCCTGACGGCGCGGTATATGTCTGCAACAATGGCGGCGGCTTTGATTGCGCGCTGAAGGACGGCCACCTCCAGATCGCCTTCGCGCCCGAACGGCATATCGGCGGATCGATCCAGCGCGTCGATCTGGAAAGCGGCGCGGTGACGAGCCTCTACACCCATTGCGACGGCCATCCGCTGCTCGCCCCCAACGACATCGTCTTTGACGCGAATGGCGGCTTCTGGTTCACCGACCATGGCACCAGCGCGCCCGATGCCAAGACCTATGGCGGCCTTTACTACGCCCTGCCCGATGGCGGCATGATCCGCCGCGTCCGCACCGGCCTGCTCTCGCCCAACGGCATCGGCCTGTCGCCCGATGGCCGCTGGCTCTACTGGGCCGATACGCTGAGCGCCCGGCTATGGCGTGCGGAGATCGTCGCGGCCGGCCGCCTGGCCGATCATGGCGGCGCGCCGGGTGAAGTCGTCGCCACCGCGCCCGGCCACATCATGCTCGACAGCCTGGCGGTGGAAGCGGACGGGCGCATATGCATCGGCTCGATCATCCGGGGCGGCATCACCATCGTCGATCCCGGCAACGGGACATGCGATCATGTGCCGATCGACGACGCCATGGTCACGAATATCGGTTTCGGCGGCGCGGACGGGCGGGATGTGTGGATCACCGCGGCGGGCACCGGCCGCCTGTTGCGCGGTCGCTGGCCCCGTCCGGGTCTGCCGCTCGCCTTCACGGCCTGAATGTTTTTGAAGGGAAAGCGGCCGGCTGTGCTGGCGGGCGGCCGGATAGGCAGCGTCCTTTACGAAAACATCGCCATCCGCGTCGATCGGAGCTGGCGCGTCGCGGCCCTCGCCGCATGACAGGCTCGACAGCCTCCCGCCCCTCGTCTAGCGCCGTCGCCATGGAGGCCGATGACGACGCCATGACGAGCGCCACGCAACTGGAAGTCCGCGACGCCCGCACACGCATCCTCGACGCGGCGGCGCATCTGTTCCGCAGCGCCGGTTTTTCCGGCACCTCCATGGATGCCATCGCCGCGCTCGCGCGCATGTCGAAACGCACCCTCTATGCCATATTCCCCGACAAGCGCGCGATCCTGGAAACGGTCCTTCATCAGTTCATCGCTCGCCGTTTCGCCCTGATCGGGCGGGTCAACCGGGAACCGGCCAGTGACGAGGCGATGCTGACGCGCATCGTCCGCGGGCTCAACGCGATGGCCACGGACAAGGATGCGCTCATCATGTACCGATTGCTGGTGGCGGAGGCGGAAAGCCTGCCTGCTCTGGCCCTGACCGCGAACCGCGACGGGCTGGCGCAGGCGGTGGACATGCTGCGCGAGCCGCTGCGCAAATGCGGCATCGCCGATCCCGACCCAGCCGCGCGCCTGCTTTACGACCTCGCCGTGCTGGCGCCGATGCACCGGCGGCTGGTCGGAACGGACAATCTGCATATGGATATCGACGCCCTCGTCCATATGGTCCTGCGCGGCATGAAGGGCATGTGACGCAGAAGCTCGATGTGCGGCGGCAGGTCGATGCTATTGGGAATCCTGAATATCGATCAGTTCTGGTTCGGAGTTCCCCAGTCGATCCGGTCGCGCAGGAATTCCGCCACCGCGCGTACCGCCGGTCGCTTCGTGCGGTCCTGCGGAATGAAAAGCTGGATGTCCACCCCCTCCCGGTTCCAGTCAGGGAGCACCGCCTTCAGGCGTCCCGACGCCAGTTCAGGGGCGACCAGCATCTCCAGCGTCTGGGCGATGCCTATCCCTGCGGTAGCGGCGGCGGCGATCGCATCGCCATGGTTGAAGGTAGCGACGCTGGCCGGGCGCAGTGACCGCCGCTCGCCCGCGCGGACGAAGCGCCACTGGCCGACCGGCCGTTCGACCGTCGCATAGAGCACGCAGTCATGATCGTGCAGATCGTCCGGCGTCGCCGGTTCGCCGCGCCGCGTCAGATAATCGGGCGAAGCGACCTGTACGAAGCGGGTGCGTCCCAGATTGATCACTTCCCCTTTTCCTTCCGCCGGAACGCCGATGCGGATCAGCATGTCGAACCCTTCAGGCCGGAACATCATGCTGCGGTCGCCGACGCTCAGGTCCAGCATGATGCGCGGATGCAGCCCCCGCAACTGCGGCAGCGCGGGCACAACGAAGCGCAGGCCGATCGCGCCCGGCGCATCGAGCGCGACGCGGCCGCTCGGCCCCGCGTCACTGCGCCGGACCCGGCTTTCCGCCTGCCCCATCGCTTCCAATATGGCGCGCACCTCCTCCAGAAACAGATGCCCTTGCGGCGTCAGCGCAAAGCGGCGGGTGGTGCGGTGGATGAGCCGCGTGCCGAGCCGATCCTCCAGCCGCGCAAGATGCGTGGAGATCATCGTCGGGGACAGCGCCATCCGCTCCGCCGCGCGGCCAAAGCTGCCCGAATCGACGATCGCCACGAACACTTCCAGACTCGTCAGACGATCCATGATTATATCCTGTAGCCGTATAATGCGTCTCGCGATGCGATGATTATCCGCTCATTTGCCGGTGCTACAAGGGGAGAAAGAGCAAAAGACCTAGTGAGAGAAAACATGGCCTATCCGCGCCTGTTCGAACCGTTCCGGATCGGCAATATGACATTGAAGAACCGCATCGCCATGGCGCCGATGGAAACCCATCTGGGCGAGCCGGACGGCGGCGTGAACGAAGCGATCATCGCCTATTATCGCGAACGCGCGCGCGGCGGCACCGGGCTTATCATCACCGAATTCACCTGCGTCGACGCGGAAACCGGTTTCAGTTCCAACGTGCCGCAACTGCGACTCGACAATGACCGGTTCAAGGCAGGCCATGCCCGGCTGGTGGCGGCGATCCACGCCGCCGGGGCGAAGGCGGTCATCCAGATTTCCCATGCCGGACGGCAGACCAAGGAAAGCGTGATCGGGCGGCAACCCGTTTCGTCCAGCCCGATCCCGCTCAACAGCATCTACATGAACGCGGTGCCGCGCCCGTTGGAGGATGCGGAGATCCGCCACATCGTCGCCCGCTATGCCAACACCGCGCGGCTCGCGATGCTGGCGGGCTATGACGGGGTGATGCTGCACGGCGCGCACGGCTATCTGATTCAGCAGTTCCTTTCGCCGCTCATGAACCATCGCGAGGACGAATGGGGTGGCGATTTCGAACGGCGGCTGCGCTTCCCGACCGAGGTGATCCGGGCGGTGAAGGCGCAGATCGGCGACAAGCCGCTGATGTATCGCATGTCGGTGGTCGACGGGGTCGAAGGCGGCATCACCATCGAGGACAGCGAAAAGATCGCCCCGCGCCTCTGCGAAGCGGGCGTGGATGCGATCGACATAAGCTGGGGCTTTCTGGAAAGCGCGCATCTGATTCTGGAGCCGATGTCGGTGGAGGAAGGCGATCGCCTGCCCTATGCCCGTCGCATCCGCGCGGCGACTGGCAAGCCGGTCATCACCGCGGGCGTCATGCGCTGGCCCGACAAATGCGAACAGGCGGTGATCGACGGCGACACCGACATCGTCTCGCTGGGCCGCGCGCTGCTGGCCGACCCGATGTGGCCGATCAAGGCGCAGCGCGGCCTGACCGACGACATCCGCCCTTGCACCTCCTGCAACTGGTGCATCCGCGAACTGGCGCAGAGCCGGTCGGTTGCCTGCGCCGAAAATCCGCGTTGCGGCAAGGAGACGGAACCGGAGCTGGACAGTTTCGCCAACGGCCTCAAGGCGACAGTGGTGGGCGCCGGGCCGGGCGGCATGGCCGCCGCGCTCCTGCTCGACCAGGCGGGTTTCGACGTGACCCTCTATGAAAAACGCCACCGCCTGGGCGGCAACCTCATCACCTCGGCGGTCCCGCCGGGTAAGGACAAGCTGTTCTGGTATCACAAATTCCTGCTTGGCCGGATCGAGCGCAGCAAGGTGGCGGTGCGCACCGGCACGCTGGCGACGCGGGAGATGATCGCGGCCGACCTGCCCGATGTCGTCATCCTGGCCGGCGGATCGCGGCCCGCGCCTCTGGACCTTGCCGCCTGGGGCAATCTGCCCACCGCGCCAGCCTATGAAGTGCTGATCGAGGAGACGAGCGTTCCGCCCTCCACGCCCGACCGGCCCATCCTTATTTATGGCGGCGGCGAGACAGGCACGGAAACGGCCGAGTTTCTCGCCAAGGCGGGGCACCATATCCTGCTGGTCACGCGATCGGACGCGAAGTTCCTCGCCCGCAATGCGGAGGCGCTCTACCGCATCGCTTTGTTGGAGCGGCTCCATGCCAATCCGGCGATCCGCATCCTCGACCACAGCACGCTGCATGCGATCGACGGCGAGCATGTCACGCTCGCACAGGGCGGGATACATATCGAGCAGCCCGCCGCCGCCGTGCTGCTGGCGCATGGCCTTGTCCCCGATACCGAATTGCCCGACGCGCTCGCGGGTCTCGACATCCCCATGATCCGCATCGGCGACGCCGCGCAGGTCGCGCGCATCGGCGAAGCGGTGCGCGACGCCTATCGCGCGGTGCAGGACCTGCGCCGCCTCATCCTGCAACCGGAGCCAATCGCATGCTGACCGACGCCCCCGCCATCGAACGCCGCCCGCTCGACGCCCCCTTCGGGCTGGAGATCGTCGGCGCCGACCTGACCCGCGATCTGGACGAAGGCACCCGCAAGGCGATCCATGACGCCTGGATCGACGCCGGCATCCTGCTGTTTCGCGATATACGCAATGACGACATGGCCCAGATGCGGCTCAGCACCGTTTTCGGCGAGATGGAACCGGCCGCCACGGCCGACCTCAACGATCCGGTCAATGCCTATATGATGACGCTGGCCTATGACCCACAGGACCCCGCCGGCCGCCCCAACCCCTTCTACACCGTCGACGGCATCGACCGCGCCGGCTGGCTCGGCTGGCACTGGGACCAGAGCTTCATGCCCACGATCGTGCGCGGCGCCGTGCTGCGCATGACCGAACCGGCGCGCACCATGGGGGAAACGGGCTTCATCGACGCGATCCAGGCCTATGACCGGCTGTCGCCGGAAATGCAGGCGCGGATCGCGGACATGGAGGTCGTCTATGAATTCAACCCCGATTTCTGCTCCGGGCAGTTCGGCTTTCCCAAGGACATCCAGCGACTGGATTTTGGCGCCACGGTAAAGCCGGGGTCGCAATATAATTTCCCGCCGGTTGTCCATCCGCTGGTGATCACGCAGCGGGAAACGGGGCGCAAGGTGTTGAAGCTCTCCCCCATGCACGCCCGCTATGTGCTGGGCATGGACAGGGACGAAAGCGACGCCCTGCTCACGGAACTCGCCGCGCATCTGGGCGATCCGGCTCATGCCTATTTCCACAAATGGCAGGAAAACGACATGGTCGTCTGGGACAATTGGCGGATCGTCCATTCCGCCAACGGCGTGCCCCTCGACTGCAAGCGCAGCGCCCGCCGCACCACGATCGCGGGCGATTACAAGGTCGGCCGCTATCTCGACCCGGCGCTTGATCGGGACCGTCAGGTCAAGCGGCTGGTGGATTGACGCACTCCGCATGACCGCGCAGGTCCATCCGAGCATCTGCCGCCTATGCACCGCCTATTGCCCGGTGCAGGTGACAGTGGAGGGCGGGCGCGCAACGAAGGTCACGGGCAATCCGCGCGCGCCGCTTTATGGCGGCTATAGCTGCCCCAAGGGGCGAGCGTTGCCCGAACAGCATTATGGGCCGCAGCGGCTGCTCCACAGCCTGAAGCGCGGCGCGGATGGCTTCGCCCCGATCCCGTCCGGACAGGCCATGGACGAAATCACTGCGAAGCTGGAGGCGATCGTCGCCGAACATGGCCCCCGGTCCGTCGCGATGTATGTCGGCATGGGACTGGTGCCCTTCGTCGCGTCGACCGGCGTGGCGGCAGGGTGGTTGAATGGCATCGGGTCGCCGATGTTCTTCACCGCCGGTTCGATCGACAAGCCCGGCATCCTGATCGCGCTGGCCCATCATGGCATGTGGCAGGCGGGCCAGCCGCATTTCGACACCGCCGATGCCTGGCTGCTGGTCGGCATCAATCCGGTGATCAGCAAGTCGCCCGGCTTTCCCGGCCAGAATCCCGGCCGGGTGCTCAAGGACATGGAAAAGGCGCAGGCCAGGCTGATCGTCATCGACCCGCGCGTCACCGAAACGGCGAAGCGCGCCCATATCCATATCCAGCCGCGCCCCGGCGAGGATGCCGCGATCCTGGCCGGAATGATCCGCATCATCCTGTCCGAAGGGCTGGAGGACAAGGATTTCGTCGCCGCCAATACGCAGGGAGTGGCGGCGCTGCGGGCGGCGGTCGAGCCGTTCACGCCCGACCATGTCGCGGCGCGCGCCGGCATGTCGGCCGACCATCTGGTGGAAGCCGCGCGCATCTTCGCCGCCGCGCGCAATGCCGGGGTGAGTTGCGGCACCGGCCCCAGCTTCGCCACCCATTCGACGCTGACCGAATATCTGGCGCTCTGCCTCGCCAGCCTGTGCGGACATTGGGCGCGAGCGGGCGACCGCCTCGCCAAGCCCAATGTGCTGCTGCCCGGCTATACGGCGCGCGCGCAGCCATGGCCGCCCTTTCAGGGCTGGGGGTTCGAGCCGCGCCTGCGCGTCCGGGGGCTGGGCGGCTGCGTCAGCGGACTGTCCGCCGCCGCGCTCGCCGACGAGATATTATTGCCCGGCGCGGGACAGGTGAAGGCGCTGATCGTGGCCGGCGGCAATCCGATGATGGCCTGGCCGGACCAGAACCGCGCCTTCGCCGCGCTGAACGCGCTGGACCTGCTTGTCACCCTGGATACGGAGATGACGGCGACGGCCGATCTTTCCCATTATGTCATTGCGCCGAAGCTGACGCTGGAAACGCCGATGACGACCTATATGCCCGAAAGCGTCAAATATTACGGCACGACGCGCGGCTTTCCCGATCCCTATGCCGCCTATACGCCGGCGCTGGTCGAACCGCCGGCGGGCAGCGACGTGATCGAGGACTGGGAATTCTTCTGGGGTCTGGCGCAGCGCATGGGCACAGAAATCGACGTCTCGATGCGCTATGGCAACGGCCCGCAGGCCGAAGCCCCGCCGATGCGCTTCACGCTCGACCCGGCCGGTCCAAAGCCGACCACGGACCAGTTGATCGAACTGTCCTGCCGGGGATCGCGTATCCCGCTCGAACGGGTGAAGCAATATCCCGATGGCCATATTTTCGAAAGCGACCAGCGCGTGCTCCCCCGTGCGGCGGGCAATGACGACCGGCTGGAACTGGCCGCGCCACCGATGCTGGCGGAACTGGAACAGGTGCTGGCCGAGGATAATCGCGCGATCGAGGTCGATTATCCCTTCCGCCTGCTGCCCCGGCGGACCAACAATATCCTCAACAGCTTCGGCCGGCGAATCGACAAGCTGGCCGGCAATGGCGTCAATCCCGCCTATATGCATCCCCAGGATCTGGCCCGGCTGGACATCGCGGAAGGGGACTGCGTGACGATCCGCTCGCCCCATGGCGAGATTCAGGGTATCGTCGCGGCGGAGGAGGCTTTGCGGCCCGGCATGGTCTCCATGGCGCACGGCTTTGGCGCCAATCCCGGATCGGACGATCCGCGCCGCACGGGGAGCAATACCGGGCGACTGATTTCGGTGGAGGACGGCTATGATCCTGTCACCGGCCTGCCCCGCATGGGCGGCATCCCGGTCCGGATCGTGCGGCAGGAGGCGGCGGGGCAGAGCGCATAGGGCCGGTGCAGGATCGGGCTGCGCGCGTCGCGCCTGCTGCAACGTCGAAAGTCCCGATGCCTGGCGCGATGCTGAACCACGCCCGAAGAGCAGCCCGCCCTTCTTCCATCGTGCTGACCCGGTTCAGGACCAGCCGCGCAGGAAGCGCACGGCAATCTCCCGCGCGCGTCCATGCCGCCGGACGAAGGCGATATCGTCCACCATGACCCGGAATCCCTGGGTGATCAGGCCCTGCAGGTCGAAGGCGGCATCCTGCGGATCGCCGGGGCGCAGCACGCCGTCCGCCATCAGCCGCGCGAAATAGTCGCTGATCGGCCGAAACCCCTCATAAGCATTGGCGAGCAGCCTGGCGCTCAGATGGGGAAAGCTGCGCCGCTCCGCCACCGCGATCTCCAGCAGCGTGCGTCCCAGCGGGTGGCACACTGCAATCTCGGTATAGGCGGCCACGAACCGTTCGATCGTGCCCAGCGGATCGTCCGGGTCCAGTTCCAGCGCCCAGAGGCCGGACCGCACGGATTCGGCGCTGCGGTCGAGCAATGTGGCGAACAGCCCCTCCTTGCTGCCGAAGCGACGATAGATGGTGGTCTTGCTGACCCCGGAACGCTCGACCAGCCGGTCGAGGCTGGTGCCGCCAAAGCCGGTCAGCGCGAATTCCTCCAGCGCGATGTCAAGCAGGCGGTCGATGCGCCGATCCACTTCGGCGCGGGGCAACCGCCCGCCCTGCCAGCGCCTGCCCGCCTGCCTCGTTCCGCCTCTTTCGCCATTCATCCCGCCCGGATAGCCCGGCGCGGCGCGCAAACCAAGGGGATGATCGGCTTTTGCCTGGGCTTGCCACTATAGGTTCATGTTAGTACCTATATGAACATGAGTCATGCGAGCGGAGGGATGGGATGCAGAATTTCTTCAAGGGCTTTTTCCAGTTGGGCTATGTGACGCGAGACGCCGAAAGGGCGGTCGCGGCGTTCCGCGAGAAGTTCGGCCCGGTGGATTTCATGATGAACGAACCGGGCGTGGTCGACGGCAAGCCTGCGCCCACCCGCCGGATCGCGCTTGCCTGGATCGACGATGTGATGACCGAGATCATCGAGCCGGACCCGGCGCAGAAGACCATCTACGACGATCATGTCCCCGCGATGGCGGGGCCGATCCGGCTGCATCATTTCGGCTATCTGATCGACGACCATCCAGCGATGGTCGATCGACTGCATGGCATGGGATATGAGGTGCCGCTGGTCGGCTCCATGCCGGGAGCGCTGGACTACAGCTATGCCGATACGCGCGGCGACCTGGGCGTGTGGTCGGAGTTCATTCGGCTCGATGAGGGCGGCAGGGCCTTTTTCAACGCGGTGCCGCGCACCATGACGCGATAGGAAGTAAAAGAACGTTCGTTCCGTCCTATCATGACAAGCGCGTTCAAGGCAATTTATCGGCGCACTGAGTCAGGCCATTCGCTGATAACAAGGAAACAAAAAGGCTCGCTTTCTTCACAAATGTGAACTGATGTTGGCGGCATTGACCTCGCAGCACGACCTATATAATTCACTTGGTGAATAAAAATCATGAGTCGGGAGAGAGCCGTGCAACCTCTATTGGCGGGCAAGGTGGCGATCGTGACCGGCGGTGCTTCGGGCATCGGCCGGGCGACGGCGGCATTGTTGGCGGAACAGGGCGCGGCAGTAGCGATCGCGGATCTGGACGAGGACAATGCGCGAGCTGCCGCCGCTGCGATCGAGGCGACCGGCGGGCAAGCGCTGGCCATCAGAACCGACATGCGCGACGAAGCGCAGGTGGAGGCCATGGTGGCGGCTGCGGTCGTCCGTTTCGGCGGCGTCGATCTGCTCGACAACACCGTGTCCTGTAACGCGCCCGAACAGACCGGCGCGGACGGCGAAGTGCATGAGATGGACATCGCCATCTGGAACCGGGCGCTGGAGATCAACCTGCGCGGGCCGATGCTGGCGGCCAAATATTGCATCCCTGAAATGCTGAAGCGCGGCGGCGGCGCGATCGTCAACATCTCGTCCACCGCCGGCATATTGTCGCTGGGCACGGTGCCCGCCTATGCCGCGTCCAAGGCGGCGGTGCACAGCCTCAGCCAGTCGATCGCCACCGCCTATGGCAAGCGGGGCATCCGCTGCAACACGGTGGCGCCCGGCTTCGTCGATACGCCGACGACGCGCAACATGGGCGACCAGTTCTTTGCGATGACGCTCGACAATAATGTGCTGCCCTATCTGGGGCGGCCGGAGGATATCGCGCAGGCGGCGCTGTTCCTGCTGTCGGACGCGGCGCGCTATATCACCGGCCAGTTGCTGGCGGTGGACGGCGGGCAGACCATTCATCTGCCGGTGGTGGCGGACATGTGGCGGCTGGCGGCGGGCAGGCCGCTGGTCGAAACGGCATAGGGAGAGAGGATATGGTGCAGGCGCATGGGCGGCTGAACGGCAAGGTGGCGGTCGTCACCGGCGGGACCAAGGGCATCGGGCAGGGGATCGTGCTGCGTTTCCTGAAGGAAGGCGCGGCGGTGGTCTATTGCTCGCGCAGCCCGGAGAACAACCGGGACAATGAGGCGCTGATCGCCCGGATTCCCGGCGCGGCCGAACGGGCGCTGTTCGTTGCCGCCGACGTTGGCAACCGGCAGCAGATGGAAGACCTCGTCAATGGGGCGGCGGAGCGTTTCGGCCGGCTCGACATCGTGGTCAACAATGCACAGGGCATCGCCCCGATCCGGTCGATCGAGAACAAGCCCGACGCCGATTACACGATGACGCTGATGACCGGCTTCTACCAGTCGCTCTGGACCAGCCGGGCGGCGGCTCCGCACATGCGCAAGGCCGGCGGCGGACGCATGATCTATTTCTCCAGCCACTGGAACATTTGGGGCCAGCCCTATTCCAGCGACTACAACATCACCAAGTCCGCCAACGAGGCGCTAACGCGCAGCGCCGCGCGCGAGTTCGGCAAGGACAATATCACGGTCAATTGCATCACGCCCGCCGGCGACAGTTGGGCCTATAAAAGCTGGGCCGACCAGAATCGCGACATGGCGGAGGCCAGCGTGCGGCAGTTCCCGATGCGCCGCATGGGCGATTGCGAGGTCGACATCGCCGGCGCGGTGCTGGGCCTTTGCAGCGACAATGGCCGTTTCATCACGGGGCAGGTCTTCTGCGTGGATGGCGGCGTCTGGGCTACCGCGCCGCTCCAGATGCATGAGGAAGGCACCGACATTCACAAGGGCCACAGCCAGACTGCTGTCGAGCTGACGGCCTGAGCGCGGGGAGGACGAGATGGGATTGATCGAAGGACAGGTCGCGATCGTGACCGGCGCGGCCCATGAACTGACGCAGGGCATCGCCCGCCGCTTCGCCCGCGAGGGCGCGAAGGTGGTGCTGGTCGACCGGGATCAGGACGCGGCGCAGGCCGCCGCCCGCGCCATTCCCGGCACCGAGGCACGTTGCGCGAACCTCTCTGATCCCGCCGCCGCGCGGGCGTTGGCCGATGCGGTGGCGCAGGCGCATGGCCGGATCGACATCCTGCTGAACGGCGCCCATACTGCGCTGAAATGGGACCGGCTGGCGGACCGGCAAGCCGCGCCCGATTTCACCGCCGCGTTCAACGACGTGCTGCTGGGCGCGCTCAACATGATGCAGGCGGTCCATCCGCATATGAAGGCGGCGGGGGGCGGACGCATCGTGAATCTGGGGTCGATCTATGGCTCCACCGCCAATGAGGGCGTGACCGACGCCGTCACCATGGACTTTGCGCTGACCGGGCTCAGCCGGTCCGCCGGGGTCGAATGGGGTAGGGACGGGATTCTCGTCAACTATCTGCAGGCGGCCATGCCCGACATCGCCGTCTTCGCCGACTATCGCGCAAGGAAAGGCAAGAGCGTCGAGACGCTGATCGCCAACACGGCTATGCCGCGCCTCGCCGATCCGGTCGAGGATGTGGGCGGCGCGGCGATGTTCCTGGTGTCGGATGAAGCCTGCTTCATCCTGGGCCATCGCGTGCTGGCCGATGGCGGACAGCATCTGACCGCCGCCATCTTCGAACCCGGCGCGGAGCGATGAGCGAAGGCTGGACCAGCATCGGCGCGGGGCAGGCCGGCAGGGTCGTGCAACTCTGCTATCTGGTGCCGGATATCGCGGCGGCGGTGGCGCAATGGACCCGGCACATGCCCGCCGGGCCGTTCTTTCACGCGCGTTTCGACATGACCGGCCAGCGTTTCGGCGATCGGCCCGCGCGGGGGATGCTGGACGTGGCGGTCGGCTATCAGCAGGACATGAATATCGAACTGGCCGCCTATGACGGGGATGGACCGGCGATCTACGACCGCACCGCGACGGGTGTCGGCTATGGCCTGCATCATGTGCAGATCGCCTGCGACGACATCGACGCGGCGATTGCGGATCATGCCGCGCGGGACGAGCCGGTGCTGACCGATCATGTGGTGCCGGGCTTCGGCCGGGCCGTGATGGTCGATACGCGCAAGCTGCTGGGCCATTTCGTCGAATATGGCGCCTGGACCCCGGCGGTCCATGCCGCTCTCGACAGGATGCGGACGGCGCATCGCGACTGGGATGGGCGCGATCCGCTCCGTCCTTATCCCACGTTGACGAGTTGAACCATGCGCGACCTGTCCCCCCTGTTCGAACCCTTCACGCTCAATGGGCTGACGCTGCCGAACCGGATCGTGATGTCGCCCATGGGGCGCAATTTCGCCGATGACGGCGTGCAGCCGCCCGGCTTCGTCGATTATTTCGTGCGCCGGGTGGAGGGCGGCGTTGGCCTTTGCATCGGCGAGGCGAGCCGGGTCGATCATCCGGTCGCGTCGAGCGACGTCATGCACGCCGCCTTCCATGGCGAGACCGCGCTGGGGGCGTGGAAGCGCGTCGTGGATGCGGTGCACGCGGCAGGGGGAGCGTTCATGCCGCAGCTCTGGCATGCCGGGCTGTTGCGTCCGCCCTCTTCCGGCCATCCGCAGATTCCCAACGCGCATCTGCCCCCGGTTGGGCCGTCGGGCTGGGCCGAACCGCTGGTGCATACCACCGGCTGGATCACGCCGATCACGCAGGCGGCGCAAATCGGCGCTCCGATGAAGGAGAGCGAGATCGCCGACGTCATCGCCTCCTTCGCGCGGGCGGCGGCGGACGCGCGGGCCATGGGATGCGACGGTGTCAACATCCACGGCGCGCATGGCTATATCATCGACCAGTTCTTCTGGGATCGGACCAACCGGCGGGATGATGGCTATGGCGGTGACCTCATTGGCCGGGGGCGCTTCGCCGTCGAACTGATCCGTGCGGTGCGCGCGGCGACGGGGCCGGACTTCCCCATCACCTTCCGCTGGTCGCAATGGAAGCAGCAGGATTATCATTGCAAGATCGCGCAGACGCCCGACGAGTTGGAGACGTTTCTCGCGCCGATCGCGGATGCGGGTGTCGATCTGTTCGACTGTTCGACGCGCCGTTTCTGGGAACCGGAGTTCGAAGGGAGCGCCCTCAATCTTGCCGGGTGGACCAGGAAGATCACCGGTGTGCCCACCATGACAGTGGGATCGGTGGGGCTGGAGCGATCCAACTGGGTGGATGGGGAAGATTTTTCGTTGACTGACAGCGGCCTCTCCAGCCTCGACCCGTTGATCGAACGGCTGGAGAAGGGGGAGTTCGATCTGGTTGGTGTCGGCCGTATGCTGATCAGCAATCCCGACTGGCCCAACCGATTGCGCGCGGGGCAGACCGATGCCATTCGCTCTTACAGCAATGCACATCTGATGACGCTCGACTGAAGGGCGGTTTGCCTTTCCGATTCCAACCAATTGCAACGTCGCCTGTTTACGCGCATGTAGCGTTGCATGCAGAATGAACAGGGACAAGTCGACGCAGGACAGGAGACGTCGGGGCATTTCGGACCTTTGGCCCGGCCGGAAGCACTGACCGATCAGGTCGCTGAACGGCTGCGCAGCGCGATTCTGTCCGGCGCGCTGGCGCCCGGCACGCATCTGAGCGTTCCCGAAATTGCACGGCAACTGGGCGTCAGCCGGACGCCCGCGCGTGAGGGACTGATCGCGCTGGAACGGGAAGGGCTGGTGGAGCCGCGCGCCAGCACCGGAGTTGCGGTGATCGCGGGCGGCACGCCGGAAATCCTCGACCTGCTCGACATTCGCGAAGGGCTGGAGATCATGACCGCGCGTCGCGCGGCCGAACGCATGGGCGCGGATGGGGTTGCTCGCCTGCGGGCCTTGTTCGCGCAGCATGAAGTGGTGGTGGAGCGGGGCGATCTGGCGGGCCATGTCGAACTGGACGCCGCTTTCCACCGGCTGATCCGCGACGGCGGGGGCAATGCGCGGCTGGCGCGGCAACTGGTGCAGATCGACCAGCAGTTGCGCGTCCTCAACAGCCGCCTGTCGCGCGCCCAGGGCTGGAGTGGCCGAGCCGTTTTGCGTGATCACAAGGCGATCATCGACGCGATCGCGGCGAGCGATCCCGATGCGGCCGAACGGCATATGCGCGCGCATATCGAGCGTACCCGCGCCTTCCAATTGCAATCGGCCGGGAAGGGCTGACCGCCTCTGGTTCCGGCGGTCTGGCGGTGGCCCGGCTGACAAAGCAACGAATAGGCGATGACTCGCCGCCTTTCGGCTCAAGACATCGACCTTATGCATGTTGCATGTATATTTCCGTCAAATGAGATGGGAGGATGGCTGCATGATTCGGCTCGACGGACGCGTCGCCATCGTCACCGGCGCGGGGCGTGGCATGGGGCGGACCCATGCGCTGCTGCTCGCCGCGCGCGGGGCGAAGATACTGATCAATGATTATGGCGGGTCGCAATCGACGCTGGCCCCCGGCGATATCACCCATGCGCAGGCCGTGGTCGATGAAATTCGGGCAGCAGGCGGCGAGGCGGAGGCCGATGCCGCCATGGTCGGCACCGGACAATCCGCGCGCGCCATTGTCGAACATGCGCTGGACGCGTTCGGGCGGGTCGATATTTTGGTCAACAATGCCGGCGGATCGCTGATCGGGGAGCCGGACGCCTTTACGGATGACGAGATAGAGGGCGTGCTGCGGACCAATTTTATCGGTCCATACATGCTGCTGCGTCGTGTCTGGCCGCTCATGCGCGATCAGGGTTTCGGACGCATCGTCAATATCATGTCGTCGGCGGTGTTGGGGGCGGGACATCTGGCCCCCTATGCAGCGGGCAAGGCGGGGCTGCTGGGGCTGACCCATGATGCGGCGTTCGACGGGCGGGCGCATGATATCCTGGTGAACGGCATCTTTCCGACTGGCGCCTCGCGTCTGACCGAAACGTCGCAGGAAGATGTGGCGCTTTGGTATCGTAACCATTTTCAGCCCGAAAAAGTGTCCGCGCTGGTCGTCTATCTTTGCAGCAATCAGCTCGATTTCAGTGGAGAGGTGTTCAACGCCGGCGGCGGCCGGATCGCGCGGCTCGCCATTTTCGACAATGACGGACTGTTCGATCCGGCGATCACGCCTGAGGGCATCGCGGCCAATATCGACGCGATCAGGGATCTGAGCGAACCCACCATCATCCCGACACTCTGGGCGCAGACCGAACGCTATTTCGCGCACATCCCCTGGACGGGCGGCAAGACCGGCCTGTTCTGAACCGACTGCAAGAGGAAGACGCATGGAAAGACCCCTGGAAGGCAAGGTTGCGCTGATCACCGGCAGTGGTTCAGGCATGGGCGTGGGCATCGCGCTGGCGGTGGCAAAGGCGGGCGCGGCGGTGGCGCTGGTCGGGCGGACGGCAGAGACGCTGGAGCAGACTTGCGCGCAGATCGCCGCGGCCGGGGGCAGGGCGATTGTTGCGATATGCGACATCACCGACCGCGCACAGGTGGACGCCACCGTCGCGGGGGCGCAGGCGGAACTTGGGCCGATCTGGTTGCTGGTCAATAATGCGGTATCGACCGACAATAAACCGATCGAGGATGTCGACGACGCCAATCTGGACCTGGTCCTGCGCTCCTCGATCCATGGGTCGCTCTATATGATGCAGGCCTGTTTCCCGACAATGAAGGAGCGGGGCGGACGGATCGTCAATTTCGGGTCGGGCGGCGCCACCATGGGCCTGGTCGAGACGGGAGCCTATTCGATAGCAAAGGAGGGGGTACGCGGCCTGACCAAGGTCGCCGCCACCGGCTGGGGCCAATATGGCATCACCGTGAACACCGTCTGCCCGATGGTGGCGACGCCCTTGTTCGATGTCTGGTGGCAGAGTCTGGGCGAGGCGGAGCGCGAACATCAGCTCTCGATGATCCCGATGCGTCGCATGGGCGACGGGGAGCAGGATGTCGGTGGATTGATCGTGTTTCTGGGGAGCGAGGGCGCCGGCTATATCACCAGCCGCACACTGCATGTGGACGGGGGGCGCGCCTTTTATGACCGCTGAGAAATGGTGCGACGCGCGCGTGCGCTGCGTACTCGATATCCGGGCGGAATCGGGCGAGACGCCGGTCTGGTCGGTGGCCGAGCAAAAGCTGTTCTGGGTGGATCAGGAGGCGCATCGCCTGAATGCCTTTGATCCGGCGACGGGCGATAATGAAAGCTGGCGGATGCCGGCTCATGTCAGCAGCTTCGCGATCCGGGGCGCAGGCGAACCGATCTTGGTGGCGCTGCGCACCGGGCTGTTCGATTTCGACCGGGCGAGCGGGAAGCTGACGCCCGTCGCCGCGCCGCCGCCTTATCCGGCCGAAACCCATCGCTATAATGACGGGCGCTGCGACCGGCAGGGGCGCTATCTGATCGGATCGGTGGACCTGTCCTATTTCGAAAACAGGGTCGCCGGACGCGCCGCCATCTACCGGCTCGACGGGGGCGGGCTGACGGCGGTGATCGGGGACATCACATGCAGCAACGGCATGGCGTTCAGCCCGGACGGGCGGACCATGTATCTGGCCGATTCCCCGGCCGGGACCGTCTATGCCTTCGACTATGACACGGCCACGGGCACGCCGTCCAACCGGCGCGTCTTTGTCGAGCGGGATCGCGGCGAGGCGATTTTCGATGGCGCGGAGGTGGACGCGGAGGGCGGATATTGGGTCTGCCTGCTGATGAAGGGCGCGGTGGCGCGCTACACACCGGACGGCAAGCTGGACCGCGAAATTGCGGTGCCGGTGCTTCAGCCGACCAAGGTCGCCTTTGGCGGACCGGACCTCTCCACCCTCTATCTGACGACGGCCGCGCACCGGCATCTACCCGGCGCACAGCCCATGGGCGAACAGGCCGGTGGCGTCTTTGCCATCGACACGGGGTTCAGGGGGATAGCGGAGCCGCCCTATCGCTATTGAACGGCGATTTAGGCGTCAGTCGTAAAGGTCATTGCATATTTGCATGCAACATGCAATTAAGGATGCAGAGGTGACGACATGACCATTATTCTCGACCCCAGCGCGTCGCTGGCGCACGACATCGCCGATCCTGGCCCGGATGCCGGGGACCTGCGCGGCAAGAAAATCGCGATCCGCATCGACATGCTCTGGCGCAGTTGGGACTGGGTCAGCGAGGTCTGGGCCGAAGGGTTGCGCGCGGAGGGGGCGGATGTAACCTTCTGGCGCAGTTGCGGCCGTACCGGGCAGGAAGGCATGGATGCCGACCGCGAATATAATGCGCTGCTTGGCGACAGCGACATGGCGATCGTGGGTCTCGGCAATTGCGGGTCCTGCACCAGTTGGACCATCGCCGACGCGTTGACCGCCGCCGCCACGGGCATGCCGACGATCGCGGTCGCCACCGCCCATTTCGAAGGGCTGGCCAATAATCTGGCGAAGCGCGGCGGCCGGTCGGGCCTGCGCCTGCATATCCTTCCCTATCCTCTGGACATTCTTCCGAAAGAGCAGGTCAATGACATTGCAAGAGACCACTATCGACCGTTCCTGCGGCGTTTCGGGGTGCGAAGCCGATTGGCTGAGCAGTCGGCGGCATGAGGTCGATGACGATATCGTCGCCTTCAACGCCTGGGCCATGACGCAGGGTTGGGGAGACGGCCTGCCGTTGATCCCGCCGACGCAAGAGCGGGTGCAGGATTTTTTGATCGCGGGCGGGCGCTTTCCTGACGAACTGGTCGCGGTGCTGCCGCCGTTGCGTGCCGATTGCACGGTCGAGAAAATCGCGATCAACGCGGTCATGGCCGGCTGCACGGGCGATGCCATGCCATTGCTGTGTGCGGCGATCGAGGCGATGGCGGATTCCCGATTCGACCTTGCCGGTCTCAACGCCACCACCGGGTCGGTGGTGCCTGCGGTGATCGTCAACGGCGCCATCCGCAACCGGCTCGACATTCCCTATCAGGCGGGCTGTCTGGGCGGCGTCGCCGGGCCGGCGGTCGCGATCGGCCGCGCCATCCGCCTAATCATGCGCAATGTCGCGGGGCAGTTGATCGGTTCCACCTCGCAAAGCGTCTATGGCACGCCAGGACGCGTCGCTGGCATTGTCTTCGCCGAATGGGAGGAGCGGTCGCCCTGGGCGACGCTCGCCGAGCGGCGCGGCGTGGCGGGCGATGCCGTTACCGTCTATGGCGCGATGGGCACGGCGAATATCTGCGATGTGGTGGCCAGCAGCGCCGACGGCTTCCTGGACATGATCGCCAGGTCCATGGCCTATCCCGGCGCCAATGGTTTCCTGCCTTCCTCCGCCTTTTCCGAAACGCTCTGCGCGATCAACCCGATCTGGGCGGAGGTGATCGCGAAGCAATATCCGAAGATGGAGGATGTGCAGGCCTATATCTGGGATAAATGCGCGCTGCCGATCGACGGGTTCCGACCCGAATATCGTGATCCGATCGGCAATCTGGGGCGTATCAAGCCTGATGGACGGGTGCATCTGGTCCCGAAGCCCGAAGATGTGCTGGTGATGGTCGCGGGTGGCGAGGGGGGGTTGCACGCCGCGATGCTGCATAGCTGGGGCACCTGCCTTACCGTCACCCGGCCGATCGTCGCCGCATGAGCGGCGCGATGATCGTCGGCGACCGGGTGCGCGAGCGGGCGGAGTTGCTCGACCGGGCGGCGCGGCTGGCGAGCGCGATGGCGGCGGCGGGGGTCGGCCCCGGCGACGCGGTGGCGCTGTTGATGCGCAACGACTTTCCCGTGCTGGAGGCCAATCTGGCCGTGCGCCGGCTCGACGCCTATGGCGTGCCGATCAACTGGCACTGGCACGAGGCGGAGATAGGCTATGTGCTGCGCGATGCCGCTCCCCGGCTGCTGATCGGCCATGCCGACCTGCTGGACAGGATCAGCGCGGAAATTCCCGAGGGACTGCGCGTCGTCGCGGTCGATGGCGCGGTGCAGGGCGAGCGGCACTGGCAGGACTATGATAGCTGGATCGCCGCGCACGAACCCTATGCCGGGCATGGCAATGGCCTTGGTTCATCCATGGTCTACACCTCCGGCACGACCGGCAAGCCCAAGGCGGTGAAACGCCTGCCCGCGACCAGCGAGGAATCGGCGCAGCGCGCGCGTGTGCTCGCCGTCATCCACGACACCGCGCCGGGCAATGTCGCACTGGTGACGGGGCCGCTCTATCATTTGTTCAGCCAGGCGATCCTGATGGCGACTTTCGGTGCCGGCGGTACAGTGGTGGTGATGGAGCGCTTCGATCCCGAGGAATGCCTGCGCCTGATCGCGCGGCACGGCGTCACTCACAGCGCGCTGGTGCCGACCCTGTTCGTGCGCCTGCTGCGCCTGCCCGATGCCGTGAAGGCCCGGCATGACCTGTCCACCCTGCGTCATGTCGTCCATTCCGGCGCGCCTTGTCCCGCCGAAGTGAAGCGGGCGATGCTGAACTGGTGGGGGCCGGTGCTGCACGAAACCTATGGATCGACCGAAACCGGGGTCGTCACCAAGATCAGCCCGGACGAATGGCTGGCGCGGCCCGGCAGCGTCGGCAAGCCGGTGCTGACCGGCGAGGTGCGTATACTGAACGAAGACAGGGCATGGGCCGGGCCGGGAGCGATTGGCGACGTGTATCTGCGCATCCACGGCACGCCCGATTTCACCTTCCATGGCGATCCCGCCAAGCGCGCGGCGGTGGAGCATGATGGCCTTATCACCTGCGGCGACATCGGCTGGCTGGATGCGGACGGCTATCTGTTCCTGTGCGACCGGCGGGTGGACATGGTGATTTCCGGCGGCGTCAACATCTATCCCGCCGAGGTGGAGGCCGCGTTGCTGGAGCATCCGATGATCGCCGACTGCGCCGTGTTTGGCGTGCCCGACCCGGAATATGGCGAGGCGCTGGCCGCATATCTCCAGTCCGACGACGATTTGCCGGCCGAAACCGTCAAGGCGTTCCTGCGCGAACGGATCGCCGGGTACAAGGTGCCGCGTCACATTCGCGTCACCCCTGCCCTGCCGCGAGAGGAAACGGGCAAGATCATGAAGCGCAGGCTGCGGGAGGCGTTCCTGGCCGATGCCCCGGTCCCGACGACATGGTATGTCGGTCCGCCAGCCCTGGGAGTGCATTGACAGATGGAAGGACAGGGCGCGTACGCCATCCCGCCGGGGGCATTGGCGGGGCTGAAGGTCATCGACATGGCGTCGCTCTATGCCGCGCCGCTGGCGGCCACGATCATGGCCGATTTCGGCGCCGACGTGCTGAAGATCGAGCCGCCCGGGGGCGATCTGTTCCGAAATAGCAAGATGTGGCCGATCGTCGCGCGCGGCAAGCGGTGTCTGGCGCTCGATCTGCGATCGGCGGAGGGGATTGCGCGCCTGAAGGCGCTGGTGGCGCGGGCGGACGTGGTGGTGGAAAATTACCCCGCCGCCGTGCTGGAAAAGCGCGGGATCGGGTGGAATACGCTTTCGGCGATCAATCCGCGTCTCGTCATGCTCTCCGTTTCCTGCTTCGGCGGCACCGGCCCCTATAGCGACCGGCCGGGGTCCGGGACGATCGGCGAGGGTTTCGGCGGGCTGACCGGACTGATGGGTGAGGGCGACGGGCCGCCAATGCTGCCCTCGGTCGCGCTCGGTGACGCGGTCGGCGCGATGAGCGCGGTGATCGGCACGCTCTCTGCCCTTTACTGGCGCGACCGCAATGGACGGGGACAGCAGGTGGACGCCAGCCTGTTCGAACCGATCCTGCAAATCGTCGCCCATGCCGCGCAGCGTTGGGAGCCGGGCCGCTCGCCCCAGCGCTGCGGATCGCGCCTGCCGGACGTGTTGCGCAATGTCTATCGCACCGCCGACGCTTGCCATGTGGCCATTTCCGCCAGCACCGCGCGGCATGCGGCCGATCTGTTGGCGCTGGCGGGCGGCGAGGGGGAGGGCGAGGATGCTCGGGTCGCGGCGTGGATCGCGACGATGGACCAATCTGCATTGGTCGAACAACTGGTGGCGCGGCGCATTCCGGTGGCGCCGGTCAATAGTCTGGACGACCTGCTGGCCGACCCGCATGTGCGCGAACGTGGCAGTATGGTCCATATCGAAAGTGCCGCGCTGGGCGATCTCGCGCTGGCCGCGCCGACGCCGCGCCTGTCGGCGACGCCGGGGCGGATCGGCGAGGTGAACCCACCGCTCGGCGCCGATGCGGATGCGGCGCTGGCGCGGTGGCAGGCGAGCTGAGGGAGCGCCATGCGGCTGGCGGCACATCTGGGGATTTTCGATCCACATGCGTCGCTGCTGGCGGCGACGGCGGGGTCGGCCGATCCGGTCGCGCAGATTGAAAGCGCAGCGCGTCTCGGCTTTGCAGGCATTACCGACAATTGCCTGAAGGCGCGGGCGCCCGAAGTGCAGCGGCATATGGGCCATGCGCTTAAGGCACATGGGCTGGAGATGGGAACCTTCACCCATCACATACTGGCGGCCGAACCACCTTTTTTCTGGGGCGCGCCGGTCGCAGACATGGACGCGGCGATGGCGGGATCGCTGGCGGCGGCGGAACGGATCGGCGGCGGGTGCATCAATGTGATCCTGCTCGATTGCGGCGCGCCGTTGGCGGAGCAACTGGCCCGCGCTGCGGATAATCTCGCCGCCGCGATGGCGCTGGCGGTGGCCCATGGCGTGAAGCTGGCGGTCGAAACGGTGAGTCGGGCGCGCGTGCCGCTGGTGCTCGTCGAACGGGTGGGCGAGGTCGCCGCGGTGGCGCGGGCGGCGGGCGCGGGGCTGATCCTCGACAGTTGCCATTGCCATTGCACGGGTGAGGATATGGCGGCGGCGATCATGGCGCATGCCGATATGCTGGCGGCGGTGCAGATCGCCGACATGCCCGGCCGGATCGAGCCGGGCGCGGGCATGATCGACTTCGCGCCGATCATGACAGCATTGCGAGCTATAGGCTGGAGGGGGCTGGTCGAGGCGGAACTGATGCCTGCGAGGCCGGGCGTTGGGGGAGAAGCGGCAGCGGTGTCCGCGCTGCGTGATCTGGCCCTGCATTAGAGTGATTTCGAGCCAGATGGAATCATCTGGCGACTCGGAAATCACGGTAATCAAAGGATAATTTAGAGGCGTTTCGGTTCAATCAGAACCGGAACGACTCTAGCGGTGGCCTGTTGGTCGCGCTGGAAGCGGACAGGCGCTTTCACCGGGCCGTCAGGACAGGCCTTGCTTCTCCGGCGTATGCACGATCAGCCCGTCCAGCGCGGGGCGCAGGCGGATCTGGCAGGAAAGGCGCGAATCCGCGCGCCTGCCATGGGCGAAGTCCAGCATGTCCGCTTCGTCGGCCGAAGGCGGGCCGACCAGGTCCAGCCAGGCCGCGTCGACATGGACATGACAGGTCGCGCAGGCGGCGCTGCCGCCGCATTCGCCGATGATATTCTCCACGCCTGCGCGCTTGCCGATGTCCATCACCGACTGGCCGACATCGCCATCCAGCGTGGTTTCGGCCCCGGTGGGGGTGATGAAGGTGACATGGACCATGCTGGCCTTTTGAATCCTGTGGACATGCGCGCAAAGCATTTATGCCGCGAATCGCCGCTGACATCACGTCCGCGATCCCTCCGTTCCGCTCTTGCGCCCCACTCGCCCCTGCGCGCAGGTTCGGCCACAGGCCGACTGGCCCTGTGATGCGCCCTTGTCAACTTAGGTACTCATGGGTAGCTATAAAGGGACAGAATGGAAGGCGAGGAGAGAGTGATGAAGGCAGCGGTTTTCAAAGGCGCGGGAACACCGTTGGTCGTGGAGACGGTGGACGATCCCACGCCCGGCGAAGGCGAAGCCGTCATCAAGGTCACGCGCTGCGGCGTATGCGGCACGGACCTGCACATGACGTCCGGCCATGGCAATGATTTTCCCAGCAACACCGTCATCGGCCATGAATATTGCGGCGAGGTCGTCGCGCTGGGCAAGGGCGTCGACACTCTGAAGGTGGGCCAGTTCGTGACCGCCATGCCGGTTGCCGGCTGCGGCCGCTGCGCGCCCTGCCTTGCCGGCTATCCCATGGCCTGCGCGCAGATGCAGGGCCTGGTCGGCGGCTTTGGCGAATATATGCGGATCGCCGCGATGAGTTCGGTCGTGCTGCCCCAGACGCTCACGCCTGCCGATGGCGCGTTGGTCGAGCCGCTCGCCGTGGGGCTGCGCGGCGTGCGTCTGGCGCAGATGGAGCCGGGCGCGAAGGTCGCGGTGCTGGGCGCCGGGTCGATCGGCCTCGCCGCCATATACTGGGCGCGGCTGCTGGGCGCGGGGAAGGTCGTGGCGATTTCCCGTTCGGCGCGGCGCGCCGACCTTGCGCTGCAAATGGGCGCCGACAGTTTCGAGGCGCTGGGCGAGGACGAGGCGGCGCGCGTCACGGCCGCGCTGGGCGGCATGCCCGACATCGTGCTGGAATGCGTCGGCGCGGTGGGGATGACGCAGAAAGCGGTGGAGCTGGTCCGTCCCGGCGGCACGGTTGTGTCGCTGGGCTTCTGCACCTCGCCCGACCCGATCCTGCCTTCGTTCGCCACCTGGAAGCAGGTGACGATCAAATTCTCCTTCGCCTACGACCTGCGCGAGTTCGAGCATTGCGCGAACGCGTTTGACGCGGGCCATGTCGAGCCGCGCCTGATGGTATCGAAGACGGTCGGGCTGGATGCTTTTCCCGACCTGTTCGAGGCTCTGCGCGCGGGCGCCAACGAAACCAAGGTTCATGTCGATCCGTGGAGCGCCCAATGAGCACGCAGGACATCATCCAGAGCGATCAGCTCCTGACCCTCCACGCGCTGCTGGCCGCTTCAACGGCGCGCACCGGGCTATCCGATTTCGGCGATCCGGGGTTTCGCGAGGGGCTGGAACTGCTGTTGTCGGATATCCGCGCGCTCGATCTCGACCCCGCCTGCGTGGACGTCACGGCCTGGCGGCTTGGCCAGTCGCTGGACACGCGCGCGCTGGCGGTCAAGGGCCTCAAGGAACGGCCGGAGGTGCTGGAAACGCCGATCAGGGCGCCGATCATCATTGCCGGGCTCGTCCGGTCGGGCACGACCGCGCTGCATCTGCTGATGTCGCTCGACCCGCAGTTTCAAGGCCCAGAGCATTGGCTGACCGTCTATCCCATGCCGCGTCCCCCGCGTGAGACATGGGATGCGATCCCGGAATATCGCACCGAAAAGGCGTCGCTCGACGCCTATCTTCAGGCGTCGCCGGAATCGGCGGACGACCATATGATGACGGCGGAGGGGATCGAGGAATCGCTCTTTATCCTGGGTTCCACCTTCGCCAGCAACATGTGGCCCTCCATGTGGGAAGTGCCCAATTACGACCGCTGGTATCGCGACCGCGACGATACCGACAGCTATCGTTGGCTGGCGGACGTGCTGCGCCTGATCGGCGCGGGGGATGATCGTCGCTGGCTGCTCAAGAACCCCACCGACCTTTTTTCGTTGCAGGAAGTGCTGAACGTCTTTCCCGACGCGAAGATCATCCAGACTCATCGCGATCCGGTGGAATCGACGCCGTCGGTCAGCAACCTCATCTTTTCCGCCCGCCGCGCCTTTTGCGCCGACAAGGCCGCGCGCGCCGATGTCGGCCGGCGCGAGGCGGAGATGTGGGCGCAGGCGCTGGAGCGGGCGGAAGCGGTGCGCGCAAACAGCGACGCCCGGTTCATCGACGTCGAGTTCCGTGACTTCACCCGCGACCAGATGGGCACGATCCGGTCGATCTATGACCAGTTCGGGCTGACCCTGACGGCGCAGACGGAGGCCGCGATGCAGGCGTGGCTGGACGCGCATCCCCATAAGCCGACCAAAGGCCCCAAGCACAGGCCCGAGGATTTCGGCCTGACCCGCGAAGGGCTGGAGCAGCGTTTCGCCGCCTATCGCGCGCGGCGCGGCTATATCTGACGTCCGCCTGACCCGCTTTGCGGGCAGGGGGAACCGCGCCGGGCATAGGCGGCGCGGCGCACACGGGTGGTGCATGGGCGGCTGGTCCCTCTCAGGCCGATGCCCATGACGCCATCCGTGGAGCGGATGACGCCGCGTCGGGGGTGTCAGATCACGCCGTCTTCCGCCAATCCGTCCAGCGTCGCTTCGTCCAGCCCCAGTTCCCGGGCCAGCACTTCACGCGTATGTTCGCCCAGCATCGGTGGCGCGCGATAGTCGGTGATGGGCGTGCCGGAAAAGTTGAGCGGGCTGCGGATCACGTCCAGATCGGGCTTGAGCGGATGGGGCGCGCGCACGCGAAGGCCCCGGTGCAGCGCCTGCGGATAGGCGAAAACCTGTTCCATGTCGTTGATCGGTCCGCTGGGTATGCCGGCGGCGCCCAGTTTCTCCAGCCAGTAATCGACGGTGTTGGTTTCGAAGATCGCGTTGAACACCTCGGTGATCTCATCGCGGTTCTTCACCCGTTCGACATTGGTGTAGAAGCGCGGATCGTCCTTCAGTTCGGGATGGCCGACCGCGTCGCACAGCGCGATATATTGCTTGTCATTGCCCGACGTGATCATGATCGCGCCGTCGCTGCACGGGAATTTGCTGGTCGGCATGCCGCCATTGCCCTGCGTGCCGCGCCGCACCGGCACCTCGCCCGACGTCAGGTAGATCTGCGCATAATGCGAGAGCGCCGACACGCCGCAGTCGAGCAGGGCGATGTCGATATACTGCCCCTCGCCGCCGGCCGCGTCGCGATGATAGAGCGCGGCGAGCACCGCATTGGCGACATTGAGGCCGGTGAACAGGTCGATGATGCTGGGGCCGACCTTCATCGGCCCGGCGCCGGGCTTGCCGTCGGGCACGCCGGTCACGCTCATCAGGCCACATTCGCCCTGGAACACCGCATCATAGCCCGGCTTGCCGGCGAGCGGTCCGTCCTGGCCGTAGCCGGTAACAGAGCAGTAGATGATGCCGGGATTGACGGCCTTGAGGCTTTCATAGTCGAGGCCGTAGCGCTTGAGGTCCCCGACCTTGTAATTTTCCATCACCACGTCGCAGGACTTGACCAGTTCCCGGATCAGCGCCTGCCCCCTGGCGCTGGCGATGTTGAGCGCGACGGACCGCTTGTTGCGGTTGACCGACATGTAGAAGGCGTTCTCGCGCGTCCGGTTGCCGTCCGCGTCGCGCAGATAGGGTTCGCCGAAGATGCGGGCGTCGTCGCCCACCACCGGCCGCTCGATCTTGATGACGTCGGCGCCCATGTCGGCCAGCACCTGCGATCCGAACGGGCCCGCCAGTACGCGGGTAAGGTCAAGCACGCGGATCTTTTCAAGCGGCAGTCTGGCCATCGTTCACCTTCCTGATTGGCCCGACCCCATGCCAGAGGGGGATATGATGGCAAGATCGGCGCGGTCCTGTTCACAACCATGATATGCCCTGCATGACAAGCGACAGGGGGTTTTCGCGCCCTCGTCTTTTGGATGACTATGGTTCACAGCCGACAGGGAAGTTTGTGGACGAGAGGGACAGGAGCCATATGGCCGATATTTTGCGCGACACGCCGGTCGACGGCGTCTGCCGGTTGACCCTGAATCGGCCCGATGCGCTCAATTCCCTGACTTTCGCCATGTATGCCGAACTGATCGACCATCTGGAATCGGTGCGCTACGACCATGATGTGCGCGTCGTCCTGCTGACCGGCGCGGGCCGGGCCTTTTGCGCGGGTCATGACATTCGCGGCGCGGGCAAGCCCCAATGGGTCGCCGAAGGGCTGGGCAAGGCGCAGTTCCAGCAGCGGGTGATGGCGAAGCTGGGGCAGATTCCCGTCCTGATGCGTGCCTTGCCGCAGCCGGTGATCTGCGCGGTGAACGGTGCGGCGGCAGGCGCGGGCTACCCGATCGCGATCGCCGCCGACATGACGATCGCGGCGCGCTCCGCCAAATTCGTCAACGCCTTCCACAATGCCGGTACTGGCCATGAAATGGGCTTTTCCTACCTGCTTCCCCGATTGGTCGGGTTGCAGCGCGCCGCCGAACTGATGCTGACGGCCCGGCCCGTCATGGCGGAGGAAGCCGAGCGGATCGGCCTGATCCTGCGCTGCGTCGAGGACGAAGCGCTGATGGACGAGGCGCTGAAACTGGCCGAGGCGGTGATGGTCAACAGCCCGATCGGCGTCGCCGTCACCAAAAGCTCGCTTCAGTTCAACGTTGACGCGCCCAGTCTGGAAGCGGCGATCGAGATGGAGAACCGCGCCATCTTCATGAGCCAGTCGACCACCGACACGGCCGAGAAGCGCAAGGCCTTCATCGAAAAGCGCAAGCCGGTTTTCAAGGGGGAATGAGATGAGCGCCATCGACCCGCTGCTGACCCCCTTCGCCCTGCGCGGCCTGACGCTGCCCAACCGGGTGGTGATGGCGCCGATGACCCGCTATCGCTCGCCGCTGGGCGTGCCGACCGACGAGGTGGCGAGCTATTATGGCCGCCGCGCCGCGACGGGGCTGGGCGCGATCCTGACCGAAGGCGTGGCGCTGCCCCATTATGCCGCCGCCGACCATCCCGACATTCCCCGTATCGACGGGGTCGAGGTGCTGGACGGCTGGCGCAAGGTGATCGGCGCGGTGCATGACGCGGGCGGACGGATCATCCCCCAGCTCTGGCATCAGGGGCCGATGTGGAACGTGGAATATGCGGGCACCGGCACCGGCAACCCGATGCGGCCTTCGGGCATATGGGGACCGGCGGACGGCATCATCTCCTTCCGCGAGGAAGGGCGGGTGCAGAGCCTGACCTCCGTGCCGCAGATGACCGACAGCGACATTGCCGACATCATCGCGGCCTATCGCCAAGCCGCGCGCAACGCGATGTCCATGGGTGTGGACGGCATCGCCATCCATGGCGCACACGGCTATCTGATCGACAGTTTCCTGTGGGATTACACCAACCGGCGCGATGACCAGTGGGGGGATCGCGCCGCCTTCGGCGTGGCGGTGGTGCGGGCGATCCGCGCGGAGATTGGCGAGGACATGCCGATCGTGCTGCGCTTTTCCCAGTTCAAGATGCAGGATTATCGCGCGATGCTGGCGTCCACGCCGGACACCTTGGGCGAGTTGCTGGGGCCGCTCGCCGACGCGGGGGTCGATCTGTTCGACGCCAGCCAGCGTTATTTCGATACGCCGATCTTCGAAGGATCGCCGCTCAACCTTGCCGGGTGGGCGAAGAAGCTGACCGGCAAAGCCTCCATGACCGTGGGCGGTGTCGCGCTCGACAAGGCGAAGGGCAAGGCGCAGCATATCGACGCCAGCCAGCAATCGGTGAACAACCTGCCGCTGCTGATCGAGCGGTTCGAAAAGGGCGAGTTCGACCTGGTGGCGGTGGGCCGCGCGATCCTCAACGATCCCGACTGGTTCGGCAAGGCGCAGCGGGACGAGCCTTTCCTGCCTTTCGATCCCGCCAATCTGGAGCGGCTGGCATGAACACATTGGAAGCGCGGATCGACCGGCTGGAATCGCTGGCGGCGATCCAGCAGCTTCCGATCCGCTATGCGCTGGCGGTCGATGGGCGCGACATGGACGGCTGGGTGAACCTCTTCATCCCGGATGTGCATTGCGGACGGCGCGGCAGCGGGCGGGACGTGCTGAAGTCGATCATCACGCCGGCGGTGAAGAGCTTCTATCGCTCCATCCATCAGATCTGCGGGCATCGGGTCGAATTCGACGATGTCGATCACGCGCATGGCGTGGTCTATTGCCGCGCCGAACATGAGGATGAGGGTAAATGGGTGGTCATGGCGATCGCCTATTTCGACACTTATGAGCGGCGCGAGGGCGAATGGTATTTCGTCCGGCGGCGGGAGAAACACTGGTATGCCGCCGATTGGGAAGAACGTCCGGCGGCGCCTTTCACGGGGTGGGCGGGGCATGACAATCCGCCCGACCTGCCGCAGGATTTCGAAAGCTGGAACCCTTTCTGGACCGGCATGGACAAGGCCGAATTGGACCGTCTGACGGTCCGGCCGACAGGAGAGTGAGCATGAACGGCAGGCGGCGCTTCGAAGGACGGTCGGTTTTCATCACCGGCGCGGGATCGGGCATCGGCGAAGCGACGGCCCATGCC
This sequence comes from Sphingobium faniae, assembly GCA_900100475.1. Lineage (GTDB taxonomy): Bacteria > Pseudomonadota > Alphaproteobacteria > Sphingomonadales > Sphingomonadaceae > Sphingobium > Sphingobium faniae. Next base: position 134,673 of record FMTU01000004.1, on the reverse strand, counting down.
TTCGCGCGGGAGGGCGCTGCCGTGACCATCGCCGAGCTGGACCCGGCCAAGGGCAAAACGGTGCGGGATGCGATTGTCGCTGCGGGCGGCACGGCGCAGTTCATACCCACCGACGCGACGGACGAAGCTTCCGTCAAGGCCGCTGTTATCGCCGCGAACGAGGCCCATGGCCCGATCCGCCACGCCTTCAACAATATTGGCATGTCGCGTCCGGGCAGCATCGAGGAGATGAGCCTGGAGGATTGGAACTGGACGGTGACGATCTCGCTGACCAGCGCTTTTCTGGCGATGAAATATGAGATTCCGGTGATGAAGGCCCATGGCGGCGGCACGATCGTCAATACGGCGTCCATGGCGGCGCGCCTCTATACGCCCGCCTCGCCCTGTTCCTATTCCGCCGCGAAAGCGGGTGTGATCCAGCTCAGCCATCATGCGAGTTGCGCCTATGCCAGGGACAATATCCGCGTGAACAGCGTGCTGCCGGGCCTGACCGCGACCCCGGTGATCGCGTCCATGTTCACCCTGGAACAGCAGGCGGAGATTGCCGGGGAAAATCAGGTGATCCGCCGCGCGGTCGACCCGCGCGAGATCGCCGATGCGGTGCTGTTTCTCTCCAGCGATGAGGCGACGATGATCACCGGGCGCGGGATCGAGGTATCGGGGGGCCGCACGCACAGCAGTTGAATGGGCATGAAGGCCAGCATGGGAAAAGGAGAATGTCGGATGAGGATGCGCGCAGCTTTGAACTGTCACGCCGGGATATGCTCGGTACGGCGCTGGTCGGTCTGCTACCCGTTCCCGCATGGGGTGCGGCCATGAACAGCGGTGCCGTCCCCACCGCGGCGCTCAAGGACTGGAGCGCCTATGTCGACCTGCTGAAACCGGCGGGCGAACTCAACGCCGTCACGGGCTTTGCGCAGGACGACCAGATCCGCGCCGAACTCTATCGCCAACTGGTGATGAACATCGCGCAATCCTATATCTGGTATTTCCAGTCGACGCCGGAGCATCCCGACTGGATGCCGTTCGAAAACAGCATCTTCCTGCTGCAACCCAATCCCGACGCCATCTATCATATCGCGCCGGTGAGCGGGCAGGGCGTCTATCGCATCAGCGGTTATCGCGGCACCAACAAGGTGATGGGCTTCGCCGTCGGGCGCGGCATGTTCGGGACGCAGGACCCCAGGCCCGGCTTCAACAATTATGACGCGGACGGGCTGACGCTGGACAAGGACGGCCGGTTCGAGGTGGTGTTCAGCACGGAACGTCCCAAGGACTGGACCGGCGACTGGCGCTATCTGGATCCGGAGGCGGGCGACATCATGATCCGCCAGTTCGCCTATGACTGGGGCGTGGACGTGGATGCGCGCTTCGCGATCGAGCGGCTGGACAAGCCGCCGCTCAAGCCCCGCCTGACGCAGGAGCAGATCGCCGCCCGGCTCGACGCCATCCTCGGTGGCTTCGTCGAGCGTTTCTCGCGCATCTGCATCGGCTACCAGAACAAGGTCGTCAAGGATCTGGGCCTCAACGTCATGGAATTGTCGGGTTTCGAGGATCTCGGCAACAGCGGCGAATGGCCGCAGAAATATTTCCGCTGCATCTATGATTATCAGCCCGGCGAGGCGATCATCATCGAGACGGAACTGCCCAAGACCTGCAAATATTGGAATGTGCAGTTGAATGACGAGCTGTGGAACCAGATCGAGTTCGGTTATCGGCAGAGCAGCCTGAATGCGGCGCAGGCGAAGCTGGACAGCGACGGCAAGTTCCGCGCGGTGATCGCGCTGGAGGACCCGGGCGTGGCCAACTGGCTCGACAGCGGTGGGCATAGGCGCGGCATGCTGGTCGGCCGCTGGCATGGGGCGGACAGCTATCCGATGCCGACGATCAGGAAAGTGCCTTTCGCCGACATCGCCAGGCACCTGCCCGTCGACACGCCGACCGTCAGCGCGGCGGAACGCGAAGCGGCGCTGCGCAAGCGCAATCTTGGCCTTCAGATGCGCCGCCGCTGGTAGGTGGCGGGTCGGCGTAAAAGGCGCGGGGAGAGGAAGAATATCCCACCCCGCGTCGCGCATCACGGCTTTGGCACACCGTCCCCGGATGCGAACGGGTCGTCCGGCTGGTTGGCGAACCATCGTTCCAGATGCGCGATGAAAGCCGCGATGCGAGGTGCGCGGTGGCGTTCGCGATGGATGCTGAGGTGGCAGATGGGCTGCGTCACCGTCCAATCGGTCAGGATTCGCACCAATCTCCCCTCGCGCACCAGTGGCGCGACGAAATGGGCCATGTCGTTGATGATGCCCTCGCCCGCCATGGCGGCGTGGCGGCGCAGATCGCCCTGCGCCAGCGCCAGCGCGCAGGGCACGTCCAGCGCCATGTCCTGTCCGTCCGCTCCCCGGAAATACCATTCCCACAATCGCCCGCTCAGCGGATCGACATAGCCGATGCAGCGATGCGCGAGCAGGTCCTCGGGGCGCCGCGGCGTGCCGGCCCGTTCCAGATAGGCGGGCGCCGCAAGGAAAGCGGTGTGGCTGCGCCCCAGCACATGCGAGAGGATGCGGTCCTGCGGCCGGTCGCGCGGCGCGATCGAGCGGATGGCGATGTCGGCATGCACTTCGGCCAGGTCGAACTGGCGCTGGCTGCGCAGCATATGGATGGTCACGGCGGGGTGCCGCGCCTGGAACGCGCGTACCGCGTCCAGCAGGAAGGCGTCCACCCCGTCCGAAAGGTCGATGCGAAGCAGCCCGGACAGCGCGTCGCTCGTTCCACCCTGCGCGATTCGCGCGTCCGTCTCCGCGATGCGCGGCAGCACGTCGCGGCATAGCGCCAGATAGGCGCCGCCCTCATGCGTCAGGTGCAGCGAACGGGTGGTGCGGTGGAACAGCGCAACGCCCAGATGCCGCTCCAGGCTGGACACATGTTCGGACACCGATGCAGCGCCGATCTGCAAGGCATGGGCGGCGCGGCTGAAACTGCCATGCTCGGCCACGGTCAGGAAGGATCGCATGCAGCGCAATTGATGGAAGGTCGACATTATGTGGATAACCCGAATAATCTATTCGTGATCCATCGGCTTCTATCTCTGAATATCGCGGCTATGCAAGGCTGGCACACAAGCAGGAGGAGAGGATGCCATGCAAAGGATCGAACGCCGCATCGACGTGAGCGAAGCCATGGGTTCGGGCGAAACGGTGGAGATGGCGGTGACGCTCCATCTGCCCGATCCCGCGTTGCTGCCGGGTCGGCCGGTGGCGATCTTCGCCTGTCCCGGCGGCGGTTATTCGCGCCATTATTTCGAAATGCATTTCGATGGACATGAAAATTACAATGAGGCCCAATGGCATGCCGCGCGTGGCACCATCTATGTGACTATCGACCATGTCGGCGTGGGCGAAAGCACGATTCCCGACCTGTCGCGCATCACCTTCCAGACCATGGCCGCGACCCATGACAGTTGCGTGCGCCAGATCGCCGATGCGCTGCGCGCGGGGATGGCGGCGGAAGGCTTTCCCGCCTGCCCCGGCCTGTTCGCGGTCGGCATGGGCCAGTCCATGGGCGGCGGCGTGTCGATCCTGGCGCAGGGGCGCTTCGCCACCTTCGACGCGATCGCGCCCTGCGGCGTCAGCGCGATCCAGACCGCCCTGCCGCAGCGCGACAAAATGGCCTTCGACCATGGCAAGGCCCGCTTCGACGCGGTCGCGGAGGGGCGGGTGAAAAGCCATCTGGAAGCCGACCATGAAGGGGTCGATTATGTCTATGCCTTCCATTGGGAGAATGTGCCCGCGGATATATTGCACGAAGATATGAAGGGCGGCTACCCGATCCGGGAAACGGCGCCGCGCTTCGGCAGCGTCACCATCCCCTATTGCGCGGTGCAGATGATGCTGCCTGGCGCCTTCGCGGCCGACGCAGCGCGCATCACGGTGCCGGTCCTCGTCGCCAATGGCGAGCGCGACACCTGCCCCGACCCGCATGCCGAAGCGGCGGCCTATCGCGCTTCCCGCGATGTCGGCATCTTCATCGTGCCGACCATGGCGCACATGCATAATTTCGCTTCGACGCGGGCGCTGCTCTGGCAACGCCTCCATGACTGGTCGCGCATGGTGGCAATGGCGCAGCCGATGAAATAGGGTCCGGCCTTGATGAAAGGGGCCGCCCCGCCGCGCGGCCCCTTTCGTTTATCCTTTCACCCCATTTCGTCCATGCGGACCCAGCCGCGTTCGTTATTGGCGCGTTCCACCGCTTCGACCACGCGATGCACGGCGGCTGCCTCGGTGAAACTGGGCGATCCTTCGGCGCCGTTCCGGATCGCGTCGACCATATGCTTGAACATCCAGTCCATCGCGGCGAAGGGGCGCGGCTCCGCGCTGGTGTTCGCCATGCCGGGGACGGCGTAGAAATCATTGTCGACGATCACTTCCTCGCAGGTGCGCTGGCCATAGGTCAGCAGCCGTGCGTCGCCCGCATAGAGGCGCGCCGACGGGAAGTTGCCGAAACTGTCGTCCACCAGCAGCAGCCGGCCCTTGTCGCCCCATATCTCGACCCGCCAGCCCTCCGTATCGGGCACGCACCAGCCCGCCTGCAGGCTGCCGATCGCGCCATTTTCCATACGCAGCACCGCGCTGCCCAGATCATGCGTCTCGGGCCGCAGCACTTCGCCATTGGGCAGGAACCATTCGGGCACGCCGGTCGTCAGCATGCCGGTCGCTTCCGCCACCGGGCCGATCAGATGGGTGAGGAACAGGAGCGAATGAGTCGCGAAATTGCGCCAGGCGCTCCCGCCGCTGCTCTTGTCCGCCAGCCAGTAATAGGGGTCGGTATGCTCGGAATAGGCGCAATAGGCATAGGGTTTGTCGTTGGCGACGATCAGCGGCAGCATCAATTGTACATTGAAGCCCAATGGGCGACCGATAAAGCCTTCGTCGATCATGCGCTTCATTTGCTGTGCATGCGGCGCCCAGCGAAACTGTCCATCGACCACGCCGACCACGCCCGCCGCCTTCTGCGCGTCGCGCATCGCTTCGGCGTCCGACAGGTTCACCGCGAAGGGCAGTGCGTCATAAACATGCTTGCCATTCTTCAACGCCGCCATGACCATGGGAAAGCGAAAGGACGGGCGGGTGCCGACGTCGATGATGTGAAGGTCCGGGTCGGCCGACATCTCCTCGTGATTCCAATAAGCCTTGGGAATATCATATTCCTGTGCCGCCCGTTCGGCCGTTTCCTGCCGCGAGGTGCAGATGGCGGCGACCTCCACCCCTTCGATCCGTCGCCATGCCGCGCCATGCACCTTCAGGCTCCAGTTGGCGCTGATGATCCCGACCTTGAGTGTGTCCGCCATTGCCTTTTACCTCCATTGCGTTCTAATTGAACGCATGTGTCCAATTAATCATGGCTCGTGGCAAGGGCGAAGGGGATCATGGATATGATGGCTGTGCGGCCGCGCGGGCGTCCTACGGCGGATGCGGCGCAGGCGCGCGCGCAGGATCTGATGCAGGTCGCCGCGACCCTGTTTGAGCAGCAGGGTTTCGCTGGCGTGACCATGGCGGAGGTCGCCCGGCGCGCGCGCATCAGCAAAACGACGCTTTATGCCCGCTATCCCGACAAGGCCGCCCTGTTTCGCGCCATTTGCAGCTATGCCTGCCGCGTGCCCGCGCATCGCATCGCGGCGGTGCCGGTCGAGGGCCGTGCGCCGGATGCCGTGCTGGCCGACTTCGCCACCGCCATTGTGGAGGCGACGGCCGATCCGGCGGCCGATCGCTTTCTGCGCCTCGCCATTTTCGAAGCGCGGCGCTTTCCCGAACTGGCGGAGCAGATCCTGCGCGAAAGCCGGGCGGTGGCCGCGCCGCTGGCGGACTGGCTGGCGGGTCTGGCGCGGCAGGGGCGACTTTTCGACCATGATCCCGCGATGCTGGCGCGGCAGTTCGTGGCGCTGGTGACAGGCGGGCATGACGGCCTGCTGGATGGCGGTGGCGAAGATGGGGATGCGCGGAGCGCGGCGGCGCTCGCGCTGTTGCTGCCGGCGATCGGCGACCCTTGAAAAAAGACCGGCACGGGCGATGCCGCGCCGGTCTTCACAGGGAACTCACGCGCCCCTTATCCGCGCGAGTCCGTTGTCAGGCGATTTCGCGCTGCGCTGCCTTCGTGACGGTGGGCGCGCCGCGCACGCCGCGCACCAGACGGCCCGGCAGGGCGTCGGTCGCCACGCCATTGCGATAAGTCACTGCGCCGCTGACAATGGTGGCGACATAGCCCTTCGATTTTTGCGACAGGCGCTTGCCGCCTGCGGGCAGGTCGGCGATCACTTCCGGCCGGTGCAGGACCATGTTGGGAATATCCAGCACGTTGATGTCGGCCTTGTAGCCCACGCCCAGCACGCCGCGATCCTCCAGTCCCACAGATTTGGCGGGCTGGCTGGTCAGCGCCTTGATCGCGGTGGGCAGGTCCAGTCCGTCGTGGCCGAGGCGTCCGGTCAGCAGATAGGTGGTATAGGCCGCATCGCAGATCATGCCATAATGGGCGCCGCCGTCGCCCAGCGCGACGATGCTGTTATCCTGTCCGATCAGGTCCCGGCTCTTGGCCAGATATTCGGGCACGTCGGACGAATAGGAACACAGGATCGCCCGGCCCTCATCCTCCAGCAATGCGTCATAGATCATCTCGCGGGGGTTGACGCCCCGGCGCGCCGCTTCGGCCTGGATGCTGTCCTCGACCGCGAAATTATAGTCCGCCGGGTCGGAGATGCGGTAGAGCGCGCCGATCGACTTGAGCAGGCCGACAAAGGCGGGGTTGGGATCATCCGGCTCCTCGGCGATGAGGCGGGCGCGCAGTTCGGGGTCGCGCATCCGCGCCACCTTCTCTTCCAGCGGCAGCCTGGCGAGCGGGCGATAGCTGGGGTTGAGCGAAAAGGGGTGATAGCTGAGTTCCAGCCCATACATCACGCCCATCGGGCGCGGCATGAACTGGCAGCGGATGGTGAGGCCATCGGCCGCCGCCTGCCGTACGCCGGCGACATAGCCGTCCCAATTGTCCGGCCGCGTCGGGACGGAGATCAGGCTGAACGTCACCGGCACGCCCGCCTGTTCCGCGATGGTGCGGAAGATCTTCAGTTCGACCTCGGCGTCATTGTCGAGATTGGGGTTGCATTGGAAAGTGCCCGCGCCCGCATCCTTGAGGCCCTCGGCCAGCGCCAGCACCTCGTCCAGTTCGGTCGTGACCGACGGGGCCAGCTCGCCGGAACGGAAGCGGTGGAACAGGTTGCGCGAACTGGCGACGCCCAGCGCGCCGGCCCTGACCGCTTCGCTGACGCAGCGGCGCATTTCGACCAGATCCTCCAGCGTGGGCGGCTCCAGATTGGCGCCGCGCTCGCCCATCACGAACACGCGCAAGGGACTGTGCGGAATCTGGGTCGCGAAATCGACATCGGACACGCGCTGGTCGAGGGCATCGAGATAATCGGGGAAGCTGTTCCAGTTGAACGGCACGCCTTGCGCCATGACGACCTCCGGAATATCCTCCACGCCTTCCATCAGCTTGATCATCAACTGGTGGTCGCCGTCGCGCACGGGTGCGAAGCCGACGCCGCAATTGCCCATGACAACGGTGGTGACGCCATGATTGGATGAGGGCGCCATGCGGCTTTCCCAGGTGATCTGCCCGTCATAATGGGTGTGCGCGTCGACGAAGCCGGGCGTCACGGTCAGGCCGCGCGCGTCGATCTCTTCCCGCGCGGGTCCGGAAATCACGCCGATGTCCGTGATGACGCCGTCCCTGACGCCGATATCGGCGACATAGGGCGCCGCGCCGGTGCCGTCCACGACTGTCCCGCCGCGAATCACCAGATCGAATTGACTGCTCATGTCTCTCCTCTCAAATTGGCCGCGTAACGAGGGAGTCGCGCAGCTAAATAGTATCTGCTATTTATATGATCGGCTGCGGCAGGACAATGGTTTTATGATTCATGCATGACTTTCCCGATTCGACCGCCAGCAAACGCCGCGTCCGCCGGTCCACGGCCGAAATTCGCTTGCTGATCCTGGACGCGGCTCGCGCCTTGTTCGCCGAACGGGGTTTTGCCGGCGCGACGACGCGGCAAATCGCCGCGCGCGCGGGCGTGGCCGAGCCGCTGATTTTCAACAATTTCGGCAGCAAGAGCACGTTGTTCGCCGAAGCGGTGATCGAACCCTTCAACGACCGCTTTTCCGACTTCCTGGCCTATAGCGACACGCTGCCGCCCGATCGCGAACAGCGCAACGCCCATTATGTGCAGGCGCTATATCCCTTCCTGCGCGAGCATGCCGACCTGCTGCTGGCGATGGTGAAGTCCAGCGGCGACATGGACGCGCTCGCCATCCATGGCCTGGACGATTATTTCGCAGCCGCCGTCGCCCGCATCAGCGCGCAATATGGGCAAGCGGGGCTGGAATTCGACGTGCCGCCCGAACTGATGGTCCGCTACGGCTTTGGCATGCTGGCGGGATCGGTGCTGCTGGGCGACTGGTTCTTTCCCGAAGGTGTGCCGGACGAAGGCGCGGCGGAGGGCGCATTGGCGCGGCTATTGTTCAAGCTCAGCGAACCGAAGCCTCTCTGAGGCGGCGCAGCGGACGCCCATCCATCACATGCCCGAAATTCGCTATCGCCCGCTTGGCGGCACGTGGGTGCGTCGCCATGGTCGAGTTTCTTCGGGAGGGGCGGCAATGACTATTGATTTTAGCGGGCAGGTGGCGGTGGTGACGGGCGCGGGTGGCGCGCTCGGGTCCGCATTCTGCCGGGAACTGGCGCGGCGCGGTGCGGCGGTGGTTGCCAATGATCTGGGCGGTGATCCGACCGGCCAGGGAAACTCGACCGGCTATGCCGACTCGGTTGTAGAAGAAATCAAGGGGCTGGGCGCGCGCGCGATCGCCAATTACGACACGGTTGCGACGGCGAGGGGAGGTCAGGCGATCATCGACGCCGCGCTGACCGCTTTTGGCAGGGTGGACATCGTCATCAGCAATGCCGGCAATCAGCGCAACGGGGCCTTCGGCTCGTTGAGCGAGGAGGATGTCGAAGGCGTCTTTGCCGTGCATGTGAAGGGCGCGTTCAACGTCTGCCAGCCCGCCTATGTCGCCATGGCGGAACAGGGCTATGGCCGGCTCGTGCTTGTCAGTTCGCAGTCGGGCGTGTTCGGCAATCCCTTCCGCGCCAATTACGGGGCGGCCAAGACCGCGCTGATCGGCCTGATGAACGTGATCGCGCAGGAGGCCCCGGCGGGTGTGGTGGTCAACACGCTTTTCCCTAACGCGCAGGGCGGGCGGCTGGGCGGCACGCCGCTGGAAGAGCGGCCCGACATCGCCTTCCTCAAGGCGGCCGGTGAACGCACCCGCCATTTCATCGAGGGGATGAAGCCTGAGTTCGTCGCCGCGCTCGCCTGCTATATGGCCAGCCGGGACTGCGACGCCTCGCAGCATATGTATTCCGTTCTGGGCGGTAAATATTCCCGCCTGTTCGTCGGCCTGACGCGCGGCTGGTACAGCCCCGGTCCCGACGCGCCGACCTGCGACGACATCGCGGCGCATATTGGCGAGATCGACGACCGTGCGCATTACGACGTGCCGCTGAGCGGTCTGGACGAGATGGACACGGTGCTGGCCGCGCGGCGGGCGCTTGGGCTTGACGCATGAGCGCGGCGGAGGGGCCGTTTTACGACGACGCCCCAATGCCGACCCGGGATATAGTGGCCGACATATTGGACGTGAGGTGTGCGGGACCGGACCTGTTCACGGGATCGGCCGGGGCCAATAATCATATCGGTTCGATCTTTGGCGGGCGGTTGCTGGCGCAGGCGCTGTTGTCGGCGATGATGACGGTGGAGCATCTGCCCGCCAGTTCGCTCCACGCCTATTTCCTTGCCGCCGGGCGCACCGACCTGCCGCTCGAATATCGAATCGTCCGTTTGCGCGACAGTCGCCGCTTCGCCAATCGGCAGGTCACCGCATTTCAGGACGGGCAGGCGATCTTCACGCTGCTCGCCGAGTTCCATGCACCCGAAGAGGGCTTCTTCCATCAGGATGCGATCATGCCCGCCGTCCCTCCGCCTGAACGGGTCGCCCCGATCCAGCATTTCGTGCGTGACCGATCGGCCGAGCTGGACCCGGCGGCAGTCCATAATTTCGCGGCCGCCATACCGATCGAGATGCGCCCGGTCGCGCCGGAGGATTATCTCCTGCAACGGCCGGTGAAAGCCGTGCGGCCCTTCTGGTTCCGCCAGTCCGGCGCGGCGGCGATCGACGATCCCCGGTTGCAACAATGCCTGCTCGCCTTCGCCAGCGATTACTGGTTGGCGGGCGTGACGGCCGTGCCGCATTTCCTGCCGACCAACAGTGACGAATTCCTGATCTCCAGCATGGACCATGCGATCTGGTTCCATCGCCCCGCGCGCTGCGGGGAATGGATGTTGCATCATACGGTCAGCCCTTCTGCCAGCGACGGGCTGGGCCTCGCCATGGGGCAGATCTTCGACCGGGAAGGCCGACTGATCGCCTCCACCGCGCAGGAAGCTTTATTGCGGCGCCTGCGGCCAGAGACCTGATCGCCAGCCGTCAGGCTGGTTCGCCTTCGGGATAGCGGCCCATCATCAGGTAGAAGAAGGCGGCCAGGAAGAAGCTGCCCGATGCCGCCATCACGGCGATGTCGTAATTGCCGAAATAGTCATAGGCCCGACCGATCAGCGTAGCGCCCAACGCCACGCCCAGCGCGATCCCCAGCGTCGACAGGCTGTAGATGGTCGCATAGCTGCGCAGCCCGAAATAGCGCGCGATCATGAAGGCGACGATGTCGATTTCCGCCCCCTGGCCAAGGCCGATCATCAGCACCGCACCGTAGAAAATCGCCAGCGGCACATCATGCTGGAGCAGCAGCAGGCAGCCGACCGCCGGCGCGAGGTTCAGGACGAAGGCGACCGCCGGAGCCCAGAAGCGATCGACCAGCACGCCGCTCAGCAGCGCGCCCATCGCGGCCGCCGCGCCCATCAGCGATACGGCCCCTACCGCCGCTATCGCGTCCAGACCCTTTTCCACCGCGAGCGGCTTCAACTGCGACAGCAGCGCCACCACCGGCACATAGTTCAACACCGACGCGGCGATCAGGATGCGGACCTTGGGCCTGGCGAGCAGCGATCTCGCGCTTTCCGCGCCGGGCAGGACGGTGCGCCCGGAGCGTAGCTCCGCCGCGCGGGAGGGAACCCAGAACCAGATCAGCGGCAGCGCGATGAGCAGGATGAAACCGGCCAGCAGCAGATAGCCGCCCGCCGTGCCGAACCGCAGGATGACGGGAAACAGCGCCATCGGCATCAGCGCGCCCGCGACCGCCAGACCCGATCGGGCGATGGCGAGCGCGGTGCCGCGGGTCCGCTCGAACGCGCCGCTCATGATACGCGTCACCGTGATGCCGGTGGTCGCCATGCCGACGAGCGAGAAGAAGAAATGCGCGCCGTAGAAATAGCCGAGCGATCCGCCCATGCCCGCCAGCAGGCCATAGCCGATCGCGGTCAGCAGCAGCCCCGCCGACAGGATCGGGCGCACGCCATAGCGATCGGTGAGCTGGCCGATGACCGGCGCGATGAAGGCGATGATCAGGCCGAAGCTGTGGACGAAGGCGATGTCGCCGCGCGACCAGCCGAACTGCTGCTGCAACGGCTCGACGAACAGGCTGGAAACCGCCGCATAGAGCGAATAGCCCAGTGATCCGGCGAACAGGGCGGCGACGCCGGGGCGCCATGCGATCCGCCATTCGCTGGCGATGAGACGCAGTTGCGACATTTCGGTCGCCGCATCGTCTATGGGGGAGGGTGCGCGCATGCCCTATCCTGGGCGAAAGCAGGGGGACGGAACAGGGGGCGACGGGTTTCAACGCATATGTGTAGAGATGCATGGCAAGGCGTCGCGCGGCTTGCCAGCCGGGCCGGCGTGGCGTCACCTGTTTCCCCCCGGATTGAGGCGACAGGAGAGGGTGATGGCCGAGGAGGATATTCTCGTCGAGCGGCTGGCGGGCGATGAAGGGATCGTCATCGTGACGCTCAATCGTCCCGCGCGGCTCAATGCCCTGTTGCGCGAGACGGTTGCGCGCTTCAACGCGCTGCTTGACGGGCTGGCGGCCGATCCGGCCTGCCGTGCTGTCATTCTGACCGGCGCGGGGCGCGGCTTTTGCTCGGGGCAGGATCTGGCGGCGTCGAACCAGCGCAATCAGGCGGGCAGCAGCGGCGTCGTCGAGAAACTGCACTGGCAGCAGCAGTTCGCCGGCATGGGCGGGCGCATCCGCGCCATGCCCAAGCTGGTGATCGCGGCGGTCAACGGCCCGGCGGTGGGGGCGGGCATGGCGATCGCGCTGAGCGCCGACGTGCGAATCGCGACGCCGGTCGCCCGATTCCTGGTGGCGGCGGTGCGGATCGGCCTGACCGGCGGGGAAAGCGGCATTTCCTACCTGCTGCCGCGCATGATCGGCGCGGCCCGCGCCTTCGACATCCTGCTGACCGGCCGTCCGATCGAGGCGGAGGAAGCCGAGCGCATCGGCCTTGTCCGGTCGCTGTCGCAACCCGAATCGCTGATCGACGACGCGGTCGCCTATGCCCGCGTGGTGCTGGCCAACAGCCCCTATTCGGTGGCGCATACCAAGGCGCTGATGTGGGCCAATCTGGACGCCAACAGCTATGAGGCCGCGGTCCAGGCGGAAAACCGCGCCCAGATACTAGGCACGATGACGGAGGATTATAGCGAGGCGACCGCCGCCTTCATGGGCAAGCGGCCGCCGCGCTTTTCAGGACGGTAGGCGGATCGGCCTGTTCGCGCGCTGCGCCGCCCGGCTCAATCCACGATGCGCTTGACGGCCCGGTTGCGGTCCAGCGCCGGGTCGAGATAGCGGCCGACCGCATAATCGCCCATGATCGTGGTGCGGCGGGCGCTGCGCGCCACGTCCAGCGGCACCCCCTGCGCATGGTGGATCATCCGCCAATTGTCCCACACCAGCATGTCGTTCTTCTGCCAGTCGTGGAAATAGGCATGGCTTTCATCGGTGAGGTGCGTGCCCAGTTCGAGGAGCAGCGCGTCGCTTTCCGTCCGGTCCATGCCCAATAAGTACTGGGCCTGCAGCGGTGAAATCTTGAGCGCCTTGCGGCCTGTCTCGCGCTGGGTGATGACCATCGGGTGGACGACGGGGGGGAATTCATATTTGGCGCCGCCCGACTTTGTTTCGCGCGGCAGGGCCTTGAGGTCGGCGGGGACGCCGAATCGGCATTGCAGGAAATCCGTGATGAAATGATAGACGACTTCCAGCCCGTCTATCCGGTCCTGCATTTCCGGCGAAAGCCGCTCATAGGCTTCGATCGCGTCGATGAAGCCGGTCTGGCCGAGCTTGCTCGCGGGCTGTTCCATGCGCAGCACCGCGCCCCGCACGATCGTCGGCATGAAGCTCTGGTCCCAATGCCAGGGGATGTAGCCGGCGCGGTCATGGCCACCGAAATTGTAATTGGTCTGGAACCGGGGCTTTTCGTCCGCCGGGTCATATTTCAGCGTCATCATATATTGGTTGGCGGGGTCGTTCATGTCGGCGGTCGCGGCCGGTTCCATCTCGCCGAAAACGCGGCTGAGGCGCATTTGAGCCTCGTCATCCGCCTGCGGATCGCGGATCAGGATCAGTCCCGCCTCGACCCAGATGTCGCGGATCGCGGCCGCCGTCGCATCGTCCAGCGGACGCGACAGGTCGATGCCCATGATCTCCGCGCCGAAGCCGGGGGTGAGCGCGCGGACCTTCAGGCCTGCTTTTGTGGCGATCGCATTTGCTTCCTGCAGCATAACCCTCTCCTCGCATGCATGCCCGGCCCGATCATGCGGGTCAGGCTGAGGAAGAGCATTATAGACCCCAGGGATTGATCGAATAATTCGGCAAATTTCGAAAATACTGTTCAATAATATTGAATAATGAACGGCGGTGCATGCGACTCATCAGAGTTCTGATGACATGGGCTGTGGGGTGGTGACACCGGAGCCGAGCGCGCCGGCCATGCTATAAGCGGGGCCGAAGACTGCGGTTCGGGAACAAGAAGCTGACCGCTGTCCAGCGATGATCGTCACGGAAGGAACAGAACAGGATGAACGACTTCACCGCCACGCCATGGCCCAAGGATCGGGTCATGCCGGCCCTTTCCTGGGAAAGACCCGCTGGCATGCGCGTCATTTCCAGCGACGATCATCTGATCGAGGAGCCGGGCCTGTGGGAAGATCGGCTGAAGGGCGCGGACAAGGATCGCGCGCCGAAATATTGGAAGGACGAAACCGGCTTCCATCTGGAAGTGGACGGCCAGAATTATGACGTCCCCGGCCTGCCGCCGACTTTCCCAGAAGGGCGCGAGGGGTTTTGGGACGTGGACAAGCGCCTGGCCGACATGGATGCGGAAGGTGTCGACGCCTCCATCCTGTATCACGGCCGCCTCAACAGCCTTATCCGCATGCCGGACAAGGAATTCTGGTATCGCTGCGTCGACGTGTGCAACGAATGGCAGGCCGAATGGAAGGAGGCCGCGCCCGACCGGCTGTTTCCGGTCGCGCTGCTGCCGACCTTTCTGTGGCCGGAACGCACGAAGGACTATCTCCAGAAGCTCAAGCAACTGGGCTACAAGGCGATCGACATCCCGGTGAGCCCGAAGGGCGTGCGCTACAACAGCAAGGACATGGACCCCCTCTGGGAAGCGATTCAGGATAGCGGCTTTCCGGTGTCCTTCCACATCGGCGCCTATATCCAGTATAGCGGGCGCGGTTCGCTGGGCGCGAACCTCAACGCCAATCTGATGCCCTTCACGGGCCTGTTCGGGCAGCTTGTCTTTTCCGGCGTGTTCGACCGTTTCCCCGGCCTGCGGGTGATCTTCACCGAAGGCGGCGCAAGCTGGGTGCCGGGGACATTGGAAAATGCCGACAAGGTCGCGCGCGATTATGCGACCGAACTGCGGCCCAAGCTGATGCACAAGCCTAGCTGGTATTGGCACAACCACTGCTACACGACTTTCATGGAAGACGATGTGGCGATGGAGAATATCGCCCGTATCGGTGAAGGCCGGGTGATGTGGTCGACCGATTATCCCCATCCCGAAGGCGTGATGGGCAGCGCCGACGCCATCATGAAGCGCATCTTCGACACGATCGGCGAACCCGCCGCGCGCAAGGTGTTGGGCGAAACCGCCGCGCAGGTCTGGGGCATCTGACGCGATCAGGCAGGGGGACAGGAAGGGGGGTGGGCCTTTGGGGCCTGCCCCCTTTCCTGTCCCTGCATGGGGGGAGGCGGATCGGCTGTTGAATCGTGCCGCCATGCTCCGGCTATGAGCGCCGGTTTATTGCGGGGACGGCGTCCTGTTCCAGGTCATCGCGCCTTCAGCCTTGCGCTTTTCCAGCGCGTGCGTCTCGATAGCCAACGCCTCGGCCAGCGTCGTTTCGGACCCGCGGTCGATCACCCCCTTGGCGATGCGGATCAGACCAGGATCATGCGCCGCGATCGCCATCGCGACCTCGACCGCGCGCGGCAGCAGGCCGTCGGCGGGCAGCAGTTCGTTGATGAGGCCGACACGCAGGGCGGTTGCCGCGTCAATGGGCATGCAACTCAGCATCATTTGCCGGGCGAAGCGCGCGCCCACGGCATGGGGCAGGCGCGATCCCATGCCGCTGCCCGACAGCGCGCCGATCTTCGCATGGGTATCGGCAAAGCGCGCGCCCTCGCTCGCCAGGATGAAGTCGCAGCTCAGCGCCAGTTCGAGTCCGCCGGTATAGGCCGCGCCGCCCACCGCCGCGATGATCGGCTTGCCCAGATGAGGCACGCGCTGGATCAGCGCGGTGACGGCGGCGCGCGGCGCGTCGGGCGCGGAAAAGGTCTTGAGGTCCAGCCCCGCGCAGAAAGCCGGCGCGGTGCCGGTCAGCACCGCTGCGCGCCAGCGGCCCTTCGCCGTGAAATCATCGAACGCCGCGTTCATGGCGTCGAGCAGCGCGACGTCGATGGCGTTGCGCTGCGCCGGGCGGTTGAGCCTCAGCAGCAGGATGCCTTCGGCGGGTTCCTCGACGAGCAGGACGTCGGTCATTTCAGGCTCCCGAAAAAGGCGATGACATCGCGGGCGAAAGCCTGCGGCTCCTCCATCGCGGCGAAATGGCCGCCAGCCTCCATCTTCGTCATGCGCGCGACATTATGCTGCCGCTCGGCCAGCGCGCGACTGGGCATCGGATAGAATTCGCCGGGGAAATGGGCGAGAGCGGTCGGCACCGTCACCGGGCCGGGCGCGATTGCGTCGCCATGCATGCCGTAATACATCCAGAGCGACGCCATCACATTGTCCGTGACCAGATAGGACATGAGGTTGGTGATGAGATGATCCTTGCTGAACCGGCTCTCGACATCGCCCTTCGTGTCGCCCCAGCGCCAGAATTTCTCCACCACCCATGCCGCCCAGCCGACCGGATTGTCGTGCAGGGCAAGGCCGATCGTCTGCGGCTTGGTGGCCTGCTCGTGATGATATCCGCTTTCCGCCTCGGTCACCGCGCGCACCTTGGCCCAATAGTCGAGCAGTTCGGCGTCGGCATCGGGGTCCGGCAGCGGCGCCATGAAGAAATTCAGGTGGATCGCCGCGACCACATCGACATGGGTGATGCCCAATTGCACCGTCACCGCCGATCCCCAGTCGCCCCCCTGCGCGAAGAAACGGGGATAGCCCAGCACATCGACCATCAGCGTACGCCACAGCGCGGCGACGCGAGCCTGGCCGATCGGCCGGGGTGGGCGGCCCGACCAGCCATAGCCGGGCAGCGAAGGCACCACGACGGAAAAGCCCGCCTCGACCAGCAGCGGGATGACATCCTGAAACTCGACCACCGATCCGGGCCAGCCATGGGTCAGCAGGATCGGCAGCTTGTGCCTCCCGTCGCCCTGCACATGGTAGAAATGGATCGGGATGCCATCGACCTCGGCCATGAACTGCGGCCAGCGGTTGAGCTTCTCCTCCTCCGCCCGCCAGTCATAGTCCGTGCGCCAATAGTCGACCAGTTCGGCCAGATAGCGCGCATCCATGCCATATTTCCACTGGTCCGGGTCGTCGGGCATGTAGCCGATGCGGCTATCGGCCAGCCGGAACTGGATGCGGTCGAGCACAGCCTGCGGCACGTCGATGCGAAAGGGGGTCGGGGTCACGGGCCTCTCCTCTGAACTATGCGTCTTTCTTAATCGTCCCTGCCCGCCAGCGGATATCCACCGGCCGATGCATCACAGCCGTGATCGGACGGAAAGAGCCTGTGACAAGATTCGGCACCCTGTGGTACGATAGCGTATCCAATGATGGAATGGCGGGAGGAAGGAACAATTCATGGGCATGATCGTACGCTATCCGCGAATCGATTTTTCGAAGATCAGGGCGCATTGGGCACCCAATATCGCCTTTGCCCAGTTTCAGAACGCGACTTCGATCATCCCGGCGCCGGTCGAACCGTGGCTCATCAAGGTGCTGAACCAGGCGATAGATCGTCTGCCCGCCGGATCGGAGAAAATGCGCGAGGATGTGGCCGCCTTCATCGGCCAGGAATCCCAGCATTTTCGTCAGCACCAGAAATTCAACAAGGTGATTGCCGCGCAGGGCTATGAACGCCTTCCCGCGTTTGAAAAGCAACTGGCCGACGATCTGGATGGCTTCCTGAAGAACCGTTCGCTCAAGTTCATGCTCGCCTATGCCGATGGCTTCGAAGCGCTCGGCGCTGTTCAGGGCGGCATCTGGTTCGAACGGATGGATGCGCTGATCGAGGGCGCCGATCCCAATGCCGTGATGCTGTGGAAATGGCACATGGCCGAGGAGTTCGAGCATCGCGAGGTTTGCTTCCAGATCTTCCACCGGCTCTATAGCCGTAGCTTGTGGGGAAAGATCTGGAACGGCTATTTCTATCGCGTCTATGGCTGTCTCTATGCCATGGCGCACCTGCGGGGCTATATGGGCCGGATGTTCGCCTATATGGTCGAACAGGACAAACAAGGCATGACGGAGGACGAAAAAGCCGCCTTCGATCGCGACATCAAGGCGCTGAACCGCTTCCAGGGGCGGGTCTTCTTCCCGCAATTGCTCAAGAACCTGCTGCCCTGGTACAATCCGGGCAGGAAGCCGGTCCCGCCCGGCTTGTTCGACTATCTGCGCCAGTTCGAAAAGCCGGAGCCATTGGCGGCGTAACATGCTTTCGGAGGGGCGGCATCGGTCGGCGAGCGCAGGTCAGGTCCGCGCAAAGCCTCGCACCAGCACGTCCGTCGCCAGCGTGACGAAGGGCCGCATTTCTTCCTTGCGCCCGGTGCGGTGCAGGACGTTCGCGGTGCGATAGACGCCCAGCAGAAGGCGCATCGCGTCATGGGGATCTGTGCCGGGTGCGATCTCGCCCGCAGCCAACGCGTCCTCGAACAGCCGGTGGAACAGGCGGCGGGTCGCGGCCCATCCCTCGCGCAGCGGCGCGGCGAGCGGCGGCGGCACGGCTTCCCATTGAGCCGTGAACACGTCGACATAATCGCCCAGCCGGTCGAGCGAGGCCAGATGCGCGTCGAACAGGCCGCGCACCCGATCCGCGAAGAGCGCCTCGACCCGCAGCACCGCGCGGACATTGCCATGCGTTTCCCCCTGCCCGATCCGGCAGATGGCGAGCAGCGCATGATCCTTGGATGGGAAATGATGATAAAGCGTGCCCTGATTGAGGCCCAGCTCGCGCGCCAGTTCGCGCATTCCCACGCCATGATAGCCGCGCGCGGCGAAGGCGGTGGCGATCGACGCCACGATCTCCCGCCGACGCGGCGACATCCCCTCCAGCAGCGCGGCGCCTTCGCTGGGTCGCGGACTATCGGCGGATGGCATAGGGCCGCACTGGATCTCGCCCGTCCCATTGCTGCGCCGCCGCCCGGATCCGTTCGATGCCGGGGCGGCGCATCGGCGCCATCTCCGACATTTCAAGGCTGGTGTCGCCGCCCGCGACATCCTCGAAATAGGTGAAGCGGATGGCGGCCACGCGCCCTTGCTGCACGGGGACGAGGCCGTTGGCGCAGGCGCGCGCATGCACCGCGTCATAGTCCTCCGGCCAGACGCAGACATGCTGCAACCCTTCGCCATGCCGGTCGAGAAATTCGCGATAGAGGCTGGGCGTGTCGCAACGCTGCTGGATCAGTTCGATCTGCATGTCGCCTGAATTGGCCAGCGCATAGCCCATGTCCAGGCCGTCATAGGCGACCCCGCGAAACCGATATTCGTCGAGCGGCAGGCGCGGATTGTGAAACCATGGCCCGATCCGCAGCCTCTCCGCCCAGACCGCCATGGCCGCTTCCAGGTCGCGCACGACATAGCCAAGCTGGCGGATCGGCCCATAGCCTGCGATCATCGCTTCAGGCCGCCGCTGGTGGCGCACTGGCGCGATCAAGGAGCGAAAGCTGGCCCTCGGACAGCGTGAGGTCGGCCGCGTCGAGCAGTTCATCGAGCTGGGCGATGCTGGTGGCGCTGACGATCGGCGCGGTGATGCCCGGCTGGCCGATCAGCCAGGCGATGGCGACCCTGGCCGGCGTCGCGCCGACCTGCACCGCCACATCGTCCAGCGCGTCGAGTATAGCAAGGCCGCGCGGCGTCAGATAATGGGCGACCATTCCCCCGCGCATCCGGCCTTCCAGATCGGCGGGCGTGCGATATTTGCCCGACAGGAAACCGCTGGCGAGCCCGAAATAGGGGACGACGCCCATGCCGTGCCGCTCGACAATGGGGCGCAGCAGGCTCTCAAACGGTTCGCGGTCGTGCAGGTTGTAGCCCGGCTGCAACACCTCATAGCGGGCGAGGCCATTGTCCCGCGACACCGCCAGCGCCTCCTCCAGCAGCGGCGCCGGATAGTGCGACGCGCCCAATGTCCTGACCTTGCCGCTCGTCACCAGCCGGTCGAAGGCGCGCATCGTTTCCTCCTGCGGCGTTTGCGGGTCGGCGACATGAGCAAAATAGATGTCGATATAATCGGTTTTCAGGCGGCGCAGGCTGTCCTCGACCGCTGCCTCGATATTGGCGGCGGAGAGGCCGGGGCGGGCCTGCCACTCTCCAACCTTGGTGGACAGGGCGAGTTCGTCGCGGCGGCCGGTCTTCGCGATCCAGTTGCCGATGATCTCCTCCGACAACGCGCCATTGGGGCCGGGCTTTCCGGTCATCGTATAATGCGGATAGCTGTCGGCGGTATCCACCGCGTTGAAGCCGCGTTCGACGAAGCGGTCGAGGATGCGGTGGGCGCCGGCCTCGTCGCCGACCAGCCCGAAGATATTGGTGCCCAGCATGACCGGGGCGATGGAAACGGCGGATGACAGGGAACGGCGTTGCATGTTCAGGCCCTCTTTGTGGCGGTGTCGACGATGATGATGTCCGCATGCCGCCGCGCCCAGTCGGCGAAGCGGGTCGGTTCGATGCCCCGGTCGCGCATCTCTTCGGGGCGGGCGGGGTAATTGACGATGTTCATCCATTGCTGCGTGCGGACCCATCCGTCATGCTGGCCGCGGGCGATCAGCGTTTCGGCATCCCACGTCTCGGCGACTACTGCCATGCCCTTCACCGTCGCGATGGCAGCCGCGATCTGCGGCGGCGTCAGCAGGTCTCCGGCCAGTTCGATCGCCTGCCCGGTGAAGGCATCGGGCGCATCGAAGGCGGCGCAGGCCGTCCGCGCAATGTCCTCCGCGGC
This sequence comes from Sphingobium faniae, assembly GCA_900100475.1. Taxonomy (GTDB): domain Bacteria; phylum Pseudomonadota; class Alphaproteobacteria; order Sphingomonadales; family Sphingomonadaceae; genus Sphingobium; species Sphingobium faniae. The sequence goes on along the minus strand of FMTU01000004.1, from coordinate 113,953 downwards.
GACCAGCACCATCGGCGTATCGGGCGCGACCGCCGTGCGGATCGCGCCTTCGGCCAGGTCCGGGAACATCCACGCGGCCTTGGGCATGGCGAAATTATCCATCATGAAAGCGGGGCGCAGGATGGTGTGGAATGGAAAGCCAGCATCGCGCACCATGGTTTCGGCGTCTGCCTTGCTCTCCCAATAATTGGGTTCCCAGCGGCCCTCCGCCCATCCCGTCATGGCGCGAAAGTCACCGGTGTTGGACACGGAGCTGTGGACGACATGACACACATGTTCGGCCCGCGCGGCGTCGACAAGGGCGCTCGCCTGCTCCCTTTCCGCGTCGCGTGCGATGCCCGGCGCGGTCTGCACGGAAAAGAGCGCGTCGGCCCCTTCAAGCGCAGCGCGGAGCGAGGCGCTATCTTCATAACAGCCGACCGCCAGCATCGCACCGGCCTTTGCCAGCGCGCGCGCCGCCGGTGCATCGGGATCGCGGACCAGCGTCCGCACCGGCTTGCCGCGCGCCAGCAGCGCCCGCGCCACTGCGCCGCCCTGCGTCCCTGTGGCGCCTGTCACCACTATCGTCACGCCCGTCTCCTTCATCACTCCCATACGATCGTTTGGGTTGGTTGGCGAAAAAAGAGGCGCGCCGGCGTGTGCGCCTTTCCCCGTTCATGCGGTCTTGTGCAATTCCTTCAGCGCGAACTTGATGACCTTGCCGGTGGAATTCATAGGCAACGCATCCAGGAAGGTGACGCCGCGCGGCACCTTGTAATTGGCGAGGTTGGCTCTGGCCCAGCCGATCACTTCCTCCGCCGTGATGGTGGAACCGGCCGATCGGACGATGAAGGCATGGCCCACTTCGCCCAGCCGCTGGTCGGGAACGCCAATGATGGCGGACTGGTGGATGCCGGGCAGGCCGGTCATCTGCTTTTCGATTTCGGCCGGATAGACGTTGAAGCCGCCGACGATATACATGTCCTTCAGCCTGTCGGTGAGCTTGAGATAACCGTCCGCGTCCAGGCGGCCGACATCGCCCGAATGCAGCCAACCGTCTGCGTCCAGCGTCGCGCGGGTCGCTTCGGGATTATCCATATATTCGATCAGCAGCTTGCCATCGCGGATCAGCACTTCGCCCGGTTCGCCCACCGGCAGGGGCCGTCCATCCGGTCCGGCGACCCGGATCTCGGTGCCCGGCAGCGCGGTGCCGACGGTATAGGCGATCCGCTCCATCGGGTCGCCCGGCCGCGTATGAGTGGCCGAGCCGCAGCATTCGGTCATGCCATAGCCGGTCGTGATCTCCTGGATCGGGGTTTCCGCCTGAAGCCGCTTCATCAGTTCGATCGGCACGACGGTGGAGCCGGTCGACATGAAGCGCCAGCTTGAAATGTCCCAGTCGCGCCATGTGGGAAAGGCGAGGATTTCCTGAAACACGGTCGGTGGCGCGGGCATCACGCTGATGCGGTTCTTCGCCACCAGATCGAGCACGCTGGCGGGGTCATAGGCCTCGGGCCAGTAAAGCGTGCTGCCCGCGATCAGCGATGCGACCCAGCCCGCCTTGTAGGAGGCATTGTGGGAAAAGGGGCCGAAGGCGGCGTAGCGGTCGTCCGCTCTCTGTCGCGCGATGTCGACCCAGGCCTGCCCGCCGCCCAGCGAGCGGCGATGGTCGAATAACGCTCCCTTGGGCGCGCCGGTCGTGCCCGATGTGAACATGAGGTCGGCCAGCGTGTCGGGTTTCACCATCGCCTCGCGCTCGGCTAGCGCCGCATCGCTGGTGTCCTGCGCCAGCGCCACGAAATCCTCGAAGCGCGTTTCGTCCTGCCCCAGTTCGTCCGGCGTGGCGCGCAGGACGATATGACGGCGCAGGCCGGGCATGGCCTCGCCCTTCAGCATGTCGGGATAATAGCGATTGAGGAAGCGGCCGATGGAAAACAGGCGAACGATCTGGCCGCGCCGGATGATGTCCGACATCTCGCCACCCTTGAGCCGGGTATTGAGCGGCACCAGGACGCCGGCCGCGCGCTGGATGCCGATCGCGATTGCGACCCATTCCCACATATTGGGCGCCCAGATGGCGGCGCGATCCCCTGGCCGGGCGCCATCGGCGATCAGCGCCTTGGCCACCAGATCGGCCTGCCGATCAAGCTCGCGATAACTGATCGCGCCGTCGGTCTGCGAAACGAGCGCGGGGCGATCCCCCTGGCGTGCGGCCGCGTCGCGCATAAGGGCGGGAATGGTGGTCGTCATGATGGCCTTTTCGTCAGGAAGCGCATGCGCGGATACCGCATTGCAGCATGCGCGAAAGCCGCTCCGGCGGGAAGGGCGCGCATGATATGAGCGCCATTGTGATGAGGTGGGATCGTCATCGGTCCAGATGCCGCAGGAAATCGCCCCGCGCCGACCAGACCATCCAGGCGGCAAGCGGCCCGGCCGTCAGCAGGCAGGTGATGATCGCCGCGCCCAGCTTCATCGGATCGCCATAGACATAGTCGGTGAGGAATCCGATCAGCATCGGTCCCAGCGCATAGCCGCACAGGTTGGACGCCAGCACCATCAGCGCGGCGAAGCGGCCCCGCATCTCGACCGGCGCGATCATCTGCACGGCGGCCATGGTCGGGCCGTAGCTTGACCCCATGGTCAGCATCATCAGCGTGATCGCGGCGAACAGCAGCGCGAAATTGCCGATCGCGAAGGCGACCGCCAGAAGCGGAGGAATGACGACGCAGAAGGCGCAGAGCAGCCGCAGCGCCATGTCGCGCGTGCCGCGCGCGAAGCGATGGTCGATGAACACGCCCAGCGACAGGCCGCCAATGACGCCGCCCAGCGCGACGGCGACCGACATCATCGTTCCCACCTCCGCTGCGCTCGCGCCCAGGATGCGACGGGCATAGGTGGGCGTCCAGACCATCGTGCCCTGAATCGCCACTGCCATCACCGCCGATCCCAGGATCAGCCCCAGCATCAGCCGTCGGTGCGCGCCGATATAGCGGAAAAAGGCTCTCCAGCCCGCGGCCTGCCGGTTGGGCGGCGGCCGGTTGCCGCGCTTCGGCTCGCGGATGGCGAAGGCGAGGAAAGCGATTGCCACGCCGGGCAGGCCCGTCACTACCAGCACCTGCCGCCAGGGGGCGAGGCCGGCGAACGGCCCGCCCAGCGGGTGGTTATTGAACAGCGCCAGCAGATGGCCGCCCAGCGCATAGGACAGGGATATGCCGATGACGCCGGACACGGAAAAGCAGGCGATCGGCGTGGTCAGGCGATGGCGCGGGAAGATGGAGGAGAGGAGCGATTGCCCCGCAGGCGACACCGCCGCCTCGCCCGCGCCGACCAGCAGCCGCCCAGCGAACAACTGGGTATATGTCCGCGCCAGTCCCGTTCCGGCAGCGGCCAGTGACCACACGACGATCCCGGTGAACATGATTGCCCGTCGCGAATAGCGGTCGACCATGCCGCCGATCACCAGACCCGCCAGGCCATAGAAGAGCGCGAAGGACAGGCCCTGCACCAGACTGATCTGGAAGTCGTTGAGGCCAAGGTCCGCCCGCATTTCCGGGATCAGCACGGATATGATCTGCCGGTCGATCATCGACACGATCTGGAAGATCATGAGGATGACGACGGCGCACCAGGCGGTGGCCGGACCATAATTGTCCGGCCAGTTGCTTGACGGCTTTTCTATTCGGGCAGGCGCATTCAAGGGATTCAGCCCTTCAGATGGGCGGGCAGGTCCTGCATGAAGACGGCCTTGATCTCGGTGAAGCCGTGCAGCCCTTCCTCGCCGCCTTCGCGGCCCACGCCCGACTGCTTGAACCCGCCATAGGGGATCGTATAGTCGATGACGCGGCCATTATGGCCGAAATTGCCGGTGCGGATGCGCCGGGCCACCTTGTAGGCGCGCTCGACATCCTGCGTGAACACGCCGCCCGACAGGCCGTAGATATTGTCGTTGGCGATGGCGATCGCCTCTTCCTCGCTGCCATAGGTGATGATCGTGCCCACGGGACCGAAAATCTCCTCGCGCGCGATCGTCATGTCGTTGTTCGCATCGGTGAACAGGGTCGGTTCGACGAACCAGCCCTTGTCGAGATGCGCGGGGCGGTTGCCGCCGGTCACGACGCGGGCGCCCTGCGCCTTGCCCTGTTCGATATAATCGAACACGCGGCCATGCTGGCGTTGGGTGATGAGCGGACCCATCTGGGTCGTTTCCGCGAAGGGATCGCCCACCTGCACATATTGCATGGCCCCGGCGATCGCTTCCTCGACCGCGCCCTTGAGCGAGGCGGGCACCAGAATGCGGCTGAAGGCGGCGCATTGCTGGCCGCACAGGCCGACCAGATTGGGCATGATGCCTTCGACCACCGTGCCGATATCGGCATCGTCCAGGATGATCGCGGCGGACTTGCCGCCGAGTTCCGTGGTGATGCGGCCCGACCGGCCGCTGACGACGGAGGCGATATGCAGGCCCGCGGCGGTGGAGCCGGTGAAGCTGACCTTGTCCACCCCTTCATGCCGGATCAGATAGTCCGACACGTCCCGGTCGGCTGTCAGCACGGAAAAGACGCCTTCGGGCACGCCCGCCGCCGCGATGCACTCGGCCAGGATAAGCGCTTCCAGCGGCGTTTCGGGCGAAGGCTTGGCGATGACCGTGCAGCCCGCCGCGAGGCCGAAGGCGACCTTGAGCGACAGGGTGGCGAGCGGCGCGTTCCACGGCACCACGGCGGCGACCACGCCCACCGGCTCGCGCACGACGACGGCATGTCCGCCGGCCAGCGCCGGGCGCACCTCCTCGAACCCCTTTTCGGCAAGGTCGGCGGCATAGGTGTAATAGCCGCCCATGAAGGGGGCCGTCATCGACGACTGGCTATAGGGCATGCCGACCTGGGTCGACCAGGCGCGGGCGAAATCATCGGCGCGCTTCGCCATTTCCTCCGCAATGCGGCGCAGATAGGCCGCGCGCTCCGGCCCGCTCATGCGCGGCCAGGGGCCGTTGTCGAAGGCATCGCGCGCGGCGGCGACGGCGCGGTCCATGTCGGCCGTGGTTGCCTTGGCGACGCGGCCCACCTTCTCCTCGGTCGCGGGCGAGACGATCTCGATCCCGTCGGAGCCGGAGGAATGGGACCAGCCGCCGCCGATGAACAGCTTGTCGGGGCTGGCGAGGTTGAAGAGCGTGTCGGTCATGGCGCGGTGTTCCTTTCGGATCGGCAAGGGAATGAAGGGCGGGCCGCCGCCGTCAGGTCTCGACGACCACGGGCAGCGACAGGATGTTGGCGACGCCGCCGTCCACGGGCAGCATGTGGCCGGTGACATAGGCCGACGCCTCGGACGCCAGGAACTGGACCGGACCGACCATTTCCCGGGGGTCGCCGAAACGGTCGAGCGCGATGGCGCTGCGGAAGATCTTGGCCCGCCCGGGGTGGCCGACGGTGGGCGCGGCCATGTCGGTATCGAAGAAGCCGGGCGCGATGGCGTTGCAGGTGACGCCGTGCGGCGCGAGGTCGGCCGCGATCGACCGCGTCAGCCCCAGCACCGCATGCTTGCTCGCAACATAGGCCGACAGGTTCGGCCGGCCGGTGTCGGAGACATAGGAGGCGAAATTGATGATCCGCCCCCATTTGCGCGCGACCATGCCCTTCGACAGGTCGCGGCACAGCAGGTACATGGACGATACATTGGTATCGAACATGTTTTCCCAGTGGCCGAGGGTGGATTCGTGCAGCGGCCCCCAGCCGCCGATCGCGCCGTTATTGACCAATATGTCGATCGGCGGGCCTTCGGCGGTCAGCCTGTCGGTCGCGGCCTGCACCGCGTCGAGATCGGCAAGGTCAAAAGCGATGGTGCTGGCGGTTCCGCCGGCGGCGCGAATCTCCCCGGCGGTTTCTTCCAGTTTCGCGCCGTCGCGCGCGGCCAGAACCAGCGCCGCGCCGGCTTCCGCCAGTCCCAGCGCGATCGCCTTGCCCAGGCCGCGCGATGCTCCCGTGACCATCGCGGTGCGGCCCGCGAGCGAGAAAAGCCCCGTCATTCCGATCCTCATCCTTGGCTGAAACCTGTTCGGGCGAGGACATAGCGCGGCCCGCCCTCCGATTTCGATGGCATTCGACAACCCATCATATGCGCGATGTCGTGCGCCGGGCCAGACAAAGACTTGTGTCGCCTCCCCCGCTCCCCGCTATGCAGGGCGCGGGAAAGGAGAATGGCATCTATGGTCGAGACGCACAGCAGCGTGGAGGCGGAAGCCGATTATGTCATCGTCGGCGCGGGATCGGCGGGTTGCGTGCTCGCCAACCGGCTGAGCGCGGACGGACGCTACAAGGTCGCGGTGCTGGAAGCGGGCGGCGACGACCGGCCGATGCAGAATCTCTTCAACCCCGCGCAGGCGTTCAGCACGATGAACATCCATGTGCCCGCCGGTTTCACCAAGATGCTGAAGGACCCGCGCGTCAACTGGAACTATATGACGGACCCCGATCCCGGCTCGGACGGGCGGCAGCATTTCTTCCCGCGTGGCAAGGTGCTGGGCGGTTCCTCCTCGATCAACGGCATCCTGTGGGTGCGCGGCCTGCCGGAGGATTATGATGGCTGGCAACAGCGCGGCCTTGCCGGCTGGGGCTGGAGCGATGCTGAAACCTATTTCCGCCGGATCGAGAACCAGCAGGGCGAAGGCGCGAGCCGCGAGCAGCAGGCGGGGCCGCTCAAGATCAGCGACGTGCCGATGCAGCATCCCATGCTCGACATCATGACGAAGGCGTTCGAGGAAGCTGGCGCGCCGGTCGCCAACGACCTCAACGGCACGACGCGCGAAGGTGTGGCGCGGGTGCGGCTTAACGCCTATAAGGGCCTGCGCGTCTCGGCCGCGGTCGCCTATCTGCATCCCGCGATGAAGCGGCCCAATTTGCAGGTCATCATCCACGCTCATGCAGCGCGCGTGCTGTTCGAAGGCAGGAAGGCCGTCGGCGTCGAATATTGGAAGGGCGGCAGGCTGCGGCAGGTGCGCGCGCGGCGTGAGGTCATCCTGTCGGGCGGCACGATCAATTCGCCCCAGTTGCTCGAACTGTCCGGCATCGGCCAGGGCGACCGGCTTCAGGCGCTGGGCATCCGTACGCTGGTGGACAGCCCGAAGGTCGGCGAGAATCTGCAGGACCATTATGCTTCCATGGTTCGCGCGCGGCTGAAACCCGGCACTTCCAGCTTCAACGCCATGTCGCGCGGCTTGCCGCTGATCGGGCAAATGCTGCGCTTCGCCAAAAGCCGCACCGGCCTGCTGGCGCTCGGCGGATCGAACCTGACGGCGTTCCTGAAGTCCGATCCGGCGCTCGACCTGCCCGACCTGCAATTCTTCGCCAGCCCCGCCACCGTCGATTTCGAGGCGCTGGCGCAGAATGGCGTGATGACGATGGAAAAGCTGCCGGGCATGACCGTGGGCGGCTATGTGATGCGGCCCCAGTCCACCGGCACGATCCATATCCGCAGCGCCGACTTCCACGACGCGCCGGCGATCAAGCCCAATTTCCTGTCGGCCGAAGCGGATTGCCGCGCGCAGGTGAGCGGGCTGCGCTGGGCGCGGCGTGTCATGGAAAGTCCCGCGCTCGCGCCTTATTTCGATCATGAGCTGACGCCCGGCGCGGCGCTCGAGAGCGATGCCGAACTGCTTGCCTTCGCCCGCGCCAGCGGCTCGACCGGCTATCACCAGACCTCGACCTGCGCGATGGGTGCCGGGCCACAGGCAGCGGTGTCGGGCGACCTCAAGGTCAATGGCGTGGAAGGACTGCGCGTGATCGACGCCTCGGTCATGCCAGCCGTCGTATCGGGCAACACCAACGCGGCGACGATGATGATCGCGGAAAAAGGCTCCGACCTCATCCTTGCCGACGCGCGCTAGGCACTGTCGGGGGACTCAATCCTCGCTCCGGACCTGCTCGCCGAACAGCAGCAGCGACTGGTCGGTCGGCAGCGCGGCCCAGATCTGCTTCGCGGCCGTGTCGATGTCCATGACGCCCACGCCCTGCGCCATCTGCCTGCGCATCTGCGACGCGATCGGATAGTCGCTGTCGGCCATGGCGGCAACATGGCGGGTCAGCGGCGTATCGACAAAGCCCGGCCGCACCGCCGTCACCCAGATATTGCGCGCCTCCCGCATCGCCAGTTCGCGCCGCGCGACCCGTACCCACATTTCCAGCGCCGCCTTGCCCGCGCAATAGACGGTCTGGCCGATGGTGGGCGACCGCGCGGAGGAAGAGGACATCATCACAAGTCCCGCTTCGCCGGTGAAGCCGCTGTCCTTCACGGCGCGCAGGAACATCTCGCCCAGCCGCAGCGGCGCCGCGACATTGGCGGTGATGTCGTGCAGATAGGCGTCCGCCGCCACTTCGCCGACGAAGCCGGTCATGCCCTTCATATGCGCGTTCTGGATAAAGATCGCCCGATCGCCCCGAAAACCGGCCAGCGTTTCGGCGAAATGCGCGCCGACATCATTCCAGCAACCCGGATCGGCCAGATCGAGGAAGACGCTCTCCAGACCGGGATGCGGCCGTCGCGACAGATTGATGGCTCGTGCGCCCACATAGGGTATATTGCGCGCAAGACCGAGGCCGATGCCTTCGGTCGCTCCCGAAATCCAGACGATGCTGGAGGCGTCTTTTTCTGCATTTTGCATGCACTCATCGCACCATATGTGGCATGACCTGTCAAATCACGCCGCCGCTCCATCGCATGGATGATGGTGGCGCCGTTCCGCCTTGCGCCTCTGCGGGGGGCGGGCCATGGAAATCGCCATTGACCGTTTGAAAGCCGGAGCTGATCCGATGGAACTGCGCCTCGACCCCGATCTGGAAACCTTCCGCACGCAGGTGCGCGCTTTCATCGACCGCGTGCTGCCCGCCGACATGAAGGAACGCCAGCGCCGCAAGGTCGCCAACAACGCCGCCGTGCCGGACCTGCTGCAATGGATGCGAATACTTGATGACCACGGCCGCGCCGTGCCGCACTGGCCGGAGGAATTTGGTGGCTGCGGCTGGTCGCCAATGCAGCTCTTCATCTTCAACGAGGAGCTTTACAAGGCCGACGCGCCCGAATTCGACTGGGGCGGCACCCATATGCTGGGGCCGGTGCTCTACACCTATGGTTCGGACTATCTGAAGGACAAGTTCCTGCCCATGATCCGCGAAGGCGCGACGATGTGGGCGCAGGGTTTTTCGGAACCCGGCTCAGGCTCCGATCTTGCTTCGCTGCGCACGTCGGCTGATCTGGTGGACGGCAAATATATCGTCAACGGCCAGAAAATCTGGACCAGCGGCGCGGCCCATGCCGACTGGGGTTTCTTCCTCGTCCGCACCGACAAGAGCGTCAAGCCGCAGCGCGGCATCAGCTTCCTCATCATCAAGATGGACACGCCCGGCATCACCGTGCGCCAGATCCCACAGATCAACGGCGAAGCGCATCTGTGCGAAGTGTTCCTCGACAATGTCGAGGTGCCGGCCGACCAGCTTATCGGCGAACCGGGCATGGGCTGGACCTATGCCAAATTCCTGCTGGAACATGAACGCACCACCTCCAGCTTCATCTACTGGAGCAAGCGCGAACTCGCCCGCGCCAAGGACATCGCGCGCGGCGAAACCATGGACGGCCGCCGCGTCGCCGATGATCCCGCCTTCCGCGCCCGTTTCGCCAGGGCAGAGGCTGACCTGCTGGCGCTGGAATGGTCGGTGCTACGGGTGCTGGCGCATGAGGAGTTCGACGCGCCCGAAGCCGCCGCCGCATCCGTGTTGAAGATCCGAGGATCGGAACTGCAACAGGAAATTACCATGTTGCAGGTGGACGCCATGGGCGCCAAGTCGCTGCGCTTCTTCGACGCCGCGCCGGTGCCGCCGCCCGCGCCCACCGATGTCTGGCCCGACTATGCGCCCGGCCGCACCACCGTCGCGCTCATCAATCGCGCGGCCACCATCTATGGCGGGTCGAAGCAGATCCAGAAGAACATTCTGGCCAAGCTCGCCTTCGGCCTCTGAGGGGAAGACAGAGACAATGGATTTCGCGAAGTCCGACATTCAGGCCATGCTGCTGGACAGCGCCGACCGGCTGTTGTCCGAAAATGCCGACGTCGAATATTGGCGCCACCAGCGTGGGGGGGCGCTCGGCTTCGACGAGGCGCGCTGGGCGCGGTTCGCGGAACTGGGTTGGCTCGCGCTGCCGGTGCCTGAAGCGGCGGGTGGTCTTGACGGGTCGATCGAGGATATCGCGCTGCTCAACATCGCGCTGGGCAAGGCGCTGGCGACCGAGCCTTATGTCAGCACCGTGGTGCTGGCCGACCATGTGCTGAAACAGGCGGCCGACCAGTTGCGGGCGATGGAATTGCTGGGCGACATTGCTGGCGGCACGTTGCGCATCGCCCTCGCACATCAGGAAAATGGCGCGCATCCGCTGGGCGTCGAGGCAAGAGGCACGGTGGCGCGCGCCTCGGGCGACGGTTATGTGCTGAGCGGAGCGAAGATCATGGCGCTCGACGCGCCAAGCGCGGGCCAATTCATCATTTCCGCCCGGATTGAGGGCGAGGAGGGCACCGGCCTGTTCCTCGTCCCCGCCGACGCGGCGGGCCTGTCGATCGAGCCTTATGCCCTGATCGACGGCACCCGTGCCGCCGATCTCGCCTTTGCCGATGTGGCGCTCCCCGCCGGGGCGTTGCTGGTCGGCGGCAATCGCGGCGCGGCGGTGCTGCGCGAGGCGATTGACCGTGCCTCGATCGCGCTGATGGCGCAGGCCGTGGGCGCGATGGAGGCCGCCAACAAGGTCTGCGGCGCCTATGTGCAGGAACGCAAGCAATTCGGCACGGCGATCGGCTCCTTTCAGGCGATCCAGCATATCATGGCCGACAATTTCATCGCCGCCCATCAGGCGCGCTCGATGCTCTATCATGCGCTGGCCAATGCGGATCAGGACGAAGCGACCCGCTCGGCCGCCCTGTCTGCGGCGCGGCTCGTCATCGGCGAAGCGGGGCAGGTTGTGTCGCGCAACGGCATCCAGGTGCATGGCGGCTATGGGCTGACCGACGAATATGCGATCGGTCATTATTTCCGCCGCCTGATGTGCATCGAAAAGCAATATGGCGACCTGATCCAGCATGGCGAACGGTTCGGCGACAGCATTTTCGGCTGAGGCGGGCGGCGCGGCAGGAAAGGGAATAGCCCCTTGCGGATCGTTCGGCCCTGTGCCTTTGTGTCGGCATGAGGGGCAGCGGGCAGAACGAGGAAAACGGGCGCGGGCTGGAGGCGTGCCGCGCCGCGCTCGAAGCGCATTATGCGGATCATCGCACCATCCCTTCCATGGCCGGCCTTGCGCGGCTGTGGGGCTATGCCAGCAAGTCCTCCGCGGCCCGGCGCGTCGACCAGTTGATCGACACGGATGTGCTGCGCTGGTCGGCCGACCGGCGGCTGGCGCCCGGCCCGGCATTTCGCATCGCGGCCGACATGCCGCTTGCCCTCACGCCGCCGTGGCCGCCGGGTGAAGCAGGCGATGGCGATCCGCTTCAGGCGGCGCTTGCCGCCTGGGCGACGGATTATGATCCCGCTCTGGTCCGTTCCTATTCGGTGACGACGCGCCTCCTGCGCCTTGCTCGCAGCATGGAGCGGCACATGACCCGCTCCGCCGCGACCGAGGGGCTGACCTCGGGCGACGTGCTGCTGCTCGACGCCCTTTACCGGGTCGGCCCGCCGCATCGTATCGCGCCGACTGCGCTCAAGCATTATTTCCTGATGTCGCTGGCCGGAGTCGCCAAGCGGGTCGATCGGCTGGAGATGCTGGGCTTCATCCGCCGTGTGCCCAATCCTGATGACCGTCGCGGCCTGTTCATCGAACTGACCGAGGCGGGGCGGGGTGCGCTTGCCCGGTTGGTGGCGGTGGACCGCGCCGCGCCGCATATCGTCTGGCCGATGGCGCTGAGTGACACACAATATCGCGCGATGATCGAATCCCTGACCATTGCCGAAGCTCTGGTTGCGGAAACGGATTAGAACGATCGTTCTTATATATAATGGCTAATAACGCGCAATATTGACATTCTTTCCCGACCCTGCTTCAAACTACAAATCCTAGTGAACTAAATAAGGCGGGAGAGGGATGAATGCGCAGCAGGTCGGAGCGAGTCGAAAACATCGTGGATCGCGCGACCGGGATTGATGCCGGCGCGCTTTTCCGCACGTCGCAGATGGTGGCGGGCAATTTCGCGCCGATCGAGCCGGGCCTCGCGGGCCGTGTCGAGCGCTTTGCCGACTGGCTGAACGGTCAGGCGCCGCTCCGGCCCGAACAGAAGGCGGGCGTTGAACTGCAACTGCGGAAACTGCTTTCCGTTCGCCTGCGCCTTGCTGCCGACCGCAAGCGCATCCCCGCCATCGCGGAGGAGAAGATCGAGCGGCCTATCTTCGTCATCGGCTTCGCCCGCACAGGCACCACGCTCACCCATTCGCTGCTGGCCGAGGACCCGGGTGCTCGCGCGCCGCTCTGGTGGCATAGCCATTCGCCCAGCCCGCCGCCCGGCGAAGTGCCGGTCACGCCCGAGCGGATCGAGCAGACCGCGAAGGAACTGGACGAGATGCTGATGCTCGCGCCCGGCCTGCTGACGTTGCACCCCTATTGGGACAAGCGCGGCCTTTGCCCGATCGAATGCGAGGAGATTTTCACCCTCGACTTTCAGAACGCCTATCCCTCGCTGCTTTACAAGCTGCCGGCGCTGGCCATGATGCTGGACGCCAGCAACATTGGAGAGGCCTATCGCTTCCATCGCGAATTCCTCCAGCAACTCCAGTGGAACCAGCCGACCAGGCACTGGGTGGTGAAGGGCATCTATCACCAGTTCGCGCTGGACGCGCTGTTCGAAGCCTATCCCGACGCGTTGTGCATCTGGCCGCATCGCGATCCGGTTCAGGTGCACCCGTCGACCATGGCGATCACGGCCGTCCTCTATGGCGGCATCACCAACTGGCAGATGGATTTCAAGACGCTCGGTCCCGCCTTCGTCGACAGCATCGCCGCGTCGGTGTCCGAAGCGATGGAGAATCCGCTGGTGGATGATCCGCGCATCTTCCATGTCGATTTTCACGACCTGACGCGCGATCCGGTGGATGTCATCCGCCGCGCCTATGGCCATTGGAACCTCGACTATACGTCCGAGTTCGAGCGGCGGATGCGCGGCTGGCTCGCCGATCCGGCCAATGCTTCCAATCGCTACGGCCGCTATGACTATGCGCTTGAACCTTTTGGCCTGACCCGCGAGATGATCGAGACGGCGTTCGAAGGCTATTCGCGCCGGTTCAAGCTGGGCCGCTTCGCCTGACGACCTGAGTTTGCGCGGCCACCGTCCGTCGCCAACCCTGAAAATTCATCCGACCATGACCATGGGAGAAGGCCGATGACCAACCCGATCGCCAACCCGGACCAGTTCGCCGCCGAAGTGGAAGTGCGCGCCATGTGGGATCTGCCCGCGACGAAGGCGGCGCGCGACCATTGCGCGCAGCTTTGGCGCATCGGCCATGGCAGTGACGTGCCGCCGCAGGTGGAGCCGCTGTTCGACGCGGCGATGGACGCCTGGGTCAGCAATTATCTGTTCAAGGCGGCGGCGCGCGATCCTGTCCGGCCTCGCTTCGTGCGCAACTTCATGCCCGCTTATAGCTGGAATGGCGACGCGGTGCCCGACGCGCGAATGGGCGGCGACAATCCCGACAATTGCTATCGCGTCGCCGGGATCGCCCATGGCGGGCGCTATCGCGTCACGGGACAGGTGGTGGAGGCCCGGCCGGCGCAGGTTTCCTTCACGCTGGTCGAAAACTGGGGCACGTCGATGACGGTCCAGACGGTCGAACTGCCCGGTATCGACGTGGGGGAAGACGGCCGTTTCACTATCACCATCGACGATCAGCCCGCCAATGGCCGCCCCAACCACATGACCACCAATCCGCGCGTCAAGTTCCTGTTCGTGCGCGACAGCATGATGGACTGGGCCAGGGAAACGCCGCTCAGGCTGGAGATCGAGCGGATCGACGCCCCCGCCACCGCGCCGCTCTCCTTCGAGGAACGGCTGGACGAGGCGCTGCGCCGCGTGCGGGAGGAGGTGCCGCTCTATTTCTGGTTCTTCCGCCTGTCGGCCGGTCATACGATCAATAGCATGCAACAGCCTATCCGTCCCGGCAGTGTCGGCGGACTGGTGACGCAGGCCAGCAGCATCGGCCGGCTGCGCCTGGAGGAGGATCAGGCGGCGATCATCCGCTTCGACCCGGCGGGCGCGGCCTATAACAGTCTGCAACTGGTGATGTGGTGGTATCGTTCGATCGACGCCCACAAGTTGCAGAGCGGGCTGACCGGCGCGCAGGCGGTGCGCGATGGCGACGGCCTCATCACCACGGTCGTGTCGGCGCGCGATCCGGGCATCGCCAACTGGGCGCAGACCGACGGGTTGCGTGACCTGCTGCCGATGATCCGTTGGCAGGGCCTGCCCGCCCGCCAGCAAGGGCAGGGGCCGATTCACTGGCTCGATATTGTGCCCTTTGGCGAGATTGATGCGCATCTGCCCGCCGGGATTGCCCGCATCACCGCGCCGGAGCGCGCGGCGCAGCTCGCGGCGCGTCACGCGGATTGGGCGCGCCGCGTGACGCCATGACGAAAATCATCCGGTCCTTCGAACAAAGTCATCCGGCGCGGCATGTGCAATTGCAGCATGAAAGAAGGGCTGGATGCCACGAACGCCAGCGAAAGGCGTAAATTCGGCGGTAATTGCCCGTTTCGCTTGTGACATGAAATCAACGGCTCTGTAAAAAATTATTGCGCCGCACCGATCCGGGATAAGATCGGGTATCTGATGATGTGCAGCATCCGGTCTGGAATGGCTTGGCATCGGCGGGAATGGCGTTAGCTCGCCCTTATCAACCGGCCTCAAACCAATAGCCTAATGGCCAGCCTCACTTAACCCTAGAGGGGATGCAAATGACCTATCGCCATTATCTCGCCGCCACCTGCGCCTCCATCTTTCTGTCAGTGCCGGCCTTTGCGCAGACCGACGCGGCGCCCCAGGCCGAAGGCGTGTCGACCGGCGACATTGTCGTCACGGCCCGCCGCCGCGACGAAGCGCTGCAGGACGTGCCGATCTCCGTTTCCGCACTGTCCGGCGACCAGCTCGCCAAGTCGGGCGTGACCGACGTGCAGGGCCTGCAATATCGCACCCCCTCGCTTTCCATCACCAGCGCGCAGAGCCAGCGCAACACCGTCGCCTTCTCGCTGCGCGGCCAGCGCACGCAGGAAACGCAACTGTTCACCGACCCGCCGGTCGGCACCTATTTCGCCGAAGTCGTGCAGCCGCGTCCCTATGGCTTTGGCAACAGCCTCTACGATCTCCAGTCGGTGCAGGTGCTGAAGGGCGTGCAGGGCACGCTGTTCGGCCGCAACATGACCGGCGGCGCGGTGCTGGTGGAGCCGCAGCATCCCAAGCTGGGCGAATTCGCCGGCGAGGTGAAGGGTCAGTACGGCAATTACGACATGCACGACATCTACGGGATGGTGAACGTCCCGGTCGGGGATTCGGTCGCCCTGCGCCTGGCGGGCAAGACCCGCGAGCGCGACGGCTGGTCCCGTGACATCGGCAGCGGCCTGCGCCTCGACAACCAGAATTACGACACGTTCCGCGTGTCGGCGCTGGTCTCGCCGGGCAATGGCATTGAATCGCTGACCGTGTTCGACTGGTTCAAGTCGAAGGAGAATGGCACCGCGTCCTTCCTGACATCGGTCAACTATCCCTCGGCGCTGTCCAACTATGAAGCTCTGCGCGCCAACGGGGTCATCGACGCGAATATCCCGGCGCAGTTCGCAGAAGCGCAGCGGCTGTTCCAATCGCGCCGCTTCACCCTGAACTCCGGTTCGGGCAATGGCAGCAATCTGGACGTGTTCGGCCGCCCCTTCGAAAAGATCAAGAACTGGGGCATCACCAACAAGACGACCTGGGAACTGACCGACAATATGACGCTGAAGAACATCTTCGGCTATCGCAAGCAGCGCCGCGACATCGTGCAGGATTATGACGGCATCCCCGCCTTCCTGATCTCGCCCTACCAGTTCTCGCGCTCGCGCAACATTTCCGAGGAATTGCAGCTTCAGGCGAAGATGTTCGACAACCGTCTCGACCTGATCGTGGGCGGCTATTATTTCGAGGAAAAGGGGCTGGACGGTTCGCTCGCCAACACGCTGCCCGAACTTAATATGGTGGGCGCCGGCCTCGACCCGCGCACGACGGACGCTTCGCTGTTCGTGACCAGCAATCCGGGCGAAGGCTATTCCCGCACCGCCGCCGCCTTCGTCGCGGGCACGTTCAAGGTGACGGACAAGCTCAGCCTTTCGGGCGGCCTGCGCTACAATTACGACAAGCGCAAGATCACCGTTTCGCCCTCACAGCCCAATTATCCCAATGCCGACGGCACCTTTGGCCGCTGCTCGTTCGATACGGATACCAGCACGGCAGGCGTGCAGCGGGTGCCGCTGGATCAGTGCGCCTTCACCAACAGCAAGTCGTTCAAGGAATGGACCTACGACGCCACCATCCAATATGAGCCGAGCCCGGAAGTCACGGCCTATGCCTCCTATCGCCATGGTTTCCGCGCGGGCGGCTTTTCGACCCGCGCCACCGACGCGATCACGCTGCGGCCCTTCCTGCCGGAATTTGTCAACGAATATGAAATCGGCCTCAAGACCAGCACGCCGTTGGGCATCGGCCGCCTGACCACCAGCACCGCCCTGTTCCGCCAGGACGGCAGCGACGTGCAGAAGCAGCGCGCGACCTTCATCGACGGCAATGTCTTCACCATCGTCGACAACACCGCCAAGCAGCGCAATGTCGGCGGCGAGTTCGAAGCGAATTTCAGCACCGACACCTTCTCGCTGGCGGCCTTCTATTCCTACACCAAGGTCGATATCCGCTCCGGGCGCGTGGTTTTGAACGGCATCCCCGAGTTTGAGCAGCGCGGCGTGCCCAAGCATCAGCTTGGCGCGACGGCGGTCATCTCGCCGCCGGTCAGCGACAATCTGGGTGAACTCAACTTCGTCCTGAACTACACCTGGCGCAGCAAGATCTTCCTCGACGATTTTGAGGCGCAGGGCATCCAGCCTGCTTACTCGCTGATCAACCTGCGCGCGGAACTCAACAATGTCGGGGGTTCGCGCGCGTCGATCGCGGCCTTCGTCAACAATGCGCTGAACGAAACCTATCGCATCGGCGTGCTGGGCCTGATCGCCGAGGGGCTGGGCTTCCAGAACAGCGTCTATGGCGAACCGCGCACCTATGGCGTGGAAGTCGGCTTCAAGTTCTAAGATACCGCTGAAAGCATCAAGGGGGCGCAGACTTTTGCGTCCCCTTTTTCTTGCCCGCATCTCTCTGGCACTCTGCCCCGATGACCATGCTGGAGAGGAATTGAGATGAGCGAGGCCTATCCCGCCGATGCGTTGCCCCTGCCGCTGACGGCGCAGGAGGTGAACAGCGCGTGGCTGACCCGCGCCTTGCGTCAGCGCCTGCCGGACATCACCGTCACCCACGCCGAAGTGGCGGACATGATCCTTGGCACCTCCACCAAGATCCGTGTCCGCCTCACCGCCGAGGGAGAAGGCGCGGACCAGATCGGCCAGACGCTGATCGTCAAGGGCGGGTTCGAGGAACATAGCCCCAAAATGGCGGCGATGTACGCCAATGAGACGCGATTCTACGCCGACATCCAGCCGCTGATCCCGATGCCGTCGCCGCGCGCTTTCTTCGCGGGCACCGATCCCGATTCCCACCAGTCGATCGTCATCATGGAGGATCTGAAGCGTCCCGGCGTCGATTTCTGCGACGCGCTGCGCCCGCACAGCTTCGACCAGATCGCGCGGCGTATGGAAACCATGGCGGCCTATCATGCCGCGACCTGGGATTCGCCGCATTTCCGGCCCGGCGGCCGCTGGGCCGACATCGCCAGCCGGTTCGACGGATGGGGCCTGGAATATATGCGCCGCTATCTGGAGCCAGATGTCTGGGCGCATTATATGGCTTCGCCGCGCGGGGCGGCCGTCTCCACCCGATTGCATGACCGTGACTGGATGGAGCGCGCGCTGGTGACGATCGGCGAGATCCAGCATGCTCAGCCCCGCTGCCTGATCCACGGCGACACGCATCTGGGCAATCTCTATATATTGGAAGACGGCACGCCCGGCTATTTCGACGCGCAGGTGGCGCGCACCGCCTGGCATCATGAAGTGTCCTACCATATCGTCTGCGCCGCCGATCTTGCCGACCGGCGTGCATGGGAACATGATCTGCTACGGCTCTATTGCGACGCGCTGGCGCGGGAAGGCGGGCCGGTGCTGGATGCGGAGGCTGCCTGGCTCGACTATCGCCGGTCGATCCTCTGGGGCCTGTTCATCTTCCTCGCCAACGAGGTGCGGTTTCAGACCGAGGCCGTCAATACGGCCTATGCCGCGCGCTTCGGTCAGGCCGCGCTGGATCATGACCTGCGGGGGCTGCTGCCATAGGATGGCATTGCCGCCGCAATCGCGGTCAGCCCGCCGATCGTCCCGCGTCGATCAGGTAGCTCCCGCCCGTGATATGCGGCGCCTCATCCGACGCGAGGAAGGCAACCAGCGCCGCCACCTCCTCCGGCTCCACCAGCGCCCCCTGCGGCGCGCGCGAGACGAGCATGTCGATCGTCTCCTGCGAACTGCCCGCGAGAATATCGGTATTGGTCGTGCCGGGGCACACCGCGTTCACGCGGATATTGTCCTTCGCATAGTCCATCGCCGCCGCGCGCGTCATCATCAGCGCTGCACCCTTGGAGGTGATATAGGGACTCGACAGCGCCGTCGCGCGATAGCTGCCGATCGACGCCATGTTGACGATCGCACCGCCGCCCTGCGCCAGCATGTGCGGGATGATGGCGCGCTGCATCAGGAACATGCCGCGCACGTTCACCGCCATCACCTTGTCCCAGTCCGCGATCGGCTGTTCGTGCAGCCGCACCCGGCTGGGATTGCCGATCCCGGCATTATTGACCAGCACATGGATCGCGCCGCACCGTGCGATCACTTCCCCCACCATCGCGTCGATCGCACCGGCGTCCGCCACGTCGCAGGGCAGGGCGATCATCTCGCCCGGCGCCTGCGCGATCGCCGCCGCCAGTTTTTCCTCGTTCCGGTCCACGCCGACGACGCGCGCGCCTTCCGCCGCCAGCCGGTGCATGCACGCCTTGCCGATGCCCGCCGCCGCGCCGGTAACTATCGCGACCCTGCCCGCAAAGCGCGCCGTCATGTGGCCTGCTCCGCCATGAAGCGGTCGATCCCGGCATTGAGCTTGTCCACCAGCGCCCGGTCGGACAGTTCCACATAATAGCCAAGCTGCGCCACCGTATCGAGGTGGATGACCGCCGCGTCGCCATTGGCCAGTTTCGCGCCCCAGCTTTCGAACACGCACTCCACGCCTTCGGGCCGTTGCGACAGGTCATCGACCGCATAGCCGAGATGGAAGATGCCTTCTCCGCGCGTTTCCAGCCATTCCTTCGCATTGCCCTCGCCGATTACCGGCTGGATCATCTCCAGATAGACGTCGCCCCATCGGGTGAAGGCGTTCTTGTTGGCGAAGCGGCCGCGCCAGTCGCGATAGCGCCCCTCATAATCGGTATCGAGCCGCCAGAACGGCCCAAGGCCCAGCAATTTGCGATAATGCGCCATGCCCGCGTCGATGTCGCGCACCACGACGCCGATCTGGTAGAAATCGCCCTTGAATTCCATGGTCGTCCTCTCCTTGCTGCCCGCATGCCCGCCAGCGTTGCCCGCTCAGGCCGCCGCCAGCGCCTTCATCTGGTCCCGCAGCAGGAATTTCTGGATTTTGCCCAGCGGCGTGCGCGGGAAATCGTCGACCAGGAACAGGTGACGCGGCACCTTGTAGTTCGCCATTTGCTCGCGGCTCCACGCGGTCAGTTCCGGCAGCGTCAGCGTTTCCCCGTTTTTCAGGATCACGCAGGCCGCGCATACCTCGCCCATGCGTTCGTTCGGCCAGGCGATGATGCACACATCGGCGATCGCGGGATGCTTGCGCAGGATGTTCTCGATTTCGGCCGGATAGGCGTTGAAGCCGCCGACGATCACCACGTCCTTGAGGCGGTCGAGGATACGCAGCGTGCCATCTTCGCCGATGCAGCCGACATCGCCGCTGTGCAGCCATCCGTCCGCGTCTATCGTGGCGGCGGTCTGCTCGGGCTCCTCGAAATAACCCTGCATCACCACAGGCCCCCGAATCAGCAGTTCGCCGCTCTCACCTTGCGGCAACGCATTGCCCTCCGCATCGGCGATCCGCAGTTCGACGCCGGGCAGCGGCTTGCCCACCGTCCGGGCGATCGTCTCGAAACTGGCGTCGGGATAGTTGACCGTCGCCAGCGCGGTGCATTCGGTCTGGCCGAAGCTGGTCAGGAACAGGTCGAAACCGAACACCTCCCGTCCCGCGCGGATCAGGTCGACCGGCACGTTGGAAGCGCCGGTATGGCCGACCCGCAGCGATGCGATGTCGAATGCGCCGAAGCGTGGATGCTCCATCAGCGAGAAGAAGATGGTGGGTGGTCCCATCAATATGCTGATCTTCTCCCGTTCGATCAGGCCCAGCAGAGCCTCGGCGTCGAAGCTCGCCAGCGGATAGACGGTGATCCCCGCCACCAGTCCGGAAATCCAGCCCGACCGATAGCCGAAGCTGTGGAAGAAAGGATTGACGATCACCATCCGGTCGCCTGCGCGCAAGTCGTTGGACTCGTTCCAGATCGCCGGCATCCACAGCGCCTGGCCATGATTGTGCATCGCGCCCTTGGGTTGGCCGGTGGTGCCGCTGGTGAAGAGGATGTCGGCGATCGTCCGGGGCGTCACCGCCGCGATCCGCGCGGCGAGCATCGCCTCGTCCGCCTGAAGCGCCTGAAAGGTCGTGAGGCCCGGCCCGTCCAGCGCTGCGATATGGGTCAGCGCCGGCAGGTCGCGCACCGGGCCTGCCTCGCCCGCGCCGCCACCCGCCCGCGCCAGCATGGCGGCATAGTCATTGCCCAGGAACTGCCCGACGGTGAAGAGGATCTTCGCCCGCGTCTTGCCCAGCACATAGAGCGCCTCGCCCCCTTTGAAGCGGGTGTTGATCGGCACCATGATCGCGCCGATGCTCTCGATCGCGGCGGCGGCGACGATCCATTCGGGGCTGTTGGGCGCCCAGATCGCCGCCCGGTCGCCATGCGCCAATCCATGCGCGATCAAGGCGCGGGCAAGGATGTCCACCCGCGCCTTGAACCCGGCGAAGCTGATGGCCGTCCCATCCTCGCCGACGATGAAGGGGGTGTCGCCATAGCGCGCGGCCACATGGGCGATCACTTGCGGCAGCGTATGGTCGAGCGTCTTGGGAAGGTCGGAAAAATGCGGGTTGGTCATGCCCTCCGGCGCCTTCACAACAGTCCCTTTTCCTCGGCGGTCTGCACGTCGGGCGACACGCCCGTTTCGCGCATCGCCTCGATCACCGCCGTGGTGGCGGACGCGATGCAGGGGAAGCCGACATAGGGGGTGAGCTGGATCAGCAGCCCTTCCAGTTCCCTGGGGGTGAGGCCGTTGGCGAGGCCGATCTTCACATGATTCTTCAGTTCCAGCGACTGACGCATCGCGATCAGCGCGGACAGGATGGCGATGCTCTTTTCCTTGCGCGCCAGTCCGTCATGCTGCCAGGCGTCGTGGAAGGCCCAGCTTGCCGCCATGCGCGGAATATCCGATCCGAAGCGGTCCGCCACGCAGGCGTCGCGAAACGCGTTGCCGAACGCCTCGCCCATGAGGTCGCTGATGAAGGCGACGCCCGATTCCTGCTTTTCGTCCAGCACAGCCATCCGCTTTCTCCAATGATTTGTCGCCCCGGCCTATGGGTGAAGGCGCGCCGGCGTCAACCACGCTACCACGGCCCCGACGGCACGGGCCGCACTGATCGGCCATCTGATGGCCGTGTCGAGTCCATCGCCTATGTGATGGACCGGTCGGTTGCAATATCCGCCGCTGCCGATTGTCCCTATATTGGAGCTTATGAACGACAAGTCCGAATGGCATGGCGATGCGGATCGAGTCGATGCAGCAATGATGAAGACCGATAGGGAAGAAATAACCATGTCCTTGCAAATGAAGGCGGAAGATAATCTGACAATTTATTCCGGTCCTATTTTCGATGCCGACACGCATTTCTGGGAAACAGACGATGCGTGGACGAAATATCTGCCAAAGGACGCGGCAGAAAGATATGGCATCACGTTCAGGACTGGCGCGGACGGCGATTTCGCCATGTATGTCGGCCCACGCAAGGTGGAGATCAGTGCCGACCATCTGTTCGGGGATGGCCGCGTCCCCGCGCCGGGCAAGCTGCACGAATGGCTGCGCGCGATGAAGGAGGGCAAGGCCGAAATCGACATGCACGTCGCCAAGACGCCGGCGATGATGGAACCGGAAGCGCGGGTGAAGCTGCTCGATGCCTGGGATGTGCGTTCCTCCATCCTGTTCGTCGGCAACATGATCACCGCGATCAGCTTCCTTGACGACCCGCGTTATGCCTATCCGGTGCTGAACGCCTACAACGCCTGGATGCATGACCAGTGGCGGTACAATTATGACGACCGGATCTTTTCCTGCCCGATCATGACGCTCGATGACGTCGGGGAGGCATGCAAGGCGTTGAAGGAGGTCATCGCCAAGGGTGCGAGGCTGATCCTGATGCCGATGGGTCCCTATAACAACAAGGCGCCCGCGCATCCCGATCATGATCCCTTCTGGGCGATTGCCAATGAAGCGGGTATCCGGGTCGTCTTCCACGTCTCCGAAGCCATCTACATGAAAGATCACATGGCGCTCTGGGGCGAAGGGATGCAGCAGTCGCGCATCCGCCAGTCCGCCTTCGTCTGGATGCACGGCTATTCCGAACGTCCGGTGATCGAGACGCTGTCCAGCTTCATCTTCTGGAACTTCTTCGAACGCTTCCCGAATGTGAAGTTGCTTTCGGCGGAAAATGGCGCCGAATGGGTGCCCTCCATGTTGACGAAGATGGACAAGTGCCGGGGTATCGCCAAGAACGGCTATTGGCCGGCGGGCCAGTTGAAGGAACGGCCGAGCCAGATTTTCGCTCGCCATGTCGGCGTGGTGGCCTATCCGGAGGACGATCTTCAGACGATCATCGGTCAGGTCGGCAATGCCGACTGGGTGATGATGGGGTCGGACTATCCCCATGCCGAAGGGGTGGAGGAGCCGCGCATCTTCGCGGAAGAGGCCTGCCGCGGCCTATCCGATGAGGACACGCGCAAGGTCATGTATGAAAACGGCATGCGCTTCATGGATCTGCCATATTGATGCTATGATCCGGGCCGGTGGAGAATGCCGCCGGCCCGGCCGCCGCTTGAGTCAGCTTCCCGCCGATGCGCGCCGTCCCGCTTCGAGCGTGGCGTCCAGGAAGCGCTTGAAATGCAGCTTCATGCGATCGAGCGGCGCTGCCAGGATCAGCGCGCCCAGCGTGCCCCCGTCCGGTCCCAGGATCGGCACCGCAATCGCCGCGGTATCGCTCAGCATCTCGCCGAAACTGGCGCAATAGCCCTGATCGCGAATCTCGGTCAGATTGGCCCGGACGCTGTCCGGGTCGGTGCGCGTGCCCCGGGTCAATTGCCGCAAATGCGCGCGGGACAGATATTCCTCGACCTGGCCGAACGCGGCATAGGCCATCAGCACGCGGCCGGCGGCGCTGGCATAGAGCGGCGCGCGCAGCCCGGCCTGCATGGCATAGCGCACCGGCTGCGGGCTATTGCTGGCTTCGGTATAGATGGCCTGGCCGATTTCCCAGTCGGCGATGGCAAAGCCCACCGACTCGCGCGTTTCGGCAGCAAGCTGCTTGACCTGAATGCGGATCATCTCTGGCGGGGACCAGTTGGCCACGATGCGGCTGGCAAGATGATAAGCGCCCGGACCCAGCCGGTAGCGTCCCCCCTGACAGGAAAGATAATGCATGTCGCACAGGCCGCGCAGCGTATCGATGAAGGTGCTTTTGGGCACCGCCGTCGCCGTGCTGAGTTCAGACAGGCTCATGCCGTCCTGCTTGCCCGCCAGCAAGGCGAGCAGATCAAACACGCGCGCGATCGCCTTGGGGCCCTTCGGCCGCTCCTCCGCGAGATTTGCCTGCATCGTCTCCTGACCCCCTGTACTGAAATTCGAAGCATAATCGTTCGAATTTTCGAACGCAATACGAAAAACCGTTGCATACCACATCCGTGATGGCCTATAGGTGGAGTCGCAGCGGATGCGACTCCAT
Organism: Sphingobium faniae; assembly: GCA_900100475.1. Taxonomy (GTDB): domain Bacteria; phylum Pseudomonadota; class Alphaproteobacteria; order Sphingomonadales; family Sphingomonadaceae; genus Sphingobium; species Sphingobium faniae. Next base: position 89,646 of record FMTU01000004.1, on the reverse strand, counting down.
GCATTCGCCGGATGGAGAGAAACGTCATGGCCACCAGCGCATCCCGGACGATCAAATCCGCCCATCGCGTGCTGGAGATTCTGGAATATTTCGATCAGGATCGCCGCGTCGCAACCGTCATGGAAATGTCGCGAACCCTGAATTATCCGCAGTCCAGCACATCCGAACTGCTGCGCTGCCTGACGCGCCTTGGCTATCTTCATTATAATCGCGTGCGCCGGACCTACAGCCCGACCGCTCGCGTCGCCCTGCTTGGCGCCTGGGTCAAACCCTCATTGTTCCGCGGGGGGCCAGTGCTTTCGGCGATCGACGACATCGCCAAGCTGACTGGCGAAACCGTCATCCTGTCTACCAGCACCAATTATGTGTTGCAGCATCTGCATGTGATCCACGGCAACAGCGAACGGGCGATCGATGTCCATGCCGGCGACGAATTGCCGATCCTGCACAGCACGCAGGGCCGTCTGCTGCTTTCCAGCTATCGCAACGACAATATCCGTTCGGCCGTCCATCGCCTGAACGCGGAGGAGCCTGATCCTTCGCGGCACGCCCGCATGGCCGAACTTCTGTCGGAATTTGCCGTGCTGCGCGACAAGGGCTGGGCCATTGAACAGGATCGCGATGGTGTCGGCTGCGTCGCCGTGTTGCTGCCGTTCGGTCGAAACATGGATCGGCTGACCGTCAGCATCCTCGCGGAACCTTCAGTGATCGCCGCGCGCGGCCAGGAGATGCTGGAATTGCTGCTCAGCCGCAAGACCGAGATCGCCGACCTCCATATGGGCGATAACAGCATGGACCATGACATGAACAATGTCGTGCAGATGCCCGAAACGATCAAGATCGCCAGCTACCGTCGGCATTTCGCCTGATCGTCCGATCGACGGGCGGCCCGTGAACCTCGCGCTTCTACCGGGGAAGCCGGGCGGTGTCCGGCTGGTAGAGGCGCCGATGCCGCCGACGCCGCGCGGCGACGAGGTGCTGCTGCGCATGGTCCATGCGCCGATCAACCCCGCCGACCTGCTGGCGATTGACGGCCTTTATTCGTTCGACCTCCCTCAGGACCAGCCATTGGGTGCGGAAGGCGCGGGGCTGGTCGTGGCGGCGGGCAACGCCGTCAAGGACCTGCGTCCGGGTGATCTGGTGATGCCGCTTCGTCGGGGCAACTGGTGCCGTCATCGACTGCTGCCACGCGACGATGTGATCGCCCTGCCCGTCGGGCTGGACCCTGTCCAGGCGGCGATGCTGCGCATCAATCCGCCGACCGCGCATCTGCTGCTCCGGGATGCGGGCCTGCATCCCGGCGACGCGCTTGTGCAAAATGGCGCGGGATCGGTCGTCGCACGCTGGGTCCGTGCTTTCGCCGCGCGCATGGATGTGGCCGTCATCGATGTGTTGCGCCGTCCCGACAGCGCCATGCCCCGCGCTCTGCTCGATGGCGATGATCTGGCGGAGCGGGCGCGCGCGGTTGCGGGCGATCGCCCGATCCGCGCGGCGTTCGACTGCGTGGCCGGCGCCGCCACCGGACGGCTGGCGCGCTGTCTCGCGCCCGGGGGCCGGCTGCTGCTGTTTGGCCATTTGTCGGGCGAACCGATCGAGGTCCGATCGCAATTGCTGACTGGCGGCGGCCTTACGATCACGGGTTTCAGCCTGCGCCCGGCCGAGGCGGCGCTGGGCGGAGAGGGAGTGCGGGAGATGTTCGCGCAACTCGCCGCCTATCATGCCGCCGACCCGCCATCGCTGCCGGTCGGCGCTATCGTTCCGCTGACGCGCGCGCCGGAGGCGATCGCGCGCGCCCGTGCGGGCGGCCAGGGCCGCGTCCTCTTCGACCTTTCGGCATGATATCGGGCATGTGAAGCCTTTGCCCGCCCGTTGACTTGAAGGCCGGTTGGCTGCTGGGGAAAGGACGACTTTCATGGGAACAGCGCGATGAAACTGGACTTTACGCCCGAGGAGACGGCTTTCCGCGACGAGGTGCGGGCCTTCCTCAAGGACGCCCTGCCCGACGATCTGCGGCAAAAGATGATAAACCGCGATCATCTGACCAAGGACGACACCGTCCGCTGGCAGCGTATCCTGAACGCGCGGGGCTGGGCCGTCACCCACTGGCCGGTGCAATATGGCGGCCAGGCGTGGACCCCGGCGCAGCGTTACATCTTCCAGGAGGAAATGGCGCTCGCCCATGCGCCCGAAGGTTCGCCCTTCAACGTCAACATGATCGGCCCGGTCCTCTGCGAGTTCGGCACCGACGCGCAGAAAGAGCAATTCCTCGCCGCCACTGCCAATATCGACATTTGGTGGTGCCAGGGCTTTTCCGAACCCGGCGCTGGCTCCGACCTCGCCAGCCTCAAGACCATGGCGGTCCGTGACGGCGACCATTATGTGCTGAACGGACAGAAGATCTGGACGACGCAGGCGCAGCATGCCGACTGGATGTTCGGCCTGTTCCGCACCGACAGTTCGGGCAGGAAGCAGCAGGGCATCACCTTCCTGCTGCTCGATATGAAGACGCCGGGCATCACTGTTCGCCCGATCGAGACGATCGACGGCGAGCATGACGCGAACGAGGTCTTTTTCGACGATGTTCGCGTGCCGGTGGAAAATATCATCGGCGAGGAAGGCAAGGGCTGGGATGTCGCCAAGCATCTGCTGGGCAGTGAACGCAGCGGGATCGCCCGCATCGGCCTGTCGAAGGAGCGGCTCTCGCAATTGCGCGAACTGGAAAGCCGACTCGCGCGGGATGGAACCCTGACCGAAGAAGAGCAGCGCCGCCTCGCCCACAAGCTGGCCGAGGTGGAGGTGGAGTTGCGCGCGCTCGAATTGACGCAGCTTCGCGTCGTCGCGGCGGACGCCCATGGCGGCGGCGCCAATGCAGCCGCCTCGATCCTGAAGGTCAAGGGCACGGAGATGCAGCAGCGCATGACCGAACTGGTGACGGAACTGGCCGGACCGGCGGGCCTGTCCATGCCGGACCATGATCATGCTCCGAACGACCCCGGCGAAGGCTGGGTTGCTGCCGCCGCGCCTTTCTATTTCACGATGCGCAAGGTGTCGATCTTCGGCGGATCCAATGAGGTCCAGAAGAACATCATCGCCAAGACCATGCTGGGACTTTGAAGCGCCATGGATTTCGACCTGAACGACGAACAGAAGATGTTGCAGGAAACCGTCACGCGCTTCGTGGCGGGAACCTATGATTTCCAGAAGCGCGAACATGCGCTCAGGACGCCCGAGGGATGGAGCCGGGAGGCATATGCGGGCCTTGCCGAAATGGGCCTGCTCGCGCTGCCTTTCGCGGAGGAGGATGGCGGCTTCGGCGGTGGCGGCGTGGAAATGATGGTCGTCATGGAAGCGCTGGGACGCGGCCTGATGGTCGAGCCTTTCTTCGCCACGGTCGTGCTGGCCGGCGGCGTGCTGCGGCACGGCGCTTTGGCGGCGCAGCGGGCGGCAATCGTCCCCGGCATCGTGGAGGGAACGCGGATACTGGCGCTCGCCCACAATGAAAAGGGCCTGCCCCGCCATACGCTGACGGCGCGGACCACGGCGGCGCCTTCCAATGGAACATGGACGCTCGATGGCCGCAAGATCGCCGTGATCCACGGCCAGAGCGCCGACACGCTGATCATCAGCGCGATGACGGACAAGGGTCTCTCGCTCTTTCTGGTCGATGCCGGGACGGAAGGCGTGACGATCGAAGGGACGCGCGGCTATGACGGCGTACCCATCGCCGCCGTCGCCCTTTCAGCCGTCACCGTTCCTGCCGACGCGCTGATCGGCGCGGACGGGCAGGGGGAGGCTATTCTTTCCGCCATGTTCGAGGAAGCGACCGCAGCGCTGGTCGCGGAGGGCGTCGGCGCGATGGCCGAGACGTTCGACGTCACCGTCGATTATCTCAAGACCCGCCAGCAGTTCGGCGTCGCTATCGGCAGCTTCCAGGCGCTTCAGCACCGCGCCGTCGACATGCTGATGCAACTCGAACTTTCGCGCAGCATGGCCATATTGGCGGCGCTCTCGCTCGACATCGACGCCGATCAGCGCAGCCGCAACATCTCCGCCGCCAAGGCGCAGATCGGCAAGGCTGGCCGCATCATCGGTCAGGAAGCGGTGCAGATGCACGGCGCCATCGGTATCACGGCCGAATATAAGGTCGGTCACGCTTTCAAGCGGCTGACCGCGATCGACGCGCTGCTGGGCGACCGGGACTGGCATCTTGCCCAACTGGTCGAAAAGCGCGGCGTCTATCCCGCCGCCACGTAAAGGAAGAGAAAAGCCGTGCCCCGCAAAGGGGCACGGCGCGCCGCGGCGTCGATCATATCCGCACTGACAACGGATCGGGCCACCGCCACAAACGGTATATCCGGGCGGTGGCCGCCACGGCTGATTGCTCAGCCGCAGACGCGATGCCGTCCGATCGGGATCAGCCTTCCGCCGCCTTCCGCAACATCACCGCGCGGTCCCCGTCGCGCACCACCACCAGCCGCATGCCGGGCTTCATATAGTCGACGAAGCCTTCGAAGCTTTCGCGCACGCCCGGATCAATCGGCCGCAAATAGCTGTCCTTGTCCACGCTCAGCGTAATCTCGCCGACGCGATCCGCGTCCACCGTCACAGAGGTGGGCGTGAAGGACGTGACGGTGGCCGCGACGGCGCTGGGGTTGGCTGCCGACTGCACGCGCGAATCGAAGGAGATACGCAGCCGGTCGCTGTTATTGGCAAGGCCGCAATGCGGCGTGGCCGGATGGACGATCAGCACGTCGCCCGGCATATAATCGGTCGTGGCCCAGCTTTCCGCCGGAATCGCGTCACTCGGGATGGGGAAGGGATTGGGCTTTCCGACATTATGGAAATAGCCGCGCTTGTTCTGCCCGACCGCCAGCGCCAGCCCGCCCATATCGCGCGTGCAGGGCGTCAGCGACACCCAGACCGGACGGTAATCCTGTATGCCGGGGCTGTAAAAGCCGTCCTGGTGAACGGTGCCCAGCTTGCTGTGCGGCGGATAGGTGCGATATTGCACGATCGGCACGGAACAAGCAGGTTCCCCCAGCACCTTTTCCATCACGCCGATATTGGCCGGGTCTTCGATCAGCCGTTTCGCGATACCGGCATAAAGATCGCTTTCCTCCATGCTGCCGGGCAGCGCCTTTCCGGTCCAGCGGCCCGTCGGATCGCCCGGTTCCACCAGTTCCATCTGCGCGGCGACCGCCAGCATCTCGTCACGCGCGCGCGCGACCGTGTCGAGTGCGAACACGCCGCGCAGCAGGATATAGCCCTTTTCCTCATAGAAGCGGTTAAGCGCCACAGGGTCGTCGAGCAGATGGTTGCAGTTTTCCAATTCGCCTGCCGCAACGACATCCTGCACATGCAGATCCTCGGCCTCGGGACGATTGATTACATCGGCGGTCATGTCTTTCTTCCTCTCCATTCCGGCAAGCGCCGGATGACGTCCATTGCCCCATGCCGTCATTGCAAGCCCGGAACTCCTTGATGGGAAGCACTCCATGGCGCACGGCGATTGGATCGCTTCGCGGCGCTTGCAGCGCAGGGCCTCGCGCAGCTACGAGTCCTTTCCAGCGTGGGTATAGCGTCATGCTATCAAGTTGTGAGCCATATGTGTCGGATATTTTTCGCCGACTATCGGATGTTATTGATCATCCAGGCCCAGCAATTTCAACATCTGCATCAGCTTCTCATCCTGCCAGTCGGCGATTTCCGCGACGCTGCGGCCGCCGGCTGCCTCCGCCATCTGTTCGACGAGCATCGCCTGCAACGCCTCGTCTGCCAGCGGCGGATCGGCCATAGTGGACCAGCGCTTGATGATGCCGGGGCCGAATTTGGGCAGAAACTCGGCCAGACCCCCCGCGCCTCCGGATGTGTGGAAGGTCGTGAATTGTCCCTGGATCGCCCATTTGAGCGCGAAGCTATGCTTCATCGCCTTGTCGATGTCGCCGACGCTGGCATAGCCTTCAGCCACCAGCCGCACCGCCTCGCGGAACATGGCGGCGGTCAGCCGGTTGCCGATATGGCCGAAAATCTCGCGTTTGAGCCGGATCGGCTGCTTGCCCATCGCGGCGTAGAGGGCAAGGGCGATGTCGACCGCGTCGGTCGCCGTTTCCTCGCCGCCGCCCACTTCCACCAGCGGGATCAGGTGGACTGGGTTGAACGGATGGCCCAGCACGAAGCGATGCGCGGTGGCAAGGCCGGCCTGCAATTCGGTGATCGGCAGGCTGGACGTGCTGCTGGCGACCAGCACGTCCGCCGGGACGATCCGGTCGAGATCGGCGAACAGCGCCTGCTTGATCTCGCTGCGTTCGGGCGTGCTTTCCTGCACGAAATCCGCGCCGTCCAGCGCATCGGCCAGCGTGTCGTGCACGGAAAAACGCGCCGCCCAGTCGTCCCCGGCACGGGCAAGGCCCAGTTCCACCATCTGATCCCATGCGCCCGCGACATGGGCGCGCGTGCGTTCGCCCGCGCCTGGCATCGGGTCGTGCAGGCGCACGGTCCGGCCGCTGCCCAGAAAGGCGGCGATCCAGCCATTGCCGATCACGCCGCCGCCTACCGCGGCGACGGTATGGATGGCATCCGTGTCGCGATAAGCGGCCATGCGCTCAATAGCCCTTGAAGACGGGCTTCTCCTTGTTGGCGAAAGCGGTGGTGGCTACCTTGTAATCCTGCGTCAGCATCGTCATCGCCTCATAGGCGATCGACAGTTCGCCGGTCAGGTTCACCTGATCGCGGATGCACTTGTTGACCGCCGCCTTGGACCAGCGCACGGCCCACACCGGCTGCCCGGCGATCTCGCGCGCGATCTTCATCGCCTCGTCCAGCACCTGCTCCTTGGGGACGGCGTGGTTGACCAGGCCGATTTCCTCGGCCTTCTTGCCGGTCAGCAGCTTGCCGCGCATCAGATATTCCTTGGCCTTTTGCGGGCCGACCAGCAGCGGCCACATCACCGATCCGCCATCGCCCGTGACGAGGCCCACGCGCACATGGGTGTCGCCCAGCTTCGCGTCCTCGGCGACGATGCTCATGTCGCAAAAGGCGAACAGCGAGGTGCCAAGCCCGATCGCATCGCCATTGACCGCCGCGATGATCGGCTGCGGCGTCATCAGGATCTGGTCCCAGATGCGCAATGTGTTGATCGGTACGCGCAGGGCATATTTCAGGCCATATTCGGTTTGCGCCCGCTCGGCCATCATCTTGATGTCGCCGCCTGCGGAAAAGGCTTTGCCCGCGCCGGTCAGCACGATCACCTTGATCCGCTCGTCGCGGGCCAGCTTCAGCCAGATATCCTCCAACTGCCAGTGATTATGCGGGCCGACCGCGTTCAACTTGTCGGGCGCGTTCATCGTCACGACGGTGACGCCGTCCTCGCCGATCTCGACGTTGAAGAAATCGAATTCGCTATAATCGATGTCGCGCTGAAACTCGTTGCTGTCGCTCATGATAGTCTCCGGAAATCCCTGTAATATATATGAGTGTGTGTGGGTTCAGGCGGCGGCGCGGCTTTTCTGCCAGTCCGCGAAGCTCTGGCCCTTGTCGGCGAGGTCAATGAGGAGCGCCGCAGGTTGCAGTGAAGGATCGCCGGGCGTTTCGGCAGCCATCTCGCGCAGTTTGGCGACGATGTTCGGCAGGCCCACCTCATCGGCATGGAACATCGGCCCACCCAGATGGCGCGGCCAGCCATAGCCATTGATCCAGACCAGATCGACGTCGGACGCCCGCAGCGCGATCCCTTCCTCCAGGATGCGCGCGCCTTCGTTGATGAGCGGGAACAGCAGCCGCTGCACCATCTCCTCCTCAGCGATGTCGCGGCGGGCAATGCCCAGCTTTTCCGACGTGGCGATGATCACCGCTTCCGTTTCCGGATTGGGATAGGGTGTGCGGTCGCCCGGCTCGTAGCGATAATAGCCCGCGCCCGTCTTTTGCCCCAGCCGCCCGCTTTCCACGATCGCGTCGGCGATGGGGAAGGGGGTGCCGCGCCGTTTGCGGATCGAATAGCCGATGTCGAGGCCCGACATATCGTTGGTCGTCAGCGGCCCCATGGGGAAACCAAGGTTGGTGAGCGCGGCATCGACCTGCTGCGGGAACGCCCCCTGCTGGAGGAGCCGTTCCGCCTGCGCCGACCGCTTGGCGACCATGCGGTTGCCGATGAAGCCGTCGCAATTGCCCGACCAGACCGGCACCTTGCCGATCGCTTTGCCCACCGCCATCGCGGTCAGGATCGCTTCGGGGCTGGTATGCCTTGCGACCACCACTTCGAGAAGCTTCATCACATTGGCCGGCGAGAAGAAATGCATGCCGACGAAATCCTGCGGCCGTTCGAGCACCGCCGCGATCTCGTCCACATCCAGCGCGGAGGTGTTGGAGGCAAGGATAGTGCCCGGCTTCACCCGCTTTTCAAGGTCGGAGAAAATCTCCTTCTTGACGTCCATATCCTCGAACACCGCCTCGATCACGATGTCGGCGTCGGCCGCCGCGGCACGATCGGTCGCGCCGGTAATGAGGGCGACGCGCTCATCCATCTGCGCCTGGGTGATCGACCCGCGCTTGACTGATGTGGCGTAATTGCCCCTCACCCGCTCCAGCCCCTTGTCGAGCGCCTCCTGCGTGGCGTCGATCACCGTCACGGGCACGCCCGCGCCAGCGAAGCACATGGCGATGCCGCCGCCCATCGTGCCTGCGCCGATGATCGCCGCCTTCTTCACGGGTCGCGCCTTCGCCGTCTCCGGCAGGCCGGGGATGCGCGCGGCTTCCCGCTCGGCGAAAAAGAGGTGGCGCAGCGCCCGCGACTGGCTGCCCGACATCAGTTCGCGATTGGCGACCGCGTCGATGGCCAGCGCCTCGTCCAGACTCATGGTGAAGGAGCGGCGCACCGAATCGATATTGGCTTGCGGCGCGGCCTGCCCCTTGCTGCGGGCCGTCAGTTTTTTGGCCAGCGCATCGAAGGCGGACGGATCGGCGCGCGTCGCGCTCAGCTTTTCGTCCCGGTCGCGCACCGGCACGGCGGGCAGCTTCTCGTCGATCACCCGGCGGGCGAAGGCGGCGCCGATGGCGGCTGGCTCGCCGTCCTCGACCGCGTCCAATATGCCCAGTTCCAGCGCCTGCTTCGCGCCCACCGGCTTGCCGGACAGCACGAGTTCCAGCGCCTTTTCCGGCCCGATCAGACGCGGCAGGCGCTGCGTGCCGCCACCGCCCGCGAACAGGCCGAGGTTGATTTCGGGCAGGCCGACTCTGGCCGAGGGAATGGCGACGCGGAAGGCGCAGCCCAGCGCCGTCTCAAGCCCGCCTCCCAGCGCCGTGCCGTGGATCGCCGCGATCACCGGCTTGGCCGAGCTTTCCAGCGCGGCGATCACGTCCTGCAGCGTGGGCGACAGGCGGGGCTTGCCGAATTCGGTGATATCGGCGCCCGCGAAGAAGGTGCGGCCGACGCAGGAAAGCACGATCGCCTTCACCGCCGGATCGGCGTTCAGCGCCTCCAGCGCGCCGACCACCCCTTGCCGCACGCCGATGCCGAGTGCGTTGACGGGCGGATTGTCGCTGGTGATGAAGCCGATATCGCCTTCTACGCGGATGGCGATCTTTTCGTTGATCTGGGTCATGGGTGGATGGTCTGGCCCTGCTAGTGGAATGGGTCGATAGTCCGGGCCACAAGCTATTCGTCGGCCGCAACTGTCAAGCTGAGGGGACGGACAGCCCAGAGGTATCGCAGATGTGAAGGATCGCCCCTGCAACCTTCGCATCGCGGTGATCCCGGATTAGGCCGATCGTAGCAAATTGTCCGCGGCCTGTGCCGCTTTCTGGGGATAACGACCGGATGCAGTTCGATTTGAATGAAGAGCAGAGCATGTTCCGCGACGCGGTGGCGGCCTTCGCGCAACGCCATCTGGCTGCCGGCGCGCTGGAACGCGCGCATAGCGACGATTATCCGTGGGACGTGGCGAAGATGATGGCCGAACAGGGCCTGATCGGCATCACCGTGCCGGAGGACAAGGGCGGCCTTGGCGGCAGCCTGATGGACGCGGTGATCGCGATCGAAACCATTGCTTCGGTCTGCCCGCGGTCGGCCGACGTGGTGCAGGCCGGCAATTTCGGCGCCATCCGCACCTTCGCTCAGTTCGCCACTGACGCGCAGAAGGAACAATATCTCGCGCCGCTGCTGCGCGGCGAGGGGCTGATCTCCGTCGCCATGACGGAACCCAATGCAGGTTCGGCCGTGACCGAGTTGACCACCACGGCGGTCGAGGATGGCGATGGCTACCGCATCACGGGCCAGAAGATCTTCACCACCCACGGCACTCACGCGACCGTTTTTCTGGTCTATGTCCGCTATGGTCCGGGCACTGGCAATATCGGATCGGTTCTGATCGAGCGCGGTCAGGAGGGTTTCACCTTCGGCAAGCCGGTCCGTTTCCTGTCGGGCGAGGAATGGAATCCGCTTTTCTTCGACAATGTCTATGTACCCAAGGACAAGGTTCTGTTGGGGCCGGGCGGCTTCAAGAAACAGATGGCCGGTTTCAACGTGGAGCGCATCGGCAATACCGCGCGCAGTCTCGCCTTGGGCCGCTATGCCTTCAACGCGGCGGTCGAACATGCCAAGACCCGCAGGCAGTTCGGCAAGGCGCTGTGCGAGTTTCAGGGCCTGCAATGGAAATTTGCGGAAATGAAGCTGAAGCTCGATGCGGCGCAGCTTCTCCTCTATCGTGCGGCGACCAATGCGGATGCAGGCCTGCCTTCGCCCGAAGAGACGGCGATTGCGAAGGTGGCGTGCAACCGCGCGGGTTTCGAATGCGCGAACGAGGCGATCCAGGCAATGGGCGGCGCGGGCTACAGTCAGGACAGCCTGGTCGAATATTGCCTTCGCCGCACACGCGGCTGGATGATCGCGGGCGGCGCGATCGAGGTGCTGCTCAACCGCATCGCGGAAGGCGTGTTCGACATGCGTTTCCCGCAGGGACCGGCCAGGAATTGAGGCGTCCCGTCAAGAAGAGGATCGGACGATGAATGAATTGACCAGGGTTTCGGGACAGACGGTCGCGGTGACGCCCGACCGCATCCCCGTCGAGGCTTACATCTCGCGCGATTATGTGCAGCGCGAAAAGGAAAAGCTGTGGCCCAGGCTGTGGCAGATGGCCTGCCGCGCCGAAGAGATTCCCAACCCTGGCGATTTCTACACCTATGATATCGCGGACGAATCGATTTCCGTCGTGCGCAAGAAGGACGGCGCGATCGCCGCCTATTTCAACGTCTGTCCGCATCGCGGCCGCCGCCTGACCGAGGGATGCGGCCGGATGGGCAAGTTCCATTGCAAATATCATGGCTGGCAATGGAACCTCGACGGCAAGCCCACCGAGATCGTCGACCGCCACGACTGGGGGACGGCCCTGCCGGACGAGGACGTCACATTGCAGACGGTGAAGGTCGGCGAGTGGGGCGGATGGGTCTTCATCAACATGGACCCGGACAGCGAAAGCCTGGAGGAATTTCTGGGCGAGGCCAAGACGATCCTGGACCCGTTCGAGATCGACCGGATGCGCTATGCCTGGCGCAAGCGGATCATCATGCCATGCAACTGGAAGACCGCGCAGGAAGCCTTCATGGAAGGCTATCATGTGCAGACAACGCACCGCCAGTTGCTCGCCTATCAGGACGACTACACCTATTCGAAGGCTTATGGAAAACATGCGATGTTCGGCTATGCGCCGACCGCGCTGTTCGGCCTGCCAAGCCCGCGCATCAGCAACCAGGGCGGCGACATCCGCAAGGGTTTCTACGAATTCAACAAGGAAATCTGGGATACGCTTCAGGCGACGACCACGCAGGAAATGCTGGCGGCGGGCAGGCGCCTGATGGAACTGCCCGAGGATGTCGACCCCTTCACCATGTACGGGGCCTTCGCCCAGTTCCATGCCGAGGAATCGGCCAGAAGCGGCCGTCCTTTTCCGGCTGTCACCGGCGAGCAGTTGATGAAGGCGGGAACCGACTGGAACATCTTCCCCAACCTCGTCTTCCTGCAACAGGCGACCAATGTCCTATTCTACCGCGCGCGTCCTTATGGCGACGATCCCGACAAGTGCATCTTCGAAGTCAACGTCCTCGAACGCTATGCCGAAGGCGCCGAACCGAAGGTGGAGGTCGAAGATGGCGGCGACGGCAGCAACGGCAAGTGGCGCGACCTGAACTGGGGCCTCATTCTGGAGCAGGATTTCCAGAATATGGAGGAAGTGCAGAAGGGCATGAAGTCCCAGGCCTTCAAGGCCGCCCGCACCAACCCGGTGCAAGAAGTCGAGATCAGCAATTTCCACCGCGTCTATCATGACTATGTGGGGAGCGCGGGCTGATGGCGGCGACGACATTCGATGAGGTCGCCGACTTCGTGATCGTGGGATCGGGCGGCGGCTCCATGGTGGCCGCGCTCTATCTCAAATCCGTCGGCAAGACGCCGCTGATCCTGGAAAAGACCGACAAGCTGGGCGGATCGACCGCCATGTCCGGCGGCGTGCTGTGGGTGCCCAACAACCACATCATCAAGGCAAAGGGCATCAAGGACAGCCATGAGATGGGCCGCACCTACATGGACGCGACCATCGGCGACGATGGCGGCCCCGGCGCGACGGCGGAACGGAAGGAAGCCTATCTGCGCAACGGCCCCGCCATGCTGAAATGGCTGGAGGAACAGGGCATGGTCTGGTTGCATACCGAAGGCTGGTCGGACTATTATGACGACCGCCCCGGCGGCGTGACGCGCAGCCGCTCGATCGGCTCGCCGTTGCTCGACAGCCGCGAGATGGGGCCGCTGTTCGACAAGCTGCGGCTTGGCCCCATGGTCATGCCGCTGCCCACCGACAAGGCCGGGATCATCGGCCTGGCCACCCGCACGCCGCGTGGCATGTGGGAAGGCGTGAAGCTGTTGTGGCGCATGCGCAAGGTGGCGAAGCGCGGCAAGCCCATCCTCAGCTTCGGCGGCGCGCTTCAGGGTCGGATGCTGATGCTGGCGGACAAGGCCGGCGTCGACATGCGCACCGGTTACGGCATTACCGAACTGATCGAGGAAGACGGCAGGATCGTCGGCGTGATCGCCGAGCATGACGGCAGGACGTTGCGCATCGGCGCGCGTGACGGCGTACTGATCAATGCGGGCGGCTTCTCCCACAATGCGGAGATGCGCAGGAAATACGGACCCCAGCCCAGTTCCGTCGAATGGACCAACGCCAATCCCGGCGATACCGGCGAGTTGATCCAGATCGCCGAAAAGCATGGCGCCGCGCTCGACCTGATGGACCAGGCCTGGTGGGTGCCGGGCACCATGGTGCCCGAAGGCGGGCCGGCGAACATGCACAATACGGATATTTCCAAACCGCATTGCATCATCGTCAACCGTCAGGGCAAGCGCATCCTGAATGAGAGCGGTTCCTATATGGAAAACGGCCAGCGCCTCTACCAGAATGACGTGCCGGCCTATGTCATCCTCGATAGCCGTCACCGCAAACGCTACGCCTGGGGTTATTACCCGCCGGGCAAGACGCCGCAATCCTGGCTCGACAGCGGCATGATGAAGAAGGCGGATTCGATCGAGGAACTGGCGCAGATCACCGGCATCGATCCTGTCGGCCTCAAGGCGGAGATCGAGAAGTTCAACGGCTATTGCGAGACCGGCAAGGATCTGGATTTCAACCGCGGCGGGCGCGGCTATGACAATTGCTTTGGCGACCCGACGGTCAAGCCCAACCCTAATCTGGGCAAGATCGACAAGCCGCCTTTCTATGTGATGGAGATGGTGCCGGGCGATGTCGGCACCTCGGGCGGGATCGTTACCGACGACAAGGCTCGCGTGTTGCGCGCCGACGGATCGGTGATCGAAGGACTTTACGCCACCGGCAATTCGACCGCCTCTGTCATGGGCCGCTGCTACCCGGCGGCGGGCGCGAGCATCGGCGCCGCCTTCATCTTTGGCTGGATCGCCGCCCACGATGCGGTAGGCGCCAATAGCTGACCTGGATGGGGGAGCGTCGCGCGCTCTCCCATCCCACAGTCATGAGTGCGACCGCCGGCGCTGTCGCCCTGAAGGGAATCATCGCGCCGCGCCGGTTCCGCGGCCCCTGGAATGAACCCTTCTGTCAACGCGTCTGCTGCATATGCGTGGAGGATCGTGCCACCGTTCATATGGATGATCGCTGAAATATGTGCATGTTCCATTTGGCCGTTGCGATGCAACATGATACCGGGCGGCCACAATCCTTAACGAGGTCATCATGAAAATTCTCATCTTCGCCGCCGCCGCCCTCGCGCTCAGCACGTCTGCCATCGCGCAGGAAGCCCCGGTCATCAAGGCGCGGACCATGGTCAAGCTGGCCGATGGCACGCGCGTCGGCGTCATTGACCGCGTTCTCAAGAATGAGGACGGAACGGCCGGTTCCGTACAGATCATTTACAAGGGGCGCTTCGTGACGATCCCGGCCTCGACGCTGTCGGCTGGCGAGAAGGGACTGGTGACCAGCCTGACCTCCGCCGACCTCAAGAAGCTCTGATCTTCGGAAGACCATTGCGCTTCGGCGCATGACGCAAATGCGAAAGGGGCAGGGGAACCTGTCCCTTTTTTTGGCCAGATCAATTGAGTGGCGCCCTGCGCCTGCCGGCCGGCCTTCAGCCGGCATCTTCTCCCACCGAGCAGAGCTTGCCCAACAGGCTGGTCAACTGGGAAAGCTCATAGGGCGCGAGCATGCTTTCGAGCTGAAGCTGGAAGGATTGCGCCACCGCCATCAACTCTGCGAGGATCTTGCGTCCTTCGCCGGTAAGATGCAGCGCGTCGCCTGCGCCCGTGATGACCCCGCGCGCGATCAGCCCGTCGATGGCCGCGTCAGGCAGGTCGACAGCGCCATTGGCCGCCCGCCGTATCAGTTCGGCGCGCGGGCATCCGTCGCCAAGGCCCAGCGCCACGATCACGCTATATTCCGATGACCGCAATCCGCGCGCCCGATATTCCCGGCGCACGTCCACGAAGGCCGTCTGATAGGCCCGGTTGAGCAGATGGCCGATGAAGTAGCGCCCAAACTCTCCTTCGTGCACCAGTTCGGCGGGTCGGGTCTCCTTCGCGCCCTGAAAGACGCCGCCATATTTGCCGCCATGAAAGACCAGCGGCTTGATGTCCCGGTCGATGAAATCGACGACCTCGCCCACGAAGATCGCATGGTCGCCACCTTCATATTCGAATGTCGAGCGGCATCCGAACCGGGCTGCGCAGCCGGGGATCAGCGGCGCGCCTTCTGGTCCGTCGTCGATGGAGAGACCTTCGAACTTGTCGATCCCCCGCGTCGCGAAGCGGTTGGACAGATCCTCCTGATCGGCCGCCAGCACATGCACGGCCCAGGCCCGGCTGTTGCGGAAAGCCAATAGATTAGGACTGGTCAGCGCCAGACTCCAGAGCACCAGCGGCGGGTCCAGCGACACCGAATTGAAGCTGTTGGCCGTCAGGCCGATCGCTTTCCCCTCCTCATCACGCGTCGTCACGATCGTGACGCCGGTCACGAAGCGGCCGAGCGCTGATCGGAATGCCTGCTTGTTATCGATCATCTGGCGTCTTTCCTGCACTGTGGAGGCTGCCAGATGATATGATGCAGGTGACATGCGAAGAGGGCACGCCGAGATATCGGTCTTGTGAAGCCAGTCACCGGCCTGCGCGAAAGAACTCGGCGGCCCGCTCGGCGATCATGATGGTTGCGGCATTGGTGTTGCCCGAAACGATGATCGGCATGACGGACGCGTCAACGACCCGCAACTGGCTTATCCCCCGAACCTTCAATTCCTGATCGACCACCGCATCGCCGCCACCCATCCGGCATGTGCCGACCGGATGATAGCCGATGTTCGCGCTTTGGCGGATATGCGCTTCCCACGCCTGATCGTCGCGGGGCAGTGCGACAGGATAATTCGCGCCGACCACATGGTCGCGCAGCGGCGCGGTGTCGAACAGGCGGGCGATGAGCTTGCCCGTGGCGATCAGGCGGCGCAGGTCGCGTTCGTCGCCCAGCAGGCGATGGTCGATCACCGGCTTGTCATTGGGGTCGGCGCTGCGCAGGCGAATTTCGCCCCGGCTGTCGGGGCGCATGCTGTTGCCGCCGATGGTGATGCCCGGCCTGGGATGCATACGCGGCTTGCCCCGGCTCATGTCGATGGCGAGCGGCATGAAACTGATCGAGACATCGGGTTCGGCCAGTGACGGTTCCGACTTCACCCCCGCCATGACATGCACCGCGGCCGAGGCCATCGGCCCGCTGCTGGTGAGCAACCAGCGAAACAGGTTCCGGCCCAGCGTCCATGGCCCGGCCGGGCTGTTATAGGTTGGCACGTCGACCAGTTTGCTGAAGGTCGTGCCGGCATGTTCCTGAAGATTGCGCCCCACCGGCAAGTCGGCGCGCACGTCGATGCCCATGGCGCGCAGATGCGCCGCCGGGCCGATGCCGGACCGCATCAGGATGGCCGGCGAGCCGATCGCGCCCGCGCTCACGATCACCTCGCGCGCGCGGACGACATGCGCCTTGCCCCCCAGCAGGAAGCGCAGCCCGACCGCGCGCCCGTTCTCGATCAGCACCTTGTCGACAAGGGCGTCGGTGACGACGTGAAGGTTGGGACGCTTCAGCGCGGGCTTGAGATAGGCCTGGGCAGTGCTGGATCGTTTGCCGTCGCCGGTCGTGGTCCAATTCTCATACACGCCGAACTGGTCGCCGTCGCAATAGTCCGCCCGTCTGGGCACGCCGAGCGCGGCGAAGCTGTCCATCACCGCGTCCACCAGTTCGTGCCGCGCGCCCCCCGGTCCTACACGCAGCGGGCCCAGCGCGCCGTGGAATTGCGAAGGCCGGCCGGAAAACCGCTCCGACTTCAGGAAATAGGGCAGCACGTCGTCCCACCCCCATCCGGTGGCGCCGTCCGCGACCCAGCGGTCATAGTCCCCGCGCTGACCGCGCACATAGACCATGCCGTTGATCGCGCTCGATCCGCCCAGCATCCTGCCTCCTGACCACTGGCTCACCCGCCCGCCCACCGACGGGTCCGGCTCGGTCGGATAGGACCAGTCCGATCTGGCATGACCCATCAGCGCGAAAGTGCCTGCGGGCATGGCGACGAGAAGCCCGCCACCCTTCCCGCCCGCCTCTATCAGCACGACCCGCCGCGCGGGATCTTCCGACAGCCGGGCGGCCAGCACGCAGCCCGCGCTGCCGCCGCCCGCGATGACGACGTCGGCATCGGCCGGGACAGTCAAAGGCTGATCCACACATTTTTGGCGCGCAGATATTCGCGAATGCCGTGGATGCCGCCCAGACGCCCCTGGCCGCTCTGTCCGACGCCGCCAAAAGGCGCGGAGATGGGGATGCCGGTAAAGCCGTTGACCCAGATATTGCCCGCGATCAGCTTGCTGGCCATGCCGTGCGCGCGCTTGACATCGCGGGTCCACACATAAGCGGCGAGGCCGAAGTCCGTGCCGTTGGCCAGCGCCACGGCCTCCTCCTCCGTATCGAACCGGCTGATGGCGAGAACGGGGCCGAACACCTCATGCTGCGCCAGTTCCGACTGCGGATCGACGTCGCAAAAGACGGTCGGCTGGATGAAATAGCCGTCTGCCAGCGCGCCGCCCGCGCGTTCCCCGCCCGCAACGAGCCGCCCGCCTTCACCGGGCGCACGCTCTATCATGCCCATGATCCGCTGCACGGCGCGATCGTCGATGACCGGACCCATCCGCGTCGCGGCGTCCATGGGATCGCCGAGCGCGATCTGTTCGGCCTGTGCGCGTATGCGATCGACCACCGCGTCGTAGATGCGCGATTGCACGAGCAGGCGCGTGGCGTTGATGCAGCCCTGTCCGCTGTTGTTGACGACGCCCGACAGGCTGAACGCGTCCAGTGCGTCAAGGTCGGCATCGTCGAAGATCACGGCGGCGGACTTGCCGCCCAGTTCCAGATGAACCGGCGTCATGCGTGGCGCGACGGCGCTGAGGATATGGCGCGCGGTGGCCCCGCTGCCGGTGAAGCTGATCTTGTCCACGCCGGGATGGGTGGTGAGCGCCGCGCCTGCTGCGGGACCGCCCGGCACGATGTTCACGACACCGGCGGGCAGTCCGGCCTCGAGCGCGAGGTCGCCGAAGCGCATGGCGGCATAGGGCGCAAGCTCGGGCGGCTTGACGACCACCGTGTTGCCCGCCGCCAGCGCGGGGCCAAGGACCATGCCCAGCGCGTAGATCGGGCCGTTCCAGGGGATGATCACGGCGACGACCCCGAACGGCTCGTCGCGCGTATAATCCAGTGCGGGGGTCGGCCATGTGGCGATGACGTCGCCGCCGATCTTGTCGGTCCAGCCCGCATTGTAGAGAAAGCTGTCCGCCGCGACATGCGGGCCGAATTGCGCCACGGACAGCGGAATGCCGTTGTCGATCACCGACAGCCGGGTGAGGATGTCGGCGTCGCGTTGCAACAGTTGGGCGAAGCGGATCAGGATGTTCCGCCGTTCATTGGGCAGCATGTTGGCCCAGGCGGGTGCGGCGGCGCGGGCGGCCGCGACGGCGGCGTCGATCTCCTCCGGCCCGGCGAGCGGGATATGCCCCGTCAGCTTTCCGGTCGCGGCATAGACATGGCCATGGGTTCCGCCACTGGCATCGAACATATCCCGGCCACCGATCAGCAGCTTGGGTTTCGGCAGGATATCCAGGGTGGCGTCAGCGATCATCGAAGAATCCTCCTCCACGTCATGAGACATGATAGCCGCCGTCCACGGTCAGATGATGGCCGGTGATATAGCTGGCGGCATCGCTGGCGAGGAACAGGATGGCGCGGGCCTGCTCGACAGGCTGGGAAATGCGGCCCAGCGGGATGCGGCCGGGCAGGGTCATCGGCCCCTTGAAGGGAAGGCTTTCGCCCATCTTCTTCGCGCCGCCGCTGTCGGTGCCGCCGGGCTGTACCGAATTCACGCGGATGCCATGCCCGGAAAATTCGATAGCCGCGGCCCGCGTCATCGCGTCCACCCCCGCTTTGGCGGAATCATAATGCATGTTGTTGAAGATCGTGGGATGGTCCGCGCTCACGGAGGACACGTTGACGATGGCGCCGCCGCCGTCCTGCTCGCGCATGATCTTGATCGCTTCGCGCATCATCAGGAACGTGCCGCGCGTCGTGACGGCGTGCATGATATCCCATTCGGATGCGGGCATGGCCATGGTGTCGGCCTTGCGGCGATAGGCCGCGACATTGGCGAGGATGTCGAGGCGGCCGAACAGTGCCCTTGCCTTGTCGACGGTCGCCTGCACCTGCGCCTCGTCGGCGATGTCGCACACGGCCCAGGGCGAGCCGGACGCCTCCGCGGCCTCCTGCACGGCGTTCGCGACGATGTCGACGAACAGCACGCGCGCGCCGACCTGGGTGAAAAGATCGGCGGTGGCGCGGCCGATGCCGGACGCCGCGCCGGTAACGATGGCGGTCTTGCCTTCAAGGCCATAGATCGAAAGCGCTTGTGTGGCGGACATATATTCTCCTGCGTGAAAGGATGGGACGGGTCGAAAGGATCAGCGCACGCTGGCCGGGTCCCAGACCAGCGGCAGGCGCAGCACGGCGTTCACCATGCCTGCGCCGAAGGTCGGGCGATCGTCGGGGGCCAGGGTGAAGTCGGGGATGCGCGCCAGCCATTCCTCCAGGAAGATGCGCATCTCGCTGCGCGCCAGCGTCGCGCCGGGGCAGCGGTGCGGGCCGTTGCCGAAGGCGGCGTAATTGCGCTCCAGCGCCGGCCTTTCCCAGTCCGCCTCCATCGGATCGGGGAATTTCCGCTCGTCCATGCCGTGCAGCAGGGGCCGGATGTAGATGCGGTCGCCCGCCTTGAAGCTGACCCCGCCATGTTCGATGTCGCGGATGATGACGCGCGCGGTGGAGGATGGCGCGAACATGCGCAATAATTCGTCGACCGCATTGGCGATCAGTTCCGGCCGATCGACCAGTTCCCGCCGTTTGGCGGGATTTTCGGCCAGATATTTGGCGGCGAAACCCAGCGAGGAGGCGACCGTGTCAAGCCCCCCGAACATCAGGTTGCTGGTAATGCTGAGCAGGTCCGGCAGCGGGATGGCGTCGCCCCCGACCTGTGCCGAAACGACCGCGCTCAGCAGGTCTTCGCCGGGCCTGGTCCTGCGCGCCTCTATGATGCCGACCATATAGTCGTTCATGGCGAGATGCGCGCGGGTGCGATCCTCCAGCTTCTTCGGGCGGACGGTCATCTCCGTCCATTCGAGGAGCTGGTCGAGATCGTCGAGCGGCTGGTCGACCATCTTCATGAAGATGGTGATGGGCAGCTTCATCGAGAAATCGCTGATGAACTCGCAGCGCCCCGTGGCCTTGAACCCGTCGATCAGGTCGATGGCGAGCAGGCGCGCCTCTTCCTGCAACGACTTGATGGCGCGGGGGGTGAAGAACTGATTGAGGATCGAGCGATAGCGAGCATGCTCGGGCGGGTCCATCTCGATCGGCAGCAGCCGGGGACGCTGGTTGTCGTCGGGCAGCACGATCCGTTGCATCGAGAAGGGGTCATGGTTCTTCTGGATATGCTCGATATCCGCCGCCCGCGTCGCGATCCAGTGGCCGCCATTGCGCGGCGTCCAGATGATGTCGGGACCGTCATGAAGCTGCTTCCATGCGGCGTTCAGATTTTCCTCTCCACCGGGCGGACGGGTGAAGTCCCAGTCCACCACCAGATGTTCCGGGACGTGCGCGGGGCGGGGCGCCAGGGTGCCGTCAGACATCGTTCCTCTCCTCTTTCCTGTTGTGCTTGCATGTCCTGCCCAGGGCGTAGAGCCGCCAGGCATTGCCGCCCATCACCGCCGCGCGTTCGGCTTCGCTCCGTTCCGTCAGGGTCGCGAGATAGGCGGACAGCAATATGTCGAAATCGCAATGCGCCTGATCCACCGGGAAGTTGCTTTCAAACAGGCAACGATCCGCGCCGAACCGGTCGAGCAGATGGGACATATAGGGCGCCAGCTCCTCCGCCAGCGCCGCGGCCGTCCAGCGGCCCAGCCCCCGGACCGTCCGCCGCGCATCCAGCGTGGTGCCCGGCGTCACCAGCCCGCCCAGCTTGACATGGACATTGCCCTGTTCGGCCAGCCGGGCCATGGCTTCCCGCCATTGCCCGATCGTGTCAGGCGCGCCGGCATGGCGGCCCGATGCCAGCGGCGTCCCCGCATGGTTGAGCACGAAGCGGCACTGCGGCACGGCCCGCGCCAGCGTCGTCAACTCGTCGATCTGGGGATGATAGAGCCAGACCTCGAACAACAGGCCACGGTCGGCGAGCGTGCGCGCCGCCTGCCTGGCGCGCGGATCGCCGAGCATGTTCCGCCAGGTGCCAAGCTGGGCATAGTTGAGCCGGTCGTCCTCATCCCACGCGACACAGCGGCGGATGCCGCGCAGCCGCCCGCCCGCGACGGCGGTGTGCGCGTCCAGAATGGCGTCGAAGGGCAGATGCCCGGCAAAGGGATCGGCATGGGCGAGGATCGCCGCGGCCAGTTCGACGGGCGTATCGGCATGAGCGGCGCCGATCGAGGCCGCGAAGCGCGTCTCCCCGGTCGATTGAAGGTCGGCGGGGAGGCTCTCGTCATAATGGGTCCGGCATTCGGCGAAGACGGTCGCTTCGACGCCGGTGCCGGTGGCAAGCGCAAGATAGTCGTCCGGCAGAAAGGCGGTCGCATGGTACCCGGCCCCGCCGCTCCAGAAATGCTGGTGCGTGTCGATGATGGAATATGGGCCGGCAAGAGGCTTCATCTCCGTCACAGATCCCAGACCAGATGCAGCGAATTGACGCCGTTGACCGACCCGGAATGGGTGACGGGCGGGGTGTCGGGGTCGAGGCGGAAGTCGGGCAGGGCGGCAAGCCATTCGCGCAGGAAGACCTGAATCTCGGCCCGTGCGAGCGGACTGCCCACGCATTTATGGGCGCCGTTGCCGAAGGTGTTATGCGTCGGATTCCGGTCGAAATTGATATCCAGCGGCCGGTTGTAGAGCCGGTCGTCCATGCTGGACATGGAGATGGGGACCATGACCATCTCGTCCCGCTTGAACGGCACGCCCCTGTAATCGAAATCGCGCGTGATCAGCCGGCCGGTATTCGACAGGCCGAAGCGGCGCAGGAATTCCTCGGTCGCCTGCGGAATGATTTCCGGCTGTTCGATCAGGCGGCGGCGCTGATCGGGATTTTCGGCGAGGTAACGGGTGATGAAGGACAGCATGTTGGCCACGGTGTCCAGCCCGCCGAAATAGATCAGCACAGCCATGCCGATGACTTCATATTCGCCCTGGAAGCGCGGATTGTCGCGCCAGGCCGCGATCTTGCTGAGCAGATCGTCGCCCGGATCGGCATGGCGTTGGTCGAGCACCTTTTGAAGATAGGCGACGACCTTTTCCTGCGCGCCCAGCTTCTCACGCGAGTCGGTGGAGGTCATGAAGGTCACGCCCCACTCGACGAACTGCTCGCGATGCCCGACTGGCAAATCGACGATGCCCAGGAACATGGTGACCGGCATGACGCGCGCGAAATCGTTCACGAACTCACAGCGGCCCTTCGGCTTGATGGCGGCGATCAGGTCGCGGGTGAGCTGCTCGGCCTGTTCCCGCATCGTGCGGACGCGGGTCGGGGTGAAGAACGGGTTCAGAATGGCGCGATAGCGCGCATGCAGCGGCGGATCGACCGTCAAGGGCGGCATCCGGACGGGCGATGAACCGCGCGGGATCGTGAAGACTTCATGGCTGAAGACCTCGAAATTCTCCTGCACAGCCTTGATGTCCTCGCCGCGGGTGAGAATCCAGTGCCCCCCGTTGCAAGGCGTCCAGACGATGTCCGGCCCGTCATATAGCCGTTGCCAGGCGGTATAGACGTCGCCCTGCTCAATCCCGGCCGGGTGCAGATAGTCGAAGTCGACCACCAGTTCGGGCGGCACATGCGGCGGCACGGGAACCCGGTCATAGAGCGATTGATGCTGTGCGTAGATGTCCACGGAATCGACGTCCGTCATGCTCTTCTCCAGGGTCAATTATGGGGGACGTCGTCGTAAATCGAGGTCGCGGCCCCGGTGAGATAGACATATTCGTTGTAGATGCCGGTGACGGGGCGGGTGTCGACGTAGAGATAGTTCAGTTGCCCATCCATCACCGCGCCCTTCATCGGCGTGGCGTATCCGGCCTGCGCCACGCGCCGGTTGATCGCATCCCATGCCGCGCCATCGGCCACGCGAAAGCCGTGATGGTGCAATCGCACCGCAGCCGGATCGTCGGGTATATAGGCTTCGTAAATGTCCGGCGCGCCCGGCCGGACCGCGATCAGTTCGATCATCATGGACCCGATCCAGGCATGGGCGGACTCCATCGCTGCCGACGCCTGTTTGCGACGGAAGCGGTGGATGCCGTGGCTCTCGCCAAGCGCCTGTGTCGCGCGGTCAAGGTCGCGGGCGACGAAGCCCATCTGATAGAAGCCGTCGAACAGCGTCGTCATCATCGCCTCCCCGCCCTATGCAATCTGGAAGCCGCCATCGACGACGATGGCTTGCCCGTTGATATAACGCCCCGCGTCGGACGCGAGCAGCAGCGCGACCGGCGCCACATCCTCCGGTTGGCCATAGCCCATGGGAAAGCGCTCCGGTCGCATGCCGGGGCCGGTGGGCGGCATGGGGCAGCCCTCAGGGAAAGGGTCGGACGGGATCGCGCCGACCAATATCGCATTGGACGCGATGCCCTCGCCCGCAAAGTCCATGGCGAACTGGCGCGTGAGCGCGTTGGTGCCCGCGCGCGACGATCCATAGGCGAAATTGCCGTTCAGCACCGGATGCGCCGACCCGATGGTCGAAATGTTGATGAGCCGCCCGCCGCGCTCATGCGCCCGCATCACCTTCACCGCCTCGCGCATCAACAGATAGGCGCCGCGCAGGTTGGTGGCGTGGACCCGGTCCCATTCGTCCATCGTCAGCGTCTCGATCGACCAGGGGCCTGCGACGACCGCGCCGTTCACCAATATGTCCAGTTGCGGATGGCGCGCGAACAGCGCCGCCACGTCCGCTTCGCCCAGTTTCGGTTCGGTTTCATGCGCGACGGCCGCGCCCGCTTCGCGAAACAGCTCTGCGATGGCGTGAGGGACCTTGCCCGCGCCGATCACCAGTGCATTCCTGCCTTCCAGTCGAAACAGCATGTTCATGCTCACGGCGTCTTCCCCTCCCGTGCATTGTTCTTCCCGCACAGTTTATGAGAAACATGTCTTACAATGCCAGCGCCAAGCGTCGTTTAATTTTGGCGAAGGATGTCTTATCGCCTATGTGATCGACCCCGGCGGAGGGGCGCGAGAGGTTCGGAGAGAAAGGCCGGGATTCGGTGCCGGCAGTCTTGCAAAGGCCGCGGCCATGTTGGACATCCGGCAGCCCGCATAGGGGCATTGCTAACCGGGGATGAGAGGAATTGATGACGAAAGCTTCGTTCAGACCATTGAAGGGCACGCCCCTCGCGCTGATCGAAGCGGCGGAAAGGCTGTTCGGCCAACATGGGATAGAGAGCGTTTCGCTACGGCAAATCCGGATGGCGGCGGGGGCAGGGAATAATTCCGCCATCAGTTACCATTTCAGCGACCGCGAAAAACTGGTCCGTGCGATCTGGGAGCATCGGCTGCCGCAACTAGATAAGGCGCGGCGCGAACTGCTGGAGCAGATGTACCGGGAAGGGGCGCAGCATGATCCGCAGGCGGTCCTGCGCGCGCTCGTCATGCCCGACTATGACCTGATAGATTCCAGCGGCGTCCACCGATATGCGGCTTTCTTCCGCCATGCCCTTCGCTGGCAGCAGGGCACGCTCATCCGCAACGCGCAATTGGATATCACGCCGGCCAGCAGCGAGGCGCTGGCGCTGTTCTACGCTCTGCGGCCCGATGTGCCGCCGGCATTGCTGAACTATAGGATGCGGCATGCCTGCTGTATGTTCTTCGACATGATCTTCGAGCGTGATTGCGCCATCGCGATCGGCCGGGAAGTGATGCCCGAGCGCATATTCCTGGACGAAGGTTTCGCGATGCTGGAGGCGGTCTGCCTTCGCCCCGCCATCGCCTGACCCCTATTCCTGGCCCTACGCCCCTGACCGCGGGCCTTTGTAAATCGCATATATGATCCTGCCCCACGGTGGCGAGGCTCGCCCATAGCCAAAGATGAGACACACGTCTTATATTGAGCGAAGTGTCTTACAATTGGCATGAGACGGCCAAGAGCCGGTATGGGGAGGAGCATAACGTGAAAGAAACAGCCATATTCCTGCGTCTGGGCGTGTCTGTAACCGGACTTGCAATGGCGTTGACCGCCGTCCCGGCGCTGGGTCAGGGGGTAGAGGAAATCGTCGTCACCGCGCAGAAGCGAGAGGAGAATCTCCAAAAGGTGCCGATCGCCGTGAGCGCATTTTCCAGCGCGGCGCTTGAGGCCCGTGGTGCGACCGCCCTGACATCCCTTTTGCAAGCGCCGCCTCCGGGCGTGGTCATGCAGCCGTTCGCCGGGAGCCAGAGCCTGTTGATCGTCGACATGCGGGGCGTCACCAATGGCGACCCCGGCCAGGGCACGTCGGAAGTCGGCACGGCGGTCTATCTGGATGACGTCTATCTTGGCCGCGCGCAGGGATTGGGCCTGGAACTGGCCGACCCGGAACGGATCGAGGTGCTGCGCGGTCCGCAGGGAACGCTGTTCGGCCGCAATGCGGAGGGCGGCGCGATCCGCGTCGTGACGAAGAAACCGACCGGAGAGTTTGGCGGTTCGGCCAAGGCCGTGATCGGCAATTATGACCAGCGTCGCTATGAAGCGCATCTCAACCTGCCCGAGATTGCCGGGTTTGCCGTCAAGCTCGACTATCTCAACACCCGGCATGACGGCTGGACCGGCGCTGGTCCCCGCGTGGCGCGGATCGCGCGGCAGGAGGCCTTTGGTACGCTGGATGCGGAAGGCTATCGCGCCAGCGTGCGCTGGCAACCGACCGACGCCATCACCGTCGACTATGCCTATGACCATTCCACCACCAACGATACCCGCGACTACAGCGTGCTTGGCACGCCGCCCTATGGCTTTGCGCCCGACGGGCCGCTGACGCCCCTCACCACGTTCACCGCGCCGGGCGGGCAGCCGCGCACGGGCATCCATGATCGCGTCGATGACGCCTGGATATCGCTCTATAATGCGCCCTTCCGGGTGAAGGCGCAGGGCCATACGCTTCAGGCCGGGTGGGAACTCAACGACAATCTGACCCTGCGGTCGATCACGGCCTTCCGCAAGACGTCCGAAAAGGGCGCGAACCAGCTTGGCGGCGCTTTCACGGTGTCCAGCCTTGGCCCCACGGGCCGACCGATCTCGCTGCTGGTTCCGGGCCTTGGCACGTCCAGCCTCGGCCTCGATCCGTCGACCACCGTCTATGCGATCTCCGGCGTGGCGTCCTATAATGAGGTGGACCAGAAGCAGGAAAGCCAGGAATTCCAGTTGATCGGCTCGTTCGGCGAGATCGAATTCGTGGCCGGCGCCTATTATTTCCACGAGAAGGTGAATGACCTTCGTCAGTCCTTCCTCAGCATCGTCTTCACCGATCCCGGCCTGACACAGGCGGTTGGCGTCAACCCCTTCACCGTAGGGAGCGCGGGCGCGGGGCTGGGCGCCCAGAATGCCGAATCGACATCCTATGCGGGGTTCGGACAGGTCACATGGTCGCCGGGCTTCGCGGGCGATCGGCTGCACCTGACCGCCGGTTTGCGGTATACCGACGACAAGAAGACCTTCCTGCGGTCCATCAACAACGGGGCGGCGGTCAATCTGGTCGGCGAGCCTTTCCGCGAGAAGCGGTTCGACCCTGCCTTCACGATTGCCTATGACATCGCCGATAGCGTCAACTTCTACGCGAAATATTCGCAGGCCTATCGTGCGGGCGGCGTGTCGGTTCGTTCGCCGGCGTTCAAGCCGTTCGGCGCGGAGGTGAACAAAGCCTTTGAACTGGGCATCAAGAGCGAGATGCTCGACCGCCGGTTGCGCGTGAATGCGGCCATTTTCGAGAACCGCATCCACAATCGGCAGATCACGGCGCAACTCGACCCCACCGGCAATCCGGCGGTCACCGACACGCTGAACGCGCCCGGCGTCACGCGCATCCGCGGGGCAGAGCTTGAGATCGTGGCGGCGCCCACCCGTGGGCTGCAAGCGGCGATCACCTATGCCTTCCTCGACGGGCACCGGCCGCCCAGCTACACGCAGATCGACCCCAATGCGGAGCTGCGCATCCAGAGCCTGCCCCGGCACGCGATCACGGCCGCGATTGATTATACCGTGCCCATCGCCCATGTCGGCGACCTTGCCTTCCACCTCGATCATGCGATGGCGAGCGACACGCCGGGCACGGGCCGGGTCGCCTATGGCGCCTTTGCCTGGAACATCGAGCGCGACGTGACCAACGCGCGGATCGCATTGCAAAATGTCGAAGTCGGGCCTGCCAAATGGCGGCTGGCTTTCTTTGGCAAGAACATTTTCAACAATGCCTATCCTGTGTTCACCGCACCGGGCGCCAATGCCGTCCTGTCGGCGCCGCGTACTTATGGGCTGGAACTAGGCGCTTCCTTCTAGGGGCGCTTGCCTTCTAGGGGCGCTTGCCTTTCGGCAATGTTTTCCCTGACACGCGGCTCCGGCGAGCCGCGTGTTCTTTCCATCGGAGGTGTGAATGTCCCGTTCCGCGGAAGAATGGCGACGTCATTGGCCGGCGCTGGCGGCATCCTCCGTCGGTGTGGCCACCGGCTTTTCGATGCTCCAGTTCAATGCGAGCATCTTCATCCAGCCCTGGCAGGACAGCTTCGGCTGGTCGCGCGGGGAGATCGCCGCCGCCCATAACGGCATGATCCTAACGGCGCTTCTCTCGCCCTTCGCGGGCGCCCTGCTGGACAGGTTCGGCGTGCGCAGGCCGTTGATCCTCGCAATGGCGCTGACCGGGCTGGCCTATATCGCGATGGCGCAACTGACCGGATCGCTGGTGCAATATTACGCCACCTATCTCGTGCTGCAACTTGTCGGCATCTTCACGACCGGCCTGGCATTCACCCGCGTCGTCGCCGCGCGCTTTACCCTTTCGCGCGGATTGGCGCTCGCCTGCACGCGCATCGGCATATCCGTGATCGGCATATTCCTGCCGCCGCTGCTCCATGGGCTGATCGCGCGGGACGGCTGGCAGGCCGGTTTCTATCTTCTGGCGGGGATCGTTCTGCTGATCGGCCTGCCTGTATGCCTGCTTGGCATCAAGGACACGGCCCGCGCACCCCGGAGGAAGAACGATTCGAAGGAGGGTTTCCTGACCCTGATCCGGCGCGACCGCAAGGTCGTTCAGCTCTGCATCTGCGCGGCGCTGGGCTATGTGCCGCTCACCATGGCGCTCAGCCAGTTCCAGCCGCTGTTGATCGAATTGTCGATCAGGCCGCAGGACGCGGCGATGTTGACCGGCGTCCTGGCTGGATCGGTGCTGATCGGGACGCTGTTGTCGGGTCTGCTCGTCGACAGGATATGGGCGCCGATCGTGGCCTGCCTGTTCAGCCTGGGTCCGATGATCGGCTGCGCATTGATGCTGTCGGGCGAGTTGACCTTCCCCGTCGCCTTTGCCGTCGCGGTCCTGATCGGCGCCTCGCAAGGCGCGGAGATAGATGTCGTCGCCTATCTGTCCGCACGCTATTTCGGCATGCGCCATTATTCGACCATCTATGGCAGCACGATCGCGACGATGGCGCTGGCCGGGGTCGCGGGGCAGGTGGGGATCGGCTTCCTCTATGATTATGCCGGAAACTATCATCTCGCGCTGATCGTCATGATAGCGATACTCGCCCTTTCGATCCCCTTCTATCTGCTGCTGGGTCCATATCCCGTTGTTCAGGAGGAAGCGGCGGACCATCGCTGAGGAGACCTTATCTCGCCTGTCCCCTGGCCCGCCATTCGCTTGCCGTCATCCCGGCATGTTGGCGGAACATCGCCCGGAACAGCCGGCTGTCGGAATAGCCGACCAACTGGGCGATCCGGTCCACCGACCGGGTCGATTTGTCCAGCATCCGCACGGCCGCCTGGAACCGCAACTGCCCGACATAGGCCTTGGGCGAAAGACCCAGCGCCTTGTGGAAACGGCGGTTCAGCGTGGCCGGACTGGTCGACAGGTGCTGCGCAAGGTTGGCCATGTTGATCGACGCGGTAAAGCGCTGTTCGATCCACAACTGCGCGCGGGCGACCAGCGGATCGGGCGCCAGCAGTTCCTTCTCTTCATAATCCTGCCCCACGATCGAAGACAGCCAGCGGGCGATGTCCGGCGAAATCATCCGCTCCAGCACGCGGATGATGAGCTGCAAATCGCTTCCCATGCCGTTGCCGATCAGCAGGTGGCCATGATCGACCAGCCCGAACCGTTCCTCGAACGGCTGGCGCGGGAACAGCGTCCGGGTCAGCGGTTGCAGCGCCCGCGCCACCGGCACCGCGATGTCGGACGTGAAACCGCCCGCCATCAACAGCGTCGATGCCGCTCCGCTCGCCCCGATCACCGCGCCTTGCTCCGATTGCCGCCGCAGCCAGTCGATCAGCGGCCCCGCCTGCGCGATCCGCTGCTCCAGTTGCGTCCGTCCGCCCGCGCGAAAGGCAGGCAGCCAGATGAAGGCCAGCGGCTCGTCGCCATCCGCGAGTCCGTCCACGGCGAAGGGCCGACCGTCGCCCAGCGTCACCGGCCCGCCATCCTGCGACAGGATGTGCAGCCGCGTTTCCATCCGCATCTGGTCTTCGCCGGCGAATATATGCTCCACCCGGTCGCGGGCGATCAGGAAACTGTCGACCAGCGCACCGATGCTACTGTGATAGGCGCCGTCCAGCGCGACGAGAGCGAAATCAAAGGCCATGATTGAGAGAAAACAGCCGATAAATGCACGAATTGATCCTGTCAATCGCGCTGCCCGCTCGCAAACAGGAAAAGGAGCGCGCTGGACTGGACGTGCCATCATGGTCCATCCGCTGCGCCGACCCAAGGAGAGCCGAGCATGCCTGAACCCATCCGCCATCACGACCGTCTCGCCGGCAAGGTGGCGATCGTCACCGGAGCAGGCGCGGAAGGCGAGGATATCGGCATCGGCCGCGCCATCGCCCTCTTGCTGGCGCGCGAGGGCGCAAGCATACTCTGTGCCGATCTCGACCTCGCCCGTGCCGAGGCGACCGCCGCACGCATCGTGGCGGACGGGGGGCAGGCCGTGGCGATGGGAGGCGATGTCGGCGATGCGGTCGTCTGCGCCGATCTGGTGGCGCGCGCCGTGGAGGCGTTCGGGCGGGTCGACATACTGGTCAACAATGTCGGTATCTCCGGGCCTGCAACGCTTGAAACGATGACGCTGGACTATTGGAACCGCACGCTCACCACCAACCTCACCAGCGCCATGCTGATGAGCCAGGCGGCGATCCCACACATGGCGCGGGCAGGTGGCGGTTCGATCGTGAACATCTCCTCACTGGCCGGCATGCGGGCGATGGGCGCGATCGCTTATGGCCCGTCCAAGGCGGCGATGGCGCAGCTTTCGCGCGAGATTGGC
Organism: Sphingobium faniae; assembly: GCA_900100475.1. Lineage (GTDB taxonomy): Bacteria > Pseudomonadota > Alphaproteobacteria > Sphingomonadales > Sphingomonadaceae > Sphingobium > Sphingobium faniae. The sequence goes on along the minus strand of FMTU01000004.1, from coordinate 59,058 downwards.
GTGCTGCACGGCCGCCAGGGGATCCGCGCCAACACCGTTGCGCCTGGCCACGTCATGACGCCCCATGCGGCGCGTTACATGTCCGACGACATGCGCGGCATGCGACGCAAGGTCAGTCCGCTCGGCATAGAGGGCGACGCCTGGGACGTGGCGCAGGCGGTGCTGTTCCTGGCAAGCGACGAGGCCCGCTTCGTCAACGGCGTCGAACTGGCCGTCGACGGCGGCGTGGAGGGCATCGGGCCGCTGGCCGGCCACGCTTTCATCACCGGCGACTGAACACCCAAAAAACCTTGCCCACGCCGAGATATCATCAATATGATAAATGTCACCGCGAACCATCGGGGAGATTGAGGAAAAACATCCTTTCGGCATGATCGGACACAGAGCCGCAACAAGCGGCCCATACCGGCATGGATGCCGGACGATCAGGAGAGGAGAATGACCATGTTCCGGTTCGCCTTGCTTGCTGCCACCTCGCTCACCGCCACCGCCACCGCCGCCGCGCAGGATGCCGCGCCGCAGGAATCGGGGCTGAGTCAGCATACTGACATCATCGTCACCGCCCGCCGCCGCGAGGAAGCGCTGCAGGACGTGCCGATCTCCATCACGGCGGTCAGCGGCGAATCGCTTGCCCGCAGCGGCGTCAACGACGCGCTGGCGCTCCAGAGCCGCGTGCCATCGCTGAGCCTCACCAATCAGGGCACGTCCCGCAACGAGCTGGGCTTCGCCATTCGCGGCCAGCGCACGCAGGAATCGCAGCTTCTCACCGATCCGCCCGTCGGCACCTATTTCGCCGAAATCGTGCAGGCGCGCAGCGTCGGCTTCGCTTATGCGCTTTATGACCTGCAATCGACTCAGGTGCTGAAGGGCGTGCAGGGCACATTGTTCGGCCGCAACATGACCGGCGGCGCGGTGCTGATCGAACCGAACAAGCCGACCGACGATTTCCAGGCCGAACTGCGCGGCCAGATCGGCAATTACGACATGCGCGACCTCTATGGCATGGTGAACATCCCGCTGACCGAAGGTCTGGGCGTGCGCTTCGCGGGCAAGGTCCGCAAGCGCGACGGCTTCACCCGCGACGTACTGACCGGCCGTGACTATGACGATCAGGATTACAAAACCTTCCGCGCGTCGATCCGCTTCGCGCCGACGCCAGAATTTGAATCCAACACGATCGTCGACTTCATCAAGACCAACGAGCATGGCACGGCGCTGGTCGGCACCGCCGCCAATCCCGACGCGCCGGCCATCGCGGGCTATGCGGCGCTGCGCGGTTTCGGCATTCCGGTGTCGGACGTGATCGGCCAGTTCGCCGCCCAGCAGGACCGGCCGCATTACCGCTTTGCGTCGGGGTCGGGCACGGGCGGCCCGCTCGACGCTTATCAGACCCCGCCCTATGAGCGGTTGAATAACCGGGGCGTCACGAACCGGACCACCTATCAGCTCGACGACATCACGTTCAAGAATATCATCGGCTATCGCAAGCTGGACTTCGACCAGATCATGGATCTGGACGGCGTGCCCGCCTATCTCATCAACTCCAACCGCTATCGCAGCATCGAGCAGTTCAGCGAGGAGTTCCAGATCCAGGGCAAGGCGATCGGGAACCGGCTCGATTATGTGGTGGGCGCCTATTATTTCATGGAAAAGGGACGGGACGGATCAACCTCCAGCCAGTTCCCCGAACTGGCGATCGCGGGCGCGGGCCTGCCGTTGACCACCCCGGCCGCGACCTTCCTCAATGCCTATGCCGGCAGCGGCAAGGCCAAGACCTTCGCCGTCTTCGCCGCGGGCACCTATGCCTTCACCGACCAGTTCAAGCTGTCGGGCGGCCTGCGCTACACGACCGACAAGCGCAATGCGCGGATCTTTGCCTATTATCCCAATCTGGGCACCTGCCTCTTTCGGGTGGACACCGACGCCGGTTCCTTCATTCCGGGTTCTCTGACCGACTGCCCGCAGACCAACAGCAAGAAATGGGATGCCTTCACCTGGGACGTCACGCTGCAATATGAACCGAGCGAAAACCTGACGACCTATATTTCCACCCGGCGCGGCTTCCGCTCCGGCGGCTTCTCGCTGCGCGCGGCGTCGACCGAGGAACTACAGCCCTTCGACCCCGAAACGGTGCAGGAATATGAGGTGGGCCTGAAGTCGCGCCATGATCTGGGCGGGACGACGCTGACCAGCAACCTCGCCATCTTCTATCAGGACTATAAGAACGTCCAGAAGCAGACATCGTCGATTGACAGCGCGGGCAATGTCAACACCATCATCGACAACACCGCGCGCCAGAAGAATTACGGCGGCGAACTGGAACTGGGCCTGATCGCCGGTCCGCTCAACATCAACGCCTTCTATTCCTATGTCGGCGTGAAGATCACCAAGGGCCGCCAGCCCGGCGAGTTCACGCTGGTCGGTTCCCCGCATCATCAGATGGGCGCCAATTTCAGCTATGACATCCCGCTGGCCGGCGATGCCGGTGACATCAACCTCAATGCGAACATCAGCTACCGGACCCGGCAGCATCTGGACAAGAACGACATCCAGGCGACCGAGCCGGGTTATGAACTGGTCAACCTGCGCGCGGGCTGGAACAACATCTTCGGCACCGGGATGGGCGCGGCGGCGTTCGTCAACAATCTGACGAAAAGCTATTATCGCGTCGGCGTGATCGGCATCTACAATGAAGCCGGCTACATCTCCAGCGTCTATGGCGAACCGCGCACCTACGGCCTGGAGCTATCCTATAAATTCTGATCCGGGGCGGGTAGGGGCGGCGGGTCTCCACGGAGATCGGCCGCCCCTTTATATTTTGGGGGACCGATAGCGGAACCCGGACCGGCGCGGAAGGAAATGGAACGCCTGCGTGCTCAACCCATCTTCACATCCGGGCCGAAGTCGGGCGCGTCCCCCGCCGTCCAGGGCATGTGCCGGAAATAGCGCGCGCCTGCTTCCGCCTGATTATGGACCGGAGCCAGACCGCTCTCGTCCAGCACCTCACCCATCCGTGCGCCCACCGTCTCCGCGCGGATCGCGGGGTCGAAAATCTCCCCCGTCTCGGCGAAGACCAGACTCGACAGCCGACCGCCTCCGGTCAGCAGGATGCGGCCCGTCTCCGTGCAATCCCGGCTCAGGAACCATGCCATCGCCGCCGCCACTTTTTCCGGCGGCAGATTGTCGCGGAACCATGCCACCGTGGCGGGATCGGGAATCTGCTCCACCAGCCGGGAATAGGATGTCGGCATCACCGCGTTGACGCATATGCCCAGCGGCCTCCCTTCGATCGCGGCGTCCAGCGTCAGCCCCAGCATGCCGGCCTTCGCCGCGCCATAGGGCGCATTGCCGCCCACGCCCAGCGCGCCGTTGGAACTCACATTCAGCACACGTCCATATTTCTGTTTCGCCATATGCGGCCAGGTGGCGCGCATCAGATGATGGCCGCCGATCAGGTTGGTCGCATAATGGCGCTCGATCGCCTCGTCTTCATAGGCGGTGAATGGCCCCGCGATCCCTGTGCCGGCATTGTTGACGAGGATGTCGATCCGGCCGAAGGCGTCGATCGCCGCCTGCACGATCGCCCGCGCGTTCGATGCCGTGCCGACCGCCAGACTGCTGGCCACGGCACGTCCGCCAGCCATCGCGATCTCCGCCGCGACGGCCTCTGCCGGGCCTGCGCTGCCATCCTGCTCGCCCAGCACGCCGCCGCCATAATCGTTGACGACCACCGCCGCGCCCCGCCGCGCCAGTTCCAGCGCATAGGCGCGGCCCATGCCCCCGCCCGCGCCGGTGACGATGGCGACCTGTCCTGCAAAATCAATAGTCATGATGCCATCGCCTTGGCCAGTTCGGGCAGGATTTCCGCACCCGATGCGAAGGAACTCGTCCATTCGGGCTGGGCGTCCAGCCCGCGCATCACCGTGTCGAGATCGCCTTCGGATAGCCGGTGCACCGGCCCTTCCAATATCTGGACACGGCGGACATGGCCGCCACCCGCATGATAAATGCCGCCCGAGGTCGTGCATCTGTCGCTGCAAAGCCAGCCGACCACCGGCGCGACATGGTTGGGGGAAGCATAGTCCGCCCATTGCGCGGGAATGCTGCCCGCCGACATCGGCGTATAGGCGGCGGGCGCGACGACATTGGCGCAGATGTTCGCGTCTTCGGGCACGTCGAGAGCCAGCGATCGGGCGATGCCGACCATCGCCGCCTTGGACGCCGCATAATCGGCCGAGCCGACCTGCCCCCATAATCCGGCGCTGGAGCCAGTAAGGACGATGCGGCCATAGCCCGTCTCCGCCATGCCCGGCCACACCGCTTTCAGCCCCATCAACACGCCGCGCAGGTTGATGTCGAGCAGCGCGTCCATCTCCTCCAGCGTCACCGCGCCGAAATCGCGGAAGGCCTGCACACCGGCATTGCTGACGAAGATGTCGGGCTGGCCGAAATGGGCGCGAGCCACCGCCACCATCCCGGCGGCGGCCTCCGGCGTCTGCACCGGACCGTCATGCGCGACCGCACGCCCACCGGCGGCGGCGATCTCGTCCACCACCGCCTGAGCGGAGGACGATCCGTCCGGCCCCAGCCGGTTGCTGACGACCACGGCGCAGCCATGGGCGGCGAGCCAATGCGCATAAGCGCGGCCCAGCCCCTTGGATGCGCCGGTCACGATCGCGGTGCGGCCCGAAAAATCGAGCGCGCCGCTCACAGCATCATCTGCCCGCCATCGACGTTGATGGTCTGCCCGGTGACATAGCGGCTGTCCGCGCTGGCCAGGAACAGGGCGGCCGGGCCGATATCGTCGGCGCAGTCGCCCAGATAGCCGAGCGCGACCAGCTTCATGACCTTTTCGGCTTCCTCGGGGAAATCCCTGGTCCATTGCTCGGCGATCGGGCTGAGCGCGGCGGGGCAGATCACGTTGACGCGGATCTTGTGCTGGCCCAGTTCGCGCGCGGCTGTGCGGGACAGCCCCCGAATGGCTTCCTTGGTCGCGGCATAGGCGGCGAATCCGACACCACCATGAATGCCTTCATAGGAACCGAAATTGATGATCGACCCGCCCTTCGTCTTCATATGCGGCACGGCCGCCTGCATATGCTGGAAGGTGCCGTAGAGGCCGGATTCGATTGTCAGCGCAAACAGGGCGTCGTCGGTATCCTCGAACATCGTGCCGGGCTTTGACGTCTGGGCGTTGTTGACCAGGATATCCAGCCCGCCGAACAGTTCGACCGCCCTGGCGACGGCGGCTTCCGCATCGGCGCGCACACCGGCGGTTCCGGCAATCCAGGCCGCCTCGCAGCCTTTCGCCTTCAGATCGGCGACGGAGGCTTCCAGCTTGTCGGGCGTGCGGCCGGTGATCAGCACCCTGGCGCCTTCGCGCCCAAAGGTCTGCGCGATACCCAGGCCCACGCCCTGCCCGCCGCCGGTGACGATCGCGACCTTGCCGCTCAATCTTCCTGCCATATCCTCTCCCTTTCGCTTGTCGTGGTCAGGCGCCGATGAACTCGCGCAGCGCCCGGTGGAAATTGGATACGCTGCGTTCCTGCACGGGATTGGCGCGCGATCCGGTGAAGCCCATGGAGCGCATGCCCCGCTGCACTTCGGTCATATTCTCGAAATCCTGCACCAGGATAAGGCCCCAGGCGTCATGATCGCGCCAGTCGTCGAACACCTGCCGTTCCAGCGGCGGCTCCCCGCCTTCGGGGTAGAGCACCAGCGAATAGACGTCGAAGATGCAGCGCTCCGGGTCGTCCCGGTCGGGCCGCGCGCGATAGGCCAGCATCGCGTCGGGCGCGGGCAGGAACACCATGTTGGGGAACAGGTGCCAGTCCGCCCCGGCGCGCGCAATCTCCTCGGGGGTGAGCGCGGGGAAGGGGATGCCGCGGGCCTCCGCCGCCTCGAACGCCAGTTGCCCGTATTTCATCAGGACGTCGAGCAGGGTCGCGTCCTGGGGCAGTTCATCCACCAGCCGCCCCACCAGTTCCGCCATATGCGGCGGAATGGAGGCCTTGAGGTCCTGTTCCAGCATCAGGATGAAGTCGCGCACGTTGCGACGATAATCGACCTTCGTGCCGGTCAGGCGTGGGGAGCGCTCGCCCAGCGATATGCGTCCCGGCGCAAGCTGGTAGCTGCCATGCCGCCCTTCGGCGAAGGACAGTGCCTCGTCATCATGGACGGGCAGCAACTGGGTGTGGGTGGTCTGGACGTGATAGCCCTCGTTGAAGGCTTCGAGCGCCGTCTTCCAGTTGCAGGCGATGCCGGTGCGCTTGTACCAGCGATAGCGCATCTTCTCGAACGGGTAGTTGCGGAACACCTCGGGAATGGGAGCAAGAAAGTCGAGCAGCGGTTCGGCGTCCGCGTCCATGCAGATGAAGACGAAGCCGCCCCAGATGTCGACCCGCACGGTCGGCAGGGCGATGTCCTCATCCTTCAGGCTGCCGTCCCAATTGTCGCGGTCGACTACATGGGCGATCGTGCCGTCCAGCTTCCAGGACCAGCCATGGAAGCGGCAGGAAAGGCGCGCGGCATGGCCGCAGCCCTCGGTCAGCCGCCGGCCGCGATGCTGGCAGGCATTGTGATAGGCGGCGATCCGGTCTTTCGCGACGCGCACGACGATGATCGATTCGTCGAGCACGTCATAGGTGACATAGTCGCCGACGCGGGGAACCTCCTCCTCGCGGCAGGCCATCTGCCATGTGCGCGGCCACAGCCGCTGTTGTTCCAGCCGGGCGAAATCGCGACTGACATAATCTTCCTTGGGAATGAAATCCCCAGGCCCCGCCTTCTTGCGGCGGGTGATCTCCGGTTGCAGCGCGCCGACGGGCTGATTCACGTTCCCTGTCCTCTCCTTGGGGTGCTTGCGAGGCAGCATCCGGTGTCGTCGCGGCCTGAGTCAATGTCGGTACGCCATGGAGCGCCGATCATCGCCAGTCTGATCCCTTCCGATCATGCCACCGGATGAAATCACGCAGAAGCGACACGGATCGCCCCGGCCGACATCTCGAACGCCCGCGCCGCGCGGCCGGAGCGATCCAAAGCCGGTTCGTCGCGTGGAATCTCGACCCCGATGATGATGTCATCCGGCAGCGCGCGGATGAAGTCGGTCACGGGAAGCGCGCCTTCGCCCGGCCAGAGCCGATGCATGACGGCATTGTGCGCATAGGTTTCGAAATCGACTATCCCCGGCGCATCGCATAGTTGCGCGCCCCGGATCAGCCCCGGCGGCACACGGGCGAGGTCGTCCGGCGTACCGCCCGACTGGGCGAGGTGGAGCAGATCGACCAGCAGCCCGGCATTGCCGCTGCCCGCCCGGTCGAGAAAGGCCAGCGCCTCGTCCAGTGTCGCGATGCGCGACAGGGGCGTGAACTCCAGCACGATACCGATTCCTGCCGCCTGCGCCCATTGGCCAAGCTGGCAGAAACGGTCGAAGCCGCGTTCCATGTCGCTGTCGAAATGCAGGGCGACGATGTTGCGCGCGCCCATCTCCGCCATCAGCGCGACGCCATCGCGATAGGCGTCCATCGGTGCTTCGTCGCCCAGTGCGAAGCCGTCCGCCTGGTTGATGACCACGCCGGTTTCCTTCAGCCGCCGCGCCATGGCCACCGTGTCGGGATCGCCGGCGCGCAGATGGGTCGCGGGCAGCGCGTCATAGCGGACGGCGGCGAGCCACGGGCTGATCGCTGCGAAACCGGCAGCGGCAGCCAGATCGACCAGTTCGGCGGGATCGGCGCCGATCACGGTCAACTGGTCAAGCGCAAGGGGACGGGTCATGCCACGCTCCTCACAGTTCGGGCATCGCGCCGCCATGGGCGGCGATGGAGGCCATGATCTCTTCCGTCGTCGGATTGCGGCGCAGCGTCAGCCCGCCCGTCACATTGAACGTCTGGCCGGTCATGAAACATTCGTCGCTGGCCATGAATAGCGCGGCGTTGGCGATGTCCTCGACCGTGGTGATGCGACCCAACGGATATTCCTTCGCATAGGCTTCGATCATGCCGGGCACGTTGAACCCGCCCAGCATGGGGGTGATGGTCAGGCCCGGCGCCAGGATATTGGCGCGGATGCCGTGCTTGCCATATTCATAGGCGACGAAGCGCGTCATCTGGTTGAGCGCGGCCTTCGCCCCCATATAGCTGCAATGATCGTCCGACATGATCTCTGCCACGGCCGAGGAGATGTTGATGATCGCGCCGCCCCGACCGCCGGGCCGCTCGCGCTTCAGGGCGCCGACCATCACCTGCATGAAGAACAGCCCGCCCTTGAAGATGATCGAGAGCATCGAATCGATCTGTTCCTCCGTCTCTTCCTCGAACGGCGCGAGGAAGCCGATGGCGGCGGCGTTGACGGCGATGTCGATCGCGCCGTGCTCCGCGATCGCCGCGTCGGCCATGGCCTGAATCTGCGCCCGGCTGCCGATGTCGCAGGGAATGGCGGTCGCGCCCGTTTCCGCCGCGAATGCCTCCAGCCCATCCTTCCCGCGTCCCGACACGATGACGCGCGCGCCTTCCTCCAGGAAGCGCCGGGCGATCGCCTGTCCCATATTGCCTTCGCGAGTGGCGCCCATGATCACCGCCACCTTGCCCGCCAGACGTCCCATGTTCCTCTCCTTCTTTCCGATTTCAAACGGCTATGCGATCAGCGACTCATAGTCGCGATAGGGCGGGTATTTGCGGCGGAAGACCGCATTGGCCCGTAGCGCGAGTTCCCCGTCTGCCGTAAAGCGGCACTCCACGAACGCCAGATTGGGCGTCCAGCGCAGCACCTCCGCGCGTCCCTCGACCCATTGCCCCTTGGTCGCCGCGCCCAGAAAGTCGATCCCCAGCGATACGGTCGGCCCGCTCATCCCCGTGACGAAACCGACGTTCACGCCCATGACGATATCAGCCATCGTCGCCCAGGTGCCGCCATGGCAATTGCCGCTTGGGTTGCAATGCTGCGGCCCGACGCGAAAGCCCAGTGCTAAACCGCTTTCCGTTTCCCGACGGATATAGACGGGATCGAAGCCGCTCATGACATCGTCGAACGGGCCAAGCCGCTGGAACCCTGCTGGTACGTCCGTCATCCTCGCCCCTGTCGGTGTCATATTCGCAGGACTGCCGCGTCCCCACGGCGGGCGCAATATGGCCTCCGTGCAAGGATCACATGGCCGATAGGCTGTCCGCGCGGCCTCGCCAGAGGCCCGCGCCCCGCGCTATGGAGGACGGCAAACACGGTGGAGTGGAATGGACGATGGGCATGAAATGGCTGAAATCGACGGAATGCATCAGCTTTGAGATAGGCGACAACGTCGCCCGCATCACGCTCAACCGTCCCGACAAGCGCAACGCCCTGTCAGGCCAGATGCTCAAGGAACTGCATCAGGCGCTGCTCGAAGCGGACGACCGGCGCGACGCCAATGTCATCCTGCTGTCGGGCGCGGGCAGGGACTTTTGCGCCGGATATGATCTGACCGACAGCTATGGCGGCGCGGCCGACACCTCGCGGGAATATGATCCTGCCGCCTATCGCACCCGCGCCGGCACGATCGACGACGACATCTGGAACCTGGAACGGCAGCAGGACCTGACGTCGATCATGCTGGACCTGCACAAGCCGATCGTCGCGAAAGTGCAGGGCAATTGCCTTGCCGGGGGCACCGACCTCGCCTTTTCCTGCGACATCGTGCTGGCCGCCGACGATGCGAAGATCGGTTTTCCCGCGGCACGGGCCAACGGCACGCCGCCCACCAACCTGTGGTTCTATCATTGCGGCCCGCAATGGACGAAGCGCATGCTTTTCACCGGCGACACCATCGGCGGCATCGACGCCGCGCGCATCGGACTGGTGCTGGAAGCCTATCCGGCCGACGAACTGGACCATCAGGCGGACGAGATGGTGCGCCGCATCGGCAGCGTCGACGCGGAAATCCTCGCGACGCACAAGCGCATCGTCAACATGCAGATGGAGCAGGCCGGCGCGAAGCAATCGTTGCGCTACGCCGCCGAACTGGACGCCCGCGCGCACCTGAGCACAGGTCCGCGCCGCAGCCAGTTCCGCAAGGACATGGCGGAAAAGGGCCTGAAAGAAGCGCTGACCAACCGCGACGAGCCCTTCGGCAAGGGACGGATCGAACTGCGCGCGCGGCGAACGCCTGCGGAATAGGGCCGCCGGTCAATCCTTCACAATTGCGATATAGTCGGCGCGGGGCTTTCACACCGGACCAAACATGGCAGATGCTGGGACATGGTCTGGAGCATCCGGCCTTTCGAAAGGACCTCTGACGAAATGAGCAACAGGGCGACACCCGACGCGGCGACCCAGGTGGAAATCTATCGCCGCATGGCGCTGATCAAGGCGAATGACGAACGTTCGCGCAAGGTCATCATGAGCGGGCGGCTGGTGATGCCTTATTACAGCCCGCGCGGGCAGGAAGTGATCCCCAGCGCGATGTCGGTGAACCTGACCGACGACGATTATATCTGCACCATCTATCGCGGCAGTCACGACCAACTGGCCAAGGGCCTGCCGCTGAAAGATCTGTGGGCGGAGGTCGCGGGCCGCGTCGACGGCACCTGCAAGGGCAAGGGCGGACCGATGCACGTCACCTATCCCACCAAGGGCATCATGGTGACGACCGGCATCGTCGGCGCTTCCATGCCGATCGCCAACGGCCTTGCCTGGGGATCGCAGCTTCGAGGCGACGGCCGCGTGACCGTCGCCTATTTCGGCGACGGCGCGTCCAATATCGGCGCTTTCCATGAGGCGCTGAACCTTGCCGCCGTCTGGAAGCTGCCGGTCATCTTCGTCTGCCAGAACAATGAATGGGGTGAGCATACCCATTATGACAAGACCAGCAATGTGAAGGTCGCCGACCGCGCCGCCGCCTATGGCATGGCGGGCGAGCGCGTGGACGGCAACGATCCCTTCGCCATGTATGCCGCCGCCAGTGAAGCGGTCGCCCGCGCCCGCGCCGGCGAGGGACCGACGCTGATCGAGGCGATGACCTATCGCTTCTTCGGCCACGTCTTTGGCGATGCGGATAATTATATGGACAAGGCGCGCAAGGCCGAGGCGATGGCGAACGATCCCGTGCCCCGCTTCCGCGCGAAGCTGATCGAAACGGGCCTCGCGACCGAGGCGCAACTCGCCGAAATGGAAGCGGGCATCGAAAAGGAGATCGACGAGGCGGTCGAATTCGCGCTGGCGAGCGATTTCCCTGGCGTCGAGGAAATGAAGCGCGACGTGTTCGCGGAGGAGATGGCCTGATGAACGCGCAAACCAACGTCAAGGCCGCCAAGGCGAACATCCTTCAGGGCATCAACGCCGCCATCGCCGATGCGATGGAGGAAGACGACAATGTGATCGCGCTGGGCGAGGATCTGGCCGACCCGGAAGAAGGCGGTGTGTGCGGCGTCACCAAGGGGCTGTCTTCGCGCTTTGGCGAGCATCGCGTGCGCTCCACGCCGATCTCCGAACAGGCGATCATCGGCGCGGCCATCGGCGCTTCGCTGATCGGCTTCAAGCCGGTGGCGGAGATCATGCTGATGAACTTCACGACCGTGGCGATGGACATGATCGTCAACCACGCCGCGAAGCTGCGGTTCATGTCGGGCGGGCAGACCCATGTTCCCATCGTCATCCGCACCATGACCGGCACCGGCTTCGCTTCGGGCGGGCAGCATTGCGACTATCTGGAAGCCTGGTTCGCCCATACCGCCGGGATCAAGGTGGTGGCGCCGTCCAGCCCGAAGGACGCCTATGGCCTGATGCGCAGCGCCATCGACGATCCCGATCCGGTGCTGTTCATCGAAAATCTGCCGACCTACTGGTCGCCCGACGAAGCGCCGGAAAAGGGCCATCGCGTGCCGATCGGCAAGGCGAATGTGCTCAACGAGGGCAGCGACGTCACCATTATCGCCTATGCGCGCATGATCCAGGAAGCAGTCCCCGCCGTCGCCAGGCTGAAGGAAGCGGGCATCTCCGCCGAACTGATCGACCTGCGCACCATCGCGCCCTGGGACAAGGATACGGTCGTGAAGTCGGTGGCCAGGACCGGCCGCGCCATCATCGTGCATGAGGCCGTGACGCCCTTCGGTGCGGGCGCGGAGATCGCGGCGGTGTTGAACGAGGAATTGTTCGGCAAGCTTCGTGCGCCGGTCAAGCGCCTTGGCGGCGTCTTCTGCCCGGTGCCCTTCTCCAAACCCCTCGAAACCGCCTTTGCGCCGCAGACCGCCGATATCGTCGCGGCGGCCGAAGCGCTCGTCAAATCCTAATATCGCTCAGGGAGTTTCCCATGGCTGTTGAAGTATTGCTGCCCAAGATCGGTTTTTCGATGAACGAAGGCACGCTGGCCGAATGGTTGGTCGCCGATGGCGGCGAAGCCGTCGAGGGCCAGCCCCTCTATGCGCTGGAATCGGAGAAGTCGACGCAGGAAGTCGAAAGCCCCGCGAGCGGCACGCTCAAGATCATCGCCCAGACCGGCGAGACCTATGAGGTCGGCACCCTGCTGGCGACGATCGGATAAGGGGGATGCGCTACATCCTGCACGTCACCTCGCGCGCGCTCCTTGGCCGCGAGGCCGAATATGACCGCTGGTATGATGATGTTCACGCCGTTGAAATGTGCGCGCTGCCCGGCATCCTGTCATGCGCGCGTTACAAGGAACTGGATATGGCGGGCGCGGAAACCGGCGTGTTCGTCGCCGATTATGAGGTCGAAACGGACGATCCGGCGGCACTGCTCCAGAGCGTGTTCGCGGCGGCGGCGACCATGCGGCTCACCGATTCCATCGACAAGGAAAGCCCGCGCTTCACCTTCCAGCAGCCGCTCAGGGCGCGCTCAGGGGATAGGCACGGATGAGTGATCTTCTGGCGGGCCTCGCGCCCTGGCCGACTGGCGATTTCTCGGTCTTCGGGGAGGTCGAGCAGCGGCCGCTCAGCAAGATCCAGAAGTTCGTCGCGGCCTTTCTCGGCCGTAACTGGGTCGCCATTCCGCATGTCACCCATAATGACGATGCGGACATCACCGGCCTGGAAGAGCGGCGCAAGGCGCATAATGCCGCGGGCGGCACGAAGCTGACCGCCGTGCCGCTGCTGGTGAAGGCGCTGGCCGATAGCCTTGCCGCTTTCCCGCAGTTCAACGCCTCGCTCGATCCGGCGAGCGGGATGCTGACGCTCAAGAAATATGTCCATGTCGGCGTCGCGGTGGACACGCCCGGTGGCCTGCTGGTGCCGGTGATCCGCGATTGCGACAGCAAGTCCGTGACCCAGATCGCCGAAGAGATCACCGCCCTTTCGGACAAGGCGCGGACCAGGGGCCTGTCGATGGCGGAAATGTCGGGCGGCTGCATCACCCTGACCTCCCTCGGCCATATCGGGGGAACCAGCTTCACGCCCATCATCAACGCCCCCGAAGTCGCGATACTGGGCGTCGCCCGCGCGCGCCCGGCGCCGGTCCCGGACGCTGATGGCGGCATTGACTGGCGGCAGATGCTGCCGTTGTCGCTCAGCTACGACCATCGCGTGATCAACGGCGCGGACGCCGCGCGCTTCTGCCGCTACATCGCGGAGCGGCTGGCGGCGGATGACTTCATCGCCTGAAGACGGAACAGGCGCGCAATCCATGCCAGCGGGCGATACCGTCTGCTTGGAAAATGCTCTGGCTGGCGGTCGTCGGGCGACATGCTCCAGTGTTTACGGCACCCGCGCCGCCCGCAGGGCGGAACGGCGCACCTTGCCCGCCTGATCGCGGATCGGATCGGTGGTGAATTCGACCGACCGGGGGAGTTTCAGCCCAGCGATCCTTTCGCCCAGTTGCGTCAGAAAAGCGCGCTCGTCCCGCGGCGCGACCCCCGGCGTCATTTCGACGATGGCATGGAGCCGGTTGCCCAGATCCGCGTCGGGCAGGCCGATCACGGCGCAGCACAGCACGTCCGGCATCGCCTCCACCGCCGCCTCGATCTCCGCCGGATAGATGTTGACGCCGCCGACAAGGATCATGTCCGTGCGGCGATCCGCAATGTAAAGATAACCGTTCTGATCCAGCCACCCCATGTCGCCGAAACTGTCCGTATCTCCCGCCATCCGGCTGTCCGACCCGATATAGGCATAACTCTTGCCAACCCCGCCCGCCTTGCGGAAGCGGATTTCCCCGATCTCGCCCGGCGGTAGCGGATCGCCATCCTCGCCGGTGACAAGAATCTGCTGCCCCGGCGCGGCGGTGCCGACCGACCCCGGATGCACCAGCCATTCCCGGCCGCCGATGGTGGTGACGCCGATCCGTTCGGTGCCGCCATAGACCTCCCACACATGGTCCGCCCCGATCCGGTCGATCCACCAGCGCTTGACGTCGGGCGGGCAGGGCGCCGCCATGTGTAGCAGTGTTTCGATCGACGACAGGTCGGCGGCGGCGGTGACGTGCGCGGGCAGTCGCGCGATCCGCGTCATCATCGTCGGCACCATATAGGCGTAAGTCACGCGGTGCCGTTCTACCAGCGCCAGCCATTGTTCGGCGTTAAAACGCTCCATGCAGACGATATGGGTGCCCTGCGCCATCGCCATGGTCGTCGTGTTGAAGGGCGCGGAATGATAGAGCGGGCCGGGATTGAGCAGCGTAAGACGTGGTCCGCGCCGGCATCCCTCCTTGTCAGGTCCCCACGCCGACGGCAGCGGATCGACGATCAGCTTGGGGCGTCCCGTGCTGCCGCCGCTATTGGCGATCTTGCCGGGCCGGGCAAGGACAGGCGGCAGCGGCGCATCCGACAGCGCCGGGTCGATCGCCGCATCGACATCATGCAGCCGCGCCGACGATCCCGGCAGTGACGCCGGCCCGATCACATGCCGCGCGCCCGACAGGTTCACAATGGCGAGGAACTCCGCTTCGGTCAGCCGTTCCGACATGGGGCAGGGGGTCGCGCCGATCTTCCACAAGGCGAAGGCGCACAGCAGATAGTCGACCCGGTTGGGCATCGACAGGATGACGCGGTCGCCTGCCGTCATTCCGGTCGCCAGCAGGTTGCGCGCCCGCCGGTTCGCCAGCGCCTCGAAGGCCGCGAAGCTCCAGCTTTGCCCGCCGATGGTCATGGCGGGCCGGTCGGGCGTCGCCATCGCCTGCGCAGTCAGCGCCATGCCCAGCGGCGTCCCGGCCAGCGGCTGGCCCGTCGCCCGGTCGATCCACGGGCCGGTCATGCCCCCGCGCGCATAGCGGCGAGCGCCTCGGCCGTTTCGGTCCAGATGGCGCCCATGTCCGGATGCTGCCGGGCTTTGGCCCGATATCCCGACAGATTGGCACAGGCCGCGACCGGATCTTCCAGCCCGAAGATTGCGGCCGTCACCTCGCACAGCAACAGGCTGGGCAGCAGGATGCAGTCCGCCTTGCTCAGCGCATCGCCGACGGCGAAAGGTGCGTCGGCGACGAACTGGTCGGTCAGCGCCAGCCCGTCGCGCCACCGGGTGATCTCCGCCGCCACGGCGGCTGCGTCGCGGGTCGCCGGGTCCATCTGCTTGAACAGGCGCGTCATGGCGGGCGTCGCATAAAGCTCGAAGGTGCGGATGATGTTCCGCATCCGCGCGCGCGCGGCGGCATCGGCCGGCATCAGCGGGGGCGTGGGGAACTGTTCGTCCAGATAGTCGATGATCGTTTCGGATTCGGCGATCGCCAGTCCGTCGTCGGTTACCAGCACCGGCAGCTTGCCGATGGGATTGATCGCGAGATATTCCGGCGAGCGCGTGCTGCCCCCCGGCGGCGGTTGCATGACATAGGCGAGGCCCTTCACGCGCAGCGCGATCCGCACCCGGGCGGCGAAGGGGGAGAGGGTGACGGCGTAGACGTTCATGCTTCATCTCCTTCGCGATACAGCCGCGCCAATGTGCCGGCGAGCGGCGTCGGCACGAACCCGTCGCCGAACGGCCAGTCAAGGAAACCGGCCGCCGCCATCGTCCCGCCATCGACGTGCAGCGTCATGCCGGACACGAAGGTCGACAGGTCCGATCCCAGGAACAGCACCGCGTCGGCCAGTGCATCGACGGGGGGCTGTTCGCGGCGGGGGATATACATCTCCATGCCCTTGCCCTGCACATGCGGCGGCAGCTTCATGAAGCCTTCCGCGAAGGAGGGCGGCATCGCGGCCATGTTGCCGTGGCTCAGCGTCGTATCGGGCGCGATGCAACTGACCCGAATCCTGTCCTTGCCCAGTTCCACCGCCATCGACCGGGTGAAGTTGGTTGTCGCCGCCTTCGCCCCGGCATAGACGGAGAAGCTGGCCGCGCCGCGATGCGCCTCGATCGTGGTGAAGCTGATGATGCTGCCGCCTTCGCCCGACCGCTTCATCAGCGGCACGGCGCGTTGTACTGACTGTATGACATAGCCGTAATTGCGCTGAATATCGCGGGCGATGTCGGCGCGGCTGGCTTCGGACAGGAACTGCCGCTTCGTGCCTCCCGCGACATTGACCAGAATGTCGAGACGCGGGAAATCCCGCTCCACCGTGTCGTAGAACGCGTCGAGCGCCGCTTCGTCGGTGGCGTCGGCGGTCATGGCCGTCACCCGGCGGCCCTTTGCCCCGATGGCTGACTGGGTTTCGGCGAGGGCCGTCGCGTCGATGTCGCAGATCGCCAGATCGACGCCCGCGCTCGCCAGCGCCAGCGATACCCCCGCGCCGATCCCGCCGCCGCCGCCAACGACCGCCGCCACCTTCCCCGCCAGATTGGCGCGTCCATCCAGAAAACCGCTCATGCAAGCCCTCCTATTCCTGCCGCTTTGTTGCAGGGTTGCATGCAATGCGGCAAGCAGGATGGTGCAGGCATCAAAAGGCCGATGAACGGACGAAGAGGGGAAGGAAAGTGGCACGCCATATCACAGCGGTGGGTCGCCCCGGCGGCACAATGATCGCATGCCTGATCGTGCCGCGCCGTGCCACCCTGATATGCTAAGCCGGTATGAGAAGGCGGGAGTAGACCATGGATCGACTGGCGGCGATGGAGGCGTTCGTGACGGTGGCGGAGGCAGGCTCCTTCACCCGCGCTGCGTTGCGCCTGCGCATTTCGACGCCCATGGTGACACTGCATGTACGGCGGTTGGAGGAGAATCTGGGCGTACGCCTGTTCAACCGATCGACCCGTCGCGTCGACCTGACGGCGGAAGGACGCCATTATCTCGCCTATGCGCGCGCCGCGCTCGATGCGGTCGCAACTGCCGACATGGCGTTGCGGCCGGGCGCGGGCGTGGCGGGGCGCGTGCGGCTGGATGCGCCAGCGTCGATGGGGCAGGCGTTCATTGTGCCTTTGCTGGCCGAATTTCAGCGGCTTCACCCGCAGATCATCCTTGACTTGACGCTGGGCGATCGCGGCACCTTTTTTCGCGTGGACGGTTTTGATCTGGTGATCCGGGTAGGCGACGTGCCGCCGACAGACTGGACGACGGTCACGCTTGGCACGACCCGGTTGGTCTGCCTCGCCTCGCCCGATTATATCGCGCAGCATGGCCAACCGGCGGACGCCGACGATCTCGCCCGCCATCGGGCCATTCTCTATGCCAGCGTAGAGGCGCCCGGCGGCAATCCTTTGCGGTTGCGACAGGGCGGCCGGACGATCCGGGTACGTTCGCCCGCCGCCTTCACTTCCAACGACGGGGCTGCGATCCTTTCGGCGACGCTGGCGGGACTGGGCATCGGCCAGACGCTGGAGATGCTGGCGCGCGAACATGTGGAAGCCGGTCGCCTCATCCCGCTTCTGCCCGAAGCAAGCTGCCTGCGGTTGCCGGTTGTCCTGATGGGCGCGCCAGATCGTATCGCCCTGCCGCATGTGCAGGCCGCGCTCAACTTCCTGACGGGCCGCATTGCCTGGAACCTCGATCCGGCCTGACGAATCAGGCGGCCGTCACGTCAGCCATGCGGCACAGGGCTGGCGCGCCCTTGGTGCTGATGCGGTGGAGCAGGCGGCGCTTGCCCGGCTCATCGGAATATTCGATCGGCGTCGCGCTGTGGAGAACCTGGAAATTGTCCCACAGGAAGATGTCGCCGGTCTCGACCTTGTAGCGCGTGACGAACTCGGGGCGTGTGCAATGGGTCCGCAACTCGTTGATGAGCGCGCGGCCCTCGTCCTGCTCCAGCCCTTCCGCGCCGAAGGCCGATCCGGACAGATAGAGCGCCTTGCGCCCCGTCACCGGATGGCGCATTACCAGCGGATGGGATACGATACCGTGCATCGCGGTATTCTCGGGGATGAAGGGAATCTTCTCGCCGGGCAGGGCGGGAGAGCCGCCCAGGCAATGTAATCCGGTAAGCCCCTCGATCCGCGCCTTCCTATCCTCATCCAGCGCATCATAGGCCAGGACGGCGCTGGCGATCAGCGTCTCGCCGCCTTGCGCCGGGGCCTCCGCGCCATAGAGCATGGTGACGCTGGCCGGCACCGCTTCATAGCTGCTGTCCTGATGCCAGAATTTCGCGCCGTCGCGATAGCGTTCGGGCGTGGCCGCGGCATTGCTGATCCTTATCATCTCCGGAAAGTCATCCTTCCGGTGGTTGGGGAGATGGAACATCAACGGTTCGCCCCAATGATGACCGAAGGCGACATAGTCCGCATCGGTCAGCCTCTGGCCCCGGATCGCCAGGATCTGATGCGCGTGCAGCGCCGCGATCAGCGCGCGGAGCATGTCATCGCTCTGCGGCTTCGACAGATCTACGTCCTCGACGATGGCGCCGAATGGGCCGGGCATGGGCGTAATGATCACGGGGCGAATCCTTCCTGTCCTTTTCTGCTTGGAACATAGGCCCTGCAACAAATAAAGCAAACGCTTTAATTCAGGGACTGGCCTTGATGGCGAGGTCAGTTACAAGGGCAGCCATGGCCTCGACCGATCGCAGCGAACTTACCCGGCGACAGCTTTGCCTCGCCGCCGAAACGCTGGTGGCGACGGACGGCATCGGCACGGCGACTTTACGGAGAGTCGCGGTCGCGGCGGGACAGAAGAACACAGCCGCCGTCAGCTATCATTTCGGCAATGTCGAGGAATTGCTGCGCGCCATCGTCGATATGCGGCTGCGCGACACCGAGGAAGATCGCGCCCGCATGATCCGGGACAGCGCGCCAACGCTGGCGGATCTTGACGCCTTCACCGCCTGGCGCTGCATGATGCGGCCCTATTTCCTGCTACGCGACGAGCAGGCGCCGCACGCGCATATCCGCTTCATGATGCATATGAGCGCGGCGGGATTGCTCAGCGACCCCTTCGATGCCCATATCCCGCGATCGGGTGCGCCCAGCATCGCGGCGCTGCTGGATCGGTTGCACCAGACGCTGGCCTGGCTTCCCCCGCAACTGGGCCGGGCGCGAATATCGCTCGCCGGCATGATGGTCTGGAACGCCGTGACGCTGTTCGACAAGCATGGCTTTGGCATGGAACGGCCTGCCCTGTCGCTGGACCGGCTACTCGCCGATGTCGAGGGACTGGTCCATGCCCTGTTGACCGCCCCGGACCACAGTTCGTCCGTCAGGTCCTGATCCGGCCGTGCCGAGCGCCAAAGTAGCGAAAATCCAAAGGTTTCAGGGATAAATCATAAGCATGATGCGTCAGCGCTGGCGGCCGATTTTGCATGCAAAAAACCGTCCGGCTGGCAATAGGCAGGCAGCTTGGCCTCCGGGCCGCTTCGACCATCGCGTCGACAGTTCTGATTAAGAGAGGGGATTCCATGACCAGATCGAGCCTCGTGCTGCAACTGCTTGGCGCCGCCGCCATCACGGCCGGCCTGCCCGGTGTCGCGGCCCATGCGCAGGGCGATGCAGCCGCCCAGCCGTCCGGCGACATCATCGTCACCGCGCAGCGCCGATCGGAGCGCTTGCAGGACGTGCCCGTCTCCGTCACCGCGCAAAGCGCCGAGCAGTTGCAGAGCGCGAATATCACCAACGCCCGCGACCTGACGCTGGTGACGCCGGGACTGCGCGTGGAGGCCAACGGCGTCAACGCGCAACCGGCGCTGCGCGGCGTGTCCTCCACGCTGGGATCGTCCAATGCGGAAAACAACGTCGCCACCTATGTCGACGGCATCTATCAGCCGAACATCACCGGCGCCTTCTTCTCCCTCCCCGACGTTGAAAATGTGCAGGTGCTCAAGGGGCCGCAGGGGTCGCTCTATGGCCGCAACGCGACCGGCGGCGTCATCCTCATCAACAGCAAATCGCCATCTTTCACCCCGCATATGGACCTGGGCCTGTCCTGGGCGCATTATGGCCGGGGAAGCGAGGGCGAACTGAATGCCCAGGCCTTCGTCACCGGCCCGATCATCGACGATGTGCTCGCCGCCAGCCTGACGCTCAGCAGCCGGGAACTGGGCAGCTATGTGCGCAATGTGGCCACCGGCCGCAACACGCCGGACAATCATAATCGCTTCCTGCGCGCCAAGCTGCTGTTCCAGCCCACCGACCGCATCCGGCTGGAAGGCGGCTTCAGCTATAATCGCGAAAGGAACGCGATCGACCTGGCCTATACCAATTACAAGGGGGTGAACGCGCTGGCCGGATTGCCCGGCGTCGTCATCGTGGACAGGCCATGGCAGACGTCTTCGGACATCCAGAGCTATATCGACATCGACATGAAGTCCTATTCGCTCAAGGCGGATTTCGAGACCGATTTCGGCACCTTCACCAGCATGACCGGCTATATCGACTATAGCACGCCGGTTGTGCAGGAAGCCGATTACAGCAATTTCGCAGGCGGCCTCTACGATATCTTCAGCTATTCCAAATCCTTCTCACAGGACGTCTATTTCACGTCCAACAAAATGGGTCCGGTGTCGTTCATCGCTGGCCTCAACTATTACCGACGCAATGTCGGCGACCAGCCGGCCTTCATCAATATCCCGGCTTTCGGCTATATTGATCGCATCTATAATCACAGCATCAACAAGTCGCTGTCAGGCTTCTTCGAAGTGACCTTGCAGGCGACCGAGCGGCTCAAGATCATCGGCGGGGGCCGCTATACCAGGGACAAGAATAACGGCTTTGCCAATGGCTTCAACGATGTCACGCCCGAAGCCTTTCTGGGCGAGGTCAAGTCGAAGAAGTTCACGCCGCGCGCGGCCATCATGTTCGACGCGACCGACAGCCTGAACCTTTATTATAATTACGCGCAGGGCTTCAAAGCGGGCCTGTTCAACACCATCGCGCGGCAGACGACGGCGGTGCGGCCCGAACTGTTGAAGTCGCATGAGCTGGGCGCGAAGTTCAAATCGGGCGCGATGGCGCTGAACGTCGCGGGCTTCCATTATGATTACAAGAATTTGCAGGCCACCACTACAGTGGGCGGGGTCAGCACCTTGCAGAATGCCGGGTCGGCGGAGATTTACGGCATCGACGCCGACGCCAGCCTGCGGGCGAGCGACGACCTGACCCTGACGCTGGGCGCGGCATGGCTGCACGCGAAATATGACAGCTTCCCCAATGCTAGCCTGGTCGAGATGCCGACCGATCCGGATTTCGACGGCACGCTGGACGGACGGGCGGACATCAGCGGCCAGCGGATGATCCGCGCGCCGAAATTCACGCTTAACGCGCTGGCCGACTATCATCATGATTTCGATGCGGGACGGCTGGCCATGTCAGTGAACGGCTATTATTCGACCAAGGTGCGCATGGCGCTTGAAAGCCGGGTGACGCAGAAGGCCTATTTCACCGGCAATGCGCGCATCGCCTTCACACCGGCCGACACCGGCCTCACCATGTCGGTCTTTGCGCGCAACTTCACCAATACGAAGGTGATCGGGTCGACCTTCATCAACCCCAGCGCGGACGCGGTCCTCTATGCGCCGCCGCGGCAGGTTGGCGTCGGGTTGAACTATTCCTTCTGACGCAATCTGACACAGGGCGCGTCAGCCGCGCGCATCCTCCAGGATGAGCGTGGCGGCGCGGACCGCCATGGCCATGACCGGCGCGTTGGTGTTGCCTGACACCTGCGTCGGCATGACCGAGCAGTCCATGACTCTCAACCCGTCGATTCCCCGCACCCGCAGGCGTGGATCGACCACCGCCAGCGGGTCGTCGGCCCGGCCGATGCGGCAGGTTCCGACCGCATGGGCGCAACTCTGGTCGCGGTGCGCGGCGGCGATAATGGCCGCTTCATCATCATCCGGCATCGCATCTCCGGGAAAAGTTTCCGCCGCGATCAGCCCCGCCAGTGGTGGCGCCGCCGCCAGCCGGCGCATCAGCCGCACCATGTCCACCGTGATGCGGCGGTCATGCTCCGTCTCGAGATAATGCGGGCGGATGCGCGGCGGAGCGCCTGCATCCGGTCCCGTGATGTCCACGCTGCCCTGACTGGTCGGTCGCAACGGATAGGCAAACATCTGCATCCCGGCAAAAGGCTCGAAGCGCATCGTATCGGCGCGCAGGTCCAGCGAAAAGGCGGAAAAGGTGATCTGGACGTCCGGCCGCTCCACGTCCGCCCGGCTGCGGGCAAAGGCGTTGAGGTCGTAAGTCCGCGCCAATGCGCCCCGCCGCAGCAGCGCATAAGCCGCGACATTGGCCGCCAGCCGCCAACCGGAAAAGGCGCGATTGTCGCCCATCCATCGGCGAAGGCGGTGCTGGATCATCACCAGCTTATGTTCGCGCAGATTGCGCCCGACGCCGGGCAATGCGTGAATCAGGGGGACGCCCGCCGCCTGCAATGTTTCGGCTGGCCCGATGCCGGATCGTTGCAAAAGGGCCGGGCTTTCGATCGCGCCGGCGCACAGGATGGTTTCGCCGCCAAGCCATTGCCGCCCGCCAGCACGGACGCCGGTGATGCGCCGCCCGTCGATCAGCAGCCTGTCGACCAGAATGCCTGTCTCCACGCGCAGGTTGGGGCGGCGCTCGGCAGGGCGCAGGAAGATATGCGCGGCGCTCATCCGCCGGCCATGACAGATGTTGCAGGGCGTCGGGCCTATGCCTTCGCCGTCCACGGCGTGGCGTTCGCAGCGCTCAGGCAGCCCGATCATGCCCGCCGCCTCGACGATCGCGCGGGAGAGGGGCGTTTCGCGCCGGGGAATGCCGACCGGCAGTTCGCGCTCCAGCATAGCGAACGCCGCCGCCATCGCAGCCCCGTCCCACCCGGTCGCGCCGCCCGTCGCCCAGCCGTCATAATCCTCGCGCTGCCCGCGCACATAGATCATGCCGTTGACCGCGCTCGATCCGCCCAGCGTCTTGCCGCGCAGCCAGATCGGGGCCGTCGCGCCTTCCCGCGTCCCGTCCTCCACCGGATAATACCAGGTCAGCGCGGGATCGGCGAGGGTGCGGCCAAAGCCGCGCGGCATGCGGATGAAGGGCGATGAATCCCTGGGGCCGGCCTCCAGCAGCAGGACCTTGTGCCGGCCATCACGGGTCAGCCGGTCGGCCAGCACGCATCCGGCAGACCCCGCGCCGACGATGATATAGTCGAACCTCTCCTGACCGTCCGCCATGTGCGCCACTCCTAGCCGCTGGCCTTGCATCCCGCGACAGCCGTTCGGATCAGAACTGATGTGCCGCGCCGTCACGAATGGCGGGGAGGGGCGTGGCGGGCAGCGTCATGCCGTCCGCGAATTCCTCGACCAGAAATTCGATCACCGCCCGGATGCGCAGCGGCAGATAGTCGCGATGGGGGTAGACGATGTAGAGGTCGTTGCCGCCCGGAATTGCGCTTTCCACCTGCCAGTCGGGCAGCAGTTCGACCAGTGCGCCGGCGTCCAGATGCGGCCGCGCGGCATAGCTGTCGATGACTGTGGGACCAAGGCCGCTCAGTGCGGCGTCCACTATGGCCTCGACCTGCTGGGTGATGACGATCCGGCAGTCGGGCTGAATCAGGATCGGGGCATGGTCCTGCCGGTCCCGGCGGCGGAACAGCCAACTGCACGCCGCATCCCCATGACGCACGTTGATGCAATTGCGGCGCAGCAGGTCTTCGGGATGCGTGGGCGCGCCGTGCCGCTCGACATGGGCGGCGCTTGCCACCAGCTTCAGCGGCAGGCTGTGCAGCCGGCGGCAGATATAGCGGCTGTCGTCGGGCGCGCCGGACCGGACCGCCAGATCATGGCCGTTCGCCACCAGATCGCCGCAATCGTCGCTGAACGCGATCTCCACCCGCAGCAGGGGGTGGCGTTCGAGCAGCCGGGGCAGGCGGGGCAGCAATTGCGACTTGCCAAAAGTGCTGCCGATGGCCGCATGGACCGTGCCCTCCACCGTGCCGCGCGCGGCGGCGGCGATATCCTCGGCGCGCTCCAGTTCGGCGAGGCTACGGCTGATCGCGGCGTGGAACGCCGCGCCTTCCTCGGTCAGGCTCAGTTGCCGCGTGGTGCGGTTGAAGAGGCGGATGCCCAGATCATGTTCCAGCCGCGCCACATTCTTGCTGATGGCGCCGGGCGAACAGCGCAGCACCCGCGCCGCGCCAGTGAAGCTGCCGCTCCGCGCGGCCTGGGCGAAGGCCGAAAGAAGCCGTAGGTCGTGCATCCTCTCGGTCCCTTTAACCTGCCGAGGGCGCAGACTGTCACCTGCCGGTTCGGCGGACAAGGGAGGCGGCGCACCCATCAGGTCCGCGATCAGGCAGGCGGGTGGGCGACCCATCGCAGCGGCAGTTGCAGGATGCCGTTCACCCCGCCGGTCTGCTGCACCAGCGGGCGGCCGGGATCGACCTCGAAATCGGGGATGCGGCGCAGCCATTCCTCGACCAGGATGCGTATCTCCATGCGGGCGAGGTTCATGCCGGGGCAGCGGTGCGGCCCCGCGCCGAAGGTCGCGGTCCATTGCGCCGGCCGTTCGAAATCCACGGCGAGCGGATTGTCGAACGCGCGCTCGTCCAGCCCGTGCATGCAGGTCGCGACCGAGATATGTTCGCCGCCGCGCAGCGTGACGCCGGCGACCTCCACATCGTCGATCGCCGTCCGCATGACATTGGCCACTCCATGCCGCCGCATGATCTCCTCGATCGCCGATGCGATCCGGTTGGGGTGATCGAGTATCCAGCGGCGGTGATCGGGATGGGTCGCCAGGAAGCGCATCACGAACCCCATCATCGACGTCACGGTGTCCAGCCCGCCGAACAGCAGCAATCCGCCCAGTCCCAGCAGTTCCTCGTCGGTCGCGGGGCGGCCGAAGGGACGGGAGTGGACCACGGCGGACAGCAGGTCCGCTCCCGGCTCGGCGCGGCGGCGCTCGATCCAGGTGGTGAGATAGGCCATGATCGCCTTGAAGGCCGCATGGCGTTTTGCGATGTCGGCCGTGCGGGTCATCACCTCGGCATGGCGATGCAGCGTGTCCCGGTCCGCCTGCGGCAGGTCGACGATCGACAGGAACACGACCAGCGGCAGGATCAGGGCGAAATCGCCGATGAACTCGCAGCGCCCATGGGGACGGAACGTCTCGATCAGGTCGATCGCCAGCGTGCGTGCCCGCTGCGTGGCGGCTTCCAGCGACCGGGGCTTGAAGGCAGGCTCGATGATCGCGCGATAGACCCTGTGTTCCTCGCCATCCTTCTGGATCGGCAGCATGGGCAGCAGCATGCTGCCCGGCGGCACGGCGATTTCCCGGTTGGAAAACAGGTCGGTGCGCTTGAAGAGCATCTCCACCACCCGGCCGCTGGTCGCGATCCAGTGACCGCCGTTGCGCGGCGTCCAGATCAGTTCCGGCCCGGCTTGCAGTGCGCGCCAGGCGTCATGGACGTCCCGGTCGGACCCCGGAATGGCATAGAGATCAATATCGCGGACCATCTCTTGCGGGACATGGACAGGAACGGCAAAATCCCTTGCCGGCGCTGTTGTTGCCATGGCAGTTCTCTCCTCTGGTCGGGCGATCCCTGACAGGCAGCATATCAGGTCGCCCTGGCTCTGGCTGCGGCCCGATTATCGCGTCGGCTTCACAAGCCTTGTGACCGCGAGTCAGGCGCGTATCGGGCGGATAGTCGCTAGACTGGCACCGGCGAAGGATAACGGTCCACGGGACCGGCAGGGAGCAGGCAGGAGATGGATACGGGCAACCGCACGCTTTTTCGCGGAGGGCAGGTCTGGGACGGACGCGCCGATGCGGCCATCAAGGCGGACCTGCTGGTAGAGGATGGCGTGATCCGCGCGATCGCGCCAGACGGGCTGGCCATGGCAGGTCCGGCGATGGAGGTCGACGCGCGAGGCGGCACCATCATCCCCGGCCTGATCGAGGCGCATGGGCATCTGAGCTTCCCCATCGTCACCTATGCCTATCATATCGAGGATACGCCGCCCGAGGAGACGGTCCTCATCACCATGCACAATGCGAAGCGGTTGATCGACGCGGGTTTCACTGGCGTGATCGGCGCGGGATCGCCCAGAATCCGGTCCGAAGTGGTGATCCGCAACGAGATCGACGCCGGCCTGATCCCCGGCCCCCGCCTCATG
Source organism: Sphingobium faniae (assembly GCA_900100475.1). Taxonomy (GTDB): domain Bacteria; phylum Pseudomonadota; class Alphaproteobacteria; order Sphingomonadales; family Sphingomonadaceae; genus Sphingobium; species Sphingobium faniae. The sequence goes on along the minus strand of FMTU01000004.1, from coordinate 32,711 downwards.
GCCTCCACGCCCACGCTGACGGCGACCGGGGGCCTCAACGACACCGCGCAACTGCATCAGGACCGGCTGGTCGCCGCGCTGGTCTGCGACGGCGCGGACGAGGTGCGCAAGGCGATCCGCCTCTGCTACCGGGAGGGCGTCGACGTCGTGAAGCTCAACATTTCCGGCGACGATTTCTTCCCGCGCCCGCAGGGGCGGACCACCACCATGGCGGAGGATGAAGTGGCGATGGCCTGCGCCACCGCGCGCGACCTGGGATTGCTGGTCGCGGCCCATGCCCGCTCCGCCGAGTCGGTCAAGCGCGCCGTGCGATGCGGCGTCACCATCATCCACCATGCCGACTTTTGCGACGAGGAAGCGCTCGACATGCTGGAGGCGGCGAAGGACAACATCTTCGTGACGCCCAGCATCGGCTATTATCACGGGCTGATCCACTATAGCGGCATGCCCGAAACCATGCTGGCGGGGATGAAGGTGCGTGAAGGGATGGAAGCCAATATCGCCACGCACAAGGCGCTGCATAAACGCGGGCTGCGGATGCTGATCGGCGGCGATTATGGCCTGCCCTTCATGCCGAACGGGCTGAACGCGCAGGATGTCGCGCATCTCGTCAGCTATATCGGCCTGACGCCGGTGGAGGCATTGCGCGCGGCGACCTGGCATGGCGGCCTTGCCATGGGGCAGGGGACGGGCCTGCTGGTCGAAGGCGCGCCAGCGGACCTGCTGCTATGCAATGGCGATCCGACCAGCGACCCCGCGATAGTCGCCGACGCTGCGAAGCTGCGCGCCATCATGAAGGGCGGGATGCTGCACAAAGCGCCCGGCGGCCGCCGCGCGGCGCTGACCGACGCGGCGTAAAGAAGGCGATCAGCCCATGCCGCCCTTCAACATCTTCCAGATGGCCTATGTCACCGACGATATCGACATGGCCGTGCAGGCGGCCGGGGCGGCTTTCGGCATCGACGCCTTCCAGGTCAACCGCGACATGGCGATCGAGACGGGGCAGGGCATCGCCATCGCCCATTTCGCGCTGGCTTTCCTGGGCGATACGCAGATCGAGGTCATCCAGCCCGCCGGCGGCGCGGACGATGTCTATCGGCAGGGCGTACGAGCGCGCGACGGTGGTTTGACCTTCCATCATGCCGGCGCGCTGATCACGGACGAAGGCCAATGGCATGCGGTGGTAGCGGCGATCGAACGGTCGGGCGAGCCGGTGCCGGTGCGCGGCGCGTTCGGCGACCTGATGCACTATCTCTATGTAGACCGGCGCGCGACACTGGGCCACCATCTGGAATATATGTGGCGCACCCCGGCGGGCGCGGCGATCTTTGACGGCGTGCCGCGCTTCTGAGGCGATCGGTGGGCACAGTTGTTGTGCCTGCCAGCGGCCTTCCGGGCTGTGGCGCGTGACCCTATAATGTCCATCAACCAACGGAAATGAGGGAGGCGGCCATGCGTATCGAACCGGTCGAAGGGCGGGAGGAAATACCCACCGGGCTTTTGGGGACGATCTACGCCCCCGAGATCGGCCGCGCGGCGATGGAATATTCGCGCGTCACCTATGCGGCGTCCCGCCTGTCGCTGCGCGAGTTCGAAGCCGCGCGGGTCGTGACCGCCTATATCAACGGATGCCAGCTATGCCAGAACTGGCGGTCGGCCGTGGACCTGCCGCTCTATCTCAAGAGCCTGGGTGAGGACGGCACGCCATCGGTGGCGAATAACGGCCCCGCGCCGGACGATGATTTTTACCGGGCTATCGCGACATGGCGCGACGCCACGCTATTCAGCCCGCGCGAGAAGATCGCGATGGAGCTGGCCGAAGGCATGGGAGAGAAGCCCAAGAAGATTGCCGCTGACGAGGAGTTCTGGGCGCGTGCCCGGGCGCTTTATAGCGATGCGGAGATCGTCGACCTCAGCTATTGCATCGCCTGCTGGATGGGATTGGGCCGGATGACCCATGTGCTGGGGCTGGACGGCATCTGCGGCCTGCCCTCGGCCGCGCCGGGAAGCGCGGCGGGCTGAAGCGCGCATCTTTCAAAAGGACCATCATGAGCGACATCGAGGATATCCGCCGCCTGCTGGCCGATTATTGTTTCGGCACCGATAGCGGCGACACCGAACGCTGGGTCGCCTGCTTTACGGACGATGTCGTCTGGGACGGTGGCGCTTTCGGGCGGTTCGAGGGAAAGGCTGCGGCGCGGGCCTATCATCAGGGCGCGGGCGACGCGGCCCTGAACTATCGCCACATCAACACCAATCATGTCATCGCCGTCGACGGCGATCGCGCGGCCGTCCAGAGCTATGTGTTGCTGCTGGACCAGTCGGGTTCCGCGCTCGCCATCGCCTTTTCCGGTTTCTACGACGACGCGCTTGTACGCGATGGCGGATGCTGGCGAATCCGGTCGCGCCGCCTGTTACCCGACGCACGCCTGCTTGAGCAGGGCATGATGAGGACGGCCGACTTCAGGAAAGCATAATCCCGGCCAATCTCCCGTGGAGGGCTGACCGGATGACCGTGCCCGGAACCGCCCGTTGTTGATCGCCTGTCGCCTGAAAAACCTGCTCCGCCGACCGGACCGTCCTGACCGGAGCAGGCGAAAGCGTCAGGCCGCTTCCTGCGCCAGACCGGCGATCAGCGCGAGCACCTGTTCAGCCTGCTCTTTTCGGCAGATGAGGAGGTCGGGCATATAGACGTCGCGTTGGTTGTAGACGAGCGGCGAACCGTCGATCCGTGAGCAATGGAGGCCATGGGCGAGGGCGACGGCGACCGGGGCCATGGAGTCCCATTCATATTGGCCGCCGGAATGGAGGTAGATGTCGGCCTGTCCCAATATGACCGCCATCGCCTTGGCCCCGGCGCTGCCCATCGGCACCAGTTCCGCGCCGAGCTTTTCGGCGACCGCGACCGCTTCGGCGGCGGGCCGAGAGCGGCTGATGACCATGCGCAGCTTGTCCGGGGCGGGCGGAACCTCGCGGGGCTGGTCGGAGCGCAGGACGATGCCGCCATCCAGACCCGGCAGCGCCACCGCGCCAAGGGCCGGCGCACCGTCCACCGCCATGCCGACATGCACGGCCCAATCGGACCGTTCCTCGCCATATTCGCGGGTGCCGTCGACCGGGTCGACGATCCATACGCGGCTCCTGGCGAGGCGTTCGGCATTGTCCTTCTCCTCCTCGGAGAGCAGCCCGTCCTCTGGCCGCGCCTCGCGCAGGGCATGGCAGAGGAACTGGTTGGCCGTCTGATCGCCTGCCTTGCCCAGCGCCTTGGGACTGAACAGACCGCTGGAGCGCACTTCCATCAGGATGCGCCCGGCGACTTCGGCCAGATGGGCGGCGAGATCGCCATCGGTGATGATCGCGCTCATGGAATCAGCCTCCTCACGATTTCCTCGGCGGCCTGTTCGGCGGTCAGGGTGGTGGTGTCGATGCGGATTTCGGGATCTTCGGGCGGCTCATAGGGACTGTCGATGCCGGTGAAGTTCTTCAGTTCGCCCGACCGCGCCTTCTTGTAGAGTCCCTTGACGTCGCGCGCTTCGGCATCGGCCAGCGGCGTGTCGATGTGCACCTCGATGAACTCGCCGGGCTGCATCATCTGGCGCACCATCTCACGCTCGGCGCGGAAGGGCGAGATGAAGGCGGTGATGACGACCAGGCCCGCGTCGGTCATCAGCCTGGCCACCTCGCCCACGCGGCGGATATTTTCCACCCGGTCGGCGTCGGTGAAGCCCAGATCCTTGTTGAGGCCATGGCGGACATTGTCGCCGTCCAGCAGGAAAGTGTGGCGGTTCATCCGCGCCAGCTTCTTTTCGACGATATTGGCGATGGTCGATTTGCCCGCACCCGAAAGCCCGGTGAACCACAGCACCGCCGGGCGCTGGTTCTTGAGGCCCGCATGGAATTCGCGGCTGACGTCGGTCGCTTGCCAGTGGACATTTTGCGCGCGGCGCAGCGAGAAGTGCAGCATCCCGGCCGCCACCGTGGCGTTGGTGATCTTGTCGATCAGGATGAAGCCGCCCAGCGTCCGGTTCCGCTCATAAGGCTCGAACACGATCTGCCTGTCGGTCGCCAGATTGGCGATGCCGATGGCATTGAGGTCCAGCGTCTTTGCCGCCAGATGCTCCATCGTGTTGACGTTGACCTGATATTTGGGCTGCTGGATCGTCGCGGTCACGGTCTGCGTGCCGAGCTTGAGCCAATAAGGGCGGCCAGGCAGCATCTCCTCATCCGCCATCCACACGATCGTCGCCTCGAACTGGTCGGCGGCCTGGGGCGGATTGTCCGCCGCCGCGATCACGTCGCCGCGCGAACAGTCGACCTCGTCGGCGAAGCAGAGCGTGACCGACTGGCCCGCGACAGCGGTGTCGAGATCGCCGTCGCCACCGGACCCGCTTGCCGGGCCGGCTCCTCCAGGCATCGTCACGATCCGCGCGATCGTGCTGGTCTTGCCCGAAGGCAGCACACGCACGGCATCGCCGACCTTTACGATGCCCGTCGCGATTTGACCGGAAAATCCGCGAAAGTCGAGATTGGGGCGATTGACCCACTGCACCGCCATACGGAACGGCTTTTCCTGATCGGACACCTGATCGACCTCGACGGTCTCCAGATGCTCCATCAGCGCAGGCCCCCCGTACCAGGGCGTATGATCGCTGAGGCCGGTGATATTGTCGCCCTTGAAGCCGGAGATGGGGATCGCGGTGAAGGACGAAATGCCGATGCTGTTGGCAAAGTCGGTATATTCGCCCACGATGGTATCGAAAATCTCCTGGCTGTAATCGACCAGATCCATCTTGTTGACGGCCAGCACGATGTTCCGGATGCCGATGAGATGCGCCAGATAGCTGTGGCGGCGCGTCTGCGTCAGCACGCCCTTGCGCGCATCGATCAGGATGACCGCGAGGTCGGCGGTGGATGCGCCGGTCACCATGTTGCGCGTATATTGTTCGTGGCCCGGCGTGTCGGCGACGATGAACTTGCGCTTTTCCGTCGCGAAGAAGCGATAGGCGACATCAATGGTGATGCCCTGCTCGCGCTCGGCGGCGAGGCCGTCGACCAGCAGCGCGAAGTCGATTTCCTGCCCCTGCGTGCCGACTTTTCTGGAATCGGATTCCAGCGCGGCCAGTTGATCCTCGAAGATCATCTTGCTGTCATAGAGCAGGCGACCGATCAGCGTCGACTTGCCGTCGTCCACCGATCCGCAGGTGATGAAGCGCAGCATCGTCTTGTGCTGATGGACCTCCAGATACTGATCGATATCCTCGGCGATCAGCGCGTCGGTCTTGTAGATGACATCTGCATCCGACATCAGAAATACCCCTCCTGCTTCTTCTTTTCCATGCCGGCGCCGCCCGCATCCTTGTCGATGGCGCGCCCCTGCCGCTCGGACGTCGTGGTGAGCAGCGTCTCCTGGATGATTTCCGGCAGCGTCCTGGCCTTGCTCTCCACCGCGCCGGTCAGCGGATAGCAGCCCAACGTGCGGAAGCGGATCGAGCGCATCACGGGTTCCTCGCCATCCTTCAGCGGGAAACGGTCGTCATCGACCATCAGCAGCATGCCGTCACGCTCCACGGTCGGACGCTCCGCCGCGAAATAGAGCGGCACGATCGGCACGTCGTTAAGGTGAATATATTGCCAGATGTCCAGTTCCGTCCAGTTGCTGATCGGAAAGACGCGGATGCTCTCGCCCTTGTTCTTCTTCGCATTGTAGAGGTTCCACAACTCGGGCCGCTGGTTCTTGGGGTCCCAGCCATGCGATGCGGTGCGGAAGGAGAAGATGCGCTCCTTGGCGCGGCTCTTCTCCTCGTCGCGGCGCGCGCCGCCGAAGGCCGCATCGAAACCGTAAAGGTTGAGCGCCTGCTTCAGCCCTTCCGTCTTCCACATGTCGGTGTGCAGCGCGCCATGGTCGAACGGATTGATGCCCCGCTCCTGCGCTTCGGGATTGTGATAGACCAGCAGTTCCATGCCGCTCTCGCGCGCCATGCGGTCGCGCAGGTCGTACATCGCCCTGAACTTCCAGGTCGTGTCGACATGCAGCAGCGGAAAGGGCGGCGGCGAGGGATAGAACGCCTTGCGCGCCAGATGCAGCATCACCGCCGAATCCTTGCCCACGGAGTACAGCATCACAGGCTTCTCAGCCTCCGCCACTACCTCCCGAAGAATGTGTATGCTCTCCGCTTCCAGACGCTCCAGATGCGTCAGCCTCTTGGAATCCAACATGGCCTCTCCATTGATCTGCATATTGGCCCTTTGCCCGAATCGCCGGTGAAGTTGACCTCCCATATGGGAGGGTAGTATATCTGTGTCATGCGAATGGTGAATACCGGTGAATCTGATCTTCTGGCGGCCTTGCATGAAGGGGTGGTCGAACAGCCGCTATGGCATCGCTTCCTCGAACAGTTGCGCGCCGCGAGCCATGCCTCTTATGCGGGGCTGTTCTTCCGGCCGACGGATGGGCCGACGGTCCAGCTATTCGCGGGGCGCGCCCTGCCGCAGCATTTGCAGGACATCGCGTTCGAACGGTTCGATGTGGACCCCTTGCCCCATCATCATATGCGGGAAGGGCGCGTCTATGCGCTGGAAGAGTTGATTGATCCGAACGATGCCGTCCAGCGCGGCTTCATCGACGAAGTGCTGCGGCCGGGCGGCATGGGGCATTTGCGCAGCGTGCGCGTGACAGAGGCGGGCGGGACCGATGCCTGGCTGACGATCGTCAACGATCGCCCGCTCGGTGCGGCGGTCGGCTCGTTGCTCAGCCGTCTGGTGCCGCATCTGCGTATCGCCCTGCATAATTTCGTGACGCTGGAGCGTGAACGGGTGCGTTCGTCCATTTCTTCGGAAATGATGGGGCGGCTGAATTTCGGCTGGCTGACGGTGGACGCGCGCTGCCGCATTCTCGACCGCTCGCCCAACATCGACGGGATATTCCGGCGGACCAGCCTGCTTCGCCAGGGCCGCTATGATCGGCTGACCTTTGCGTCGACCGCGATCGACCGGGATGTCGCCGCGATCGTCAAGTCGTTCGCCGCTGGCACGGAGCAGCGGCCCCGCGCCTTTCGCCTCAGCCAGGACCCGTGGATGGACATTTTCGTGGCGCCGGTCCACGAACGGTTCGCCTCGCCCGGCTCGGCGGCGGCGGCGGTCGTCTATGTAAGCGGCGACCGCTGGTCGCGCGACGACCGCTGCGAGCAGCTTGTCGATCTGTTCGGCCTGTTGCCGAGCGAGGCGCGGCTGGCCTGGGCGATCGGGCAGGGTCGCTCCATCGCGGAAGCAGCGGAGGAACTGGGCCTCAGCATCGAGACCGCGCGCAACTATTCGAAGAAAATCTATTCGAAGACCGGCGCCAGCGGGCAGGCGGAACTGGTGCGGATCATCTTCACCAGCGTGCTGGCGGCGATATGAGGGGGCGAAGGCGGTGGCGGGACGCCGCCGCCGGATATTCCCGGCATTCGCCAGCGGACGCGGTGCGAAGCGGGGGTCAGCGCAACAGCCCGTCTATCGCGGCCCAGCCCGCCGCTCCCAGGGTAGAAAGGAAGCGCCTGTCTTCCGCCGTCACGCCGCCCAGCGCCATCACCGGCATTCCGGCCCGTCGCGCCAGCATGGCAAAGCGCACCCGGCCCAGCGCCCCTGCGCCGGGATGCGACCGTGTCGGAAACAGCGGCGACAGAAACAGCAGATCGGCCTCCCCGATTCGCGCCGCCTCCATCTCCATCGCATCATGCGCGGCCGCGCTATGGAGCATGGGCCTGCTCGCCCGCCGATGATCCGCGCCATGCCATCCATCCGCGCCCCACGCCGCCGCCTGCCGCGCGCTCCCCGCCAGCATCAGCACCAACCGCCGTCTGCGCGCGATCGCCCGGAACCGGGCGAACAGCGCCCGCCGTTCGTCCGGCATGGTCCGGTAATGCCGAAAGACGATTCCCGCCCGTCCCATCGGCAGCCGCGCCGCCGCCGCCAGTTGAATCGACGCCTCCACGCGCTCATCCGTCATCAGCCAGAGCGTCGGCAGCTTTTTGCGGTGGCAAGGCTCCATGACCCTCGCCTATAGCAGCCGCCATGACGACCGCCATAACAGAAGCCGGGGAACGCCTCGCTGCCGTGCGCGATGCCATGGACCGTGCTGCGCGCCTGACCAGCCGCAGCGCTGACGCCATCGCCCTGATCGCTGTTTCCAAGACGCAGGACGCTGATGCCATCCGCCCGTTGATCGCGGCGGGCCAGCGCGTGTTCGGCGAAAATCGCGTGCAGGAAGCGCAGGCGAAATGGCCCGCGCTGCGCGAGGAATATCCCGATATCCGGCTGCACCTCGTCGGCCAGTTGCAGTCGAACAAGGCCGCCGACGCCGTGGCGCTGTTCGACGTGATTCATACGCTCGACCGCCCTTCGCTGCTGACCGCGCTGGCCAGGGCGATGGATGCGAGCGGCCGCCGCATTCCCTGTTACATCCAGGTCAATATTGGCGCCGAGGAGCAGAAGGGCGGCTGCGCCATCGCCGACGTGCCTGCCTTGATCGCGGCGGCGCGGGAAGCGGATATTCCTTTGCTGGGCCTGATGTGCGTCCCCCCGGTTGAGGGCGAACCCGCGCCCTATTTCGCCCTGCTTGCGAAAATGGCGCGCGAACAGGGGCTGGAGCGGCTCTCCATGGGTATGTCGGGCGATTTCGAGACCGCGATCATGCTGGGCGCGACCGACATTCGCATCGGCACGGCCTTGTTCGGCGCGCGCGATTATTCCTGACGGGCGCCCTTGTCCATCGGTTCAGGGTGGCCCCATGCCCCGGTCGTCCCGCTCCCCGCCACACCCCTTGAGCGTGCCTTCCCCAAAGGCGACCTGCACCCTGTCGGACCAGATGGAATCGCTCATCCCGTCGCTGCACGGCCCTTCGCTGACGGTCATGGAAAAGGTTTCGCCCAGATAACGGATCGTGCGCGGGTCGTCCCGCCGGGTGACGGCGAAGCGCGTGACCGTCTTGCCCGGTCGTTCCAGCGTGGCCGTTGATCCCTCCACCGTCACCGCCCAGAAGGGTTCGGTCCCGATCGCGTGATAGCCTTGGTCGCTCCGGGGGGCTAAGGCAGGTGCTGGCGAAGGCTCTTCACGCCGAACCGGCGCGGGTCGGGCGGCGTTCGCCGGCTGAGCCACGTTATTGGCCGCAGCGCTGTTATCGACGATCGGAGCGCCCGTCATGCCCGCGGTCGCCGCTGCATTGTTTTCTGCCGGGCCATGTTCCTGTGCGCCGCAACCCGCCAGCGCGGCGAGTATCAGTAAGACAGGAGCCATGACCCGCATGGCGCGTCAAACGTCCAGATTGGCGACGTTCAGCGCATTGTCCTGAATGAACTCGCGCCGGGGTTCGACGACATCGCCCATCAGGCGGGTGAAGATCTCGTCGGCCACGTCCGCCTGCTCCACCTCGACCCGCAGCATGGAGCGGTTGTCCGGGTCCAGCGTCGTTTCCCAAAGCTGCTCGGCATTCATTTCGCCCAGCCCCTTGTAACGCTGAATCGCCAGCCCCTTGCGCCCGGCGGCCAGGATCGCGTCGAGCAATTCGCTCGGCCGCGTGACGGCGGTCGATCCCTTGGTCGCGGCGGGGAGGTCATCCTCGCCCGCCTCTTCCGCGGCCTGCGCTGCCTTGGCCGTCACCAGACGGCTGGGCGTGAGATAGCTGCCCGCTTCCTCCGCCGCGATGGCGTGCAGCCTGCGCGCCTCGGCCGATCCGATGAAGCCATGTTCGACGACATGATGATCGGTGACGCCGCGCCACAACCGCTCGAAATGGAAGCCGCCTTCCTCGGCGATGCGCCCGCTCCATTTGCCTTCCGCGTCCTGCCTGCCCATCCAGGCGACGGTGTCGGCCAGCCGCGCGGCCTGCTCGGCGTTGGACAGTTCGGGATCGAGCGCGCCATTGAGGCTCAGCGCTTCGATGATCGCGGGATTATAGCGGCGCGGCACATAGCGCATCACCGCGCGCATCCGCCGCGCATGTTCGATCAGCGAACGCAGATCCCCACCCGTGCGCGTGCCGTCGCTGGTGTCGAGCGCCATGGATTCGACGCCATTATCGACCAGATATTGCTCCAGCGCGGCCTCGTCCTTGAGATAGACTTCCGAGCGTCCGCGCGTCGCTTTATAGAGCGGCGGCTGGGCGATATAGAGATGCCCCGCCTCGATGATCTGCGGCATCTGGCGGTAGAAGAAGGTCAGCAGCAGCGTGCGGATATGCGCGCCGTCGACGTCCGCGTCGGTCATGATGACGATCTTGTGATAGCGCAGCTTGGCCAGATTGAAATCGTCGCGGATGCCCGTGCCCATCGCCTGGATCAGCGTGCCGATTTCCTTGGACGACAGCATCCGGTCGAACCGCGCGCGCTCCACGTTCAGGATCTTGCCCTTCAGCGGCAGGATCGCCTGATTGTGCCGGTTGCGCCCCTGCTTGGCCGAACCCCCCGCCGAATCGCCTTCGACCAGGAACAGTTCGGACTTGGCGGGGTCGCGTTCCTGACAGTCGGCCAGCTTGCCGGGGAGCGATGCGATGTCCATCACGCCCTTGCGCCGGGTCAGCTCGCGCGCCTTCTTCGCGGCCTCGCGCGCGGCGGCGGCGTCGATCACCTTCTGCACGATCATCTTGCCGTGAGCCGGGTTTTCCTCCAGCCATTCGGCCATCTTGTCGGCCATCAGGCTTTCGAGCGGCTGGCGCACTTCGGACGACACCAGCTTGTCCTTGGTCTGGGACGAGAATTTGGGATCGGGCAGCTTGACCGAGACGATCGCCGTCAGTCCCTCGCGCATGTCCTCGCCGGTGAGGGAGACCTTCTCCTTCTTCAACAGGCCTGATTTGTCTGCGTAATTATTGAGCGTCCGCGTCAGCGCCGCGCGGAAGGCCGCCAAATGGGTGCCGCCGTCGCGTTGCGGGATGTTGTTGGTGAAGCAGAGGACATTCTCATAATAGGAATCGTTCCACTCCAGGGCGACGTCGATGGTGACATCGTCGCGTGTGCCCGCAATCGCGATCGGGTCGGGCATCATCGCCGTCTTGTTGCGATCCAGATATTGCACGAAGGCCGCGATGCCGCCTTCATAGAATAGTTCGACTTCCTTCTTCTCCTCATGCCGCGCGTCGATCAGGAACAGGCGCACGCCGGAATTCAGGAAAGCCAGTTCGCGATAGCGATGTTCCAGCTTTTCGAAATCGAACTCGATATGATTCTTGAAGGTGCCGCCGTCGCCGGGAACCTTCTCGGTCGAGGGGAGGAAGGTGACGCGGGTGCCCTTCTTGCCTTCGGGCGCATCGCCGATCACCTTGAGCGGCGCGACGGCATCGCCATAGGCGAAGCGCATATAATGCTCCTTGCCGTCCCGCCAGATGTTGAGGTCCAGATATTCGCTGAGCGCGTTCACCACCGACACGCCGACGCCATGCAGGCCGCCCGACACCTTATAGGCATTGTCGTCGGATGTGTTCTCGAACTTCCCGCCGGCGTGAAGCTGGGTCATGATGACCTCGGCCGCCGACACGCCTTCTTCCTTGTGGATGCCGGTCGGAATGCCGCGCCCATTATCCTCGACGCTGATCGACCCTTCGGGGTTCAGGGTGATGAGGATGCGGTCGCAATGCCCGGCCAGTGCTTCGTCAATGGCGTTGTCGCTGACCTCGAACACCATATGGTGCAGGCCGGAGCCGTCATCGGTGTCGCCGATATACATGCCAGGGCGTTTGCGCACGGCATCCAGCCCTTTCAGGACCTTGATGCTGTCGGCGCCGTAACTGTTGTTGGTCGGGTTGTTCGGGGTTTCCTCGTTCATGGATGGGCATATAGGAAATTGCCCCGTGAAACTAAAGCGAAACATGCCTGCTTCCGCTTGTCGAAGGCACAGTCTATCAGGGGGCCATGCGCGCTCTCATTCCCTTCATCCTTCTCCTTTCGGGTTGTTCGCAAAGCAGCGACGTGCTGGAGGAACTGCCCAACAGTTCGCTTGCTGGCGCGCCGCGCGACAGCGTGCCGGAAACCCGGCTGGAATCGCGTCTGACCCGCCCGGTCACGATTGGCGAGGACGGCCCGCGCCTCGATGCATGCGGCGCGATGGGGCAGGTGATGCGGGTGGGCGCGCAGGGGCTGGCGGTGCGGGCCGCGCCATTCGACGACGCGGGGGAAACCGGACGCATGGCGGAGGGTGATCGCGCCTATATCTGCACCCGCAGCCTCGACCAGAAATGGCTGGGGGTGGTGATCCAGCCGCCTGCCCGGACGCCGAGCGGCAATGAAGCCGCCGCGCATGCCGACTGTGGCGTGGCCGCCCCTGTCGATCGCAAGGGCCCTTATGACGGACCCTGTAAGAGCGGCTGGGTGTCGAGCACCTTCATCCGCCTGATCGGCGGCTAGATACGCTGCCCTTGATCCAAATCGGTCTTTTCCCGGGATGCCACTTTGGTGTAGTGGCTTGATTCAAATCTCAATTGGATCGCTTTGTCATGTCCACATCCTTTCTCCGGCCCCCGTCCCTGCTGCGGCTGCTGGGGGCATGGCGGGCAGAGGACAGTCCGGAACCGGCCTATCGGCAATTGGCGCAGGCCTTGCGGATGCTGGTGCTGGACGGGCGGGTGGGGCTGGACGTGCGCTTGCCGGGGGAGCGGGAACTGGCGGCGGCGCTGGGGCTGAGCCGCACGACCGTGGCGGCCGCCTTCGACCGGCTGCGGGATGAGGGCTATCTGGAAAGCCGTCAGGGTTCGGGCAGCGTGACCCGCTTGCCCGCTGGCCGCATCGCGCCGGTCCAGCCGGACATCCATATGGCGAGCGGCGGCAATCTGCTCAACTGGACCCATGCGGCCCTGCCCGCCGCGCCCGGAGTGGGGCGCGCGGTTCAGGCGGCGGTAGAGATGCTGCCCGCCTTTCTGGGCGATCTGGGCTACGATCCGCTGGGGCTGCCACCGCTGCGGCGCGCCATCGCCGCGCATTTCGATCGGCGGGGGTGCCCTACCAGCCCGGACCAGATCATCGTCACGAATGGCGCGCAACAGGGCTTTTCGCTGCTGGTGCAGTGGCTGGCGGGACCGGGTGACCGGGTGGTGATCGACCATCCCACTTATCATAATGTGATTCAGGCCCTGCAGCGCGCCCATGTCGTACCGGTGCCGGTCGGCCTGCCCGTGCACGGGTGGGACATCGACGCGATGGAGGCGGCTTTCCGCCAGACCGCGCCGCGCTTTGCCTATGTGATCGCCGATTTCCACAATCCCACCGGGCGCAGCATGGACGCGGCGACCCGGCGGGCGTTGGTGGCCGCCGCCGCCGCCACGCACACGCCGCTCATCATCGACGAGACGATGGTGGCGATGGGGTTGGACTTCGCGCCGCCGCCGCCGGTCGCGGTGCATGATCCTTCGGGGCGACAGGTCATCACCATGGGGTCGGCGAGCAAAATCTATTGGGGAGGGTTGCGCGTTGGCTGGATTCGCGCCGATCCGCAGACGATCGCGGCGCTGGGGCGGCTGCGGACGACGATGGACATGGCGAGTCCGGTCGTCGAACAACTTGCGGTCGCGCATCTGCTGGAAGAAGGGGAAGGGCTGGGCGCGCGGGCGGACCTGCTGCGGGAGAGGCGCGGCCGGTTGCTGACCCTGCTGGAGGCGCATTTGCCGCACTGGCGGATCGAATCGCCCGCGGGCGGGCTGTCGCTCTGGGCCGAGATGCCGCGCGCGGAGGCGACGGCGCTGGCGGCGCTGGCGGAAAGCCATGGCGTGCGGATCGCGGCGGGGCCGCGTTTTGGCGTGGGCGGCGCGTTCGAGCGGTTCCTGCGCCTGCCCTTCACCCTGCCGGAAGAGCAGTTGGCGCTGGGCGTCGAAAGGCTGGCGCAGGCCGATGCGCGGCTTCATGCGCGGATGCCCGCAGGACGCGATATGGCGGCGCTGGCGCTGGAGGCGGACCGGGTGATTTAGAGTGATTTCGAGCCAGATGGAATCATCTGGCGACTCGGAAATAACGGTAATAAAAGGATCATTTAGAGTCGTTTCGGTTCAATCAGAACCGGAACGACTCTAAAGACATGAAAAGGGCCGCGCGATATGCTCCGCGCGGCCCTTTCTGGAACATGGGAAGAAGGTTCAGGCCTTCTTGCTGTCCTTGTAGCGCTGGATGGCTTCCAGCGTGATCTTGCGCGCGTCTTCCGCGCCGCCCCAGGTGCCGACCCGCACCCATTTTTCCTTTTCCAGATCCTTATAATGGGTGAAGAAATGCTCGATCTGCTGCATCACGATGCCAGGCAGATCGTCCTTTTCGCCCACGTCGGTATAATAGGGAAAGGTCTTGTCGTCCGGCACGCAGACCAGCTTCTCGTCGCCGCCCGCTTCATCTTCCAGATTGAGCACGGCGATGGGACGCGCGCGCACCACGCTGCCCGGAATGAAGGGCGAGCGGGCGATGACCAGCGCATCGAGCGGATCGCCATCGGGCGACAGCGTGTGCGGCACGAAGCCGTAATTGGCGGGATAGCGCATCGGCGTATGCAGGATGCGGTCCACGAACAGCGCCCCCGATGTCTTGTCGAACTCATATTTCACCGGCTCGCCGCCGACGGGAACCTCGATGATGACGTTCAGGCTGCCGGGCGGATCGTCGCCCACAGGGATCAGTTCGATATTCATGCTTTGGCCTTTTGATGCGCGTTGGCGTTGCGGGTGATTATGTTTTCGGTTTGAGCAGCCGGTCGAGGCTGCCTTCACCCTCTCCTGTCTTTTCGAGGCGCGGATAGCGCAGGCCGCCTGAATAATCGAGAGACAAAGTGCGGTAATATTTGTCCTGCTTGACGATGATCTGCATCGGCTTCCCGGGGTTGGTAGCCTGTTTGAGGGCCGCCTTGAAGACATCGGGCGCATATTCATTGCCGTTCACCGCGACAATGGTGGAGCCGGTCGCAAGGCCCGCCCTGAACGCCGCGCTGTTCCACACGACCGTGCTGATCTCGCCATTGTTCCGGACGACGAGGCCCAGCCCAAAGCTCTGGTCCACGACCTTCTGCGCGCTTTCGGTCGCCTTGGTGATGCTGCCGGGCGTGTCGCCATAGACGAGGCGGTAGCCGCCCAGCGTGAAGCCGCCCTTGGGCGTTTCGCGGGTCGTGCCGTCGACATGGCGGCGCAAGAAGCTCGCCCAGTCATAGGGCGCGACGTCGTTCAGCGCCCGGATCATATCGTCGCGATTATAGAGGACCTGCCCCCAGTCGCCCGGACGGATGCCGAAGAAGGCGGCGGCGAAATCGTCGAGGCCCTTGCGGCCCTTCGTCTGCTGGCGGAGGACGGCGTCGGCCTCCAGCCAGATCATCAGCCCTTCATTATAATAGTCCTCCGACCGCTGCCAGCTCGACCAGCCCTTGGGGCGTCGGGCGGAGATGATGGGGTCGAGTGTCGTATCCTCCATCGGCCGCCATTCCCGGCCCCTGGCGGTGTCGAGCTTCGCCGCGATCTGGGCATAGGCATCCAGCGTCTCCTGCTTCGAAAACATCCCCGACCGCGCGCCCAGCACATAGCCCCAGAATTGCGTCTGCCCTTCATAGACCCACAGCAGATTGTCCTGCATCGGCGTGCGGAAATCGGGCGTCCAGAGCAGGTCCGGGCGGCGGAACTTGCCGTCCCAGCTATGGGTGAATTCATGGGGCAGGAGGTTGCGGTCAAGCAGCGCCTCGCCCGAATCCCAGTTCTTGAAATAGCCCGGTTCGACCTGATTTTCCGATGAGCGATGATGTTCAAGGCCAATGCCGCCCATCTCGTCGGTGATGGCGAGCAGGAAGTCATAATGGTCGAAATGATAGGCGCCGAACAGCGCCCTGGCCTCCGCCACCAGCTTGCGGTGCTTCGCCATCTGATCGAGCTTGAAATCCAGTTCGTCGGCGTCGTCGGCGACGATGTTGAGCGTCACGTTGCCGCCGAGGTCGACCGCCTTGAAATGGGTTCCCGCGAAGACCGGCGAATCCTGCAGGGCTTCATAGTCGATGGTCTCATAGGCGACGCGGTTGCCGGTCCGCTGGCCGCGCAGGGCGGTCGCGGCCTGCCAGCCCGCCGGATAGGTGACGGTCGCCTGCACCGGAATCTGCCGGGTAAAATAGCCCGCGGGATAGAGCGAGACCGATTCCCACTGGATGTTGAGCATTCTGGGCGTCACCACGACGCGGCCCTGATTGGGCGCGGTGGCGGACAGGAACTGGAACTGGGCGACGACTTCCTTCGTGCCCTGCGGCACGTCGATCTCGAAGGCGTAGACGTCGAGCGGATCGCGCTTCCACGCCAGCGGCTTGCCATCGGCGGTGAAGGTGAGGCCGGCGAGCTTTTCGATCTGGCCGCGCGGGGCGTGATTGCCCGGCAGCCATTGCGGCATCAGCAGGGTCATGGGGCCGCCCGACGCGACGGGAATGGTTTCGCGGACGCGGAAGATGCGCTGCACGGTGTCGGTCGCGTCCACCTCCAGCCGGATGACGCCGCCGGGATAGGGCACGTCCTTCGGTACGGGCGTGGCGTCGCTGACGGGGAGGGCCGTGGGTTTGGAACGGATCGGCTCCTGCGCCCAGAGCGGGCTGGCGACGGCGGCGGAAAGGCAAAGGGCGGCAGCAAGGCTGCGGAACATGGACATCTCCGAAAAGGGCGTGCGGCCGGTCGGCCTGATCGGGCCAGCATGGCGGGGCGGGGCAGTCTCGTCCACCCTGCAAAGCGGCGGAGACATTATGCGACAAAAAAGCGCGTTTCCTTGCAGCTTGTTTGCGGTTAAGGGCGCGTCCCATGGCGAAAACAGAAACGCCGCGCCCGGTGCGCGGCACGCAGGACATGCTGGGCGGCACCCCTGAAGCGTTCCAGGAGCGTTTCGCGCATGTGGCCGCGACCTTTGAGCGGGTACGCAAGCTCTACGGCTTTGCGCGCGTGGAAGTGCCCGTGTTCGAAGCGACGGCGGTGTTCGCCCGCTCGCTGGGCGAAAGCACGGATGTGGTTTCGAAGGAAATGTACAGCTTCGAGGATCGCGGCGGTGACAGCATCACCCTGCGCCCGGAGTTCACGGCGGGCATTTCCCGCGCCTATATCACCGAGGGCTGGCAGCAATATGCGCCGCTGAAGGTGGCGACCCATGGGCCGCTATTCCGTTACGAGCGCCCGCAAAAGGGCCGTTTCCGTCAGTTCCACCAGCTTGACGCAGAGATCATCGGCGCGGGCGAACCGGGGGCGGACGTGGAACTGCTGGTCTTCGCCGACCAGTTGTTGCGGGAACTGGGCGTGTCGGAAGGCGTGACGTTGAACCTCAACACCCTGGGCGACGCGGAGAGCCGGGAAGCGTGGCGCGCCGCGCTGGTCGCGCATTTCGAAGCGCATCGGGATCAGCTTTCGGAGGACAGCCTCGATCGTCTGGCTCGCAATCCGCTCCGCATCCTCGACAGCAAGGACCCGCGCGACCGGCCGGCGGCGGACAGCGCGCCGGACATCGACGCTTATCTGACCGATGAGGCGCGTGGTTTCTTCGAGAAGGTGACGAGCGGCCTCGATGCGGCGGGCGTGGCGTGGGAACGCAATTCCCGGCTGGTGCGCGGGCTTGATTATTACCGGCATACCGCGTTCGAGTTCATCACCGACCGGCTGGGCGCGCAGGGCACGGTGCTGGGCGGCGGCCGCTATGATGGGCTGATCGAGAATCTGGGCGGTCCCGCGACCCCGGCGGTCGGCTGGGCGGCGGGGATCGAGCGGCTGGCGATGCTGGTGGAAACGCCGGAGATTGCCGGGCCGGCGGTCGCCGTCATTCCCATGGGCGAGGCGGCGGAAGCGAAAGCGACCGGCATCGTCGCGGATCTGCGCCGGGCAGGGATCGCCTGCGACATGGGCTATCGCGGCAATATGAAGAAGCGGATGCAGCGCGCCAATGCGAGCGGCGCGGCATGGGCCGTCATTCTGGGCGAGGATGAACTGGCGCGGGGGGAGGCGTCGGTGCGCAATCTGGGTACGGGCGATCAACAGGCGGTGGCGCTGGATGCGCTGGTGGACAAGCTGACGGCGCTCTGATGCACATTTCCGCCGAACGCATCGCGCAGATCGAGGCGCGCCGGGACGAAGTGCAGGCGTCGATGACGCGCGCCGACCTGCCCCCGGAGGAGTTCGTGCGGCTTTCCAAGGAATATGCCGAGATCGAGCCGGTGGCGAAGGCGGCGCATGAGGTGCGACGGCTGCGGCAGGAACTCGCCGCGCTGGAGCAGATGGCGGGCGACGGGGCCGAAGCCGACCCCGCCATGCGCGCCATGGCGCAGGAGGAGATGCAGCTCATCCGGGGCCGGCTTCCCGACGCCGAGCGGGCGCTGGCGTTGCAACTTTTGCCGCGCGATTCGGCGGATGCGCGTCCGGCCATGCTGGAAATCCGGGCGGGGACGGGCGGCGACGAGGCCGCCTTGTTCGCGGGCGACCTGTTCCGCATGTATCAACGCTATGCCGATGCGCAGGGCTGGAAGATGGAGATGATCTCCGCCAATCCGGCGGAAGTCGGCGGCTTCAAGGAGGTGGTGGCGAGCATCGCCGGCACGGGCGTCTTTGCCCGGTTGAAGTTCGAAAGCGGCGTCCACCGGGTGCAGCGCGTCCCCGTCACTGAAAGCGGCGGGCGCATCCATACGTCCGCTGCGACCGTCGCGGTGCTGCCGGAGCCGGAGGAAGTGGATGTGCAGATCGCCGATGGCGACCTCAAGATCGACATTTATCGTGCGTCGGGCGCGGGCGGGCAGCATGTCAACACGACCGACTCCGCCGTTCGCATCACGCATTTGCCATCGGGCCTTGTCGTGACGCAGCAGGGCGAGCGCTCCCAGCACAAGAACAAGGCCAAGGCGATGCAGGTGTTGCGCGCGCGGCTTTACGAACTGGAGCGGGACCGCGCGGCAGCCACGCAGGCGGGCGCGCGCAAGGCGATGGTGGGGTCGGGCGATCGTTCGGAGCGCATCCGCACCTATAATTTCCCGCAGGGGCGCGTGACCGATCACCGCATCAACCTGACGCTGCACCGCCTGCCCGAGATATTGGAAGGACCGGGTCTGGCCGAAGTCATCGACGCGCTGATCGCGCAGGATGAGGCGGCGCGGCTGGCCCAACTGGATGGCGTGGGCTGAGCCATGGCGGAGGTCGCCGACAGGCTGCGGGCGGCGACGGCGGCGCTCGGCGGGGTGAGCGGGACGCCACGGCTCGACGCGGAATTATTGCTGGCCCATGCGCTGGGGATGGCGCGCCATGAATTGCTGTTGCGGCAGCGCGACCTGTCGGTGCCTGCGGCTTTCGATGGCCTGATCGGGCGGCGGCTGACGGGGGAGCCGGTCGCCTATATCACCGGCACGCGCGATTTCTGGACCATCAGCCTGCAGGTGACGCCCGACGTGCTCATTCCGCGACCCGACAGCGAGACGCTGATCGAGGCGGCGGTGGAACATTTCGCGGGGCGGGCGCCCGAGACTATCCTCGATCTGGGCACGGGGTCGGGGGCGTTGCTGCTGGCCGCGCTGGACCAGTGGCGGCAGGCGCGGGGCCTGGGCGTCGATATTTCTCCGGGCGCGCTGGCGGTGGCGGCGGACAATGCCGCGCGGCTTGGATTTTCGGATCGGGCGGCGTTCCGCATGGGCGACTGGGCGGACGGGATCGGGGAGAACTTCGATCTCATCCTGATCAATCCGCCCTATATCGCGCGGAGTGCGCCGCTGTCGGGCGATGTGTTGCATGAGCCGGAAGGGGCGTTGTTCGCGGGGGCGGAAGGATATGACGACTATCGCCGCATCGCGCCGCAATTGCCGCGCCTTCTGCGGCCGGACGGACTGGCGGCGGTGGAGATCGGCTTTGACCAGCGGGAGGGGGTTTCCGCGCTCTTCACCGCGCAAGGGCTGGAGGTCGGGGTGCGTCACGACCTGGCCGGTCATGACCGATGCCTTGCCGTCCGCGCCTGTCCATCGGTGAGACAGGATTTGCAGGGGTGAAAGCGAAAATCGCTTGGTTTATGGGACCAAAGACACTAGATGGGTTTCAGGGACGGCCCTGTCTTAAGGGTTTGGCCGCTTGGCCGCTGATGGAAATGGCTGTCTTCCCGCTTCTTAAAGTCACGATGGCGCGGCATGCCGATGCCTCTGGCAGCGAAGGGTCAGGGTTCCATGCGAACTCCGGTCCGGCGGAGCTATACGGCCTGATGAGCGGGCCGAGCTAGGGAATGGCGACTGAACGGTGTCTTCAGTGAATTCGATCATCATGAACGCAAGGATCAGGTCTTGATCAACAACAGGCAGGCCGGCCGCCGCAATCGCGGCCGGAACAACGGGCGTCCCAACAATGGCGGCCGGGGCGGCGGCGACAACGGAAACCGGATCGACAACCGCGCGCGGGGCAACGCGGCCCAGCTTCTTGAGAAATACAAGAATATGGCGCGCGACGCCCAGATGGCGGGCGACCGGGTGAACGCCGAATATTATCTCCAGTTCGCCGATCATTATTTCCGCGTGCTGGCCGACAATCGCACCCGGCAGGAAGAGCATCAGCAGCGCTTCCGCCGCTATGACGAGAATTTCGACGGCGAAGGCGACGAGGGCGATACGGACGACGAGGCGGAAGGCGCGGGCGGTGAGCCGCAGCCCCTTGATCGCGCCGGGCAGTCCACCCCGCGCCGCAGGGATGACCGGCGCGACGACCGCGAAGGGCGTGAGCGCCGGGAGCGGAATTTCCGGGATCGTCCGGCTCCCGCAGAAACGGCGGAACAGCCGGTCGCGGCGCAGGCCGCTGCGGAGCAGGCGCCGGTTGCCGCGCCCGCTCCCGAAGTGGAACCGCAGGCGGAAGAAACTCCGGCTCCCCGCCGTCGCGGGCGTCCGCGCAAGGCGGATGTGGCCAAGGCGGCGGAGGAGACCGAGGGTCTGGACGTCGCCGCGCTGCCCCCGTCCATCGCGCGGGCCGACAATGATAGCGAGGCATCGGAAGAAGAAGCAGCACCTCGCAAACGCACCCGTCGCCCCCGCGCGGCGACGCAGGCGGCGGAATAATCGCTGCCTCACGCTTTGGGCGTGACATCGAGGACAGAGGAAAGGGGATAGCGGGATTACCACCATCCCCTTTTTTTGGAGATTGCGCGGATGGCGGAGTCGCAAGCCCCGTCGGGATATGGGTGGAAGATAAGTCCCCTATTGGCCGGAAACGGCGGCGCAAGGATGCTGCATAATCTTTCCATGCCCGCTTTGCATATGCGCGCTCATGGGGCAGAACGGATGGGCCGCCGGGGAGGGAGCCGATCCTGATGCACGTTATCCGCCTGTTTTCGAGCCTGTTGTTCGCCTTGCCCGCCATGGCCTTCGCGCAGGGGGCGGTGTCCGATCCGACGGGGGCTTCGGCGCAAGGGGATGTGTCGGTCACCATCTATAACGACAATCTTGCGCTGGTTCAGGACGTGCGGCAGATTGCCATTCCCTCCGGC
Source organism: Sphingobium faniae (assembly GCA_900100475.1). Lineage (GTDB taxonomy): Bacteria > Pseudomonadota > Alphaproteobacteria > Sphingomonadales > Sphingomonadaceae > Sphingobium > Sphingobium faniae. The sequence goes on along the minus strand of FMTU01000004.1, from coordinate 11,280 downwards.
GTCAGCAAGATCGAGTTCCCCGATGTCTCCGCGCAGATCAGGCCGGAAACCGTGTCTTTCGCGGCGGACGGCGCATCCATCGTCGAGCAGAATTTCGATTTTGACCTGCTGTCACCGGCCAAGCTGATGGAAAAGGCGGTCGGCAGAACCGTCACCATCGTCCGCACCAACCCCGCGACCGGGGCGGAAATGAGGGAGCAGGCCAAGGTGCTGAGCGTCCATGGCGGGGCGGTGTTGCAGATCGGCAGCCGGATAGAGGTGCTGCGCGACGATGGCCTGCCGGTGCGCGTCATCTTCGACCGGGTGCCTGCCAATTTGCGGGCGCGGCCTACCCTGTCGGTGACGGTGGACAGCGCGCGGGCCGGGACGCGGCCCGCCGCGATCCGTTATCTGACGCCCGGTCTTGGCTGGAGCGCGGATTATGTCGCGCTGTTCGATGCGAAGGCGGGGCGGATCGACGTGCAGGGATGGATCACGCTGACCAACAATTCGGGCACGGCCTATGACAATGCGCGGACGTTGCTGGTCGCGGGGAGCGTCCATCAGAATCGCCCTTCGCGCTATACGCCGGTGCGCCGGAACACGATCCGCGCCGCCGGAACCGAGACGGCGGAACGCGAGCAACTGGGCGACTTCTATCTCTATCCGCTGGCCGCCCGCACCACCATCGCGGAACGGCAGACCAAGCAGGTGAGCTTTCTGGACGTGCAGGGCGTTCCGGCCAAGGCGGGCTATGCCTATGACAATGCGTGGCTGGGGAGTTCCGGAGAGCCACAGAGCGCGCGCAGTGTCGTCAGCTTTTCAACGTCGCGCAGCGGCGGGCTGGGCGATGCGCTGCCAGCGGGAACGGTGCGCTTCTATAGGAAGGATGCGGCGGGCGCGCCGCAATTCATCGGCGAGAATGCAGTCGGCCACACGCCGATGGGAAGCGAACTGGCGCTGGCCACCGGCGACGCCTTCGACGTGAAGGTGAAGCCGGTCGTGGAACAGCGCGAGCGGCTGTCGTCGGATAAATGGCGGTCGCATATGCGCTATGAACTAACCAATGCGAAGGCCGAGCAGGTCACGGTGGAACTGACGCAATCCGGCCTCGACTTTTATTATGACGACACGCGGATCGTCAGCGAAAGCCAGCCGTCCCGCCGGGTGAATAGCAATGCGGCGCGCTGGATGGTGACGGTCCCGGCCAATGGGACCGCGGCCGTCACGGCGATTTTCGAAACCCGCTATTGAGCGGCGTCGTGCGGCGCTGGCTCCTTCCGTTGCTTGCCGCGCTGCCGGCGCCCGTCAGCGCGCAGGCCGTTGTCACGTCGGCGGCGCCCGAATCGGTGTCGGTGACGGTCTATCGCGATCCCGGACGGGGGGAGGGCGCCATTAACGCGCGCTTCCCGGAGGGGTTCGCCCTTGTCAGCGAGAAAAGGCGGATCACCCTTCCGGCCGGAGAATCGACGATCCGTTTCGAAGGGGTGGCGGACGGCATGATCGCGGTCAGCGCCGTGGTGACGGGCCTGCCGGGCGGCGTCGTGCAGAAGAATCGCGATGCAAGGCTGCTTTCGCCCGCCGCTCTGGTGGACGGGGCGCTGGGCCGATCGGTGCATCTGCGCCGCACCGATCCGGCGACGGGCCAGGTGACGGAGCAGGACGCGATCATCCGTTCCGCCTCCGGTCAGGCGCTGGTGCTGGAAACGGCGCAGGGGGTGGAGGGACTGCGTTGTTCCGGTCTGCCCGAAAGCCTCCGCTATGATTCGCTTCCGGCCGACCTGTCGATCCGCCCCACGCTGTCGGTGATGACGCAAGGTCCGGCGGCGGGCGAGGTGGAGGTCATGCTGACCTATCTCGCGACCGGCTTCGACTGGGCAGCCCATTATGTGGCGCGGATCGCGGCGGATGGGCGGACGATGGACCTGTTCGCCTGGCTGACCGTCGCCAACGGCAACCAGACGGATTTTCCGCAGGCCAGCCTGCTCGCGGTGGCGGGCCGGCTGAACCGGACATCGGATGATGATTCGCTGGACGAAGACGCGCCTTCGCCCTTCCTGACGCTGCGGTGCTGGCGCTTCGATGGTTATGCCGCGTCCGGCGGCTGGGCCGGTGGCGCGCCGCCGCCTGCCCCTCCGCCGCCGCCCATGCTGGCCGCCCCGATGGCGACGCGGATGGAACAGGTGGTCGTCACGGCGCAGCGCGTCGCCCGGCAGGAGGAACTGGGCGATCTCAAGCTCTATCGCGTGCCGATGACCGTCGACATCAACCCCAGGGCGCAAAAACAGGTGGCGTTGCTGCAAAGGAACGGCATTGCCTTCGAATCCTATCATGCCGCGGCTCTGGTGGCCGGTGACGCGTTCTCCGCACCGCGCTTCCTGCGGCGCATGATCCGGTTCGAGAATAAGGAAGCCGCGGGCGCAGGGGTGCCGCTGCCGTCAGGGGGCATCGCCCTTTTCGCGCCGCGCGGCGGCGAATCGCTGCTGCTCGCCGATGGGCGGATGCGCGACTATGCGAAGGGCGAAACCGTCCGCATCGAAGCGGGCGAAAGCGCACAGCAGACCATCTTGCAGGAAAAGCAGGACAAGGGAATGCGCCTGACCCTGTCCAATGCGGATTCCCGGCCCGCGACGGTGGAAATCGAGATTGCGGACGGCGACGGGGCGAGGCTAGTTTCGCCCTCGCGCCGACTGGCGCGACGCGACGGGCTGTGGCTGTGGAAAGCCGTCATTCCCGCCAATGGAGCGGTGTCGCTGGACTATCGGGTCCGCGAATAGCCGTTCATGCGGCGGACAGGGGGCGGGGGCGGTGATGTTCGTCCAGCGCCACGAAGGTGAACAGGCCGCTGGTAAGGTCGACCCTGCGTTGGCTCCTGCCGCGCGTCGCCGTCACGTCGATGCGGATGCCGGTGGAGGTTCGCCCGCGCCGTTCCTCATGGGCGTAGATCGACACTATGTCGCCCAGCAAGATGGGGGAAATGAACTTCATGCTCGATCGCGACCGTCGCCACCGGACCCTGCGCGATCTGGCCCGCGATGATGCCGCCTGCTATATCCATCTGGCTCAGCACCCATCCGCCGAAGATGTGGCCGTTGCTGTTGATGTCGGTCATGCGCGGGACAACCCGCAAAACCACGTCGCCTCTGCTGTCAGTCGTCAAGGGGATAATCATCCTTCAAAGGGTCCAGCACCTGTTCGTCATGTCCGGTGCCGCTGGACAGGAACGTCAGGGCCATCAGCGCCGTGCCCAGCATGAAGGTCAGCCATACGCCCAGAACCGTCGCAACCACCATATGGATGGGCATCGGACCGGCCCATGCCCGCAGAACCATCAGCGCCACCCCTACGCACAGCGCGCCGACCAGCGCCATCCACGCCATGACGCGCCGGAACCGTTTCCATGCCGTCGTCGCGACCTGTGGATTGTCCAGACCTTTCTCACGTCTCATCCCTTTTCTTTGGGGAGGGAAAGTGGGATCATCAAGGGGCAATATGTGTCGAAAAGGAGAAGGGCGTCATGACGGTTGCGGCGATTCTGCAAAACAAGGGCCATGAGGTCGTTCATGTGACGTCGAGCGAAAGCCTCCTTTCCGTGGTGAAGCTGATCGCCGAACGCCGGATCGGCTGCGTTCCGGTGGTGGATGACGGGGAGGTCGTCGGCATCTTTTCCGAGCGCGACCTGCTTTATCATGTGGCGCAGGACGGACCGTCCGCTCTGGAGCGCACGGTAGGAGAGGTGATGACGACGCCCGCCATCACCATCGCCCTCGATACGCCGATCATGCACAGCCTGTCGCTGAT
>FMTU01000004.1:0-2500 GCA_900100475.1 Sphingobium faniae | reverse complement strand
GTTGTGCTTAGGGGTGAAAGGCCAATCAAGCCGGGAAATAGCTGGTTCTCCGCGAAATCTATTGAGGTAGAGCGTCGAATGATTGCCGTTGGGGGTAGAGCACTGGATGGATGCGGGGGTCGCGAGATCTACCAATTCTAACCAAACTCCGAATACCAACGAGTCTAGTTCGGCAGACAGACGGCGGGTGCTAAGGTCCGTCGTCAAAAGGGAAACAGCCCTAACCTACAGCTAAGGTCCCCAAGTCACGTCTAAGTGGGAAAGCATGTGGAACTTCCAAAACAACCAGGAGGTTGGCTTAGAAGCAGCCATCCTTTAAAGAAAGCGTAACAGCTCACTGGTCTAAACAAGAGGTTCTGCGGCGAAGATGTAACGGGGCTCAAGACGTGCACCGAAGCTTAGGGTTCAGTCTTTGACTGAGCGGTAGCGGAGCGTTCCGTAGGCCGTTGAAGCGGAAGGGTAACCGACCGTGGAGGTATCGGAAGTGCGAATGCAGACATGAGTAGCGATTAACAGTGTGAGATGCACTGTCGCCGAAATTCCAAGGGTTCCTGCTTAAAGCTAATCTGAGCAGGGTAAGCCGGCCCCTAAGACGAGCCCGAAGGGGGTAGTCGATGGGAACCAGGTTAATATTCCTGGGCCTGGTGGTGTGTGACGGATGGCGTAAATGGTCTGGCCTTATTGGATTGGTCCAGGCTGTGAAGTTGTCCCAGGAAATAGCCCCACCGTATAGACCGTACCCTAAACCGACACAGGTGGAATGGTAGAGTATACCAAGGCGTTTGAGAGAAGTATCCTGAAGGAACTCGGCAAATTGCCTCCGTACCTTCGGAAGAAGGAGGCCCCACATATGCGCAAGCACTTGTGGGGGGCACAGGCCAGGGGGTAGCGACTGTTTAGCAAAAACACAGGGCTCTGCTAAGTCGGCTTCAAGACGACGTATAGGGCCTGACGCCTGCCCGGTGCCTGAAGGTTAAGAGGAGGAGTGCAAGCTCTGAATTGAAGCCCAGGTAAACGGCGGCCGTAACTATAACGGTCCTAAGGTAGCGAAATTCCTTGTCGGGTAAGTTCCGACCTGCACGAATGGCGTAACGACTTCCCCACTGTCTCCAGGATATGCTCAGCGAAATTGAATTCTCCGTGAAGATGCGGAGTACCCGCGGTTAGACGGAAAGACCCCGTGCACCTTTACTGCAGCTTCAGAGTGGCATTAGGAAAGAACTGTGTAGCATAGGTGGGAGGCTTTGAAGCGATGACGCCAGTTGTCGTGGAGCCATAGGTGAAATACCACCCTGTTGTTTTCTGATGTCTAACCTCGCACCGTTATCCGGTGCAGGGACCCTCTGTGGCGGGTAGTTTGACTGGGGCGGTCGCCTCCTAAAGAGTAACGGAGGCGCGCGATGGTGGGCTCAGGCCGGTTGGAAACCGGCTGTTAGAGTGCAATGGCATAAGCCCGCCTGACTGCGAGACTGACAAGTCGAGCAGAGACGAAAGTCGGTCATAGTGATCCGGTGGTCCCTCGTGGAAGGGCCATCGCTCAACGGATAAAAGGTACGCCGGGGATAACAGGCTGATGATTCCCAAGAGCTCATATCGACGGAATCGTTTGGCACCTCGATGTCGGCTCATCACATCCTGGGGCTGGAGCAGGTCCCAAGGGTTTGGCTGTTCGCCAATTAAAGTGGTACGTGAGCTGGGTTCAGAACGTCGCGAGACAGTTTGGTCCCTATCTGCCGTGGGCGTCGAAATTTGAGAGGAGTTGACCCTAGTACGAGAGGACCGGGTTGAACATACCTCTGGTGTACCTGTCGTCCTGCCAAGGGCGCAGCAGGGTAGCTATGTATGGACGGGATAACCGCTGAAAGCATCTAAGCGGGAAGCCTCCCTCAAGATAAGATTTCTTCGAGCGGTCGTAGACCACGACCTTGATAGGCCGGATGTAGAAGTGTGGTAACATATGGAGCTAACCGGTCCTAATTGCTCTGATCGCGCCTGAGAGTCCCACCATCAATGACAGTGCTGGAACACAGTGCAGTCATCGAAGGCGGTGATAAACAGCCAGAATATGATTATTATTGACGCATTTTCCCAGTAAAATGCGCGCATTGCACGGATATCGATAAAACCCGAAGCGCCTGCTTCATTGCTTGGTGACCATAGCGTCAGTGACCCACCCGATCCCATCCCGAACTCGGCCGTGAAACCTGACTGCGCCGATGGTACTGTGGCTCAAGCCCCGGAAGAGTAGGGCGTCGCCAGGCATTGCAGCACGCGCTTCGACAAAAACCCATTCACTATGTTCGTTGGCCTCAGGCGCCGGCGGTCCTGTCCAGGACCGTGGCTTCCACGCCATAAGGCGTGACGGCCATCCGGCCTTGCGGAGGCTCAAGCCTCCGTTCCCCTGAGCTAACACCATGGTTGTCGCGGGATGGAGCAGCCCGGTAGCTCGTCAGGCTCATAACCTGAAGGTCGTAGGTTCAAATCCTACTCCCGCAACCAC
>FMTU01000006.1:0-325000 GCA_900100475.1 Sphingobium faniae | reverse complement strand
TTGCTTTGCAAGCATCAGGTCATCGGTTCGATCCCGATAAGCTCCACCAACCACCAGCTATTCTCTAGGGATGAAGATAAGCGGTTTGCCGGCCAGTCCGGTGATATGAGACGCGTGTGCGTCTCTCTTTGACATTGTGAATGGGTTTTTAATCGATGCCGTGGCGACATGGCTTTCGGTTTGCGGTCGCAGGATCGTGGAACGGAAGTGATGATCGTTCACAAATAATCTGGCTGAGATTTTATCACCACACCAAGTTTAAGCCGATGCAGCGCTTCTCCAGTGCTGTCATTGGTGGTGTGGACTCTCAAGCGTGAGGTAAGGGCATCTGGTGAATGCCTTGGCATGTACAGGCGATGAAGGACGTGGCACGCTGCGATAAGCGTGGGGGAGCCGTGAGCAGGCTTTGATCCCGCGATTTCCGAATGGGACAACCCACCCTCACCATTTAAGGTCTGCCCAGCAGCGATGCTGGTCGGGCGTTAAATGGGAAGGGTATCACTAAGCTGAATAAAATAGGCTTTGGTGAGGCGAACCCGGGGAACTGAAACATCTCAGTACCCGGAGGAAAAGACATCAACCGAGATTCCGTTAGTAGTGGCGAGCGAACGCGGACCAGGCCAGTGCCTGGGTGTAAATTAGCAGAACCTTCTGGAAAGTTGGGCCATAGCGGGTGACAGCCCCGTATGTGAAAATGAACATTCAGGACTTGAGTAGGGCGGGGCACGTGAAACCTTGTCTGAACATGGGGGGACCACCCTCCAAGCCTAAATACTCGTACATGACCGATAGTGAACCAGTACCGTGAGGGAAAGGTGAAAAGCACCCCGATGAGGGGAGTGAAACAGTACCTGAAACCGGATGCCTACAAGCAGTGGGAGGGTCCTTGAGACCTGACCGCGTACCTCTTGCATAATGGGTCTGTGACTTAGTGTATCAAGCAAGCTTAAGCCGTTAGGTGTAGGCGCAGCGAAAGCGAGTCTGAACAGGGCGACAGAGTTTGATGCATTAGACCCGAAACCCGGCGATCTATGCATGACCAGGTTGAAGGTGCGGTAACACGCACTGGAGGACCGAACCGTTTAATGTTGAAAAATTATCGGATGAGTTGTGCTTAGGGGTGAAAGGCCAATCAAGCCGGGAAATAGCTGGTTCTCCGCGAAATCTATTGAGGTAGAGCGTCGAATGATTGCCGTTGGGGGTAGAGCACTGGATGGATGCGGGGGTCGCGAGATCTACCAATTCTAACCAAACTCCGAATACCAACGAGTCTAGTTCGGCAGACAGACGGCGGGTGCTAAGGTCCGTCGTCAAAAGGGAAACAGCCCTAACCTACAGCTAAGGTCCCCAAGTCACGTCTAAGTGGGAAAGCATGTGGAACTTCCAAAACAACCAGGAGGTTGGCTTAGAAGCAGCCATCCTTTAAAGAAAGCGTAACAGCTCACTGGTCTAAACAAGAGGTTCTGCGGCGAAGATGTAACGGGGCTCAAGACGTGCACCGAAGCTTAGGGTTCAGTCTTTGACTGAGCGGTAGCGGAGCGTTCCGTAGGCCGTTGAAGCGGAAGGGTAACCGACCGTGGAGGTATCGGAAGTGCGAATGCAGACATGAGTAGCGATTAACAGTGTGAGATGCACTGTCGCCGAAATTCCAAGGGTTCCTGCTTAAAGCTAATCTGAGCAGGGTAAGCCGGCCCCTAAGACGAGCCCGAAGGGGGTAGTCGATGGGAACCAGGTTAATATTCCTGGGCCTGGTGGTGTGTGACGGATGGCGTAAATGGTCTGGCCTTATTGGATTGGTCCAGGCTGTGAAGTTGTCCCAGGAAATAGCCCCACCGTATAGACCGTACCCTAAACCGACACAGGTGGAATGGTAGAGTATACCAAGGCGTTTGAGAGAAGTATCCTGAAGGAACTCGGCAAATTGCCTCCGTACCTTCGGAAGAAGGAGGCCCCACATATGCGCAAGCACTTGTGGGGGGCACAGGCCAGGGGGTAGCGACTGTTTAGCAAAAACACAGGGCTCTGCTAAGTCGGCTTCAAGACGACGTATAGGGCCTGACGCCTGCCCGGTGCCTGAAGGTTAAGAGGAGGAGTGCAAGCTCTGAATTGAAGCCCAGGTAAACGGCGGCCGTAACTATAACGGTCCTAAGGTAGCGAAATTCCTTGTCGGGTAAGTTCCGACCTGCACGAATGGCGTAACGACTTCCCCACTGTCTCCAGGATATGCTCAGCGAAATTGAATTCTCCGTGAAGATGCGGAGTACCCGCGGTTAGACGGAAAGACCCCGTGCACCTTTACTGCAGCTTCAGAGTGGCATTAGGAAAGAACTGTGTAGCATAGGTGGGAGGCTTTGAAGCGATGACGCCAGTTGTCGTGGAGCCATAGGTGAAATACCACCCTGTTGTTTTCTGATGTCTAACCTCGCACCGTTATCCGGTGCAGGGACCCTCTGTGGCGGGTAGTTTGACTGGGGCGGTCGCCTCCTAAAGAGTAACGGAGGCGCGCGATGGTGGGCTCAGGCCGGTTGGAAACCGGCTGTTAGAGTGCAATGGCATAAGCCCGCCTGACTGCGAGACTGACAAGTCGAGCAGAGACGAAAGTCGGTCATAGTGATCCGGTGGTCCCTCGTGGAAGGGCCATCGCTCAACGGATAAAAGGTACGCCGGGGATAACAGGCTGATGATTCCCAAGAGCTCATATCGACGGAATCGTTTGGCACCTCGATGTCGGCTCATCACATCCTGGGGCTGGAGCAGGTCCCAAGGGTTTGGCTGTTCGCCAATTAAAGTGGTACGTGAGCTGGGTTCAGAACGTCGCGAGACAGTTTGGTCCCTATCTGCCGTGGGCGTCGAAATTTGAGAGGAGTTGACCCTAGTACGAGAGGACCGGGTTGAACATACCTCTGGTGTACCTGTCGTCCTGCCAAGGGCGCAGCAGGGTAGCTATGTATGGACGGGATAACCGCTGAAAGCATCTAAGCGGGAAGCCTCCCTCAAGATAAGATTTCTTCGAGCGGTCGTAGACCACGACCTTGATAGGCCGGATGTAGAAGTGTGGTAACATATGGAGCTAACCGGTCCTAATTGCTCTGATCGCGCCTGAGAGTCCCACCATCAATGACAGTGCTGGAACACAGTGCAGTCATCGAAGGCGGTGATAAACAGCCAGAATATGATTATTATTGACGCATTTTCCCAGTAAAATGCGCGCATTGCACGGATATCGATAAAACCCGAAGCGCCTGCTTCATTGCTTGGTGACCATAGCGTCAGTGACCCACCCGATCCCATCCCGAACTCGGCCGTGAAACCTGACTGCGCCGATGGTACTGTGGCTCAAGCCCCGGAAGAGTAGGGCGTCGCCAGGCATTGCAGCACGCGCTTCGACAAAAACCCATTCACTATGTTCGTTGGCCTCAGGCGCCGGCGGTCCTGTCCAGGACCGTGGCTTCCACGCCATAAGGCGTGACGGCCATCCGGCCTTGCGGAGGCTCAAGCCTCCGTTCCCCTGAGCTAACACCATGGTTGTCGCGGGATGGAGCAGCCCGGTAGCTCGTCAGGCTCATAACCTGAAGGTCGTAGGTTCAAATCCTACTCCCGCAACCACAGCTGTAGAACTACATATGCTGCCCTTCGGAGCGGCGTTGTCGTTTAAGGCAAACACCGCCAAATCCTCTACTTTTGCGACAATCTCAACCTCCGGGCCATTGGCGCCGTCGGGGTAGATCGTCACGCTCTCGATCAACCTGTCGATCACGCCGCAGGCCTCCGCGCGAATGGAAACGTCGTCCAGCGTCTCCCGCAGCGCACCAATCGACATTCTCTGCGCGGAAGCCCTCGATCGGATCTCGCGCGATCAGGAAGATATGGCACATGTCCATAAGCTCAGGCGCTTCAACGGCATATCGCTGCATACCGGCGCCGAGGGCCTGACAGATGAAATGCATATGGGCCTCAAGGGGGCGATGAACGCGCTTTCCTGATAGCAAGGCATTGCCCCGCCACGCCATGGAGGCCAGCATCAGGGACCTGCTGGCAGAGGCTGTCATAGCGGTGGAGAGAAAAGGGACGCTTTGCCATGTCGGCGCATGAATGGCAGGTGCGGCAGGTACAAAACCGTATGGAGGCAAAGCGGCGAGAACTGGATAGGGTAGTGATCAAGCTGGGCCGACTGCTCGCCGCGATCGAGAACGGTTTGTACAGCCGGCGCATGAAAATCCGGTTCCAGCAGCTTGAGGATCAGGCAACCCCATTGCGTGCGATCAAGCGCGTGCGCAACGAGTTGATGAGGCCTGGCTTCGCTCGGCAAAACCAAACCGCTCCTGACCTATCGAACGCCGTGCCACAGCCTGCCCTCTTCTTCGGAAAAATCATAGAATCAGTGTTCAGTGCTCCTGTCTACGCCCACCCGCCCACAGGTCTCCTAAAAGCCGGGAGGATAGTCTCTCGGATAGGAAAAGGGGTTTCTCCATGTTGCGAGTGCTCTCGTTAAAAACGTAAGACATGCTTTAATCTTCTGAAATGGTTCCGTTACGTTCCATAATGTGCAATATGGAATGTAACCACTTCAGCTTTATGGATTGCATGATATTCTATCATGGTAGTGATTTTAGAGGCATTGGAACTTTGATTTTATAATAAAAGACCTTTTTTGCTTGTTTCCCTCCCCGGGCACCATTTTCGTTGTAAGTGCGCTTATGCGCTCGTCGGATGGTCCATCTTTGCTGATGGCGCGGGCATGGCGCGCCATCGGCTTCCCGCTTATTCCTCGCGCTCTGCTCCCCCGTCGGATGAAACCCGCGACGCTTTTTCACTGCGGTCGCGATAGATCGCCGCGCGGGCGAGCAGGATCAGCGTGACGGGTGTTGTCAGCGTAACGAACAGCGCGATCAGTATTTCATGGACGACAGGCCGGGTCTGTATGATCGAAAAACACAGCATGGAGCCAAGAAGGATCGCCGCCATGCCCGCCGTTGCGCCCAAAGTGGTTGCGTGGACCCGCGCATAGAAGCCCGGCAGGCGTATCAGGCCCAGAGCGCCCACCAGCGTGAGGGCCGCGCCGCCAAGGACCAGAAGGCCCACTATGATCGCGGCCCAGGTCGGCAGATCGGGTGCCTGCATCATTCGATGACTTCTCCCCTCATCAGGAACTTGCCGAGGGCCACCGTGCCGACAAATCCCAGCAGCGCAATGACCAGCGCCGTCTCGAAATACAGCGTGCGTCCGGTCTGGATGCCATAGGTCAGCAGCAACAGCATCCCCGTCAGATAGAGCGTGTCCAGCCCCAGCACCCGATCCTGCGCGCGCGGGCCACGCAACATGCGAAAGGCGGCGCATCCCATTGCCAAGCCCAGCAAGATCTGGGATGCGGTGATCGCCAGCGCCAGAAGCAGCGAGGTCATTCGAATATCTCCATCAGCAGGCGTTCGTAGCGCTCCCTGATTTGCGTAACCCATTCCGTCTCGTCGACAAGGTCGAGGACATGGATCAGGATGACGTGCCGGTTCGCGTCGTGCTGCACCCACAGGGATCCGGGCGTGGCGGTGATGATAAGGGCGAGCACGGCCAGGGCATAGGGGCTGCGCAAGTCCGTCGGCAGTTCGATGAAGCCGGCATGGCGGTCCGGCGGGTTGGACAGGATGATCTTCGCCACGGCCATGTTGGAGCGCACGATGTCCGCCAGCACGAGTCCGGCCAGCCTGACCATGGCCCAGCCGATCCGGACGCGCGGCGGTTCGGGCCTGAGCGACAGCATCGTTCGCGACACGATCAGCGCCACCAGCGCGCCGAGCAGGACGTGACCGGGCGAGAAGCCGGTCAGCAATATCCACATCGCGAACAGCGCCAGAGCCAATAACGGGAAGGGGACGAGGCGCTTCATGGGCGCGTTCCACCAGCCGGGGCGGCGTTGGCCACGGCGGCCAGATAGCCGGCCGGATCGTGCAGCGCCACCGACGTCGCCTCCAGATAGGCCATGACCGGGCCGGCCCACAGCATCAGCGCCAGGCAGACCGCCAGCAGCAGGCCGATGGGCGCGACTTCGACGAGGCTGAGGCGGGATGGCGCGTCCTCGCCAGGCGTCCAGAGCAGGTCGATGCCCGCGCGCGTCATCACGATCATGGTCGCAAGGCCGGACACGATGATCAACCCGATCAGGGTCCAGTTCATCGGACCGACGCTGCCCGCGCGAAGAAGCGCGTCGATGATCGCGAATTTGGCGATGAAGCCCGACAGCGGCGGCAGACCCGCGAGCAGCAGGGCGCAGAAGATGAAACCGCCGCCAAGGATGGCGATGGTGCCCGGAATGACGACGCCCGTCTCGTCCTCTTCTTCCTCGATCGCGCCGACATATTCGTCGTCGAACACGGGCTCTGCGACGCCTGCGATCATGTCCTCCTCATCGGCGTTGCGTTCGACGGGTTCAATGATGAGGTAGAGGGCACTGACCGCGAGCGTCGAACTGACGAGGTAGAAGAGCAGGGCGGCGATGAGCGCCTGACCGCCAATGCCGAGACCGGCAAGCAGCGTGCCCGAGGACACCAGCACATAATGACCCGCCACGCGCGTCAACTGGCGGGCGGAGAGGATGCCGATGACGCCGAAGACCATAGTGGCGAGGCCGCCATAGAGCAGCCCGTCATTGGCGAAACCGGCGGCGTCGCCCGATGCTTCGCCGAACAGCAGGAAGGAGAGGCGAAGAATGACGTAGATGCCGACCTTCGTCATGATCGCGAACAGGGCGGCGACGGGCGGGGCGGCCGCGGCATAGGTGCGTGGAAGCCAGAAGCTCAGCGGCCAGATGCCTGCCTTGACAAGAAAGGCGACTCCCAGGATGGCCGCGCCAGCTTCGAGCAACGCAAGGTCGCCGGGGTCGGTGCGCGCGATGCGGGTGGCCAGATCGGCCATGTTGAGCGTGCCGGTCACCGAATAGATCAACGCCACGCCGATCAGGAAAAGCAGCGAAGCGGCGATGTTGATGGTGATGTAATGAAGGCTGGCGCTGGTTCGCTCGGTTCCCGAACCATGCAGGATCAGGCCGTAGGAGGCGGCGAGCAGCACCTCGAAGAAAACAAAGAGATTGAAGATGTCGCCGGTCAGGAAAGCGCCGTTCACGCCCATCAGCAACAGCAGGAACAGCGCGTGGAAGCGCGGTCCCGACCGATCCCAGCGGGCGAGCGCATAAAAGAGCGAGGTAAAGCCCAGGACATTGGTCAGCAAAAGCATGAGGGCCGACAGGCGATCGACCACCAGCACGATCCCGAACGGCGCCGGCCAGTTGCCGAGCAGATAGACCTGGGGACCGACCGCACCCGTGCCGGCATCGCTCGTGAACCACAGCAAGGCCGCCGCATTGACGATCAGCAGGGCGGAAGCGCCAAGGCTCAGCCACCGTTTCAGGACGCGCCGGCGTTCGTCGAATGCGAGCATCAGCGCGCTTGCCAGCAGCGGCAGCAGAATGGGCGCGATGATCAGATGGTGAAGCCAGCCGGTCATGATTCGCCGTCCTCGCCGTCGACATGGTCGGTGCCCGTAAGCCCGCGCGAGGCGAGCAGCACCACCAGCAGCAGCGCGGTCGTTGCAAAGGAGATGACGATCGCCGTCAGCACCAACGCTTGCGGCAGGGGATCGGCGTAGAGCGCCGGATCGGCGGACGCCGGGTCCTTGCCGATGATCGGGGGCGCGTCGCTCCGCAGCCGCCCGGCCGCCATGATGAAGAGATTGACCGCGTAGGACAGGAGCGACAGGCCGAGAATCACCTGAAAGGTGCGGGGCCGGAACAGCAGCCACAATCCCGATGCCGTCAGCACCCCGATGGCGAGCGAAAGCAGCATTTCCATCAGGCGCGCCCTCCGGCTTGCGGTTCGGGCGTTGCGGGCTGCGCGGGCTTCCTGGCCCGTGGCGAGCGGATCGACTGGTGGGCGATGGCGATCAGCATCAGCAACGTCGTGCCGACGACGACCGCGAATACGCCGATGTCGAACAACAGGGCGCTGGCGAGCGGAACGTCCCCGATCAGCGGAAGCGTCAGATAGCGTGAATGGCTGGTCAGGAAGGGGTAGCCGAACACCCACGCGGCGATGCCGGTAGCCACGGCGCAGACAAGGCCCGCGCTGATCCAGCGGACCGGCTGGACGCTGAGGCTCGCTTCGACCAGCCGCGTGCCGTTCGCCATGTAGAGAAGAACGAAGGCGATCGAGGTGGCGATGCCCGCCGCGAACCCTCCGCCGGGCAGGTCGTGGCCGCGCATCAGCAGATAAAGGGCGAAAGTCAGGACGACGGGAAACAGCCATTGCATGATGACGCGCGGAACGAGGAGATAATGGGCGAGCGTGTCGCCCATCGCATGATCCTCGCTGGCTTCGTCGAACGCATTCTGCCGCCGCTGCTGATCGGGCAGTTCGATGCTTTCCGGCGCGGGGCGGAAGCGGCGCAAAAGGGTGAAGACGGTCAGCGCGACGATGGCCAGGACGGTGATTTCCCCCAGCGTGTCGAACCCGCGGAAATCGACGAGAATGACATTGACGACATTGGTCCCGCCGCCACCCGAATAGGCGTTTTCCACGAAATAGCGCGAGATGCTGTGCGGCGGCGGACGGGTCATCATCGCATAGGCCAGCGCGGCGACTCCCGTGCCGCCCGCGACCGCGAGGGCGATGTCGCCGCCGCGCCGCACATGGACCTTGGGCGGCTTGCGGCCTTCGGGCCATATGTCGGGCAGGCGCTTGGGCAGCCAGCGCAGGCTGAGCAGCAGCAGGATGAGGGTGACGACCTCGACCAGCAACTGCGTCAGCCCAAGGTCTGGAGCCGATAGCCAGATGAAGCTGATGCAGACGGCCAGCCCGGCCCCGCCGACCAGGACGAGCGCGACCAGCCGATGGAATTTCGCCTGCCACGCCGCCGCGACGGCGCACGCGCCGCCCAACATCCACAAAAGCCCGAAAACCGGGTCGATCAGCGTGTCGTGCAGCGGCCCCCTGCTATAGCCCAATCGCCAGAACGGCACGGCTCCGAGCAGCAGCGCGGTGATGATGATGAGGCGCAACTGGACCTGCAGACGCCGGGTGCCGAAGCGCTCATGCAGGCCGCGCGCCACATTGACGATCGCGGCCAGCACCGCCTCGAAGGTCCGGCGTCCTTTCAACCGACCGATGATCGGCGACCGCTCGACCGCGTTCAATCGGTCGCGAAACAGGATATAAAGCGTGGCGCCGCCGACCAGCGCGATCACGCTCATCAGCAAGGGCGTGGTGAAGCCATGCCAGATGGCCAGGCTGTAGGTTGGCGTCCGATCGCCCAGCACCGACGCGACGGCGTTGGCGAGCAGCGGCCCGATGGTGAGCGCGGGCACCACGCCGACCAGCAGGCAGGCCATCACCAGTATCTCGATCGGCAGGCGCATCCAGGGCGGCGCTTCGGCCGGTTGGTGCGGCAGTCCGACCGGCGGCGGGCCGAAGAAGGTCTGGTGGATGAACCGAACCGAATAAAAAACGCTGAACGCGCTGGCGAGCGTCGCGAGATAGGGCAGCAGCACGTCGATGATCGTGCCGCTGTGACTTTCCAGCGCTTCGGCGAGGAACATCTCTTTCGAAAGGAAGCCGTTGAGCAGCGGCACGCCCGCCATCGCGGCGGCGGCCACCATGGCGAGCGTCGCGGTGATCGGCATGAAGCGCGCAAGCCCGCTCAGGCGGCGCAGGTCGCGCGTTCCGGTCTCATGGTCGATGATCCCGGTGGCCATGAACAGCGATGCCTTGAAGGTGGCATGATTGACCGTGTGGAAGATCGCCGCCACCGCCGCGAGCGGACTGCCAAGGCCAAGCAGCAACGTGATGAGGCCAAGGTGACTGATCGTCGAATAGGCAAGCAGTCCCTTCATATCCTGCTGAAAGATCGCTGCCCAGGCGCCGACCAGCAGCGTCGCGAGGCCGGTCGTGGTGACGATGAGATACCAGCTCTCGGTGCCCGCGAGGACCGGCCAGAGCAGCGTCAGCAGGAAAACCCCGGCCTTCACCATCGTCGCGGAGTGCAGATAGGCGGACACGGGCGTCGGCGCCGCCATCGCGTGCGGCAGCCAGAAATGAAACGGGAATTGCGCGCTCTTGGTAAAGGCGCCGATCAGGATCAGGATGAGCGCGGGCAGATAGGCCGGATCGGCCTGGATCGCGGCGCGCGACGCCAGCACGGCGTCGAGGTCATAGCTGCCGGCCATCCGCCCGAGCAGCAGCAGGCCCACGAGCAGGCACACGCCGCCGGCACCCGTGACGATCAACGCCATGCGCGCGCCGTCGCGCGCGCTCTGATTATGGTGCCAATATCCGATCAGCAGGAAGGAGAAGAGGCTGGTCAGTTCCCAGAAGAAGGCGATCTGGATCAGATTGCCCGACAGGACGATGCCGACCATGGATCCCATGAAAGCCTGAAGAAACGCGAAAAAGCGCGGCACGGGATCTTCTGGCGACATATAGTAGCGCGCATAGAGGATGACGAGCGCGCCGATGCCAAGGACGAGCGCGGCAAAAAGCCAGGTAAAGCCATCGAGCCGGAACGTCAGATCAAGACCCAGCGACGGGAGCCAGGGCAGGGCGTACCGCACGATTTCGCCCTGCTCGATCAGCGGATAATAAGCCACGAGGATCGCGGCGCTGGCGAGCGCGATCACGCCTGCCAGCGACGAGGCGAGGTTTCGGCTTCGCGCCGGCAGAAACGCTGCGATCACGCTCCCCAGAAAGGGGAGCGCGACAACGGCCAGAAGGAAACGGGGATCGTGCATGGGTTAGGGGGACGTCTCTATCGGCTGATGCGCTGCCCGAAGGCGTGGCCCTTTATGGTAGAGCTTGGCGTGGAGGGGCAAGGCGTCTGTTGTCCTTTTTCGTGCGTGTTTTCATTTTGGCGCTTTGCGGTTCCGCGGCCGGAACGGCCTAACTGGCCTCCGCCGCGCCGGGGACGATGAGAAGATCGCCTTCCAGCGTATCGAAAAGCCGCCTGTCCATGCTGCCGATGAACGTCTCGAACAGGAGGCCATGGCCCCGGCTCCCCACGACGGTCAGATCGACATGATTGTCCTCGACATGGTTGCTGATCAGCGTTTCAGGCGCGCCTTGCTCGACGATGATGTTCAGTCTTTCCAACAGGGTCTCGCCGATGCGATCCTCGCGCCGAAGCCGCGCTCTGGCCTGCTGGGCCATGGCGTGCGATTCCGGCGCCAAATCGCGGTCGGCGAGATATCCGGCATAGGGGATGTCATATCCATGAAAGAGGGTTAGCGCCGCTGCGGGAAAGAAAGCGGCGGCGGCCAGCGTCGCCTGAAGCGCGGCTTCGGAAAAATCGGTGGCGACCACGATCCTGCGATAGGATGCGGCAGGGCGGTCGCGAACGACCAGGACTGGAATGGCCGCGCCGCGCACCAGCCGGCTGGCCGTGGTCCCCAGGATCATCCGCCCCAGCGTTTCATCGCGCGCGATGCCGGTGACGATGAGGTCGCAATTTTCCCGCGCGGCGATCTCGATCAGCTTTGCGGCGGGATCGCCCGTTTCGACCACCACGCGAATATTGTCCGCGACGCTGGCGACATCGCGCGCGAGGCGCCAGTGCATCCGCTCGACCGGGCTGGCCTGCCGCCGCCAGGACGCGGGGCGCTGTTCCAGGAAATCGGCCGGGCCTGGCTCTATGACGGTGGCCGCGATCAGTTCCGCCGACCACTGTTCCGACAACTGCACGGCGCGATCGAGCGCGCGATCGCAACGGCAGCTCAGGTCGGTCGCAAGAAGTATGCGTCGGGGGAGGGCGTCCGTCATGGTTATTCCATGGGTTACAGCGGCGCAACTTGCAACAGGGGAACGGCAACCGGGCCGACAACCATCAGAAAAGCCATGGAATTTGGTGCGCGACTTCCCGGACGCACCTTAAGCTCTCTTGCGCTTTCCCGCCATTGCCAGCAGCGCATAGCCTGTCAGCGCGGACAGGGCCGACCCGCACAGCACGCCGATCTTCACCTCATCCATCAGCCGGGGATCGGGAAAGGCCAGCCCGCCGATGAACAGGCTCATCGTAAAGCCAATGCCGCACAGGACGCACACCCCATAGATCTGCGCCCAGCTTGCGCCGCCCGGCTTGCTCGCGAGGCCAGCGCGGACGCACAGCCAGAGCGCGGAAAAAACGCCCGCTTGCTTGCCCAGAAACAGCCCGGCCGCAACGCCAAGGGGCAGGGGCGCCATCATGTCGTTCAGCCCCACGCCCGCGAAGGAAACGCCCGCATTGGCGAAACCGAACAGGGGTATGACGCCATAGGCGACATAGGGATGCAGCCCATGCTCCAGCCGGTGAAGCGGGGAATCCACGGCATCGGGCGCGCCCGGCGTGGCGCGAGCGGGGATGAGGGACGCGGCCAGCACCCCCGCGATGGTGGAATGAACGCCCGACAGCAGCACCGCCAGCCACAGCAGGAAGGCCAGCGCCAGATAGGGCCAGAGCCGTTTCGCGCCCGTCCGGCCCAGAAGGAACATGATCCCCATCACGATGCCCGCCGCCAGCAGCGCCAGCCCGTTGATCCCGCTGCTATAGGCCAGTGCGATGATCGCCACCGCGCCCATGTCGTCGACGATGGCGACCGTGGTCAGGAACAGCTTGAGCGATGTGGGAACGCGGGGGCCGAGCAGAGCCATGACGCCGATGGCGAAGGCGATGTCGGTCGCGGCCGGAATCGCCCAGCCCCTCGCCAGCCCCGGCGTAGATCCGGCGAAAATGAGGAAGACCAGCGCAGGCACGGCCATGCCGCTGGCCGCCGCAATGGCGGGGAGCGCCCGGTCCGCCCAGCTTGCCAGATGCCCGTCGATAAGCTCCCGCTTGATCTCCAGCCCGACGAGCAGGAAGAAAAGCGCCATCAGCCCGTCATTGATCCAGTGCAGCACCGGCATCGGGCCGATCTTCACATGCAGGCCATGGAAATAGCTGTCGGCCAGCGGACTGTTGGCGACGATCATCGCCGCCGCCGCCGCTGCCATCAGGATGACGCCGCCAGCGGCTTCGCTTCGCAGGAAATCCCGCAGCGCTGAAGGGCGGGGGACCATCATGGGTGGCTCTTTATTATTGACGCCGGGGCTGGCGAGGGGCTGGGCGGTTCCGGGATATGAGGCAGGGTCTTTGGCACGGCTTCATGTCTAGCTTCCCTGAGTCGGGAGGGAAAGCCCCGCGATCCCGCATTGCGCCGTTACAATATGCCCGGCAGGTCCAGCCCTTTTTCCTTCGCGCATTCCCGTGCGATGTCATAGCCAGCATCGGCATGGCGCATCACGCCGGTCGCCGGATCGTTCCACAGCACCCGCTCCAGCCGCCTCGCCGCTTGGTCCGTGCCGTCCGCGACGATCACCATGCCGCTATGCTGGGAAAAGCCCATGCCGACGCCCCCGCCATGGTGCAGCGACACCCATGTCGCGCCCGAGGCGGTATTGAGCAGCGCGTTGAGCAACGGCCAGTCGCTCACCGCATCGCTGCCGTCCAGCATCGCCTCCGTCTCGCGGTTGGGCGAGGCGACCGAACCGCTGTCCAGATGATCGCGCCCGATCACCACCGGAGCCTTTAATTCCCCCTTCGCCACCATCTCGTTGAAAGCGAGGCCGAGCCGGTGCCGGTCGCCCAGCCCGACCCAGCAGATGCGCGCGGGCAACCCCTGGAACCGGATCTTTTCCCGCGCCATGTCGAGCCAGTGGTGGAGATGCCCGTTTTCAGGCAGCAGTTCCTTCACCCTGGCGTCGGTCCTGTAGATATCCTCCGGGTCGCCGGACAGCGCCGCCCAGCGGAACGGGCCGATCCCCCGGCAGAAGAGCGGCCGGATATAGGCGGGCACGAAGCCGGGGAGGTCGAAGGCGTTCTCCACGCCTTCATCCTTCGCCATCTGCCGGATATTATTGCCATAGTCGGTGGTCGGCACGCCCGCCGCCTGAAAACCGAGCATGGCCCGGACATGCACCGCCATGGAGGCTTTCGCCGCCTTCGCCACGGCGTCGGGTTCCCTTTCCCGCCGCTCGATCCATTGCGCGACGGTCCAGCCGATCGGGAGATAACCGTGCACCGGATCATGCGCGCTGGTCTGGTCGGTGAGCAGGTCCGGCCGGATGCCGCGCCGATAAAGCTCCGGCAGAATCTCCGCCGCATTGCCCAGCAGGCCGACCGACACCGGCTTCCCGTCGGCGCGGCTTTTCCCGATGATCGCCATCGCTTCCTCGATGGTGGAGACGGCAATGTCCAGATAGCCCGTCCGCAACCGCATCTCGATCCGGCTCGGCTGGCATTCGATGGCGAGGCAGGACGCTCCCGCCATCGTCGCGGCGAGCGGCTGCGCCCCGCCCATGCCGCCCAGACCCGCCGTCAGCAGCCATCGCCCGCCGAGGTCGCCGTCATAATGCTGGCGGCCCATCTCCGCGAAGGTTTCATAAGTGCCCTGCACGATGCCCTGCGTGCCGATATAGATCCACGACCCGGCGGTCATTTGCCCATACATGGCGAGGCCGCGCCGATCGAGTTCGTTGAAATGCTCCCATGTCGCCCAATGCGGCACGAGGTTGGAATTGGCGATGAGGACGCGCGGCGCGTCCTCATGGGTACGGAACACGCCGACCGGCTTGCCCGATTGCACCAGCAGCGTCTGGTCGCTTTCGAGACGTTTCAGCGTCTCCACGATCCGGTCATAGCTTTCCCAGTCGCGCGCCGCCCGGCCGATGCCGCCATAGACGACCAGTTCCTCCGGCCGCTCCGCCACATCGGGATGGAGGTTGTTCATCAGCATCCGCAGCGGTGCTTCGGTGAGCCAGCTTTTCGCGGACAACTCCGTGCCGGTCGGGGTCTTGATGATGCGGCTGTTGTCGATGCGGGGCATGGCGTCATTCCTGCTCGGCAAAGGCGATGCACGCCTTCACTATGTCGGTGAGGATCGGGACGATGGCCGCGGCGCGCTCCGGCGTGAAAGGCGTCGGCCAGCGGGCTTCGTTGATCGCCTCCGGTTCGTCCATGTAACCGCGCATGGCGAGTTCCATCTGGATCGCGTGGACGCCGGTTTCGGGCCGCCCATGATGGCGCGTCGTCCACCCGCCCCGGAAGCGGCCGTTCAGCACATGGCTGAGGCCACTGTCCGCGCAGATCCCCGTCACCGCCGCCTCCAGCGCCGGATCGCAGGTGACGCCGCCATTGGTGCCGATGTTGAACTGCGGCAGTTCGCCCCGGAACAGGCGCGGCACATGGCTGCGGATCGAATGGGCGTCATAGAGGACGATGCGCGGATGCAGCGCCCGCAGCCGGGCGATCTCCGTCCCCAGCGCGGCATGATAGGGGGCGAACCATATTTCCCGCCGCCGCGCGATCTCTGCCTCGTCGGGCATTGCCCCGGCATAGAGCGGATCGCCGTCGAAGGTCGTCGTCGGGCAAAGCTCTGTCGTCGCCTGTCCCGGATAGAGCGAAGCGCCCGAAGGATCGCGATTGAGGTCGATCACGCTGCGCGAAAGCCGGCTGCGGATGGTGGTCGCGCCCAGGCCCCGCGCGAAACCGTAAAGCCGATCCACCCACCAGTCGGCATCCCGCCGCGCCAGCCATGGCGAGCGGAATTGATCCTCCACATCCGCCAACTCCGTCCCCGTATGTGGAAAAGCCACGATCAGCGGCGCATGGCCTTGCGTGATTTCCAGCCAGCCCGTCATGCGACCCCCGGCAGCAGGCCGTCCGCGCTCGCCACCAGAGCGCCGTCCCGGATCAATGTCATGGCCTGTTCCAAATCGGGGTGGAAATGGCGGTCGTCGGTGAGCGTCGGCACCTCGGCCCGCAAACGGGTGCGCGCCGCCTCCAGCGGTGCGCTCGATGCCAGCGGCGCATGGAAATCCACGCCCTGCGCGGCGGCGAGCCATTCGATCCCGATCACCGCCATCGCATTTCCCGCCATCGCCAGCAGGCGGCGCGCGCCATGGGCGGCCATGGACACATGATCCTCCTGATTGGCGGAGGTCGGGATGGAATCGACGCTTGCGGGATAGGCGCGCTGCTTGTTCTCGCTCACCAGCGCCGCCGCCGTCACCTGCGGGATCATGAAGCCCGAATTGAGGCCGGGCCTGGGCGTCAAAAACGCAGGCAGCCCCGATAGCACCGGATCGACCAGCATGGCGATGCGCCGCTCGGCGATCGAACCGATCTCGCAAATGGCGAGCGCGATCATGTCGGCGGCGAAGGCGACCGGCTCGGCGTGGAAATTGCCGCCTGACAGCGCTTCGTTCGTTTCCGGGAAAATCAGCGGATTGTCCGAAACCCCGTTCGCCTCGATCGCGAGCGTCGTCGCCGCCTGCCGCAGCAGATCGAGCGCCGCGCCCATCACCTGCGGCTGGCAGCGCAGGCAATAGGGGTCCTGCACCCGCGCGTCGCCCTCCAGATGGCTGGCGCGGATCGCCGACCCGGCCATCAGCGCGCGCAGGGCGGCGGCGACCTCGATCTGGCCCCGGTGGCGGCGCAGTTCATGGATGCGCTGATCGAATGGCGTGTCGGAACCCCTCGCAGCCTCGGTCGACAGCGCGCCCGTCACCAGCGCGGACCGGAACAGCAACTCCGCCTCGAACAGCCCCGCCAGCGCATGGGCGGTCGAGAATTGCGTCCCGTTGAGCAGCGCCAGCCCTTCCTTCGGCCCCAGTTCGACCGGCGATAAACCCGCCTGCCTCAGCGCCTCGGCGGCCGGCAGCCGCGCGCCGCGTATGATAATCTCTCCCACGCCGATCATCGTCGTCGCCATGTGCGCCAGTGGCGCGAGATCGCCGCTCGCCCCCACCGAACCCTGCGAAGGGATCACCGGCGTCAATCCCCTGGCCAGCATCGCTTCCAGCAGCGCCACCGTCTCCGCCCGCACGCCTGAAGCGCCCTGCGCCAGGCTGGCGAGCTTCAGGGCCATCATCAACCGCATCACCGGCACCGGCGAAGGCGCGCCCACGCCTGCGGCATGGCTCAGCGCGATATTGCGCTGGAGCGCCGCCAGATCATCATCGCCGATGCGGACGCTGGCGAGCTTGCCGAAGCCGGTGTTGATGCCATAGACCGGCGCGCCCTTCGCCAATATCCGCGCGACCGCCGCCGCGCCCTCGGCGACGCGCTCCGCGCAAGCCGGGTCGAGCCGCACCGCCGCGCCGCGATAGACCGCGCGCCATTGCGCCAGAGCCACGTCGCCGGGATAAAGCAGGACTGCGTTCATTGACCGCTCCAGATACGGGCATGGAGCGGATTGAACCCCATGCGATAGACCAGTTCGGCCGGGCTTTCGATGTCCCAGATGGCCAGGTCGCAACTTTTGCCGACCTCGATCGTCCCGATCCGGTCGCCCAGCCCCAGCGCCCGGGCCGCATGACGCGTGACACCCGCCAGACATTCCGCGGCCGTCAGCCCGAACAGCGTCGCCCCCATGTTCATGGCCAGCAGCAGCGACGTCAGCGGCGAAGTTCCCGGATTGCAGTCGGTCGCGATCGCGATCGGTACCCCGGCCCGGCGCAGCCCCTCGACGGGCGGCAGTTTCGTCTCGCGCATGAAATACCATGCGCCGGGCAGCAGTGTCGCGACCGTCCCGGCCCGCGCCAGGGCGGCGACCCCGTCCTCGTCCAGATATTCCAGATGATCGGCGGACAACGCCCTGAATGTCGCCGCCAGCGCCGCCCCATGCCGATTGGACAATTGTTCGGCATGAAGCTTCACCGGCAGGCCATGGCGCGCCGCCGCCTCGAACACCCGCCGCGTCTGTTCGGCCGTGAAACCGATGCCCTCGCAAAAGGCGTCCACCGCATCGGCCAGCCCGCTCGCAGCGACCTGTGGCATCCATGCGTCGCACAGCATGGCGATATAGCCGTCCACATCGCCCGCATATTCGGGCGGCAGGGCATGAGCGCCCAGAAAGCTCGTCTCGACCCGCACCGGCCTTTCCCCACCCAGCCGCCGCGCCGCGCGCAGCATCCGGATTTCCGTCTCCGCATTGAGGCCGTAACCCGACTTCACCTCGACCGTGGTCACGCCCTCGGCGATCAGCGCGTCCAGCCGGGGAAGGGCCGACGCCACCAGTTCCGCCTCGCTTGCCGCGCGGGTCGCCTTCATGGTGGAGAGGATGCCGCCGCCCGCGCGCGCGATCTCTTCATAGGACGCGCCCGCCAGCCGCATTTCGAACTCGCGGGCGCGGTTGCCGCCGTGGATCAGGTGGGTGTGACAGTCGATCAGCCCCGGCGTGATCCAGCGGCCTTCGCAAGCGATGACTTCCCGCGCATCGGGCGCATCGGCGGCGTTCCCGGCAAAGACGATCGCGCCGCCGACCGTGCCGACCGCGCCATCCTCGATGCAGCCCATGTCCGGCGCGCCTTCGCGCAGGGTCGCGATGCGCGCATGGGTCCAGATCCTGTCGCACAGCATGGCCGAGTCTCTTTCCATTGGCATCGACTCAATAATGTATATACTTAATTGAAGGGGCCACCCCATGTCCAGACGGGAGGAACGGGATGCAACTCTGGTTCGAACAGGCTCTTCTGCCCGATGGCTGGCGCGCCGACGTCCGCGTGACGGTGGAGCAGGGCCGCATCGCGCAGGTGCGGTCCGGGGTCGCGCCCGCGCCAGCGGACGAACGCCACGGTCCTGCCATTCCGGGCCTCGCCAATGTCCACAGCCATGCGTTTCAGCGGGGCATGGCCGGCCTTGCCGAACGGGCGGCGGGCGAAGAGGCGGCGGGCGGGGGGGCGGACGGTTTCTGGACCTGGCGGGACGCCATGTACCGCTTTGTCGACCGGCTCGACCCGGAAGGGCTGAACGCTATCGCCGCGCTGGCCTATATCGAGATGCTGGAAAGCGGCTTCACCCGCGTCGGCGAGTTCCATTATCTGCACCATGATCGGGATGGCAGGCCCTATGCCGACCGCGCCGCCATGTCCCATGCCATTGCGGAGGCGGCCCGGATAAGCGGCATCGCGCTGACCCTGCTTCCGGTTTTCTACGCCCATTCCGGTTTTGGCGGCATCGCTCCTGCCGACGGGCAAAGGCGCTTCATCCACGATCTCGACGGTTACGCCATTTTGATGGAAGGGGCGGGCAAGGCGCTGGCCGGTCTGGAAGGCGCCGTGCTGGGCGTTGCGCCCCACAGCCTGCGCGCCGTCACGTCGGAGGAACTGCTGCAGGTCGCCGCCCTGCGTCCGCATGATCCCGTCCATATCCATATCGCCGAACAGATGGCGGAGGTCGAAGCCTGCCTCGAATGGAGCGGTCAAAGCCCGGTCGAGTGGCTGTTCGACCATGCGCCGGTGGGCAGCCGCTGGTGCCTCATCCACGCCACCCATGTCACCGGGGAAGAACTGGACCGCATCGCCCGCTCGCAGGCCGTGGTCGGCCTCTGTCCCATCACGGAGGCCAATCTGGGCGACGGGCTGTTCCCGGCCCGCGCCTTTCTCGACAAGGGCGGGCGGATGGCCATCGGGTCCGATTCCAATGTGGAGATCGACGCGCCGGGCGAATTGCGTTTGCTGGAATATGGGCAGCGCCTGTATCATCGAAGCCGCAACCTGCTGGCTTCCGGTCCCGGACAGTCGACGGGAGCCAGCCTCTGGCGCGCATCCCGTCAGGGCGGCGCGCAGGCGCTGGGAGCCGAAGCGCCCGCCATCGCGCCCGGCGTGCCCGCCGACATCGTCGCCTTTCGTGCCGACGATGTGGCGTTCACGGGCCGGTTGGGGGATGCGATCCTTGATAGCTGGATCTTCGCGGGCGGCAAGGCGATGGTCGATACGGTCTGGCGCCATGGCGTCAAGCGGGTCAGCGAAGGCCGCCATGTGGCGCGCCCGGCGATCGAGGCGCGCTATCGCCGGACCCTGGGGGCCTGTCGGGATTGATGCGGCAGAAGAACGGCACGGCGCAGGCGCTTCATAGCCGCATCCGGCAGGACATCGAGACGCGCATCATGTCGGGCGAGTGGCGTCCGGGCCACCGCATCCCCTATGAACATGAGTGGATGGCGCTCTACGGCTGCTCCCGCATGACGGTGAACAAGGCGTTGCGTTCGCTGGTGCAATCGGGCCTGCTCGAAAGCCGCAAGCGCGCGGGCACCTTCGTCGCCGCGCCGCGTTTCCACCGCGCCGCGCTGGAAATCCCCGACATCCGCGCCGAAGTGGCGGGGCAGCATATGGCCTATCGCCTGGAATTGATCCGCAGCGACCGCCGTCCTGCCGATGCGCGGGACAAAGCGCTGCTCCAGGTGACGGGCGGCGATATCCTCGCGGTGGAGTGCCGCCACTTGGCGGACGGCCAGCCCTATGCGCTGGAGCATCGCCTCATCAACCTTGACGCCGTGCCCGAAGCAGCGACGGTCGATTTTTCCGCCGAGCCGCCCGGATCATGGCTGCTGGGCCATGTGCCATGGACCGAAGCGGAACACCGCATCACCGCGATCAACGCGGATACCTCCGTCGCCGCGCAACTGGGCGTCGCGGCGGGCGGCGCCTGCCTATCCCTTGAACGCTGGACATGGCGGGGCGCGGAGCGGATCACCTATGCGCGGCAGGTCTATCCCGGCGAGCGCCATGCGCTGGTCGCGCATTTCCGGGCGTAGGTTTTCGCGGGACGCTTACCGCCCCGACAGCTTCTCTGCCAGAGCGGCCGCCGCCAGCGTCACGTCGCGCCATGTCACATCGAAGCCCGCGGCATCGCCGAAATAGGGATCGGTCACATTCGTCCCCTCGCGCCCCGGCACCAGGTCCATCAGCAGCGCGAGATGTGCGGTGCCGTCCGCCGGGCGGATGCCCCGCAGGTCGCGCAGATTCGTGCCGTCCAGCGCGAAGATATGACTGAAGCGATGGAAATCCTCCGCCCGCACCTGCCGCCCGCGATAGCCGCTGATGTCGATCCCGTGGCGCAGCGCTACCGCCTGCGCGCGCGGATCGGGCGGGGAACCGACATGCCAGTCGCCCGTGCCCGCCGAATCCGCCCCGGCCGCCAGCCGAACCCGCTCCGCCTGCGCGCGGAACGCCGCTTCGGCCAGCGGCGACCGGCAGATGTTGCCGAGGCACACGAAGAGGACGGACGGTTCGCTCATCCTTCCGCCGCCGCCGTCGAAAGCCCCAGTTGCGGCACGCCGATGGACCGCCGCCCGCCGAAATCCGTCCGCGCCACGATGACTCCCAGCTTTTCCATATAGTCGATCAGCCGTCGCACGCGCCCCGGCGAACTGGTGCCATAGGCCCGCGCCAGCTTCGCATCGTCCGGGCAAGGCAAGCCCTGCATCGCCGCCCGCGCGATCAGCAGGAAGGGCGCGAGCATATCCTCCGGCAGCGGTTCGGCCGCCCGCAGCGCATCGTCCCAGCGCGGATCGGACGCATCGGCCATCCCCGCCTGCGCCATGGCGAAGCGCTTGCGGAAGGCGGGCAGGTCGATGGGCGCGCGCTTGAGGCCCTTCATCCTGCAGCGCACGGTGAAATCCTGATAGAGCGTCGATACGCCGGGCTGCGCTTCGCCAAGGTCGGCGACGATCTCCTCCAGCACCTCGACGATCACGCCATCGGATTCGCCCATGTCGAATTCCGGCTCCACCGGCCTCGCCGAAGGCGCGGCGGCGAGCGCGCGCATCACCTCCTCGGCGGGCAACGGCGCGGGTTCGGGTCGCGGCGGCGGCGGGGAGGCGCTTTCTTCCTCCACCTGCGCGAAGAGGAGTTCCTGCAAATCCCCGGTTGCCGTGACGGGCGGCGGCATCAGCTTGTGCGTCCCGCCGCGCGTGCTGGTCTTGACCGTTCCGATCCTGACCGCGACCGGACGGCGGCAGATCGCCGGTCCCAGCGCCAGAAAACGCCCGCGCTCCAGATCGCGGATCTGCTCCGCCTGCCGCCGCTCCATGCCCAGCAGGTCCGCCGCGCGCGCCATGTCGATGTCGAGGAAGGTGCGTCCCATCAGGAAGTTCGACGCTTCGGCCGCCACATTCTTGGCGAGCTTCGCCAGCCGCTGCGTCGCGATCACGCCCGCAAGGCCGCGTTTGCGCCCCCGGCACATGAGGTTGGTCATCGCCGCGAGGCTCAGCCGCCGCGCTTCGTCCGACACGTCGCCCGCCGCCACCGGCGCGAACATCTGCGCTTCGTCCACCACCACCAAGGCCGGATACCAATGATCGCGCGGCGCGTCGAACAGCGTCGAGAGGAAGGTCGCGGCGCATTTCATCTGCGCCTCCAGCTCCAGCGATTCGAGGCTCAGCACGACCGAGGCGCGATGCTCGCGAATCCGGGTCGCCATCTTGACGATCTCGCGCTCATTATAGTCGCCCGCGTCGATTACCACATGGCCATATTCATCGGCGAGCGTCACGAAATCGCCTTCCGGGTCGATCACCACCTGCTGCACCAGCGTGGCGCTTTCCTCCAGCAGGCGGCGCAAGAGGTGCGACTTGCCCGACCCCGAATTGCCCTGCACGAGCAGGCGGGTGGCGAGCAATTCCTCTACATCGACCAGAACGGGATTGCCGTTGCTGTCGTTTCCTATGCTGATACTGGCGGTCACGCATGTCCTTTGGCCCAGCCGGAGCCTCCCATGCAAGCCCTGCCGCGATTCCGAGCTTTCCCTTGACCTGCAATTTGGTGCGGCGCAGCATCCCGCTCATGGCGACTCC
The DNA here is from genome assembly GCA_900100475.1 of Sphingobium faniae. Classification (GTDB taxonomy): domain Bacteria; phylum Pseudomonadota; class Alphaproteobacteria; order Sphingomonadales; family Sphingomonadaceae; genus Sphingobium; species Sphingobium faniae. The sequence continues at coordinate 302,379 of FMTU01000006.1, read as the reverse complement.
TGCACCCCCGGCGATCACGCAGAACCCCGATATCCGCTATCTCGGCCGCCTGCTGGGCGATGTGATACGCGCTTATGGCGGGGACAAGCTCTACAAGCAGACCGAATATATCCGCTCCGCCTCGGTCGATCGGGCGCGGGGGATTCAGGGCGCGGACGTCACCGACACCGGCCTTGATGCGCTGAGCCTCGACGACACGCTCAGCTTCGTGCGCGGCTTCATGCTCTTTTCGATGCTCGCCAATCTGGCGGAGGACCGGCAGGGCGTCGCCGCCGAACCGGGCGCGGACATCGCTTCCGCGCTCGAACGGCTGGAAAAGGAAGGCATCGGCCGCGTCGCCGCGCTGAAGCTGCTGGACGAAGCGCTGATCGTCCCCGTGCTGACCGCTCACCCGACCGAGGTGCGGCGCAAGAGCATGATCGACCACCGCAACCGGATCGCCGACCTCATGCGCCTGCGCGACGCGGGCCGCGACGAAACCGACGATGGCGAAAATCTGGAGGAAGCGATCCTCCGCCAGATCGCGCTCCTGTGGCAGACGCGCCCGCTCCGCCGGGAAAAGCTCTTTGTCGCGGACGAGATCGAGAATGTCCTCACCTATCTGCGCGACATCTTTCTGCCGACGCTGCCTGCGCTCTACGCCCGGTGGGAGCGCGTGCTGGAGGCGCGCCCGCACAGCTTCCTGCGTGTCGGTTCATGGATCGGGGGCGACCGGGACGGCAATCCTTTTGTTCAGGCTGCCCAGCTTCGCCTCGCCCTGGCGCGCGCCTGTCAGGCAGCGCTCGGCTATTATCTCGAAGCCGTGCACGCGCTGGGCGCGGAACTCTCGCTTTCCACCGAACTCGCCGATGTGCCCCAGCCGGTGCTGGATCTTGCCGAAGCCAGCGGCGACTATGCCGCCAGCCGTCTGGACGAACCCTATCGCCGCGCGATTTCGGGCATCTACGCCCGCCTTGCCGCCACTTATGACGCGCGCACCGGGCAGGCTCCGCCGCGCCCTTCCACGCTGAAGGGCGAGCCTTATGACAGCCCCGCCGACCTGCGCCGCGACCTCGTCACCCTGGCGCAGGGGCTGGCGAGCGAGGGGGACGGGGCGCTGGCGACGGGCGGGGCGCTCGGCCGCCTGATCCGCGCGGTGGAGACCTTCGGCTTCCACCTCGCCACGCTCGACATGCGGCAGAATAGCGACGTGCATCAGCGCGTCGTCGCCGAATTGCTCAAGGTCGCCGGGGTCGAGCAGGATTATGCGTCCCTCGACGAAGCCGCCCGCGTCGCGCTGCTTCGTCGCGAACTGGCAAGCAACCGGCCCCTGGGCGCCCGCTTTTCCGAATATTCGGAGGAAACCGCCTCCGAACTCGCCATCATGGAGGAAGCGGCGGAGGCGCATCGCCTCTACGGCCCGCAAAGCATCACCCATTACATCATGTCCAAGGCGGAAAGCGTGTCCGACCTGCTGGAAGTCAACATCCTCCTCAAGGAAGCGGGCCTCTGGCGCGCGGGCGCGGACGGCGATCCGCCGCAGGCCGCGATCATGGCGGTGCCGCTCTTCGAAACCATCGCCGACCTTGAAGCCGCGCACTGCATCATGTCCGCCTATTTCGCCCTGCCCGAAATCGCCGGCGTGGTGCAGGCGCGGGGCCATCAGGAAGTGATGATCGGCTATTCGGACAGCAACAAGGATGGCGGCTACATCACCTCCACCTGGGGGCTGTACAAGGCGAGCAAGGCGCTGGAGCCGGTCTTTGCGCAGGCCGGCGCGGCGATGCAGCTTTTCCACGGGCGCGGCGGCGCGGTGGGCCGGGGCGGTGGCTCTTCCTTCGCGGCGATTCAGGCCCAGCCCAGAGGCACGGTGCAGGGTCGCATCCGCATCACCGAACAGGGCGAGGTGATCGCCGCCAAATATGGCACGCGCGATGTCGCCATGGCCAATCTGGAGGCGATGACCAGCGCCACCCTGCTGGCCAGCCTGGAACCGGAGGGCATTTCGCCGCGCGACGCCGCGCGCTTTTCCGCCGCGATGGACGAACTGTCGCAAAGGGCCTTCACCGCCTATCGCGATCTGGTTTATGAAACGGAAGGCTTCGGGGAGTTTTTCCGCGAACTGACGCCGATTCAGGAAATTTCCGGCCTCAAGATCGGTTCCCGCCCCGCCAGCCGCACGAACAGCACCCGGATCGAGGATCTGCGCGCGATCCCCTGGGTCTTCAGTTGGTCGCAGGCGCGGGTGATGCTGCCCGGCTGGTATGGCGTGGGCCATGCGCTCGCCGCGTTCGAGGACAAGGCGCTGCTCGCCGACATGGCGCAGGGCTGGTCCTTCCTGTCCTCCGCGCTCGACAATCTGGAAATGGTGCTGGCCAAGTCCGACCTCGGCATCGCCGCGCGCTATCTGCCGCTGGTGGGGGAACAGGCGCGCGCGGCCGATATCTTCGCCCGCATCCGCGATGGCTGGGCGATGACGCATGATGGCCTGCTCGCCGCCACCGGCCAGTCGCGCCTGCTCGAGAAGAATCCGAAGCTCGACGAATCCATCCGCCTGCGCCTGCCCTATATCGAGCCGCTGAACCTGCTTCAGGTGGAGTTGCTCAAACGCCACCGCGCGGGTGAGGACGATCCGCGCATCGAGGAAGGCATCGCGCTGTCGATCAACGCCATCGCCACGGCGTTGCGGAACAGCGGGTAGCATCCATCGAGAAATGAAGAGGACGAACCAGCCTGCAGTCCATTGGCTGATCCGTCCTCGACTCCTCCGGGGAGGAAGGGATGGGGGCGGGCGCAAGGGAATGCCCGCCCAAATCTCAACTGTTCTTCAGGCCGTCAGAATTTCGCGACCACGCCCGCCATCGGGCGGATGGAGCGGAAATTGCCGAGCGTGTCGGCCTGAAAACGCAGGCGGATCGGGCTGCTCGCCGCCGAGCCGCCGAGATCGGCCGCCGACAGCTCCACGCCCGCGCCATAGGTGGTGCCGTGGAAGTCCGGGCTGTCAGGCCCCAGCGCGTCGAAATTGACCCAGCGATAGCCGACCTTGCCAAAGATCAGGCTGTCCTTGCCCGCCTTCACGCCCGCGCGGCCCGCTACGCCATATTCCCAGTCGACGTCGCCGCTGATTCCTTTCGACGCCGTGCCCTCGACGCCGACGACGATCGGCCCGGCGATGTTATAGTTCACGCCTGCCACGCCTTCGACAATGCGGCCCTTGTAACCGGCGGGTGGAATGCCTTCCTGGCCGGTTTCGCTGTCATAATTGTCCACGCCGCCCATCACGCCGACATAGGGTTCGATCCGGCTGGTAGAGCCGGCATCGTCCTGCGCCATGGCGGCGGCGGGAATGAAGGACGCAGCGGCAGTCGCCGCGAAAAGCAGTTTGTTCATGGATGACCCTTTTTTGTTGCTGATGAGGAAAATCGCGTCCGGGGTGTGAACCCCCGCGTGCCCCGACTGCGCTCGAAGCGGCTCGGGACATGGGATGAAAATCCGCTTGCGGCCCTGAAAGTTTCCTGAACCAGCGTGAAATCCTGTCGATCCGCCCGAATTGCGGCACAAATACAACGGTTTCTGTCAGCCGGATGAACGAAAGGCGGTTTTTATGAACCTTCGATAAACGGCCCCTTCATCTCCCGGCCATTCACAACCAATTCAACCGCCGCGCGTTACGAAGAGGAATCTATCTTTGAGGAGAAAGGCGATGGCCCTGTTCAAACGGCCCTTGCTTACGGTGATCGGGCTGGCCGGCGCGCTGATGGTGGCGGGCTGCGCCTATGACGACGGCTATTATGGCGGCGTCGGTGTCGGCAGCGGCTATTATGGCGGCGGCTGGTATGACGATTATTATCCGGGCTACGGCTATGGCTGGTATGACGGCTATTATTATCCGGGCAGCGGCTATTATGTTTACGATCGCGGCGGCCGGCGCCATCGCTGGAACGACGGGCAGCGCCGCCATTGGGAAAGCCGCAGGGCCGACCGCCGCGACGACCGCTGGCGCGGGCGGGATCGCGACCGTTGGCGGGGCCGTGATAATGATGGCCAGCGCGGCGGCAACATGGCTCGTCCCCCGCGCTCCTCGCAGCCCGGCGGCAACGTGACCAGACCCCAACGGCCTTCGCAGCCGGACGGGAATGTGGCCCGGCCCCAGCGCCCCTCCCGCCCTGACGGCAATCGGGGATGGGGCCGTTGGCGCGGCGGGCAGGATGGCGTAACGTCTCCCCGTCCGCAGGCTCGCCCGGAAGCGCGCCCGTCCCGTTCCGATGGCGGTCAGCGTCAACCGCGCGCGGGCAGGCGGCAGAATCCGAACTGAACGATCATAAGGGAGACAGGCAGGCCGATGGGATGGCGAAAGGGAACGGTTCTTCTTCTGGGTGTTCTGGCGCTGGCCGCCTGCGACGGGCGGGAAGAAAGCGCGATCGACAATCTGGCGAACGGCGCCAATGCGGCACAGGTGGGCAATGACCTGAAGGCCGAAGCGCAGGCGCTGATGGAGCCGCTGGCCCCGCCCGAGCCGGGAACGCCCGGCGGCCTTCCCGTCGCGGCCGAGGCTCCTGTCGATGAGGACGCCATTGATCCTGACAGCGCGCAGGGCGCGGCGCAGGTGGTGCAGGGCTATTACGGCCTGCTGGAAGAAAAGCGCTATGACGACGCGCAGGATCTCTGGAATGATAAAGGCGCCATCGGTTCGGAAGAGGACGTTCTCTTCGCCGCCCGCTTCCGGGGCTTCAGCGAAATCCACGCCAATGTCGGCGCGCCCGGCGAGGTGGAAGGGGCGGCTGGCTCCCTCTATGTGATCGTGCCGGTGCAGGTCTATGGCCGCATCGCCGCCACCGGCAAGCCCTGGTATATGTTGCGGCAGGTGACGCTGCGCCGCGTCAATGATGTGCCCGGATCGTCCGAATCGGACCGCCGCTGGCACATCGAATCGATCGGGGCCTATGTCCCGGCCGAAGAACCGCCGGAACAAAGCGGCGGGGAAGCGGCGCCGAACGCCATCTCCCCCACCGATGGCATGGTCAGGAAACCATAGCCTTCACGATCTTGCCGGGGGTGGCCGGCGGTTCGCCCTTGGGCAGGGCGTCGACATGTTCCATGCCGGACGTGACTTCGCCCCAGACGGTATATTGCCCGTCGAGGAAGGTCGCGTCGTCGAAGCAGATGAAGAACTGGCTGTTGGCGCTGTTCGGGTTCATCGCGCGCGCCATGGAGCAGACGCCCCGGACATGCGGTTCGCGGCTGAACTCCGCCTTGATGTCGGGCAGCTTCGACCCGCCCATGCCGGTGCCGGTCGGATCGCCGCCCTGCGCCATGAAGCCGGGGATGACGCGGTGGAACACCACGCCGTCATAAAAGCCTTCCTTGGCCAGCGAAGTGATGCGTTCCACATGGCCGGGAGCCAGATCGGAGCGCAGCTTGATGACGACGTCGCCGCCGCTGTCGAGGGTGAGGGTAAGCGTTTCGTCGGCCATGATGTCCTCTTGGTGGGAAGGGTCGATAGCCGTCATATAGAGGGTCGCGGGAAGGATGGAAGCATTTAGGGATATGATGCGCCATTCCCCGCCCGAACCCCATTGCAATTCGATTTCGCATGGGCGAAAGCGGCCCGATGCTACAGGAACCGGACAGTAGGGGACGCCATGAGCGAGCACGGCGATCGGGCCGAACCCCGGCCGGACGAACAGCCTGTTGACCAAGCGGTCGACCAGGCCGATGATTCCCGCCATGACGAGGACGACCGGCTGAAAACCGACTTCGTTTCCGCCGTGCTGGACGCGGTGGAGGATGGCGACAGCGAACGCGCGCGCGAACTCGTGTCGCCGCTGCATCCGGCCGACATCGCCGATCTTCTGGAACTCACCCCGTCCGAACGGCGCGGGGACGTCGCCGCCGCGCTCGGCGATCTGGTCGGCGCGGAGGTGCTTTCCGAACTCAACGACTATGTGCGCGACGACCTGCTCGATTCGCTCGCGCCCGAGCAGGTGGCGGAGTTCGCTTCCGAACTCGATACCGACGACGCCGTCGCCATCATCGAGGATATGGAGGAGGCCGACCAGCAGGCCGTCCTCGACGCGCTCGACCCCGAAGATCGGGCCGCCATCGAAAGCGCGCTTTCCTACCCGGAGGAATCCGCCGGCCGCCTGATGCAGCGCGACCTGATCGCGGTGCCCGAACATATGACGGTCGGGCAAGTGATCGACTATCTGCGCGACATGTCCGACCTCACCACCGATTTCTGGGAAATCTTCGTGGTGGACGAACAGCACAAGCCCATCGGCACCTGTCAGCTCAGTTGGGTTCTCACCTGCCCGCGCGGCGTCGCCATGTCCGACCTCATGAAACGGGAACAGACGCTGATCCCGGTCGACATGGATCAGGAGGAAGTCGCGCTTCGTTTCCAGAAATATGCGCTGATCTCCGCCGCGGTGGTGGACGGCAGCGGGCGTCTGGTCGGCATGATCACGGTCGACGACGTCGTCCACATCATCTCCGAAGAAGCGGGCGAGGACATCCTCCGCCTGTCGGGCGCGGGCGAAGGCGACATCAACGAGCCGGTGATGGACAGCTATCGCGCCCGCGTGCGCTGGCTGCTCACCAACCTGCTGACGGCGCTGGTCGCGTCCACCATCATCGGCATTTTCGAAGGCACGATCGAGAAGATGGTGGCGCTCGCCACGCTGATGCCGATCGTCGCGGGCGTGGGCGGCAATGCGGGCAGTCAGACCATGGCCGTCACCGTGCGGGCGCTCGCCACCAACCAGATCACCGGCACCAATACGCGACGCACCATATTGCGCGAGATTCGCGTGGCCCTGCTGAACGGCGCGACGGTGGCGCTGGTGCTGGGCATCGGCGTGGCGCTGGTGTTCCAGAATGTCCAGCTAGGCGGCGTGATCGCGGCGGCGATGATGACCAACATCCTGACCGCGGGCCTCGCCGGGGCGGCAGTGCCGCTGGCCTTCGACGGGATGAATCTTGACCCGGCGGTGGCCTCTTCCATCTTCGTCACCATGATTACGGATTCGATGGGCTTCCTTGCGTTCCTTGGCCTTGCGACGGCGGCGGGATTGACGGCCTGAGTTTTCCGCCCATCTTGGCGCCATGCCCCTTCACATCACCAAGATCGCCTTTGGCGCGCAAAGCCCCGCCACCCTGCGCGCCTGGCTGGAAAGCCAGGTAGGCGAAGCGCGCACCAGCACCCGCTACATGCCCAAGCGTTTCGAGGAGTTGAAGGGCGGCTCCCTCTACTGGATTCACAGCAGCCAGCTCGTCGGGCGCAGTCCGATCCTGGGTTTCGAGGAAACCGGGCAGGGGCGCTTCTGGATTCGCCTCGAACCCCGGCTCATCGCCGTGCGCGCCATGCCCAAGCGCCCCCATCAGGGCTGGCGCTATCTGGAAGAAAAGGACGCGCCGCCCGACCTCGGTTCCGGGGAAGCCGACGATCTGGACGCCATGCCGCCCGCGCTGCTGGGGGAATTGTCGAGGCTCGGTCTCGTCTGATCGGCGCTTCGGCCCGGTTCAGCCGTCTGCTTCGGCCCGCTTCAACTCGGCGGGCTTGCGTCGGGCGAAAATGGCCGCCAGCCTTTCTTCCTCCTCCGCCGTCAAATCCCTTGCGGCGTCGGGGAACATCTCCTCCTCTTCCTCGTCGATATGGTGGATGTAGCGCTGCTCCATTTCGGCAAATGTGCGTTTCCACGCCTCGCCATTGAACGCCAGTTCTCCCAGCTTCTCCAGATAATCAGCGATTTCCTTATGCTCTGCCACGCTATGCTGCGCATCCTCGCGCAAATCCGGCCGCGCCAGCATGGTGGCGTAAAGCGTCTCCTCCTCGGCCGCGGCATGGGCGGTCACTTCGACCTTGAACTGCTCGAACAGCTTTTCCAGCCGGTCCGGCTGGCCCTTCGCGTCGGCGATCTTGTCCAGCAATTGCCGGTGCGCGTCATGATCCTGTTTCAGCCGGTCGAAAATCGTGGCGTTGGCCATGGGTCGTTCCTCCTGCGAATGGAAAAGGAACGAAGGTCATGCCGTTTTGGCTCCGCCGGTCAGCCGAAAAGGGCGCGATAGATGATCGCCACCGGAATCCACAGCAGCGCGCCGATCAGGCTTGCGGCCCAGAGTTGCAGCACGTCGCGCCGGAACCGCAGCGCCAGCGCCCGATGCGGCAGCCCGCTCTGCTCGATCGACTGCCAGTGCCGCTCCAGCCCCCGCGCCGCCACGGCAAAGCCGCCAATGGCGATGATGACGCCCAGATGCAGCAACAGCGATCCGCCCATTTTCGCGACGATGAAAATCTGAAGCAGGCAGAAGACGACAAGGGCGGCGGCAAGGTGCGAACTGATCCGCTTGGCGAAGGCGTTCCGACGACCCCCGCCCGCGCGATTGTTCAATATGGTCGCCAACCCTGTCCTCCATTGCATCCGGCCCATGGATAGAAGATCATGAAGCGTCGCGCCGATCAACCGCAAAGAGCAGAAAAGGCCGGAAAATCGCCCGCCGGGATAGCTGGCGGGGGAGGCCTGGCCGCCCTCGCTTCGTCATGGTGGTGGCCGTTTGCGCGGCGGGTGGCGGGAATGAGGCGGCTTTAGGGTTGAATTTGAGCGACTCTGCTGGTAGGGCGCGCCCCACACGGCGCAGGGAGACCGGCGGCGACTCATGGATTTTTATTCGGGAGGCCCGCTGGGAAGGGTTTTTCATTCCTGGCGGACCGCCCGTTTTCGATTGGAGATTGACTGGCTTATGCAAATCATCGTTCGCGATAACAATGTGGATCAGGCTCTTCGCGCTCTCAAGAAGAAGCTGCAGCGGGAGGGCGTCTATCGCGAGATGAAGCTGCGCCGTCACTACGAGAAGCCCTCGGAAAAGCGCGCCCGTGAAAAGGCCGCCGCTGTCCGCCGCGCCCGCAAGCTGGAGCGCAAGCGCGCCGAGCGTGACGGCGTCCGGTAAGCACGCCTGAGGGGCGGTCGCGGGATCGCCCTCTTCCTTAAAGTCTTCATCCAACTGCAAGGCGCGCGCTCATGTCCACGACGGCTGTTCCCCTCCACCCCATCGCCAAGGGGTCGCTGACGCGGCTCTGGATCGGCGTCGCCGCGGTCGCGCTGGCGGCGGGCGGGCTTGCCTGGGCCGGGCAGCGCAGTCTGGAACCGTCGCCCGCGACCTTCCTGACGCAAAATGCCCATGAGGATGGCGTCGAGGCGACCGAATCCGGCCTCCAGTTCAAGGTGCTGGAAGAAGGCTCCGGTCCCAGCCCGACGGCTGAGGACGTGGCGCTGGTCGGCTATAAGGGCACGTTGCTCGACGGCACGGTGTTCGACGAGAATCCGCAGACTGCCATGCCGGTCGACGGCGTCGTGCCGGGTTTCTCCGAAGGTCTTCAGAAGATGAAGAAGGGCGGCAAATACCGCCTCTGGATTCCGCCGCAGCTTGGCTATGGCGATCAGGCGGCTGGCCCGATCCCGGCCAATTCGGTTCTGGTCTTCGATGTCCAGCTCCACGATTTCAAGTCGCGCGCGGACATCATGAAGATGCAGCAGATGATGCAGCAGGGCGCTGTCCCGCCACCTCTGCCTGGGAACTGACCGCCGCTGTCATCGCAGGATCAAGGAAGAGGCCCCGTTGCGGGCCTCTTTTTCTTATCGGGCTTTGGGCAGGTGTGCGGACATAAGTTCAATCACCGAACGCCATCCTTCCTGTCAGGACGCCGCCTGAAGGATGTCGGCACTGTCCGTCCGGTCGGCTTCCAGCGCCTTCGACCGTTCCTCCAGATAGACCTTGATCATCGCCACGATCGGATCGGCCAGAAACAGCCCCATGATGCCGAACAGCGCGCCGAACAGGATCTGCGCCGCCAGCACCAGGGCCGGGGCCAGGTCCGTCGCGCGCTTGGCGACCATCGGCACGATCAGATAACCGTCCACGATCTGCACGATCAGATAGACGCCCAAGGCATAGAATCCCGCATTCACCCCCGCCGAAAATCCGACCAGCACGATCAATATGCCCGATATGATCGAACCGATATTGGGCAGGAAGGCGAACAGGCCCGTCAATATGCCGAGCAGTCCCGCCATCGGCACGCCGCCCGCCCAGAGCAGCAGCCATGTGCCCACGCCCTCCACCGCCATGCCGATCAGCCGCCCGAACATCAACCGCCGCAGCGTCCAGCCCATCTTGTCGGCAATCCGGTAGAAATGCCCGCGTTTGTCCATCGGCAGCATCCATGCGACGCCGCGTTCATAGAGCTTCGGCTCGACCGCGATGAAAATGGCGAGGACCAGCATCATGACGCCGCTCGTGACCGCGCCCACCGCCGTGCCGACCGCCGCCGTGACGCGGCCCAGCGAACTCATCGCCTGACTGGCGAGGCTCTTGAAATCCTCCGGCGTGGTCGTGACGCCCAACTGCTGCATCCAGCCGCCGATCCGCGTCACCTGCGTTTCGACGATGGTCCGCATCGCCTGCGCCTGCGCGGCGAGACTCGATCCGGTGAGGTAGAAGGTGTAGATCAGGAAGGCGAGGGCCGCGATCAGCACCATGGTCAGCCGCCATCCCCGCCCGATCGGCAGCACCCGGCCCAGCAGCCGCGTGCCGCCGTCCATCATCGTCGTCAGCACCAGAGCGCCCATGACGAGCATGATCGGCTGGGCCAGCAGCACGACCAGCGCGACCGCGATGCCCATGGCGATCCACACGCCCGCGCGCTTCATCTCATGCTGGACCAGGGGGCTGCGATATTCGCTGGGACCGGGTTCCTCGATATGGACCTGCCTGTCGCTCAAACCCGTTCCCCCTTGGATCATCTATTGCGGCGGTGTAACGCTCCGCGGGCGCAGGCTGTTCCCGGCGCGTCCGCTCCGCAATGCGTGGAACCAGCTTAGCGGGTTCCAGGTGGAATCCCCGTCCAGCGAGAAGGTGATGAACTCCGCGCGTCCGCCAATCGCTTCCCACGGCACCGGCCCGCCCAGTCCGTTTTCTTCCAGCGGCGCGCGGCTGTCGGCGCTGTTGTCGCGATTGTCGCCCATCAGGAAGACGTGATTGCGGGGCACGCGCACCGGGCCATACCAGTCGAGCGCGCTCGGCCCCATGTCGATGGTGGCATAGGTTTTGCCGTTGGGCAGCACTTCCTGCCTCACCGGCAGTTCGCAATAGCCCTTGCCGTCCGGCCCGGTGCGCCGCGCGCCGGGGAATTGCATGGGCGGGCAGGGGGCGTTGCCGTCGATGGGCAGACGGATGGGCGTCAGCGCCTTTTGCGGCACGGGCCTGCCGTTCAGGATGACCTGTCCGCTCCGTACCTCGACGATGTCGCCGGGCAGGCCGATCACCCGCTTGATATAATCTTCCCGCCGGTTTTGCGGCGACACGATCACGATATCCCCGCGCACCGGCATATGGCCGAAAATGCGCCCTTTCAGAAAGGGCAGCGGATGGAAGCTCGGCGACACATAGGACCATCCATAGGGGAATTTGCTGACCACCAGCCGGTCGCCCTTCAACAGCACCGGCATCATCGATTCCGACGGAATGTAGAAGGGCTTGGCGACGAAGCTGTGAAAGGCCAGCACCGCCAGGATCAGCAGGGCGATGCTGCGCACTTCATGCCACCAGTTGACGGGCGGAGAGGCGGCCTCTTCTTCCGGCGTTTCGCCGCCCTGTTCGGGCGGCGGGCTGTTTTCGGTCATGTCGGATGCCGTCATGGATGGGGGCGGGCCTCTGGCGCCGCAGGATCCAGCGGCAGGATTTCGATGATGACGAATGCCTGTGCCCAGGGATGATCGTCCGTGAGCGTCAGGTGAACGACCGGCCTGTAGCCCACCGGAACCAGCGATTGAAGCCGGTCGAGCGCGCCGCCCGTCAGGGCCAGCGTCGGCGCGCCGCTGGGGCCGTTGACGACACCGATGTCCTTCATGAACACGCCCCGCCTGAAGCCGGTCCCGACCGCCTTGGAAAAGGCTTCCTTGGCGGCGAAGCGCTTGGCGAGCGTCCCGGCCCTGGTAAAGGGACGGCGATTGGCCTTGGCGCGTTCCATGTCGGTGAAGACCCGCTGCTCGAACCGCTCGCCGAAGCGGTCGAGCGAGCCTTGGATGCGCTCGATATTGCAGAGGTCGGAGCCAAGGCCGATGATCAACGGACCAGATCCATCTGCCGCCGCATTTCGCGAATGGCGCATTCCAGCCCGCCGAAGATCGCCTCGCCGATCAGGAAATGCCCGATATTGAGTTCCACCACCTGCGGAATGGCGGCGATCGGCCCCACATTGTCGAAGGTCAGGCCATGGCCCGCATGAGGTTCGATGCCGTTCTTCGCCGCCAGCGCCGCCGCGTCCGACAGCCGCCGCAATTCCTGCGCCCGCTTCGCGCCGTCCAGTTCGGCATAGCGGCCGGTGTGCAATTCCACCACGGGCGCGCCGAGTTTGATCGCCGCCTCGATCTGGGCCGGATCGGGTTCGATGAACAGGCTGACGCGGATGCCGGCATCGCTCAATGCCGCGACGACGGGGCGCAGGGCGTCGATCTGCCCCGCGGCGTCCAGTCCGCCCTCGGTCGTCTGCTCCTCCCGCTTTTCCGGCACGATGCAGGCGGCATGGGGTTTGTGCTTCAGCGCGATGTCGAGCATTTCGCGCGTCGCCGCGATCTCCAGATTCAGCGGCACGCTGAGCGCCGCGATCAGCGTTGCGATATCCTCGTCCCGGATATGGCGGCGATCCTCGCGCAGATGAGCGGTGATGCCGTCCGCCCCGGCCTTGACCGCCAACAGGGCGGCCTTGACCGGGTCGGGATGCTCTCCCCTCCGCGCGTTGCGGATGGTCGCCACATGGTCGATATTGACACCAAGGCGCAGAGGCGTGGGAGAGGACGTCATCGGCTACTGCTTCCGGCTGCCCGGTTTGATGGCGGGGATGGCCGCCAGTTCGGGCGGGATGTCATCCTCGTCATAAACGGGAAAATTAATGCTGACGAGCGGATAGAAGGACACGCCCAGATCGGCTTCGCCCGCCGATCGGTCGACCAGCGCGGCCTCGGCGACCACGATGCCGCCTTCGGCCCGCACGGCTTCGATCGCCTGGCGCGAGGACAGGCCGGTCGTGACCACGTCCTCGACCATCAACACCTTCTGCCCCGGCGTGATCGTGAAGCCGCGGCGCAGTTCGAACGTGCCTTCGGGGCGTTCGAGGAAGATGGCGTCGCGGTCCAGCGCGCGGCCCGCTTCATGGCCGATGATCAGGCCGCCCATCGCCGGGGAGACCACCAGATCAATATCCTGCCGCACCTCGCGCGGCAGTTGCTGCACCATCGCGCGGGCCAGCCGTCCGGCCCGCTCGGCATTCATCAGCACGCGCGCGCATTGCAGATAATTGCCGCTGCGCCGTCCCGATGACAGGATGAAATGTCCTTCCAGCAGCGCGCCCGCCGCCCGGAATTCCGCCAATACTTCCTCGTCGGTCATTCTGTTCAGATCCATCCACGCGCCGGTTGCGGAGTGGTTTTCCGCCCGTCTCGCTCTCTATTTGAGGGGCATGTCACCCCTGTGAAACAGCGCCCCTGTGCGCGGGAGCGGAATAGGCGGGCAAGGGAGGCGTTGCAACAGTGAAGAAAATCTGCTCCTGGAACCTTGAGGCTAAAAAAAACCATGCCTATAAGCCGCGGCAGACCGACCGGGCGAGGACGGGACGCATATGTGCGCACCTTCCGCCGCAGGGGCGCGAAGGGGTTACGGGGTAAGAAGACGCTATGAACAAGGTGAAATCGCTCATTCTCGCCGGGATGCTGGCCTTTGCGCCGGCTTTGGCGATGAGCAGTCCGGCGCTGGCGCAGGACAATGCAGCCGCTGCGGCGCCCGCCGCTGAAAACGCCGCTGCGCCGGCCGACTCGGCCACCAACGCCACCGAAGCGGCGCCCGCCGCCAAGGTCGAGGCTCCGCCGCGCATGAAGCCGACCGAAGGCATCGGCATGCCCCGTCCGGGCGAAATCACCCTTCAGCAGCAGTTCTCGCCCAACGGACACACCGCCCGTTGGCTGCATGACCAGATGCTGCTGCCGATCATCACCTTTATCTGCGTCCTCGTTCTGGTGCTGATGCTCTATGTGATGATCCGCTTCCGCCGCTCGGCGAATCCTACTCCGTCCAAGACGTCGCACAACACGCTGGTCGAAGTCGTCTGGACCGTGGTGCCGGTCATGATCCTGCTGGTGATCGCGGTGCCTTCGATCGGGCTGCTCGCCGACCAGTACAAGCCTGCGCCCAAGGATGCGGTCACCGTCAAGGTGACGGGCTATCAGTGGTATTGGGGCTATGAATATCCCGACAACGAAATCCCCGAAATCGTGTCGAACATGCTGACCAAGGAGCAGGCCGCCGAGCATGGCGAGCCTTATCTGCTGGCCGCCGACAATCGCCTGGTCCTGCCCGCGGGGCGTCCGATCAAGCTCATCATCACCGGCGCCGACGTCATCCACAGCTTCGCCGTGCCTTCGCTCTGGGTGAAGATGGATGCCGTGCCGGGACGCCTGAACGAGAAGAGCTTCACCATCGAGAAGCCCGGCGTCTATTACGGCCAGTGTTCCGAACTGTGCGGCGCGCGTCACGCCTTCATGCCGATCGCGATCGAGGCGCTGCCTCCCGCCCAGTTCGACCAGTGGGTGCTGTCGCAGGGCGGCAAGCCGAGGGCTGAAGAAGGTGCCGCGACGACGGCGCAGGCGCCCGCGCCCGCCGCCGCCGATCCGGCCGCCAAGATTTGATGTAAGGGCAGATACGCCATGACCACCATTACCGCAGACCACCACGGCGATCATGCTCACGAGCATCACGACGCCGATCACAAGCCGGCCTTCTTCCAGCGCTGGTTCATGTCCACGAACCACAAGGACATCGGCACCCTCTACCTGATCTTCGCGATCGTCGCCGGCATCATCGGCGGCGCTATTTCGGGCCTGATGCGCGCGGAACTGGCGGAGCCGGGCGTGCAGTATCTCCAGGCATGGGCGCAGATCAGCGACGGGCCGGGCGCCACGCTGGATCAGGCCTATCACCTCTGGAACGTGCTGATCACCGCGCACGGCCTCATCATGGTCTTCTTCATGGTGATGCCCGCGATGATCGGCGGCTTCGGCAACTGGTTCGTGCCGATCATGATCGGCGCGCCGGACATGGCCTTCCCGCGCATGAACAACATCAGCTTCTGGTTGCTGATCCCTGCCTTCGCGCTGATGCTCGGTTCGACCTTCGTTCCCGGCGGCACCGGCAACGGGGCGGGCACGGGCTGGACGGTCTACGCGCCGCTGTCGACCAGCGGTTCGGCGGGGCCGGCCGTGGACATGGGGATTCTGGCGCTCCACCTCGCGGGCGCCAGCTCGATCCTGGGCGCGATCAACTTCATCACCACCATCTTCAATATGCGCGCGCCGGGCATGACCCTGCACAAGATGCCGCTGTTCGCATGGTCGGTGCTGGTCACCGCCTTCCTGCTGCTGATCTCGCTGCCGGTTCTGGCCGCGGCGATCACCATGCTGCTCACCGATCGCAATTTCGGCACGACCTTCTATGACGCGGCCGGCGGCGGCGATCCGGTGCTCTATCAGCACCTCTTCTGGTTCTTCGGCCACCCCGAAGTGTACATCATGATCCTGCCGGGCTTCGGCATGATCAGCCAGATCGTGTCGACCTTCAGCCGCAAGCCGGTGTTCGGTTATCTCGGCATGGCCTACGCCATGGTCGCGATCGGCGTTGTCGGCTTCATTGTGTGGGCGCACCACATGTTCACCACCGGCATGTCCGTAAACGTGAAGATGTACTTCACCGCAGCGACGATGGTCATCGCCGTCCCCACGGGGATCAAGATTTTCTCGTGGATCGCGACGATCTGGGGCGGTTCGATCACCTATCGCACCCCGATGGTCTGGGCGCTCGGCTTCATCTTCCTGTTCACCGTGGGCGGCGTCACCGGCGTCGTGCTGGCGAACGGCGGCGTCGACGACGTGCTGCACGACACCTATTATGTGGTGGCGCATTTCCACTATGTGCTGTCGCTGGGCGCCGTGTTCGGCCTGTTCGCGGGCTTCTACTACTGGTTCCCCAAGATGTCGGGGAAGATGTACAACGAGTTCCTCGGCCACCTGCACTTCTGGGTGTTCTTCATCGGCGTGAACATGCTGTTCTTCCCGATGCACTTCCTGGGCCTGTCGGGCATGCCCCGCCGCTATCCCGACTATCCGGAAGCCTACACCTACTGGAACAAGTTCGCGAGCCACGGCTATGAAGTCATGGCGGTTGGCATGGTGATCTTCTTCATCAACCTGATCTGGTCGCTGGCCGCGGGCAAGAAGGCTGCCGGCAACCCATGGGGTGAAGGCGCGACGACGCTGGAATGGACGCTGTCCAGCCCGCCGCCCTATCACCAGTTCGAAACCCTGCCCGTCGTCGATTGACGGTGTGAGGAAATGGCGTCCCCCCAATGGGTGGGACGCCGGCGGGGACGGTTCCGGCTTTGTCCCGGGATCAGACCCGGCGCTGCATCGGCGCCGGGCTGGCGCGTGAGGAGATTATGGCAAGTTCGCCGATCATGTCCGGGTCGTTTGCGCCCGTGTTGCCTGCCCATTGGCGGGACTTCGTGGCGCTGACCAAGCCCAGGGTGATGACGCTGGTCGTCTTCACCGGCCTGTGCGGCCTGCTCGCGGCGCCCGGTTATATTCATCCGGTACTCGCCTTCACGGCGATCCTGTGCATCGCGCTGGGCGCGGGCGCGGCGGCGGCGCTCAATCAATGGTATGAGCGGGACATAGACGGCCTGATGAAGCGTACCGCGAAGCGGCCGCTTCCGGCGGGCCGGATGGAACCGCAATCGGCGCTGCATTTCGGGGTTGGCCTTTCTTTCTTCTCGGTGCTGCTGCTGGGCGTCGCGACCAACTGGCTGGCGGCGGCGGTGCTGGCGGTTTCGATCCTTTTCTACGTCTTTGTCTACACCATCTGGCTGAAGCCCCGCACCGCGCAGAATATCGTCATCGGCGGCGCGGCCGGCGCTTTCCCGCCCGTGATCGGCTGGGCGGCGGTGACGGGGGACATTTCGGCGCTGCCCGTGGCGCTTTTCATGCTGATCTTCTTCTGGACGCCGCCGCATTTCTGGGCGCTGGCCCTGTTCGTGCGGACCGATTATGCCGCAGCGGGCATCCCCATGCTGCCGGTCGTGTCCGGGGAGGTCGCGACGCGCCGCCAGATCTGGTTCTACACCGCGATCATGGCGGTCGCCGCCATGGTGCCGGTCCTGCTGCGGCTGACGGGACTTGTCTACGGCATCACGGCCTTGCTCGGCACCGCGCTGTTCGCGGTCTTGGCTTTCCAGGTGTACCGGCATCGCGAAACCGACCCGGCCCGCATGGAGCCGGAGCGGCGCCTCTTCAAATATTCCATCCTTTATCTGTTTCTGCTGTTCGGAGCGGTCGTGGCCGACCGTTGGTGGCTGGCATGACGCCCGAAGAGGAAGAACAGGTCCGCGCGCGGCAGAAATCCCGCGCCATCGTCACTGGCGTGCTGCTCGGCGCGCTGGTTATCCTCTTTTACGCGATCACCATCGCGAAGATGAGCGGAGGCCAATGATGGCGAGCCTACCCCCGTCCCCCTTTGACAGAGGCCGCCGCAACCAGCGGACGCTCATCATGACCGTAGTGACCGGCCTTGCGATGCTGGGTCTGGGCTTCGCGTCCGTGCCGCTCTACCGCATCTTCTGCGAACAGACCGGCTTTGGTGGCACGACCAAGCGGGTTTCGGCGGACGTCCAGGTGAAGGAAGCGACCGGCCACACCATGTCGATCCGTTTCGATTCCAACGTGCAGCCGGGCATGCCGTGGCAATTCCATCCCGAACATCCGACCCAGTCGGTGACGGTGGGCGCGCGCAACATGGCGATCTTCGTGGCGAAGAACATGTCGGACAAGCCCGTCACCGGGACCGCCAGCTTCAACGTCACGCCCACGCAGGCCGGCGCCTGGTTCGCCAAGATCGAATGTTTCTGCTTCACCGAGCAGACGCTGAAGCCCGGCGAGGAGGTGCGGATGCCGGTGCTCTATTATATTGATCCCCAGATCCTGTCCGATCCGGACAACAAGGACACGCAGGAAATTACGCTCAGCTACACCTTCTATCCTGTTGAGCAGGACAAGAAGCCAAGCTAAGGCAACAGGCAATAACGCGAACAGGGAAGTGTCAGGTCATGGCAGGCGCCAAGAATCACGATTATCATATTCTCCCGCCCAGCATCTGGCCGATGTTCGGCTCGCTGTCGGCGCTGGTCATGGCGTTCGGCGCGATCATGTGGATGCACCCCGACGCGCTGCCCGCGGGCGGCGGCTGGGTTTTCCTCATCGGCACGGCAGGCGTCCTGTTCACCATGTTCAGTTGGTGGAGCGACGTGGTGCATGAAGCGCGCGCGGGCGATCATACGCCGGTGGTGCAATTGCACCTGCGCTACGGCATGATCCTGTTCATCGCGTCGGAGGTGATGTTCTTCGTCGGCTGGTTCTGGGCCTTTTTCGACTTCTCCCTGTTCCCCAGCGCGCTGGCGCCGATCGACGGCCTGTTCCCGGCTAAGGGCATCGAGGTGATGAACGCGTTCGAGCTTCCGCTGCTCAACACGCTGATCCTGCTCTGCTCGGGCACGACTATCACCTGGGCGCACCATGCGCTGATCCATGGCGATCGCGAAGGACTGAAGAAGGGCCTGTGGTGCACCATCATCCTGGGCCTGCTCTTTTCGTCGATCCAGGCCTATGAATATGCCCATGCGCCTTTCCCGTTCGGTGGCACCACCTACACGTCGGTTTTCTACATGGCGACCGGCTTCCACGGCTTCCACGTCCTGGTGGGCACGATCTTCCTGATCGTCAATCTGGTCCGCACCTATCAGGGTGATTTCACGCCGCGCCAGCATTTCGGGTTCGAAGCGGCGGCCTGGTACTGGCACTTCGTCGACGTCGTCTGGCTGTTCCTGTTCGTCTCTATCTATGTATGGGGCGGTTGGGGCGCGCCGGTGCACGGCGGCTGACGATCAGTTTCCACCCAGATCACAAAAACGGCCGGGGACGATTTCCCGGCCGTTTTCTTTTGTTCCGCCGGGCGTTATGCCGGACGCCCATGACCATGCAGCCCGACCAGTCCGCCCTGCCAAGGCCGTTAATCCCGCCACCCGCGAAAGGGCGCGCTTGCATTGCCGCCAGTGAAAGGCCCGGCCCATGACCCTCCGCCGTTCCTTGCCCCTGATCCCGACCATCGTCGTCGCCTTTGCGGTGCTGGTGATGATCGCGTTGGGCATGTGGCAACTTGACCGGCGGCATGAGAAGGAAGCCGCGCTGGCCCTGGCCGCCGCCAATCCCGCCAGGCCTGCGGTCGCTTTCCCCACTGTGCCGCCTGTCCCGCCGGAATTGCTTTTCCGTCCTTCTTCCATCCATTGCCTGCGAGTCGTGGGCTGGCAGACCGAAGCCGGGCGCGCGGCGGATGGTTCGATGGGCTATCGCCATATCGCCCAATGCGCGACGGGGGCGGAAGGACCGGGCGTACTCGTGGCGCTGGGCGTAGGGCAGCGGCCCGATGAACAGCCGCAATGGCAGGGCGGTCAGGTCGCGGGCTGGATTTCGGAGGAACCGGATCACCGTTCGCTCCTGTCACGATTCGGGGCGCGCGCCTTGCCCCTGCGCCCCATGCTGATCGCTCGCGCAGCGCCCACAGCTCTCAAGTCCCTCGCGCCACCCAGCGTGGAGGACGTGCCCAACAACCATCTCGCCTATGCCGTGCAATGGTTCTTCTTCGCTGCGGTGGCCGCGACGATCTACGTCCTTGCGCTCCGCCGCCGCAACAAGCCGCCCGCAGATTCGCCGTAAAGGCTTGCTCCCAACGCCGCGCCCCGTTACCGCGCTTCTCCATCATGCAATATGTGAGCACCAGAGGGAGCGCGCCTGCGCTGGGTTTTGAGGATGTGACGCTGGCGGGGCTGGCGTCCGACGGGGGCCTTTATCTCCCGGAACGCTGGCCCGGCTTCTCGCCCGGCGACATTCGCGCGCTTGCGGGCCTTTCCTATGTGGAAACAGCCGTGCGCGTCATGGCGCCCTTCGTCGCGGGATCGCTTTCGCCAGAGGAACTGCGCGACCTGTGCGAAGCCGCTTATGGCCGGTTCAGCCATGATGCCGTGACGCCTCTGGTCCAGCTCGACCATCGCCACTGGATGCTGGAGTTGTTTCACGGTCCGACGCTGGCGTTCAAGGACGTGGCGCTGCAACTGCTCGGCCAGTTGTTCGAGCGTTTCCTCTCGCGCCGCGACGATCATCTCACCATTGTCGGCGCGACGTCAGGCGATACCGGGTCGGCGGCGATCGACGCGGTGGCGGGCCGGGAAAAGATCGACATCTTCATGCTCCACCCCGATGGCCGCGTGTCGGATGTGCAGCGGCGGCAGATGACGACCGTGCGCGCGCCCAATGTCTATAATATCGCCATCGACGGCAGCTTCGACGACGCGCAGGCGCTGGTGAAGGCGATGTTCAACGATGCCGGTTTCTCGCGCCGCTTCAACCTGTCGGCCGTCAACAGCATCAACTGGGCGCGGCTGATGGCGCAGGTGGTCTATTATTTCTACGCCGCCGTGCGCCTTGGCGCGCCGGAGCGGGAAGTCGCCTTCTCGGTCCCCACCGGCAATTTCGGCGATGTTTTCGCGGGCTATGTCGCCGCGCAGATGGGTTTGCCGGTCGCGAAGCTGATGGTCGCGACCAACGTCAACGACATCCTGCACCGGGCGCTTTCCGAAGGCGACTACAGCCAGGGACAGGTGATGCCGACCGCAACGCCCAGCATGGACATTCAGGTCAGCTCCAATTTCGAGCGGCTGCTGTTCGACGCGGGTGGCCGCGACGGTAAGGCGCTGGCCGATCAGATGCGCGGGTTCGAAGCGGATAAGGCGATGTGCCTCACCAATGCGCAGCGGGACGGCGCGAGCAGGCTCTTCACCTCCGCCCGCGTGGATGCGGACGGCATGACCATGGCGATGCGCTGGGCCTATGACGCGGCGGGACAGGTGGTCGACCCGCATAGCGCGGTGGGCCTTGCCGCGGCGCGCGGGCTGGATCTCGATCCGTCGATCCCGGTGGTGACGCTGGCGACCGCCCATGCCGCCAAGTTCCCGGACGCGGTGGAGCGGGCGACCGGCACGCGGCCCGCCTTGCCTTCCCGCATGGGCGACCTTTTCGCGCGCGAGGAAAGCTATGCGAAGCTGCCCTGCACGTTCGAGGCCGTGACCGCCTATGTCGCGGAGCGCGCGACGCCGCAGCGATAGACAGGCGGAGGCAGGCTTGGAACTCCAGACCCTTATCGGCGAGCCATGGGCCGATTATGGCCTGATCGACTCAGGTCATGGCCGCAAGCTGGAGCGTTATGGCGATTATCGCTTCATCCGGCCCGAGCCGCAGGCGATGTGGGCGCCCGCGACCGATGACTGGCGCGCGGACGGCGAGTTCATCCCCGGCTCCGACGAGGAGGGAGGGGGGCGCTGGTATTATGAGCGCCCCGTGCCCGCCGAGGGTTGGCCACTCCGCTGGAACGAGGTGACGTTCCAGTCCAGTTGCACCCCTTTTCGCCATCTGGGCTTCTTTCCGGACATGGCTCCGGTCTGGGACTGGATGCGGGGGCGGACGGCGGACAAGGCGCAAGCCGATGTCATGAACCTCTTTGGCTATACCGGCGTCGGCACGCTGGCGATGGCGGCGGCAGGCGCGAAGATGGTGCATGTCGATGCGTCCAGAAAATCGGTGGGGCAGGCCCGCGGCAATGCGGCGCTGTCGGGGCTGGAGGACAGGCCCGTCCGCTGGATCGTCGACGATGCCGCCAAATTCGTCGCCCGTGAAGTGCGGCGCGCGCGGCGCTATGACGGCATATTGCTCGACCCACCCAAATATGGACGCGGGCCGGACGGTGAAGTGTGGCGGCTGGAGGAAGACCTGCCGGGCCTGATCGCCCACTGCCGCCAGCTTCTCGACGCCGACAGCCGTTTTCTGTTCCTCACCGTCTATGCGGTGCGGATGTCGGCGCTCGCCATCGGGGAATTGCTGAAACAGGCCTTCGCGGACCTGCCCGGCACGGTCGAGGCGGGCGAACTGGCCGTGCGCGAAGAGTCGCGCGGGCTGCTCCTTCCCACCGCCATCTGGGCGCGCTGGAGCCGCTGACGAAGCCTCAGCGGCGCGGGCGTAGCAGCGGCAGCATCCGGCTCAGCACTTCGTCCCGGTCCAGGAAATGATGTTTGAGCGCGCCCAGCACATGCAGCGCGAGCACGGCATAGATCGTCTTCACCATCAGCTTGTGCGCGCCGCCCAGCGCCTTGGACAGATCCTCGCCCTGCGCGATCGGCAGGTTGGGCGCGGGGATCACGCCGTAAAGCGGCACTTCGGGCGTGCCTCCCGCCGACACGGCGGCCCAGCCGAGCAGGGGCGCCCCGATCATCAGCCCATAGAAGAGGATATGCGTGCCCCGCGCGAAGATGCGCTCCCCCCGGGCCATGCCGTCGGGAAAGGCGGGCCAGGGATGCGCCAGCCGCCAGCCCAGCCGAATGAGGCTGAGCAACAGGATCGTGAGGCCCACCGATTTATGCAGCGCGAAATAGCGCATCCCGTCGGCGGGCGCCTTCGCCTCCTCCATCCACCCGCCAAATGTCGCATTGGCGAGGATCAGGACGAAGATCGTCCAATGGAGCAGGATCGAAACCGTGGAATAGCGACTTCTGTTTTCGCGCATGGGCCTTCTCCCGATTTTTCGCAGGACATTCCTGCTTTACCGCTCCACCCGGATCTCGAACAGTTTTGGCCAGTTCTTGCCCGTCACGAACAGCCGGTCCCCCGTCGCGTCATAGGCGATGCCGTTCGCCACCGCCTCGCTGTCGCGCACCCCCGCGGCCTCGCGCAGCGGCGTGATGTCGATCCAGTCGATCACCCCGCCCGATCGCGGGTCGATGCGGGCGATGCGGGTGTCGTACCAGATATTCGCCCAGATCTCCCCCTTCACCCATTCCAGTTCGTTGAGCCGCTCGACCGGACGGCCGTTCCAACTGACGGTGATGCGCCGTTCTTCGGTCAGCGTATCGGGATCGAGGAAACGCAACTGCGCGCTGCCGTCGCTCATGATCAGGTGCCGCCCGTCCTGCGTCAGCCCCCAGCCTTCGCCCTTGTAGCGGAAGGTCGACACTGGCGAGAAATCGTCCAGCTTCCACACGAACCCCCGCTCATGCTGCCAGGTGAGGCTGATGAGCCGGTCTTTCCAGTGGACGATCCCCTCACCGAAAAAGGGCTGCTTGATGATGCGGCGCTGGAGGATCTTGCCGTCTTCCAGCCGCAGCTTGCGGATTTCCGATTGCCCCGCAAGGCCGGTGCTTTCGTAGAGCGCGCCGTCATGGAAGAACAGCCCCTCGGTGAACGCTTCCGGATCATGCGGATAGGTCTGGATCAGCTCCCATGGGGTGTTGGCATGGGCGGGAAGGGGGATGAGGAGTAGCAGCGCCGTGAGCAGGCCCCGCGCAAAGCTGGCGGCGATCATCCGGCGGCCTGCTCCGCCATCGCGGCGGCGAGCCATAGCGGGAGCATCGCGGGGTCCAGATCTTCCACCCGGCGCAATTCGATGGAGAGACCCAGGTCAGGCAGGGCGGCGCGCTGGCGCTTTTCGTCCGCCCGTTCCAGCGGCACGGCGGCAAGGCGGCGGTTCACCTTGTTGCGGTAATGCATCCGCGCGGTGTTCTCCTGCCCCACATAGCAGCCCTTGTCATAATCGACGCCATGCAGTTCCTCCGCATTGGTTTCCAGCCAGAGCGTCTGGTCCTGTCCCAGTTCCCCCGCGCCCTCGAACACGCCAAGGGCCAGCCTATGGGCGCGAAAGGCCGGAGCGGCATCGCCCTCGCCAACGGGCGCGATCCAGCGATGGCCGAGCGCGGGCAGGCGCGGATCGAACGGCCTGTCCGCCGCATCGGGCGACCAGTGCGGGGCAAGGCCATCCTCCCGCGCGATCGTCACCTGGCGGCGCAGGCGATAGAGGCTGAGGCGTTTCGCCAGCGGGTCCGCCTGGCTCTCCTCGCAATCGACCAGCACATCCTCGTCATCGGCCCACAGGATAAAATCGAAGAGCGCCTTGCCCTGCGGCGTCAGCAGGCCGCACCAGCGCGGCTCGCCTTCTTTCAGCGTCGCCACGTCGCGGGTCAGCAGGCCCTGAAGGAAGGAGCGGGCTTCCTCGCCCGAAATTCTCAATATCGCGCGGTCGCGAAGGGTGGTGCCGGTCATCGGCTTTAGGTAGGACAGGCTGCATCCATATCCAAGCGGTGAACGCCATGCCCCAGACTTTCGACCTGATCCTCAAGAACGGCACCGTCCATACGCCGGGCGGCGCGGAAAGCGTGGACGTGGGGGTGCGCGGGGGCAGGATCGCCGCCATCGGCACGGCGCTGGGCGATGCGGGCGAGGTGATCGACTGCGCGGGGCTGGACGTGCTGCCCGGCTGCATCGACAGCCAGGTCCATTTCCGCGAACCGGGCCTTGAATATAAGGAAGACCTCGAATCGGGCAGCCGAGCGGCGGTGCTGGGCGGCGTCACCGCCGTGTTCGAAATGCCCAACACCAACCCCAACACCGACAGCGAGGAACGGGTGCGCGACAAGCTCGCCCGCGCTCATCATCGCATGTGGTGCGATCATGCCTTCTATGTCGGCGCGACGGCCGACAATGCCGAGCAGTTGAAGGAACTGGAACGCATCCCCGGAACGGCGGGCGTCAAGATCTTCATGGGCGCGTCGACCGGCAGCCTGCTGGTGGATGACGACGATGCGCTCTCCCGCGTGCTGGCGAGCGGCTGGCGGCGCGTCGCCATCCATGCGGAGGACGAAGCGCGGATGAACGCGCGCAAGGATCTACGCGTCGAAGGCGACGTGTCCTCCCATCCCGTCTGGCGCGACGACGAAAGCGCGATGATCGCGACGAAGCGGATCATCGACCTTGCCCGCAAGGCGCGGCGGCGCATCCATATCCTCCATGTGACGACGCCTGCCGAACTGGAATATATCGCGCGGCACAAGGATATCGCCACCTGCGAGGTCACGCCCCAGCATCTGACGCTGGCAGCCGAGTACGCCTATCCGCGCCTTGGCGCCTATGCCCAGATGAACCCGCCGATCCGTTCCGCCGCGCATCGCGACGGCCTCTGGCGCTGGCTCAACCAGGGCGTGCCCGATGTGCTGGGCAGCGACCACGCCCCCCATACCGTCGAGGAAAAGGCGAAAACCTATCCCGCCTCGCCCAGCGGGATGCCGGGGGTGCAGACGCTGGTGCCGCTGCTGCTCAACCATGTGGCGGAAGGGCGGCTGACGCTGCGCCGCTTCATCGAACTGACCTCATCGGGGCCGCAGCGCGTCTTCGGCCTTGTCGGCAAGGGGCGGATCGCGCTTGGCTATGACGCGGATTTCACCGTGGTCGATCTCAAGAAGCGGTGGACGGTGGGCAAGGACTGGCTCGCCTCCCGCTGCGACTGGTCGCCGTTCGAGGGGATGGAGCTTACAGGCAAGGCCGTGGGCACCATCATCCGCGGCCATCGCGTGATGTGGGAAGACGCGCTCGCCAACGAAGCCGTGGGCGAACCGGTGCGCTTCGAAGCGACCGAGTTCGCCTAAACCGCGGCGACCCGGTTGCGGCGGGCGGCGGTCACGCTGTCGCTGGCGAACAGGATCAGGCCGAGCCAGATCAGCGCGAAGCTCGCCATCTGGCCATGGTTCAGCGTCTCGCCGAACAGCAGGATGCCGGAAAGGAACTGCAATGTCGGCGCGACGAATTGCAGCAGGCCCAGCGTCGCCATCGGCAGGCGGTGCGCGGCCACGGCGAACAGCGCCAGCGGCGCGGTCGTCATCGCGCCGCTCACGATCAGCATCGTGGTGGTGAAGCCGTCCTGGCCGAACATGAGGTTCCCCTGCCCCCACAGCCAGCCGAGATAGGCCAGCGCGACCGGGGTCAGGATCAGCGTTTCCGCGCCCAGCCCCGCCATCGGCGCGACCGGCGTCACCTTGCGGATCAGGCCGTAGAAAGCGAAGGAGAGAGCCAGAAATATGCTGATCCAGAGCGTCGTCAGCGCCGACGCCGCCATGATCGCGACGCCGATTCCCGCCACGATGATCGCCAGCGTCTGCCCGCGCCGCAGCCTTTCCTTGAGCACCAGCACGCCCAGCGCGACATTGACCAGCGGATTGAGGAAATAGCCCAGGCTCGCCGCGATCACATGATCGTCGTTCACCGCCCAGATATAGGTCGTCCAGTTGATTGCGATGAGAATCGAGCTGGCGGTCAGCGGCAGCAGCAGGCGCGGCGTCGTCAACGCTTCCCAAAAAGGCCTCATCGCCTGCCGCGCCGCCAGCAGGGCGAGGATCAGGAGCAGCGACCAGACGACGCGATGCGCCACCAGCTCGAACGGGCCGACATGGTGCAACAGCTTGAAGAAGATGGGGAGCAACCCCCAAAGGCCATAGGCCCCCAGCGCGGCCAGCAGGCCGCCGCGCGTCTCCTCTGCCTGCCGCGAGGCGTTCAAAACAGGCCGCCACCCATGAACAGCCTGAGCGCGCCGAAGGCCGCGACGATCAGGCAGAAGTTGCGCCCGCCATTTTTGGACGAGAACATGCCGACAAAGGCGCCGACCAGCGCCATCGGCACCAATATCCAGTTGAGCGCGCCGAGCAGCGGCAGCACGGCCGGGATCATCAGGATCAGGGTGACGAGGCCGATCAGGGCTGACAGGATGTTGAGCATGGCGATCACATGGCCCTTCCAACGGGCCGGGGCAAGCGCCGCGGCGATGCCATTGCGGGTCGATTGGCCTGCTTGCCCGGTGTCCCCGTCGTTATTCGGTCACCCCGAACTGCCGCCGCCCGAAAAAATGCCGATTCACCACAACTCCTAACGGAAAATTAACTTCCACTCTTCATCCCTTGTTTACGAAGGAGTGAAGCTATGGCGTTTTCCCGGTCTTTCTGCATGGCGGCCGTGCTGCTGGCCCTGCCGCTGGCGGCCTGCGGCAAGGATGACAAGAATGCCAATCTCGCCGCGCTCGACGCGCAGCTCACCAACAACATGGTCGATCCGGCGCTCAAGAGCGCGCTGGCGGATCAGATCGTCGTCGATCCCGAACTCGCCGGCCAGTCCAACCGCAACGCCGTGCGCTCCGCCGACAGGCCCGCCAATGCCGCGCTGCCCGTGCTGACCGGCGACGCCGCAAAGGCGCTGGCGCAGGCGGAGCAGCGCGCGGGCGGCAAGCTGCTCGCCGCGCCGGCCCCGGCGCAGGGCGGGCAGATGGAATCGGCCGTGACGCTGGGCGCGCTGGCCCGCGAACAGGCGCAGCGGACCGGCGGCCGGAATTGCAGCAAGGAACTGGTTTACGGCACGGGGTGGTCGCAGCGCCTGCCCGAACCCTTCACCCTCTATCCCGGCGCGCAACTGCTGGAAGCGGCGGGCGCGGAAAAGGACGGCTGCACCCTGCGCGCCGCCAGCTTCACGACGCCGGTGCCGAAAAAGAGCGTCATCGACTATTATTTCACGCAGGCGCGCCGTGCCGGCTTCGATGCGGAACATCGCATCATCGACGGCGACAATGTGCTGGGCGGTACGCGCAAGGATGACGGCGCGGCCTATTTCCTGCTGTTCACCGATGCGCCGGGCGGCAAGACCAATGTCGACATCATCGCCGACAATGGGAAATAGCCCCGCATAGCGCCATTTCCTTTGCCGCATTTTCCCTTTAGGGCAGGCGGCATGAACAATCTGCTTCTCGTCATGGGCGGCGGCGCGGTCGGCTCCGCGCTGCGTTACCTGCTGGGGCGGCTCGCCGGGCATATGCTGCCGGGCGCGGCCTGGCCCTGGGGGACGTTCGCCGCCAATCTGTTGGGCGGCCTCGCCATGGGCCTGCTGGCGGGATGGCTCGCGCGGTTCAGCACCGTTCCGGGGGAACCGATCCGCCTGCTGCTGGGCGTGGGCCTGCTGGGCGGCTTCACCACCTTCTCTTCCTTCAGCCTTGAAACCATGCTGATGATCGAGCGCGGGCAGATCGCCATGGCGCTGGCCTATGCGCTGTTTTCCGTGGTCTGCGCGGTGGGGGCGCTGGCCGGCGGCCTCCTGTTCATGCGGAGCGTCGCATGAAGGGACGTCCTCCCGGCAAGCCCTCCGGCCCCTCGCGCGGCCGCAAGCCCGGCGGCGCGCCCACGCCCGGCCGCGCGCGTGGCGCGGCCAAGGCGGCGCAGGCGCGCAAGGCCGATGGCGCAAAGCCCAAGGCCCCATCCAAGGCGCCATCCAGCTCACCGCCCAAACCCGCCGCCGCAACGCCCGCCAAAGCCAACCCCGCCAAGGGCGTCTCGCTGGACGTGCGTCAATATCGGGTGAGCGCGGACGATGACGGCATCCGTCTCGACCGCTGGTTCCAGCGCCATCTGCCCGATGTCGGCTTCAATATCGTGTCGCGCTGGTCGCGCACCGGCCAGCTTCGCGTCGATGGCGCGCGCGCCGCGCCGGGCGACCGCATCGCGGAGGGGCAGACCATCCGCGTCCCCCCCGCCGAACCGAAGGCCGTCGCCGCCGACAAGCCGAAGCGCGTCCGCGCCATCGACCTGACACCCGATGAGATCGCCTTCGCGCAGGAAATGGTCATCCATCGCGACGAACAGGCGATCGTCATCAACAAGCCCCCCGGCCTCGCCACGCAGGGCGGGACCAGGACGGACGACCATGTCGACAAGCTGCTCGACGGCCTGATGTTCGATCTGGAAACGCGCCCCAAGCTGGTGCACCGGCTGGACAAGGACACGTCGGGCGCGCTCCTGATTGCCCGCACATCCCGTTCGGCGGCGCATTTCGCCAAGGCGTTCTCCAGCCGCACCGCGCGCAAGGTCTATTGGGCCATCGTCATGGGCGTCCCTTCCATCGAGGACGGCATGATCGAACTGCCCCTGGCCAAGCAGCCGGGCACGGGCGGCGAAAAAATGCATGTGGATGAAGCGGAAGGGCTGCCCGCCCGCTCGCGCTATCGCGTGATCGAGCGCGCCGGGAACCGCGCCGCCTGGGTCGAACTGCAACCCCATACCGGCCGCACGCACCAGTTGCGCGTCCATATGG
The DNA here is from genome assembly GCA_900100475.1 of Sphingobium faniae. Lineage (GTDB taxonomy): Bacteria > Pseudomonadota > Alphaproteobacteria > Sphingomonadales > Sphingomonadaceae > Sphingobium > Sphingobium faniae. Next base: position 273,259 of record FMTU01000006.1, on the reverse strand, counting down.
CGGCGATCGGCCATCCCATCGTCGGCGACGGCAAATATGGCGGCAAGGATGCGTTCCTCTCCGGCTCGATCAGCCGCAAGATGCACCTTCACGCCCGCCGCATCCGCGTGGATCATCCCGATGGCGGTCGGGTTGACGTGAAGGCGGACCTGCCCGACCATTTCGCCGCCAGCCTCGCCTCGCTGGGTTTCGACCTGTCGGCGGGCGATCTGCCGCTGGACGAGGAAATCGAACGCAAGCCCACGCGCGAGGATGAAAAGAAGATCGCCCGCGCTCATGCCAAACAGGTTCGCAAGGGCCGGCGCGGCGAGCGGCGCTCGCGCGGCGCGGGGGAGGCGAAGGGGAGCGGGGGGCGCAAATGAGCAACCGGCTCGCGGTTTTCGATTGCGACGGCACGCTGGTCGACAGCCAGCATGGCATCTGCACGGCGATGGTCCGCGCGTTCGAGGCGCAGAAGCTGCCCGCGCCGGATCGGCTGGCGATCCTGTCGGTGGTGGGCCTGTCGCTGCCTCACGCCATGGCGCGGCTGCTGCCGGACGCGGAGCCGGATTTCCACGATCATCTCTCCGAATGCTACAAGCTGGCGTTCCAGCAGATGCGCCGCGAACAGGGCGTGTCTGAACCGCTCTATCCCGGCATCGGCGACCTCATCGCGCGGCTGGACGGCGACGGCTGGCTGCTGGGCGTCGCGACGGGCAAATCGGATCGCGGCCTTGCCCTGTGTCTCGCCGCCCATGGCATCGAAGCGCATTTCGTGACGCTCCAGACCGCCGACCGCCACCCGTCCAAGCCGCATCCCTCCATGCTGCGCGCCGCCATGGCTGAAGCGGGAGCGACGCCTGAAAGCACGGTGATGATCGGCGACACGGTGTTCGACATCGACATGGGGCTGGCGGCGGGCGTCCGCTCCATCGGCGTCGGCTGGGGTTATCACGCGCCTGCCGAACTCGTCGCGGCGGGCGCGGACGCGGTGGCGATGGACAGCGCCGAATTGCATGGCCATATCGACGCGCATGAATGACATGACGCCGCCGCCCCCACCCCCGGCTCCGCCTCCTCCGCCGCCCGTCGATCCCGAAAAGGTCGCCCGGCAGCGTTTCTTCGCCATCGGCCTTTTCCGCCTGTCGGGGGCGTTCGTCGTGATGTTCGGCATCCTGATCCTGATGGAGCGTTTCGGATGGGTGCAGGGCGGCAAGGCCAAGGCGATGGGCCTGATCTTCGTCATCGTCGGCCTGTTCCAATATATGATCGTGCCGCGCCTTCTCCTCAGCCTCTTTCGCCAGCGCCCGCCGCGATGAAGCGTTTCTACAAGGACGCCGCCATCGTCGCCGGGGAAGGGGGCCATGGCGTGCAACTGGACGGCCGCCCCGTCCGCACCCCCGCGCGCGCGCTGCTGGCGCTACCCAATGCGGCGCTGGCGCAAGCGGTGGCGCAGGAATGGCGCGCGCAGGGCGACAGCATCGACCCGCGTTCCATGCCCTTCACCGGCCTCGCCAACGCCGCCATCGACCAGATCGCGCCCAACCGTGAAGCCTTTGCCGCCGGGATCGCGCGCTATGCCGAAACCGACCTGCTTTGCTATCGCGCGGAAAGTCCGGACATGCTGATCGCGCGGCAGGCGGCGGCATGGGATCCGCTGCTGGACTGGGCGCGGGCGCGCTATGACGTGGCCTTCCGCGTGACGCGGGGCATCCTCCCGGTGGCGCAGCCGCCTGAAACGCTGGAGCGGCTGGCGCTGGCCGTCTCGGCCTTCGATCCCTTCCTGCTGGCGGGGTTTTCGACGCTGGTGACGCTCAGCGGATCGCTGGTCTGCGGGCTGGCCGTAGTGGAAGGCGGTCATGACCCCGCCGCCATCTGGGCCGCCGCCGAAATCGACGAGGCCTGGCAGGCGGAGCAATGGGGCGAGGATGGCGAAGCGGCTGCTCGCAGCGCCCTTCGCCGCGAACAATTTTCCACGAACTGCGCCTTTTGCGCGCTGACACGAGCCTGAAGGGGGTGGGAACCGGGCCGCTTATTTGTTCATTATACCCTGTTGAGGGGCCTTTCTTGCGCCCTGAACGGAATTTTTGAACAAAAAATGGAGAGTTGGCCTTGTCCCGTGCTGTTTATGTTGCCCTGATGACCCTTGCCGCGCCGCTGGCGCTGGCTGCGCCGGCGCAGGCGCAGGAAGCTCCCGCGGCCCCGGCCGCCGAAGCTTCGCCCGCAGCGACCGCCGCCCCCGCCGAAGCCGCCCCTGCCGCTGGCCAGATGACGCAGGAGCAGATCGCCGCCTTCAATCAGGCCGTCACCGACTTCACGGCGGGCCAGCAGGCCCAGCAGGCCGGCGACAATGCGGGCGCCGCGACCAAATATGAAGCCGCGCTCCCCGCGATCCGCACGGCGGTCCAGGCGCAGCCCGACAATGTCGACAATGTGAATTTCCTTGCCAATGCGCTCTATGCCGATGCCGCCGCGCAGGGCGCGCAGGGGCAGATGGACAAGGTGATCGCCCTTTACGGCGAATCGCTTCCCCACTGGCGCAAGGTGGTGGAGGCCAAGCCCACGGACGCGGCCAGCCGCAATATCCTGGCGGGCATCCTGATCCAGCTCGGCAATCAGAAGCTGGCGGCCAAGGACATGACCGGCGCCGACCCCTATTATAAGGAAGCGGTGGCGCTGGCCCGCAAGTCGGTCGCGGAAAATGCGGCCGACAAGGTGAACCGGAACATCCTCCTGTCGGCGCTGATCGGCGCCAGCCAGACGGCCAATGACGAGGCGCTCCGCAAGGAGGCGCTCGACATGGGCAAGTCGATGATGGCCGATGGTTCGATCGACGCCGTCAACAAGCCCTCGATCGAGGTGATGACGGGCCAGGCGAGCTGATCTCTTTCCCGCCCGGATGCCGATGGTGGGTGTCCGGGCGGAGATCCATCGAACTTCAGGCGAAAGCGGGCCGTCCTATGCGCCCGCTGCCATGATCTTGTCCGCATACACCATCCGGCCCGGGCCCAGCAGGCCGATCAGTTGCGGCAGCATGTGCCGCGCCACCGCCAGACAGCCTTCGCTGCGCCCGCATTTGCCCCATGCGGCGATATGATCCTCGCTCACATAATCCGCGCCATGCAGCACGATGGCGCGATTTTCGGCATTGTTGTTGGTCGCGTCCAGCCCGATGAGGCGCATCGCCTGCCCATGCTGGCCGAAATAGATGTCGCCTGTCCGGTACGTGCCCGACGAACTCGCCAGCGAATTGGGTTCGTTGGAAAAGCTTTGGAGCCAGCCCGAATGTCCGGGGTCCGATCCCCGGCCGTGGGCGACCAGATAGGAACTGGACTGGCCGCCGATCAGGTCCACCACATGCAACCGCAGGTCGCGCGAGGGCGCGTTGAAATCGGCGATGGCGATCCGGTCGCGCAAAGCGAAGGCATGGGCATGGCTGTCGAGCGCGGTCTTCGCCTTTTCCAGCAGCCGCGCATAGGGCTTGCCTGCAAAAGCGGACGCAGGGGCGGTACGCGGCGCAGCGGGCGCCGGTGCGGGAGGCGCATTGCGGGCAAGCATTTCCGGCGCGGCGGCTTTGCCGATGCTGTCGGAAAGAAACGATAAGGCCAGTCCGCTCAAAGCGAACTTTGTAAAACTGCGGCGATCCATCACATCCATATAGCAGAGCGGCGGCTCCGGTCCAAGGCCGCCGCGATACGCATCAACCGCCCGCGTTGCTCGCTTCGTCGGCATGATGGTCCGCCTCGGCCTGCGAAGGCAGGCGCGACGTCATGCCGGTGGCGGCGGCATCGTCCAGAATCTGCTGGTCTTCGGAGATTTCCGGCGGCGGCGCGACGGGCGGCGCGGCATTGGTGACGTTCTGGCTGACGTCCGGCATGGAATCCGGTTCCTCGATGATGACATTCTCGACCGGAGGCGCGACCAGATCGTTGGTCAGAGGCGCTTCTTCCTCCGTTTTCTTTCCGCAGGCGGAAAGGGCGAGCGCGCCGCAAAGGGCGATGAGGGCGATCTGGCGCATGGGATCAATCCTTGGATGCGATGGTAGTGGAATGGTCGGTGGTGGGATCGACGCGGCGGCTGGACGCCTCGATCTTGCGGGCGAGCAGCTTGTCCCAGCCATAGGGGTCGGACCGGAAGTTCATCACCCCGTCGCTCCCAGCAAAGGCGGTCCAGTAGAGCAGGTAGACGGCCACGTCCTGCGGCAGGGACACGCGCTGCGTCTTGCCCTCGTCGATCAGCGACTGGATTTGCCCGGACAGCTTGGGATCGCCCGTCACCATCATCTCGGCCAGCGGCACCGGCTTTTCGAGGCGGATGCAGCCATGGCTGGCGAGCCGGTCATAGCTCTGGAACTTCGCCCGCGAAGGGGTGTCGTGCAGATAGACGGCAAAGGGATTGTCGAAATCGAACTTCAACCGGCCCAGCGCGCTGTTCGGCCCGGCGGGCTGGACGATGCGCTCGCCGCCGCCCGGCGTGCCGACGATCTTGTATCCCTGCCGGATCAGCGTGGCGCGGCCCTTGGGGAACAGTTCCTTCTTCGCGATGGAGGCTGGGACATTCCATGGCGGATTGACGACGATCGAATGGATGCTGGACACCAGCATCGGCGTCTGGTTGTCGGGGCTGCCCGTGACGGCGCGCATCGACTTCACCGGCTGGTCGCCCTCGAACATGGTCAGCACGGCGGCGGCGATGTTCACCTGAACCCGGTTGACCGGCAGGCTGCGCGGCATCCAGCGCCAGCGTTCCATATTCGCCATGATCGCGGCGATGCGGTCTTCCACCGGCACATTGAGTTCCGCCAGCGTCCGTTCGCCCAGATGGCCGGTGGGGTTGAGGCCGTAGCGGCGCTGCGCCCGCTGGAGGGCGTCGACCAGCGTCTCGCCGGGCGTCACCGCCTTGTCCTCGATGGCGAGCCGCTTGCGGATCGCGTCGGGTGAGGCGTCCGCGCTCAGCTTGGGCCAGCCGCCCGCGTCGCGGATGCGCTCATAATTGGCGAGGCCCTTGCGCAGCCCGTCATAACCCGACCAGGGCGGCGTCAGGCTGGCGGCCCATTGCGGCAGCCGGTCCTCGGTGATCGCCTTCGCCAGCGAGGGGCGCGGATCGAAGGGCGCGGGGCGCAGCGCCCAGATATTGAGGAAGTCCGCCGTATCGACCCGCCCGGTGCTGAGCGCCCGCGCGCGGTCCAGCGTGGCGGACAGCAGCGCGTCGCCGGAAAGGCCGGCGTTCGCCTTGCTCCTTGCCATCAGCCCTTCGGCCGCGCCCTTGCGGAGCCATTCGTTCAGCCATGTCTCCTGGACGGCCGACAATGGCGGCAGCGGCATGGGCGGCGGCGTCACGATGGCGGGCGGCGCCACCGGGGGCGCGACAGGGGCAGGCGGTGTCGCGGGAGCCGGGGCGGCGGGCTGCGCCGGAACGGGCGGCGGCAGGATGGAGGTGGGCGCGGGGGGCTGCGCGGCAACCGGCATGGCGGCGAACGCCAGCGCCAGGACACTGGAAAAGCGGATCGGATGGGAACGGGTCATGCTGGTCCAGATAGCGCAAAGCCCGTCGCGATCAAACTCATGATCGCGCAAAAGAGGATGCGGAGCGCCATTCGCCATGCCGCTATGACTTTCCGGCAACGCCCGCGGACGGCGTCTGGTCAGTGAACGCTATCCGCCACGGGCGAAGCCACGGTCCTGTCTTCCATCAGTTTCGCGGCGATCAGTCCGGCGGCCGCGAGGCCCACGAAATCGCTGAGCGCCAGATAGAGGATATAGCCCCAGGGCGCGTGATTGAAAACCGCTTGCCCGACATGCAGCCACAGCACCGCCGCCAGCGAAAACAGCAACGTCACGCGCGCCCGGCTCCCGAAATCCGCCGCCGTGAAGCGCAGCGCCAGCGCGATGGCCACCCCCACCACCAGCGCCAGCACGAACCCGCCGATCAGCGCGGAGCCGTCCGTCACCGGAAATCCACCGCTATTGTAGAAGATCTGGGCGACCGGCCCCTTGCCGAACAGCGCGGTGGCGGGATCGGGCACGATATAGACGCCCGTGCCGGTGGGGTTGAGCGCCTGCGCCATGGCGGCCTGAAGATTGGCGCCCGCCTGCGGGTCGGCCCGATGGAAGGCCAGCGCGCCCAGCGGCGTCCCCCAGAAGATGAAGCCGATGATATACAAGGCGAAACCGCCCAGCAATCCACCCAGGATCGTTCGCACCATGATACCCTCCATCGCCTTTTCCACCGAAGCTGGAGCAGAAACGCGGATGAGGCAATATTTATCCGGGGCGGCAGGGGGGCGCCGTGGCCATTCCTCGCTCCTCGGGGCGGGGAGCGCGCTTGCGGCAACCGCCCGGAAAAGCGCGGATCACTCCTTGCGCGCGGCCTTCTCCACCAATCCCGACAGCCCTTCGCGCCGTTCCAGTTCATCCAGCACGGAATCGAGCGATATGCCGCAATCGGCCAGCAGCACGAGCCAATGGAACAGCAGGTCGGCGCTTTCGCCGACCATTTCGGCCGCATCGCCGCCCAGCGCCGCGATGACGGTTTCGATCGCCTCTTCGCCGACCTTCTGCGCGATCTTGCCGCGTCCTCTGGAGGTCAGCTTCGCCACATAGGATTGCGACGGATCGGCGCTCCGCCGGAGGGCGATGGTCTGTTCAAGCTGATGAAGGGTCGCGCGCATGGCCGCCATCAAGCGCCCGGCACGCGACCCGTCAACTGAAAATCGGTTTGCGAAGCGCTTATTTGCGCTTGCGGCGGGCGCGAACGGCGCGCAAGCCGAGCACCGCGATGCCCATGGCGAACAGGCCGAGCTGTTCCGGCTCCGGCACCTGCGTGGCGCCGCCCGACGATCCGCCCGAACTGCTCTGGCCGCCCGAGCTGCTGTGCCCGCCTGAAGAGGAACCGCCGCACTTGCCGCCGAACCAGCAGCCAAAGGTCGCATTGGCGGGCGTGGCCGCGCCGACCAGACCGGCGACGCCAACGGCGAGAAGCAACTTGTTCATCTTCATCCTCTTACTCCCTCTTGTCCAAAATCCTGTCTGATGCAGGAGAGTTAAGCAGGAGCCGTGCCAGATGAGGCAAAGTCGCGCATTTGCGGCAAGGGGAAGGGTTAACGCCCCTCCGGTCGTCTTGGTTAATGTAAAATAAGCTGACGCTTTTTGCCGCTTTTTCAGGCGGATCGCACCGGCAGGCCCGCCGCCGCCAGCGCCCGGTGCGCCTCGGCGATCGTATGCTGCCCGAAATGGAAGATGGAGGCGGCCAGCACCGCGCTTGCATGGCCCTCGATCACGCCTTCCACCAGATGATCGAGCGTCCCGACGCCGCCGCTTGCGATCACCGGCACCGGGACGGCGTCGGCGATGGCGCGGGTCAGGGCGATATCATAGCCCTGCTTCGTGCCGTCCCCGTCCATCGAGGTGACGAGCAATTCCCCCGCGCCCAGTTCCGCGAGCCGGACGGCATGGGCCAGCGCGTCGATCCCGGTCGGCTTGCGTCCGCCATGGGTGAAGATTTCCCAGCGTCCGTCTCCCACCCGCCGCGCATCGACGGAGCCGACGACGCACTGGCTGCCGAAGCGGTCCGCGATCTCGGCCACCACTTGCGGCCGCGCGACCGCCGCGCTGTTCACCGCCACCTTGTCCGCGCCGGCGAGCAGCAGCGCCCGCGCATCCTCCGCCCCGCGCACGCCGCCGCCCACGGTCACGGGCATGAAGCACACTTCCGCCGTGCGCCGCACCACGTCGAGGATGGTGCCCCGCGCCTCATGGCTGGCGGTGATGTCGAGGAAGCAAAGCTCGTCCGCGCCCGCCGCGTCATAGATTTTCGCCTGCTCGACCGGATCGCCCGCATCGCGCAGGTCGACGAAATTGACGCCTTTGACCACGCGGCCATTGGCGACATCGAGGCAGGGGATGACGCGGGTGCGGACGGTCATGCCGCCGCCCGCGCCACCGCCAGCGCGGCCTTGAGGTCCAGCCGCCCGTCATAGAGCGCGCGCCCGGTGATGACGCCCTCGATCCCCTCGTCGGCGTGCAGGCTCAGCACTCTTATGTCCGCGATCCCCGCCACGCCGCCGCTGGCGATCACCGGAATATCGGTCGCCCGCGCCAGATCGACGGTCGCGCCGATATTGCATCCCTTGAGCAGCCCGTCGCGCCCCACATCGGTGAAGAGCAGGCTGGCGACCCCTGCATCCTCGAACCGGCGGGCGAGGTCCGCGACCGGCATGTCGGACTTTTCCGCCCAGCCGTCCGTCGCGACGAAGCCGTCCCGTGCATCCACCGCCACCACGATCCCGCCGGGAAAGTCGCGCGCCGCCGCCTTGACGAAGGCCGGGTCTTTCAGCGCCGCCGTGCCGATCACGATCCGCGACACGCCCAGATCGAACCAGCGTTCCACCGCCTCGCGGTTGCGGATGCCGCCGCCCAACTGGATATGGCCGGGGAACGCTTCCACGATCCTTTCCACCGCTTGGGCATTGACCGCATGGCCCGCGAAGCTGCCGTCCAGATCCACCACATGCAGATGCTGCGCGCCCGCTTGCGCGAACAGCAGCGCCTGGGCGGCGGGATTATCGCCATAGACGGTGGCGCGGTTCATGTCGCCCTCGGCCAGCCGGACGACCTGTCCGTCCTTGAGGTCGATGGCGGGAAAGACGATCAGGCTCAAGGACGCCACTCCAGAAAGCGGGAGAGAAAGGAAAGGCCGTAGTTCTGGCTCTTTTCCGGGTGAAACTGGCAACCGATGACGGTGTCGCGCGCGACGGCGGCGACCAGCGGCCCGCCATGGTCGGTGACGGCGGCGACATGCGCGGGATCATCGGCCTCGAAATGATAGCTGTGCAGGAAATAGGCTTCCCCTGCCTCCAGCAGCGGCGGTTTCCCGCGCAGGATCACGTCGTTCCAGCCCATATGCGGCACCTTGATCGCCGGATCGGCCGGTTCGATCCGCTTCACCGTGCCCGGAATCCAGCCCAGCCCCTCATGCCGCCCGAACTCTTCGCCTGCGTCGGCCAGCAACTGCATTCCCACGCACACGCCCAGGAACGGAACGCCGCGCCCCCTGACCGCCGCTTCCATCGCCTCGACCATGCCGGGGATCGCCACCAGCGCGTCGCGGCAGGCCCGGAACGCCCCCACGCCGGGCAGCACGATCCGATCGGCATGCCGCACCGCATCGGCGTCGGCGGTGATGGTCACATCCCGCGCGCCCGCCTTCCGCAGGGCGTTATGGACCGAATGAAGATTGCCCGCGCCATAGTCGATGAGGGCAAGGGCCGTCACAGCAATCCCTTGGTCGAGGGGATCGCGTCCGCCTTGCGCGGGTCGATCTCCACCGCCTGCCGCAGCGCCCGCGCCAGCCCCTTGAAGCAGCTTTCGACGATATGGTGATTATTGCTGCCGTAAAGATTTTCGACATGCAGCGTGATCCCCGCCGCCTGCGCGAAGCTCTGGAACCAGTGTTCGATCATCTCGGTATCCCATTCACCGAGTCGCTGCACGGTGAAGGACGCCTTGAACACCAGCCATGGCCGCCCCGACATGTCGAGCGACACGCGCGTCAGCGTCTCGTCCATCGGCGCGTAGGCCGTGCCGTAGCGGGTGATGCCGCGCTTGTCGCCCAGCGCTTTGGCGACCGCTTCGCCGATGGCGATGGCGGTATCCTCGGTCGTGTGATGCTGGTCGACATGCAGGTCGCCCACCGTCTTCACGTCCATGTCGATCAGCGAATGGCGCGACAATTGCTCGATCATATGGTCGAGGAAGCCGATGCCGGTCGAAACGGTGTAGACGCCCGTGCCGTCGAGGTTGACGGTGACGTCGATCTGCGTTTCCGCAGTGTTGCGGTGAATCTCGGCCCTGCGCATGGCCGCCCTATAGCGCGTTGCGCGCGCCATGCAATGCGCGCGCATAAAAGGATGACGCGGGGATGACAGGCGGGGTTGACGCCTTCCATCGCCTCGTTAGGACTGACGTCCATGAGCGAAGACTTGCCCGATAGCCTGATTCCCTATGACGAAATCGTGCAGGAAGCGCTGCGCGCCGTGGTCGGCCGCGTGCTGGGCGAGGTGGAGCATACCGGCGGCTTGCCGGGAAATCACCATTTTTACATCACCTTCAAGACGCAGGCGGCCGGAGTCGACATCCCGGCCCGGCTGATCGAGCGTTTTCCCGACGAAATGACGATCGTCCTCCAGAACAAATTCTGGGATCTCAAGGTCGGCGAGGACATGTTCCAGGTCAGCCTGACCTTCAATCAGGTCGCGGCGCACCTCATCATCCCTTTCTCCGCGATCACCGCGTTCGTCGACCCGGCGGTCAATTTCGCGCTCCAGTTCCAGGCGCAGGCCGACGCCGTCCCCGAACCCCATGACGAAGCGGAAAACGACGCCCCGGACATGAAGGCGGAAGACGGCTCCAATGTCGTGACGGTGGATTTCGGGAAGAAGAAATAGGCAGTCCTTCCGGCCTGTTTTGACTTCCGATCTTCCTGCGTGAAGGGAGGATCGGGCGGCGACAGCCTGCCCCCCATTCGCTTCCTTCCCAAAATCCCGCTTGGCTTTTGCCGCTTGCATCCTACATCCATCGCATTGTTGCGATTGATTCTCAGTCAGGAGCCGCGAGCATGGCCGATACCCGCACCGAAACCGACTCGATCGGCGCCATCGAAGTTCCCGCCGCCGCCTATTGGGGGGCGCAGACCCAGCGCAGTATCGAGAATTTCCCCTTCGGCGACACCGAACGGATGCCCGTTGGCATCGTCCATGCGCTCGCCATCGTGAAGCAGGCGGCGGCGCGGGTGAACCGCGGGCACGGCCTCGACCCGACTCTGGCCGACGCCATCGAAGCCGCCGCCGCCGAGGTGAGCGCGGGCCGGCATGACGATCAGTTCCCGCTCGTCATCTGGCAGACGGGCAGCGGCACCCAGTCGAACATGAACGCCAATGAGGTGATCGCCGGCCGCGCCAATGAAATCCTGACCGGCCAGCGCGGCGGCAAGTCGCCCGTCCACCCCAACGACCATGTGAACATGAGCCAGTCGTCCAACGACAGCTTCCCCACCGCCATGCACATCGCCGCCGCGCTGGCCGCGACCCGCCACCTGCTCCCGGCGCTTGAACGGCTGGAAGGCGCGCTGCTCGGCAAGGCGGAGGCGTGGCACGGCATCGTCAAGATCGGTCGCACCCATTTGCAGGACGCGACGCCGCTCACTTTGGGGCAGGAATTTTCCGGCTATCATGCCCAGCTTCGCCTCGCCCGCATCCGCACCATGCCGCTGGTGGAGCATGGCCTCGCCCAATTGGCGCAGGGCGGCACGGCGGTCGGCACCGGCCTCAACACGCCCCCCGGTTTCGCTGAAGATGTGGCGGCTCAGATCGCCGCGCTGACCGGCCTCCCCTTCGAAACCGCGCCCAACAAGTTCGAGGCGCTGGCGAGCCATGACACGCTGGTCGACTTCTCCGGCCGCCTCAACAGCATCGCCGTTGCGGTCACGAAGATCGCCAACGACATCCGCCTGCTGGGCAGCGGCCCGCGCTCAGGCCTGGGCGAAATCGACCTCCCCGCCAATGAGCCGGGCAGTTCGATCATGCCGGGCAAGGTCAACCCGACCCAGTGCGAGATGCTGACCATGGTCGCCGCGCAGGTCATCGGCAATCATCAGGCGGTGACGGTCGGCGGCCTGCAAGGCCATCTGGAACTCAACGTGTTCAAGCCGCTGATCGGCGCGGCGGTGCTGCGTTCGATCCACCTGCTCGCCGTCGGCATGGACAGCTTCGCGCAGCGCTGCGTCGAAGGGCTGGAGGCCAATGAAAAGCGTATCGCCGAACTGGTCGATCGCTCTTTGATGCTGGTGACGGCGCTCGCGCCGGAGATCGGCTATGACAATGCGGCCAGGATCGCGAAACATGCCCATGCGCAGGGACTGACCCTCAAGCAAGCGGGCCTCGCCCTCGGCCTCGTCGACGAAGCGACCTTCGACCGGCTGGTGCGGCCCGAAAATATGGTCTGATCCAGATCAACATGGCGGAACGGACGGCGATCCGATACATTGATGCGATATGAAGAGGAAAGCCGCCCCCGCCAAACCGGCCGCTACCGCCCCGGCCAAGTCTCTCCGCAAGCCCGGCCTGCTGCGAAAGGCCGCGCGCGTCGGCGCGGTCGTGGTGGGGACTCGCGTCGCCGCTGAAACCGGCAAGAAGGGCGTGGTCGGCCTGCTCGCGGGCATGGGCGCAAAGCGGCTGATCCTGCGCTATCCGGTGGGCGCGATGGTGGTGACCGGCGCCTATCTGGCGGGCCGCCTCTATGAAGCCAAGCGCGAGATGGACCGCAAGCGCGCCGTCAGGGCCCTGCCGGACCGGAGCGCTGACCCGATCCTGATCGACGAAGCCCGCTCCCGCCGCTCCAGGAGCTGACCGGCTTGCGGCGACCCGTGCCGGTTTCGGTGCGGTGCGACCGGGGCGGACTTTTTTCCTTTGTTCGCAAGGCATAGGGTTTTTCCGCGGCGCAGCATGGTGCGCTTTTCCCGCGGAGAGAAGCTGAGTGACCGATCCTCACGTCCCGGCGCAAAGCCCGCCTTTGCCTGCCGCCGCCCCGTCGAAGCGGGAACGGCAGCTATGGATGGACCTGCTGCGCGGGCTGGCGATCCTGCTCGTCATTGCGTTCCATTCGGTGACCATTCTGGAACGGCACAGCTATGCCGTCCCGCTCTGGATGCGCGACTTCAACCAGTTGTTCGTGCTTTACCGGATGCCGACGCTGGTGTTCCTGTCCGGCCTGCTGCTGGCGGGATCGTTCGGCAAGGGGATCGTGCTCTATCTGCTGGGGAAGGGGCGGCGGATATTCTGGCCGCTGCTGGTCTGGTCGTTGATCTATTCCCTGATCGTCGGGCCGCCGGTGGACGGTCCGGGGCAGTTGTTCAAATATCTGTCCGGCCAGTCCTATCTCTGGTTCCTGACCTTCATCTTCCTCTATTATCTCGCCGCCATCCCCCTGCGCCGTCTTTCGCCCCTGCTGGTTGCCGCTGCCGCCTTGGGCATCGCGATCCTCGCCCCGGACGGCAGCAAGAATGGCGAGCGGCTCTTCTACCTCATGGCCTTTTTCTTCCTTGGATCATGGGCGGGCGGCCATTGGGCGCTCTGGATGCGCGTGGTGCGGTCCCGCGCGGCGCTGCTGGGATGGATCGTCATCGCCGGGGCCTCGGCGGCGGCGGTCGTCTGGCAGCTTCGCTACGGCCCGGTCCACGTCGTGCCCGCGCTCTGCTTCATCGTCGCGGTCAGCGCCACCGCTTGCCGGATGGAAGGCGCGCGCGGCTGCGCGCCGTTGATCTTCATGGGACAGAATTCGCTGATCTTCTATGTCTCCCACTTCCCGGCCATCTACATCGTCATGGGTGTCTGCCGCGCTCTGGGCGTGGAGGCGGCGGAGGCGGCGACCCTGATCGCCTTCCCGCTGGCCCTGCTGGCCGGGTTGCTGCTGGCGCTCGCCGCGCGCGTGAGCCGGATCGTCGACCTGCTCTTCGTCGCTCCCGCCCCGCCGCAGCGCGTGGTGGGTGCATTGCAGGCGGTCGAGAAGCGGCTGGCCTTCGTCTAGGACGGATCGCCATTCAGTTCTGGCGGGCCTGCAAAATGTCGAAGCGCGTCACCCGCCTCGCTTCAACCCTTTTCGGCTCCGTCATCTCCTGAATGGCGATCTGTCCTAAAAGCCCGACTGCCAGGTCTTTACCGCTTCGACCGGCCAGGCCAGCATCAGCACATTGAGCGTCAGATTGTCGCGGATCACCCACAGCGCCAGCAGTTCGAATCCGATCCCCACCGCTATCGTCGCCCAGACCGGCGCCCGCGCCGCAAAGGCGAAGCCCAGCGCCATCATGCCGATATCGCTCATCGAATTGAGGATGCTGTCCCCCGAATAGCCGAGCGCGATGGTGGTCGTGCGATAGCGGTCGATGATGACCGGCGAGTTCTCCAATATCTCCCACAGCGATTCGACCGCCACGGCCGCCGCCAGCCGCATCCCCATCGGTTGCCGCCGCATCAGCGCCCACGCCGCCAGATAGAACAGAAAGCCGTGGATGATGTGGCTGAGGCTGTACCAGTCGGAAATATGCTGGCTGTTGCCGCTGTCGATGGCGCCGTGCCACAGTTCCACCGTGCCGCATGCGCAGATCGGCGGCCGCCCCATCAGGAACAGCAGCGCGCCCGCCGCCAGCGCGATCAGTCCGGCCAGCATATAGCCGCGGAGATTGCGGTCCCTTCTGCGTCTCGACACCCGGTCTTTCCCCTCTTGCAAATCGCGGCTTCTGGCGGCACTAGCGGTCATGGCCGACGACATCCCGACCGAAACGCCCGATTTCAAGCGCCGCGGCGTTCTTTTCGTCCTCTCATCGCCTTCGGGCGCGGGCAAGTCCACCATCGCGCGCAAATTGCTGGCGGCCGAACCGGACCTTGCCATGTCGGTGTCCGCCACCACCCGCCCGATGCGGCCCGGCGAAGTGGATGGCAAGGATTATCATTTCGTCGATCTGGAGGAATTTCGCCGGATGACGGCGGAGCATGAATTTCTCGAATGGGCGCATGTCTTCGGCCAGCGTTACGGCACGCCCCGCGCGCCTGTCGAAGCGATGCTCAGAAGCGGGCGCGACGTGCTGTTCGACATTGACTGGCAGGGCGCGCAGCAATTGCACCAGATCGCGGGCGGCGACGTGGTCCGCATCTTCATCCTGCCCCCTTCGATGGAGGAACTGGAACGCCGCCTGCGCGGCCGCGCCACCGACAGCGAGGATGTGATCGCGGGCCGCATGGCGCGCGCGGCGGGAGAGATCGCGCATTGGGACGGCTATGACTATGTTCTGTGCAATGTCGATGCGGAGGAATGTTTCGGGCGGGTGCGGACCATCCTCCACGCCGAACGCATGAAGCGCAGCCGCCAGACCGGCCTCATCGGCTTCATTCGCCGCCTCAGCCGCTATCATCAGGAAGATTGAGCGGGGTCAGGCCCCGAACCCCGCCGGCCCGAACCCCGCCGGATCGGCCCAATCCGGATGCACCCAGGCCATCGCCTTGAACAGCGTCCCCATGGCGTCGGGCGATGTCAGGCGCAGGCGGGCGGCTTCCACCTCTTCGGCGCGTTCCGGGCTGGCCTGCGCCAGCGCTGCGGCGCGGGCGTCGATGCCCAGTTCCGTCAGAAACGCGCCCTGACCCACCGGCCCCAGCACCCGCAAGCCCGCCTGCCGCGCCATATGGCCGATCAGGGTGAAATCGACATGGGTGGTCAGGTCCACCTCGCCTGGATCGGTGAAGGGGTTGGCGAACTGGTGGTCACGCACCGCCTGCAAGGTGTCGCCGATGGCCGGCCCTTCATAGCCATAGTCGACGATGATCGCCGCGCCCCCCTGTTTCGCGATGCGATGGGCCAGCGCATAGGCGGCCTCCGCTCCTGCCAGCGGCGTTTCGATGATATGCCCGTCGTCCGCGGTCGCGGCGATGGCGGGCAGGCCCGATTCGATCCGGCGATAGCCGACGGCGGGCACGAAGCGGATGCCGTCCTCTCCCCGGCGCGCCAGCACCACCCGCTCGCGCCATTCGTCATGGACGCGGATGCATTGCCGCACGGGCAGGGCGTCGAAAAACTCATTGGCGACCACCATCAGCGGTCCCGTTTCCGGCAGTTCCTCGATCCGGTCATGATGGACGACATGGGGCAGCAGCGCCCTTTGCCGTTCCCGCAGCACCGGGCTGGTTTCCACGAAATGCAGGCGCGGGGCGAACGCCGCCCGCTCCATCGCGCGCAAAGCATCGGCGGCCAGCGTCCCGCGCCCCGGCCCCAGTTCCGCATAAAGCGCGCCCGGCCGCCGTCCCGACCGCATCCATATATCAGCCAGGCAAAGGCCGATCAGTTCCCCGAACATCTGGCTGATTTCCGGCGCGGTGGTGAAGTCGCCTTCCATGCCCAGCGGGTCGCGGGTGGCGTAATAATGCTGGTTCGCCTCGCCCATGAAATGCGCGACGGAGATGGGTCCGCCCGCCTCGATCTGCCGGGCGAGCCGTTCGCTCAGGGGAAGGTCGTCAACTGACACTCGCGCTGCCCGCGACCGGTTCCACCCTCACGCGGCGGTCCTTGGCGGTGACGATCAGGTAAAGCCCGCCCAGGATCATCGGCACGCACAGCCATTGGCCCATATGCAGGCCGGTGCGCGCCGCGAACTCCATGAGCTGCGCGTCGGCCTCGCGGAAATATTCCACGCCAAAACGGAACAGGCCGTAGAAGAAGAGGAACATGCCCACCAGCATCCCCGGCTTGTAGCGCGCCTTCGTCCCCCAGAAGGCGAAGGCGAGGATGGCGAACAGCACCAGCCCTTCCAGCAGCGCCTCGTAAAGCTGGCTCGGATGGCGGGGGAAGGGGCCGCCGGTCGGGAAGATCATCGCCCAGGGCACGTCCGTTTCCTTGCCCCACAATTCCCCGTTCACGAAATTGGCGAGCCGCCCGAAGAACAGGCCGAAGGGGACGCAGCAGGCGACATAATCATGGACCCGCAGCCAGCTCAGCCCCTCCCTGCGCGCAAGGTAGAGGATGCCCAGCGACACGCCGACCACCCCGCCATGGAAGGACATGCCGCCATTCCACAGCTTCAGGATATCGAGCGGATGCCGCAGGATTTCCGGCTGATAGAAGATCACATAGGCCAGCCGCCCGCCGATGATGATGCCCAGCGTGGCATAGAAGATCATGTCGTCGGCATGGCGTCGCGCCATCGGCGATCCCGGCTGCGCCACCAGTTTCAGCAGATACCAGTAGCCGATCAGGATGCCCGCCAGATAGGCGAGGCTGTACCATTTCAGCGTGAAGAAGCCGAGGTCGAGCGCCACCGGGCTAAGGCCCAGATCGTCGAAACGGATGGCATGAGCGGCGGCGGCGGCAAGGTCGAGGATCAAGATGCGGTTCCCCTTGGGAATTATGCCGCTGCCATAAAGCAAGCATCGCTCAGGGCCAAGGGGGTAGGGGCGGTTGATTCGGATCGGTGGCGCTTCGGGACGAACGGAGGGAGAGAGGACGAGCGATGATCGCGCGCCTTCGATGAAAGGAGGCCGCCCGCCCACGGCTGGCGGCCTCCCGCCCGGATCAGAACGACGCCGTGATCGACCCCACGACGCCCGCCTTGCTGATATTGCGCCCGCCCGGTCCCGAATAGGCCGCCTTGTCGGTATCGACATAGCTGACGCCGAAGGTCAGGTGATCCCAGGTGTAGGTCGCGCCGATGCTCCAGTCGGTATATTCCTTGCCGCTGCCGATGATGAGGTAGCTTGGTCCCCAGCTATGGCCCAGATGCGCCGACACGCCCAAAGGCGTATTGGGGATGCTGGCCGACAGATCGCCCGCGACGTAGAGATTATCTTCCTTGTGGACGCCGTCCAGCGTCAGCGCCCTGGTTTTGGGCGCATAGTTGACGGTCAGCTTCGCGGTCGCGGGACCGAAAGTGCCCTTCACCGACGCATAAGGCTCGACGAAATCGGTATTCGCCCCATGCGATCCGGGATAATAATAATAGAGCACGCCAAGGTCGAAGGTCGCCGCGCCCACCGTCCTGGAAAAGCCCGCGATCAGGTCGATTTCCTGATCGCTGCCATTGGCGACATAATCGTCGATCGAAGAACCCCAGGTCGACACATAGAAGCCCGATTCATGGGTGATGGTGATGCCGCCCTGGATGGCGAAGCGCTTGTCGGTCTGGGACGCGCCGCGGAAGCGATAATCGGTGACGACGGCGGCGCTGCCTGAAACGGTCAGCGCGGGCACGGGATCATCCTGGGCGAAAGCGGGAAGCGAAAAAACGGCAAGAGCGGCGGCCGAGAGGCCGGGAATGGACTTACGCATGACAAAACCCCTTGATGGTTATGCGATCGTCCCACCTGCGTGGAGACCCCTGCCTCTTTGTCCCGCGAAGGGATGGGCCGGGTACCTCGACCCTGAAAGAATGCGCGTCCTTGTTGCGCTGCACAAGGGTTTTTTGGCCGCTATTATCGTTTGTGAGGAAATGTTGCTGTCCTGCAACAAGGAGCGATCCTAGAGTCGTTCCGGTTCTGATTGAACCGAAACGCCTCTAAATTATTCTTTGATTACCGTGATTTCCGAGTCGCCAGATGATTCCATCTGGCTCGAAATCACTCTATGACGCGGGCGGCGCGTCCTCGCGCGCGGCGTGAATCACGCGCTGCGGATAAGGGATGGCGACGCCATGGTCGCGGAACAGCCGCCACAGCCGGTTGAGCACGTCCGACCGCACATTGCCGACGCCTTCTTCGGGATCGCTGATCCACACCAATATCTCATGTTCGACGCGGTTCTCGCCAAAGCCGGTCAGGCGCACGGTGGGGCTGGGCATGTCCAGCACGCGGTCGCTTTCCTGCGCGGCCTGCAACATCAATTTCTGCGCCAGCGGCAGGTCGCTGTCGAAGCCCACTCCCACAGTCATGCGGACGCGGACATTGCGGTCGGAATAGGACCAGTTCTCCACCTCCTGCGTCATCAGATTCTCGTTCGGGATCAGATGTTCCTTGCCGTCGCGGGTGATGACGCTGACGGCGCGCACGCCGATCTTGTTCACCCATCCAAAGCTGTCGCCCACCACGATCACGTCGCCCGGCTTGATGGATCGGTCCATCAGCAGGATGATCCCCGCGATCAGATTGCCGAACGTCTTTTGCAGGCCAAAGCCGACCGCCAGCCCCAGCGCGCCCGAAAAGACGGCGAAGGCGGTCAGGTCGATCCCCAGCAGGTCGACGCCGATGAAGAAGGCGGCGACCACCACCGCGATCGCGGCCAGTTTCTGCGCCAGCAGCTTCTGCGTCGCGTCGAACCCCTGCGCCCGCGCGATGCTGCCCCCGATCAGCCGGTTGGCCAGCCGCACCATGGCGAACAGCGCCACGCAGATCGCCGCCATGGTGATGAGGCCGAGCAGCGTCACCCGCCGCTTGCCCAGGTCAATGCCGATCGCGTCCAGCATCGTTCCCACCGGCGTCAGCCCGCCATTGGCGCCCGACACGGTGGTCAGGAACAGCAGCAGCGCCAGCGGCGCGACCGCCCAGACCGGGATCGCCAGCGCCCGCAGGCAATGCGCGGCGAACAGCGCGACCGACAGGCCGAGCGCGATGCCCAGCACCAGATGCGGCGCGGTATCGGCCCGCCAGAGCGCCGTTGCGAACCCGATGAGCAGCGCCGACAGCGCATAGCGCAGCATGGCGCGCAGCCGCCCCGCCAGCGCCTCGCTCAATATCGCCGCCTTTTCCCGCAATCGCGGCGCGAGGAAGCGGGCCGCCGCCGTCGCCGCCAGATGCAGCAGCAGCGCGATGCCGAGCGCGATCAGCGGCTGGACGATCTCCGCATTGCCCGGCACCAGCGCCAGCAGGGAGGAGAGGTCCGGCCTCATCCCCGCGCGGCGCGGAACCGGGCAAGGCCCGCGTCGAGGTCGGCGATCAGGTCGGCGGGGTCTTCCAGCCCGATATGCAGGCGCACGGCAGGCCCCTCGGCTTCCCACGTCGTCGCGCTGCGATAGCGCGCCGGATCGACCGGCAGGGCCAGACTCTCGAACCCGCCCCAGCTATAGCCGATGCCGAAATGCGCCAGCCCGTCGATCAGCGCCGCCCGCGCCGCTTCGTCCCCGCCTTTCAGGACGAAGCTGAACAGCCCGGAGGAGCCGGAAAAGTCCCGCGCCCACAGATCATGCCCCGGACTACCGGGCAAGGCCGGGTGCAGCACCCGCGCGACATCGGGCTGATCCGCCAGCCAGCGCGCGACCGCCAGCGCGCCTTCCTGATGCTGCCGCAGCCGCACCCCCAGCGTCCGCAGTCCCCGCGACGTCAGCCATGCGTCGTCCGGGCTGGTCATCTGCCCGAACAGATAGGCCATCTGCCGCACCTTCGGGAACCACGCCTCGTTCGCGGTGACAGAACCGATCATCACGTCGCTATGCCCGACAATATATTTGGTGCAGGCCAGGATCGAGATATCGACGCCATGTCCCAGCGCCGGGAAGAACAGCGGCGTCGCCCATGTATTGTCGATCAGCGTGACGACGCCCCGATCCTTCGCCGCCGCGACGATGGCGGGCACGTCCTGCACCTCGAAGGTCAGGCTGCCGGGGCTTTCGAGGAAGATGGCGCGCGTCCGCTCCGTCAGCAAATCGGCGATGCCCGCGCCGACGGTCGGATCATAATAGACCGTCTCGACGCCGAAAGGTTTCAGTGCCTGCTCGCAAAAGGCGCGTGTCGGATCATAGGCGCTGTCCACCATCAGCAACTGGTCGCCGGGCCTCAATACCGCCATCAGCGCGCAGGAAACCGCCGCCACGCCGGACGGAAACAGCATCGTTCCTGCCGCGCCCGGCTCCATTTCCGTCAGCGCGTCGGCCAGCGACCAGGCGGTCGGCGTCCCCTTGCGCCCGTAGAACAGCCGCTCATGCGTGCTGGAGCCGGCGGCGCGGCGCAGATGCGCCACATCGTCATACAGGATGGTGGAGGCGCGCCACACCGACGGGCTGACGATGCCGCCCGGCTGTCCCGGCATCCCGGTCCATTCCGCCTTGCGTCCCGCCTGCGCCAGCTTCGTCAGCGGCCTGCGATCGTCCTCCGCCCCGCTCATGCCGCGCCGGTCGCCTTGGGCGTGGACGGATCGAAGCCCCATTCGGACCAGCTTCCGTCATAAAGCGTCACGTCCGTCTTCCCCAGCAATTCGAGGCCCGCCAGCAGGAGCGCCGCCGTCACTCCGCTGCCGCAGGTGGTGATGACCGGGCGGCTCATGTCGAGGCCCGCCTGATCGAACAGCCGCCGTAATTCCTCGCCCGTCTTCATGCTGTTGTCGGCATGGAACAGGGTGGAAGAGGGCAGGTTGCGCGACCCTGGAATATGCCCCGAAGCCATGCCGCGGCGCGGTTCCGCATCCTCGCCGGTAAAGCGCGACGCCGCGCGCGCGTCGATCACCTCTTCGGCGCGGCTTGTTACATTGGCGATCAGTTCGTCCATCGTCCGCACCTGCCCCGCCGCGCGCCGCGCCACGGCGTTGCCGGGGGGCGGGGGCATCGCGCCGCTTTCGGTCGGACGGCCCTCCGCCACCCATTTGGGCAGGCCGCCATCCAGGATCGCCGCGCCCTTGCCCACGCCATAGAGGCGCATCATCCACCATCCCCGCGCCGCGCTGTGCGTCGGGCTGTTGTCATAGACGATGATGCGGCTGTCGGCGTCGATGCCCAGCGCCTGGCATCGCTCTGTCATGAAGGCGTCGGACGGCAACATGCCGGGACGCGCATCGTCGGGATCGGCCAGCGTCAGCAGGTCGAGAAACGCTGCGCCCGGAATATGCGCCTGTTCGAACTCCGCGCGGGGATCGCGCGGGACGCCGGGCAGGAACAGGCTGGCGTCGACGATCCGAAGGTCGCTTTTGCCCAGTTCCCCGGCCAGCCACCCGGTCGAAACCAATATCTCCATGCGTCACCCCATAAGCTGCTGTCGCCATCCTTGATAGGATGGGCGGGCGGCGCTGCAAAGGGGGCTGTCAATGTCCCCCGAACTGCCCCGCCACGCGCGCGCCGGGCCGCCGGTACTGGCGCGGGCCAAGGTCGAGCCGGAAGGGCGCGAGCCGCTCGGCGGGCGGGTCTTGCTCCTGCCCGATGATGAACGCCCCGCCGATCCGCCCCGTGTCCGCCGGATCGGCCCCGCCTGCCGGACCGGCATCATCCTCGCTCCAGTGATATTGCGCGTCGAACGCCGCGAGCGGGATCAGCAACAGCCGCTCGCCCACCGGCACCGGCGCGAACTGGTCCGCCGCCAGCCGCAATTCGCCGGTCAGGCGCTGGCTGGCCCCCGGCGCGATCGACACCGCCGAATGGATCGGCAGCCCGGTCTCCCCGCCGACGAACGGCTGGAGCAGCGCCTGTTGATCCCCGCCCGCATTGCCGATCAGCCCGCGCACCAGCACGTCCCGCGCCGCCCGCTCGCCCCGATTGGTGAGCGTCAGCGCATAGCCGACCGTCAGCCCCAGCAGCGAGTTGCGCGCGCCGGTGACTTCCAGCGAGAGGTCGATCCGGGCGCGATCCGCCACGGCATCGGTCGTTGCTTCAGGCGCGGGGGGAGGCGGGGGAGGCGCCACTGGCCGGGGCGCAGGCGGCGTCTTCGCGGCGACAGGTTCCGCCACAGGCTCGACAGCAACGGGAGCAGGGACGGGGGCGAAGTCATCCTCCCTCTCTTCCCCGCCACGCCTGCGCCGCAGGAACAGGAAGGCGAACCCCGCCAGCAGCGCAAGGCCCCCGGCGATCCACGGCCAAAGCGGGCGCTCGTCCGAAACCGCCGCCATCGGGGCCGGTTCGGCGGGCGCGCTCGCGGCGTTGGCGGCCTCATTCTGCGGAGCGGGCGCAACCTGCGGCTCAGGCTCAGGCGCGGGCGTCGAGGGAGTATCCGCCGCTCCATTCGCGTTTTGCTCAGGCACAGCCGTTTCCGCCTGCCGCCGCTCGTTCCGCTGCGGGGGCGGGGCCGTCTGCTGCGTCCGCGTTTCGGGCGGCCGCGTGTCCCGGCGCGGCGCAGGCGTCTCAGCCGCGGGCGGCGGCGCGGCAGGCGGTGGAACGGTCGGCGTCACTACCGGCGGCAACACCAGCGCGGGCGGCGGCGTGACCGTGGGCGTCACCGGATCGCGATACACATTCAGTTCCGGGCCCTGCCGGTTGTCGGGCCGGTTATCGGGCGCGCGCGGCAGATTCATGACCGGATCGCCGCTCTCCTGCTGCTGGGCCGAAACAGGCGACGCCAGCAACAGCGGCAGCATGGAAAGGATCAAGCGACGAGGCCCCATAAGGGGCAGCCAAGGCAACGCCACGCCTGAACGACAGATGAACAGATCGCCCCCATGACTTTATGCGTGCGATCGCGTAGATGGGCCGCCATGACCGATACGTCCCCCCCGATCCACCTTGGCCAGGCCAGCGCGCTGCCCCGGCGCCCGGAAGAAGCCGTCCTCGACTATGTTCCCAATCCCCGTCCGGGAAAGCCCTATCTGGTGCGCTTCACCGCGCCGGAATTCACCTCGCTCTGCCCGGTGACGGGCCAGCCCGACTTCGCCCATCTGGTGATCGACTATGCCCCCGCCGCGACCATCGTCGAATCGAAGTCGCTGAAGCTCTTCCTCGGTTCCTTCCGCAACCATGCGGCCTTTCACGAGGATTGCACCGTCGGCATCGCCGAGCGGCTCTTCACCGAGATGCAACCGCTCTGGCTGCGCATCGGCGGCTACTGGTATCCGCGCGGCGGCATCCCCATCGACGTCTTCTGGCAATCGGACGATCCGCCAGCCGGGCTATGGCTCCCCTCGCAGGACGTGCCGGGCTATCGCGGCCGGGGCTAGAGCGGTTTTCGATCTGATTGGATCAGATCGCTGCTCTAAATCCCCTTGTTTGCCGCGATTTCTTAACCAGCGATCGTTTCCGATCGCTTGGAAATCGCTCCAGGACGTCCTGCCCTGTTCAGGGATACAGCATCCCTTCATCCCAATCCTCGCCATGCCGTGTGAACAGGTGGCGTTCGTGCAGGCGATGCTCGCGGTCCTGCCAGAATTCGATCCGCTGCGGCTTCACGCGAAAGCCTGACCAGTGCGGCGGGCGCGGCACCGGCCCGCCTTCGAACCGTGTCGCCGCTTCCTCATAGCGCGCCATGAACAGATCCCGCGACGCCAGCGGCCGGGACTGGTCCGAAGCCCATGCGCCCAACTGGCTGTCCCGGCTGCGCGTCGCGAAATAGGCGTCGGCGGTGGCGTCGTCCACGCGCCCGACCGGCCCTTCGATCCGTACCTGCCGCCGCAGCGACTTCCAGTGGAACAGCAGGGCGGCGTGCGGATTGTCCAGCAGTTCGCCCGCCTTGCGCCCCTCGAAATTGGTGTAGAAGATGAAGCCGTCCGGCCCATGGCCTTTGAGCAGCACCATCCGCACCGAAGGCCGCCCGCGTTCATCGGCGGTGGCCAGCGCCATGGCGTTGCTGTCGTTGATCTCGCTCTGGCGGGCTTCGGCATACCAGTCATCGAACAGGTCAAAGGGGTCTGTCATGGCGCGACCTTATGAAGAAGCCTGTCCTTGCTGTCGATATGGGCTGGTCACGCTTGCCAACTGCGACTTGAAGCGGACGGGGCTTTTCTCCACATAGATGGGCAAACCGCTTTTCACGATCAGAGGCAGCACAGTATAGATGGCCGATCCCTATTCCACCTTGGGCGTCGCAAGGGGCGCGAGCGAGACGGAAATCAAATCCGCCTATCGCAAGCTCGCCAAGGCACTGCATCCCGACCGGAACAAGGACAATCCGAAGGCGGCGGAGAAATTCTCCTCTATCACCGGCGCCTATGACCTGCTGTCCGACAAGGACAAGCGCGCCCGCTTCGACCGGGGAGAGATCGACGCGGACGGCAATCCGACCGCGCCCTTCGGTTTTGGCGGCGGCGGCGCGGGCGGCGGCTTTCGCGGCCATCCGGGCGGTGGGGGGCAAGCGGGCGGCTTTGAATTCAACGGCGGCGGCGCGGATTTCGGCGACATTTTCGAAGGGCTGTTCGGCGGCGGCGGCGCGCGGCGCGCCAGCGGTGGAGGCGGCGGCTTTGGCTTTGGCCGCAACGCTCCCCCGCAAAAAGGCGCGAACACCGCCTATCGCCTGGCCGTGTCCTTCGTCGACGCGGCGACGCTCGCCCCCCAGCGCATCACGCTTCAGGACGGCAAGACCATTGACCTCAAACTGTCGCCGGGCGTGGAGAGCGGCACTCAGATGCGCCTTTCCGGCAAGGGCCAGCCCGGCCCCGGCGGCGCGGGCGACGCCATCGTCACCCTCGACGTGAAGCCGCATCCCTTCTTCCGGCGCGACGGCGACAATGTGCTGCTCGACCTCCCCATCACGCTCGACGAAGCGGTGAAGGGCGGCAAGGTCAAGGTGCCCACCGTCGATGGCCCGGTGATGCTGGGCGTCCCCGCCGGTTCCAGTTCCGGCAAGACGCTGCGCCTGCGCGGCAAGGGCTTCACCGCCAAAGGCGGCCAGCGCGGCGACCAGCTCGTCACGCTCCAGATCGACGTCCCCGCCGACGATCCGGCGATCAGGGCGCTGATGGAAACCTGGCAGGACAGCCGCGCCGTCCGATCCCATCTTGGCGTCTGAGGCGTTGGGGGGCGAATGCCGCAGCCTTCACCCCTTTCCCCTGAATCGCGCCGCCATGTCGCGCGGCAGGCACGCAGCCGCCTTCACCGCCATATCGACCGGGTCCGCCCCGGCAGCCACGCTTTCGAGGTCATGAAGCGGGTCGCCGTCGGCACTTATAGCGACGGTTTCATCCATGCCGGGAACCTGGCCTATCTCTCGCTGGTGGCGCTCTTCCCCTTCTTCATCGTGGCGGCGGCGGTGGCGAGCATCTTTGGCCGGTCGCAGGACGGGCTGGCGGCGGTCGGCGCTTTTCTCGACAATCTGCCGCATGGCGTCGCCGATGTGATCCGCCAGCCCATCGCCGACGTGCTCGCCGCCCGCACCGGGCCGCTGCTCTGGCTGGGCGCCCTTGTCGGCCTGTGGACCGTGGGCAGCCTGATCGAGACGATCCGCGACATCCTGCGGCGCGCCTATGGCACGAAAAGCACGCGTTCCTTCCTCCACTACCGGCTGACCGCCATCGGCATCACGCTGGCCAGCGTGCTGGCGGTCATGTTCTCCTTTTCGCTTCAGGTCATGGTGACGGCCGTCGACCAGCTCATCCACCGGCTTTTCCCCTTCGCCGACGAAGCCATCCGTATCGTCACCCTGACAAAGGCGGTGCCCGCCGCCATCCTTTTCCTTTCGCTCTGGTCGCTTTACTGGTCGCTGACGCCCAGCCTTTACAAGGGCGCGCGCTTCCCCAAATGGCCGGGCGCGCTGGCCACGACGCTGTGGTGGTATGCCGTGACGCTGCTGCTGCCGCCAACCTTGTCCTTGCTCGGCAGCTATGATCGCACCTATGGCAGTCTGGCGGGGGTGATGATCACCCTCATTTTTTTCTTCCTCGTCGGGCTTGGCGTGGTAATTGGCGCGGAACTCAATGCGGCGCTCGCTGAATTCCCCGAAGAGGAAGAAGCGCCTGACGGTAAAGGGAACGGGACGGACGAATGAACGGGTTGATGGCAGGAAAGCGTGGCCTCATCATGGGCCTTGCGAACGACAAGTCGCTGGCCTGGGGCATTTCGAAGGCCCTGGGCGCGCAGGGCGCGGAGCTGGCTTTCTCCTATCAGGGCGAGGCGCTGGGCAAGCGCGTGAAGCCGCTGGCGGAGGAACTGGGATCGGATTTCCTGATCGACTGCGACGTGTCCGACATGGAAAAGCTCGACATCGCCTTTGACGAGATCAAGACGCGCTGGGGCAGGCTGGACTTCGTGGTCCATGCCATCGGCTTTTCCGACAAGAACGAACTGCGCGGCAAATATGTCGACACCAGCCTCGAAAATTTCCTGCTGACGATGAACATCTCCGCCTACAGTTTCGTCGCGGTGGCAAAGCGCGCCCGCGCGCTGATGGCGGAAGGCGGCAGCTTGCTGACGCTCAGCTATTATGGCGCGGAAAAGGTGATCCCCCATTACAATGTCATGGGCGTGGCCAAGGCGGCGCTGGAAACCAGCGTCAAATATCTGGCGATGGACCTGGGACCCGAAAACATCCGCGTCAACGCGATCTCCGCCGGCCCCATCAAGACGCTGGCGGCGAGCGGCATCGGCGATTTCCGCTACATCATGAAGTGGAATGAACTGAACTCGCCGCTGCGCCGCAACGTCACCATCGAGGATGTCGGCGGCGCGGGCCTTTACCTCCTCTCCGACCTCGCCTCGGGCGTGACCGGCGAAGTCCATCATGTCGACGCGGGCTACAACGTCATCGGCATGAAGGCCGAAGACGCCCCCGACATCGCGCTCGACAAGTGATCGGCGGGACGCGACCGGACCGGACAGGAAATCCCCATGAGCTTCAATACATTCGGCCGCGTGTTCCGCTTCACCACCTGGGGCGAGAGCCATGGCCCCGCCATCGGCGCGGTCGTGGACGGCTGCCCGCCGGGCCTGCCCTTGAGCGAAGCGGACATTCAGCCCTTCCTCGACAAGCGCAAGCCCGGCACCTCCAAATTCACCACCCAGCGCCGCGAGCCGGATGAAGTCCGCATCCTTTCCGGCGTGTTCGAGGGGCGCACCACCGGCACGCCGATCAGCCTGATGATCGAGAATACCGACCAGCGGTCGAAGGATTATTCCGAAGTCGCCAAGGCTTACCGCCCCGGCCATGCCGACTATGCCTATGACGCCAAATATGGCTTTCGCGACTATCGCGGCGGCGGCCGCTCCTCTGCCCGCGAAACCGCGAGCCGGGTGGCGGCGGGCGCGGTCGCGCGTCTTGTCATCCCGGACATCGACATCTTCGCCTATGTGAGCGAGATTGGCGGCGACGTCATCGACCCCGCCCGTTTCGATGCGAGCGAGATCGACAACAACCCCTTCTTCTGCCCCGACCCGCAGGCCGCCCAACGCTGGGAAAAGCTGGTGGACGAGGCCCGCCTCGACGGATCGTCGCTTGGCGCGGTGGTGGAATGCATCGCATCGGGCGTCCCGGCAGGCTGGGGCGCGCCGCTCTATGCCAAGCTGGACAGCGACCTGGCCGCCGCGATGATGAGCATCAATGCGGTCAAGGGCGTGGAGATCGGCGACGGTTTCGCCGCCGCCCGCCTGCGCGGCGAGCAGAATGCAGACCCGATGCGGCCCGGAGAGGGTGGTCCCCAGTTCCTCGCCAACCATGCGGGCGGCGTTGCGGGCGGCATCTCGACCGGCCAGCCGATCAAATTGCGCGTCGCCTTCAAGCCCACCAGTTCGATCCTGATCCCGGTCGAAACCGTGACCCGCGAAGGCGCAGCGTCCGACATCGTGACCAAAGGCCGCCACGACCCCTGCGTCGGCATCCGCGGCGTGCCGGTGGTGGAAGCGATGATGGCGCTGGTGCTGGCCGACCAATATCTTCTCGACCGCGCCCAGTGCGGGGAGCGCTGACCCCCTTTCCCAAGCGGCGAACCGCGCCATTCCGTCGATCAAGCCGCATATAGGACAAGACGACTCGCCCGATCTGCGTTACACTCCTGTTACGGATCGCCCGCGGGAGGGCGAGCGGCAGAGCGTAAGCATGGGGAAAGTCTCCGCATTGCGCGGGCATGACCATAAAGCGTCCCCTCAAGCCGCGAACACGGGCCAGCCATGCAACCATGGCTGGCCCATTTCGTTGAATTTTCCGAAACATCGCGCAGATCAGACCCGCCCGAACCCGCCCTGGCGAACGCGGGAGGTTCCGATTTCGCGCATGATGCTCTAAGGACCGCGAAGCGACGCGACCGCGCGAGCAACAGGGGAACGACCTTCAATGCATATGGTGACGGCGCTTCTGGGCGTCTATCGCGCGGAGATCGGTCTCGTCATCCTCGCCTGCATGTTCGTCGCGTTCCTGCGGGAACGCTATCCCGCCAGCGTCGTCGCGGTGCTGGGGGCCTGCGCCTATGCGGTGCTGGGCCTGCTCGACGAAAAAAGCCTGTTTTCCGTCTTCGCCAATCCCGCGCCGCTGACCGTCGCGGCGATGCTGGTGCTGTCGGGCGCGCTGATCCGCACCGGCACGATCAACCGCGTCGCCGACATCATCATGACCCGCGCGAAACAGCATCCCCGGCTCGCCCTGGCTGAAGTCACGGCGGGCACGGTCGTCATCTCCTGCTTCCTCAACAACACGCCGGTGGTGGTGCTGTTGATCCCCATCGTCTTCAAACTGGCGCAGGCGACCGCCATCCCGGTCAAGAAGCTGTTGATGCCCATGAACGCCGTCGCGGTGATGAGCGGCTGCATCACCCTCATCGGCACGTCCACCAACCTGATCGTCGCGGGCATCGCCACGGAACAGGGCATGGAGCCGATCGGCATCTTCACCATCACCCCTTATGGCATAGCGGGCACGCTGGCGGGGATCGTGACGCTGGTTTGCCTTTCCTTCCTCCTCCCCAGCGATGAACCGGCCATCGGCAGCGACGATGGCGGCACGGTGCAGGAATATCTGACCGAACTGGTGGTCCCGCATGAAAGCGACCTGATCGGGCGGGAAATCGGCTCGCTCAACCTGTTCGGCCGTTCGATCGTGCTGCTGGGCCTCAAGCGCGCCGGAGAGATCCGGCGCGCCGATCTGGACGAGGAGGAATTGAAGGCGGGCGACCGCCTGATCGTCCGGGCCGATGGCACCGCGATCATGACCCTGCGCGAATCGGGCCGTTTTGAACTCGGCATCGCGGCCGATTCCGAAACCTCCTCGCACGAAGGCACGGTGATCGAAGCGATGGTCGCGCCCAGCCACCCGTCCACCGGCGACCGGCTGATGGATATCCCTTTCCTCCATGCCCTTCGCATCCGCATCATCGGGATGCACCGCGCGCGCCATCTGCCCGGCCCCGATCTGGCCGACGCCCGCATCCGCGGCGCGGACCGGCTGCTGATCGCCGGGAGCGACGACGCCATCCGCTCGCTGCGCAACCATCCCCACCTGATCGGCGTGGACATCAGCCGCACCCGCGCCTTCCGCCGCAACAAGGCATGGATCGCCATCCTCGCCATGATCGCCGTGGTGATCTTCGCCGCGCTCGACGTCATCAGCATCGGCCTTGCCGCCTTTCTGGGCGTGGGCGTCATCCTCGTCACCCGCTGCATCGACGCGGAGGAGGCATGGAGCGCCATCGACGGCGACGTGCTGGTGCTGATCTTCGCGATGCTGGCCGTGGGCCTTGCGCTCGAACATGCGGGCAGCGTCGCGCTGATGGTCGGATGGATCACCCCGCTGCTGGAAATCGCGCCCGCCTGGTCGCTGGTCTTCATCATCTATTTCTTCGCGTTGATCCTGTCGGAACTGCTCAGCAACAATGCGGTCGCGGCGCTGATGACGCCCATCACCATCGCGCTGGCGCGGCAACTGGGCGTCGATCCGCTGCCGCTGGTGATCGCGCTGATGATCGGCGCATCGGCCTGTTTCGCGACGCCCATCGGCTATCAGACCAACGCGCTGGTCTATGCGGCGGGGGACTATCGCTTCGCCGATTTCGTCCGCATCGGCGTGCCGCTCAACATCGCGGTGGGGCTGGCGGTCTGCACGACGCTGGTGCTGCTGAACTGAACGGCCGGTCCCATTTGCGTCAGACCGCCTGGCCCGCCGCCCAGCCGCTGGCCCAGGCCCATTGGAAATTATAGCCGCCGAGCCATCCGGTGACGTCCACCGCTTCGCCAATGGCGTAGAGGCCGGGCGTCTTGCGCGCCTCCATGGTGCGCGAAGACAGGCCGTCGGTGGCGATGCCGCCGGAAGTGACTTCGGCCTTGGCATAGCCTTCGGTGCCGTTGGGGGTGAAGGTCCAGCGGGACAGGCGGCGTTCGGCTTCGGCGAGTTTCCTGTCGGCAAGGTTGGCGAGGTCGCCCGCAAGCGCGAGGCGTTCGGAAAGGGCGTCGGCCAGACGATCGGGGAGATGGGCGCGAAGCATCTGGGTCAGCGTGGCGCGGGGCTTGTGCCGCTTGGCTTCGGGGAGCCAGCCTTGCGGATGGTCGGGGAGGAAGTCGAGTTCGATGGCCTCTCCATGCCGCCAGTAGGAGGAAATCTGGAGGATCGCGGGGCCGGACAGGCCGCGATGGGTGAGTAGCGCGGCTTCGCGGAAGGCGGTCTTGCCGCAATGCGCGACCACTTCGGCCGAAACGCCCGAGAGGGAGCGGAAGAGCAGGTCCGCGCCGCCCAGCGTCAGGGGCACGAGCGCGGGGCGCGGCTCCACCACCTTGAGGCCGAAGCGGCGGGCGAGGTCGTAGGCGAAGGTGGTCGCCCCCATTTTCGGGATCGAAGGACCGCCGGTCGCAATCGCCAGCGCGGGGGCGGCGGCGGTGCGATCGCCATGGGCGACGCGGAAGCGGGCGTCGGCATGGTCCACGGCCGTGATGGGGTGGCCAAGGCGGACGTCGACCCCGCCCGCCGCGCATTCGTCCAGCAGCATGGCGACGACCTGCCGCGCCGATCCGTCGCAGAAAAGCTGGCCGAGGGTCTTTTCATGCCAGGCGATCTTGTGGCGCTCGACCAGCGTCAGGAAGTCGCCGGGGGTGTAGCGGCCCAGCGCCGACTTGGCGAAATGGGGGTTGGCGGAGATGTAGCGGTCGGGCGCGGTATGGATATTGGTGAAGTTGCATCGGCCGCCGCCGGAAATGACGATCTTCCTGCCCGCTTCGGGGGCGTGGTCGATCACCAGCACGCGCTTGCCCCGCTGCCCCGCGGTGGCGGCGCACATCAGCCCGGCGCCGCCTGCGCCCAGGACGATCAGGTCGTAAAGGTCGTGGTCTTTGGAAATCGGTCGATCAGCCTGCGGCGAGGGCGTCCATGATCTGACGGACGGGCGTCACGTCATAGCCCGCGCTGGCGGCCTGCTCGGTCAGCGCGGCGGGATGGTCGCCCGCCCGCGCGCGGGTCAGCGCCCAAAGCAGCGTGCTGCGCGTGCCGGAGCGGCAATAGGCCAGCACCTTGCCTTCCCCCGCCTGGCCCAGCGCGGCGGCCATGCCGTCGAGCTGCCACGGGGCGAAGCCGCCATGGGCGACGGGGACGGCGGCATAGGCGATGCCCGCGGCCTTGGCGGCGGCTTCGATGTCGGGACCGTTGGTCTGGCCCGGTTCCTCGTCATCGGGGCGGTTGTTGATGATGACGGTGACGCCCTGCGCCTTCGCCTGTTCGACATCCGCCACGCTGATCTGCGGCGACACGAGGATGTGGGGGGTAAGCTGGCGGAACATGGAGCGTCTCCTTTGCCGCCTTCCTTGCGCTCTGGAAGGGCGGGATTCAAGGGGGAAGGATCAGGCGAAGGGCCGGATCGCGGCGAGGAAAGCGGTGCCATGGGCGTCGAGCTTGCGCTGGCCCACCCCGCTGATCCGGCCCAGTTCGGCGAGGGTCGCGGGGCGCTGCTCGGCCATTTCGCGCAAGGTGGAATCGTGGAAGATCACATAGGGCGGCACGCCTGCCTCCTGCGCCAGTTCGCGGCGGCAGGCGCGCAGCGCCTCGAACAGCGGATCGCCGACGGGATTGGCTTCGCTGCCGGTGCGGGCGCCCCGCTTGCGGCGTTCGCGGCGGGGGGGCAAGACGATGCGGACTTCCTCCTCGCCGCGCAGGATGGGCCGCGCATTGGGGCCGAGCATCAGCCCGCCATGCTCGGTGGTTTCGAGCGCGTCACGGACCAGCAGCGCGCGGGAAACCGGGCGGAGCAGCGCGGTTTCCTCGCCATCGACGATGCCGTAGACGGAAATCCTGTCATGACCGCGCTCGCGAATCCTGTCCGTCACCGCGCCGGTCAGGACCGATTCGATATGGCCCGTGCCAAAGCTCTGGCCGGTGCGGTAGACGGCGGAGAGGAATTTTTGCGCCGTCTGCGTGGCGTCGATGCTGGCGGGCGGCGTCGTGCAATTGTCGCAATTGCCGCAGGTGGCGGGCGGGTCTTCCCCGAAATGGCGGAGCAGGATGGCGCGA
Source organism: Sphingobium faniae (assembly GCA_900100475.1). Taxonomy (GTDB): domain Bacteria; phylum Pseudomonadota; class Alphaproteobacteria; order Sphingomonadales; family Sphingomonadaceae; genus Sphingobium; species Sphingobium faniae. The sequence goes on along the minus strand of FMTU01000006.1, from coordinate 240,723 downwards.
CGGCAGGTGCCCGTTTCCACCAGCGCGCCCAGCGCCGCGATGCGGGCGCGTTCGCCCTGCTGCCGGGCGGGGTCGAGTTCCGCTATGCGCTGGCGGGCGCGGGCGAAATCCTCCGCGCCCCAATAAAGATGCGCCTGCGCCGGTTCGCCGTCGCGGCCCGCGCGACCCGATTCCTGATAATAGCCCTCGATGGATTTGGGCAGGCCCGCATGGGCGACGAAGCGCACGTCGGGCTTGTCGATGCCCATGCCAAAGGCGATGGTGGCGACCATCACCATATCCTCGCTGGCGATGAAGGCGGCCTGATTGGCGGCGCGGACCCTGGGGTCCAGCCCGGCGTGGTAGAAGCTGACCGGGCGTCCGGCGCGCGAGAGGCCCTCGGCGAGTTTTTCCGTCGCGGCGCGGGTGGGCGCGTAGACGATGCCGGGGCCGGGATTGGCGGCGGCGAGGTCGGCGAGCTGGCGCGGCAGGCCGTCGCGCGGGTGGACGGCATAGCGGATATTGGGGCGGTCGAATCCCGCGATGATCATGCCTTCGCGCGGGATGCCCAACTGGACGAGGATGTCCTCGCGCGTGTGGGCGTCGGCGGTGGCGGTCAGCGCGAGGCGGGGGACTTGCGGAAATTCGTCCAGCAAGGGGCGGAGCAGGCGGTAATCCGGGCGGAAATCATGCCCCCATTCGGAAACGCAATGGGCCTCGTCTATGGCGAAAAGGGTGATGTTGGCGGCGCGCAGCAGGCTGCGGAAGCCTTCCCCCGTCGCGCGTTCGGGCGCGACATAGAGGAGGTCGAGGTCGCCATTGCGCAGCCGGTCCTGCGTCTCGCGCCAGTCGGTGTCGACGCTCGTCAGGCTGGCGGCGCGGATGCCGACCGCCTGCGCCGCGCGAAGCTGGTCATGCATCAGGGCGATCAACGGCGAGATGACGACGCAGCAGCCCTCCAGCGCGACGGAGGGCAATTGATAGCAGAGCGACTTGCCCGCGCCGGTCGGCATGATGGCGAGCGTCGCCTGCCCCTGCATGACGCGGCCGACCACCTGTTCCTGCACCCCGCGAAAACCGGAGAAGCCGAATATGTCGTGCAGCAGCGTGGGAATGTCGGGACGCATGGGGCCGCCTTAGCCGACAGGATCGAGCAGGCAACCCCAGCCGGGGCGGTAGCGGGCCGTGCGCGCGGCGATCAGGGGCACGCTGGCGCTGACGGCGCGTGATTCGGGGTGGTCGGTCAGGCGCACCACGCCCATGCCCGGTTCCTTGTCGGCCTGACAGCTTTGCATGGCCCGCCCTTCGACATAGCGGCACGAACAGGCGATGCGCGCGCCATAGGCCGCGCCCAGCGCCGCGCGGGCGTGCAGCGACCGCCAGTGCCATGCGAGCAGGGCGAACAGCAGCACGGCCAGAACGGTCAGGCCGTAAAAGCATATGCGGCGCGTGGACATGCTCCCCTTTCCCAACAGCCGTGCCAGATCATTTTCGTCCCGGAAAATGCGGCCATAAAAATCAGAGCGTTTTCACCGGCGGGGAAAACGCTCTATGCGCGGCTTATGAAGCTCCGTGGGATCAGCGTAAAGCGCCTTGGCGCAGGGGTGGCCCTTTTGTCCGTGCTGGGCGCGGCGGGGGCCTGGGCGGTGCGCGCGCAGAACGCGTCCGCGCCGGTCTATAACGTCGCCAGCGACGGCGCGCTGAGCGCAAGCGCGATCCGCGCCGCCGTCGACCCGCTGTTCGAGGATGCGGCCATGGGTGAGACGCGGGCGCTGGTGGTGATGCACCGGGGGCGGATCGTCGCGGAACGCTATGCGCCCGGCTTCGGGCCGGAAACGAAGCTGCTGTCCTGGTCCATCGCCAAAAGCGTGACGGCGGTGCTCGTCGGCCTCATGGTGTCGGACGGGCGGCTGGGCCTCGATTCGCCGGTGCCGGTCGATGCGTGGAGCCAGCCGGGCGACCCGCGCGGGCGGATCACGCTGCGCCAGTTGCTGACCATGACGTCGGGCCTCGACCATGTGGAGGAGGCCAGGCCGGTCGAGCGCGGCGACACCGCGCGGATGCTGTTCACCGACGGGGCGCAGGACATGGCCGCCTATGCCGAGGCGAAGCCGCTCGCCCATGCGCCGGGTTCGACCTTTTCCTACAGCACCGGCAGCACGACGATCCTGTCGGAACTGATGGCGCGGCAACTGACCAGCAGCCACGACCCCGATGCGCGGCGGCGGGCGATGCAGATGTTCATCGACGGGCGGCTGAAGGCGCCTGCGCGGCTCGACAGCCTGACGGTCGAATATGACGCGGCGGGAACGATGGCGGCGGGCAGCTTCCTGCATATGACGGCGCGGGATTATGCGCGCTTCGGGGAATTGCTGCGCCAGCGGGGACGGTCGCCTAACGGGCATCAGATCGTGCCGGAAAAATGGATCGACTTCATGCGGACGCCTTCGCCACGCAACCCGGCCTATGGGGCGCATCTGTGGCTCAACCGGGCCAGCGGGGAAAGCGCGCTGATGCCGGGCCTCGCGCCGCAAAGCCTGTTCGGATGCGCGGGGCATAACGGGCAATATATCCTCGTCTCGCCGGGGCAGAAGCTGACCGTGGTGCGGATTGGCATGTCGCCGCGCAAGGACCAGCGCGACGCGCTGAAGGCGGGGCTGGCGAGGCTGATCGGGGCGTTTGCGGGTTAAGGGCGGAAACGGCCCCATCGTCGCCGCTCCGGAACAGGCGGGAATGACCCCGCCGGAACCTCAAACCGCCTCCACCGTCACATGCTCCATCCGGGGCAGGGCGCGGACCCTCGCGCGGACCGCGCCGGCATCCGCGCCGGGGGCGATGCTGATGATCGCCGCATGGGCATGGGGGCCGACGCGCCAGACATGCAGGTCGCGGATCGTCGCGCCTTCCGCCTCCGCCAGTTCGCGCACCCGCGCCATCAGCGCCGGTTCCGCGGTGTCGAGCAGGACGGATGCCGTATCCTTCATCAACCCCCATGCCCAGCGCGCGATCACCGCCGCGCCCAGCAGGCCGACCGCCGGGTCCATCCACCACCAGTTCAGATAGCGTCCCGCCAGCAGCGCCACGATCGCCAGCACCGACGTCAGCGCGTCGGTCAGCACATGCATATAGGCGGCGCGCAGATTATTGTCGGCGTGACCATGCCCCCCCCAATGCCCCCCATGATCATGCCCGTCATGGCTATGATCATGGCCCAGCAGCAGCGCGCTCAGCAGGTTGACGGCAAGGCCGATGACCGCGACCAGCGTCGCCTCCCCGAATCGCACGTTCACCGGCTCGAACAGGCGCATCCCCGATTCGACCGCGATGAACAGCGCCATCACGCCCAGCAGCAGCGCGGACGCAAAGCCCGACAGGTCGCCGACCTTGCCGGTGCCGAAGGTGAAGCGCGGGTTGCGCGCATGTTTGCGGGCATAGCCATAGGCCGCCGCCGCGACCGCCAGCGCGCCTGCATGAGTCGCCATGTGGAACCCGTCCGCCAGCAGCGCCATGGAGCCGGTGATCCATCCGAAGACGATCTCCACCACCATGGTCGCGGCGGTCAGCCAGACGACCCAGAGCGTCCGCTTCGCATTGCGGTCATGCCCTGCGCTCAGGTAGATATGGTCGAAATAATGGCTGGCCTCCGCGTCGGCGGGCGGCGGGGGGAAGCGGTCCTGCCCGCCAACGTCCCGCCTGTCCTCATGACCATGGTGATGACCATGATGGTGATCGTCGTGCATGGTCATTTCCCGTAACGCCGGATCAGCGCCAGCATCTCTTCGGCCGCCGCCTCCCGCTGCGTGTCGGTCAGGCCGGGGCGGGCCACATGCTCGCGCATATGCTGCTCGATCAGTTCCTCCATCAGGCTGCCGACCGCCCCGCGCACGGACGCGACGAGCTGCAACGTCTCCGAACAGCCCGCATCGCCGGTCAGTTGCCGCTCGACGGCTCCCACCTGCCCCGCGATCCGCCGGACCCGCGCCAGCAATTTTTCCCGATCGGCCACAATATGCATAGTATACCCCCCTATACTATATAACCACTTTCGTAAACCCTTTCCCTCACCAACTCATTCTTGCTTTCACATCCCCATCTTGTGCCCTCCCTCGCCCATGCCCATAAGAGGCGCCATGCTTCCCAAGCCGGATATCGTCGCCTGATGAACAGGACAGCCATCGTCATCGGCGCGGGCTTTGGCGGTCTCGCGCTCGCCATCCGCCTCCAGTCCGCGGGTGTCGACACCACGTTGGTGGAAGCCCGCGACCGCCCCGGCGGCTGCGCCGCCATGTGGGAAAGGGACGGCTTCACCTTCGACGCCGGGCCGACCGCCATCACCGACCCCGCTTCGCTGGCCGAGCTATGGCGTCTGTCCGGCCATGACATGGCGGAGGATGTGACGCTCCTCCCCGTCACTCCTCCCTTTTACCGCCTTAACTGGCCGGACGGCGTCCAGTTCGACGCTACCGGCGGCGGGGGCGCCCTGCGCGCCCAGATCGCGAAGCTCAGTCCCTCCGACGTCGCGGGCTATGAGCGGTTCCTCGACTATGCCGACGACGTCTATGAAGACGCCTGGCGGCGGCTGGGTTCCGAAAGTTTCCCCGACTTCGGCTCCATGGTCCGGGCCGCGCCGCTGCTTTTGCGCCATCAGGCGTGGCGCTCCGTCCATTCGATCGTTTCCTCTTATGTGAAGAATGAAAGGCTGCGGCAGGCCCTGTCCTGGGGCGTGCTGATGATCGGCGGCAATCCGATGACGGCCAGCGGCGTCAGCAGCCTGATCCACAAGCTGGAGAAGCAAGGCGGCGTCTGGTTCGCGCAGGGCGGCGCCCACCGGTTGGTGCAGGGCATGGCGACGCATTTCGAGCGGCTGGGCGGTGTGCTGCGGCTGGGCGACAAGGTGGCGCGGATCGAAGTGCATGGCGACCGGGCGGTGGCCGTTTGCACCGTATCGGGCTGGCGCGGCGAAGCGGAGGCGGTCGCCAGCAACGCCGATCTGGTGCACAGCTATCGCGACCTGCTGGGCCATCATCCGCGCGGCCCGAAGATGGCGGACCGGATCGCGCGCAGGCGCTGGTCCCCCGGCATGTTCGCCCTGCATTTCGGGATCAAGGGGAACTGGCCCGGCATCCCGCATCACATGATGCTGTTCGGTTCGCGCTATGAAGCGTGGCTCAAGGACATTTTCGACTATGGCATCCTGCCGCAGGATGCCGCCCTTTACCTGCAACATGCGACCGTCACCGACCCGTCGCTGGCGCCGGAGGGGCATTCGACCTTCTCGATCATGGCCCCGGTGCCCCATATGGGCAAACTGCCGATCGACTGGAATCGCGTCGCGCCTGTTTATGCGGACCGGATATTGGATGAGATCCAGCACCGGTTGATCCCCGACATCCGTTCCCGCATCGTCACCCAATTCCACCGGACGCCCACCGATCACGCGCGCGATCTGTCAGCCCATCACGGCAGCGCCTTCAGTCTGGAACCGCGCCTGACCCAGAACGCCTGGTTCCGGCCGCACAATCAGGACGATGTCCTTCCCAACCTCTATCTGGTGGGGGCGGGCACGCATCCGGGGGCGGGCGTTCCTGGCGTGGTGGCGGGGGCCAAGATGACGGCGGCCCTGATGCTGAAGGATCTTGCATGAAGAGTTGGGCATGAAGGGTCGCGCATGAAAAGACTGGCGGTTTATTGCGGCTCGGCCACGCCTGCCGACCCCGCCTTTGCCGCAGCGGCCCGGCAGGTCGGGCTGGGACTGGCGCGGCGCGGCATCGGGATCGTCTATGGTGGCGGGCGGCTCGGCTTGATGGGGACGTTGGCGGACGCCGCGCTCGAAGCGGGCGGCCAAGTGATCGGCGTTATCCCCGAAGCCCTGGTCCAGGCGGAAGTCGCTCATCATGGCTGCACGGAACTCCGCATCGTCCAGACCATGCACCAGCGCAAGGCGCTCTTCACCGACCTGTCCGACGGCTTCGTGACGCTGCCGGGCGGCGTCGGCACGATGGACGAATTGTGGGAAGCGATCAGTTGGGCGCAGCTTGGCTATCATGCCAAGCCGGTCGGGTTGCTGAACGTGAACCGCTTTTACGATCCGCTGATCGCCTTCTATCGCCAGATGGTGGAGGTGGGCTTCATCCGTCCCGCCCATGCGGGCATCCTGATCCACGCCGGCGATATGGACAGACTGCTCGACGGCATGGCGCGCTATCGGCCGCATCAGCCGATCTGCTCCATGACATCGTCGCAGCTATAAAAATGGGACCGATGCTTTCGCACCGGCCCCGAGTTGTGTTCGCAGGAGGAACAGGGTGAGGCGGGCGACCTGTCGCCGCCCTGCCAATCTCAGTAATTATAGGCGCGCTCGCCATGCTCGCCGAGGTCGAGGCCTTCGAATTCGACCTCCTGGCTGACCCGCAGGCCGGTCACGGCCCTGGCGATGGAGATGGCGATGACGGTGCCGACCGACGCCCAGACGATCGTGGTCGCCGTCGCGAGAATCTGCGTCACCAACTGGCCGCCCATCGCATAGTCCGCGCCGCCGGGACCGCCCAGCGAAGGCGCATAGACGATGGCGGTGCCGATCGCGCCGACCATGCCGCCGATGCCATGGATGCCGAAGGCGTCGAGCGAGTCGTCATAGCCGAGCTTCGGCTTGATCACCGTCACCGCAAGGAAGCAGATGGCCGAAGCGACCGCGCCCAACACGATGGCGCCGAAAGGCCCGCTATTGCCCGCCGCCGGGGTGACGGCGACGAGGCCGGCGATCACGCCCGAACAGAAGCCCAGAGCCGAAGCCTTATGCCCCGCCACGCGCTCGGCAATCATCCAGACCAGCGCGGCCGAAGCGGTGGCGACGAAGGTGTTGATCATGGCGAGAGCCGCCGAGCCATTGGCTTCCAGCGCCGAACCGGCATTGAACCCGAACCAGCCGACCCACAGCAGGCCGGTGCCCACGATCGTCAGCGTCAGCGAATGGGGCGGCATCGGTTCCTTGGGGAAACCCATGCGCTTGCCAAGGATGATGCAGGCCACCAGCGCGGAGACGCCGGCGTTGATGTGCACCACCGTGCCACCCGCGAAGTCCAGCGCTCCCATTTCGAAGAACAGGCCGCCCGCCGCCCAGACCATGTGGGCGATCGGGAAATAGACGATGGTGAGCCAGACGAGAGCGAACACCATCACCGCCGAGAATTTGATCCGTTCGACCACTGACCCCAGCACCAGCGCGATGGTGATCGCGGCGAAGGTCATCTGGAAACTGACGAACACATATTCGGGAATGACCACCCCGTCGGTGAAGGTCGCCGCCGTCGAATCCGGCGTTATGCCCGACAGGAACAGTTTGCCGAGGCTGGCGATGAAGGGTTTGAGGCCGTCCGACGTATCCGGCCCGAAGGTAAGACTATAGCCATAGGTGACCCAGACCAGCATGGCGAGGCAGGCGACCGCGCCGATTTGCGTCATGACGGACAGCATGTTCTTGGTGCGGACCAGGCCGCCATAGAATAGCGCCAGGCCCGGAAGGATCATGGCAAGGACGAGTATGGTGGCAACCATCATCCAGGCCGTGTCGCCTTTGTCCGGGATGGGCGCTGCCGCGGCGGCATCCTGCGCCCAGGCGGGCAGGGCGGTGAACAGCGACAGGGCGGTTGCTCCCGCCACGCCGCAAAATTTCTTGGAAATATTCATCAATTCCCCCTTTTTACAGCGCGGTTTCGCCGGTTTCGCCGGTGCGGATGCGAACCGCCTGCCCGACATCGAGGACGAAGATCTTGCCATCGCCGATGGCGCCCGAATGGGCGGCGGCCTGCGCGGCTTCGACGACGCCCGGCGCGAGATCGTCGTCGCAGACCACCTCGATCTTGATCTTGGGAACCATGTTGGTGGAGTATTCGGCCCCGCGATAGATTTCGGTCTGCCCCTTCTGGCGACCAAAGCCCTTTACTTCGCTGACCGTCATGCCCGCGATGCCGAGCGAGGAGAGTGCCTCGCGGACCTCGTCGAGCTTGAACGGCTTGATGATAGCCATGACAAGTTTCATGTCGCCCCCTTTGAATGGTGTGCGACACTTCACTCAGCAAAAGCCGTGCCAATTCGTTAAACGGGGCTTAACGGGGGCTTTTGGGAGGGGGCGCTTATGCTGCAGCGCCAAAAAAACGGGCAGTGGCCATCATGTGCCTAAAATTTGGGCAGCCCCTGCCCCTGCCAACTCGCCCCTACCAACTCGCGCCTTCCGACGCGGTCCCGGCCTCGCCGGGCTGGTCCTGTCGCCCGAGAACGGCGTTGCGATGCGGGAAACGGCCGAAGCGTTCAATGACGGCATGATGCCGCCGTGCGAAATCGAGCGACTGCTGATCGCCCGCCGCTGCAAACAGGGTGAGCGAAAGTTCCTGATCCTCCAGCGCTTCGCTATGCTGGAACGGCATGTAGAAGAAGAGCCTGCCTGCACCGCCGATCTGGATATCATAGCCATGGGCGATGGCGCCGCGCGCGATGTCGCGGGCCAGCGGATCGGTCGCGAAGGCCGTGGCGCTTTGCCGGAACATGTTGCGAGGCAATTGGTCGAACAGCAGCGCGGCTGCCAGCGCCTCGTCTGCGCGCTCAAGGAAGTCTGCGGCGGGCAGCAGCCGCTTTTCTTCCCAAACCTCCAGGAAGCGTTCCTTGCAGAGTTGATCCAGTTCTGGATCATGGCTCCACCAGCCCTTTTCCTCGATCTGGTTGAACCAGAAGTCAAGCAGCGCGGCCGCCCAATCGGCGGTCACGGCATCGGGACTGTCGGTCAGCATGTTCATGACAGATGAATGAGCAATGGCGGCCGAGGGTTCCTCGGCCCGTGGCGGCTTCGCGTCAGGTCGCCGTGCCGCCAACGGTCAGCCCTTCGATCAGCAGCGTGGGTTGGCCGACGCCGGCCGGGACGCTTTGTCCGCCCTTGCCGCACATGCCGACGCCTTCGTCCAGCGCCCAGTCGTTGCCGATGCCCGCGACCCTGGTCAGCGCGGTCGGCCCGTCGCCGATCAGCGTGGCGCCCTTGATGGGTTCGCCCAGCTTGCCGTTCTCGACCTTATAGGCCTCGGTGCACGAAAAGACGAATTTGCCCGACACGATATCGACCTGCCCGCCGCCGAAGCTCTTGGCGAAGATGCCGGACTTCATGCGCGACAGCAACTCCTCGGGATCGTCCTTGCCGCCTTTGATGAAGGTGTTGGTCATGCGCGGCATCGGCGCATAGGCATAGCTTTCGCGGCGGCCGTTGCCGGTCGGCTCCACGCCCATCAGCCGGGCGTTGAGGCGATCCTGCATATAGCCTTTGAGGATGCCGTCCTCGATCAGCACATTCTCGCGTGTCGGCGTGCCTTCATCGTCGATGGAGAGCGATCCACGCCGGTTCAGGATCGCGCCGTCGTCCACCACCGTCACGCTGGGCGCGGCGACCCGTTCGCCGATGCGGCCGGAAAAGGCGCTGGTGCCCTTGCGGTTGAAATCGCCTTCCAGGCCATGGCCGATGGCTTCATGCACCAGCACGCCCGGCCAGCCCGGCCCCAGCAGCACCGTCATTTCGCCAGCAGGCGCCGCGACCGAGCGCATGTTGACGCGGGCCTGCGCCAGCGCCTCGTCAATGGCGCGGTTCCAGATCGCCGCATCCATGACCTGATCGTAGAGATAGCGCCCGCCGATCCCGAATGTCCCGGTTTCGCGGCGGCCATTCTCCTCCAGGATGATCGAGACGTTGAGGCGCACCAGCGGGCGGATGTCCGTCGCGGTGAAGCCGTCGGCGCGGACGATCTCCACCACCGACCAGCTGCCCGACAGGCTGACCGACACCTGCGCGATGCGCGGGTCACGGGCGCGGGCGGCGGCGTCGATCTCGGCGCACAGCTTCACCTTCTCGGCGAAGGGCACGATTTCGAGCGGGTTGGCTTCGGTATAAAGATGACGGTTGGTGCGTTGCGGCGGCGGGGCGGGTCGATCCTTTGCCGGATCAAGCAGCGCCAGTGTCTGGGCGGCGCGGCGGATCGCCGCTTCGCTGATGTCGTTGGCGTGGGCAAAGCCCGTCATCTCGCCCGATACCCCGCGCAGGCCAAAGCCCGCGTCGGTCGAATAATCGGCCGTCTTCAGCCGCCCGTCATCGAAGCCGAAGCTCTCGCTCGCCCGATATTGCAGGTAAAGCTCACCATCGTCGCAGGCTTTCAGCGCCTGCGCGGTCAAACGGCGGGCGCCTTCGGGATCGAGCAGGCCCGGGCGATAAAGCAGGCCGCGGGCATCGGTGAACTGGGAAGCAAGATCAGTCATGCGCCCGATATAGGCGTGGTGACCGTCAAGCCCAATGAAATTTCGTCAGAGGCTCGCGCCTGAGGAAATATCGGGCAGTTCACCGACTTCGGGCGTATCCGCCGGGCCGCCGATCAATATGAAGCGCCGGTCGCAATAGCCGCAGTCGACATAGCCATGCTCGTCGATTTCCAGAAAAATGCGCGGATGGCCAAGCGCGGCGGGAATGTCACCGGAACCGTCGCAGGAAACGCGCGACCGGGAGACTCGGATGATTTCAGGCGGCTGGATCATGGCGGGGGCGATTAGCAGGGCGCGCGCTGCGCCGCAATATGCGCTGGCCCGGGAACTTGGAAAATGGTGGGCGATGACGGGCTCGAACCGCCGACATTCTCGGTGTAAACGAGACGCTCTACCAACTGAGCTAATCGCCCCGGTGGGGATCGGCGCGAGTTACAGGCGTTCGGGCCGATTGGTCAAGCGAACTTTCGCGAAAGGGAGAGTCCCGCTGTCGGCGCCCTGACCGGCCGATCAGGCGGGGATCGCGCCTTTTCCTTCAAAGCTCCCAAGGCGGCGGTTGGCGGCAAACCAGCGTGTCAGGGCGGCGGCGGCGCTGTCGGCCAGCGCGATGAAGATCCGGCGCCCGTCATGAGGGTCGGCCTGTCGTTGCAGAAGCCCCTTTTCCGTCAACGTGCGTATCCAGCGGAGCGCGGTAGTGGGCGGCACGGCGGAGGCGATGCAGAGGCTGGACACCGAAACGCGATCCTGCTCCAGCCGCGCGGCGAACAGATCGAGCAACATGTCCCATGCCGGATCGGCGAACAGATCGCCGGGCAGGAACTCGTCCCGCAGGCGGCGGACGCGCAGCATGTCGCGCACCTGCTGCGGGCTGACGTCGCTTCCCGCGTCCATGCCCTCTTGCCCGTCGCCCAGAGGCGCGAGCGCGGGCATGCCGATATAATCGCTCGGCCGGTCGGAAATGCGAGGGCCCAGATCGAAGGAAGGCGCGGCCTGATGCCGCTTGTGCGTCAATGTTTCCAGCGTACGCGCGAGGCGGCTGACTTCATCGCTCAGCTTTTGCAGGCGAAGACCGTCGCTGTCGCTATTCAGGTCATGGACGCTGTGGACGATCCCCAGGCTTTCTACCGCCGCGAGCAAGGTGGCGGCGAGGTCGGTTTCATCGGGCTGGCATAGCAATTGGGTGCGATCATTGCGGGTGCAGGCATAGGCAAGGTCGATCGTGTCGAGGCCCGCGACGAGGATGACCGGCATCTCCCGCTGAATGGCGAAGGTGTCCACCTGGACCAGCAGGCGCTCCAGAATCGGGCTGGGGCTGTCGCACAGCAGCAATATGATGTCGCAGCCAAGCTGGATGTCGAGCCGGGAGGAACCGCCTTCCAGCCCGACCACTTCCAGCAGGCGCAGGCCCGCGGCATCGGCGGCGGCCGCGATGTCGCCCGTTCCCCCCATATCGGTCAGAACCAGCAGCCCAGGACGATCATCCCTTTCCCCAAACGGCAAAGGAATGTGCCCGTCTTTTGTTCCGTAAGGGAAATCGGTGGTCATCATGCTGCTCCCGTGCCTGTTATGTTCTCACCCTATCGCAATGTCCGGGCGGCGCAGCCCCGACTTTCCTCCCATATGGATGGAAATAGGATGTGGCGCACCGCCGGGCTTGAAACGACTGATCCCATGACCTGCATTTGCCGAATTCGATGCTTGCGCCGATCAAATCATTTCCCTCCGGATCGGATTATTTTTCCTATCCGGCTAGGAAGAGGTGCGACGGGCGAAGTCGATATAGAGTTCGCGCAGGCGTATCGCGACCGGGCCGGGAACGCCGGACCCGATCGTCTGGCCGTCGATCCGCACGACCGACTGGCAGAGCGTGGAGGCGCTGGTGATGAAGGCTTCGCGTGCGCCGATGGCCTCCGCCACGGTAAAGGGGCGACGGACGACCGGCAGGCCGCTTTCCTCCGCCAATGTGGTCAGCGCCGCGCCGGTGCAGCCCGCCAGCACCGCATGGGAACAGGGGCGGGTGACGATCCCTTCGTCGGTCAGGATGAAGGCGGTGCAGGACGCTCCTTCGGTGACGAAGCCGTCCTCGACCATCCAGGCTTCCTGCGCGCCAGCGGCTTTGGCGACCTGCTTTGCCATGGCCTGCGCCAGCAGCATCACGCTTTTGATGTCGCGCCTTTTCCAGCGCAGGTCGGGCATGGTCGCCACGCTGATGCCCGTGCGGACGGCGGGCACATCAAGGAAAGGCTTGTCCTGCACGAACATGACGAGCGTGGGCCGGATCATGGCGGAGGGCAGGAAGTCGCGGCTCGCGTCCGCACCGCGCGTGAGCTGGAGATAGACCAGCCCTTCGCCAAGGCTGTTGCGGGCGATGAGGTCTTTCTGCACCGTCTCGATCTCCGCCGGAGGAATGGGGAGAGAGATGCCGATTTCACCCGCCGACCGTTTGAGCCGAGCCAGATGCGCGGCACTGTCGACCAGATGGCCGTCGATCACGGCGGCGACTTCATAAATGCCGTCGGCAAAGAGGAACCCGCGATCCAGCACGGAAACATGGGCTTGTTCCAGCGGAAGGAACTGGCCGTTCAGATAGGCGACGGACATGGAAAAGCGATGGTCCTCCGACGGTGTCGATTGGCAGCGATGTCGCCGCTTCGCCTGTCCTGGTCAAGGCTTTCCCTGAAGGGAGGCTATAATCGGAAACGCCTCTATGAAGGATCAGGCCGCCTTGCCCTGCAACGCCTTTTGCCGCCGCCGCTGGACGGACGAGCCGATCCCCATGGATTCGCGATATTTGGCGACGGTGCGGCGGGCGATGTCCATGCCCTTGGCGCGCAGCAGATCGACCAGCGTGTCGTCCGACAGGATCGCCCGTGCGTCTTCGGCGGCGATCAGCGCCTTGATATGGCTCTTTACCGCTTCGGCCGAGACGGCGCCGTCGCCATCCGCCGCCGCCACGCCGCTGGTGAAGAAATATTTGAGTTCATAAAGACCGCGCGGGCAGGAAAGATATTTGTTGGACGTGACGCGGCTGACCGTCGATTCATGCATTTCAATGGCTTCGGCCACGGTCTTCAGCGTCAGCGGTTTCAGATGCGCGACGCCCTTGTGAAAGAAATCCTCCTGCTGGCGCACGATCTCGCTCGCGACCTTGATGATGGTCTTTTGCCGCTGGTCCAGCGCCTTCACCAGCCAGTTGGCGCTGGCGAGGCAGTCGGCCAGCCAGCTTTTCGTCGCCTTGTCCTGCGCGCCGCCTGACAGTTCGACATAATAACGGCGGTTGATGAGGATGCGGGGCAGGGTGGCGCTGTTCACCTCGATCGCCCAGCCTTCCTTGGTCGGGTTGACGAACAGGTCCGGCGTCACCGGCGCGGCGCGATCTCCGCCAAAGCGCAGGCCGGGCTTGGGATCATAGCCCCGCAGTTCGCGGATCATGTCGGTCATGTCCTCCTCGTCCACGCCGCAGATACGGCGAAGCTGGGGCAACGCGCCTCGCGCCAACAGGTCGAGATTGGCGAGCAGCTTCGCCATGCAGGGATCGTAACGGTCGGCCTCCTTCGCCTGAAGCGCCAGACATTCGGAAAGCGAGCGCGCCCCGACGCCGGTGGGATCGAAGCTCTGGATCACGCCCAGCACGCGCTCGACATCGTGGAGCGGCACGCCGAGTGCATGGGCGGTTTCCAACAGGTTCGCTTCCAGATACCCGGCCTCGCCGATCTGACCGATAAGCTGCGTGGCGATCAGCAGGTCCATGCCGGAAAGATGCGATCCCGCCTGCTCCATCAGATGTTCCTGAAGGCCCGGTTCGGGATTGGCGAAGCTGTCGAAATCGGGCGCTTCGCCGCTCGTGCCGGACAGCATGTCGCCGCCGCCCGAACCCACGGCCTGCGGGGCCATGCGATCGCCTGGGCCATCGTCGATGAAGGTTTCGGCGTTGTGATCGACGTCGAGGGGGGAGTCCGCTTCGCCCAGCCCCTGTCCGATCAGCGTGTCGGCCCCGCCGATGTTGGCGGAGAGGGCGGGCTGTTCGACGTCGCGGTCCACGCCGTCGGCGGGCGTGAAGCGGTCGTCCTCGGCACCGCCGGATTCGAGCAGCGGATTTTTTTCCAGCTCGCCCGCGACAAAGGCTTCGATCTCCAGATTGGAGAGCGCCAGCAGCTTGATCGCCTGTTGAAGCTGCGGCGTCATGACGAGCGACTGGCTTTGCCGCAGGTCGAGGCGGGGCCCGATCGCCATCAGCCTGTTCCGATGCCGTGAGGGCAGGAAAGGGAGAGGCGCCCGCTCATGTCACAACGAGAAATTCTCGCCCAGATAGAGCCGCCGGACCTCGGCATTGGCGACCAGTTCGGTCGGGCTGCCGGTGAAAAGCACCTGGCCGTCATAGATGATGCAGGCGCGGTCCACGATCTCCAGCGTTTCGCGCACATTATGGTCGGTAATGAGTACGCCGATGCCGCGCGTCTTGAGCTGCTTCACCAGATCGCGAATGTCGGCGATGGAAAGCGGGTCGATGCCCGCGAATGGCTCGTCCAGCAGCACGATCGAGGGATTGGCCGCCAGCGCGCGCGCGATTTCGCAGCGGCGGCGTTCACCGCCCGACAACGCCATGGCGGCGGAATCACGCAGGCGGGCGAGGCCGAATTCGTCCAGAAGTTGTTCGAGGCGGGCTTCGCGGGCGCTCTTGTCCGGCTCGGCCAGTTCCAGCACCGCGCCGATATTCTGCGCCACGGTCAGGCCGCGGAAGATCGACGTTTCCTGCGGCAGATAGCCAAGCCCCAATATCGCGCGGCGATACATGGGAAGGCCGGTAATGTCCTGCCCGTCGAGGATGATGCGGCCATGATCGGGACGGACAAGGCCCATGACTGAATAGAAGCAGGTCGTCTTGCCCGCGCCATTGGGGCCAAGCAGGCCGACCACCTCGCCCTTGCCCACGGTCAGCGAGACGTCGGTCAGGACGGCGCGCTTGTCATAGCTCTTGGCGATGGAGATCACCGACAGGCCGTCGCTCACTTCCTGCGGCGCAGGATGGGCTTCGGCAGCCTTGCTTTCCATGATCGTCACGTCGTCCATCCGTCTGTCCTTGCGGCCGCCAGGGTTAATCGCGCGTTATAGTCGATCCGAAATGCGGCCATTTGGCAAGCTTTGTGCATGTCGGGATCGCCGGGGCAAGGGGAAAAATCATGGCCCACCCCGGATATGGGATGGAAACGGTCATTCCCAGCGCTTCCATCGACGGAATCTCGGAAGATGGCGCGATGCGGCGGGCGCATGTCGCCTCATTCCCCAAATAAAAAGGGCCGCCGGGCAGGCGACCCTTTTTATTTTATACTGACGACAGGACAGCGAAGCGTCAGTCGGCTTTCGACTGCAGGTTCACCGCCGCATATTTGCCGCGACGATCGACTTCCAGTTCGAAATCGAGGCGGTCGCCTTCGTTGAGGGCCGCCATGCCTGCGCGTTCGACCGCGCTGATGTGCACGAACGCATCGGGCTGGCCATCATCGCGCTGAATGAAGCCGAAGCCTTTCATCGCGTTGAAGAATTTCACCGTGCCACTGGCGCGCTCACCGGTAAGCTGGCGTTGTGGGCCGCGATCGCCACCACCACGGTCGCCGCCAAAGCCGCCTTCACGCGGTTCGCGCGGGGCGCGTTCCTCGACCGGAAGCGGTTCGCCCTCGATCTTGATATCGGTCGCCGACACCTTGCCGCCGCGATCGACGAGGGTGAAGCCGAGCGGTTGCCCTTCGGCAAGGCCGGTGAGGCCCGCTTGCTCGACCGCGCTGATGTGCACGAACACGTCTTCGCCGCCATCGTCACGAACGATGAAGCCGAAGCCCTTCTGCCCGTTGAAGAATTTCACCACGCCAGTGCCCTCGCCGACGACCTGCGCGGGCATGCCGCCCCGGCCGCCGCCGCCGCCACCGAAGCCACCGCCACCGCTGAAGCCGCCACCGCCGCCCCGGAAACCGCCGCCGCCGCCAC
Organism: Sphingobium faniae; assembly: GCA_900100475.1. Taxonomy (GTDB): domain Bacteria; phylum Pseudomonadota; class Alphaproteobacteria; order Sphingomonadales; family Sphingomonadaceae; genus Sphingobium; species Sphingobium faniae. The sequence goes on along the minus strand of FMTU01000006.1, from coordinate 224,475 downwards.
CGCCGCCGAAGCCGCCCCGGTCGCCACCGCCGCCGCGATCACCGCCGAAACCACCACGATCGCCAAAGCCGCCACCGCCGAAACTGCGGCCACCTTCGTAGAAACTGTCTTCGCCGAAACCGTCGCGCTTGTCTTTGCCGCGCCCGCCGCGGCGACCTCTATCAAAACTCATGCCCTGTTGGTCACTTTCGCTTCGCCCAAATGTAAAATCGGACAAACATGTCGGGCGAAATGACATGCAGAATCCACCGCATGAGCGCGGTTTGAGAATCACTATATCAACTTTTCAGGGGAGCGCGAATGATTTTAGCCTGCAACGCATCAGATTCCGCTGGTCCGCATGTCAGGAGAGGCGGGATGAAAGCGCCGATTGCGATATGGACGCTTTCGCCATAGAGGGAAACCCATGACCGTCTATTTCCATGAAGAGGACTTGCCTGCGGGCGTCCTTGCGCCCGGCCCCGTCGCCGTCGATACCGAAACCATGGGCCTCATCACCCCGCGCGACCGACTGTGTGTCGTCCAGATCAGCGACGGCAAGGGGGACGAGCATCTGGTGCGCTTCAACCCCGGCAGCGATTATGCCGCACCCCATCTGAAAGCCGTGCTGGCCGACCCGGAACGACTGAAACTCTACCATTTCGGGCGTTTCGACATTGCCGCCATCCAGCATTATCTGGGCGTCGTCGCAGCGCCCGCTTATTGCACCAAGATCGCGTCGAGACTGGTGCGGACCTATACCGACCGGCATGGCCTCAAGGAACTGGTGCGCGAACTGCTGGGGCAGGAAATCAGCAAGCAGCAGCAAAGCTCCGACTGGGGCGCGCCGGCGCTGTCGGACGCCCAGAAGGATTATGCCGCGTCCGACGTGCGCTATCTGCATTTGCTGAAAGAGCAACTGGACAAGCGGTTGATTCGCGAAGGGCGCATGGAACTGGCGCAGGCCTGCTTCGATTTTCTCCCTCACCGGGCAGAGCTGGATCTGGCCGGATGGCCGGAGATCGACATCTTCGCGCATATGTAAAGCGAATCGGGAGGCACGCCGTCCATGTCGATCCAGGCCGAACAGCAACGTCATGCGCGCCGCCACTGGGCGCGGCCGGGCGGCAGCCATGACCGGCTGGTGAAGGCGCTCAAGAACTGGCTGCCGGTCGCGGTGGGCGTGCTGGCGGCGCTGCTGGCGACGGCGCCCTTCACCGGGGGGAACAAGGTCAGCTTCCTTCTCGACAAAAATCAGGTCGACATCGCGCATGAGAGGATGCGCCTGACCGAAGCCCTGTATCGGGGTGAAGACAGCAAGGGTCAGCCCTTTTCCCTGCGCGCGGGATCGGCGGTGCAGAAAAGCTCGCGCGAACCGGTCGTGGACCTCAACGACCTGTCGGCGCGCATCCTGCTGTCCGACGGCCCCGCCGTGCTGAGCGCGCGCAAAGGCCAGTATAATATGGAGAGCGAGCGGGTCGGCATCATCGGCCCGGTGCAGTTCGAATCGGCGGGGGGCTATCGCATGACGACTCGCGACGTGGGCGTCGATCTCCAGTCCCGCCGGCTCAAGAGCGCGGGGAGAGTCGACGGGCGCATCCCCCTCGGCACCTTCAGCGGCGATCATCTGGAAGCGGACCTCAACGCCCGCACGGTGACGCTGAACGGCAGGGCTCGCTTGCGTATCGAACAAAATGGCCTCAAAGGGCGGAATTGATGAAACGGACCGCCATCCTCTTTTCGCTGGGCGCGATCGGCGCGGCGAGCGCCATCTTCGCCAGCGCGGGCGCGCAGGCGCTCCAGAAGCATGACAGCAACGCGCCGGTCAACTTCTCCGCCGACCGGATCGAGGTGCAGGACCGTGCCGACCGCGTCGTCGTGTCGGGCAATGTCGTCGTGACGCAGGCGGGCATGACGCTGAACGCGGCGCGCATGACCGTCGCCTATCGCCAGACGCCGGGCAACAGCACCGGCAATAGCGGCGCGGGCGTGGAGATCGATCGGATCGATGCGTCGGGCAATGTTGTCGTGACCAAGGGGAATGAGACGGCGCGCGGCAATGTCGCCATCTACGACCTCAACAGGCGGCTCATCACCATGCTCGGCAATGTGGCGCTGACACAGGGCGCGAATCGGTTGACCGGGGGACGGCTGGTGATGGATCTCAACAGCGGGCTGTCGACGGTCGATGGCCGGTCCGGCGGGGGCGCGTCGGGCGTTTCGGGCGGCTCCGGCGGGCGGGTGTCGGGCACCTTCACCGTGCCGCAGCGCAAGGACTGATCCGCCTTCACTTTGTTTTGGGGCGGTTGATCCCGATCAGCCACGGCTTCACCTTGCCCGTCGGACGCGGAGTTCCGTCCAGCCGCCGGGCGCGGACGACGCGGACCGGCTTCACGATCATCTGCCCGCGCATCGGGCCGGAACCGCAGCAGGTCGGCACGGCCAATATGCGCTTCACCACATCCATCCCCGCAACGATATGGCCGAAGGCGGCATAGCCGATATAGCTGCCCGCCGCGTCCATATTGGGGGTCGGTCCCACGGTGATGAAGAAATTGCCCATCGCCGAATCCGGACGGTTGGGCCGAGCCATCGACAGCGTGGCGTCGAGATGGCGGATGCCCGTCTTCGTCGTCGGCTCATGCGGGATCGGCGGCAGCGCGCGGCGGGCGTCGGTGTCGATGCCGCCTTGTATCAAGCCCTGTTCCGGTGCGCTCTTGCGTCGCGCCGCTCGGTAGAAGGTCACGCCATCGAAGCGGCCGTCATCCACATAGGCAAGGAAATTGGCCGATGTGGCCGGCGCGCGGCGATCGTCGGTCGCAACGATGATCGTGCCCACGGAGGTCTCTATGGCCACCCGCGTATAGCCGGGCGTCGGGCGATTGGCCGGGAGCGCGGAAGCCATGCCGGGAAGGAGGGCGAAGATCAGGAACAGCAAACGCGGGACGATGGAAAGAGGCATCAACGGGCAAGCACTCATAGGACAGATGTCGCAAAGTTAGAGGCGCGGCAGGCCAATCGCAACCAGAGGCGGCCCTAAAGCCAGTTGGCTCGTTTGAACCGGAGGTAGAGCAACGCACAGATGCCCGCCATCACCGCCAGAATGACGAAATAGCCGTAATGTGTCCGCAGTTCGGGCATGTTGTGGAAATTCATGCCGTAGATTCCCGCAATCGCGGTAGGCACGGCGAGGATCGCGGCCCAGCTTGCCAGTTGCCGCGTGGTCGCGCCTTGTCGCTGGGATTCGAGCAGGTGGCTGACCTCGAACACCGATGTCAGCACTTCGCGCAGATTTTCGACCATGGCCTCGACCCGCCGCACATGATCGTAGACATCCTTGAAATAGGGCCGCACCTGCGCGTCGAGGCAGGGCAGGTCCAGATGGACGAGCTTGCTCGCCATTTCCGACATGGGGCCAAGGATGCGGCGGAACCGGATCAGTTCCCGGCGCAGGTGGAAGATGCGCATGATGTCGTCGCGCTCAAGAAAGCTGTCGAGCGCCTGGTCCTCCATCGCCAGCACCTCTTCCTCGATGGTTTCGACGATGGGCAGATAGCCGTCGACGATGAAATCGAGGATCGCGTGCAGCACATAATCGACGCCATGGCTGAGCAGCGTAGGCGCCGCCTCCAGATGCGCGCGCAATTCCGTATGGGCGCGGGCGGAGCCATGCCGCACGGAGATGATATGGTTGGGTCCGACGAAGATCGCCGTTTCGCCATAGAGAATCCTGTCCCCTTCCAGATGGGCGGTGCGGGCGACGGTGAAGAGCTGTTCGCCATAGACATCCACCTTGGGCAACTGGTGCGCCTTGAGCGCGTCCTCGACCGCCAGCGGATGCAGCCCGTAATTGTCCTGCAAGGTGCGCAGTTCCTGCTCCGACGGTTCCACCAGCCCGATCCACACGAAGTCGGAAGGGTTGCGGATCACCGGCGCATGGTCGAGCGAGACGGGTTCGACCGGCTTTCCCGCGCTGTAGAGATAGGCGGCGACGATGCTCATGGCTTCTCCCGGCCGGATGAAAACCCAGCGGTAGCAGATCGCCGCGCCCGCCGGAACATGCGAACGCCTGCGGGAAGGGAGGGGCCGGTGATGGCGAGGATGGTGAGCCACGACATCATGCAAATCGGCGGGCGGGTGGTGCGATCGCTGGATCAGGCGGCCGCCCATCTGTTTCAGCATCCGCAAGGTGGCATCCATCTGGCGCTTCACTATGGCAGCATCGAACTGTCGAACAATGCGCCGGGCTTGCGCGCCACGCTGTTGCTTCGGGGGCATGGTCAGGCCTGAATGCCGAAACGTCCCAATGCTGGCGGGACGCATCCTTTTGATTTACCTTCACCTTTGAAACAGTCATCGCGCGGTCGTCCTTCGCTGATACGACCGGTTCGATGGTGTGCTCCGTCATTGCGCAAGGGGAACCGACATGACTAACGAAACCAGTCCGGGGAGCTTTTCCGAAATCGCATGGTTGACCGACAATTGGTGGCTTGTCCTGCTGCGCGGGATTGCGGCGATCCTGTTTGGCGTTCTCACATTTTTGTGGCCCGCCCTGTCGTTGCTGTCGATCGTGCTGCTGTGGGGCGCGTTCGCCCTTGTCGACGGGATTTTCGCCATCGCCACGGCCTTCATCACCAAGCGTCCGGATACGGGGCCGCGCTGGTGGATGGGACTGGTCGGGCTGCTGGGCGTGGCGGCGGGTCTGCTCACCTTCTTCGCGCCCGCCGTTACGGCTTTCGGATTGCTCACCTTCTTCGCCCTATGGCTGATCGCGGCGGGCGTCTTGCAGGTCATCGGCGCGATCCGACTCCGCCAGACGATAGATAATGAATGGATGCTGGCATTGAGCGGCCTTGCGTCCGTTATCCTTGGCGCGCTGCTGATCGGCTATCCGCTGGTGGGCCTCATATCGGTCGCCTGGATGATCGGCATCTTCGCGCTGGCGGTCGGCATCTTCTATATCGGCTTGTCGCTGCGCCTGAAGAAGGTGAAGGGCACTTTTGCCGCCTGACGTCGCCGGGAGGGGTGCTTCAGAGCGCCGCTTCCGCTTCTTCCTCGATGGCCCCGACGGGACGGGTTGCGAACAGGCCGAACAGCAGGATCAGGCCATAGGCGAGGGCCGGAACGATCAGCGCCGCGCGGAGTGTCGCCACGTCCGACACCCATCCCGCGATCGGCGGCAGGATCGCGCCGCCGACGATGGCCATGCAGATAACGCCTGACCCGTCCGCCGCGCGGCGGCCCAGCCCTTCGCAGGCCAGGCTGAAGATCGTGGGGAACATGATGGCGTTCATGAGGCCAATGGCGATCAGCGACCAGCCCGATACCGCGCCGGTGGTCGACGCCGAAATGCCCAGCAACAGCACCGCGCCCGCCGCGACGCAGGCCAGTACCCGCCCCGGCGAGAAAAAGCGCAGCACCGCCGATCCGATGAAGCGGCCCACCATCGCACCGCCCCAATAATAAGCGACCAGCTTTCCCGCGCTTTCCTGATCCAGGCCCAGGGTGCTGGGCTGCACCAGATAAAGCACCATCAGGCTGCCGATGGTGACTTCCGCGCCAACATAGAGGAAGATGCCCAGCGTCCCCAAGGCGAAGCGTGGCCGCGATAGCAGGTCGAAGGCGGCGGTGACATTCATCTTTGCCGCGCGCGTTTCCTTGAGCCTGGTGCGCTGGAACCAGACCGCCAGCGCGACGATGACCAGCGCCACGGCAAGGCCGATATAAGTATGGACGACGACCCGCGCCTCCTGAGCGCGAAAGGCGGTCAGCGCTTCCTCGGTCAGGGCGGACGGATCGGCCGTTGCGATGCTGCCCAGGATCAGTATCGACCCCGCATAGGGAAAGACGGTGGTGCCCAGCGCATTGAACGCCTGCGCGAAGGTCAGGCGGCTGGACGCGGTTTCGGGCTTGCCGAGCATGGAGATCAGCGGGTTGGCGACGACCTGCACGATGGTGATCCCGCTCGCCAGCACGAACAGCGCGAACAGGAATGCGCCGAACAGCCCCGATCCCGCCGCCGGGATGAACAACAGGCATCCGGCCGTCATCGACAACAGCCCGATCACGGCTGTCCGCATATAGCCGAAGCGATGCACCAGCGCGGAAGCAGGAATGGAGATCAGGAAATAAGCCGCGAAGAAAGCCGATTGGACCAGTAGCACCTGCGCGTTGGTGAGGGTGAAGAGATCCTTGAGCTTGGGGATCAGCACATCGTTAAGGCTGGTGATCCCGCCAAACACGAAGAATAGCGCGAAGACGAAACCGGCGAGACCGCGCGCCGCGACGCCCGTTCCTGACCGGGAAGCGACAACATCCGCGCCTGCTACATTCGCCATGCCGGCCTTTCCCTCTCTCTGCAAATCATTCGACGCAGCTTCATCCTATCGCCAGCATGAAACGCAAAAGGCAATGGCCTGCAACGCAAGAAAAAGCCCGCCGGTGCAGTGACCGGCGGGCCTGAAGCTAAGGTGTGACCCAAAGGCTTCAATATTGCACGGTGACAGTGACCGCGCGGCGGTTCTGGGCCCATGCGGATTCGTCAGAACCCAGCGCGGCAGGGCGTTCCTTGCCATAGCTGACCGTCGTGATGCGGCCGGGATCGATGCCGAGCGAGGCGAGATAATTTTTCGTGGCATTGGCGCGGCGTTCGCCCAGCGCGATGTTATAGTCGCGGGTGCCGCGCTCGTCGCAATGCCCTTCGATCGTCACGCGGACATTGGGGTTCTGCTGCAGCCATGCGGCCTGGCTTTGCAGCGTCGACTGATCTTCGACATCGACATCATATTGGTCCAGCCCGAAGAAAATGCGGTCGGAAGAAACCGATGCGACGAAATCCTCCTGGCTGCCCTTGACGGGGCCTGTCGGCGTAGCCGGGCTTGTGGTACTCGTGTCGCCGCCGGGTGCGGGAGGAAGCTCTGCCGGCGGCTTTTTCGAGCAGGCAGCAAGCGCGATGACGGCGGTCGCCATCAAAAGGGGCCGGGACAGTTTCATCGGGGTCTCCTTAGTCGTTTTGCCGACCGTGAATACAGGCATCATGGTTGGTGAAGTTCGTTACGCTGTCAAGATGATGGAGTTCCGTTATCCACAGAATATTGCTCAGGGGAGCAAAGGTCCCCATGCCGGGTCGGAACCGCTGAGCGGCGTCGGGATGCGGCGTTCGTTGATCCCGGTCAGGTCGACCTGCCATACCTGACTGGTGCCCTGGCGGCCCGCCGTGGTGCGGAAGAATTGCAGCACGCGCCCATTGGGCGACCATGTGGGCTGTTCGTCCTGCCAACCGTTGGTCAGGATGCGCTCATTGTCGCCGGTCGGCGTCATCACCGCGATCTTGAAGCCGCCCGAAAGCTTGGTGAAGGCGATGAGGTCGCCGCGCGGGCTCCATTCGGGCGTCGCATAGCGGCCGCCGCCATGGCTGATCCGGCGCTGGCCCGAACCGTCCGCGTTCATGACATAGATTTGCTGCCCGCCCGAACGATCGCTTTCGAACACGATCTGGCGGCCATCGGGAGAATAGCTGCCGCCGACATCAATGCCGGGCGTATTGGTGAGGCGCACCGGGGTGCCGCCGTTCGCCGACACGCGATAGATATCGGTATTGCCCGCCACCGCCATGGAAAAGAGAATATTGCGGCCATCGGGCGACCAGCGTGGCGCGAAAGTCGGGTTGTTGCTTTCCGTCACGAGCCGCTGCCTGCCCGTGCCGATGTCGTAGATGTAGATCCGCACCCGGCTGCCCAGATAGCTCACATAGACGATCGACTTGTAATCGGGCGAGAAACGCGGGGTCAGCGCGATCGACTGGCCGTTGGTGATGAAGCGGTGGTTCGCGCCGTCCGAATCCATCATGGCAAGGCGCTTGGTCCGGTTTCCCTTGGGACCGCTTTCGGCGATATAGGCGATGCGGCTGTCGAAGAAGGGGCTTTCGCCCGACAGGCGGGCATAGATGGCGTCGGCGCATTTATGCGCGGCGCGCCGCCAGTCGCGGGGCGCGACGACATAGCCCTGCCGCGTCAGTTCCTGCCTGAGCGCCACGTCGTAAAGATAACAGCCCACGGTGATGTCCGCTTCCCCCCCGGTGGTGCGGACGAAGCCCTGCACCAGCGCCTGCCACGCCCCCCATTTCTCATATTGGGGGAAGGTGACTTCGGAAAAGCCGACCGCAGGCAGGCCGCCCGGACCCGAAGGATCGAACAGGCCCGACCCTTTCAGGTCCGACGCGATCACTTCCGCGATCTTGCGCCCCAGTTCGCTGGAGGAACCGGCGGGTGTGGACACTTCGCTTTGCGCGGGGAGCGCGGGCACGGCGATCTTGAGATTGCTCTCGATCTCGCCGGTCACGTCGACCGAAAGCTGCGCCAGCGCGGGCGCGGCGGTGAAAGCGAGCAGCGTGGCCGCCGCCAGGTTCAGGCGGCGCATCAGGGTCGTCATCATCGGTTGAGCCTCGCGTCAAAGCGGAGTGGTTTCAGCCATTTCCACTGTTCATAATATTCGGGCGGCAGGTTCTTGAAGGGCGACGCCAGTTTCACCGCCTGGATGGCGCGCTCGGCATGAAGCTGCGCCTGCGGGCGATTGCTGGCGGTGACGCCAAGCTGGTCGATCACCTCCGGCGTGCCGATCACCCGGCCATTCTTGTCCAGCCGGACTTCGAGCAGGGTGACGAGCTGGTCCGCGTCCGCGCCCGAAGGCGGACGCCAATGCGGCTTCAACTGGCGGCGCAGTTCCGCGTCGAGCGCGGCCTTCTGCTGCGGTCCCATGGCGGAAGCGGCGGGCGCGCTGGGGCGGGAACGGGCTTCGGAGGATGTATCAATGCCCTTGAGGAAATCATTCCCCAGCAGCGATCCCCTGGGCTTGTCCGCCTTGCCGTTGCCCGAAGCGCGGGCCGGGGCGTCCTTTTTCGGCGGAGCCTTGTCCTTTTTGGGAGCGGGCGCGGCGGCGGCCGGTTTCCTCGGCTTTTCCGGGGCAGGCTTCGCCTTGGGCGGAGCCGGTTTTTCCGGTGCGGGCTTTGGTTTCGGCGCGACCTTGGGCACGTCCTTTTTCGGCGGCGCGGGTTGGGGCTTGGGCGGCGCGGGCGCCGGTTCAGGAGCAGGCGCGGGTTCCGGCTCCGGCGCGGGGGCAGGGGCGGCGTCCTCGGTCGGTCCTTGTTCCGGCGCTTCGCTGGGCGGAGGCGGCTCGGTCGAGATGCGCGGCGCGGTCGATTGCAGCGCCACCTCGTCCACCAGGCTCACATCCATCGGCGGGGAATTGAGCTTCAAGGGATTGGGCGTGGCCAGAAAACCGGCGGACAGTAGGCCGAACAGCAGGACATGTCCCGCCGTCGCGACGCCAAGGCCGATTTTTTCCGCGCGTTCCATCCCGTTAGAACCTATGAACCCTATTCTGAACCGCCGCTGACATCCGCCGGAGCGGCGCCGCCATTCTCCGCGCCGGTGCTGACCAGCGCAACCTTGTTCAATCCCGCCCGGTTCAGCTCGCCCATCACCCGCATCACCCGGCCATAGTCGAGCGCGGTGTCGGCGCGCAGGAAGATCTGCGGCGGTTCCGGTTGGCCCGCATGGGCGGACATGATCCCGGCAAGGCGCGTCGGCAGGTCGGCATCGCTCACCTGCTCCTCGTCGATATAGAGGCCGCCGTCGCGGTCGATGGAGACGATGGTCGGCTTGGCGTCCTGATCGAGACCCTTGGCGCGGGTTTCGGGCAGGTTCACCGGCACACCCGTCACCAGCAGGGGCGCGGTCACCATGAAGATGATGAGCAACACCAGCATGACGTCGACCAGAGGCGTCACGTTGATGTCCGCCATCGGCGCGCGCCCGCGCCCCCGGCGGCCGGAAGGACCGGACATGGCCATTACCGCGCTCCTTCCCTTCCAGCGATGCCCAGGTTCATCGCTGGGTCTCCAGTTCGCGGCTCAGCGTCGAATAAAAGCCGTCGGCGAAGCGCGACAAACGGGTTTCGAGCCGGTTGATGCCATGGCTGAAGCGGTTATAGGCGATGACCGCCGGAATCGCGGCGAACAGGCCGATGGCGGTGGCGAACAGCGCTTCGGCAATGCCCGGCGCGACGACCGCAAGGCTGCTCTGCTGTTCCGCCGCGATGGCGGTGAAGGCGCGCATGATGCCCCAGACCGTGCCGAACAGGCCCACGAAGGGCGCGACCGATCCGATGGTGGCCAGGATGTTCAAACGATCCGACAGGCGGTCCACCTCCGCCGCGATGGTGCTGTTCATCGCGGTGTGCAGCCGGTCGCGCGTTCCGTCGCGGTCGATTACCTTCTGCGCGGTGGATCTACGCCATTCGGACACGCCCGCCGCCATCACCCTGGCGGCGGGGAACTCGGCCTTGCCCCGCGCCTCGTAGAAGCGGTCGATATCCTCCGCCTTCCAGAAATCGCTTTCAAAGGCGCTGCTTTGCTTGCTCGCCTTTCGCAGGGTGAAGCTGAACCCGATAATCATCGCCCAGGTCCAGATGCTGGCCAGCAACAGGCCGATCATCACCCCCTTCACGACGATGTCGGCCTGAAGAAACAGGTGGAGCGGCGATATGGCGGCGTTGGCTGTAACGGCGCCCATTGCGCCGACGGCGGGCATGGCAAGGCTCATGGGTGTATGTCTTCCCCTCTCATCAGGCGGATGAAAATGTCGGTCCAGGGCTTGGGCTGCCTGCGCGGGCGGCCCTGGGGCGTCAGGAAGGCGACGGACACATCGCCCTGCGTCAATATTTCCTCGCCTCGCATGACTGTTTGATGAATGGAACAGGTGACGGCGCTGACGTCCGCCACCCGGCTGATCACGGTCAGATCATCGTCGAGCCGGGCGGGGCGGCGATAGCGGATGTGAAGGTCGGTGACAGCATAGACGCCCTCTCCCTCTTCCAGCGCGGCGCGCTGGCCGATGCCCGCGATCCGCAGCATGTCGGACCGGGCGCGCTCCATATAGCGCAGATAATTGGCGTGATAGACGAGGCCCGACAGATCGGTGTCCTCGAAATAGACGCGCAAGGGAAAACGATGCTCCCCAGCGGCGAAACGGCCGGACGCGGGCGCAGGCAGGGAAGGCGCTGTGAGCGCGGCTGTGGGCGCGTCGGAAACCATGGATCGCCTTTAACCATCATCCGCGAGCGGCGCAAAGCGGGAAAATGCCGCCGCTTGCCCATCCTGCCCGCGACGTGGGGCTGTCCGTCCCGCTTCCTTCGCGCTAGGGGGAGGGCCAACATCCTGATTCATGCGGAAGGACTTGAGGCAATCATGACTGACATTCGCACCGTGGGCGTGATCGGCGCCGGGCAGATGGGCGCGGGCATCGCGCAGGTTTCGGCGCTGGCGGGCTATGACGTGATCCTGTCCGACGTCGACCTTGCCCGCGCGGAAAAGGGGTTGGCCGGGATCGCGAAGCTGCTTGCCAAGGGCGTGGAGAAGGGCAAGATCGACCAGGCGGCCGCCGATGCGGCGCTCGCCCGGATCAAGCCTGTGGGCGACGTCGCGCCGCTGGCTGCCGCGCAACTGGTGATCGAGGCCGCGACCGAGCGGGAGGACATCAAGCGCACGATCTTCGGCAATGTCGGGCCGTTGCTGGGCAAGGATGCGATCCTGGCGTCCAACACCTCCTCGATCCCGATCACCCGGCTGGCGCAGGCAGCGCCTGATGCGTCGCGCTTCGTGGGGGTGCATTTCTTCAACCCGGTGCCGGTCATGGCCCTGATCGAGATCATCCGCGGCCTTGCCACCGCGCCGGAAACGGTGGCGGCGATCGAAGCCTATGCCGTGAAGCTGGGCAAGCAGGTCGTCCATGCGTTCGATGCACCGGGCTTCATCGTCAATCGCATCCTGTTGCCGATGTTGAATGAAGCCTGCTTCGCGCTGGGCGAGGGCGTCGCCAATGTGAAGGACATCGACACGGCGATCCAACTGGGCCTCAACCATCCGATGGGACCGCTGACGCTGGCCGATTTCGTGGGGCTGGATACCTGTCTTGAGATTTGCAAGGTGCTTCAGTCGACCACGGGTGATCCCAAATACCGCCCTGCGCCGCTTCTGGTCAAATATGTCGAGGCGGGCTGGTTCGGCCGCAAGACCGGCAAGGGCTTCTACGATTATTCGGGACCAGAGCCGGTTCCCACGCGGTAATGACCGGAACCGCCCATGCGCCGTGAGGGGATCACGCCGCATGGGCCGGGGCGTTCAAGCGTCGACGGCGATGACGCCGCGCCGGATCTGGTCCAGTTCGATGCTTTCGAACAGCGCCTGAAAATTGCCATTGCCAAAGCCCTCATTGCCCTTGCGCTGGATGATCTCGAAGAAGATCGGGCCGAACATCGGCTCGGTGAAGATCTGGAGCAATATGCCTTCGCCCGTTTCCACGCTGCCGTCGATCAGGATGCGGTTCCGGCGCAGGCGTTCCAGATCCTCGCCATGGCCGGGGACGCGTTTGTCGACCAGTTCGTAATAGGTCTCGATCGTGTCCTGAAGATGCACGCCCCGCGCCCGCAGCTTCTCCACCGTGGCGTAGATGTCGGGAGTGGTGAGGGCAAGGTGCTGAATGCCTTCGCCATGATAGTCGCGGATGAATTCCTCGATCTGGCTCTTATCGTCCTGGCTTTCGTTCAGGGGGATGCGGATCGCGTGGTCGGGGGCGATCATCGCCTGGCTGAAAAGGCCGGTCGCCTGCCCCTTGATATCGAAATATTTCTGCTCCTCGAAATTGAAGAGGGTGCGGTAGAATTCGCTCCATACCCGCATCTGGCCGCGCCGGACATTGTGGGTGAGATGGTCGAGCAGGTCGAGTCCGACGCCGTTCGCCGCCTCCGCCTCGCGCCAGCCGGGAAATTCGGCCCAGTCGGCATAAAGGTCTTCGCCGTCCCGGATGAAATAAAGATAGGAACCGCCGATGCCCTGGATGACGGTGTCGTCCTCGTCCGTGGGTTTCGCGCCATGGTCGAGCGCCCAGCGCATCGCGGCCTGCGGGTCGGCGACGCGGAAGGCCATGGCGCTGGCCGAGGGGCCATGTTCGCCGCGAAAGGCCGCGACCCGCCCGGCATCGTCGCGGTTCAGCATCAGGTTGATGCGTCCCTGTTTATAGCGGGTGATGTTCTTGGCCGGGTGGCGGTGCGTGGGGACGAAGCCTAACTGATCGAACTGCGCGGCCATGGCTTGCGGATCGGGCGAGGTGAACTCGACGAACTCGAAGCCGTTGAGGCCCAGCGGGTTAAAGGGCGGATTCCGGGGCGTTGTGGTCATGGGAGGCGGTCCTCTCTCATTCGTCAGGATGACGCGGCGAGCGCCCTGGCGCGGGCATAGGCCTGCGTGCCCAGCGTGTAGACGCGATCTTCGGGAAGGACGGTGTCGACCATGAGGTCGCTCGTCCCCTCCAGTTCGTGGTAGAGGGGGGCAAGGTCCGTCCCGACCGTCTGGCGCAGCAGATCCTCGAAACCGTCGATCACGAAATAGCTCTGCTGATAGTCGTCGATGCGATATTGCGTCCGCATCAGGCGCCTGAGGTCGAAGCCGATGCGGTTGGGGGAGGGATCGTCCAGCGCGAAGATCGATTCGCCATGCGACGACACGATGCCCGCGCCGTAGAGACGCAATTCGTCCCCCTGCCGGATCAGGCCGAACTCGACCGTATACCAGTAAAGCCGGGCGAGGCGGTCGATCGCGCCCATGCGTTCGGCGCGCAGGCCGCCTTCGCCATAAGCCTGCATATAGTCGGCGAAGACCGGATGGGCGAGCAGGGGGACATGGCCGAAAACATCGTGGAAAACATCCGGTTCCTCCAGATAATCGAGCTGATCGGGCGTGCGGATGAAACGGCCCGCGACGAAGCGGCGGTTGGCGAGATGGTCGAAGAACACGCGATCGGGGACGAGGCCGGGAACGGCGACGACCTGCCAGCCGGTGCGCTGCATCAGGCGGCCGGACAGTTCCTGAAAATCGGGGATGCCCGGCTTCGTCATGCGGAGGATGTCCAGCCCATCCATGAATTCCGGCACGACGCGGCCGGGCAGCATCGCCGCCTGCCGCGCGAACAGCCTGTCCCACATCGCATGGTCCTGGGCGGTATAGGCGCTCCAGTCCTGCGGGATCGTCCAGTCTGCGGCGGCGCCATCCGGCAGGCGCTCAAGGATGTGGGTCATGGTGAGGATTATTCCACGGTTTAGCGCAAATGGCGTTTCAATATCCGGATGAAAAACGCTTATCGTGAAATATGGTTTCGGATATGGCTGCATCATGAAACAGCAACGTCAACTGGATGCGGTGGATCGGCGGATCGTGGAACTGTTGCAGGCCGATGCGTCGATCAGCCATGCCGACCTCGCCGAGCGGGTGGGCGCGTCCAGCGCGTCGTGCTGGCGGCGGATCAAGGTGCTGGAGCAGGCGGGGGTGCTGCTGAAAGCCGTCCGGCTGGTCGATCCGGCGAGCGTCGAGCGGCAGGTGAATGTACTCTGCAACATCCGGATGCGCAGTCATACGCGCGACGCGCGCGCCTCTTTCGAACAATTTGTCGATGGCCGGGCGGAGATCGTGGAATGTTTCTCCATGTCCGGGGAATGGGATTATCTGCTGCGGATCGTCGTGGCCGACGTGGCGGATTATAATGATTTCCTGATGAATGTGGTGTTGTCGCATCCGTCCGTGCAGGGCGCGGCGTCGCATTTCGCGCTGTCGATGACGAAATATACGACGGCCCTGCCGGTGTAGGTCAGTTCGCCGACAGCCCGTGCTTCTTCATGCAATGGCGCAACTGGTCATAGCTGAGGCCAAGGCCCTTCGCGGTCGCGCGCTGATTGTAACGATAGCGTTCCAGCGCCGTGCGGACGATGGCGGCTTCATGCGCCTCCACCGCCGCCTTGAGATCGGTGATCGCGCCGAGGCCGGGCAAGGGGACGGGCGCGGGCGGCGCGCTGTCGGGCGGGGCGGCGGCGGGCATGAGGGGGCGGGGTTTCCACGGCGAAGCGAAGGGATCGAAGGTGATCCGGCCCACTGGCCGCGCGGGATCGTCCCAGCGATAGACGGCGCGTTCCACCACGTTGCGCAATTCGCGCACATTGCCGGGCCAGCCATGCGCTTCCAGTTCGGCCATGCAGGCGGCGGAGAAGCCCGGCCATTGAGGCCATTCGAGTTCCGCCGCCATGCGCCTGCCGAAATGATCGGCCAGCACCGCGACGTCGCCTTCACGGGCGCGCAAAGGAGGCAGGGTGATGACTTCGAAGCTCAGGCGGTCGAGCAGGTCGGGACGGAAACGCCCTGCTTCGGCGGCGGCGGGCAGGTCGTCATTGGTGGCCGCCACGATGCGGACATCCACCGTCACCGGACGGGACGCGCCGATGCGGGTCACTTCGCCATATTCGACGACGCGCAGCAGCCGTTCCTGCGCCGCCATGGACAGCGTGCCCAGTTCGTCGAGGAACAATGTGCCGCCGTCCGCCTCCTCGAACCGGCCGGGGCGGGCGCGGGTCGCGCCGGTGAACGCGCCCTGCTCATGGCCGAACAGTTCCGCCTCGATCAGCGTTTCGGGCAAGGCGGCGCAGTTCATGATGATGAGCGGCTCGCCCCAGCGGCGGGAGAGGCGATGGAGACGCTCGGCCACCAGTTCCTTGCCGGTGCCGCGCTCGCCGATCACCAGCACCGGCCGGTTGAGTTCGGCGGCTCGCCCGGCCTGCTCGACCGCGTCGAGAAAGGCCAGCGACTGGCCGACGAACTGCATATTCTTGTCCATTCCCAACTTATGGTGAAATTTCCCGATATTTCGCAAGAAAAATATGGATGCAACCGTCCAAACCCACGCTTTTTCGCGCTTTTTCGTAAATTGGCACGGCTTCTGCAATGGAGGGGGAGACGTCGCCGGACACAGAGGCGGCACCTTTGAAGGCCAGAGTTCAGGGAGTATGAAGATGGAAAAGAAGAGCAATGAAGTCCGCGAAATCGGTCAGCTCCTGTCGGTCGCCATGGCCGCCCTGCTGTTCGGATCGACGGTGATCCTGTCCGCCGTCGGCCCGGCCCGCGCCAGCGAAGCCCCGATGCTCGCGACGAACGATACCCCCGCGGCCCTGCGCTATCTGGCGTAAGGATCGCAAGCCCCGGCCGGGGCGGGAAGCCCCCTCTCGCCCGCCCCGGCAAAGTTTTGACCAGGAGTGAAGTTCAAATGGGTATTTTCTCCCGCACCCGCGACATCATCGCCGCCAATGTCACCGACCTGCTCGACAAGGCGGAAGACCCGGCGAAGATGATCCGCATGATCATCCTCGAAATGGAGGAAACGCTGGTCGAAGTGCGCGCGTCCGCCGCCCGCACCATCGCCGACCAGAAGGAAATGCGGCGTCATATCGCGAAGCTGAACGCGCTTCGGGACAACTGGACCGAAAAGGCGCAACTGGCGTTGAGCAAGGATCGTGAGGATCTGGCCAAGGCCGCGCTGGTCGAAAAGCAGAAGGCGACCGACATGGCCGGGCAGATGTCCGAGGAGATCGGGGCGCTGGACGAGGCGCTGAAGGCTTCGGAAGAGGACATCGCCAAGCTGCAAGGCAAGCTGCGCGAGGCGCGCGCCCGCCAGAACAGCCTGACGGCGCGCATGGAAAGCGCGCAGAATCGCCTGCGCGTCCGCGAAGCCTATGCCGGCGAGAAGGTGAATGAAGCCTTTGCCCGCTTCGACATGCTCGAACGCCGCGCCGACATGGCCGAAGGCCGCGCCGACGCCATGGCGCTGGGCCAGCAGCCCAAGACGCTGGAGGAGGAGATCGCCGAGCTTCGGTCGTCGGACAAGGTCGACGCCGAACTGGCGGCGCTCAAGGCGTCGATGAACGCCGGCAAGGCTATCGGGGGAGAATAAGCCATGGAAGACGTTTTCCTTCCCATTGCCATCGTCGGGATGCTGTTCATCGGCGTGCCCTGGCTGATCTTCCACTATGTCACCAAGTGGAAGCAGGCGCCCAAGATCACCGACGAGGACGAGAAGCTGCTGGACGAGCTTCACCTGCTCGCCCGGCGGCTGGAGGAAAGGCTGCAGACGGTCGAACGGATCGTCGCCGCCGACAATCCCGACTTCCGCCCCATCCGTCCGTCGCTGGACGACGACTATGAATTCGACCGGAGGAATTGAGATGACCGCCCGCCGCACCAAATTCTATCTCGACAAGCAGAACGGCAAATGGCTGGGCGTCTGCTCCGGCATCGCCGACTATACCGGGATCGACGCGATCTGGGTTCGGGTCGGCGCGGTGCTGGTGACGCTGATGGGGGCGTTCCCCTGGACGCTGATCGCCTATTTCGCGGTGGCCTATTTCGCCGACGACAAGCCGCTGGGCCTGTATGCCGATCGGGATGACGAGAAATTCTGGCAGGGCGTGCGGTCCAATCCGGCGCGCTCGACCCGCGACGTGCGTTCCAAATTCCGCGACATCGACCGGCGCCTGGCCGACATCGAAACCCATTATACCAGCCGCAACACGCGCCTGGCGGACGAGATCGACAGCCTGCGCTGACACCGTTCATCGAACAGGAGCCATCGCCGGTCGAAAAAATGGACCTTCGGGATCGGGAAAAGGAAAATTGGATGTGCTGTTCCAGCCGCTGGACGGATCGGAACCGAGGAGAATCACGCCCTGCATCGCGAAATCGAGCGGCTGCGCGTTTCTTCCAATGGATGGACGGGAAGGTGGAAAGCGCTCCGTCATGACAATCGAGGGGAAGTGCAATGAATCCATTTGAAATGGTCGTCGCCATCGTTGCGATCACCGCCATCGCCAGCGTCATCCGCGCGAAATATGGCGTCCTGCGCCGTAACAAGGGCGAAGCCTTCGTCCATCGCGGCCCGGACCCGGAAGCCGAGCGGCTGCGCGCGGAGGTGAAGGCGCTCAAGGATCGCGTGGCCGTGCTGGAGCGGCTGGCGACGGACAGTTCCACCGCGCTGGAGCGGGAATTCGACAAATTGCGGGACCGCGACTGAACGCGGCCCGAGGGAACCACAGGCCCCAAGGAACCACAGGGAGGACGATATGCAGGACCCCCTTTTCTACCTGATCATGGCGGCGGCGGGTCTGGCCGGCCTCGTCATCGTCGCGGTGACGGCGCTGCGCGGCTGGAACGGCTGGCTGGACCTGAAGCGCGCGGAACTGGCGCAGGGCAGCCGCGAGGCCACCCCGCCATCGGCCGCCACGCGGATCGAGGTCGCCGACCTCAAGGAACGCATCCGCAAGCTGGAAGCCATAGCGGCGGGCGTGGATTTGTAATTCACAGGGAAAAGCGGGTTTCGCGATCCGCTTTTCTCCCTATATGGCGGGCATGACTGAAGCGCGCGCCCTGGACGACCTTTACGAAGAATATGACTTCCTCGACGCCGACGACCGCTATCGGCTGCTGATCGACCTTGGCCGCGAACTGGAGCCGATGCCCGATCCGCTCAAGACCGATGCGACGCTGGTGCGCGGCTGTTCGGCTGCGGTATGGGTCTATCCCACGGTGCGGGACGACGATGCTGCTAGTGGGGCGCGGCTGCATTTCCTGGCGGACAGCAATGCGGCGATCACCAAGGGGATCATCGCGCTGGTGCTGCTGATCGTGCAGGATCGGACGCCGGAGGAGATCGGCGCGGTGGACATAGAGGGCGCGCTGGCCCCGTTCGACCTGCGCAATCAACTGAGTTCCAACCGGACGCAGGGCATCCCGAACATGATTGCTCTTATCAGGGAAACGGCTCGTCGCTACGGCGGCTAAATGCCGAAACCGCCATTTCCGCCCGGACGTTGGCCTTCCGTAACATGATATGGAAGGAGAAAGGCGATGCGCGCCTTCATGACTTTGGCGGCCCTTGGGCTGATCGCGGCCTGCTCGTCAGGCGACAAGGAACTGACCCAGCGCGAGCAGATCGGGCAGAGCTGGAAATATGAAAGTGGCGGCGAGGGCGGCAAGGCCAGGGTCGCCTATATCGGCAGCGCCAATACAGTCCAGACCATGACCGCGCCGGACACTTTTTCCGTGCTGCTGGTGCAGCCCATGGCCAATGGCGAGAAGGACGTGACCGTGAAGCTGGTCGGCGCGCCTTTCCGTTGCGATCTGTCCGACTGCGCGGTGACGGCGGTGACCAACGACGGCAAGGAGCATCGCTGGAGGGGGCGGATGGCCGACACCAATGACGGGATCGAGATCATGCCCTCGCAAAATGCCTATGAAGCGATCGCCAGGGCGACGACGGTGAAGGTCAACCTGGCCGTCGGCAAGGACGATCAGACCTTTCCCTTCCAGTTCAATGTGGAGGGGCTGGACCTCAAGAGCTGACCGTCATTCCTGCAACGATACGCCGGGGCTGCGCGGATCGGCGGCCCCGACCCAATGGCCGTCGGGCAGGCGTTCCGCCGCATTGGCCTTGAGGCCGAGGCGGGAGACGGTCACGCGATGGCCAAGCCGCTCCAGCGGCGCCTTCAGGGCTTCGAGCGAGGTGCCCTGTTCCAGCACGAGGCCGTCGCCGTTGAAGAATTGCAGGCCGAGCGCGATCGAATCCTGCGCTGACAGGCCCCAGTCGAAATGGGCGATCACCGCCTTGGCGATCTGCATGATGATGGTCTTGCCGCCCGCCGCGCCCACTGTGAAGATGGGGGTGCCCGCCGCGTCATAGACGATGGTGGGCGACATGGAGGAGAGGGGGCGCTTGCCCGGTTCCACCCGGTTCGCGACCGGCACTCCGTTCTTTTCCGGCGTGAAGCTGAAATCGGTCAGTTCATTGTTCAGGATCACGCCATTGGCGATGAGCTGGCTGCCGAAGAAGCTCTCTATGGTGGAGGTCCATGCGGCGATATCGCCATTGCGGTCCACCGCGACGAAATGGCTGGTGCCCGATTCCGGCTGGGGCAGGGCGGCGGTGCGGGGCTGGGCGCCTTGCGGCTGGCCAGCCCTATAATCATTGCGGGCCTTGCGAAGCGAAATCAGGGCGGACCGCTGATGGAGATAGCCGGGGTCGATCAGGCCCGGAATGGGGACCGACACGAAATCCGGGTCGCCCAGCCATGTGTCGCGGTCGGCATAGGCGAGTTGCATCGCTTCGCCGATGACATGCCAGGAGCGGACATCGTCCTTGCCCCATTGGCCGAGCGGGAACCGCTCCACCATGCCGAGGATCTGGAGTACCGTGATCCCCCCGGAAGAGGCCGGACCCATGCCGCAGACGGTATAGACGCGATATTTGCCACAGACCGGCTTGCGGGGCCTGGTCTGATAGGAGGCAAGGTCGGCCTCCGTCAGCGGCACCGGGTTGCGGGGCGCGTTGGTGACGGCATCGGCGATGGCCCTGGCATTGTCGCCCAGATAGAAGGCGTCCGGTCCTTCGGCCGCAATGCGCTTCAACAAGGCGGCAAGGGGCGGATTTTTGAGGATCGCGCCGATGGGCGCGGGTTTGCCGTCCACCCAGAAATATTGGCGGATTTCGGGGAAATCGGCCCAGACCGGAGCAACGGCGCGCATGGCGGTGTCGAGCCGCTCGCGCACTTCGAACCCGTCCTCCGCCAGATGGATGGCAGGCTGGAACAGGTCCGCCCAGGGCAGCTTGCCCCATTTCCTGTGCGCGTCCCATGCCATCCGCACATTGCCGGGCACGCCGACCGAATAGCCGCCCGGCCATGCTTCGCGGAAAGACAGCGGCTTGCCGTCCGCGCCCATGAAGCGGTCAGGGCGGGCTGCGGCGGGAGCGGTCTCCCGCCCGTCGATGGATTCGAGCGCCCCCGTCGCGCCATCATGATGCATCAGGAAGCCGCCGCCGCCGATGCCGCTATTATGCGGCTCCACGACATTGAGCGCCAGCATCATGGCGATGGCGGCGTCGGTGGCGCTGCCGCCCTTGCGCAGGATTTCCTGCCCCGCCTGCGCCGCGCGCGGATCGGCGGCGGAAACGGTGGCGTTGAGCGCGACCGGCTCGCGCGCCAGCAGCGGGGCGGGGGACAGGGCGACAAGAGCGAAGGAGGCCAGCAGGCCGAGCAGGCGGGAAGTCATGGCCGCACCCTATCGCCCGTCTTGCCGATCGCAACCCGAATCAGGCGTCGATGCCGACCGCTTCGCCAATCGTGCGGAAACCGTCGCGTTGCAGCAGGGTCTTCAATCCCGCATGGATGCGCCTGGCCAGATACGGCCCTTCATAGACCAGCGCGCTGTAAAGCTGGATCAGGCTGGCCCCGGCGCGGATGCGGGCATAGGCCTGCTCCGCATTGGCGATGCCGCCCACGCCGATCAACGGCAGGCGGGCGCCCAGCAGCCCGCGAAAGGCGCGCAGTTTCTCCAAAGACAGGTCATGCAGGGGCGCGCCGGACAGGCCGCCCGTCTCGCCCGCATGGGCCGAACGCAGCGGCGGGCGTGAAATGGTGGTGTTGGACACGATCAGCGCGTCGATGCGGTGGTCGAGGCAGGCGGCGGCGATATCTTCCATGTCCGCCGGTTCAAGGTCGGGCGCGACTTTCAGGAAAATCGGCGTGCGCCCCGTTCCCCGCGCCGCCATCACCGCCCCCAGCAACTGGTCGAGTGCCGCCCGATCCTGAAGCGCCCGCAGGCCCGGCGTGTTGGGGGATGAGATGTTCACCGTCAGATAGTCGGCGAGCGGAGCCATGCAGATGACCCCCGTCGCATAATCGGCGATTCGGTCGGTCGCGTCCTTGTTCGCGCCGATATTGATGCCGATGATCGCGCCGTCGCGCCGCCGCCGCCTGGCGATCCGTTCCGCCGCCGCCGCCTGCCCCCCATTGTTGAAGCCCATGCGGTTGATGACCGCCCGGTCCGCTTCCAGCCGAAAAAGGCGGGGCAGGGGATTGCCCGGCTGAGGCAGGGGGGTGAGCGTGCCGAGTTCCGCGAATCCGAAGCCCAGCCCGTGCATCTTGTGCGCGACCAACCCGTCCTTGTCATAACCGGCGGCCAGCCCCACCGGATTGGGAAAAGCGATGCCCGCCACCGTCTGCGCCAGCATGGGATCGGGTTGCAAGGCAGGCGGGGCCGGCATCATCCGCAACAGGGCGATGGACATATGATGCGCGCGCTCGGCATCAAGGGCGAAGAACAAGGGACGGATCAGGCGGTAGGACATGGGGCCGCTATGCCAGCGCAGATCACGCCCGTCGAGTCGCTGTTGCCATTGGGCAACAACTGATCCGGATCGGATTTCAACAGCAGAAACATCATGTTTTGAATCACTTTCCGTCAGGGGATGTCCGATCCATCCAATAAACTTTGCCTGATTCGGGCGTAAAGCAGACCTGCGACCCGAAGGCTCCAAGGCCATATGGCCGACGAGACCTTTTCCTGGCCCGGCGGTGAAAATCGCCGGGCCATTTTTATCCATGTGTCTTATACATGACAGTGGATGCTTTCCCGATTTTAACCAAATTTCCTTGCGCCACCGCGGTGAAGCGAGATATTGATTAGCGGGGGTCATAAATATGGGGTTGTATCCTCAACATAATATATACGGAGGAGCAGCGGGAATAGCCGCTGCGGATGACGGCGCGCCGCTGTCCTATACTGTCGAGGCGGAGCAAGGTCCGGTAGGATTGCGCTATTTCGCTCCTCCTGAACCCTTATGCGCCTATTTCGGCTCGCTCTACATCTTCAGCGTCTCGTCTCCCGGCTATGCGGACTTCACCCGCGCGGACGTTCCCCAACTGCGTTTCCGGCTGCAAGGGCGGGGCGGCCATTATATCTTTCAGGATGGCATGACGATGCCCACGCCGGAGGTCTGCCTGCTGGGGCCGACCTTTGGCGCGACGCGGTTTCAGTTGGAACAGCCCACCAGGGTCCTGGGCATATCCCTGCTGCCCGCAGGCTGGATGGCGCTTTATGGCGACGAAGCCAGCGGGATGGCGGATAGCGCTTTCGACATGGTGTCGTCGGATGCCGGATATGGACTGTTGCTGCAAAGCCTGCGGCAACTGGACGATCCGGACGCGATGGCGTCGCGCTGCTGGTCGTTCCTGCAGGAGCGGATCAAGCCTTTGCCCGATGCGGTCCGGGCGATGCTGGAGACGGTGGATGGCTGGTTGATGGACGAAGGATCGCCGCGACTGGAAACGCTGGTGGAGCGCACGGGATTGTCGGCGCGGCACCTCGCGCGGATCACCAACCGCTATTATGGCGCCCCGCCCAAGCTGCTGGCGCGCAAATATCGCGCGCTTCGGTGCAGCGCGCGCATCGCGCTGGACCGGGAAAGCTGGCAGGTGCTGTGCGACGAAGGGGGCTTTTACGATCAGTCCCACTTCATTCGGGAGATCAAGCGTTTCATCGGCCTGACCCCTCAGCAGTTGCAGAATGAGCCGTCCGCCGTCGCGCAACTGACTTTGCTGCGCCGGTCGCTGGGCGGGGACGTGGCCGTTATCAACCGCATGAGTTGAAGGGCGCGCTCAAGAAAAGCCTTGATAATCCGCGCTGGCGGGACCACATGCCCAATCGGATTGATTCGATCCGATTTGAGAATGGTTCGCAACTGGACGCGCAATGAAACTTTCGAGCTTTGCTGACTATGCCGTGGTGCTGATGTCCGCGGCCGCGCGTCATTGCGGCGCGGCGAAGATGAACGCGACCACGCTCAGCGCGGAAACCGGCATCCCGCTTCCCACCGCGCAGAAGCTGGTGAGCCGGCTGTCCGCCGCGGGCCTGCTCGAATCGAGTCGCGGCACCGGCGGCGGCGTGCGGCTGGCGCGTCCCCCGGCGGCGATCACGCTGGCGGACGTGGTGGAAGCGGTGGAAGGCCCAATCGCCATGACCGCCTGCGCGGAAATGGGCGCGCATGACTGCTCGCTGGAGCCGGACTGCCGCATCCGTCCGCATATGAATGCGGCGAACAATGCGATCCGCTCGGCGCTGGCCGGCGTGACGATCGCCAGCCTGACACGAGAATTGGCCTGACACGAGAATTGGCATGACCGAACAGAGCATCACCGTCCGCAATCAGGAAGCGCTGGAAGCTGCCGAGCGCGCCTCCACCTATGAGCATGGCTGGTCATCGGCCATCGAACAGGACTTCGCGCCCAAGGGACTGAACGAGGATACGGTCCGCTTCATTTCCGCCAAGAAGAAGGAGCCGTCATGGCTGCTGGAATGGCGGCTGAAGGCGTTTGCGATGTGGCAGGAGATGGAAGCGCCCGAATGGGCCAAGCTCAATATCCCGCCGATCGACTATCAGGATGCCTATTATTACGCCGAGCCGAAGAAGAAGGCGGAACTGAACAGCCTGGATGAGGTCGATCCCGAGATCCTTGCCACCTATCAGAAGCTGGGCATCCCCATCGCCGAGCAGGAAGTGCTGGCGGGCGTCAAGGGCAGCCGCAAGGTCGCGGTCGACGCGGTGTTCGACTCGGTGTCCGTCGCCACCACCTTCCGCAAGGAGCTGGAGGAGGCGGGCGTCATCTTCCGCTCGATCAGCGAGGCGGTGCGCGAATATCCCGATCTGGTGAAGAAGTGGCTGGGCAAGGTCGTGCCGATGCACGACAATTATTTCGCTACCTTGAACTGCGCGGTCTTTTCCGACGGCACCTTCGTCTACATCCCCAAGGGCGTGCGTTGCCCGATGGAGCTTTCCACCTATTTCCGCATCAATGCGGAGAATACGGGGCAGTTCGAGCGCACCCTGATCGTCGCGGACGAGGGCAGCTATGTCAGCTATCTCGAAGGCTGCACCGCGCCGATGCGCGACGAGAATCAGCTCCACGCCGCCGTGGTCGAACTGGTCGCGCTGGACGATGCGGAGATCAAATATTCCACCGTCCAGAACTGGTATCCGGGCGATGAGAACGGCAAGGGCGGCATCTATAATTTCGTGACCAAGCGGGCGCTCTGCCAGGGGCGCAACAGCAAGGTCAGCTGGACGCAGGTGGAAACCGGCTCGGCGATCACGTGGAAATATCCGAGTTGCGTGCTGAACGGCGAGAATAGCGTCGGCGAATTCTACTCGGTGGCGCTGACCAACAATCTGCAACAGGCCGATACCGGCACCAAGATGATCCATAATGGGAAGGGCAGCCGCTCGACCATCGTGTCGAAGGGGATCAGCGCGGGGCGTTCGAACAACACCTATCGCGGTCTCGTCCGCGTCGCGCCGGGCGCGGAGGGCGTGCGCAACTTCACTCAATGCGACAGCCTGCTGCTCGGCGACCGGTGCGGCGCGCATACCGTGCCCTATATCGAGGTCCGCAACCCCTCGGCGCAGATCGAGCATGAGGCGACGACGAGCAAGATCAGCGACGACCAGCTTTTCTACGCGATGCAGCGCGGGCTGGATCAGGAAAGCGCGGTGTCGCTGATCGTCAACGGTTTCGCCAAGGAAGTGCTGCAACAGTTGCCGATGGAGTTTGCCGTCGAGGCGCAGAAGCTGTTGGGCATCAGCCTTGAGGGGAGCGTGGGGTGATCCACTGCTTTCACGCCATGCTGACGCAAAATCAGAGAGCTTGAAGGACTGAAACTTGAGCGACGAAGACGATATTCAGGATGCCCTTGCCGATTTCTCGGAGGATGTCGGCAATGGTCAGGCGTGGACCGCCGCGATCCGTATCCTGACCGAGGATTATGAGCTGGAGGAGGGCGAACTGGCCGCCCGCGCCGCCAAGGATTTCGGCGACCTTGATGCTTATCAGGCCGAATGCCGCGCGGCGCTGGAGAAGGGCGACCTCGCCTTCACCGAGAAGCTGAAGTCTGACAAGGCGTTCCACAAGGCGAAGGCGCCCAACCTCGCCCGCATGGGGCCGGTGACGGAGTTCGTGACCGGCGTGCTGGAAAAGGGCGCGCCGGAGTCCGGCGCCGACTGGTGGCCCTATATGCCGATCAAGCGCCATATCGACACGCTGTTCCCCGCGCCGGGCGATGTGCGGGACATGGCCTTCTGGACCGCGCGGACGCTCCAGCGCGCGCATAAGGGATAAATGATGCTGACTATCGAGAACCTTTCGAACGAAATCGACGGCAAGGCGATCCTCAAGGGCCTGTCGCTTTCCATCAAGGCGGGCGAAATCCATGCGATCATGGGACCGAACGGTGCGGGTAAATCGACGTTGGCCTATACGCTGGGCGGCCGTCCCGGCTATGAGGTGACGGGCGGCAGCGCGACCTTCGAAGGCGCGGACCTGTTCGGGATGGAGCCGCATGAGCGCGCCGCGGCGGGGCTGTTCCTGGGCTTTCAATATCCGGTCGAGATTCCGGGCGTCTCCAACCTGCAATTCCTGCGCGAGAGCCTCAATGCGCAGCGCCGCGCGCGGGGAGAGAAGGAACTGAACGGCGGTGAGTTCATCAAGCTCGCCAAGGAGAAGGCGGCGCTGCTGGGCCTTGACATGGAAATGTTGAAGCGCCCGGTGAATGTCGGCTTTTCGGGCGGCGAGAAGAAGCGGGCCGAGATGGTGCATATGGGTATCCTCGACCCGAAGCTGGCGATTCTGGACGAGACGGACAGCGGCCTCGATATCGACGCGCTCAAGATCGTGGGCGCGGGGATCAACGCGATCATGCGCCAGAAGCCGGGAGGGCCGGACAAGGCGGTGCTGCTGATCACCCATTATCAGCGGCTGCTCGACTATGTAAGGCCGGACCATGTGCATGTGCTGGCGGGGGGCCGCATCGTGAAGTCGGGCGGGCCGGAACTGGCGCTCGAACTGGAGCGCGAAGGCTATGCCGAGGTGATTGCGGCGTGACCCTGGCCCTTCCCACGCGCCGCCAGGAAGAATGGCGCTATAGCGACCTCGACGCGCTGGCCGCGATCTGGCCGGTGCCAGCGCCGACGCGCATCGACGTGGCGGCGGGAGACATTGCGCATCACCATCTGTTGCAGGACGCGGGCGAAGGCGCGGCGGCGGTGCATGACTATGTGATCGACATCGCGGACGGGGGGCGGTGCGATTTCCATGTCCTCAATATCGGCGGCAAGTTCGGGCGAGTGACGCTGACCGTCACGCTGGGCAAGGGCGCGCATTTCGAACTGAACGGCGCGATCATCGGCGGCGGGGATCAGGTGTTGGAAATCATCTCCTCCGTCACCCATGCGCAGCCGGATGCGACCAGTGGGCAGACCATCCGCTCCATTCTGGGCGGCCATGCGACAGGCAGCTATCTGGGCAGCATCAATGTCGCGCGCGACGCGCAGCGGACGGATGCCTTCCAGTCGGTGAAGGCAATGCTGCTCGACCGCACGACGACCGCCAACGCCAAGCCGGAACTGGAAATCTACGCCGACGATGTGAAATGCGCGCATGGCGCGACGGTCGGCGAACTGGACAAGGCGGCGCTGTTCTACATGGCCTCGCGCGGGATGGACCCGGCGACGGCCAAGACGCTGCTGCTGCAAGCCTTTGTCGCGGGCGTGTTCGGCGCTGTACCGGACGAGGCGCTGCGGGAACGTTTTGAAGGCGCTGCGCTCGCCAGGCTGGAGGCGCTGGTATGAACGTCGATAGCTTCGACCAACTCGACCTGCGCCACGATTTTCCGGGCGTCGGCGGCTGGCACTATCTTGACAGCGCCGCGACCGCGCAAAAGCCGCAGGCGGTGATCGACGCCATCGCGCGCGCCTATGGCGCGGATTATGCGACGGTGCATCGCGGCGTCTATGAGCGGTCGGCGAGCATGACGCTGGCCTATGAGGCGGGGCGGCGGAAGGTTGCGGGCTTCATCGGCGCGGCGTCGGATGCGGAAATCGTCTATGTGCGGGGCGCGACCGAGGGGATCAACCTTGTCGCGCAATGCTGGGCGGCCGGGCAACTCGGGAGCGGCGACCGCATCCTGCTTTCCCTGCTGGAGCATCACAGCAATATCGTGCCATGGCAGATGGCGGCGGAACGGGTGGGCGCTGCGATCGACGTGGCGCCGCTGACGGCGGATGGCAAGATCGACCTGGACGCGATGCAGGCGATGATCACGCCCGCGCACAAGATGGTGGCGCTGGCCCATGTGTCGAACGTGCTGGGCAGTGTGCTGGATGTGCGCCGCGCCGCCGACATCGCGCATTCGGTGGGCGCGAAGATCCTGATCGACGGCTGCCAGGCGGTGCCGCGCCTTGCCGTCGATGTGCAGGCGCTGGACTGCGATTTCTATGTCTTTTCCGCGCATAAGCTCTACGGCCCGACGGGCATCGGCGTGTTGTGGGGGCGCAAGGAACTGCTCGACGCCATGCCGCCCTATCAGGGGGGCGGGTCGATGATCGACAAGGTGACGTTCGACAAGACGACCTACGCTCCCGCGCCGACGCGGTTCGAAGCCGGGACGCCGCATATCACGGGCGTGGTGGGCCTCTCCGCCGCGATCGACTATGTGCAGGCGATCGGGCTGGACGCGATCCATGCGCATGAATGCGCGCTGGTCGGGAAGGCGCGGGCGGCGCTGGAGAAGCTGAACTCCGTGCGGCTGTTCGGGCCGGAAGATTCGGCGGGCATCCTGTCCTTCGAGGTGAGGGGGGTGCATCCGCACGATGTCGGCACCATATTGGACGAAGCGGGCGTCGCGATCCGGGCCGGGCATCATTGCGCTCAACCGCTGATGCGTCATCTGGGCGTCGAGGCGACCGCGCGGGCCAGCTTTGGCCTCTACAGCGATGAAGGCGATGTGGACGCGCTGGTTCGCGGACTGGAAAGAGTGAGGAAGATCTTCGGATGACCGGGGAACACAAGATCATGATCGAGGAAGTGGACGCGGTGGAAGCGCCGCCCAAGGCGCGCGTGGAAGAGGCTCCGCGCGAGCGCGACTATCTGGAAGGGTTCCTGTCGCAAAAACCCGCCGATATATCTGCGGGGGAGCCGGGCGGTGACCTTTACGACGCGATCATAGACGCGCTCAAGGAAATCTATGACCCGGAAATTCCGGTAAACATCTACGATCTGGGCCTCATCTACGGTGTCGATGTGACAGAGGGCGGCCATGCCGTCGTCACCATGACGCTGACGACGCCGCATTGCCCGGTCGCCGAATCCATGCCGGGCGAAGTCGAACTGCGCGTCGGCGCGGTGCCGGGCGTGGGCGATGTGGAGGTGAACCTCATCTGGGACCCGCCATGGGACCCCGGCAAGATGTCGGATGAGGCCAAGCTGGAACTGGGGATGCTCTGATGACCACGCAAACCAAGATTCGCGCGCGCCCCGCCGCCGTCATCCTGACGCCCAGCGCCGAGCAGCGCATCGCCGAGCTGATGCGCCAGGCGCCCGAAGGCGCGATCGGCGTCAAGCTTTCCACGCCCCGGCGCGGCTGTTCGGGCCTTGCCTATTCGGTCGATTATGTGACCGGGGAAGCCGGGTTCGATGAGAAGATCGAGACGCCCGGCGGCACATTCTACATTGACGGGGCGTCGGTGCTGTATCTGGTCGGGTCGACGATGGACTGGGTGGAGGACGATTTCACCGCCGGGTTCGTCTTCAACAATCCCAATGCCAAGGGAAGCTGCGGCTGCGGCGAGAGCTTCACGATTTAAGCATCGGCGGGCGGTATCTTGCGTCACATGCTGATATTGGGGCTGGGCTATGCCGCCTCGCGCCTTGCCATGCGATTGCGCGCGCAGGGATGGCAGGTCACTGGGGTGCGCCGCGCCGCTGGTCCTGAAACGCTCGCCTTTGACGATGAAGCCGCTGTCCATGCCGCGATCGCCGCCGCGACGCACATCCTCTCCTCCGTCCCGCCCGTGGGGGATGGCGATCCCGTCCTGATCCGATATGGCGCGCCGATCGCCGCCGCGCCCGCGAGATGGACCGGCTATCTGTCCTCCACCGGCGTCTATGGCGATGCGGCCGGGGCATGGGTTGACGAAGCCAGTCCCGTGGGCCGTGGCCGCCGCACCGCCCGCGCAGAGGCCGATCTGGCCTGGGGCGCGCTTCGGGCGGACATGCGCCGCTTCCGCCTGCCCGGCATCTATGGCCCCGGCCGCAGCGCGCTGGACCGCGCGCGCGAAGGGAAGGCGCATCGCATCGACCTCCCCGGGCAGGTCTTCAGCCGCGTGCATGTGGACGACATCGCGGCGGGCGTGATCGCGTCCTTCGACGGGCCGCCGGGCGTCTATAATCTGGCCGATGACCTGCCCGCGCCGCAAAATGCGGTGACGGAGGCGGCCTGCGACCTGCTCGGCCTGCCTCGTCCTCCGCTGCTGACCCTGGAAGAGGCGGATCTTTCTCCTGCGGCCCGTGCTTTTTACGCCGAAAATCGCCGTGTCGCGAACGGGCGGGCGAAGCGGCTGCTGGGCTGGCGGCCGCGCTATCCGACCTATCGCGAAGGGCTGGCCGCCTGTCTGTCCGAAGCGGGCTGAACGGCTCGCCGCATCGCGCCGGAGATGGTTACCAATCCTTAACCATGATGGCCCGAAAGCGGAGTCCTCACGCCACGGGATCGGACGGATGGACTCAATCGAAACTGCTTTTGCCGCGCTCAGCCGCCGGATGGCCAGCCTGCCCTTGCCCACCTGCCCGCCACGCAAGCCCGAACCCATCGCCAGCCTGCTCGCCCGCGTCGATGCGGCCAGGCGGGCGCATGAACCGGGCGCGCGCCGTTAGGCTTCCTTCGCCCGCAGCGCGATCACCATGCCGATGACGGCCAGCATGGCCCCCGCCACCGACAGCGCGGTCCAGCGATAGCCCTCCACCGCTGTCGAGATCAGCATGGCGATCACCGGGATCAGCACGCCGCTATAGGCCGCCCGCGCCGCCCCGATGCGCTGGATCAGCCGGAAATAGAGGGGAAAGGTCACGACCGACCCCGCGATGCCCAGCCACAATATCCCCATCACATAGCTGGCCCGCCATTCCATGACCGGCGGCCCCGCCGTGATCCAGGCATAGGCGGCGTCCATCGCGCCGCCGATCAGCATTGCCCAGCTCAGCACGGCGATCATCGGCAGGCGGCGGGCGATCTGCATCCCCTGCATGATGTTCGCCGCCGAGGCGCTGAACAGCCCCGCAATGCTGAGCGCCACGCCGAGCAGCACCGCGTCGGGCGCTATGGTTGCGGCGCGATATTCCTTCACCAGCAGCATCACGATGCCCGCGATGGCGATGGCCGATCCGGCGATGAAGGCGCGGCTCGCCGGCTGGCGGAAAACGATCCACGCCAGGATGCTGTTGGGGATCAGCAGCATCGCATAGACGGTCGCGACCACGCCGGATGTCAGATAATGTTCCGCGCGATAGACGAAGTTGAAATTGAGCACGAACTGCGCGAGGCCCAGCAGCGCGGCGAAGGCGATGCCTTCGGGCGGCAGGCGCAGCGATACCCGGCGCGCCATGGCAAAGAGCGCCATGCCGATCCCCGCGACCAGAAAGCGGTAGCACACCGACCAACTTGGCGGCACCGTCGAAAGCTGGTCCCGGATCACGATCCAGGTCGAGCTCCAGATCAGCGTGACGAGGAGAAAGGGCAGGATGACGCCGCCTTTTTCCCGCGGCCCTTCCATCAGCCGAGCGCCGCCAGTGCGTGGGCGAGCGGCGCGACGCCCGCCGCGTCCTGCGACCAGTTGGTGACGATGCGCGCCGCCCCTTCGCCCCAGTCGTGGAAGTCGAAGCCCTGCGCGCGCAGACGGGCCGCCTCCGTCGCCGTCAGGCGCAGGAACAACTCATTAGCCTGCACCGGATGCATCAGCCGCCCGCCCGCGCTGGTCGCCAGCGCCTGAGCCGCCGCATTGGCCGCGCGCGCATTGGCCAGCCACAGTTCGTCCTCCAGCAGCGCGAGGATCTGCGCGGCGAGATAGCGCCCCTTGGAAAAGAGATGCCCCGACCGCTTGCGCCAGCGTTCCGCTTCTGTCGCCCGCGCCTTGGCCCGCGCGCCGAAAAAGACCAGCGCCTCGCCCACCATGCCGCCATTCTTGACGCAGCCAAAGCTCAGCACATCCACGCCCGCGCGCCATGTGACGTCGCCCGGATGGCAGCCCAGATGCGCCACGGCATTGGCGAATCGCGCGCCATCCATGTGCAGGGAAATGTCATGCGCCCTCGCTACATCGCCCAGGGCGGCGACTTCATCGGGCGTATAGGCGAGGCCATATTCGGTCGCGTTGGTGATGCTGATCGCCCGCGCGGGGATCTGGTGCACGTCGGGACGAATCGCCGCCAGCCGCTCCCGCACCGCGTCCGGGGACAGTTTCGCGCCTTTGCCCGGCAGCGTCATCAGGCTCGCGCCATGGGTGAAGAAGGCTGGCGCGCCACATTCGTCCACGGCGATATGCGCCTCTTCATGGGTGATGATGCCGCCATAGGGCGGGCACAGGCAAGCCAGCGCGATGCTGTTCGCCGCCGTGCCGCTCGCTACCCACATGGCTTTCGCCGGCGCGCCGAACAGGTCGGAAAAGGCCCCGTCCAGCCGGGCGCTCCATGCGTCGTCGCCATAGCCATGATCCTCCTGGTCGGCGGCGGCGATGGCGGCCATGACGGGCGGGCAGACGGACGTGGCATTGTCGGAGAAAAAGCGCATGGCAAGCGGGATAACCGCCCCCCGCCAAAGCGCAAGCGGGCGCAGCGGGGCCATTTGTCGGCCAATGGCCTGCAAATCCCCGGCGCAACATTGTTTCGCGGGTGGGATTGTGACATAGGGCGCGCGTCCGGCCTTGAAGGAGTATTGATCATGGACGTCCAGCAGACTTCGCGCTTCACCGTCATCCCCAACAGCAACGCTGTGGCGGCTGACCAGCGCGCCGTATTGCTGGAAGACCCCGGTTTCGGACGCCTGCACACCGATCATATGGTGACGATCCGCTATAGCGAAGGGCAGGGCTGGCACAGCGCCACCCTTGGCCCGCGCCAGCCGTTCCAGCTCGATCCGGCCTGCGCCGTGCTGCATTACGCGCAGGAGATTTTCGAGGGCATGAAGGCCTATCGCCTGGCCGATGGCAGCGTCGCGATGTTCCGGCCGCAGGAAAATGCCCGCCGCTTCAACGAATCGGCCCATCGCATGGCGATGCCCGCCATCCCCGAAGACCTGTTTCTCGAAGCGGTCGAGCAACTGGCGAAGATCGACGCGGGCTGGATTCCGGGCGGCGAGGGGAGCCTCTATCTGCGCCCCTTCATGTTCGCGAGCGAAACCTTCCTCGGCGTGCGCCCGGCGAACGAATATATCTTCTGCGTCATCGCTTCGCCCGCCGGGGCCTATTTCAAGGGCGGGAAGAAGGCGGTCAGCCTGTGGGTGTCGGAACATTATACCCGCGCGGCCCCCGGCGGCACGGGCGCGGCCAAGTGCGGCGGGAACTATGCGGCTTCCCTGATCGCACAGGCCGAAGCCAGCAGGCATGGCTGCGACCAGGTGGTATTCCTCGACGCCGCCGAGCATAAGTGGGTCGAGGAACTGGGCGGCATGAACATCTTCTTCGTGATGGACGACGGGTCGATCGTCACCCCGCCGCTCGGCACGATCCTGCCCGGCATCACCCGCGACAGCATCATGAAACTGGCCCGCGCCAAGGGCCATGACGTGCGCGAGCAACCCTATAGCTTCGCCCAGTGGCGCGCCGACGCGGCGAGCGGCAGGCTGCGCGAAGCTTTCGCCTGCGGCACGGCGGCGGTGGTGACGGCCATCGGCACGGTGAAGAGCGTGGAGGGCGACTTCACCATCGGCAATGGCGACGGCGGCATCGTGACGGAAACATTGCGCGCCGACCTGACCGGCATCCAGCGCGGCACGGTGGCCGATCCGGCGAACTGGCTGCATCGGTTATAAGCAAAGCGCCCTT
This sequence comes from Sphingobium faniae, assembly GCA_900100475.1. Classification (GTDB taxonomy): domain Bacteria; phylum Pseudomonadota; class Alphaproteobacteria; order Sphingomonadales; family Sphingomonadaceae; genus Sphingobium; species Sphingobium faniae. The sequence goes on along the minus strand of FMTU01000006.1, from coordinate 190,873 downwards.
GCGAAGGGGATGGCTTTCACGGGCGATAGGGATGGCGAGGGGGCCGGATTGATAACCTGCCGCCATGCTCCGCTTCCCTTCCCCGGCTCAACCGCCTAGACATGCCCGCCATGCAACGCTTCGATGTCGTGATTCTGGGCGGGGGCCTTGTCGGCCTGACCCTTGGCATAGCTCTTTCGGGCCATGGCGTGCGCTGCGCCGTGATTGACCCCGCCGACCCCGTGGCGACGACCGCCGCCGGTTTCGACGGGCGGGTGTCGGCCATTTCCTCGACCAGTTACGCCATGCTCTCCGCCATCGGCGTGGCGGACCTGCTGGAAGGCAAGGGCTGCCCCATCGACCGCATCTGGGTCAGCGACGGGTTGCAGCGCGGCGCGCTCGACTTCGCGCCGGACGCGGACGATGGTGTGATGGGCATCATGTTCCCCAATCGCGACCTGCGCGTGGCGTTGGCGCAGGCGGGGGAGAAGGCCGAAAATCTCACCCGCTTCCAGCCTGACCGCGCCGTCGCCGTGGACCGCGACGCAGACGGCGTGACGCTGACGCTCGCCAGCGGCGCGCAACTTCACGGCGCGCTGCTGGTCGCGGCGGAGGGACGCAACAGCCCCACGCGCGAAGCGGCGGGCATCCGCACGACGCGCTGGCAATATAAGCATACGGCCATGGTCACGGCGATTGATCATGAAGTGCCGCACGCCAACACGGCCTATGAGATTTTCTATGTCGGCGGTCCCTTCGCGCTGTTGCCGATGTTGCCGGGCACGCGCTCGGCGATCGTGTGGACCGTGCCGACCAATCAGGCGCCCGCGATGATGAAGCTTTCCGAACGCGCATGGCTGGCCGAGGCGCAAAAGCGGATGGGCGGTTTCCTCGGCGAAATAACGCTGGCGGGGCCGCGCTCCTCCTATCCGCTGGGCTTTCACCATGCGGCGCGGATCACCGACACGCGGCTCGCGCTGGTGGGGGACTCGGCCCATGCGATCCATCCCATCGCCGGACAGGGCCTGAACCTGGGTTTTCGCGATGTCGCCGCGCTGGTGGAGGTGCTGGTGGAAGGGATGCGCCTTGGCCTCGATCCCGGCGATGCGCAACTTCTGGCGCGGTATCAGCGGTGGCGGGGCCTTGATTCCCTGTCGGTGAGCGTGGCGATGGACGGCCTTGTCCGCCTGTTCGACATTCCCGGCCGCCTGCCTTCGCTTGTCCGCCGCGCGGGGCTGGCGGCGGTGCAGCGCACGTCCGTCCTCAAGAACCGCTTCCTGGCCGAAGCGCGCGGCGAATCCGGCGCGCTGCCTCGCCTGCTGACGGGCGAGATGGTCTAGGACCACTCGCCCCTTTCCGTCAGCCCACCCGGTTCTCCACCAGATTGTCCACGACCGCCGGGTCGGCGAGCGTGCTGGTGTCGCCCAGCGCTTGCGGGGACGTTTCGCCTTCCGCGATCTTGCGCAGGATGCGGCGCATGATCTTGCCCGAGCGCGTCTTGGGCAGCCCCGGCGCGAACTGGATCGCGTCCGGCGTGGCGATGGGGCCGATCTCTGTCCGCACCCATGCGGTCAGCGTCTTGCGCAATTCCTCGCTCGGCTCCTCATGGGCGTTGAGCGTCACATAGGCATAGATGCCCTGTCCCTTGATGTCGTGCGGGAAGCCGACCACCGCCGCTTCGGCCACCGCCTCATGCAGCACCAGCGCGCTTTCGACCTCGGCCGTGCCCATGCGGTGCCCGGACACGTTGATGACGTCGTCCACGCGCCCTGTGATCCAGTAATAGCCGTCCTCATCCCGCCGCGCGCCGTCGCCGGTCGTATATTTGCCGGGGAAGGTCGAGAAATAAGTCTGGAAGAAGCGTTCATGATCGCCCCAGACCGTCCGCATCTGCCCCGGCCAGCTTTGCGCGATGACGAGATTGCCTTCCGCCGCGCCATGCAGCACATGGCCCTCGCCGTCCACGATCTGCGGCACGACGCCGGGCATGGGCAGCGTGGCGGATCCGGGCTTGAGGTCGGTGGCGCCCGGCATCGGCGCGATCATCGCCGCGCCCGTTTCGGTCTGCCACCATGTGTCGATGATCGGGCAGCGATCCTCGCCCACGACATGATGATACCAGCGCCACGCCTCCGGGTTGATCGGCTCGCCCACCGTGCCCAGCAGGCGCAGCGACTGGCGGCTGGTGCGCGTCACATATTCGTCGCCCTCCCGCATCAGCGCGCGCAGCGCCGTGGGCGCGGTGAAGATGGTGTGCACCTGATGCCGGTCGACCACTTCCCAGATGCGGCTGGGCGTCGGCCAGTTGGGCACGCCTTCATACATCAGCGTCGTTGCCCCGTTCGCCAGCGGCCCGTAGACGATATAGCTGTGCCCCGTGACCCAGCCGATGTCCGCCGCGCACCAGTAGATATCGCCGGGCCGGTAATCGAAGCACAATTCATGGGTGAGCGCGGACCAGAGCAGATAGCCGCCGCTGCTGTGCAGCACCCCCTTGGGCTTGCCCGTCGAGCCGGAGGTATAGAGGATGAACAGCGGATCTTCCGCGTTCATGGGTTCGGGCGGGCAGTCGGCGGAAACGCGCGCGGCTTCCTCATGCAGCCACAGGTCGCGCCCTTCCTTCATCGCGACGCCGCCGCCGGTCGCCTTCACCACGATCACGCGCTTCACGCTGGCGCATTCCTGGAGCGCGGTATCGACATTGGCCTTGAGCGGCACTTTCTTGCCTGCGCGCCGTCCTTCGTCGGCGGTGATGACGATGGCCGAATCGCAGTCGATGATCCGCCCGGCCAGCGCTTCGGGCGAAAAGCCGCCGAAGACGACGCTGTGGATCGCCCCGATGCGCGCGCAGGCGAGCAGGGCGAAGGCCGCTTCCGGGATCATCGGCAGGTAGATGGTGATGCGGTCGCCCTTCTTCGCGCCTGCTGCCTTGAGCACATTGGCAAAGCGGCAGACTTCCTCATGCACCTGTTTGTAGGTGTAGCGGCGCGGCTCCTCTTCCGGGGCGTCGGGTTCCCAGATGATCGCGACCTGGTCCCCGCGCGTCGCCAGATGCCGGTCGATGCAGTTGGCGCTGACGTTCAGTTCCCCGTCGGCGAACCATTTGACGCCAAAATCCGCCTCGTCGAAGCTGCTTTCGTCGGTTTTGGTGGGCGGCGTGGTCCAGTCCAGCCGCTTCGCCCGTTCCAGCCAATAGGCATGGCTGTCCTCGGTCGAGCGCTTGTAGTCCGCTGCCCGCCCCTCCAGGTTCAGCAGCGCGTCCTTCGCCCAGGCTGCGGGAACCGGGAAGAAATCTTCAGACATCGGGTATCCTTTCCTTGTGATGGCTTGTCGCCTTTCTCCACCCTAGGGCGGGATGAAGGAAACCGGAAGATGGATCGGCGCCGCTTTTCCCGGCACGTCGTTTCGAACGCGCTACGGTATTTCCCTATTTGGCGCTTCCCCAATGTCGTGCGCGGGCCTAACAGACAGGGACATGTGGCAGCTTTATCAATTCCCGCTCTGTCCCTTTTCCCGCAAGGTCCGCCTTCTGCTCGGCGAGAAGGGCGTGGGTTATGATCTTGTGCGCGAATCGCCATGGGAGGCGCGCGACGAGTTCCTTGATCTCAATCCGGCGGGAACCACGCCTGTCATGGTCGACACCGAAAAGGGCCTGACCCTGCTCGACAGTCAGGCGATCTGCGAATATTTCGAAGAGACGGTGGAGAAGTTCCCGCTGATTTCCGGCACGGCGGCGGGCCGGGCGGAAGTGCGGCGGCTGACCGCCTTTTTCGACCAGAATTTCTATGCCGACGTGGTCGGCCCGTTGATCCATGAGCGGATGAAGAAGCGGCTGATCGAGCGCACCCCGCCGGATGCCCGGGTTCTGCGCGAAGCGATGCGTCGGGCAAACAACCATATGGATTATATGGACTATCTGCTCGATCATCGCGCCTGGATGGCGGGGGGGATGCTCAGCCTCGCCGACATCGCGGCGGCCGCGCATCTGTCGGTGGCGGACTATCTGGGCGGCCTTGACTGGGCCGGGCATGAGACGGTGAAGCGCTGGTATGCGGGCTTCAAGTCGCGTCCGTCCTTCCGGCCGCTGCTGTCGGAGCGGATGGAGATCATCGTGCCCCCGCCGCATTATGAAAAGCCGGACTTTTAACGCCCGCCCTTTCCGTCAATCAACATCCGTCGCCAGATAGACGCGGTTGCGGCCATGCTCCTTGGCCAGATAGAGCGCCCTGTCGGCGGCCCTCAACGCGGCGCGCGGATGTTCATATTCCAGCACGTCGGCCACGCCGCCCGAAAAGGTGACCTGCTCCATCTTCTCGCCATTGGCGCGGTTGACCAGGCTGCGGTCCGCCAGATCCTGGCGCATCTGGTCGACCAGCACGCAGGCTTCGGCCGCGGTCTTGCCGCGGAACAGCATGACGAATTCTTCTCCCCCATGACGGGCCACATGGCAGCGGTCGTTGGAAATCCTTGTCAGCAGGCCCGCCACGAATTTCAGCACCCGGTCGCCCGTGTCATGGCCATGGGCGTCGTTGATGGTCTTGAAATGGTCGATGTCGCAAAAGGCGATGGCCAGCGGCTCGCCCTGTTCACGCGCCAGCGACAGTTCCTCGCGCAGGGCGCCTTCGAAGGCGCGGCGATTGGGCAGGCCGGTCAGGAAATCATGCTCGGCGGCCTTGCGCGCGCTTTCCAGACTGGATTTGAGGGCCTGTGTCTGCTTCTGATTGTCGCGAAGCTGGGTTTCGACCTGCCGCGTCTTTTCCACCATGGACCGGGTCATGTTGACCAGACGGGTCAGCACCGTTTCCGTGTCGCCGCCCGATGCCAGATCCTTGGCCTGTTCCTGTAATGCCGCGCCATAATCCTTGGCGCTGCTGCGCGATTCATGCATCAGGCCGGTAAACAGGGTCAGGCTTTCTTCCACCCTGTCCAGCATCGCGGCCAGCGCTTCGGGCGTGATTTCGTCGGCGCGCTGTTCGGCGATGACGGTTTCGACCCAGCCATTGCTGACCTGCCCACGCTCCATCATGACGGCCTTCACCGCCTTTTCGATGCCGATATTGGCGCCGGTCAGATAATCGAACGCGACGGAAAAGTTGACCGGCGTCAGGTCCAGATCATGAGCGAACAGGAAATCGCCGATATCGTCATACAGCTTGCGCCGGCGCGTGATTTCCCGGCTGGCGGCCGTGCCGGCACGGACCCGCCGTTCGGGCGTCGGCTGTTCCTCCTCGCCTTTCCCCGACAGGCTCCTCGCCCATCGTGTCAGACGGTCGGCAAACCCCTGTTGCGGGATGGCGGAAGAGGAGGAGGACGCACTCATGCAACGAAGAACGGCAGGCGGCCAACAGGGTTAAATGTCCATCAAACAAATTTTCGAAGCCGCCGGCGGGGCGATCAGATATCCGCGGAAACCAGCCAGTCGCGGAAGATGCGGACCGCGCGCGTCTGCAAGGCGCGGGGACGGCAGACGAAGAAATAGCGATACGGGCTTTCCACCCTGACGGGAAAGAGGCGGATCAGCCGGTCGTCCGCAGCCTGCTGGAAATGGCTGGCGTGCATCACGGCGACGCCCAGGCCCTGCGCGGCGGCTTCCAGCATGAGCTGGCCCGAATCATAATTGTCGAACGCCAGCGGTTGCAGGTCCGGCAGGCCAACCGCTTCCTTCCATGCGTCGAACGCCAGCGCCATGTCGCGGTGCAGCAATATGCTGTGCTGCGACAGCTCTTCCGGCGCATTGAGCGCGTGAGGCGGCTCCAACAACGCCTTCCGTCCGATCAGATAGATTTCGTCATGATCCAGTTCATGCGCGTACAGCGCCGGGTCGATATCCTTCGCCAACACGATGGCGGCGTCCAGTCCTTCGCCCAGCCGCGCCACGGCATGGGGCGTGGTTTCGATATCAAGGTGCAGTTGCGGATGCATTTGCCGCAATTCGCCCAGCCGCGGAAACAACCGCTGGGTCGCGAACAGTGGCATGACCGCCAGCCGCAGGCGCAACTGGTTGCCGCCGCTCTGGATATTCTCCAGCGCCTGGGCGAGGGAATCCAGCGCGGGCGCGATATCGTCCAGCAGCCGCTGACCATCGGCGTTGATTTCCAGCGCCTGATGCTTGCGGTCGAACAGCGAGCGGCCGATGAAGCGTTCCAGCGCCTGCACGCGGCGGCTGAGCGCCGGGGTGGACAGCGCAAGTTCCTCCGCCGCCGCCTTGACCGAACCAAGGCGAGCAACCTGAACGAAGGCCTCCAGGGCCGTGAGCGGCGGCAGTCTGCGCATAATCCTTCAAAGTTCCAGAGATTCGAGCCGTTGCACCGCGTCATGTCATTTTTTGAGCTGCGCGCCAGCAGCTTTCAGCATCCTCCATTCAATGATCAGCAATATCCGTCAATGAGGCAAGATGCATTTTTTGCAACTTATCCGATTCCTTTCGCACTTGCAAAAATAACTGCTGCACCGCACATAGGAAAGGCCTTTCAGGCATCCTCTCCTATAAACTTAGCGGGCTGGCCTTCGGGCCGGCCCTTTTTTTGTTCCATCGGCAAGAATGCGATGTGCCCTTTTCCTTCGCGCGCGCATTTCCTATCTCGTTACGCAAGAGGCAGGAGCGAGGATGGCGATGGTCGATCAGGACAATGAAGGGCGCAGGATTCAGGTAGCCAATGCCCGGCCAGAGGATGCCGGGCGCGGATTGGCGCGCCTGCCGCTGGCGGTGATGGCGGAACTGGGCCTGGCCGAAGGCGACGTGGTCGAAATCGCGGGCAAGCGCCCGACTCCGGCGCGGGTGGTGCGGCCCTATAAGGAGGATGAAGGGCTGGACGTGCTGCGCCTCGACGGGTTGCAGCGCGCCAATGCGGGCGTCGGTTCCGGCGACTTCGTCCATATCCGCAAGGTGGAGCCGCGCCCCGCCCAGCGCGTGGTCTTCGCACCTGCACAAAGCAACTTGCGGCTTCAGGGCCATCCCGATGCGTTGAAGCGCGTTTTCTATCAGCGGCCGCTGACGGCGGGAGACGTTGTCGCGACCTCCGGCCAACAGCAGGTGCCGCCCGGCGACATGCCGCCCCAACTCAGGCAGATGCTGGCCGCGCCCGCTTATGCCTTGCAGGAAATCCGGCTGGTGGTCGTGTCGACCGTGCCCAAGGGCTTCGTCCATATCGACGCCGATACCGAAGTCGAACTGCGTGCCGAATATGAAGAACCGCGCGACCTGCGCCGCGCCGACGTCACCTATGACGATGTCGGCGGCATGGCCGACGCCATCGACCAGCTTCGCGAGATGGTGGAACTGCCGCTGCGCTATCCCGAACTGTTCGAGCGGCTGGGGGTCGATCCGCCCAAGGGGGTGCTGCTCCATGGCCCGCCGGGCACGGGGAAGACCCGGCTTGCCCGCGCCGTCGCCAATGAATCGGAAGCGGAATTCTTCCTGATCAACGGCCCGGAAATCATGGGTTCGGCCTATGGCGAATCGGAAAAGCAGCTTCGCGAGATTTTCGAGGCGGCGACCAAGTCTGCGCCGTCGATCCTGTTCATCGACGAAATCGACTCCATTGCGCCCAAGCGCGGCAATGTGACCGGCGAGACGGAAAAGCGCCTCGTCGCGCAATTGCTGACGTTGATGGACGGGCTGGAGCCGCGCACCAACCTCGTCGTCATCGCCGCGACCAACCGGCCCGAAGCGATTGACGAGGCGCTGCGCCGCCCCGGCCGCTTCGACCGCGAGATCATCGTCGGCGTCCCCGATGAGCGCGGACGGCGGGAGATATTGGGCATCCACACCCGCGGCATGCCGCTGGGCGAAGGGGTGGATCTCGCCGAACTGGCGCGCATGACCTATGGTTTTGTCGGCGCGGACCTTGCCGCCCTGACCCGCGAGGCGGCGATCGAGACGGTGCGCCGCTTCATGCCGCGCCTGAACCTGGAGGAAGGGACGATCCCGCCCGACGTGCTGGAGGAACTCTCCGTCGCGCGGGAGGATTTCATGGCCGCGATCAAGCGCGTCCAGCCTTCCGCCATGCGTGAGGTGATGGTGCAGGCGCCCAATATCGGCTGGTCCGATATCGGTGGCCTCGGCGATGCGCAGATGCGCCTCAAGGAAGGGGTGGAACTGCCGCTGAAAGACCCCGACGCCTTCCGCCGCATCGGCATCCGTCCGGCCAAGGGCTTCCTGCTCTACGGCCCGCCCGGCACCGGCAAGACGCTGCTGGCGAAGGCGGTCGCGCGGGAGGCGGAGGCGAACTTCATCGCCACCAAATCGTCCGACCTGCTCAGCAAATGGTATGGGGAGAGCGAACAGCAGATCGCCCGCCTCTTCGCCCGCGCGCGGCAGGTGGCGCCGACCGTCATCTTCATCGACGAACTGGACAGCCTCGTCCCCGTGCGTGGCGGCGGCCTTGGCGAACCGGCGGTGACGGAGCGGGTGGTGAACACCATCCTCGCCGAGATGGACGGGCTGGAGGAATTGCAGTCGGTCGTCGTCATCGGCGCGACCAACCGGCCGACGCTGGTCGATCCGGCGCTGCTGCGGCCGGGGCGTTTCGATGAACTGATCTATGTCCCGGTGCCCGACGAAGCGGGGCGGCGGCATATCCTGTCGATCCACACCAAGAAGATGCCGCTGGCGCAGGATGTCGACCTGGACGCGCTGGCGGCCCGGACGGAACGCTTCACCGGCGCGGACCTGGAGGATCTGGTGCGCCGGGCGGGCCTGATCGCGCTGCGCGGATCGCTCTCCGTCGACAAGGTCGGCATGGCCCAGTTCGAAGCGGCGCTGGAGGAGACCCGCGCCTCCGTCACGCCCGAAATGGAGCGCGAATATGAGCAGATCCAGGCGACGCTCAAGCAAAGCGTGATGCAGGTCGATCCCATCGGCTTCGTCTCGCCGGGGATGCTCCGCCAGCGCGAACGGCGCGACTGACCGCGCGAAACATGCGGGCGGCGGCGGACCCCTGCCGCCGCCTGTGCGTTGAATTTCCTGTCCTGTTGGGGTCCAGCGCCGTAAAGCCGCTTGCAAGCAGCGCCCGGATTTGCAACCGAACGAAACGGAAAATCAGAAACGGGCAAATAATTGATGGCCTCCATTTCGCTGAAGAAGTCCCATCCCTCTTCGAGACCGGGCCGAATGGCCAAATTCATGGGTCAATGGGGCATGTTCTTCCGCCAGTTTGTGAAGCATCCCGGCATGATCGGCTCCGTCATCCCTTCCTCGCAAGCGCTGGTGGACGCCATGCTGGATGAGGTGGATTGGGACAGGACGCGGCTGTTCGTCGAATATGGGCCGGGCGTGGGCACCTTCACGCAAGGCATTCTCGACCGGATGCACCCGGACGCCCAATTGATCGCGATCGACCTCAATCTCGATTTCGTCGCCTATCTGGAGGCGGAGATCAGCGATCCGCGCCTGCGCGTCGTCCATGGTTCGGCGGCAGATGTGCGGCGTTTCGTCAGTGAAGCGGGTTTCCGGCAGGCGGATTACATTCTTTCGGGCATTCCCTTCTCCACGCTGCCCGATGGCGTGGGCGAAGCGATCTGCGCCGAGACGCTGACAGCCCTCCGCCCCGGCGGCGCCTTTCTGGTCTATCAATATTCGGCCTATGTCCGCCGCCTGCTGACGCCCCTTTTCGCGCAGGTGGTGGAAAAGACCATATGGCTCAACATCCCGCCCTGCCGCACTTTCCGCGCCTTTCGCGAGGAGGCGCTGGCGCAGGCGGCCTGATCGCCCGGTATCTGAGCCTATATCTGAGGATGCCGCCAAGTCATTGACTCCCCAAAGCGATTTGTCCACCAGCCGTGAAGGGGCAAAGGGAAGCGCATATGGCGGCGAGCGCCGGTGGCGAGCATGAATGGACGGATCGCTTCCTTTCGGCGGCGCTAGAGCCGCATCTGTGGGACGACGCGCTGAGCGCGATGGCCGCCGCGACAGGATCGCAACGCGGCCAGTTGGTTGGCTTTGGCCCGGATGGCGCAACCTTCAACTGGATCACCGATATCGACCGGAGCACGCTGGACCGCCCCGACCTGCAGGCGCTGCACAGGCCGGACCTCAATTTCCGGCTGGCGACCGAAGCCTTGGCCGACCGACCGGATATCGTGCACGAAGTACATTATGATATCGTCAGGCAGGGGATCAGGAACGACGATTATCTCGATCTCTGTGCGGAGCTGGACATCATGGACGGCTGCCACACCCGGCTGGTGGAGGAGGACGGCGCGATGATCGGCCTGGCGCTTTTGCGCAGCCGCACGGATGGCCGCACCAGCCAGGAACAGCGCGACCTTTTCGCCCATCTCGCCGGACATGCCCGCGCCGCCGTGCGGCTGCAACGCGCGGTCGAACAGCAGGGTTTCGCGCTTCTCGCCGGGACTTTCGAAACGATGGACCGGGCCTGCTGGCTGCTGGATGGAAGCGGCCGGGTCCGTGCCATGACGCCGCGCGCCGAAGCGACCCTGCTCAAGGGGTGCGCGCGGATCAGCGAGGGCCGGCTGTCCAGCGCGCGGGCGGAGGAAAGCCGCGCCATCCTTCGCGGCATCCGCGCGGTGGTCGACCGGCCCGCGCAACCCGCGCCGCCCGTCCGGTTGGAACAGGCGGATGGATCGGGCCTGTTGCTGGAATTTCACGCCCTGCCGGAACGCGAATGGGCGATGTCCTTTGCGCCGCGCGCATTGGTGATCGCCCGCGAAGACGCCTCCAGCGATCATCAGGCGCGGATATTGCTGGAAAGCTATCGCCTCACGCCTGCGGAGGCCGACGTGGCCATGCGCCTCGCATCCGGCATGTCGCGGCGGCACATCGCCGCAGCGCGAGGCGTATCCGCCGGAACGCTCAAGGCTCAACTTCGAAGCATCTATGAAAAGATGGGGTGCAGCCGGGAATCACAACTGGTGCGGATGGTCGGCCTGCTTGGGATGTGACGGATTCGAAATGATTTTCTGACGCGCATACCCCGATCGGGGTATGCGCCGGATACGGCGCCCACTTATGGAGCCGGGGGCTTTCAGGCCTGCTGGCGACCGGATCATATGCGACCCATGATCCGGTCGCCGGTTCATGCGGGACGGGCATGGCACGGGTTCCGCCGGACGATGCTTTCATGCTAAGCCGCTCGCCGACGAAAAGTGGCGAGACTCATGATGAACGACCAGACCCAGACCCCTGACATGCTGATCGCCACGCTGGGCGTGCGCGCGCGCCGTGCGGCAACCATGCTCGCCAGCGCCACAGACGCGCAGAAGGTGGACGCGCTCCGCCGCGCCGCGCAGGCCTTGCGCGACCAGTCGGCGCAGATCATCGCGGCCAATGCGCGCGACATGGAAAATGCCGCCGCCAACGGCCTGTCGCCCGCCATGCTGGACCGGCTGAAGCTGGATGAAGCGCGCGTGGAGGCGACCGCGGCGGGCGTCGATCAGGTCGCCAGTCTCGACAATCCGCTGGGCAGTATCATCGACAAACAGATTCGCCCCAATGGGATGGAACTCAGCCGCGTCCGCGTGCCGCTGGGCGTCATCGGCATCATCTATGAAAGTCGCCCCAATGTGACGGCGGACGCCGCCGCGCTCTGCCTGCGGGCAGGCAATGCGGTGATCCTGCGCGGCGGCAGCGAAGCGAAGGAAAGCAACCGCGCCATCCACGCCGCCATGGCCGAAGGCATCGCCGCCGCAGGCCTGCCCGCCGACACGGTGCAACTCGTCCCCACGACCGATCGCGCCGCCGTGGGCGCGCTGCTCAAGGCGGCGGAGTTCGTCGATCTGATCGTGCCCCGTGGCGGCAAGAGCCTGGTCGCCCGCGTGCAGGAGGAGGCGCGCGTCCCCGTGCTGGCGCATCTGGACGGCATCAATCACAGCTATGTGGATGGCGCAGCCGATCCCGACATGGCGCAAAAGCTGGTGGTAAACGCCAAGATGCGCCGCACCGGCATTTGCGGCGCGACCGAGACCGTGCTGATCGACCGCGCTTATGGGCAAGGCCCCGCGCTGGTGAAGGCGCTGCTCGACGCCCAATGCGCCGTGCGCGGCGATGAGGCGGTGCAGGCGATGGACAACCGCGTCACGCCTGCCAGCGAAGAAGACTGGGACACCGAATATCTCGACGCCATCGCGTCGGTCCGCATCGTCGACGGATTGGACGAGGCCTTGTCCCACATCGCCGCCCATGCCAGCCACCATACCGACGCGATCATCACGCAAGACGCGGAAAAGGCGGAGTGTTTCCTGAACGCCGTCGACAGCGCCATCGTCATGTGGAACGCATCCACCCAGTTTGCCGACGGCGGCGAATTCGGCCTTGGCGCGGAAATCGGTATCTCGACGGGCCGCCTTCACGCGCGCGGCCCGGTCGCGCTGGAGGGCCTGACGACCTATAAATGGCTGGTGCGCGGCACCGGACAGGCGCGGCCGTAACGTCTGGCTCGAGCGAAGGCGAAAACGTCGCCGGGTTATCTCTCGCCCGTTCGCCCTGAACGAAAGAGGCTATCCCTTCACGATCGCATCAATCGCCTTCAGTCGCTCCAGCATCGGTTCCATCCATTCCAGCGGCAGCATCACCGGCCCATCCGAAGGTGCGTGGTCGGGATCGTCATGCGCCTCGGCAAAGATCGCCGCGACACCTGCCGCCACCGCGCCTCGCGCCAGCACCGGCGCGAATTCCCTCTGCCCGCCCGAAGCGGAACCCAGCCCGCCCGGTTGCTGCACCGAATGGGTCGCGTCGAACACCACCGGATAGCCCGTCTGCGCCATCACCGGCAGCGCGCGCATATCGCTTACCAGCGTGTTGTAACCGAAACTGGCCCCTCGCTCGGTCAGCAGGATGCGGTCGTTGCCGGTCGAGGCGACCTTCTGCGCCACCGCCGCCATGTCCCATGGGGCGAGGAACTGGCCCTTCTTCACATTGATCACCGCGCCGGTCTTCCCCGCTGCGACCAGCAGGTCGGTCTGGCGGCAGAGAAAGGCCGGGATCTGGAGGATGTCCACCGCCTGCGCCGCCGCGCCCACCTGCGCCGTTTCATGCACGTCGGTCAGCACCGGGCAGCCCAGCGCCGCCTTCACCTCCGCCAGGATCGCCAGTCCCGCGTCGATCCCTATGCCCCGTTTCCCCGCAACAGAGGTCCGGTTCGCCTTGTCGAACGAGGATTTGAAGATGAACGGCACGCCCGCCTTGTCCGCCGCTTTCTTCAACGCCTCCGCCATGAACAGCGTATGGTCGCGGCTTTCGATCTGGCAGGGACCGGATATGAGGACGAAGGGCAGGTCGTTGCCGACCGTCACGGCTCCCATCTGTACATGCTTGGGCTTGGTCATGCCGTTCACTTCGGCGCTTTCACGAAGCGCCGCAAGAGCTGACCGCGCCACAGCCCCTTGCCCGGATGATAATTCCAGCAGAACCAGCCGAAAACGAGGCAGGCGAGCAAGGACGGCACCGCCATCGGATCGCCTTCGTTTTTCATATGCCGGTAGAAAGCGAAATCCGCCCGCCAGCGGTCCCGTTCCGATCCGCCGCCGTTGATGCCATAGACGTTGTCATGGCGTCGGCAACCGATGTTTCGGTTGTATTTCCGGTGGTCTATGAAATAGCAGTAATCGCGTTCGGGTGTCGTCATGGCCCGATGTGGACAGGGGCCATGGGAAAGTTCAAGCGGAAAGTCTTCTACCTTGGCGGTTTCGATCCGCGCGGGGTGCGTTTCTACCATCGGCTTTATCGCGAGCAGGCGGAAAAATACGCGCGCCTGTCCGGCGAGCAGGTAGAGGTGAGCGCACGCCATCCCGGCCCGGCATCCTCCGCTGTCTGGACCGTCGCCAACCGGACCGCGAATGTCGAAACCGACTATGAGTTCCTGCGCTGGGAAGATCTTGTTGGCAAGATATGGATCAGGAATCCCCTGCTTCTCGCCTGGCGTTCGATCGCGACCTATGCGGCCCATGCCCGCTTCATGCAGTTCCGCCGGATGCGGCAGTTGCGGCGCGGGCCGGTCATCACCATCCTTTATCCGCCGATTCTCGCCATCCTCATCCCGCTCGGCCTCGTGCTGCTGACGGCGTTGCTGTTGTGGACGCTGCTGCCCTTCTGGGCGGCGGCGCTCGGCGGCATGGTGGTAAGCGCGCTCCTGTCGGGGCGTCTGCTCAACAAGCTGATCGTGCCGTGGCTGCTGCGTTTCATGTATTACAACCACATTGTCGCCGCGCGGGGGCCGGGGGCGGAGATGGACGCCCGGCTCGACCTTTTCGCCGACCGCATCCTGGCCGAGATGGACGGCCCCTATGACGAGGTGATCTTCGCTTCCCACAGCAACGGCACCAATTACGCGATGACCGTGCTGCGCCGCATCCTTGAAAAACGGTCCGACCTGCCCGCCCATTTCACGATGCTGACGTTGGGGCAGGTGGTTCCCGTCATCGCGCTCCGCAAGGACGCGGGCTGGTATCATGCCGACCTGAAGGCGCTGGACGACAAGCATTTCCGTCTTGTCGACTTCTCCTCGCCGCCCGACGGCGCGGCCTATTATGACGTGCATCCGATCCTGCTGGTTTCCGATCGGTGCGCCGCCCGCGTGGACCTGTTATCGCCGCGCTTCCACCTGTTCTACGAGCCGGAAAATTATCATGGCGGCTGGTCCAATAAATATGAGGCGCATTTCGACTATCTGCGTGTGGGCGACCGCCTTTCTCCCGTCGATTATCTGAGCCTGACCGCAGGCCGCCGCACCATCGACGAAGCTATCGCCGCCTTCAGGACGATCCCGTGACGGCTCCGTTCATCCCGCCCTATCCCGAACCGCCCAAAAGCCGCCGTGGCTTGATCAAGCGGTTCCTGCGCGGCTGGCATAGCTGGATTCATGTACTCTTCGAAAAGAGCTACACCATGAAGATGGGCGAAATCCGGATGCCCGGCCAGACCATGTACATCGCCAACGAACTGCCGCTGGTGGACAGGATATTGCGCGGCGGCACGGCCTTTCCCAAGCATCGCGAACTGGTCCGCAATCTGGCGCCGCTGATCGGCAACAGCGTCTTTTCCGCCAATGGCGAGGATTGGGAAAGCCAGCGGGCGATGGTGAACCCGGCCTTTGCCCATACCGCGCTCAACCGTTCCATGCCGCTGATGGTCGCGGCGGTGGACGATTTCCTCGCCCGCATCGACGCCGCCGACCGGACGAAGCCCATCGACATCGACCCGATGATGACCCATGTGGCCGCCGACATCATCTTTCGCACGCTTTTTTCGCAGACGCTGGACGAGGAGCGTTCGAACATCATTCACACGGCGTTCGGCAAGTTCCAGCGCCTCGCCCACAGCGCCTCCATGCTGCGTCTCTACGGCTTGCCGGCCCGCTGGTTCGAGAAGCGGTCGCTGAAACCCGCCGATGCCATCCATGACGTGTTCCGCCCCATCGTGGAGGCCCGCTTCGAGGGCTATCGCCAGCGTGGCGAATCTCCGCATCGCGACATTCTGCAATCGCTGATCGAGGCGAAGCATCCCGAAACCGGCGAACCCTTCACCCTCCGGCAGGTGATGGATCAGGTGTCGACCATCTTCCTCGCTGGCCATGAGACGTCGGCCAGCACGATGACATGGGCGCTCTACCTTCTGGCGGAATGCCCCCATATCCAGAACGCCGCCCGCGCGGAGGTTCGGCAGGTGGCGGGCAATGCGCCGTTCACCGGCGTGATGCTCAAGGAGATGGCGCAGGTGCGGAACATCTTCCGCGAGACGCTGCGCCTCTATCCGCCGGTGGCCTTCTTCCCGCGCGAAGTGCCCTGTCCCATGGACATGCGCGACAAGCATCTGGAGCAGGGCGCGATGCTGGTGGTCGCCCCCTGGCTCACCCAGCGGAACAGGGACAATTGGGCCTGTCCCCATGGCTTCGACCCGGAACGCTTCGACGATCCGGCCAATGCGGAGATGGCGAAGCAGGCCTGGTTCCCCTTCGGCCGTGGCCCTCGCGTCTGCATCGGCGCGGGCTTCGCGCAGCAGGAGGTGACGACCATGATCGCCGCCGTTCTGCGCCGCTACCGCCTGTCGATGCCGCAGGGGTTCAGGCCCGAACCCATCAGCCGCCTCACCATCCGCCCGCGCACGGGCATGATGCTGATGTTCAAGGATATGGGCGGCTAAAAACCTGCCATGGTGGCCCCGAACGAAAATGTTGGCCTGTTTCGCGCGAGCGGTTAAGCTGGCGATCCATAAAATAGCAGGAGAGATCGCGATGATGGTCATGTTCGTGGGCGCGGACCGGTCCGAGACGGCGGTCAATGCCGGTCAGGTCACGTTCGTCTCCTCCGTCACGGACGGCACGCGCGTCCGCTTTGGCGAAGGGCGCAGCGTTACGGTGACGGAGCCGATCGCCGAAGTCATGGACAGGCTGAACAAGGCGCTGTTGCCGCACGAATAGGGCATGGCCATTCACGCGGCCGGTGAAGAAGGCGGCGCTTATTCGCCCTCCAGCGTCCGCGTGAAATAGACCATCTGCATCGCCTGCAAGCGTGCGCCCTGTTCGATGTCCGCATCGCCCGAATGGCCGCCGGCGGTATCTTCATAGAATAGATAGGGCAGCCCATATTCCTTGAGCCGCGCCGCAAACTTGCGTGCATGTTGCGGGCCGACACGGTCGTCCTTGGTGGTCGTCCAGATATAGGGCGTGGGATATTGCACGCCTTTGCGGATGTTGGCGTAAGGCGAAATCTTCTCCAGAAACGCCTTTTCCTCCGGCACCGAAACACTGCCATATTCGTCCACCCAGGACGCGCCTGCCGCGATCTGTTCGTAACGCACCATGTCGAGCAGCGGCACCTGGATGGTGACGGCGTTCCACAGGTCGGGATGCTGGTTGAACTCCACCCCCATCAGCAGCCCGCCATTGGACCCGCCATAAATGCCAAAGCGCCGGGGCGAGGAGAAACCGCGCGCGAAAATGTCCTTCGCCACCGCCGCGAAATCATCATAGATGATCTGCCGTTTCGTCTTGCGCCCCGCCTCGTGCCAGGCCGGGCCGAACTCGCCGCCGCCCCTGATATTGGCAAGGACGAAGCTGTTCCCGCGCTCCAGCCACAGCTTGCCGGTGATCGCGGCATAGCTTGGCGTCATCGACACCTCGAACCCGCCATAGGCCGTCATGATCGTGGGCGTGGAGCCGCCCTTCTTCGCATCCTTTCGATGAACGATGAAATAGGGGATTTTCGTCCCGTCGGTGGAGGTCGCCTCATATTGTTCCACCACAAGGCCCGTGGCGTCGAAGCGCGCGGGCATGGCCTTGATCTGCACGGGCCTGGGGTCCGCCGCATCCAGCGCCCAGAGCGTGGTCGGCGCGAGGAAGCCCGCCACCGCCAGATACGCCCGGTCGTTCCTGTCCGTCGCCGCCGCGATGCCGATGGTCGCATTGTCGGGCAGGGCGACCGGCTGCGAGGTCCAGCCCTTTTCCCCCGGCGTCAGCACCAGCACCCGGCCGCGCACATTATCGTTGATCGACAGGATCACGCGGTCCTTTGTCGCGGCCACGCTGTCGATCGACTGCCGCGCATCGGGCGTAAAGAGGATGGCGGGCTTCAATGTCTCGCCGCTCTCCAGCGCCTTCAGGGGCACCGCCGCCAGCGATCCTGCGGGCACCTTCATGCCGCCGCTGGCCCAATCCTCGCTGGTCTGGATCAGCACCTGTCCGTCGACCATGCCCTGCACATGGCTCCGCACGGGCAACGGCAGCTTCTTTGGCCCCTGCGCCGTCAGCAGGAAGGTTTCATTCCCGAAGAAAGTCACGCCCCGATAAAGCAGCGCCGCCCGGTTCCCCTGCCCATCGGACAATGCCATCGGATAGACGCCCACCTGATCGGAAGCGTCCCCGCGATAGATTTCCCTTGCCGCCGCCAGTGGCTCCCCACGCTTCACCGCCTTGACCACGAAGGGATAGCCCGATGCCGTCATCGTGCCTTCGCCCCAATCGCGCGCCAGCAGGATCGTGTCCTTATCGAGCCACGCTTCATTCTGCTTCGAAGTCGGAATGTCGAACCCGCCCGGCACGAACTGCCCGGACGTCAGGTCAAACTCGCGCAGCGTGACCGCATCCTCGCCCCCGTCCGACAGGTTGATGAGCGCCCGTTTCTCATCGGGATCGAGCAGGTCCGCGCCTTTCCAGACCCATTTCCTGCCCTCGGCCCGCGATAGCGCGTCGAGGTCCAGCACGGTCGTCCACGCCGGATCGGCGGAGGCATAGTCCGCCTCGCTGGCGAACCGCCATATGCCCTGCGGATGGTCTGCATCGCGCCAGAAGTTGAACACCCGCCCGTCGATCAGCATCGGCATGGCGATCCGGTCCCTGGCCGACGCGATGGCGAGCGCGTCCCGATAATAGCCCGCATAGCGTGGATCGCCCTGAAGCGTCGCGACGGTGGCCTCATTCTCCGCTTCCACCCATTGCATCGCGCGCGGGCCGGTCCAGTCCTCCAGCCAGACATAGGGGTCGCCGGCCGGGGGAGGGGCCGGAGGAGAGGCCGGAAGAGAGGGCGGCGCGCCCGCGCCGGTCAGCAAAGCAGCGGAAACCAAGGTGAACATCCTTTTCATGCAACTATTCCCGGATACGCCGGATCACGGCCTGCGCGCCTTCCCGCTGCGCCAGATAGCGCCGCCGCAGCACCACGCCCATGATCAGCAGCGGCGCCGCCGCCAGCATCATCGCCCCGCCCAGAAAAGGCGGCCACAGCCCGAACAGGCTGTTGATGCCCAGCGATGAAGGCAGCATCACCAGCAGGAAGCCGCCCGTCAGCAGCCACAATCCATAGCGGCGCGGCCGGACCGCGATCATCCGCATTTCGTGGCGATAGGCCTTGCGTCCGGCTTTGGTGGACAGGTCGGGATTCTTCATCGTCCGCGACAGTGCGGCAAAGCCCATCTTCTGTCCAGCAGGACGAACCGGAGCGGCGGGGCTTTCCCTTTGCGGCCCGATGGGCTATCGAAAGCCATCCCCGGGGGACCGCTCACAAGCGGTTGAGAGGCGGCTGACGTGGCCGCGACCCGCTGAACCTGATCCGGATAAGACCGGCGTAGGGAGGGAACGGCTTGTCCCCGACAGTCCGCCACCCGTCCTTCGCCATGAGAGGAAGAGAAGGACGATATGGACACGAGTTCCATCCTGACCCTGCGTCTCGCCGAAGCGATCGGCCTCTATCTGATCCTGATCGGCCTCAGCGGCCTTGCTTCGCCCCGGCGCTGGCGCGGCGCGATGGAAGACCTGGATCGTTCGCCCGGCCTCACGCTTGTCACCGGCCTCGTCGCCTTCGGGCTGGGCGCGACCATCGTCATGGTCCACCGCGTCTTCGCCGATCCCCTGAGCATCATCGTCACGCTGATCGGTTATATCGCGCTCATCAAGGGCGCGCTGCTGATCGCCGTGCCCGGCCCGTTGCTGAAAATCGGCGACTGGTCCTTCCGCTTCACCCGCGTCTGGGCGGCCTTTGCGCTGATCCTGGGCATCCTGCTTTTCTACGCGGGCCTGACCGGCCGCGCGACTGTCCTCGTCTGAAAGGAATATCATGGCCGACATCCCCGCCCGCACGGAAATGCGCGTCACCACCGGACCCATTCGCGGCAGCCGCAAGATTCATGTCGGCCCGCTCAAGGTCGCCATGCGTGAGATCGACCTCGAACGGGGCAGCGGCGAGCCGCCGGTCCGCGTCTACGACACGTCCGGACCCTATACCGATCCGGATGCCCGCATCGACATCATGGCGGGCCTCCCCACCCTGCGCCGCGACTGGATCATGGGCCGGGGCGACGTGGAGGCGTATGACGCCCGCGAGATCAAGCCCGAAGACAATGGCCTGAAAGGCCCCGACCGCTCAGGCGGCGTCCAGCCCTTCCCCAATCTCGTCAAGCGGCCGCTGCGCGCCAAAGCGGGCATGAACGTCTCCCAGATGCACTATGCTCGCCGCGGCATCATCACGCCGGAGATGGAATATGTGGCGGAGCGCGAGAATCTGGGCCGCGCGGCCCAAGCCGAATATGTCCGCGACGGGGAGGACTGGGGCGCGTCCATCCCCGATTATGTGACGCCGGAGTTCGTCCGCGAAGAGGTCGCGCGCGGCCGCGCCATCATCCCCAACAACATCAACCACCCGGAATCCGAGCCGATGGCGATCGGCCGCAACTTCCTGGTCAAGATCAATGCCAATATCGGCAATTCGGCGGTCGCCTCCGACGTGGCGAGCGAGGTCGACAAGCTGGTCTGGTCGATCCGCTGGGGCGCGGACACGGTGATGGATCTGTCGACCGGCCGCAACATCCACGACACGCGCGAATGGATCATCCGCAACTCGCCGGTCCCGATCGGCACGGTGCCCATCTATCAGGCGCTGGAGAAGGTCGGCGGCATCGCCGAAGACCTGACATGGGACGTCTTCCGCGACACGCTGATCGAGCAGGCCGAGCAGGGGGTCGACTATTTCACCATCCATGCGGGCGTGCGCCTGCCCTATATCCCGCTCACGGCGAAGCGCGTCACCGGCATCGTGTCGCGCGGCGGGTCGATCATGGCGAAATGGTGCCTCGCCCATCACAAGGAATCGTTCCTCTACGAACATTTCGATGAGATTACAGAGATCATGAAGGCCTATGACATCGCCTATTCACTGGGCGATGGCCTGCGCCCCGGCTCCATCGCCGACGCCAATGACGAAGCGCAGTTCGCCGAACTCTACACGCTGGGCGAACTGACCAGGCGCGCCTGGGAACAGGATGTGCAGGTGATGATCGAAGGGCCGGGCCATGTGCCCATGCACAAGATCAAGCAGAATATGGACAAGCAACTGGAGGCGTGCGGGGAAGCGCCCTTCTATACGCTCGGGCCGCTGACCACCGATATCGCGCCGGGTTACGACCATATCACCAGCGGCATCGGCGCGGCGATGATCGGCTGGTACGGCACGGCGATGCTCTGCTACGTCACGCCCAAGGAGCATCTGGGCCTGCCCGACCGCGACGATGTGAAGGTGGGTGTCGTCACCTACAAGCTCGCGGCCCATGCCGCTGACCTCGCCAAGGGGCATCCCGCCGCCAAGGTCCGCGACGACGCGCTGAGCCGCGCGCGCTTCGAGTTCCGCTGGCGCGACCAGTTCAACCTGTCGCTCGACCCCGACACGGCGGAGCAATATCACGACCAGACCCTTCCGGCGGAGGGCGCGAAGAGCGCGCATTTCTGCTCCATGTGCGGCCCCAAATTCTGCTCGATGAAGATTTCGCAGGAAGTGAGGGACTTCGCGGCGAAGCAGAATCAGCCCGCCACGACCTTCCTCGCGGCGGAAGAAGCCGAGGCGGGCATGAAGGAGATGAGCGAAATCTTCCGTGAAACCGGCAGCGAACTCTATATGGGCGCTGGCGGGCGGGAACATGATTGATTGAAACGGCGCGGCTCTGTTTGCACGGAGCCGCGCAGGCCTCTTGCCCCTCGCGCCCCAAAGCCGCATCATTGCGTCCGCGATACGACAGGGGAGATATCATGACTCGCAGCACGATCCTCACCGGGTTTCTGGCCGCCACCGCCTTGCTTGCCGCCTGTTCGGGCGAGAAACGCGCGCCTGACAACGCCGCCGCCACCGCCGCCAATGCGACCGAAGCCGCACCTGCCGCCGACGGCGGCAATGCCGCTTCCGCCAATGAAGGCGCGGCGGTTCCGGCGGCGGACACATTGTCCTTTTCCCGCTATGTGGGCAAATATCCCTTCGACAAGGTTGGGCCGCATAGCTGGAACGACGATCCGGCGGTCAAATCCGCCATCGAAGCGGCGGTGTCCGACGCCGGGGTCCGCAAATGGGTGCTTGCCGCCGAAGGGCCGTCCAGTCCCATCGAGATGATCGACGGCAAGGTCGCGGCATGGACTTGCGAGACGCATAATTGCGGCCCGCATCAATGGGTGACGCTGATTGATCCCGTGACCGGCGCGGCGCAGGTCTGCTATTTCGATGAAGCCGCCGCCGCCGACAAGACGCGCTGGTTCATCGCAGGCAAGGAGGAAAGCCGCTCCGGCCAGTGTCCGCAGGGCGAGCGGGGCTGACGCGCAGGGGGATGGCAGATGGGCGCGAGGGTTTCCGGCCCCCGCATCCTGCCTGCCCCTGAATCCGGCTTCTTCACTGGATCGGCGCGGATTTCGCCCTACATAGCAGCCAATGCCTCCCTCTTCTCCCGATAGCGCCACGCCTGTCCCGCCCGCCTGGGCCACGCTGCGCCGCTTCCTGCCCTATCTCTGGCCCGCCGCCGCGCCCGCGCTGCGCCGCCGGGTCGCCATCGCCCTGTCGCTGGTGCTGGTCGCCAAGATGATCAGCCTCGCCATGCCCTTCGCCTACAAGGCGGCGATCGACCGCATGGTCCCTGGCATGGAACCGGCGGCGGGTCTCGCCATCGCGCTGGTGGCCGCTTATGCGGGCGCGCGTTTCGGCTCGGTCCTGTTCGACAATCTCCGCAACGCCGTGTTCGAACGGGTGGGGCAGGAGGCGGGCCGCCGCCTTGCCGACGATGTGTTCGTCCATCTGCACCGCCTGTCGCTGCGCTTCCATCTCGACCGGCGCACGGGCGCGGTGACCAAGATCGTGGAGCGCGGCACCAAGAGCATCGACACGATGCTCTATTTCCTCCTTTTCAACATCGCTCCCACGGTGCTGGAACTGACGGCGGTCTGCATCATCTTCTTCGTGAAGTTCGGCCCCGGGCTGGTGGTGGCCACGCTGGCGATGGTTGGCCTTTACATCTGGTTCACCCGCATGATCACCGAATGGCGCAACCAGCTTCGCCGCGACATGGTGGACCTCGACACCAACGCCGTCGCCCATGCCGTCGACAGCTTGCTGAATTTCGAGACGGTCAAATATTTCGGCGCGGAGGATCGTGAGGCCGCCCGCTACGCTTCCGCCATGCGCCGCTATGCCAATGCGGCGGTCAAGAGCGAGAACAGCCTCGCCTGGCTCAATGTCGGCCAGTCGCTCATCACCAACCTGATGATGGCGGGGGCGATGGGCTATACCGTCTGGGGCTGGAGCAAGGGGCAGTTCACCACCGGCGACGTGGTGCTGGTGAACACGCTGCTCAGCCAGCTTTTCCGCCCGCTCGACCTGCTCGGCATGGTCTATCGCACGATCCGGCAGGGCCTGATCGACATGGAGGCGATGTACAAGCTGATCGACACGCAGGCGGAAATCGCCGACGCGCCCGCCGCCCCGATGCTGCATGTCGAGGCGGGGGAGGTGCGCTTCGACCATGTCCGCTTCGGCTATGACCCGGAGCGGGAGATATTGCACGGCGTCAGCTTCACGGTTCCCGCCGGACACACGCTGGCGATCGTCGGCCCGTCGGGCGCGGGCAAGTCCACCATCGCGCGGCTGCTGTTCCGCTTCTATGACATACAGGGCGGAAGCATCTCTATCGACGGGCAGGACATTGCCGGGGTAACGCAGCAGAGCCTGCGCGCCGCCATCGGCATCGTGCCGCAGGACATGGTGCTGTTCAACGACACGGTCGGCTATAATATCGGTTATGGCCAGGAAGGCGCGACCCAGGCGGAGATCGAGGCGGCGGCGAAGGCAGCCTCCATCCATGATTTCATCATGGGCCTGCCGCAGGGCTATGACACGCGCGTCGGCGAACGCGGCCTCAAATTGTCGGGCGGGGAGAAGCAGCGCGTCGCCATCGCCCGCACGCTGTTGAAAGACCCGCCGGTGCTGGTGCTGGACGAGGCGACGAGCGCGCTCGACAGCCGGACGGAGACGGAGATTCAGGAAGTGCTGCGTTCCATCGCGCGCCGCCGCACGACGCTGATCGTCGCGCATCGCCTTTCCACGGTCGTCGATGCAGAGGAGATCATCGTGCTGGATCAGGGCCGCGTCGTGGAGCGGGGCCGTCACGCCGATCTGGTGCGCGCCGACGGACTCTATGCCGCCATGTGGGCGCGGCAGGCCGCCGAGCGGGAGGATATGGAGGCAGAGCCGGTCATCGAGGATGCCTTCTCCGCGACAGTGCGCTAAAATCGGTTCCCACTTTTGCACACGATGCTCTAATCGAGAAAGGGCGCGGCGACCTCTGGCGGGACGCGCAGGATGCGGCCGCTTTCCCTGTCGATGATCGCCCATGTGGACCGGGCGGCGACCTTCACCTTGCCGTCCGGGCCGGTGAACTCCATGTGCCGGTCGAAGCGGGCGCCGCGCGGCCGCTGTGGAATCCAGGTGCGGACGGTGACGGTTTCGCCTTCCCTCACATTGCCGCGATAGTCGATCTCATGCCGGGTCACGACCCAGATATAGGCATCGAGATGCGCCGGTTCGGCATCGCGCGTCCAGTGTTCGGTCGCGACCTGCTCCATCCACTGCACCCAGACCGCGTTGTTCACATGCCCGAGCATGTCGATATGCTCGGGCAGCGCGGTGATCCGGGTGGTGTAGCTGGAGGCCATCAGTCCGCCACGCCCAGTTGCCAGAGGATGAAGGCGAACTCCTCCGCCGTTTCGTGCAGGCTTTCGAAGCGGCCCGACTTGCCGCCATGGCCCGCGCCCATATTGGTCTTGAGGATCAGGATGTTGCCGTCCGTCTTGGTGGCGCGCAGCTTCGCCACCCATTTGGCCGGTTCCCAATAGGTGACGCGCGGATCGTTGAGGCCCGCCGTCACCATCAGCGGCGGATAGTCCTGCGGGCGGACATTGCCATAGGGATCATAGGCGCGGATCGTCTCGAAGGCGGCCTTGTCCTCGATGGGATTGCCCCATTCGGGCCATTCGCCGGGCGTCAGCGGCAATGTTTCGTCCAGCATGGTGTTGAGTACGTCGACGAAGGGCACATGCGCCACCACCGCGCCCCAGAGGTCCGGGTCGCTGTTGATGACCGCGCCCATCAATTCACCGCCCGCCGATCCGCCGGAAATGCCGATTCGGCCCTTCGCGCTATAGCCGCGCTCGATCAGACCCCTGGCCACGTCCACGAAATCGGTGAAGCTGTTGGTGCGCTTGTCGAGCTTCCCGTCCAGATACCATTGCTGGCCAAGATCGTCCCCGCCCCGGATATGCGCCAGCGCGAAGGCGAAGCCTCGGTCCAGCAGCGACAGGCGCGTGGTCGAGAAACCCGGCTCCATCGCGATGCCATATGCGCCGTAGCCATAGAGGTAGAGCGGCGCGCTGCCGTCGCGGAGAAAGCCCTTGGGATAGACGATGGAGACGGGGATCGGCGTTCCATCCCGCGCCGGGATCATCAGCCTTTCCGTCTCATAACGAGTGGCGTCATAGCCCGAAGGGATTTCCTGCACCTTCAGGACTTCCAGTTCTCCCGTCGCCAGATGATAGTCATAGATGGTGTCGGGCGTGACCATGGATTCATAGCCGATCCGCAGCTTCGTCACGTCATATTCGGGATTGTCGTCCAGCGAGGCGGAATAGCTGGCTTCCGGAAAAGGAAGGCGCTTTGCCTGATGGGTGGCATAGTCGCGCAGTTCGATCTGGTCGAGACCGTCCTGCCGTCCCTCGGTGACATAGAAGGTCTTGAACAGCGTGAAATCGGTCAGGTAGAAATGATCGTCCGGCGCGATGGCCTCTTCCCATGCGTCGGGCGTTTCCAGCGCCGCCCTGGCCAGCCGGAAATTGGGGTGCACGTCGTTGGTGCGGATGTAGAGTGTGCCGTCATGCTCATCGACGTCATATTCGCGTCCGGGCTTGCGGGCGGATACCAGCAGAGGCTTGGCTGTGGGATTGTCGGCGGGAAGCAGCCATGCCTCGGTCGTCACATGGTCGCCGGTGGCGATGACGATCCACTTTTCCGAGGAAGTGAGGCCGACCGATACGCGGAAGCCCTCATCATCCTCGTGAAAGAGTTCGATGTCGCTTTCGACGCTCTGCCCCAGCCAGTGCAGCCGCGCATTGTCCGTCCGCCAGTTTTCATTGGCGAGGCCGTAGAGCAGCCCCTTGCTGTCGCTCGTCCATACAAGGGCGGAGAGGGTGCCGGGAATGACTTCGGGCAGGATTTCGCCGGTGGTCAAATCCTTGATCCGCGCCTCGAACCGTTCGGACCCGTCGATGTCGATGGCATAAGCGAGATAGCGCCCGTCCGGGCTGACCGACATCGCCCCCAGCCGGAAATAATCATGTCCCTCCGCCAGTGCGGGTTCGTCCAGGATCAACTGGTCCGCGCCGCCCGCGACGGGCCGCCGATACCATTTGCGATATTGCGCCCCGACCTCGAACGCGCGCCAGTAGACATGGTCGCCGTCCTTTTGCGGCACGGAACTGTCGTCTTCCTTGATACGGCCTTTCATCTCCGCAAACAGCGCGTCGGTCAGCGTCTTGCGGGGGGCCATGGCCTGTTTGAACCAGCCATTCTCCGCCTCCAGATAGGCGAGGACGTCCTTGTCCTTCACATCGGGATAGGCCGGATCGCGCAGCCACGCCCAGGGGTCCTCCACCGTGATGCCGTGGCGGGTGAAGCTGTGCGTGCGGCGGGCGGCGACGGGGGGCTTTGCGATGTCGGTCATTCCATTCCCATATATTGTCATGCGGCGGGCGGGCGCTGGCATTAGCGTTCCCGCCTCTCTATGTTGTCGGCTTTGCGGTCTCTGCCAAGGGCCGATAGACGAGGAAGCTGCAATGTCCACCTATGAAGACCGTCTGAAGGCCCTGCGCGCGCAACTGGCGCGCGACCGGCTGGACGGTTTCGTCGTGCCGCTGACCGACGAGCATATGAGCGAATATGTCGGGGCCTACGCCCAGCGCCTCGCCTGGCTGACCGGCTTTCATGGGTCGGCGGGCAGCGCCGTGGTGCTGCCGGAGGAAGCGGCGATCTTTGTCGACGGGCGCTATACCTTGCAGGTGCGCGAACAGGTGGACGGCGCGCACTGGCAATATGAAAGCGTGCCGCAGACCTCCGTCGCCGAATGGCTGGGCGAGCACGCCGCGCAGGGCGGGCGCATCGGCTATGACCCATGGCTGCACACCCGCGCCTGGGTGAAACAGGCGAGCGCGGCGCTGGCGGAGCGCGGGGCCGATCTGGTGGCGGTGGACACCAATCCGGTGGACGCCGTCTGGCCCGATCGTCCGGCTCCAGGCACCGCCCGGCTGGTGCCGCATGAAGACCGCTATGCCGGACAGGGCGCGGCGGAGAAGCGGCGGCAGATGGCCGACTGGCTGACGGCGAAACATGCCGATGCGGCGGTGCTGTCGGCGCTCGATTCGATCGCCTGGACATTCAACATCCGCGGCAAGGACGTGGACCGCACCCCGGTGGCGTTGGCCTATGCCATTGTGAATGCCGATGCGACCGCCGACCTTTATGTCGCGCCGGAAAAGGTCGACGAGGCGGTGGTGCGGCATCTGGGCAATTCCGTGCGCGTGCATGACCGCGCGGCCTTCCCCGATGCGCTGAGGGGCTTTGCGGGCAAGACCGTGGTGGCCGATCCCGAACGCGCGGTCGCCGCGATCTTCGAAGGGCTGGAGGAAGGCGGCGCGCAGGTGCTGGCGCTGCGCGATCCGGCCGTGCTGCCCAAGGCGATCAAGAATCCGGTCGAGATCGCCGGGCACAAGGCGGCGCAGCGCCGTGACGGGGCGGCGCTGTCGCGCTTCCTGCATTGGGTCGCGACGCAAGCGCCCAAGGGTGGCGTGGATGAACTGGGCGCGCAAGCGAGGCTGGAGGCGTTCCGTCGCGACACCGGCGAATTGCAGGATCTGTCCTTCGACACGATCAGCGGTGCGGGGCCGAATGGCGCGGTGGTGCATTATCGCGCCGAGGAAAAGACCAACCGGCGCATGGAACGCGATTCGCTCTATCTGGTCGATTCTGGCGGGCAGTATCGCGACGGCACGACCGACGTGACCCGCACCGTCGCCATCGGCACACCGAGCGACGAGATGAAACGCCGTTTCACGCTGGTGCTGAAAGGCCATGTCGCGCTGGCCCGCGCCGTTTTCCCCAAGGGGACGCGCGGCGGGCAGCTTGATGCGCTGGCGCGGCAATATCTCTGGGCCGACGGGCTGGATTATGCCCATGGCACGGGTCATGGCGTCGGCAGTTTCCTGTCGGTGCATGAAGGGCCGCAGCGGATCGCGACCTTCGGCGGCGGCGACGAACCGTTGCAGGCAGGCATGATCCTGTCCAACGAACCGGGTTATTACAAGACCGGCGAATATGGCATCCGCATCGAAAATCTGGTGCTGGTGGAGGAACGCGAGGTGCCGGGCGCGGAGAAGGAGGTGCTGGGTTTCGAAACGCTGACCTTCGCGCCGATCGACCGCAACCTTATCGCGACGGACATGCTGAGCGGCGAGGAGCGCGGCTGGATTGACGCCTATCATGCGAAGGTGCTGGAGGTGGTCGGACCGCAACTGGAAGGCGCGGCGCTCGACTGGCTCAAAAGCGCCTGCGCGCCGCTATGAAGCAGCCCGCGCCGTCAGTCGGCGTCGTCGTGGCGCCGGGCATCGCCGTCGCGGGAGCGCCCGGCGGCCTTTGAGTCGGCGGTCCCGGCGCGCGCCTGCGCCTTGCGACGGCGCAGATTGTCGCGCAATGCTTGCGCCAGCCTTTCTTTCCGTTCGTCCTGTCCGCTGTTCATGAGGGGCGCTTAAGCAAATTGGCTCGCGCGCCGCAAGCTGCCTTGACAAGCGGCCCATGCCCAGCCATAGGCCCGGCTCCGCAGCCCGACGAGGGTCGCGCGATGATAGAGTGCTGCCGTAGCTCAGTGGTAGAGCGCATCCTTGGTAAGGCTGAGGTCGTGAGTTCAATCCTCACCGGCAGCACCATTTTCCCAGAAAAATCAGTCAAGATTAAGTGGGGGTTTCGGCTCAGAAAGCGGAAATCGTCCGGCGACAGGCAGTCGCTATGCGCCGATCAGCGGGCGGTCGGAGACATTATGGTCGACAATCGTGCTGATGGTGATGAGCGTCTTGAAGGATAGCACGCCATTGTCGTCGCCAAGAGCGCGTCGAATGAACGCGTCATATTCAGCCATCGAGCCGACCTGAACCTTCAGGACATAGTCGTCATCGCCCGTCACTTCCCAGGCCCCGGTTATTTCGGGATGGCGTTCAAGGCTTCTTGCAAAGCCGTCCCTCACACGTCGGCCAGGCTCATGCATCCGAACCAGTACGTGCAAGGTGAGGGCAGACCCGGTCAGCAGCGGGCTCACGACTGCGATGTCCGCTATGATGACTTTCTCGTCACGCAAGCGCCGCAAACGGCGAAGCACAGCGGAGATGGACAGGCCTACTTTCTCCGCGGCAATCCGGGCGGGCTCAAGGTTGTTGCGCCGCGCTCTTTCCAGCAACCGCCGGTCGAATGGATCAAGATAGGGAATTTTTGGCATAAATCCCTTATTAACGCGAAAAATGATCGAAAGCACTGCCAATTTTGGCGCCAATGCCCTGCTGGTCCGGCGTATGAATCAGGGTGATCGGATGGATCAGATCCATTTCCAAAGTAACCGGAGGGAGGTTATCATGTCTCACGACGCGCATCGCATAGGCTTCGTCGGCCGGGTCTGGCGGCTTTTCCTCGCTACGTCCGAAGCTGCCGTCGCCATCCATTATCATGCGCCCTGGCTGCGGGCAGACGCCGCTCCGCTTCGTCCGGCGCGCTCCATGCCGCGATCGGAACCCGGCGGCATATGTACGGTCGGTTGATTCGCAGGACCGCGCTGCGCCCCTTCTGACGTTCCATCGACAAAAAAAGGCTTCCGAGCCGACGCAATTCCTCATTTATGCCTTATTGAAGCCTATGGCATGACTTGAAAGGATCTGTGGCAATGGCGCCGCATCCGCGCCGCAACTGACCTTTTTTTCTGATCGGGCTGCGTACGACCCGCTGGAGCTTGACTTGTTCTTCACCCGTTTCACGGCGCTAGGCATATCTTTGGTCAGCGTCATCCTGTTCTGCTTCTACCTGCCGGCCGCCTGGGCCGTGCCGTTGTTCATGGCCAGCGCCGTCCTTTCGGTTCTCGGGCTTTACGACCTGGCGCAGCCACTTCATTCGGTTCGGCGCAACTATCCGATCATCGGCAGGCTCCGTTGGTTCTTCGAGGAGATTCGCCCCGAGATCCGGCAGTATTTGATCGAGGGCGACAATGAGAAGGCGCCCTTCTCGCGCGCGCAGCGCTCGCTCGTCTATGCCCGCGCCAAGGACGAGAGCAGCGACCGGGCCTTTGGCACGCTCATCGACGTCTATCAAAACGGATATGAGTTCATCGCACATTCGATGCGTCCCGCGCCCGTCGCCGACCCGGCCACATTCCGCATCCCCATCGGCGGTTCCGCCGGCGCACCGCCCTATATGGCCTCCATTTTCAACATTTCCGCCATGAGCTTTGGTTCGCTCAGCGCCAATGCGGTCCGGGCGCTTAACAGAGGAGCCCTGCTTGGCGGTTTTGCTCACGATACGGGCGAGGGCAGCATCAGCCCCTATCACCGCGAATATGGCGGCGATCTCGTTTGGGAAATCGGCAGCGGCTATTTCGGTTGTCGCACGGCGGACGGCCGGTTCGACCCGGTCCGCTTCGCAGAGCAGGCGAGCGATCCTCAGGTCAAGATGATCGAGATAAAGCTCAGCCAGGGGGCAAAGCCCGGGCATGGCGGCATCCTGCCCGGCGAGAAGGTGACGCCTGAAATCTCGGCGACCCGAGGCGTGCCTGTCGGAGAAGATTGTATCTCACCGGCGCGGCATCGGGAATTTTCCACGCCCATCGAACTGATGCAATTCCTGTCCGAACTGCGTCGGCTCTCAAAGGGAAAGCCGGTTGGCGTGAAGCTGTGCGTCGGCCAGCCCTGGGAATTCATGGGCATGGTAAAGGCGATGCGAGAGACCGGAATCTATCCGGACTTCATCGTCGTGGATGGAGCAGAAGGCGGGACGGGCGCGTCGCCCGTCGAGTTCGCCGACAATTTGGGCATGCCGATGCGCGAAGGCCTGCTGTTCGTGCACAATACGCTTGTCGGAGCGGGGATACGCGGCAGGATAAAGGTCGGCGCGGCCGGCAAGATCGTGAGCGCGTTCGACATCGCGGCCGTCCTGGCGCTCGGCGCCGATTGGACCAATGCGGGCCGCGGCTTCATGTTCGCGCTCGGATGCATCCAGTCGCTGTCGTGCCACACCAACCGATGCCCGGTGGGCGTCGCGACGCAGGATCCGATGCGCCAGCGGGCGCTGGTGGTGCCTGACAAGGCCGAGCGAGTGCATAGCTTCCACCGCAACACGATGAAGGCGCTTGCCGAGATGATTGCGGCCGCCGGACTCGATCACCCGTCGCAACTGGGTCCGCATCATCTGGTGCGGCGCGTCTCTCTTACGGAGATCCGGCTGTTTTCGCAGCTTCACATTTTCCTGGAAGAAGGCGAACTGCTTACCGGTTCTCACGATCGCGATTTCTACAGCCCCGCATGGAATCTGGCGCGCGCCGACAGCTTCGAACTGGTCAAATGACGGGATCGACCCGTATCGTCAGATGTTTCGCGTCTTAAAGCGGTTTTCGATCTGATTGGGCCAGATCACCGCTCTAAATTCCCTGATTTGCCGCGATTTCTTAACCAGCGATCGATTCCGACCGCCTGGAAATCGCTCTATGCCGAAAGACGTGGAGCAAGGGAACAAGATGCGGCTGCCAGCGTTCCCGGTCGATGATCGTTGAGGGGCGTGTTCGCTAACATGATCGCGCGATACATTATTCCCATTTCAACACCATAAGGAGGGGCTGCCTTCGCTGCCTTTGGCGAGATGGCAAGGCGCGTGGAAGTGCTGGAAACCGTCCCCGACAGATGGATCGGCTTCATGCCCGTGATTGCGGCGATGGCATGGGGCGAACCGAAGGCGATCCGGCGCAGATATGTCAGCGGCGTTGCAGCCCGGCAGGCATCGACCAGCCCCATTGCCGGTAGAGCTTCGCGATCACGTCGATGAGCGTGGTGAGATGGGGTGAATCGTCGTTCTTGCGATGGCTGATGATGATCGGGGAGGTGGCCTTTTGAACAAGCTCGCGAAAGATGATGTCCCTTCGGCCCATGATGTGGACGGAGGCCGGCACGATGCAGATTCCGTCTTCGGCCGCCACCAGCCCGAGCGCGGTCTGAAGTTCGCGCACCTCGTGAATGACGGCTGGCTTGATGCCGTGGTCGCCCAGCAGCGACAGCACCTGATCGGCATAGCCCGGACGCGGCTCGCGCGGATAGACGATCACGGCTTCGTCGGCGAGTCGCGCAAGATCGATCGGCTTCTCGCCCCGGAGCAGGCGATGGCCCTGGGGAAGCGCCGCCACCAGTCGCTCCTCGCGCAGCACCTCGCGCGCGATCGCGGGATCGTCAAAGCGCACCCGGCCAAAGCCGACGTCGACGCGGCCTTCCTTGAGCGCCGCGATCTGCTCGATGCTCATCATCTCCACGAGGCTGAGATCGACATCCGGCATGGCGCGACGGAATTCCCGGATGATGTCCGGCAGGCGGGCATAGAGCACCGAAGGAACGAAGCCGACGATGAAGCGCGGGCGGTTGGACGTGACGAAGGCGCGCATCGCGTCCTGCATTTCGTCCAGGCGGCGCGTGACCTGGACCGCATGTTCATAGAAAAGCCGTCCCGCGTGGGTCAGCGCTATCGGGCGGCTGTCCCGATCGAACAAGACCGCGCCCACTTCCTGTTCAAGTTGCTGAATCTGGCGGCTGAGCGGCGGCTGCGCCATGTGAAGACGTTCCGCCGCCCGGCTGAAATTGCGCTCGGCGGCCACGGCCAGAAAATAACGGAGCTGCCGAACATCCATCGCTATACTCCAGAGGTATAGAAGGGGACCAACTTAGTCTTTGTTCAAAATGCTCGCAAGGGATACCCAAGAGACAACAGGAAAACGCTCAACTGTCAGGTGAGAGATGCTTGCAATCCAATCCGTCGATACCTTCCTGGTGGATCTGCCGACCATAAGGCCGCACGTCCTCTCCATGGCGACGATGATGCGGCAGACCGCCGTTTTCATCCGCGTCCAGTGCGCCGACGGCATCATTGGCACGGGCGAGGCCACCACGATCGGTGGCCTTGCCTATGGCCCGGAAAGCCCCGAAGGCATCAAGCTGGCCATCGACACCTATTTCACGCCGCTGCTGTTGAACGCGGATGCGTCCCGGCCCGCGCTCGTCATGGAGACGCTGGGTAAATCCATCTCCGGCAATCATTTCGCCAAATGCGCGGTGGAGACGGCGCTGCTCGACGCGATGGGGCAGCGGCTGGGCCTGCCGATTTCGGAACTGCTGGGTGGACGCCGCCGCGAAAGCCTGCCCGTCGCCTGGACGCTGGCCAGCGGCGACACCGCAAAAGACATTGCGGAGGCCGAGCATATGCTCGACATCCGCCGCCACAATATCTTCAAGCTCAAGATCGGCAAGCGCAGCGTCGAGGACGACGTCGCCCATGTCGCCGCGATCAAGAAGGCGCTGGGGGACCGCGCCAGCGTGCGCGTCGATGTCAACCAGGCCTGGGACGAGGCCAGCGCCTCCAGGGGCATCGCCATGCTCCAGGATGCCGGATGCGATCTTGTGGAGCAGCCCGTCGCCGCCCATGCCCGCGGCGCCATGGCCCGCCTCGCGCAGTCCGCGATCATTCCGATCATGGCCGACGAAGCGCTGAACGGGCCGGAGAGCGCATTCGACTATGCCGCCAGCGCTGCCGCCGACGTGTTCGCGGTCAAGATCATGCAGTCCGGCGGCCTTCATGCCGCCTGCAAGGTCGGCGCGATTGCCGACGCGGCGGGGATCGGGCTTTATGGCGGAACCATGCTGGAGGTCGGCATCGCGACCGCCGCCTCGGCGCATGTCTTCGCCACTTTCCCGAAGCTCGCCTTCCAGACGGAATTGTTCGGCCCCTTGCTCGTCACCGAGGAGGTTCTGGCCGAACCGCTCCAATATGCCGACTTTTCCGTGAAGGTGCCGGACGGTCCCGGTCTTGGCGTCGCGCTCGACATGGATCGCGTCGCCTTCTTCCGCCGCGATGCGGAACGGAAATCCTTTCACGACGGCGCATCCGCCCAGTTTACAGGAGGCTGACCCGTGATTTTCCACGTTCGCATGGATGTTCGTATCCCCCCCGATTTCGACCCCATCCGCGCCGATGAATTGAAGAGCGTCGAGCGCGAACGCGCCCAGGCGCTGCAGAAGCAGGGCAAGTGGCGCCATTTGTGGCGCATCGCCGGTCAATATTCGAACATCAGCATCTTCGATGTCGAAACGGTGCAGGAACTGCACGACATCGTCAGCACGCTGCCGCTGTTTCCGTTCATGGACATCGCCGTGACGCCGCTCTGCCGTCATCCATCCTCCATCCGCGAGGACGATCGGTAAGCCCCGTCACCCCCCATTTGGAAAATTCAGAGGAGAGACTGAAATGACGCAGAATTTCGCAAATACCTCCGCAGTGCAGGAACTGCTCGACAAGCTGAGCGGTCAGGACCAGTCCGCTGGCGACGCGCGCCTGAAGGCGATTGTCCGCCGCATCATGGGCGATCTGTTCGCCACCATTGATGAATTCGACATCACGGACGACGAGGTGTGGGGCACCCTCAACTATGCGGCGGCCGGATCGCAGGAATTCGGCCTTTGGGCGGCCGGTCTCGCGCTTGAGCGCTATCTCGACATGCGCGCTGACGCGATCGACGCCAGCCAGGGCGTTACCGGCGGCACGCCGCGTACGATCGAAGGTCCGCTCTATGTCGCGGGCGCGCCCGAAGCGGAAGCTTTCGCGCGGCTCGACGACGGCGCCGATGACGGCAAGGGCGAAGTGCTCATCATGCACGGCCAGGTCCGCGACGTGGACGGCACGCCGCTAGCGAACGCCAAGGTCGAGGTATGGCACGCCAACACGCTCGGCAATTATTCCTATTTCGACAAGACGCAGAGCGATTTCAACCTGCGCCGCTCGATCTATACCGACAGCGAAGGACGTTATGCGTTCCGCTCGATCGTGCCGGTGGGCTATGCCTGCCCTCCCGGCGGCTCGACGGAAGGCATCCTCAAGGCGATTGGTCGCCACGGCAACCGCCCCGCGCATATCCACTTCTTTGTCTCGGCCCACGACCATCGTCATCTGACGACGCAGATCAATATTGATGGCGACCCCTATCTGCACGACGATTTCGCCTATGCGACGCGCGATGAGCTGATCCCGCCCGTCAATCATATCGGCAACAGCAATCTTGGCGCGAAATATGGCGTGACCGGGCCTTTTGCGGAAATCGAGTTCGATTTCGTGATGCACAAGGCGACCGGCGAGAAGGAGGAAGATGCCTCCACCCGATTGCGCGCAGTGGCCTGAAGAGGCGGAAACGAGGAAAGCGACGATGGGTAAGAACCTGATCGAGAGCATCGCCGGTTCGGTGGTCGAGGACAAGGAAAGCGGCGTCTATCGCTGCCGACGCGACATCTTCACCGACGAGGCGCTGTTCGAACTGGAGATGAAGCATCTCTTCGAAGGCAATTGGGTATTTCTGGCGCATGAAAGCCAGCTTCCCGCGCCGGGGGATTACTTCACCACATGGATCGGCCGCCGGCCCATCGTCATCACCCGTGACAAGGCTGGCGAACTGCACGGGCTGATCAACGCCTGCGCGCATCGCGGCGCCATGCTCTGCCGGCGCAAGCATGGGAACAAGGGCAGCTTCACCTGCCCGTTCCATGGCTGGACCTTCAGCAACACCGGCAAGCTGCTCAAGGTGAAGGACGGCAAGACCGGCGACTATCCGCCGAGCTTCAACACCGAAGGCTCGCACGATCTCACTGCCCTGCCGGCCTTCGCCAGCTATCGCGGCTTCCTGTTCGGCAGCCTGTCGGGCGATGTCGCGCCGCTGGAGGAACATCTGGGCGGCGCCCGCGCGGTGATCGACCAGATCGTCGACCAGGCCCCCGACGGCATCGAGGTGCTGCGCGGCAATTCATCCTATATCTATGACGGCAACTGGAAGCTCCAGATCGAAAATGGCGCGGACGGCTATCATGTCTCGTCCGTCCACTGGAATTATTCGGCGACCATGGGCCGCCGCAATTACGAGGCGGAAGGCACGCCCACGGTCGACGCCGCCGGCTGGTCGAAG
Source organism: Sphingobium faniae (assembly GCA_900100475.1). Lineage (GTDB taxonomy): Bacteria > Pseudomonadota > Alphaproteobacteria > Sphingomonadales > Sphingomonadaceae > Sphingobium > Sphingobium faniae. The sequence goes on along the minus strand of FMTU01000006.1, from coordinate 154,872 downwards.
AGCACCGGCGGGGTTTATGCCTTCGAAAACGGGCATATCCTGCTGTGGACCAATCTCCTCAACCCGGAAGTGCGGCCGATCTACACCTATCGCGAGGAACTGGCCGAGCGGCTGGGCGCCGAACGCGCCGCGCCTATCGTGGGCCAGACCCGCAACCTCTGCCTTTATCCCAATGTCTATCTGATGGACCAGTTCTCGACCCAGATCCGGGTCATCCGGCCGCTCGGCGTCGACCGGACCGAGGTGACGATCTACTGTTTCGCCCCCAAGGGCGAGAGCGCCGCCGAACGCGCGCTGCGGATCCGCCAATATGAGGATTTCTTCAACGTGTCGGGCATGGGCACACCCGATGATCTGGAGGAATTTCGCGCCTGTCAGGTCGGCTATGCCGACGCGAACGACCTGTGGAACGATCTCAGCCGTGGCGCGACTCACTGGATCGACGGTCCCGACGACAATGCCCGCGCGCTTGGGCTTCAGCCTCTGCTCAGCGGGGACCGCAGCGAGGATGAGGGACTGTTCCTGCGCCAGCACGAATATTGGGCGCGGACGTTGACCGGCGCGCTGCGCCGGGACGAGGCCCGCCAATCCGAAGGAGAACTGGCATGACCGCCGACCGGATTGCCGGCTTTCTCTACAAGGAAGCGCGCCTGCTCGACGATCGCGCGTGGGACGAATGGCTGGAATGCTATTCCCCCGGTGTGATCTTCTGGATGCCGGCATGGGATGACGACGACCAGCTTGTCGATGACCCGCAACAGCATATCTCGCTGATTTACTATCCCAATCGCGAAGGGCTGGAAGACCGCGTGTTCCGTATCAAGACCGAGCGTTCCGGCGCGTCGATGCCCGAACCGCGCACCTGCCACAACATCGCCAATGTCGAAATACTCGACCGTCGTGGCGACGAGGTGGACGTGCGGTTCAACTGGCACACGCTCGCCCATCGCTACAAGGATACGATGAGCTTCTTCGGCACGTCTTTCTACACGATCGACACCAGCGGCGAAGAACCGAAGATCACGTCCAAGAAAGTGATTTTGAAGAATGATTATATTCACCAGGTCATCGACATCTATCACATTTGACCGATGCCCTGACGGAGAGTGACAATGACTTACCGGATCGCGCTCAATTTCGAGGACGGCGCCACCCGCTTCATCGACTGCAACGATGGCGAGAAGGTTCTCGACGCGGCTTATCGCAACAAGATCAACCTGCCGATGGATTGTTCGGACGGGGTATGCGGCACCTGCAAATGCCATTGCGAGCAGGGCGGCTACGACCTGGGCGACGAATATATCGAGGACGCGCTGACCGAGGATGAGGCCGAGCAGGGCTTCGTCCTGACCTGCCAGATGGTCGTATCGTCGGACTGCGTGATTTCCGTTCCGGTGGCCGCGTCCGCCTGCAAGCTGGCGCCCGCGACGATGGAGGCGGAACTGGTGGCGGCCGAGCGGCTATCCGAAAATCGCGTCCGCCTGTCGGTGAAGGCCACGCAAGGCGCGCTGCCGACTTTCCTGCCCGGCCAATATGTGAACCTGTCGATTCCAGGACTCGATGGCGTCCATCGTTCCTATTCGTTCAGCTCGCTCCCCGGCGCGGAAGTGGCGACCTTCCTGATCCGCAACGTCGATGGCGGGGCGATGGGCTCCTATCTCGAACGCGCCCGGCCGGGCGACCGGATGACGTTGCATGGCCCGCTCGGCAGCTTCTACCTGCGCGAACCGAAGCGGCCGATCCTGATGATCGCGGGCGGCACCGGCGTGGCGCCGATGCTGTCGATGCTGGAAGTCCTGGCGGAGCAGGACATGGGCGGCCAGTCGGTCCACCTGATCTATGGCGCGCACGATCAGGCCGACCTTGTCGAAATCGAGCGGCTGGACGCGCTCAAGACGCGCATCCCCGGCCTGACCGTCGTCTCCACCTGTTCGGGCGCGGACAATGCGCATCCGGTCAAGGGCCGTGTCACCGACCATATCGGCGCGGACCGGCTCAACGGCGGCGATGTGGACGTCTATCTGTGCGGCCCGCCGGAGATGGTGGAAAGCGTGCGCGGGGCTGTCGGCGATGTCGCCAATCTCTATTTCGAGAAATTCATTCCTGCCCAGCCGGAAGAGCTGGCGGCATGATCACGCCGGATCGCTTCGCGGGCAAGACCTTGGTGGTGACTGGCGCCGCGCAAGGCATCGGCGCGGCCGTGGCCGCTCGCGCCGCAGCGGAAGGCGGGCGGATCGTACTGGTGGATCGCGCCGATTTCCTTGATGAGGTCGCGGCCGGGATGGATGGCGAGACGCTGGCCGTCAACGCCGATCTTGAAAGCTGGGCCGGCGCGGAGCATGCGATGAAGGCGGCCGTCGACCGGTTCGGCGGGATCGACATCCTCATCAACAATGTCGGCGGCGCGATCCGCATGCGGCCCTTCGCCGAATTCGAGCCGGAACAGGTCGAGGCGGAAATCCGGCGCTCGCTGATGCCGACGCTCTGGTGCTGCCGGGCCGTGCTGCCGACCATGCTGGCGGCGGGGCGCGGCACCATCGTCAACGTCTCGTCCAACGCCACGCGCGGCATCCACCGGGTACCCTATTCGGCGGCGAAGGGCGGCGTCAACGCCATCACCCAGAGCCTCGCCATGGAATATGCCGGACAGGGCATCCGCGTCGTCGCCACCGCTCCCGGCGGCACCGAGGCGCCGCCGCGCCGCGTCCCCCGCAATGCCGAGGGCGACAGCGGGCAGGAGCAGGCGTGGATGGCCCAGGTCGTGGATCAGGTGAAGCAGTCTGCCTTTTTGGGGCGCTATGGCACCATCGCGGAACAGGCTGCGCCCATCCTCTTTCTTGCTTCCGACGAGGCATCCTATATCACCGGCACCGTCCTGCCCGTGGCAGGCGGCGACCTGGGTTGAAAGGAGATTCACCAATGCCGAACAAGATATATGAAAACCCCGCCGCCGCGCTGGAAGGGGTGCTGTTCGACGGCATGACGATCATGTCCGGCGGCTTTGGCCTGTCCGGCAATCCGGAAAGCCTGATCCCCGCCATCCGCGATGCGGGGACGAAGAATCTCACCATCATCTCCAACAATTGCGGGGCGGATGGTTTTGGCCTGTGGATGCTGCTCAACAACGGTCAGATCCGCAAGATGATCTCCTCCTATGTGGGTGAAAACAAGCTGTTCGAGCAGCTCTATCTCGACGGCAAGCTGGAACTGGAGCTGAACCCGCAGGGCACGCTGGCCGAACGCATCCGCGCTGGCGGCGCGGGCATCCCCGCCTTCTACACCAGGACCGGCGTCGGCACCGTCGTTGCCGATGGCAAGCCGACCGAAATCTTCGAGGGTGAGGAATATGTGCGCGAAACCTGGCTGCGCGCCGACCTTTCCATCGTCAAGGCGTGGCGGGCGGACCCGGCGGGCAACCTCATGTTCCGCAAGACCGCGCGCAACTTCAACCCGAACATGGCGACAGCGGGCAAGGTGACGGTGGCGGAAGTCGAGGAGATCGTGCCCGAAGGCAGCTTTGATCCCGATTGCATCCACACCCCCGGCATCTTCGTCGACCGCATCGTCAAGGCGACGGTCAACGAGAAGCGGATCGAGAAGCTGACCACGCGCCCGCGTGAAACTTCCGGGGAGATCGCGGCATGAGCTGGACCCGTGACGACATGGCCGCGCGCGCCGCGAAGGAACTGCGCGATGGTTATTATGTGAACCTGGGCATCGGCATCCCGACGCTGGTGGCGAATCATGTGCCCGATGGCGTCGAGGTGACGCTGCAATCGGAAAACGGAATGCTGGGCATCGGCCCCTTCCCCTATGAGGGTGAAGCCGACCCAGACCTCATCAACGCGGGCAAGCAGACGATCACGGCGCTGTCCACCTCCAGCTTCTTCTCGTCCGCCGACAGCTTCGCGATGATCCGGGGCGGTCATATCGACATGGCCGTGCTGGGCGCGATGGAAGTCGCCGCCAATGGCGATCTGGCCAACTGGACGATCCCCGGCAAGATGGTGAAGGGCATGGGCGGCGCGATGGACCTCGTCGCCGGGGTCAAGCGCGTCGTCGTCGTGATGGAGCATGTCAACAAGGCGGGCGAGCCGAAGATCCTTGCGGCCTGCACCCTGCCGCTGACCGGCAAGGCCTGTGTCGACCTCATCATCACCGACCTGTGCGTGCTGGAAGTCGACAAGGCGAACGCCGTGCTGAAGCTGGTCGAACTGGCGCCCGGCGTCACCGAAGACGAAGTTCGGGCAAAGACCGGCGCGCCTGTCGAATCGAAGGTGGCGGCATGAGCGACGCCTATATCTGCGACGCGCTGCGCACGCCCATCGGCCGCTATGCCGGAGCGCTGGCGGCGGTCCGCGCCGACGATCTTGCCGCGATGCCCATCGCCGCGCTGATCGCGCGCACGGGCATCGACCCGGCCGCCATAGACGATGTGATCCTGGGCTGCGCCAATCAGGCGGGTGAGGACAACCGCAACGTCGCCCGCATGGCCGCGCTGCTTGCTGGCCTGCCGGAAACGGTGGGCGGCAGCACGATCAACCGCCTCTGCGCATCCGGCCTCGACGCGGTGGGCACCGCCGCCCGCGCCATCCGCGCAGGCGACGCCGACCTCCTCATCGCGGGCGGTGTCGAAAGCATGAGCCGCGCGCCCTTCGTGATGCCGAAGGCGGAAAGCGCCTTTTCGCGGGCCAATGCCGTCTATGACACGACCATCGGCTGGCGCTTCGTCAACGCGAAGATGAAGGCGGCCTATGGCGTCGATTCCATGCCGGAGACGGGCGAGAATGTCGCGACGGACCATAGTGTCTTGCGTGAAGATCAGGACGCCTTCGCCCTGCGCAGCCAGCAGCGCACCGCTGCGGCGCAGGCGAGCGGCTGGTTCCGCGACGAGATCACGCCCGTCACCATCACGGATCGCAAGGGCCGCGAAACGCTGGTCGATGCCGACGAGCATCCGCGCGCCGACACCACCGCCGAAGGGCTGGCGAAGCTGAAGCCGATCGTCCGCCCGGACGGCACCGTCACCGCCGGCAACGCCTCGGGCGTCAATGACGGCGCGGCGGCGATGATCATCGCCAGCGAGGCGGCGGCCAAGCGCCACGGCCTCACGCCACGCGCCCGCATCATCGGCATGGGAAGCGCGGGCGTCGCGCCGCGCGTCATGGGCATCGGTCCCGTCCCGGCGACGGAAAAGCTGTTGTCCCGGCTCGGCCTGAAGATCGACGCCTTCGACGCCATCGAACTGAACGAGGCGTTCGCGTCGCAGGGCATCGCCGTGCTGCGCGGCCTTGGCGTCGCCGCGGATGATCCGCGCGTCAATCCCAATGGCGGCGCGATCGCGCTGGGCCACCCGCTCGGCATGTCGGGCGCGCGGCTGGCGCAGGCGCTGGTCCATCAGCTTGAGGCGACGGGCGGCAAGCTTGGCATTGCAACCCTGTGCGTGGGGGTCGGACAGGGCCTCTCGCTGGCGGTGGAGCGCGTGTGATGGCAAAGCAGTTCCTCGCGCTCGGCGATGGATGCCGCCTCGCCTACAGGTTCGACGGACCGGATGGCGCGCCGGTGCTGATGCTTTCCAACTCGCTCGGCACCGACATGGACATGTGGGCGCCGCAGATGGAAGCCTGGATGCAGCGCTTCCGCGTCCTGCGCTATGACAGCCGGGGCCATGGCGACTCCGATTCGCCGCCGGGGGCCTATTCGATGGATCGGCTTGGGCGGGACGTGGTGGAACTGCTCGACGCGCTCGGCATCGAGCGGGTGCATTTCTGCGGCCTGTCAAAAGGCGGGATGGTTGGCCAGTGGCTCGCCGTCCACGCGCCCGAGCGGCTGGACCGGCTCGTGCTGGCCAACACATCGGCCTATATGGGGCCGCCATCGGGCTGGCAGGCGCGGATCGAGGGTGTGCTGAAGGACGGCATGGTCCCGCTCGCCGAAGCCTCCATCGCCCGCTGGTTCACGCCCGGCTTCGTCACTGGCTCGCCCGACCGGGTGGAGCCGATCCGCGCCATGCTGCTCGCCAACGACCCGGCGGGCTATGCGGGCTGTTGCGCCGCCATCCGCGACATGGACCAGCGCCCGACCGCCGGGCTTAACCGGACGCCGACGCTGGTGATCGCCGGCAGCGAAGATCCCTCGACCGGGATCGGGGAAGCGGAGTTCCTGGCCAACCAGGCGAGCGACGGACGCCTCCATGCCCTGCCCGCCGCGCATCTCTCGAATGTCGAGGCGGCCGATGATTTCGCGAGGATCGTGCAGGCGTTCCTGTCGCAACAGGAGGGCTGAGCCGTGCCGCCCGATCACATATTGGTCTGATCGGGTGGCACCCCTTCCGGCAGGCGGGCGGCGCAGGTCGCATCCTTGCGCAGTTCCATGGCCGCGCCGAGTCCGAAACAGGTCATCGAGATCGACCCCATCGAGTAGCCCCGCACCAGAGGCTCCGGTGGAGTTCCATCCGCCGCAGCCAGTCCGGCAAGGTAGAGGAGCGGAATGAAATGATCGGGCGTGGGCACCGCAAGGCCATAATCGCGATGCTCGCGAAGCCGCAATATGTCGCCCGGCGCGCGCGCCAATTGCTCGACCGCCGCATCGTCGAAGCGTTCCGCCCAGTCATAGGCAAGGTCGGCCCGATCCCATTGCAGCCGCTTCAGATTGTGCACGACATTGCCGCTGCCGACGATCATCACGCCTTGATCCCTCAGCCGGTTGAGGCTTGCCGCAAGATCCAGATGATAGTCCAGCGGTTGCAGCGCATTGATCGAAAGCTGGAGCGCGGGAATGTCGGCTTGGGGATACATGTGGACCAGAACCGACCATGTGCCGTGATCCAGCCCCCATTGATCGCGGTCGAGGCCGACCCAGTGCGGCTTCACCAGTTCGGCGATCTCGCCGGCCAGATCGGGATCGCCCGGCGCCGGATAATCGACGTCGAACAGCGCCTGCGGAAAGCCATAGAAGTCGTGGATCGTCCTTGGCCTTGCCATGGCCGTGATCGCGGTCGCGCCAAAGAACCAGTGCGCGGAAATGACCAGCAAGGCCCTGGGCTTTGGAAGATGCCGCCCGAACGCCTGCCAGGCTTGCGTATAGCCGTTCTTCTCAAGCGTGTTCATCGGGCTTCCATGACCGATGAACAGCGCGGGCATCCTGCTCATAATCATCCTCCATCAGCGATGGCGACAGGCATAACATGGTCGCAGAAATGAAGCGGCATCAAACCGCAGGCGGCGAGCAGTTCAATATATCCTCTGCCAAAGCGCGGTTTTCGCCGTTATAAGGGGACGGGATGGTCACGTCCCCTTGAGCCAGCCAATGCAAAGGTCATTGTCATGAAGCATTACAAGGTCGGTTATCTCATCGGCAGCCTCGCGCGCGAATCGATCAACCGCAAGCTTGCCCATGCGCTCATCAAGCTCGCGCCGGAAAATCTCGACTTCACCGAAATCTCCTTCGCTGAACTGCCGCTCTACAGCTATGATTATGATGCCGATTTCCCGCCGGTCGCGCGGGCGTTCAAGGATGCGATCAAGGCGGTCGACGCGCTGTTGTTCGTGACGCCTGAATATAACCGCTCGATTCCCGGCGGCCTCAAGAACGCGATCGACTGGGCGAGCCGACCCTATGGCACCAACAGTTTCACCCACAAGCCGTCCGCGGTGATCGGCACATCGCCCGGCGCCATCGGCACGGCGGTCGCCCAGCAGAGTTTGCGCAGCGTGCTCGGCTTTTGCAATTCGCCCCAGATGAACGCGCCGGAAGCCTATATCCAGTTCACGCCCGGCCTGATCGCCGACAGCGGCGACATCACCGTCGAATCCACCGAGACCTTCCTGCGCCATTATATGCAGGAGTTTCACGACCACATCGCGCGCGTGCTTTCGGTGCTGCCGAACGACGCCTGAGCTTTGGGCCTGAGCTTTGAGCCTGAGCCTTGGGAGAGCATTTATGAGCGAACCCTTGCGGCGGCTTTTGGCTGGCCTGCCCGATCTCCTGCCGATGCTGGAGGCCAGCTATAAGGACATTCACGCGCATCCCGAACTGTCGATGCAGGAAAGCCGCACAGCCGGGATCGCTGCGCAACATCTGGCCGACAACGGTTATGAGGTGACGACCGGCATCGGGAAAACCGGCGTCGTCGGTCTCCTGCGGAACGGTGAGGGGCCGACTGTCATGCTGCGCGCCGACATGGATGCCTTGCCGATCCGGGAGGACACCGGACTCGATTATGCCAGCACGGCAACCGCCGTCGATCCTTCGGGCAAGGCCGTGCCGGTGGCCCATTCCTGTGGCCACGACATGCATGTGGCCTGGCTGATGGGAGCGAGCATGTTGTTCGCCCGCCACCAGGATGCCTGGCGCGGTACGCTGATCATGCTGTTCCAGCCTGGCGAGGAAACAGCGCAGGGCGCGCGGGCGATGATCGACGATGGGCTTTTCGAACGCTTCCCCAGGCCCGACGTGGTGCTGGGCCAGCATGTCATGGTCGGACCTGCCGGGACGGTCGCCGGGAGCGCCGGGCCGATCACCTCGGCGGCGGACAGTCTTCAGATCCGGATGTTCGGACGCGGCGCGCACGGGTCCATGCCGCAGGCCAGCATTGATCCGGTGGTGATGGCCGCATCGACGGTGCTGCGCCTGCAAACCGTCGTTTCGCGCGAGGTGGCGGCCACCGAAGCGGCCGTGGTGACGGTCGGCGTTCTTCAGGCGGGCACCAAGGAAAATGTCATTCCCGACGAAGCGCTCATCAAGCTCAACGTCCGGACCTTCGACGAAGACGTGCGTAAGCGGGTGCTCGCCGCGATCGAGCGGATCGTGAACGCCGAGGCGCAGGCATCCGGCGCGCCGCGCCCGCCGGAGATCACGCCGCTCGACCGCTATCCGCTCAACGTCAACGACAGGCAAGCGAGCGACCGGGTCGCGGCGGCGTTCCGCGCGTATTTCTCGGCTGACCGCGTTCATCATACCGGCCCGGCGCCCGCCAGCGAGGATTTCGGCTGCTTCGGCACGGAATGGAACGCTCCGTCCGTCTTCTGGTTCGTTGGCGGCACCGATCCTGAACTCCATGCCAAGGCCAAGGCGGAAGGGCGGCTCAACGAATTGCCGGTCAACCACAGCCCGCATTTCGCGCCGGTCCTGCATCCGACGCTGCAAACCGGCGTGGAGGCGATGGCGACGGCCGCGATGGCGTGGAACGCAGCCGGATGAGGAGATATCGGCGGCGCCATGCCGATGATTGACATGCCGGCGGCCGATGAACTGCTGCGCGCGCTCGTCCTGATCCTCGATCTCGGCGGGACGTTCGCCTTTGCGCTCAGCGGCGGGATGGCGGGAACCCGGCGGCGGCTCGACATCTTCGGGGTTCTTGTATTGTCGTTCGCGGCCTCCACCTTTGGCGGGATCACCCGCGATCTGCTGATCGGCGCGGTGCCGCCCGCTGCGCTGGAGGACCGGCGTTATCTGGCGGTATCGCTCGCGGCGGGGTTGCTCTGCTTCTTCTGTTCGCCCCTGATCGAGAAGCTGCGCAATCCGGTGCGGATGCTCGACGCGATGGGCCTCGCCCTGTTCGCCGTCGCCGGAACGACGAAGGCGATGGCTTTTGGCTTAAGTCCGGTGATGGCGGCGCTGTTGGGGATGCTGACCGGTATTGGCGGCGGCGTCGCCCGCGACGTGCTGCTCGCTGAAATCCCGGCGGTGCTGCGCGCGGACCTCTACGCGGTGGCGGCGCTGGCCGGGGCGGCGACGGTCGTGGGCGGGCACCTGCTGCATCTCCCGATCATTGCCACGGCAACCGCAGGCGGGCTGGTCTGCTTTGGCCTGCGGATGATGGCGATCCGGCGGGGATGGCGCTTGCCGGTCGCGCATGAAAGAGATCCGCCGCCTTCTTCGGATGGGCGGTGACATGTCCCAAGAGGCATGGCCGGTCGACTCTTTCAGTTGATCCCGCAAAGAATATTTCGCAAAATAAACATAATCCTTTTCTGAAGAGAAGGATCGACTCCGAACTGTCAACGCATCGCCAGCCGACGGCGAACCAATGGCCAAGGGGCAGCCAATGACGTCGAACGTGGCGAACGAGGTCGAATTGAAGCTCGACCTGACATCCGAGGCCGCCGATGCGCTGGAAGCATCGGGGCTGTTCCCGGGCGCCCCCAAGGTCGTCGCCCACTACGCGCTCTATTTCGACACGCCGGAGCATGATCTGGCCCGCGCCGGGCTTTCGCTGCGGGTGCGGCGCAATGATGAGACGCGCATACAGACGATCAAGGCCGATGGCGGGTCCGCTGCTGGAATGTTCGTGCGCTCCGAATGGGAGCGCGCGGCCGAGGACGATCGTCCGATCCTTGACGATGCGACGCCGATTCCCGCGCTGCTCGGCGAAAAGGTCGCCCGGATCGCGCCACTGTTCACGGTGGAGAATGAACGTCGGCTCTGGGCCGGTGACGGTATCGAAATCGCGCTCGATCGGGGCCGCATCTTCGCGGGCGAACGCGAGATGCCGATCCATGAGGTTGAGTTGGAGCAGAAAAGCGGCGATCCTGCCGCGCTGTTCGCACTGGCCCGGCGAATCAACGCCGTCGCGCCGGTGCATCTGGGCGTGCTGAGCAAGGCGGCGCGCGGCTATCGGCTGCTTGGACCTGCGCCCGCGGCCACCAAGGCGGGACCGGTCAAGTTGACGAACAGCATGAATGCGGCCGACGCCTTTCAGGAAATCGCCCGCGCCTGCCTGCATCATTTCCGGCTCAACGTGCCATTGGTGCTGGATCGTCAGGATGCAACCGCGCTGCATCAGGCGCGGGTCGCGCTGCGCCGGTTGCGTTCCGCATTGTCGATCCACAAGCCGATGCTGGGCAAGGACGGCGGCGCGGCACTGAACGGCGAACTGCGCTGGCTGGCCGGCGAACTGGCCCATGCGCGCGATCTCGACGTGCTGATCGCGCGCGCAGAGGGCGAGCCGCTTCGCGACCGGCTGCTGTCCGCGCGGACGGAGGTCTATGCGAACGCGATCGCGGCCCTGCGTTCCGAGCGCGCGCGCGGGCTGATCATCGACACCGCAGAATGGATCGAAATCGGAGACTGGCGCGCGGGCGCGGAGGGCGAAGGTTTGCGTGCGCTGCCCGCTGGCCTGTTTGCCGCCAGGGCGCTCGATCGCTTCCGCCGCAAGGTCAGGAAGGGCGGCCGCGATCTGGAAGAACTGGACGACGAAGCGCGGCACGACGTCCGCAAGGCGGCCAAGAAGCTGCGTTACGCGGCCGAGTTTTTCGCGGCGCTCTATGAACGCAAGCGCAACCGGCGGCGGCACAAAAGATTTGTGACGGCGCTGGAGGCTCTCCAGGATGAACTGGGGGCGCTCAACGATCTGGCGAGCGCGCCCGAGATTCTGCGCGGTCTCGGTCTTGCCGGCGATCCGAACGCGAAGATGCTGCTGGGACCAGATGACAAGGCGGATCTGCTCGAAGCCGCAGCCGAAGCGCATGACGCGCTCGTCGATGCCAGACGCTTCTGGCGCTGACGCATCGCGAAGGGCATGGCCGGCAGGAGCGCGAAGGGAAGAAATCTTGACGGCGCTCTTCGGATAGGTCTTCGGTCCGGGCGGCCGTCGCGACGCCTGCTTATGTGGATTGTGCCGCCCGTCGCAGGGCCAGTGCAATCGCTTCTTCGTCTTCGGCGCTGAACTGGCCGTTCAGCACCAATGTCGCGCAAGCTCCTTCCACCCGGCCGTTTTCGTCGTGAATGGCGGCGGCAACGGCTTTCACGCTGGGTTGAAGGGACGCGCCATCGTCGGCCCATCCACGGCTTTGGGCGCGCCGGATGTCCTCCTTCAATCTGGCAAGCGCGGCTGCCGAATCATCGCCCAGCATGGCCATGAGCCGCGCGAGTTCCTCATCGGGCAATGACCGCGCCGCCGCGACGGCGCGTCCGGCGGCTCCATAAAGAAGCGGCACGGTTTTGCCTTCGGCTTCGGTCAGCGTGATGTCGCGGTTACTTTTGGCGACAGCGGCCAGTATCAGAAAATCACCCCGGACCACCCAGTGCGCCACGTTGATCCCGTATAGCTGGGCGACATGCGCCATGCCTTCGTGCACATGGGCGATCCGATCGGAAACGGACTCATCCATGCCGCGCACCAGTCGCGGCAGATAATCCGTAAGGACATAAACCTTCGATTCCGCGTCGAACCTTAATATGCCTTCTTGCACCAGGGTGCGCAGGATATTGAAAGCGGTGCTGCGATTGAGGCCGGTATCCTTCACCACATCGGCGAGGCGGAAGGCGCTGTGCGCCCGACAGGCATGGCGGATCAGCGCCAATGTTGCGACAGTCGCGCCGACCTGTTTGCCCGCGACATGGCTGGCGGTGTTTCCTGTCTTGTCGCGCTGCATATCGTTCTCCGCAGTAATAATTCTGTTTTCTATGAAGAACAATCAGAGTCAACCATATGTTGCGGCAACCTTGCCAGCCGGAATAAAATTTCCTATAAGATACATAATATTCTTTATAGAGAATAAAATAGGAGATTTGCCATGACTCACTCCCTCGTCATCCGAAATGCCCGGATTGTAGACGGCAGTGGCCGCCCGGCCTTCCGCGGGGATGTTGCCGTTACGGGCGACAGGATCAGCGAAGTGGGGGAAGTGGCGGATGTCGGCGCGGTGGAGATTGACGCAGGCGGCCTGGTTCTCGCGCCCGGCTTTATCGACGTGCACACACATTACGACCCCCAATTATGTTGGGACAAGCTCGCGACGCCGACGCCCGAACATGGCGTCACCTCGCTCATCATGGGCAATTGCTCGGTGAGTCTTGCGCCGGTGGTGCCCGAAGCGAAGGACAAGCTCATCGGCTGGTTCGGCTCGGTCGAGGATATGGACGGCGAACTCATGCGCCAGAATGTCGATTTCGACTGGGAAACGGTAGAGCAATATCTCAAGGCGCTGCGGCCGGACCTGGGGCCGAATGTCGGCGTGCTGATCGGGCACGCGGTGATCCGCGCCTATGTCATGGGCGCGGCGGCGCAGGAACGCGCGGCGACCGACGAGGAGATCGCCCGCATGGCCGAGATTCTGCGCGACGCGCTCAGGGCGGGGGCCTTCGGGCTGTCCTTTACCTTCAATCATCTCGACGACCGGGGCGAGGAACTCCCCTGTCGCTATGCCGATCGTCGCGAACTGGTGGCGCTTCTGCGTGAAGTGGCCGAGGCTGACCGCATGGTGGAAGTGGCGCCCGACCTTCGCGCTGGCTCCGATCCCCTTCATTATTACGATCTGTTCGGAGAGCTTTCGATCGAGACCGGCGCGCGGGTCAGCCTTTCGCCGATATTGGTGGTGCGCGGCCAGAATATATGGAAGGCCATGGTCGAGCGGCTGGAGGGATGGCGGGCCAGGGGCGCGCGTCTTTTCGCGCAGACCCAGGTGCGTCCACTCGACATGACGGTGAGTCTGGTCGGCGGCTCGCCCATCTTCGGCAAGACCCCGCTCTGGCGTTCGGTCATGGATGCGCCACGCGAGCGGCGCGCCGCCATGCTTGCTGAACCGGGGAACCGGGAAGTGCTGGTGGAAGAGGCCGATCAGATGTCCGTGATAGGCGAGCTTGAGGTTCGTACCGTCCATTCGGACCGGAACCGGCAATATGCAGGTCGCAAGCTCGGCGAGATCGCCGCAGCCGGGCGTCGCCGGTTGGGCGATGTCCTCATTGATATCGTGCTTGCGGACAATCTCGAAACCGAATTTCTTTTGACCGGCTTCGTTCATGATGATGCGGAATCCGTGGCGACCCTGCTCCACAATCCGGCAATCCATGTCGGTTCGGCCGATGCGGGCGCCCATATCACCTCTTTCTCGGGGGCAGGCGACACATGTTATCTGTTCGAAAAATATGTACGCAAGGAAAAGGCGATGCGGCTTGAGCGCGCGGTGCAGCGCCTCACTTCCGATATCGCCCGAGACTGGGGCATCGCCGACCGTGGTGGGATCATAGCCGGATATTATGCGGACTTGGTCGTGTTCGACCCGGAAACCATCGCTCGCAAAGGCGAGGTCTGGGTTGAAGACCTGCCGAGCGCGGGCGGCCGCTATGTTCGCGGGGCACAAGGCATCGCCCATGTCATCGTGAATGGCGAAGTGCTCGTCAACGGCGCGGACTATACCGATGCGCGTCCCGGCAAGTTGCTGTAGGCGCGCGCCGTCAGCCGCTATGCACCTTGCCTCGCACCATCAGGCACAAGGGGATCGTGGCCAGCGTGATCAGGAATGCGAGGTAGAACACATCGAGATAGGCGATGAACGCGGCCTGGCGCGTCACCTCGGCGTCGATGAGGGCGATGGCCGGCGCCGAGCCGTGGACGACGTCGCGGAGAATGTCGGGGCCAAGGTTGAAGTTGATGGCCGAAAGACTGGACGCCAGATCCGAATGCATGATCTGGGTCAGATTGGATATCAGCAGGATAAAACAACTGATGGCGATGCTTCCCGCCATGTTCCGGACGAGGTTGAGAAACACGGCGCAGTCTGTCCGTAAATCGGCGCTCACGGCGGAAAATGCGATGAAGTTGATCGGCACCATCAGCAGGCCCATTCCCAGGCCCTGCACAAATCCGGTCGTCCCGATCAGCCATGTGGGCGCGGACGTTGTCCAGCCCGACATCCCGTAGAGGGACAAGGCGGTGATCGCAAAGCCGCTGGCCAGGATGAAGCGCACCGGCAGGCGTTCCATGAAGACCGGGATGAAGTACATCGTGATGAAAATTCCGATCCCGCGCGGCGCCATCACCTCTCCCACCTGGGTGACCGAATAGCCGAACTGGCTTTCGAGCAAGGTTGGCAGGAGCGCCGACATGCCGAGCATGCTGAAGCTGAGCGTGCAGCCGAGCAGCGCCGCCAGGAGAACGCGCTTTTGCAGCAGTTTCTCGGGGAACAGGGGATGCAAGGAATAGCGGGAATGGATGCCAAAGACTGTGAAGGCCAGGAGCGCGATGATCCCCTCGATCCAGGTTTCGACGCTGTCGAACCAATCATTGGCTGGTCCGCGGTCGAGCAGCAACTGCAGCGCCGCGAGGGCCAGCGCGAGGGCGGCGTAGCCGAATTTATCCAGCCGTCGCGGCGCGGAAGTCGTGTTCGGCAACATCCTCCACAGGACAAGCAGCGCCGGTATGCCGATCGGGGCGTTGATGAAGAAGACCCAGCGCCAGCTGAGATTATCGGTCAGATAGCCGCCCAGCGTCGGGCCGACGATCGGGCCCAGCATCGCGGTCATGCCCCACATGCTGAGCGCACGGGTGTGCTTGGCCGACGGCGTGATGTCGAGCAGGATAGTCTGGGCAAGGGGCGCGATAAAGGCGGCGGCAATTCCCTGAAGGACGCGAAAGAGCACCATTGAACCCAGGTTGGTGGCGACGCCGCACAGCATCGAGCTGATGATGAAACCGCCCAGCGCCAGCAGGAATGGCAGGCGTGTGCCGAACCGGGCGGCGATCCAGCCGGACGAGGGAATGCTTACTGCGGTGGCAACGATGAAGCTGGTCAGCACCCAACTGATGGTGTCGCTTGATGCGTTGAGCGAGGCCTGCATGTGCGGGATCGCCACATTGGCGATGGTCATGTCGAGAAACTGAATCAGAGAGGCCGACATCACGGCGATCGTGACCGCCCAATATTGCACGGGGGGAAGGCCCTTGGGCAGGGTTTCGGCTTCCCTCTCCATGACGTCTTCCATCAGGCGATGCAGCCCAATCCATAGGCAAGGCGCCTATGTCCCGTCGAGGCTCTCCGTGAATCGGCGAGTCTTCCGCGCCAGCGATCAGCTTTCATACGCCCCCAAAGCTCATTTCGGGAAATCGGGTGTCGGGAGCGCTTCGCGTCCGCGACTCGGAATCATATCCATCAGGGGAGCGACTAGCGCGCGCTTCTCCGGGGAGCAATCTCAGGGACGCTGCATCTCCTTTGGTTCCAAATCAATGCCTTCGCCATGCTGGTGGCGATTTTTGGACTTTCAGCATCGTTTTTGCGACTGACATGGACATCGGGCGTTGGCCCTCCGGTTTCGGGAATGAAGGCGCGCCCGGCCCCGGAAATCTGCAAGCGAAGCAGAGAAGGGCAATATCTCGCTCGCTCGCTCGCTTGCCGGCCGCCTGAAAATTCGGCCAGGTCGCCGTCCAACGGACGATTGGACGATGCCGTCCCGCGAACGACGACCTGCCGCGCCGGCTTTACTCCTCCCGGATAGCCTCGATCTTCAGCACCTTGATCGCGCCCGTCTTGCCGCCGAAATCGACGTTCTCGCCCTTTTCCGCCTCCATCATCGCGCGAGCGAGCGGAGCGGAGAAGGCGATGCGGCCTTCCGCCGGATCGGCTTCATCGTCACCGACGATGGCGATGGTCTTTTCCTGCTTGTTGAGGCGATAGGTGACGCGGGTTCCGAAGGCGACGGCGTCGCCCTCCGCCACGGCCTGCACCTGCGCGCTGGCCAGCCGCGTGCGCCAATAGCGCAACTCGCGCTTCAGTTTTTTTGCCGTTTCTTCGTCCATGCCCTCGGTCGAAACCGCTTCCAGGGCCTCCACCTTTTCGCGCGTCAGGCGCAGGCCGCGCGGGGTCACCAGATTGGGACCGGGCGGTATGGGAATCTCGAAAGTCGGCTCCCGATGCTCATCATCGCTTTCACGACGAAAGGCGACACTCATGACACTCTCCTTCTCAAGGCCGTCCATGCCGGGAAGTGGGAGGTTCGGGTCATTCTGGTGAGAAAGAGCCGGACCTCGCCCGGCTCCATCGGCCGGTTAATCGTCGTCGAACAGTCCCGCGAGCTGCTCCACCATGGTGCCGCCAAGCTGTTCGGCGTCCATGATGGTAACGGCGCGGCGGTAATAGCGCGTCACGTCATGGCCGATGCCGATGGCGACGAGCTGCACCGGCGAGCGGTTCTCAATCCATTCGATCACCTGCCGCAGATGGCGCTCCAGATAGGTGCCGCTGTTGACCGACAGGGTGCTGTCGTCGACCGGCGCGCCATCGGAGATGACCATCAGGACGCGCCGTTCTTCAGGCCGCCCGATCAGCCGGCTATGCGCCCAGAGCAGCGCTTCGCCGTCGATATTCTCCTTGAGCAGCCCTTCGCGCATCATCAGGCCGAGGTTCTTGCGCGCCCGCCGCCACGGCTCGTCGGCTTTCTTGTAGACGATGTGGCGCAGGTCGTTGAGGCGGCCGGGCATGGGCGGGCGCCCGGCGGCGAGCCAGTCCTCGCGGCTCTGCCCGCCTTTCCAGGCCCGCGTGGTGAAGCCCAATATCTCCGTCTTGACGCCGCAGCGTTCCAGCGTCCGCGCCATGATGTCGGCGCTGATCGCCGCGATGCTGATCGGACGCCCGCGCATGGAACCGCTATTGTCGATCAGCAGCGTCACCACCGTGTCGCGGAACTCGGTGTCGCGCTCGATTTTGTAGGAAAGGGAGTGGGTCGGGTCGATCACGATCCGCGCCAGCCGCGCCGCGTCCAGCAGCCCTTCTTCCTGATCGAAATCCCAGGATCGCGATTGCTGGGCCATCAGGCGGCGTTGCAGCCGGTTGGCGAGTTTCGTCACCGCGCCCTGCAAGCTCACCAGTTGCTGATCGAGGAAACCGCGCAGGCGTAGCAGTTCATCCTCGTCGCACAGATCTTGGGCCGTCACCACCTCGTCATGCCGGAGGGTATAAGCCTTGTAGTCGAAGCCCGGCGGCAGGTCGCCCATCGGCCGGTTCGGGCGCACGGGCATCATGCCCTCGTCGCCCATCTCGTCGCCGCCATCCTCGCTGTCGGCGTCGAACTCGTCGCTATAGTCGGCGTCGCTATCCTCGGTGTCGCCGCCCTTGTCCTCGGCGCGCGCCTGCGCATTCATGTCGCTGTCGCCGGGCTGGTCCTCGCCGGAATCGCCTTCGTCCTGTTGCTGCTCTTCCTCGTCGCCTTCCTCCTCCGATTCCGGCTCGTCGGTTTCGGGCGGGGCGTCGGCGTCCACCAGTTGCAGATGCTCCAGCATCGCGGCAGTCAGCTTCTGGAAAGCGCGCTGGTCGTCCATGGCGAGCGACAGCGCATCAAGGTCCGTCCCCGCCTTTTCCTCGATCCACTCGTCCACCATGGCGAGACCGTCGGTCACGTCCCTGGGCGCGGCCTGCCCGGTCAGCCGCTCGCGCACCTTGAGCGCCAGCGCGGTGGACAGGGGCACTTCGTCCGGCGAGCGCGCTCGCCGGATTGGATCGGACTTCAGCCGCATGTCGAGCGCATGGTTGAGGTTGTCGCGCACCCCGTCCATCGCGCGCGCGCCGATGGCCTCGACCCGCGCCTGCTCGACCGCGTCATAAACCGCGCGCGCCACCGTATCCGCAGGGGCCGACGCATTGTGCATCCGGGCGTTGTGATGGCGCAGCTTGAGGGCATGGGCGTCGGCGAAGCCGCGCGCCAGCGCCACCTGATCGGCGGGGAGCGTGCGTCCCGGAGTCGGCACCTTGATCGCCTTGCCCGCCATATGCGGCGCGTCGGCGGTGAAGCCCACCTCCACCTCCGCATCGCGCGCGATCGAGCGCGCCGCGCCGGACAGCACGTCCTTGAAGGCGTCCAGAGGGGAGCGTTCGGTCATCGCCCTTCCGGATCGCTGGCGCGCGGCACCGCGATGGTTTCGATTTCGGTCCGTACTTCGTTCATCAGCTTGTGGACCGGGCATTTGGCCGCCACCGCGATCAGCTTGCCATGCTGTTCGTCGGTCAGCGGTCCGCTGATGGCGATGCGGGTGGTGAGGCGATAGACGCCCTGACGCTCCCGGCTGGCATCGCGCGCGACGCCGACATGGATGCCTTCGACGGGTATGCCGTTGCGCTCGGCATACCAGAGCATCGTCATCGCCTTGCACGCGCCCAGCGCGGAATCGTAGAGATCATGCGGATCGGGGCCTTCGTCATGCCCGTCCGGCGGGGTCATGTCCGCGATCAACTCATGCCCGCGAATGCGGATGCGATGCGCGGTGCCGTCCGGCGCGATCCGTTCGACGACCATCATGATGATCCTCCTCCTGACCGGGGCGTTCAGGCCGCCCGGTGTGCTATGCTTTCGGGCAGATCCTTGCCGAAGACGCGTTGATAATATTCCGCGACCAGCGACCGCTCCGCTTCATCGCATTTGTTGACGAAAGACAGGCGGAAGGCGAAGCCCACATCCTTGAAGATGAGCGCGTTCTGCGCCCAGCTTATGACCGTGCGCGGCGACATGACGGTGGAAATATCGCCGTTGATGAAGCCCTGACGGGTGAGTTCCGCCACCTTGATCATGCTCTCGACTTCCTTGCGGCCGCCTTCATGATCATATTCGCCCGACTTGGCGAGCACCACCTGCGCCTCGGTCGCGGCGGGCAGGTAATTGAGCGCCACCACCAGATTCCAGCGGTCCATCTGTCCCTGGTTGATCTGCTGCGTGCCGTGATAAAGGCCGGTCGTGTCGCCCAGACCCACGGTATTGGCGGTCGCGAACAGGCGGAACCAGGGGTTCGGGCGGATGACCCGATTCTGGTCGAGCAGCGTCATCTTGCCGTCCGCCTCCAGCACGCGCTGGATCACGAACATCACGTCCGGGCGGCCCGCGTCATATTCGTCGAACACCAGAGCGACCGGCCGCTGCATCGCCCAGGGGAGCAGCCCTTCGCGGAATTCCGTGACCTGCTGTCCGTCCTTCAGGACGATGGCGTCGCGTCCGACCAGGTCGATGCGGCTGATATGCGCGTCGAGGTTGATGCGGATGCACGGCCAGTTGAGCCGCGCCGCGACCTGTTCGATATGGCTCGATTTGCCGGTGCCGTGATAGCCTTGCACCATCACGCGGCGATTGAAGGCGAAGCCCGCGAGGATCGCCATCGTCGTGTCCGGATCGAACACATAAGCGGGGTCGAGGTCCGGCACCCGCTCATCGGCTTCGGAAAAGGCCGGGACCTTCATGTCGACATCAATGCCGAAAACGTCGCGCGCATCGACTTCCCGGTCGGGGGCTTCCATCAGCGTTTCGTCGCGCGTGTCGGGCTGGACGTTGGGGATGTCGGTCATCTTCATGTCTCTTCAGTCAAACGAGTCTGCCATGCCCTAGACCATCGGCAAAGCGCATGTCGAGGAAATGCGAGGGGGCATTCTGTCCTGGCGGCAGCGGCTTTCGGTGGAACAGGGCCGGAATGCGGCCATTGGCTTTGCCGGCGGCTTCAGGCGAAGGCCGGGGCTTTGCGAAGCTGCCCATAGGCTTCGATCACCGACTGCAAGGCGCTTTCATGGCTCCGGTCGCCGCCATTATGGTCGGGATGATAGCGCCGCACCAGTTCGGTATAGCGCGCCCGCAAGGCCTTGCGGTCCGCGTCCAGGGGCAGGCCCATCACGTCCAGCGCCCGCCGGTCTTCCCGTGAAAGGAGCTTGCCGTCGGTCCGTGCGGCATGGTCCGCCTCGGCCCGCGCCTTGCGCTCGCGGAACTTGGCGCCGATGGCGTCCAGCGGATCGGAAAAGTCGGCCCAGCGGGGCGGCGGGCTGGCGGCGCTGGCGGAAAAGGCCCGCGTTTCCCGCTCCCACCCAGCATAGGGACGCTGGGCGGCGGCGATTTCGTCCGCGCTCATGCCGCTGAAAAAATTATAGCCCTGATTGAACTGCCGGACATGCTCCAGGCACAGCCAGCGCCAGCGCGGCCCTTCCTGATGGAAGCCGCTCCCTTCCAGCGGCGGCGCGCGGAATTCGCCCGGTTCCTCGCATCCTGCGGCCGCGCAGGGGCGGTCGCTTTCCACGCGGCCGTGGAAGCGGTTGAAACGGCGGGTCGAGAAGGGGTCGCTGGCCAAGACTGTCCTGATGCAAGTTCGCGCAAAGAGCCTATATAGGAAAGATGACCGACCAAGCGAAAGGCCCAGTGGCCACGGAAATCGAATCCCGCCTGCGCGCCGCCCTGTCGCCGCGACATCTCGCCGTCATCGACGACAGCGAGCAGCATCGGGGCCATGCGGGGCATGACGGATCGGGCGAAAGCCATTTCACGGTGGAGATCGTCGCCGACAGCTTCACCGGCCAGAACCGGGTGGCCCGCCAGCGGCTCGTCAACGCGGCGCTGGCCGATTTGCTGCGGGAAAAGGTGCACGCTCTCGCGATCCGGGCGAAAGCGCCGGGAGAGTAACGAAATTCAGGGAAGGATGGAGCATGCGGGAAGACATCATCATTCAAACGATCACCCCGACCAGCCATAATCTCGGCGATTTCCGCGTCCATCGCGCCCTTCCCGCCAGGGAGCGCACGATGGTCGGCCCCTTCATCTTCTTCGATCAGGCGGGACCGGCGCAGATCGGGCCGGGGCATGGCGTGGACGTGCGCCCCCATCCGCACATCAACCTCGCCACCGTCACCTATATGTATGAGGGCGCGTTCCTGCACCGCGATTCGCTCGGCACCGAACAACTGATCGAGCCGGGCGCGGTCAACCTGATGACGGCGGGCAGGGGCATCGTCCATTCGGAACGCTCGCCCGATGCCGACCGCGCCCGCGCCTCCAAGCTCTCCGCGATCCAGACATGGCTCGCCCTTCCCGATCGGAACGAGGAAATGGACCCCGCTTTCGAGCATGTGGGGGAGGACTGCCTGCCGGTGATCGACAGCGGCTTCGCCCGCGCCCGCGTCATCATGGGGACGCTGTGGGGCCAGAGCGCGCCGGTGACGACCTATGCCGACACCATCTATGCGGATATCCAGCTTTCGCCGGGCGGCAGCGTGCCCATCGACCCGTCGGCGGACGAGCGGGCCATTTATGTGTCGGGCGGCGATGCGGCGCTCGACGGGATATTGCTCCAGCCGCAGACGCTCTATGTCCTGCGTCCCGGCGTCAGCGCCACGCTGATGAGCGCCGATGGCGGCCGGGTGGTGCTGTGCGGGGGAGAGGCTTTCACCTCGCCCCGCCATGTGTGGTGGAATTTCGTGTCGTCGACCACCGACCGGCTGATGCAGGCGCGCGAGGATTGGGAGGCGATGCGCTTTCCGCTGATCCCCGGCGACGATCAGGAATTCATCCCGATTCCGCAGGGCCGACCCAAGACGGTCAGCTATCCCTGAAGGCCGATAGCGCTGGACAGGGCGTGCCCGAGGGGGCAAGAGCCGCGCGACCCCTTTCCCGCGCATCGAAGGATAATCCGCCATGATCACCATGTACGGCATCAAAAATTGCGACACGATCAAGAAAGCGCGCAATTTCCTCGACAACAGCCGCGTGTCCTACAGCTTCCACGACTATAAGGTGTCGGGCGTGGATGAAGCGGCGCTGCGCGGCTGGGTGGACGAACATGGCTGGGAAACCATCCTCAACCGTTCGGGGACGACCTTCCGCGCTTTGCCCGAGGGGGATCGCGCCCATATCGACGCGGATAAGGCCGTGCTGCTGATGATGGGGAACCCGTCGATGATCAAGCGCCCGATCCTGGATCTGGGCAAGCGCACCATCGTCGGCTTCAAGGCGTCGACCTATGAAAGCGCGCTGGAAGGCGCGTCGGCGTGACGCGCGGGGCGCGGTGAAGGCGTAGTCCCTGAATTTCCGCGCCTTGATCCTTGTCAAATGCCGGGCATGAGCGAATAACGGACTCATGCTCTCGCAGAAGACCCGTTATGCCATTCGCGCGCTTCAGCATCTGGCCGACCGCTACCGTCAGGGTCCGGTGCCGCTCACGGAAATTTCGACGCGGCAGAATATCCCCGCCAAATTCCTGACGGTGATCCTGTCCGAACTGGCGCGCGAGGGACTTGTGGAAACGCAGCGGGGGCGGGATGGCGGCTATTGGCTGGCGCTGGCGCCGGTGGACATCAGCTATGGCGATATCGTGCGGTTGACACGCGGATCGCTCGCATTGACGCCCTGCGCCAGCCGTTTCGCGCATGAAACCTGCAATAATTGCCTGCCCGAATCGGAATGCCGCCTGCACCGCGTGATGCTGCGCCTGCGCGACGAAACGGCCAAGGTGCTGGACGGCATCAGTCTCGCCGAGCAATTCGATATGGAGGAAACCGAGCGGTAATCTGGAACGGAGCCTTGCGCCGCGCCGCTGTCTTCGCCACATCGGGACCATGACCATGCCTCCGCTCAAAGCCGCGATCATCCCCGTCACGCCCTTGCAGCAGAACTGCACGCTGCTCTGGTGCACCGCCACCAACAAGGGGGCCTTCGTCGATCCGGGTGGCGACCTGCCCCAGCTCAAGGCCGCGGCGGAGCAGCAGGGCGTCATCATTGAAAAGCTGCTCGTCACCCACGGCCATATCGACCATTGCGGGCAGGCCGGCATATTGGCGCGGGAACTGGGCGTGCCGATCGAAGGGCCGCATGAAGCGGACCGTTTCTGGATCGACCAGCTTGCCGAAGATGGCGCGCGCTATGGCATCAACGGCGAGGTTTTCGAACCGGACCGCTGGCTAGCGGATGGGGATCAGGTGACGGTCGGCAATCTGGTGCTGGACGTGCTGCATTGCCCCGGCCACACGCCCGGCCATGTCGTCTTTCATCATGCTCCCAGCAAGCTCGCCATCGTGGGCGATGTGCTGTTTCAGGGGTCGATCGGCCGCACCGATTTCCCCAGAGGCAATCATCAGGATCTGATCGACGCGATCACCGGCAAGCTGTGGCCATTGGGCGGCGACACCGCCTTTGTCCCCGGCCATGGCCCGATGAGCAATTTCGCGCATGAACGGCGCAGCAATCCCTTCGTTGCCGACGCGGCGCTCGCCTGATCGCTACACTGCCGCCATAACGGGCAGGACGGGCATTTCGCGTGTGCCCTGATAGGCGGCATAAAGCGCCGCTCCGGCAAGCGCGGCCATGATGACCCATGTGAGCAAGGCCCCGGTGGCGCGCAGGCTGCCGCCGCTTTCCGCATCCATGCCAAGGCCGTGGCAAATGCGCGCGACCACATAGGCCAGCGCGCCGACCCACAGCCACAGCGATGCCCCCAGCGCCATTTCGATGAGGGCGCACAGGATCAGCACCATCGGCGTGTATTCGATGAAATTGGCATGGGCGCGCATCCGGCGGGCGAGCCGCGCATTGCCGCCATCGCCATGCCGCGCCGCCCTGTCCGCCATCCGGATTCGCACGCAGCGGCTCGCCAGCCACAGGTTGATGAGCGCGCAGGCCGCGGCCAGGGTCAGCGTGATCGGAAGCAGCATGATGTCCTCTCCCCCAGGGACTGATGATGCCGCAGCATAGGATGCGCGCGGCAAGGGGCAAGGAAGGACTTGCGCCCCGGCCAAAAACCGGTATAGGCGCAGGGCTTCGCGATCACCCGGGCCGCATGGGTCTGCGGCGCCTGTGGCGTCCGCATCCATCGGATGTCGGCCAGTCGCATAACCAGATTTTATTTACGGAATAAGGTGCCGACATGGCTGTCCCCAAGAGGAAAACGTCTCCCTCCCGTCGCGGCATGCGCCGCAGCCACGATTCGCTGCGCGTCGAAGCGTTCCAGGAATGCTCGAACTGTGGCGAACTGAAGCGTCCGCATAATCTGTGCGATGCCTGCGGCCACTATAATGGCCGTGAAGTCGTTGCCGTCGGGGCCTGACGATATCCCTTCCGCCGCAAAGGTGATCTGACGTGTCCAGCCAACCGCGAATCGCAATCGACGCGATGGGCGGGGATGAAGGCGTGCGCGTGATGATGGCGGGCGTGGCTTTGGCCCGCCACCGTCATGACGGCCTCCGCTTCATCCTGTTCGGCGATGAGGCGCGGATCAAGGCGGCGCTCGACAATCATCCCAATCTGCGCGCGGCCTCCGAAGTCGTTCATAGCGATCTGGTCGTCGCCGGCAGCGAAAAGCCCAGTACCGCCCTTCGCAAGAAGGGCAGTTCGATGAGCATGGCGATCGCCGCCGTGAAGTCGGGCGATGCCGGGGCGGCCGTGTCGGCGGGCAATACCGGCGCGCTGATGGCGATGGCGAAACTCGCGCTGCGCACCATGCCCGGCATCGACCGCCCCGCGCTGGCCGCGATGCTGCCGACGCTGGGCAATAATGACGTTGTCATGCTGGACCTTGGCGCGAACACGGAATGCGATGCGCGCAACCTTGTGCAGTTCGCGGTGATGGGCGCGGCCTATGCCCGCATCGCCTGCGATCTTGACCGCCCGCGCGTCCGCCTGCTCAACATCGGCACCGAGGAACTCAAGGGTACGGACCAAATCCGCGACGCCGCCGCGATCCTGCGCGCCGCCGACAAGCTGCCCTTGTCCTTCGAAGGCTTTACCGAAGGCGACAAGATCGGGCGCGGCGAAGTCGACGTGATCGTGTGCGACGGTTTTTCCGGCAATGTCGCGCTCAAGACGGCGGAGGGCACCGCCCGGTTCGTCACCGATCTGCTGCGCGACGCGTTCACCAGTTCGCTGCGGTCCAAGATCGGCTTTCTGATTTCGAAGCCCGCCATGCATTTGCTGAAGCATCATCTCGACCCCAATAATCACAATGGCGCGGTCTTTCTGGGCCTCAACGGCGTTGTCGTGAAGAGCCATGGCGGCGCCAATGACAAGGGCGTGGCCAATGCCGTCCACGTGGCCGCGCGTCTGTTGGAAGAGGACATCACCCGGCGTATTGCCGCTGACATGGCCGGAATCGCGGCCCGGTCCGCCGCGTCCAAGCAGGAGTTGCCCGTCAAGTGATCCGCCGTTCGATACTTCTGGGCACGGGTTCCGCTCTGCCGGCGCGCAAGGTCACCAATGCGGAACTGGCGCAGACGGTCGACACCAGCGACGAATGGATCGTGGAGCGCACCGGCATCCGCGCCCGTTATATCGCGGGGGAAGGGGAAACCACGGCCTCCCTCGCGACCGACGCGGCGCGCGCTGCGCTGGACGCGGCCAGGCTGACGCCGCAGGATATCGACCTCATCATCCTGGCGACCGCCACGCCGGACCAGACCTTCCCGGCCAGCGCGACGCTGGTGCAGGCGGCGTTGGGCATCAATGATTGCGTCGCCTTCGACGTGGCCGCGGTCTGTTCGGGCTTTCTCTACGCCGTGACTGTGGCTGACAGCATGATCCGCTCCGGCGCGGCGCAGCGGGCGCTGGTGATCGGATCGGAAACCTTCAGCCGCATCCTGGACTGGGAGGACCGCACCACCTGCGTCCTGTTCGGCGACGGCGCGGGCGCCATCGTGCTGGGTACAGAAGAGAGCGAGAGCGGCGAGCGGGGCATTCTTGCGTCGAAACTCCATGCCGATGGACGCCACAACCAGCTTCTCTTCGTCGATGGCGGGCCGTCCACCACGCAGACGGTCGGCAAGCTGCGGATGAGAGGGCAGGAGGTCTTCCGCCATGCCGTCGTCAATCTCGCTTCCGTCCTGACCGAGGTGCTGGCGCTGGCGGACCTGGCGCCCACCGACATCGACTGGCTGATCCCGCATCAGGCCAATGCCCGCATCCTCGACGCGACCGCGCGCAAGCTGAAATTGTCGCCGGGAAAGGTCATCATGACCGTGGATCAACATGCCAACACCTCCGCCGCGTCGGTGCCGTTGGCGCTGGATCTCGCGATGCGCGACGGGCGGATCAAGCCGGGCGATCTGCTGGTTCTGGAAGCCATGGGCGGCGGCTTCACATGGGGGGCCTGTGTCCTGCGTCTTTAACGTTTTTTGTCGTTATAAAGTCCAGTTTTGAAACGCTTTGCTACCCTTATGCCACCTTGCAGAAACCGTAAATTTACGGCACATGTACCATTGGGGCATAAATCGGGGACGGCATATGACAGGCAACGCAACCTTGACGCGCGCGGATCTTGCGGAAAGTGTCAATCGTCATATTGGCCTTTCGCGCGCCGAAGCGGCGGCGCTGGTGGAATCCATCCTCGAACATATGGCGAGCGCGCTGGAACGTGGGGAGAATGTGAAGATCTCCAGCTTCGGCACCTTCGTCCTGCGCGACAAGAATCAGCGCATGGGCCGCAATCCCAAGACTGGCGTGGAAGTGCCGATTGAGCCGCGCCGCGTGCTGACTTTCCGCGCCAGCCAGGCGATGCGTGACCGGGTCGCGAGCGCCGGAGCGGCCTGACCTTTCCTTTTTCATGCATATCAGGGATTTGCCATGGTTGACCTTGGCTCGACTATGGGTGCAACATCGCTGTCATGGAAAAGGCGGAAGGCGCATTTCTGACCATCAGTGAACTGGCTGGCGAGCTGGGTCTTCCGCAACATATCCTGCGTTATTGGGAAACGCGTTTCCCGCAGCTGCGCCCGCTGCAACGGGCGGGCAACCGGCGCTATTACCGCCCGGCCGATGTGGCGCTTGTCCGGCGGATACATCAGCTTCTGAACGTCGAAGGCTTCACCGTGCGCGGGGCGCAAAAGGCGCTGGCTGACGGCAATGGCGCGGTTCCCTCCAAGCCGGTGGCGCATCAGCCCGAAACCGATATCGTCGAAAGGCTGGAGTCGATCCGCGCCACGCTGGCGCGGGCGCTCGGTGAATAGGAACGCCTCGTTCTACAGTGAACGGGCATAGATCAGGTCGCGGAACGGCATATCCCCGACCATGAAAACGGTTTCGCCGATTTCCTCAAAGCCATTGCGCGCATAGAAACGGCGCGCTTTCTCATTGGCCGGATAGACGGCCAGCAGCAGGCGGCGCGCCATTCGCGCCTGCGCTTCGCCTGTCACCTGCTCCATCAGGGCGTCGCCATTGCCCTTTCCCTGCCAGTCGCCCAGCAGATAGAAGCGTTTAAGCTCGATGTCGCCGGGCTGCGGGTCTACAGGCAGGTCCGGCGGCGTCAGCAGCGCATAACCCACCGGCGCGCCCAGCGGCGTTTCACCGATCAGCAGCGTCTGTTCCGGATCGGCCAGCGCCGTGCGGTAAAATTCTTCTCCATGCGCGTTGCGGACATGGTCGAGCAGCGCCGCGCCCGGATGGTCATGCGCAAAGCTGGCAAGGAAGGTCGCGCCGCCCAGGATCGACAAGGCGGGAGCATCGCGCATTTCGGCCTTGCGCCAGTGGATCGGCGTCATGGAACGGGCCTTAACGCGCGCCCGGCCCCAAGGCCGGATCGAGATCGCGGGGGCGGGTGAAGCTCACCAGCGTCGCGATATTTTCCCGCGCGTCGGCCCAGCGGTCGATCGGCAGGTCCAGCACCACAAGGCTGGCGGTCGGGAATTTGACTTCCACATCGTCGCGAATGGGACTGGCACCGTCATCGGGGACGAGTTCCAGGATCAGTTCCTCGAAGCCCGGATTATGCCCTGACATCAGCGCGGCGTCGGCATCGTCGGGCAGGTCGCGCACCACGTCCAGTAAGGTCGCCGCCGACGCCAGATAGATGCGCCGGTCCCAATGGGCGTCCAGCACTTCGCCATAGCCGGAAAAGAAGGTTTCCAGCGTCTGTACGACCCGCACGGCGGGGGACGCCACCAGATGGCCAAAGCGCATCTTTTGCGCCTGCGCGAACTGGCCCATCAGCAGCGCCGCCTTTTCTCCCCGGCGATTGAGCGGCCGGTCGAAGTCGCGCGCAACCGGATCGTCCCAGTCGGACTTGGCATGGCGCAGCAGGGTCAGGCGCTTCATTCTCTCTCCGGGGCGGACGGATCATGGATGATTCCCTGATCCCCTAGCCTCATGCCGCTGCCAAGGCCATCGCTATATTGTGTGTTGGCGCTGACCGCGATGATGGCTTCGTCCAGCGTCAGGCGGCGGATCGGCGTTCCGGGCGGGAAGGCGGAAAGCAGGCGGCTGGGCATGGCGGCGGACAGGATGACGAAGCTGCCCTTGTCGCCCGCCCGCCGGATCAGCCGCCCGAAGGCCTGCGCCATCCGCGCGCGGATCAGCCGGTCGTCATAGGCACCGCCGCCCCCGGCCAGCTTGCGCGCGGCGTGGAGCACCGTGGGCTTGGACCATGGCACGCCCTCCATCACCACCAGCCGCAACGAATGGCCCGGCACGTCCACGCCATCCCGTAAAGCATCGGTTCCCAGGAGCGAGGCGCGTGGATCGTCGCGGAAGATATCGACCAGCGTGCCGGTATCCATCGGATCGACATGCTGGGCGTAAAGCGGCAGTCCCGCCCGCGCCAGCCGGTCCGCGATCCGCGCATGGACTGCGCGCAGCCGCCGGATCGCGGTGAACAGGCCCAGCGTTCCGCCGCCCGAAGCCTCGATCAGCCGCGCATAGGCACCGGAAAGCCCCGCAATGTCGCCCCGCTTGATGTCGGTGACGATCAGCACTTCGGACCGTCCGGCATAGTCGAAGGGGCTGGACGTCTCGAACCGTTCCGCCCCGTGCGGCAGATGCGCCGCGCCGCAGCGCCGTTCCGCATTGTCCCAATCGCCGCCGCCCTTGAGCGTCGCGGAAGTGACGATCACGCCCTGCGCGGGTTTCAGCACCGTTTCCGCCAGCGGTCGCGCTGGGTCGAGCCAGTGGCGATGGATGCCGATGTCGAACTCGCGCCCCTCGATCCGGTCGACCGCCAGCCAGTCGACGAAGTCCGCATCCGCCGGTCCCCCGATCCGCGCCAGCAGCGCCAGCCAGGCCGACACCAGATCGCACCGCCAGCCGAGCGAGGCGATCGCCCCTTCGACCCGCGCCCGCGCCGCGCCGTCCAGCCAGTCGGGGGCATCCTCGATCACCGCCTCCAGCCGCTTGGCAAGGCGCGTCAGGGGCCGCAGCAGGGCATCCAGCGCCAGCGCCGCCTCCTGCGCCGCCTCCACCAGAGCGCCGTCCGGCTCGGCCAGTTCCGTCTCCAGCCCATAGCCCGCATCGGCCTCGCCATTGTCGCCCGCGCGCGTGTAGACCGTTCCCCGCACCGCCGCGAGCAGCGCCTCGACCGGTCCGAAAGGCTCGCCCGCCACGATTCGCTTCAGCCATTCGTCGGCAGGCAGTGCGCGGGCGGCATCGGCCGCCATGCGGATCGCTTCGCCGCCCGCCTCGTCATAGCTCGCCACGTCGGAGAGCCGCGCGGAAAGGCCCCGCCGTCGCCCGCGCGAACCGCTTTCGGGTCCCATGATCCAGCGGCGCAGTTCGATCGCCTCCTGCCCCGACAGCGCGACTGAGAAGATCGAATCCGCCGCGTCGAACAGATGATGGCCTTCGTCGAAGATGATGCGCTGCGGCTGCTGTCCGCTCTCCCGCCCGCGCGCGGCGTTGATCATCACCAGCGCATGATTGGCGATGACGATGTCCGCCTCCGCCGACGCGCGCACTGACCGTTCGATGAAGCATTTGCGGTAATGCGGGCAACCGGCATAGATGCATTCGCCCCGCCGGTCGGTGAGCGCGGTGGAGCCATTGCGCCGGAACAGCGTCGGCAGCCATCCGGGCAGGTCGCCGCCGATCATGTCGCCATCCTTGGTGAAAGCGGCCCAGCGCGCCACCATCTGCGCCAATATCGCCGCCCGCCCGGAAAAGCCGCCCTGCAAGGCATCCTCCAGGTTCAGCAGGCAGAGATAATTTTCCCGCCCCTTGCGCACCACGACGCGCTTTGCCGTGGTCGCGGGATCGGGGAAGAGGCGCGGGCTTTCCCGGTCCAGTTGCCGCTGCAACGCTTTGGTATAGGTCGACACCCACACCGTCCCCTGCGCCTCTCCCGCCCAGAGCGAGGCGGGCGCGAGATAGCCGAGCGTCTTGCCGATGCCGGTCCCCGCCTCGGCCAGTAGCATATTGGGCTGATCCCGATGCGCGCGCGGGCGGAAGGCGGAGAGGGTGGCGGTCGCATAGGCGCGCTGGCCGGGGCGCGGTTCGGCGTCGCGGCCCGTCAGTTCCTCCAGCCGTTCCAGCACCTGGTCTTCTTCCAGCGCGATCACGCGGGCGGGCGGGCGCGGTGGCGCTTCCTCCCATTCAGGCAGCTTGGAAAAGAGCCAGCGTTCCGCTTCCCCCGGCCGCGCGATCCGGGGGCCGACCAGCGGCGCCCATGGCCAGCGCAGCCGGGCCAGCGCCTGCGCCGCCGTCCATGCGCCCTCGCGTTCCGCCCATGCGGGCGATTCGACCCGGTCCAGCAGCCGCGCCGTCGCCATCTGCAACAGGGCGGGGATGTCCGCCTCGCTGACGATGGGTGGCAGGTCCAGCGCCTCGGCCAATCCCTTGGGCGTGGGCACGAGAAAATGCGCCGGATAGACGAAGGCCCACAGTTCCAGCAGATCGAGGCCATTGAGGTCGGGATAGCCCAGCCTCTGCCCGGTCAGCGGCGCATTCAGGATCAGCGTCGGCGTCTCAGCCGTGCGGCTGATCGCCTGCCCCTTGGCGATGCCCTGGGTGCGGCCCCCTTCGCGGTGCCAGATGCCGCCATGGCTGGCATGGAGTGCGGGCAGGGCGGATGGGTCGATCACCGGACTGGCTTAGGCGAGCCGGAACAAAAGGGAAACCCGGAAAAGCGGCGATCGTTAACGGATGCGCCGCCCGAAGCCACCCTGCATCAGTGGCGCATAGGGCGTGGGGGATGGCCGGCTATAGGCAGGCTGACAGGCCGCCATCGGCGCGCGCCGCGCCGCCCGCGTCTTGTCCAGCTTTTCCAGAAGCGGCCCATCGGTCAGGTCATAGGGAAAGCGAATGCCCATCCGGTCCTCTTCGGACCAACGCACTATGCCGAACACGATATGCCCGTCCAGATCGACCTGACACTGGGTTTTCGCGGGCAGGGAACAGCCGATCACCTGCGCTCCGCCTTCGCTCAGATCGACGATCATGCCTTCCAGACTGTCAAGCACCGTGGTGATGACAATCGGGATTTCGACCGTGATGCGTTCGCGGGTGCGCTGGACCTGCATGGCTACTCCTCCATGCTCCTATGAACTTATGAGGTTAATAAAAGTTGAAAACCGCCCCGGCGCCAGATGCAGATTGCCCTCAAAAGGGCGTTTTCTTTCGGCCTCTTCGCCGCTACTGGCTGGAGCCATGACTGTTTCCGATATTCTCCGCGCCGCCGCGACGGCATCCAGGGCCTGGCCCTATGAAGAAGCCCGCAAGCTGCTGAAACGCTATCCGCAGGGCGCGCCTGAAAAGGGATATGTGCTGTTCGAAACCGGCTATGGTCCCTCGGGCCTGCCCCATATCGGCACCTTCAACGAAGTGCTGCGGACGACCATGGTTCGCAACGCCTTTCATGCGCTGTCGGATGTGCCCACGCGCCTGATCGCGTTCAGCGACGACATGGACGGCTTGCGCAAGGTGCCCGACAATGTGCCCAATCAGGCGATGCTGGCCGGCCATCTGGGCAAGCCCCTGACGCAGGTGCCCGATCCCTTCGGCCAATATGAAAGCTTCGCGCATCACAATAATGCGATGCTGCGGGAGTTCCTCGACCGTTTCGGTTTCGACTATGAGTTCGTTTCGGCCACGGAGCGTTATCAGTCGGGCGCGTTCGACGAGACGTTGAAGCTGGTCCTGCACCGTTATCAGGCGATCATGGACATCATGTTGCCGACGCTGCGCAAGGAACGGCAGGCGACCTATTCGCCCGTCCTGCCGATCAGCCCGAAGAGCGGCATCGTGCTTCAGGTGCCGGTCGAGGTGGTGGACGCCGATGCGGGCCTCATCCGTTTCGAGGATGAAGGCGAGGTCGTGGAGCAGTCGATCCTTTCAGGGCGCGCGAAGCTGCAATGGAAGGTCGACTGGGCGATGCGCTGGGTCGCGCTGGGCGTCGATTATGAAATGGCGGGCAAGGACCTGATCGATTCGGTCACGCAATCGTCGAAGATTTGCCGCGCCCTTGGCGGCCGTCCGCCCGAAGGCTTTAATTACGAGATGTTCCTTGACGAAAAGGGCGAGAAGATCTCCAAGTCCAGGGGCAATGGCCTCAGCCTCGAACAATGGCTGACCTATGGGCCGGAAGAAAGCCTCGCCTTCTACGCCTATCGCGAGCCGAAGAAGGCGAAGCAGCTTCACATGGGCGTGATCCCGCGCGCGGTGGACGAATATTGGCAGTTCCGGGGCAATTATCCGAACCAGGCGGTCGAGCAGCAACTGGGCAATCCCGTTCATCATATCCATGACGGCAAGCTGCCCGAAGGATCGCTGCCCGTGACCTTCGGCCTGCTGCTGAACCTTGTCGGCGTGATGGGCGATGCGACCCGTGAGCAGGTCTGGGGCTATCTGCGCAACTATGTCGCTGACGCCAGTCCGCAGACCTATCCCGATCTCGACCGGCTGATCGGCCATGCCCTGGCCTATCATCGCGATTTCGTGGCGCCGACGCTGCGGAAGCGCGCGCCCGAAGCGAATGAAGCGGCGGCGCTGCGGAAACTGGACGAGGAACTGGCCGCGCTCCCGGCCGATGCGTCGGCGGTGGACATCCAGAATATCGTCTATGCCATCGGCAAGGATGAGGCATTCGGCTTTGCGGAACTGCGCGACTGGTTCAAGGCGCTCTACCAGACGCTGCTGGGCGCGGATCAGGGGCCGCGCATGGGAAGCTTCATTGCGCTCTACGGCATCGGCAACAGCCGGAAATTGATCGCTGAGGCGCTCTCGGCCTGATGCGGCGCGAGGAACTTATTTTCCCCCGGATCGTTTAGCGCACGGTCCACCCCCCTTTCGGACTGATGGCGCTTCGCGCGCCATCGGCCGCGCCCGCCCGGAAACGAGCGGCGCGGCCAAGGGGACGCTATTTGCTGTCGGGCAAAAGACGAACGGCTCCGGGGAAAGGGAACCCGGAGCCGTTTTTGCGTCAGCCCTTGGGGCCGCGCTTACCAGAAGAAGCCGCGATGCACCTGCGCGACGCGGCCGGTACGGATATTGACCAGCAATACGTCATTATAGTGCCGCACCCAACGCATATTGGCGCCCGGACGGGGCAGGCGGTAGCGATAGGGATCGCTGATATAATAGCGTGAGCTGTAATAGGCCGGCCGCAACTGCGCCCCGGCGTCCCAGCGCGAATAGCGGAAGGGCGCGCGCCAGTTGCCCGCGCGGTAAACGTCGCGGTGGCTGCGGCGATAGTCCCGCCAATCCTCGCGATATTCGCGACGGGAATCGCGTACGTCCCGGCGAGCCTCCCGCACGTCGCGGCGGTCGCCATGGCGCTGGGCGTTGCGCAGGTCGCGCTGGTCCTGCCGCACTTCATGGCGGTCACGGCGCAATTCCGCCGCCGACTGGGCCGACGCGACGCCCGGCGCCGCGGTCGCTGCGATCAGTCCCAATATGATCCATTTACGCATAATCTGTCTCCCATCGTCTGACGTGGAACGGCGGGATCAACCCTGTGGGATGGTCGCCGGTTCCTTCGTCCATGATGCGGATATGCGCCTCGCCGCCTGAACCGGCCGGGAATGAAGCTGTCAGGAATCAGTCATTTATGTCGCAAGATGTAACCGGCCTTCAGGGCGTCCACGGGCGCTCGCGGAACCATTTGGTGACCACATATTTGGCGCCGCGCAGGACCGGGCGGGCGGCGTGCAGGCTATAATCGTTGGGCGCGCCCTCGCGGTCCAGATTGTTCCAGATCAGGATCATGCCTTCAACCGGCGGCACCATGAATTCGCATTGGGGGAATTGCGTTTCTCCGCCTTCCGCGACGGCGGACAGATAGATCATCGCCGTCCAGCACCGCTGCCCCCCGCTTTGCAACATGCGCGGCCAATAGCTGGCGGTGACGGGGAAGAAGTCGCAATGGGTCTTATATTCCTGTCCCTGCGTATAGCGTTGCCCCTGCAAGGTCTCGCCGGTTTCGGGTGCGATGCCGGTGATCGCGCAGATGCGCTGCGTCACCGTCTCCACCAGCGGGGTCCATGGGCTGAGATGGCAGCTATGGCTGGTGCGATATTCGGCATTGGCGCTACCGGAAAAGAGCGTGGAGGGCTGCGCGTCCGCGTCGATCATCGCGCGCAGGCCCGCGCATTCCTCCGCGCTCAGAAAATCCTGCCGTCCGTAGATTTCCAGATGCGGTGTGTCGATCCGGTGCACCATGGGATTGCGGTCCAGCCGCGCGCGGACGGCGTCCCCTATGGCGGCGCGGGCGGCGGAAGCGATGCCGCCATCGTCGATGATCTCGCTCATCGCGTCCTCCTGCCATCGGTCATGGCGCTGGCGCAAATGAAAATGGCCCGGAGCACATGGCTCCGGGCCGAGTGGTTCCTGAAGGCCAGTCCAGGAAGCCGGTTACCAGAAGAAGTCGTGGATCACGTCGACCACATAGCCGTCGCGAATGTCGACCAGCAGAGCGTCGTCATAATAGCGGACCCAGCGCAATGTGCCGTAAGCGGGTGGCAGGCGGTAGGACCATGGATCGTCCAGCCAGTAACTGTTGGCATAGAGCGGCGCGCCCAGGAAAAACCCGATGGAAAAACGGCGATAACCATAATCCCATCCGCGCGGCGCATGATAGCGCCCGACCCGGTAACGATCGCCATAGCGCCCCCGATAGTCGCGCCAGTCATAACGCCGGTCGTTGCGCCAGCCATTGTTCCAGCGCCGCTGGTTGTTCCAGCGCGTCCGGTCGTCGAAGCGACTATTGGCCCATGCGCCGTTCCGGTCGCGATTGTCGCTCCAGCGCCGGTTGTCCCGGTTGCGATCGTCCCGATCGTTCCGGCGGTTGTCGTTCCATCGGCGATCATTGTCCGCCCGCCGTTCATTGTCCCAACGGCGATTGTCGCCGGCGCGGCGATCATTCTGACGATCACGCGATGGCTGCCGCGCATCGGGCCGGTTGCCCGGACGCGCGTCGGGCCGGTTGTTCTGCCCGGCCGCGCTCTGCCAGCCGGGGCGAGTGCCCGGTCGGGGTTCAACACGATTGCGGTCATTTCCGTTCCAGCGCGATTCGGTGCGCTGCTGCGGCGAAGGCCGCACATTGGGCGCGGCGCGATCCTGCCGCGCGCGCTGCTGCCCATTCTGCGCGGGTCTTTCGGCGCGCGGCGTCACAGATCGGTCGGGCGCAGGCCGGTTGGGCCGCTCGCGCCCTGCGCCACGTTGAGCGTCGCCGACGGACCGGGCCTGATCCCGCGCATGCCCGGATGGCTGTTCCATGCGACCGCGCATCCGTTCGCCCCAGCTCTGCGCGTAGGCGGGTGCGATCCCGCCCAGCGCCGTGGCGGCCATCAGGCCCGCCAGCATGACTTTCCTCAACATCGTCGTTGCTTTCCTTGCACGGGGCATTGCGCCCCTCATGGCATCCTTATGCAGGCAAGGCGATGTCGTGGTGCTGAACCGGGCCGTCAGCGATTTGAAAGAAACGGCAAGAACGGAAGGCGTATGGAAATGGCCCGCAATCACGGTTTCCGCAGCGCGGGCACGGCGCGGGCCGCTTCTTCCGGCGTGATGCCGGGCGGCGGGGCGGCGGCGACCTGTTCCTCGCCGCGCATGATCCGTCCCGCGCGCTGGATCGCGCCGCGCAGACGGGGATAGATGCCGCAGCGGCAGATATTGATGATCGCCGCGTCGATCTCTTCATCGCTCGGATCGTTGTTCCGCCGCAGCAGCACGGACGCCGCCATCACCATGCCGGGGATGCAATAGCCGCATTGCGATACATTGTCGGCCGCGAAAGCCTGTTGCACCGGATGCCCCCGGTCGGGCGAGAGCGCTTCGATGGTGGTGACGAATCGTCCTTCGGTCTGGGCGATGCTGACCTGGCAGGACCGTACCGCCTCCCCGTCGATATCGACGGTGCAGGCTCCGCAATCGCCGGTGCCGCATCCATATTTGACGCCGGTCAGGTTGGACGCATCGCGCAGCGCCCAGAGCAGCGGGGTATCGGGGTCCATGCGATACTGGACCGGCCGGTCGTTCACCGTGAAGCGGGTCATGGTTTTTCCGTTCCCCCCTCATCCTCGACCTTGTGAAACAGCACTTCGTTGCGGATATGGATGGTGCGCGAGGCCAGCCGGATTTCCAGAATGAAGGTGGCGAAGGCCGCCGCCAGCAGGACCATGGCCAGACTGAAGAGGATCGCGATGACCCTGCCCATATGCGCGTCGAACAGTTCGGCCGCGAACAGCAGGATGACGACCAGGCAAATGGCGCATGCGCTCGCGACCGACAGAAAGATCGCGATATTGACGACGCTCATCCGCCGGTCGAGAACCCGGATTTCGCTCACCATCCGGTCATGTTCCTTGCCGCGTGAAGAAAGCACCAGCTTTTCCACCAGCCGCGCCCGGTCGATGATCCGCGCCAGACGTCCCACGCAGACGTTCAAAAAAGCGCCGATGCCCGCCAACAGAAAGACCGGGGCAAGCGCGAGCTGGATCGTCTGCGCGACCTGCGAGACCTGGGGCAGGGGGATCATGTCGGCACGCTTTCCTGTTCGGGCAGCGCGTCCTCCATCTGCTCTGGCGGCTGGCCCCTGGGCAGGCCCCAGTCGATCTGCGCCCATGCGCGTTCATGGAAATAATAGAGCAGGATCTTGGTCACCACTTCGGTCGAGGCGATGGCGCCCGCCGCTTTCACATTCTGCGTGAAGAGCAGGCCGAGGATGAAGGTGTCGATGCTGCCCAGCGTGCGCCAGCTAATCGCCTTCACCAGCGAACGGGGATTGGACTCCTTGCCGCGAAACAACAGCATATTCCGGTCATATCCCCTTGCAACCCGCGCCTGCCCTCTGGCGCTCCGCCCGCATATCCATCATCCGCGCCGCATGGGCAAGGGCTGGTTCTTTGGCACGATTACGCAAAGCGGCTTGCTCATATGGGCAAACGACGCTGGCTTCATTCTGAAGCGCCGTGGCTATCGTGATCGTCGCCGGATAGCGCGGTGACGACCGATGGCGGTGGTTGAAATCCAGGCAGAGCGTTTGTCGGGGCATTACCCCCCAACGGTGGTATCGACCCAATCCTTGCGGAGCGCCTTGCCTGCGAGCGCCATGAACAGGCCGGCGAGCAGGTAGAAGCCCAGGGCCGCCACGATCGCGTAGCGCAGGGCCTCCCCGCCAAATTGCGGGGTGAGCGCATCCGACAAGGCGCCGACGGCCCAACTACCCAGCCCCAGACCCACCAGATTGTTGATGAGCAGGAAGGTCGCCGAAGCGGTCGCGCGCATATGCGCGGGGACCAGATGCTGGACCGCGGTGAGCACCGGCCCCAGCCAGACATAGACCAGCGCCTGCGGGATCAGGAACAGGCAGAAGGCGAAGGTGACGCTGTCCGACAGCACGCCGATGACGAACAGCGGCATGCCGACGATATAGCTGGCGGCGGGAATCCAGGCATAGGCGGCCTTGTCCCGGCTTCCGATCCGATCGCCCAGCCAGCCGCCCAGCAGCACGCCCGCCACCCCGCCGATCAGCAGTAGCGCGCCCAGGAACTGGCCCGCGCCCATCAGGTCCAGGCCGAAACTGCGCATCAGCAGGCTGGGGAGCCAGAAGGCCACGCCATAGCCGCAGAGCGACGAGCAGGCCGCGCCCAACGCGAGCAGCCAGAAGCTGCGCTTGGCGGCAAGGATGCCGAATACGGCGGACACCGGGATGGCGTCGGCCTGCACCGGCGGGCGAACAGGCTCGCGCACGGTGAGGCGGAAGAGCGGGGCGATCAGCAGGCCCGCCAGACCGACGACGATGAAGGCCGTCCGCCATTCGACCGTCTGCGCGATATAGCCGCCCAGCAGGACGCCGCCCGCCGAACCCAGCGGGATGCCGAGCGAATAGATGGAAAGGGCGCGGGCGCGCTGTTCCTGCGGAAAATAATCGGAGATGACGGCATAGGAAGGGGCGACCCCGCCTGCTTCCCCCACGCCGACCCCGATGCGGAAGAGGAACATCTGCGCAAAGCTGCCCGCCATGCCGCAGAGCGCGGTGAAGCCGCTCCATACCGCAAGGCTGACGGTGATGACCCATGTGCGGCTGGTCCGGTCGGCCAGCAGCGCCAGCGGAATGGCGAGCGTCGAATAGAGGATCGCGAAAGCGATGCCGCCCAGCGCGCCGAGCTGGGTGTCGCTCAGCCCCAGTTCCGCCTTGATCGGCCCGGCGAGGATGCCGAGGATCTGCCGGTCGAGAAAGTTGAAGGTATAGACCAGCAGCAGCATGGCAAGGACAAGCGCGCGATAGCCGCTTCCTGCTGCTTCACGCACCTGTGACGCCATGCTGCTATGATCCCTTCAACCTTTTAGAGCGGTTTCCGATCGCTTGGAAATCGCTCTAGAAACGGAAACCCGCCGTGATCGTCCAGGTGCGCGGATCGCCATAATAGACGGTCTGGATATTGCCCACGCTGGAAAATTCCTGGCCATCGGTCTTGTAGAGTTCCTTGAAGGCGTTCTTCACCGCGCCGCGCAGATAATATTTGCCGTCCGCGAAATCCGCCTGAACATAGGCATTGGCGATGGCGTAGCCGTCTTCGTACAGGCCCGGGCGATTATCCACCGACAGCCATTGCTTGTCGACGAAGCGCATGTCCCCGCCAAAGGTCAGCGCCGCGCTGCCCAGCGGCACGGTATAATCCGCCGCCAGCCGCATCGTCATCGGCGGGGCGAAGGGCGGCTTGCAGACGATGGCGGCGCCCGTCGGGTTGCAGGAGAAGCCTGGTGCGCGGCGGCCGTCGTTGAACTCCTTATATTCGGCATTGAGATAGCCGACCGACGCTGCAATGTTGAGGTTGCGGACCGGCTTCACCGACGCTTCGAACTCCACGCCCCAGATGCGCAGCTTGCCCGCGTTGATGACCGGGAAGGAACCGCTTGTCAGGCCGCTATTGTCGCCGCCGACGCGAGCCTGGAAATCCTTGTAATCGGAATAGAAGGCCGCCGCCGACAGGTTCACCCGGCCATTGAGGAAGCTGCCCTTGGCCCCCGCTTCATAGCTCCAGACCGTTTCCGGCTTGAAATAGGGGACGATGGTGGGAACGCCGTCGATGACCTGCGTGACGTCGCTCTCGCCATTGACGCGGCCGTTGAAGCCGCCCGACTTGAAGCCGCGCGAAACGGTCGCATAGAGCAGCGTGTCGCGGGTCGGCTTGTAGGACAGGGTCGCCATCGGCGTCCATGCGTCGAAATCGACATGGTCGAGGTCGTTATAGGGCGCGGGCAGGCTGCCGGGGAACAGATAGGGCGGGGTCTCCGCGCCTCCCAGCTCGGTATAGGTCGAGCGGGTATAGCGCTTGCGCTCCTTGGTGTAGCGCAGGCCCGCCGTGATCGAAAGCTGCTCCGTCAGGTCATAGGTGAGCTGACCGAAAGCTGCGTAGCTTTTTACATTCTGATGATCGTCGATGAAGCGCGTGAAGGTCAGCGGAGCGGTG
This sequence comes from Sphingobium faniae, assembly GCA_900100475.1. Lineage (GTDB taxonomy): Bacteria > Pseudomonadota > Alphaproteobacteria > Sphingomonadales > Sphingomonadaceae > Sphingobium > Sphingobium faniae. The sequence goes on along the minus strand of FMTU01000006.1, from coordinate 114,766 downwards.
AGGAACTGCAAATAATTGTCGTCATAGCTTTCCTGATGCGAACGGATCGTCTCATTCAGATAATAGAGGCCGAACACGCCCGACAGCGGACCGCTGTCATATTTGAGCTGAAGTTCCTGGCTGAACTGCTTTTGCCGCACGCCGACAAAGGCATCGGCCACTTCCAGTTCGGTGGCGTCGAAGTCGATATAATAATCCGGCTTGAGCTTGCGATAGCCGGTGATCGAAGTCAGCGTCACCGCATCGTTCAATTCGAAATTGGCGGTGAAGGACAGGCCCCAATGGTCGAGCCGCTGCCCCTGCCCCGGGGCGAGGCTGGTCGATGCCTTGTAATCATAATCGCCATAAGGATAAGCGGGCTTCACCACCGGGAGCGCGCCCGATCCCAGGTCGACATTGATCAGTGGCGCGGTGGCGTAGCCCAGCGTCGCAGCCGTGCGCTGGCGCGTATAGTCGCCCGACAGGATCAGTTCCAGCCGCTCGCTGGGCGTGGCGCGCAGGATGGCGCGGCCGGCCTGCGTGTCGCGATCATTATATTTGCGGCCCGTCAGCGGATCGGTGACGGTGCCGTCGCGCTTGTCATAGACGCCCGCGATGCTGAGGGCGAGCTTGTCCTGAATGAGCGGCGCGGAAACATAGCCGTTGGCCAGCCATGTGTCATAGCTGCCATAGGTCAGGCTGCCCATCGCCTTGAAATCGGTGGTGCTGGGCTTGCGGCTGACGATGTTGACCGCGCCGCCGATGGTGTTCTTGCCATAGAGCGTGCCCTGGGGGCCGCGCAGCACTTCCACCCGCTCCACGTCGAACAGGTTCACCAGCGCGCCCTGGATGCGGCTGAAATAGATGCCATCGACATAGGTGCCGACCGCCGGATCGAAGGTCTGCAACGCGTCGGGCTGACCGATGCCGCGAATGAAGAAGTTGGAATTGGAGGTGGAGCCGCGGCCCTGCACCAGATTGACGTTGGGGACCGCGCCCTGGATGCCCGACATGTCGTTGGCCTGCATCTTGGTCAGGCTGTCCGATGAAATGGCGGTGACGGATACCGGCACGTCGAGGATGTTTTCCTCCCGGCGGCGGGCGGTGACGATGATGTCGCTGCCGCTGTCGAAGCCGGGCGTTTCGTCCTGCGCGAGGACGGGAAGCGCGGCCGCGCCGCCCCATGCGGCGGATGCGAGCGCGATGATACGCAGGGACTGACGAGCCTTCATGGGGTTCCTCTCCTGAAAATAATGCCCGCTGGACCGGGTTGTGAAACTGACTTCCGATTCGATAATGAAAGTTGAACCGACTTTCAACTTGAAATAGGAATGCGGGACGGAAGCACGGCCGCTGCGGCAAAAAGAACACAGATTGCGAGGAATGAGGATGACTGAATCGGCGGGCGAGAAAGACAAGACGCCGCGCACGGCGCGCGGGGAACGGACCCGTCGGGCGCTCTTGTCGGCGGCGGCGGAAGAATTTGGCGAGAAGGGGTTTCACGATGGGTCGATCAGCGGGATCACCCGGAGGGCAGGATGCGCGCTGGGCACATTCTACACCTATTTCGATACCAAGAACGATATCTTCCGGGCGCTGGTGGCGGATATGTCGGGGCAGGTCCGCGACTATGTCGGGCCGCGCATCGCGCAGGCGCGCGACGGGATCGACGCGGAACGGCTGGGCCTGCTGAGCTTTCTGGAGTTCACGCGAGGCAATAAGGAAATCTACCGCATCATCGACGAAGCGGAATTCGTCGATCAGGCGGCCTATCGTTCCCATTATGAAAACACGGCCGCGCGCATATTGGACCGTTTGCGCGAAGCCGCCGCCCGTGACGAAGTCGGCGCCGATCCGGACGAAGTCCATGCCTGGGCGATCATGGGGATGAACGTGTTTCTGGGACTGCGTTTCGGCGTGTGGGACGACAGCCGCCCGGTTGAAGAGGTGGCGGCCATCGCCAATGATCTGATCGAGCGGGGAATCGGAACAAGAGCCGAGGGCGCGGTCAGCGGAAAATCGCCGCCCCGCTGACGCCGGCGCCTGTCAGGGACGGGATTTTCGCGGCAAGGGCGTCGGATTGATCGGTCTTAGAGTCGTTCCGGTTCTGATTGAACCGAAACGACTCTAAATGATCCTTTGATTACCGTGATTTCCGAGTCGCCAGATGATTCCATCTGGCTCGAAATCACTAGCGCGGGAGGCGCTTCAGGCCATCTGCACGACCTTTGGCCTGCGATGCGTCCGTGGCGTTTTCCAGATCGGCCAGAATCGGGCAATCGGGTCGATGATCGCCAGCGCAGCAATCGCTCAGCGTCTGGAGCGTGTCGGCCATCTGCTCCAGACTGGCGATCTTGCGCCGAAGTTCTTCGATATGGGTTGCCGTGATGCGCTTCACATCGGCGCTCTGGCGGTCCCGGTCGCGCCAGAGGCTGAGCAGCTCGTCGATCTCCGCCACCTGAAAGCCCAGATCGCGCGCGCGCCGGATGAAGCGCAGCATATGCACATCGGAATCGGCATAATCGCGATAGCCGGATTCCGTCCGGTCGGCCGGTGGGATCAGGCCGGTCTGCTCATAATAGCGGATCATCTTGGCCGATACGCCAGAGGCTTTCGCGGCCTGTCCGATGTTCATCTGTCGCCTCCTGCATGGCTGGCGGTCTGTTTACGGCTGAAACCGGCGTAGCCGCAAGGCGTTGGCCAGCACGAACACGCTGGAAAGCGCCATCGCGCCCGCGGCGAAAACCGGTGACAGCAACAGGCCCCAGGCCGGGTACAGCACCCCAGCCGCCACGGGAATCAGCGCTATATTATAGGCGAAGGCCCAGAACAGGTTCTGCCGGATATTGCCGATGGTGGCGCGCGACAGGGCGATGGCCGTGGGAACGCCTTTCAGGCTGCCCGACATCAACACGACGTCCGCCGCCTCCATCGCGACATCCGTGCCGTTGCCGACGGCCAGCCCGACATCGGCTTCCGCCAGCGCGGGCGCGTCGTTGATGCCGTCCCCGATGAAGGCCAGCCGCCCATGGTCCGCCTTCAGCCTGCGCACGGCCTCGACCTTGCCCTGGGGCAGGACTTCGGCCGCCACTTCGTCGATGCCGAGTTTGCGCGCGATGGCGTGTGCGGTGCGGCGGTTGTCGCCAGTGATCATCGCGACCTTGAGACCCAGCGCATGCAGCGCGGCGATCGCGTCGGGCGTGCTGTCCTTGATCGGATCGGCGACCGCGACGATCGCCGCCAGCCGCCCACCCATGGCGGCATAGAGCGGCGTCTTGCCTTCATCGCCGAGCCGCGCGGCGGTCGCGGTGAACGGGCTGACGTCCAGCCCCAGTTCGCGCATATAGCGATCCGCGCCGACCTGCACCGGCTCCCCGCCGATCTCCGCCCTGACGCCAAAGCCGGTGACGGATTCGAAGGCGCCGATTTCGGGAAGGACGATCCCTTCGCCCTCCGCCGCCTCGACGATGGCGCGGGCGATGGGATGTTCCGACTTCGCCTCGACAGCGGCGATCCGGCCCAGCACCTGTTGGCGCTCAAACCCTGCGGCGATCTCAAGATCGGTCAGCGCGGGCCGTCCTTCGGTCAGTGTGCCGGTCTTGTCCACGGCGACCACCTTGGCGTCCTTCAGCAATTGCAGGGCCTCGCCCTTGCGGAACAGGATGCCGAGTTCGGCGCCGCGTCCGGTGCCCACCATGATCGAGGTGGGCGTGGCGAGGCCCATGGCGCAGGGGCAGGCGATGATCAGCACCGCCACCGCATTGACCAGCGCGAAGGTCAGCGCCGGGGCAGGCCCAAAGGCAAGCCACATTATGAAGGTCAGCGCCGCCACCGCCATCACCGCCGGAACGAACCACATCGTCACCTTGTCGACCAGCGCCTGAATCGGCAGCTTCGATCCTTGCGCCTGTTCGACCATGCGGATGATCTGCGCCAGCATCGTCGCGTCCCCCACGGCCGTCGCGCGGAATGTCAGCGCGCCCTTCTGGTTGACGGTGCCGCCGACCAGTGCGCTGCCGGTTGATTTGGCGACCGCAAGGGGTTCGCCGGTGATCATGGATTCGTCGACATAGCTTTCCCCGCCGGTCACTTCGCCATCGACGGGAATGCGTTCGCCGGGGCGGACCTCGATGATGTCGCCGGACATCACTTCGACGATGGGGATTTCCCGAAGCCCGTCGCCGCGCCGGACGCGGGCCGTCTTTGCCTGCATCCCGACCAGCCGCCTGATCGCATCGGACGCGCGGCCCTTGGCGCGCGCTTCCAGAAAGCGGCCGAGCAGGATCAGCGTGACGATCACCGCCGCCGCCTCATAATAGACGTTCACCGTGCCTGCGGGCAGCAGCCCCGGCATGAAGGTCGCGACCAGTGAATAGGAATAGGCCGCCAGCGTCCCCACCGCGACCAGCGAGTTCATGTCGGGGGCCAGGCGGAGCAGCGCCGGAATACCTCTCGCATAGAAACGAAAGCCCGGAATGAGGAGCACCAGCGTCGTCAGCGCGAACTGGAGATACCAACTCCATTCCATGCCGACTGTCCGCATGATGAGATCGTGCGCGCCGGGAATGAGATGCGAACCCATCTCCAGCACAAAGACGGGAAGGGTGAGCGCCGCCGCCATGGTCAGGTCGCGCTTCAGTCCGGCCCGTTCCGCGTCCTTGCGCTGCGCGGCTTCGTCGCTGTCGGCGCTGCTCGCGCCGATGGGGTGTGCGGCATAGCCGATCGAAGCCACCGCCGCCACGACCGCCGCCGCATCCGCCGTGCCGCGCACGCTCGCGCGCTCGGTGGCGAGATTGACCGTCGCTTCGGTGACGCCGGGAACGGCCTTCAGCGCCTTTTCCACGCGCGCCACGCAGGACGCGCAGGTCATGCCGTCAATGGCCAGTTCCGTGGCGGCGGAAGGGACATGATAGCCCGCCCCTTCGACGGCCTGCACCAACGCCTGCATCAGAGCCTGTGCATCGACCGGGCCGGCGGGGCGAATATCCGCCCGCTCCGTCGCGAGGTTGACGCTGACGGAGCCAACGCCTGCGACAGCGGCCAGCGCCTTTTCGACGCGACCGACGCAGGACGCGCAGGTCATGCCTTCGACCGGCAGGGTGATTGGCGCGGTGCTGGCGCGTTGCGGTTCGAATGGGGCGTTCATGACCCGCTTCCTTGTCCCTGGGAAATCATTTCCCCCTCAAGATGGGGCTTCCCATCGTTGGAAGGTCAAGGGCAAAACGGAAGAAAGCAGAGTCAGCGGGGTGGCGCGGGCGTCAAGGCTTCACGCCGGGACCAGCTTTCGTTCATAGCGCCAGTTGGCCCAGAGTTGCTGGACCATGCGCGATGCGGTGCGCGTACGACTGGGTTGCGCCAGCGTGAAGCCGGGGACGTCATTGTCCAGCGAAGGGGCAAGATCGGCAAAGCCCCCTGTCCTGATACCGGGAAGGCGCTGCGCTTCCTCGCACAATCGCTCGAACCTGCGCATTACGGCGCGGTTGGGCCGTGCCCGGTCGCGGGAGAGCATTTCGAAACTGTGGGTGACGACGACGAAGGCCGCCTGTTGTTCCCTGGCGGCATGGCGCAGGCCCGCGCGCATTTCGGCGGCGGACATGGCGCAAATCTGCGCGGGGCGGAAGCGGCCCGGACGGTCGGCTATGCCCGAAACCGGAATTTCGGTAACGCCGAAGGTACGCCGCGGCCCGGCAAGGCCATCCATGGAAATGGCGCAATCGCTGCCCAGATAGGTGGGATTGACGCTGCTGTCCCACGCGATGCCGACCTGCGCCAGCGCGCGCAGCGTATCGTCGTTCGCACCGAAATTCCCGGCGCGAAAGGCGGTGATGGCGGGCGCGCCCGCCTCTTCCAGCAGGCTCTTGCCAAGGCCCAGCAGCAGCGTCTGGTCGGCCAGCGAAAAATCTCCGATATTCCGGCCCTGCCGTCCGCCGACCGGCGATATTTTCGCCCATCGCAGCCATTCGCTATGGATATGCAACTGGATCTCATGGCCGCGCCCCGCGACCGCATCGACCACGGGTTTCAGGAACCCGGAACCGTAAAGCAAGGCGGGCATGGGATCGAGAAAGAAGACGCCCTTCAGGCCATGCCGCTCCATCAGCGTCATCTGCCACTCTATGCCATAGCGCTGGCCGTCCACCTCGCCCCGGATGGAACGGTGCAAATTCTCCTCCAGCCCCACGCCGCGCTGGTAAAGCGCGGCGGACAATTCCGTGTCGACGGTGATGAGCAGCATAGTCATGGGCGGTCCGGTCCGGGGCGTCGCCCGCCTTTTAGCGGCCAGATATTAAGGAGGCGTAATAGGCCGGCCCAATGGAGGCGATCGGAAAAGCCGGGAGGCGAAGGGGTCGCTAATCCGCCAGCGCGATCATGGAAATCTGGCGGCCATAATCCGCCTCGCCGCGATGGCAGGACCGGCGATAGCTGTAGAAGCGGTCCGGCTGGCCATAAGTATCCTCGTCCAGCATCTCGATGGAACGGATGCCCGCATCGGCCAGACGCGACGCCACATAGGCGGCGATGTCGAACTGGCAATGGCCTTCGCGTCCCGGCGTGAAGAAGCGGGCGTTTTCGGCATGGTCCTGTTCGAACCGCGCGGCGAAATCCTCCGTCACTTCATAGGACGTCCGGCCGATGCAGGGGCCGATGGCGCAGGCGATATGGTCTCGCGCCGCGCCCAGCGCCTCCATCGCCGTGATGCAATTGTCGGTGACGCCCGCGATCGCGCCCTTCCACCCCGCATGGGCCGCGCCGACTACGCGCGCCTGCCTGTCCGCGAAGAGCACCGGCACGCAATCGGCCGTCAATACGCCCAATATCAGCCCCGGCCTGTCCGTCACCATGGCGTCGGCGGGCGGGCGTTCCTCTTCCCGGATGGGGGTCGTGACCGTCACCACGTCGGGCGAATGGACCTGCCGCACCGTGACCAGCGCCGCGCCCGGCAACAGCGCGTCGCGCGCCAGATCCCGGTTGTGCAGCACGGCTTCCCGCTCGTCCCGCGACCCCAATCCCACGTTCAGGCCACTATGGACTCCGCGCGAAACGCCGCCTTTCCTGCCCGCAAAGCCGTGCGTCACGCCCGCCAGGTTCCGCGCCCGCAGCAATTCCATCATCCCTGTTTTCCTTTGCGGCGCGTTGAAAAGGCATATCCCGTCTACGCAACATACTTGCGCGGGACGGATTAGGCGATAGTTTCCGATCCCATGCCAGTTTGGCAAAAGTGGCCTTGCGCCGCTTTCCAGGGGAAAAAAGATGATTGAGGGGCTGCAACCATGATTTTCGGGCGGATCAAGCCTCTGGACGCCATATTGGCCACGGCGGAGAAAAAATCTCTCGCCCGGACATTGGGGCCTGTCCAGCTCACGCTTCTGGGCGTCGGCGCTGTCATCGGTACCGGCATCTTCGTCCTGACCGCCGCCGCCGCGCAAAAGGCGGGGCCGGGCATGATGTGGAGCTTCGTGATCGCGGGGCTGGTCTGCGCCTTCGCCGCGCTCTGCTATTCCGAACTGGCGTCGATGGTGCCGGTGTCCGGGTCCGCCTATACCTATAGTTACGCGGTGGTAGGCGAATTGCTGGCCTGGATGGTGGGCTGGGCGCTCATCCTTGAATATGCGGTCGCGGCCAGCGCCGTGTCGGTGGGATGGTCCGGCTATTTCATGGGTCTCCTCAAAAGCGTGACCGGGCTGGAGCTGCCACAGGCGCTGTCCGCCGGCCCGGTGTGGACCATGAACGGCCTGATGCCCCATGCCGACTTCACCCATGGCGTCATCAATATCCCGGCTATCGTCATCGCGCTGGCGGTGACGGCGCTGCTGATCATCGGCACGACCGAAAGCGCGCGCGTCAACGCCGTGCTCGTCGCGATCAAGGTGGCGGCGCTGACCGCCTTCATCGCGCTGACCCTGCCGGTTCTGGACAGCGGCAACTTCTCGCCTTTCGCGCCCAATGGCTGGTTCGGGCCGGAAGGGACCAGCGGCTTGGGCATCGTCGGCGCGGCGGCGTCCATCTTCTTTGCCTATGTCGGTTTCGACGCGGTGTCGACCGCCGCCGAGGAAACCCGCAATCCCCAGCGCAACGTGCCCATCGGCCTGATCGGCAGCCTTGCGATCTGCACCATTTTCTACCTGTTCGTCGCCGCTGGCGCGATCGGCGCGATCGGCGCGCAGCCGGTGCTTGGTCCCGATGGCGCGGCCGTGGCGCCCGGATCGCAGGGCTTTGCCGCCGCCTGCGCCACCGCCGCCCATGCGGGCGATCTGGTCTGCTCGAACGAGGCGCTGGCCCATGTGCTGCGCGCGATCAACTGGACGGTCGTGGGCAATGCGCTGGGCCTTGCCGCCAATCTGGCCCTGCCGTCGGTCATCCTGATGATGATGTTTGGTCAGACCCGCATCTTCTTCGTCATGGCCCGCGACGGCCTGCTGCCCGAAAAGCTCGCCAGCATCCATCCCCGCTTCAGGACGCCCCATGTCGTGACCATGGTGACGGGCGTCTTCGTCGCGATAGGAGCCGCGCTGCTCCCCGTGGGCCAACTCGCCGACATATCGAACTCCGGCACACTCTTCGCCTTCTTCATGGTGTCGGTCGCCGTGCTGGTGCTGCGCGTAAGGGATGCGGACCGTCACCGGCCGTTCCGTACGCCGCTGATCTGGGTGATCGCGCCCGCCGCCGCCATCGGGTGCGTGTTCCTGTTCCTCAACCTGCCCATCGACGCGCAACTCGTGCTGCCGATCTGGGGAGGCCTGGGCCTCGTCGTCTATTTCCTCTATGGCTATCGCAAGAGTCATGTCGGGCGCGGCATCATCGACATTCATGAAGATGATCCCGACGCCCCGCCCCAGCCGGTCCCGCCCATGCCCGGCGCGCCGACACCGGGCGGGCGCGACGCCTGACGGAAAGAAGGGGCGGAGCCGACGTTCCGCCCGGCCTTCGCGCGACCTCTCCCATAATGATTACTCCCGAAATGTTGCTGCAGAAACATTTGGTTGGGCATAGAAGTTCGCATACTCCACGCGCCCAGAAATTGGCCGCCGTCCGGAGAACAGGGCGCGAGGGGCCGAGCGCATGAAGCATTTCCGACCAAAGACGAGCCGCTCGACGCCTGCCATCGTCCGGGTCGACGCTTCGGAAATGTCGCCCGGCAGTCTGGGGCGATATTTCCATGACGGGGCGGCCGCCGCCGTGATTACGGGCAGTGAGTGGATATCGCCCCTTTGGCAGTCGCTCGTCGCCAATGATGTCGTCATGCCCTGGACAGCGTCGCTTTACGATCTGGCCATCAACCTGAGGGCGCATGACCATATCACCGAAGCTCTGGGCGACGTTTATTATTTCAAGCCGAAGCGCCATTCCTATATCGGGCGCAAGATCGAGATACGGTCCGACGAGGGACAGCTTTCGATCACTCCCGCTTCCTTTCGCACACGGCACGGCAACTGGCAGATCAGCGACCAGGTGCGCGAGCAATGCTGGCGCTTTTCCATGGCCGTGATGAGAGCGCTGGCGCCGTCCGGGGCCGGAGAGGCGCAATTCGACGATGTGCGCGCGGTCGTGCAGCATCTGCGCTATCACGATACGGTAGACAGCCAAAATTCGCTCTATGTCATGGTGCACAATTCCCTGGGGGCCTGGGGCCGGATCGGCTACGGACTGGATCGCCGCCGGGAGGAGTTGCGCGGCCCGCTGGGGCGTCGCGGCATTTCCGATGCGCTGGCGCTGCTTTCGCTTGTGCCGCCGCTGCGCGTGGCCATCGACGGGCTGAACAATCTGGCGGGCCGTTTCGACAAGCGCGGGGTTGTGCCTGACGGTTACTTCCTCTTGTCGAAGGAACATATCGACACCCGCTATTTCTCGGCCTTGTGCGGTTCGCGCCGCAATCTGCGGACGGACATATTCGTGGACGGCGCATGGCTGCCCCTGCCGGTGAACAGCACCGATATCGTCATCATTCCGGGCGTTCGCGCAAAGCTGGCCTATGGCATTCAGCCGACCCTGCATCGCGTGCTTCAGGCCGACGATGAACATGGCGCAGGCGCGGACGCCGCGAACGTCACGCTGCTGCTGGGCGCCAAATAGGCAGGCCGATGCCGGCCCAAAGGGTTACTAGCCATATTCACCGCACACGGTGATGGCGCGCGCTCCTATCGTGAGCGCGACACCACGGGCAGAGCGGATGAACCTGATTCGCGTCTGTGCTTTTCGGGAGGAAGGCGTGAAGATCGTCGTCGTCGCCAGCTTCGCACCCTCGCTGGTCAATTTTCGCGGGCGATTGCTCGAAAGCCTCGCCTCGCGCGGGCATGAGGTCATCGCCTGCGCGCCGGAGGACGATCCGGGCGTCGCCGAAACCCTGAAGCGCTGGGGCGTGCAATATCGGGTCATCCCCATGGCGCGGGCCGGGATCAATCCTCTTGCGGACCTCAGGACATTAAGCGCGCTTGTCCGGCTCTTCCTTCGTCTGCGTCCCGGGCTGGTGCTGGCCTATACGCAAAAACCGATCGTCTATGGCGGCATCGCCGCGCGGCTGGCCGCGCCGCGCGCGCGTCGCATACTCATGTGCAGCGGTCTTGGCTATGCCTGCACGGGCGGCGAAGGGACCGACAGACTGCGGGCGTTCGTCCGCACCGTCATGGCCCGCCTGTTCCGGCTCGCGACGGCGCGCGCCGACCGGGTGCTCGTTTTCAACCGGGACGATGGCGTCGACATGCGTCAACTGGGCATGGTCGCGCCGGGGCAGGACATCGTCCAGGTGCCCGGATCGGGCGTGGACGTGGCGCATTTCGGAGAAAGGCCGCTTCCTGATGGCCCGCCTACTTTCCTGATGATCGCGCGGCTGCTGCGCGACAAGGGCGTGCTTGATTATGTGGAGGCCGCCCGTCTGGTTCGGAAACGCCATCCGGAGGCGCGCTTCCGCATATTGGGACCATTCGATCCCAACCCTTCCGCGGTGAGCGAACGGGAAATGCACGGGTGGGTCGAGGAAGGCACGATAGAATATCTCGGCACCACCGGCGATGTCCGTCCCTGTCTCGCCGAAGCCAGTATATTCGTCCTGCCATCCTATTATCGGGAAGGACTGCCCCGAAGCACGCTTGAGGCCATGGCGACCGGCCGCGCGATCGTCACCACGGATTCGCCGGGATGCCGCGAGCCTGTGGTGCATGGCGACAATGGCTGGCTCGTGCCCGTCCGCGATCCGCAAAGCCTTGCCGCGCATATCATGCGCTTCATCGAAGAACCCGGCCTGGCGGCCCGCATGGGCAGGAGATCGCGCGAAATCGCGGTCGATCGCTATTCGGTGGAGCATGTCAACGCCCTGCTGATCGACCTCATGGGACTGAACGAGGATCGCAGCCCTGGTCTTCCCATCCATGACCGGCCCGCCATGGCGGCATCGCTGGCGAAGCAATCATGAAAGCGCGCGTCCTGATCGAAGGGTTGATCGCCGCCCTGATTCTGATGCTGATCGCTCCTCTGCTGCTGGGGATCGCCATCGCGATCCGGCTGTCCATGGGACGGCCGATCCTCTTTTCGCAAATCCGCTGCGGTCTGCACCGCCGTCCCTATATATTACGGAAGTTCCGTACCATGACGGAAAGGCGCGATGCCGCCGGGCAGCTTTTGCCCGACGATCAGCGCACGACAGGAGTTGGCTCTTTCCTGCGCCGCAGCCGGCTGGACGAGCTTCCCGAGCTATGGAATATCGTCCGGGGCGAAATGAGCTTCATTGGCCCGCGCCCGTTGTTGCCGCCCACCATCGCGATCATGCGGGAAAAGGGCGTGCGCCGGTGCAGCGTACGGCCGGGCCTCACGGGCTGGGCGCAGACGAAGGGCGGGCAGCTTCTGAGCCTCCATGAAAAGCTGGAGCTTGACCTCTGGTATATCGGCCATGCCTCCCTTCGGCTGGATGTGGTCATATTGTGGCGGACGCTGCTTGTCGTCCTGCTGGGCGATCGGCGATCCTATGCCCCCAAGGCGATGAACACGCAGGCCAGCACCGAAGACCGCCGCAACGCAACGCCCACCGGCCTGTCGCCGGGTCATGGAAGTGATATGGTTTCCGATGAGATCCGGGAACGGGAGGCGGCGGCGTCGCGCGAACGCTCGATGGGACGGCGATAGGATGGGAGTCAAGGAATGAAGCCGAATTTTTTCATTGTCGGAGCGCCCAAATGCGGGACGACGGCATGGGTGGAATATCTGCGTTCGCATCCCGATATCTTTATCTCAGAGGCGAAAGAGCCGCATCATTTCTCCCGCGACTTCCCCAAATGGAATTTCGTCCCCCGGCTGGACGATTATCTGGCGCTGTTCGAGGACAGCGGCCCCGCGCGCGCGGTAGGGGAGGGGTCTGTGCGCTACCTCTATTCAAAGGTGGCGGCGCGGGAAATCCATCAGTTCAATCCGGATGCCCGGATATTGATCTTCCTGCGCGATCAGGCGGATTTCCTGCCGTCGCTCCATCACCAGCAACTCTATAATGGCGATGAGAATATCGAGGATTTCGAGCGGGCCTGGCGCTATTCGGGGCAGCGCCCGACCCATAGCATCCCCTCCTGCTGCCGGGAGCGGAGCTTCCTTGACTATGCCGCCATGGGCCGCTTTCATGAGCAGATCGAACGCTATTACGCCATTTTCCCGGCGGAACAGATACGCATCGTCACCTTTGCGGAATGGATCGGCGATCCGCGGAAGACCTATCTCGACATACTGGATTTCCTGCGGCTGGAGGACGATGGTCTGACCGCATTTCCCCGCATCAACGAAGCCAAATATCACAAGAGCCGGCTCCTTGCGTCGCTGACGCAAATCCCGCCGTCGTGGGTGCGTAAATCCTCGGCGGTCCTGACGCAGCTTGCCGGGAAGCAGTTGGGCATATTGGCCCGCCTGCGTCAGATGAACCGTGGCACGGGCTATCGGACGCGGATTGATCCTTCGCTCAAGGACGAGATCCGGCACTATTATGAAAGGGACAATGCGCTGCTTTACAAGCATTTCGGCGTGATATTGGGCGAGGCTGCGGCGCGGCCCATGCAATCCGCTGCCTGACCGCGAAAAGGGGGAGGCCTTCATCGGCGGCCTCCCCCTTTTCGCGGGCCGATCAGGTGGCAGGCGCCATCGGGGCTTCCACGTCGGGCAGCTCGAAAGCGGTCAGGCCGTGATTGGCGGCCCAGATCGCGGCCTGGGTGCGGTTCTTCACGCCGATCTTGCGGAGCACGGCCTTCACATGGACCTTCACGCGCGGCTCGCTGATCTGGAGATAGCGGGAGGCGACCTTGTTGGGATAGCCCATCACCAGGCAGCGCAGGATTCCCGTTTCCTGCTGGGTGAGCCTGATGTCCCGCAGTTCATGATCGGGGTCCGACTGGGCGGCCTGCGGCAGGAAGGACGGCAGATTGTCCGCGAGTTGCGAGGGCAGCACCTTGGCCCCCATCGCCACCAGATTGAGCGTACGGAGCAGGGATTCGCAGCTTATCTCCGACAGGACAAGGCTATCGGCGCCTTCGCGCAGGGCGGCGATCAGGTCGTTGAAATCGAAGCTGTCGGCCAGAACCACGATATGCGCGTCGGGCAGCAATTCCTTGATGATGGCGAACTGGCCATTGTCGCCATCCGTCGCCGCAGCCTCGATCAGGATGATGGGATGCAGGCCATCGCCACCTTGCGGAATGTCGATGTCTTCCACGGAACTGACGGACTGGATGACGCGCCAATTCTCTCCGCCAAGAATGCGGACCAGACCTTCGCGCGTGATCGAATTGCGCGCCACGATGATGATGTCAATTGAGTCAACCATAGGTCATCCCCTTTTGGGTATCAGGTAGACCCCTTATTCATTGCACACAGCCATGCGGGCTGACGCGGCGACTCGTTGGGCCGCTCTGGAAGCTAACAGCTTTGCCGGTAAGCGGAATCCTTCCGATGGACTAACCCTGTCGCGCCATGCAGGCAGGCAGGAGCTGGCCGGCGTCAACGGGCGGAGTAACTCCGAAGAGCCCCGGCACCGCGTCCCCACCCCTGCTATAAATTCGGGAACCTTGAAAGATTGGGGACCTGAAATGACCGAGACGCTGAATGTCGGCCTCAATGGATTCGGGCGCTTCGGCCTGCATCTGCTGAAATATTGGCTTGATCGCAATGAGGAAGCGCCGTGGAAGATCTGCTGGATCAACGACGATCATCTTTCTCTCAAGGATGCCTACAGGCTGATGTTGAATGACGAATATGTCATCTTCAACAAATATAAAATCTATGCCGAAGGCGACACGCTGACCTTCCTTCAACCCAACGGGCGCAAGCATGTCCTGCAATATACCAACGCCCCCAAGGACCAGATTCCCTGGGCAGGCGAACCCGATCTCTTCTTCGAATGTTCAGGCAAGAACACGATCGCGCAGCGGTGCGACGATTTCCTGACCGGCCGGACGAAGCAGGTCCTTATTTCCGCGACCTCATGGGATGCCGATACGACGCTGGTCTATGGCTTCAACCATCAGGACTGGCATCCCGACCTTCGGACGATTTCCTATGGCAGTTGCACGGTCAACGGCTTCGTCCCGCTCGCGCAGTGGTTCAACGCCATGTATGGCGTCGTCAGCAGCGACGTGAACGTCATCCATAATGAAGCCAGCCACAAGCGCGGCGGAGAAACGCTGCTGCGGAAATTCTGCACGCTGGAAAAATCCGGCCCGCAGCTATTGCAATGGCTGCCCGCCGACCGCTTCATCGTGAACTACACCGTGGTTCCCTATAGCGGCGTGTCGATGATGGACATGCGCTTCCGCTGCCAGCGCCCGCCGACGGTCGAGCAGCTTGCGGGCGACCTTTCCCTCGCGATGGCGGATGGCGGTCCATTGGCCGGGCTTTATGACATGGACGTCGCGGACATCGGGCCGGAAGTCTATAACTGCACCGCTTATTCGGCCGTCATCATTCGCAACGCCATGAAGGTGCTGCATGACGAAATCTACTTTCAGACCTATTTCGACACCGAAAATTCGGTGAACCGCTATTATGATCTTTCGAGCTTCGTGGCGCGCAAGATGCTGGGGCAGGAAAGCCGGGACGCAGGCAAGGTCGTCGCCTTCTCCCAGTCGATGGAAGCCCGTTGATGATGGCGCGGGGTGGAGACATCGGCCTGGCGGACGTCGCCGCGCTGTTCGCGGACGTCTTCGGGATTCCTGCGGAGACGGTCGAAAGCGCGACCAGCGCGGATGACGTCGGCACATGGGATTCCATGGGGCATCTGGTGCTGATCCAGACCATCGAGGAGCGGTTCAGGATCACGCTCGAAATGAACGAGATGTTCGAGATCGTCGACGCGGGGTCCGCCCTGACGGTGTTGCAACGTCATGGAGCGAGCGGACATGCCTGACGATGAGATCGCCAACCTGTCGCAGGCCATCCGCCAATGGGCGGCGGCCGATCCGGATCGTGACTATCTGGTCATAGGAGACAGGCGCTACAGCTATGGCGAGGTCGATGAACTGGTCGACCGTTGCTGCGCCGCCTTTGCCGGGCTGGGGCTGAAGCCGGGGGATATCATCAGCGCCGTCATTGAAAATGGTGCGGATTATGTCGTGCTCTACATGGCGTCGCTGCGCTACGGGACGGTGTTCAATCCCTTCCCCTTCACCATGGAGCCGCAGGACATCCTGTCCTATCTGCGCCATATCCGGCCCCGGCTGGTGCTGTGCCGCAAGCAGCATCATGAACGGCTGGCCGGGCAGCAGGATCATCCGGTCCATCTGCTCGTCCCTTCCTTTCTGGAAGAATTGCCGCAAGGGACGGGCACGTGGCCGATATTCCAGCCGGGGGAAGAATCGCCCGCCTGCCTTTATTATTCGTCCGGCACGACCGGTAATCCCAAATGCATTCTGTTCAGCCACGCCAATATGATGGCGAACATCCGGGCCATCGTTTCGGGTTTCCGCTTTGGCGAACATGAGCGCCATCTGATCGTCCTGCCGCTCGGCCATACGGCGTCGATCAACTATTCGCTGCTGCCCTGCACCCTGACGGGCGGGGCGGTGGTCATCGTCCCATCCTTCTGGAGCGCGCGGCCCCGCTTCTGGAACCTGATCCGGACCCATGCCATCACCTATGTCGAGGTGGTGCCCAGCGTTCTGGCCGCGCTTCTGGAAACGCCGTTCGCGGCCGATGCGTCGGACTTCCTGCCCGCGCTGCGCTTTATCGGTTGCGGATCGTCGACGCTGCCCCATGAGCTGCAACGCCGCTTCATCGAGCGGTTCGGGGTCAGGGTGGCCAATCTCTACGGCCTGTCCGAAACGGGACCGTCGCATGTCGACTATCCGCCGGACCCTGACTGGCAACCTGGCTCCATCGGCTTTCCGCTGGCGTGCAACGAATGCTTCATCGCCGATGAGGACGGCCAGCCCCTTCCGCAGGGATCGGTCGGGGAGATTGCGATTCGCGGTCCCAATGTCTTCATCCAGTATCTCGGCAATCAGGCATTGTACGACAGCGTAGTAAGGGACGGGGCTTTTTTCACCGGCGATCTGGGTCGGGTGGACGATGCGGGCCGCTTCTGGTTCGTCGGGCGGAAGAAGGAACTCATCATCAAGGGCGGCGTCAACATCGCGCCCGACGAGATCGACGAGGTCATCTACCGGCTGCCGGGCGTCGCGATATCGCTCACGGTGGGCAAGGCGGACGATTATCTGGGGGAGAAGATCCACTCCTTCATCGTCCCGGCCGACGGGGCATCGCTGACGGAGGCGGAGATACAGGCGCATTGCCGATCCTTCCTGTCGAGCAGCAAGGTGCCGGACCAGATTTCCTTCGTCGCGGCCATTCCCGCCGGCCATTCGGGCAAGTTCCTGCGCCGCGCAATGCAAAGGCACGCGTCATGACCCGTTTCGCCCCGGAACTTCGGCTGGCGCTCGATGCGGCGCAGGTCATCGCACGGACCCAGATGGAGCGGTTCGATCAGAATTACCGTGTGCTCCGCAAGGAAAGCCGCGAGTTCGTCACCAGCGTCGATCTGGAATGTCATATGCTCGCCCATGAGCGGCTGGGCATCGCGGCCCCGGTCCTGTCGGAGGAAACGCGCGGCGATTTCGACTTCGGGCATGACCTCTGCTGGATCGTCGATCCACTCGACGGTTCTCATAATTATATTGCGGGCCTGCCCAATTTCGGCGTCTCGGTCGCGTTGGTGGAGAATGGCCGGTTCGTGCTGGGCGTGATCGGCATCCCCTTTTTCGGCGAAGTCTATCATGCGGTGGAGGGCGAAGGCGCCTTCCGCAACGATGCGCCCATCCGCATTTCGCCCAACGCCGTGCTGTCCAAGGCGATGATCGCCTATGACAACCAGTTCCACCTCTCGCCCCACGGGTTCGAGCGTTACCGCCGCCTGACGGACGCGGCCTTCACCACCCGGATATTGGGATCGGCCGCCTATGACCTTGCGCTGGTCGGGCGGGGCCGGATCGACGCGCGGGTGCTCAATTGCACCAAGGTTTTCGATGTCGCCGCCGGGATCGTGCTGGTCCGCGAGGCGGGCGGATGCGTCACCGATTTTTCCGGCGGGGAGGTCGGCGTCGCGACCAGGGAAATCCTCGCCAGCAATGGCCACACCCATGATGCCCTGCTCTTAGTCCTTGGGGATATGAACGATGAAGAAGCTGGTGCTGTACACGGCGGGGTCCGGATCGCGCGAAATCCTGGTGAGCATTCGCGACTCGAACCGCCACCGGCCGGAGTGGGAGCCGGTCGCCTTTGTCGATGAAGATCCCGCGAAGATCGGCACGACCGTGGACGGCTTGCCCGTCCACGGCCCGGGTCATGATCTTGGCCCCGATCTTCACGCCCTGTGCGGCGCGATGGACCCCATCGTCCGCAAGCGCATGTCGGAGGAACTGATCGAAGGGCGGGGCCAGAAGCTTGCGACGATCATCCACGCTTCGGTGCTTGCCGCCGACGATCTGATCCACGGGCCCGGCCTTGTCCTGATGCCGGGGGCCAAGGTGAATTTCGACGTCCGCTTCGGCAAGGGCGTGCATATATTGTGGAACTGCATGCTGGGCCATGGGCTGCGCGTCGCCGATTACGGGACGTTGCTGACCAACGTCACGGTGCTGGCCGGTTGCACGGTGGGCTATGCCGCCACCGTCGGCAGCGGCAGCGTCCTCAGTCCGGGCGCGACGGTGGAGGCTGGCGCGCTGGTCGGCGTGGGAACGACCCTGCTGCACAAGGTGGATGCGGGCCAGTCGATCATGAGCATGCCGCGCGTGGTGAAATGGAAACGCGCGCCTGAAACCATCGCCCACTGACGTTCCCGAAACAGCCATTTCCCAAGAGGCCAAGGGTGGAGCAACCGCGCCGATCATTCTCCGCTTCCCTGGCCGCCGGACGGGCCAGCCCGCCTTATGGCGCTTCCGTTCCGGCGGCCGCATACCGGGCCGATCTGGATGCCTTGCGCGCCATCGCGGTGATCGGCGTGCTGCTGTTCCATGTGGGTTTCGAGCGGGCGGGCGGCGGTTTCGTCGGCGTCGACATTTTTTTCGTGATTTCGGGTTTCCTCATCACGCAATTGATGCTCCGCGATCTGGAACGCGGCGCCTTTTCGCTGGCGAACTTCTATCACCGGCGGATCAAGCGGATCTTTCCCGCCCTGATCCTGATGCTGATCGTCTGCACCGTCGTCTGCACATGGCTTCTGTTGCCTGACGACCTGCAACGCTATGGCCAGAGCACGGCGGCAGCGGCGCTCTTCTCCTCGAACATCTGGTTCTGGCTCAAGACCGATTATTTCGACGGCCCCGCCCTGTTCAAGCCGTTGCTCCACACCTGGTCGCTGGCCGTGGAAGAGCAATTCTACCTGTTCTTCCCGCTTTTCCTGCGCTGCATCTGGCCGTTTGGCAAAGCCGCGATGCAGATCATCCTCGCGACCTGCGTGGCCTTGTCTTTCGCCGCCTGCCTGTCGATCATGCGGACGGACGTTTCGGCCGCTTTCTACCTGACGCCTTTTCGCGCGTGGGAATTGCTGCTGGGCAGCCTGCTCGCGGCCGGAGCGATCCCCGCCATCACCCGCCCTGTGCTGCGGGAAATCGCGGCGGCGTCGGGTCTTGCGCTCATCCTCTTTTCCATCCTGACCTATTCGGAACTGACGACCTTTCCCGGCGTGGCGGCGCTGGCTCCCTGCCTCGGCACGGCGCTTGTCATCCATGCGGGAAGCAGCGGCGAATGCGCGATCAACCGGGCGATGGCGATCAGGCCGCTCGTGGCCGTGGGCCTGATCAGCTATTCCCTCTACCTCTGGCATTGGCCGATCATCGTTCTGGCGCGCTATCTGACGATAGACGAGTTGCAATGGCCCTCCGCCGGGTTGCTGATCGCCCTGTCCTTCGCGGCGGCATGGCTATCCTATTATCTGGTCGAACAGCCGTTCCGCACCTCGCGGATCAAGCGTCCTTCCGTGACCATCGCGGCCTGCGCCATCGTCACGGCCGGTTCGGCGGTGGCCGGGGTGGCGATCTATGCGGCCCATGGCTGGCCGGGACGCTTTCCCGCCGATGTGAGCCGCCTGGAAAATTACAAGAATTCGGAAAATCCCAACGAAGACAAATGCCAGAGGGTCAAGCTGCAACTGGCGCGCCATTCCCCCTGTACCATCGGCGACCCGGCCAAGGCCAGCGTCTTCCTGTGGGGCGATTCCCATGCGGGCGTACTGTACAGCGCCCTGGCGGAGATCGCGACGGACGGTCCCGGCACCATCTATTCAGCGACATCGCGTTGTCCTCCGCTGTTCCAGCTTGGCACCGACGGGGTCTGCGTCCGGGGCAATGCGCGCCGCCTGCGTTATCTCCGCAAGCATGATGAGATCGGGACGGTCATTCTCGCCGCGCGCTGGTCCCTCTATCTGGAAGGAAGGGCGGTCGACATCGGACCCGATGAAACCAACGGCAATACGCCGGTTCTGCAACGGGCCGATGGAGAGCAACTGGAACGCTTTTCTCCCGCCGCGCGCGCTGCCTTCAACCGCAGCCTGCATCAACTGGTCGACGCGTTGCTCGCTTCGGGCAAGAAGATCGTGCTGGTCTATCCTGTCCCGGAACTGGGCTATGACGTCCCCTCCCGCGCTGCCCGGATGAGCGCGCGGGGAGAGAATCCGGCGGCTTTCACCATTCCGGCATCGGTATATTTTCGTCGTCAGGATCACGCTCTTGCGATACTGGATGGGCTTGGCCACCGTCCCGGACTGACGCGCGTCTACCCGGAAGCCATATTGTGCCCGGAAGGCCGCTGCCTCTCCGTTCTTCACGGGACGCCGCTCTATTTCGACAGCCATCATCTCAGCAAGCCCGGCTCGCGGCTGCTGGTCCCGGCGTTGCGGCAGGCGATGGCAATCGGGAAATAGGCTTCAGGCGGCGGCCATCGTCAATTTACGGGCGGCGGGCCGTTCGAGGGCAAGCGCCTCCGCCACGACATCTTCCCATTGGCGCAGGATCGCGTCGATCGTGAACCGTTTCGATGCGATCCGCGCGCCCTGCGACAGTTGCGCGCGGCGGGCGGGGTCGGCGCACAGGGCCGCCATGGCTTCGCCCAATGCCGGAACGGCGCCATCGGGCACCAGCAGTCCGCTGGTCCCGTCGTCGATCATCTCCCCCGGTCCCCAGCAGCAATCGAACGCGATGGTCGGGATGCCAGCCGCCATCGCCTCGCCGATGACGATTCCCCATCCCTCGAACCGGGAAGAAAGGACGAAGATATCCGCCTCGCGCAGCCAGCCGCCATGTTCCCTCGTGACGCCGGGCATCGCGACCCGCTCGTTCAGCCCCAGCGCGTCGCGCTGAGCCTCCAGCCTCGCGCGTTCCGGCCCTTCGCCCCAGATCACGAGCGACCAGCCGGGTATCCGGTCCGATACATGGGCAAAGGCGTCCAGCAGCAGGTCGAAGCCCTTTTGCGGCACCAGCCTGCCCACCGCCACGATTCGCTTGCCCGCCATGCGGTCGGGGTCCGGCGCGATCGGGGCATAGGTAGGATTGGGGATGACCCACTGGCGGCGGCGCATGGATCGGGGGAACTGGTCCATCGCGCCCTGCGTCATGGTGATCAGGCCATGGGCGCGGGCATAGGCATAGCGGCGCAAGACCGACCAGACCGGGCCGGGACGCTGCTGGGCTGGATTATTGCGTTCCGACACGATGACCGGGATTCCAAGCGCTCTTGCGGCCATCACGCTGACGACATTGGTCCTTGTCAGGAAACTGATGATCAGGTCAGGTCTATCCTCTTCCAGTGCCCCGCGAAGGGTGAGGATGCGGTCGCGCACATTGGCCAGCGACCGGAACATCGGCCGCCGGCCCGCCGGATGCCCAAGCTGCCGGACGCGCACCGCCGGATCATGCGGATAATAAGGGGGAGTTCCCGGTTCCTCGAAAGCGAGGAGGCTGACCTTCCAGCCCAGCCTGCTGAAATGATTGCAGAGCAGGCTGACGATATGCTCCGATCCTCCGGCGCGCAGGCCGGGAAGCACCAGAGCAATATGCGGCCTGCCGGAAAAAGGGGCGGGCGCCCGGAGTGACTTCCTCATGCGCCGAAGGTGGGGCGGGCGCGCCGTTTATTCCATGACCCTTGGGTATATGTCCAAGGGAACGGCGCGACCCAGCCAAGCGGCTTAACCCGCGAAGAAAGAGCCTGCATTCGGGCTAATCCCTATTGGCCGTCCTCCTAGCCAAGCGCCCCTCTTCATGCGGCGGCGACACATAGTACGGTCTGTCCCATGATACTTGCCGCCACCCAATTTTTTTCCCGCCCGGCCGACGCCCTTCCCCAGCAGGTCGAGGACGCCTTCTTCAGTTCGATCAAAAATCCCAACAACACGTTCAAATGCACCTGGGGCGGCCGGTTCGGCGAGGTCGACCGGCGGCTGGCGCAGGCCATCAAGGCGCGCGGGACGGATGTGCGAGAGTTGCTCGATATCGGGGTGTCGTCGGGGACGACCACGCTCGACCTGCACGACGCGCTGTCGCGTGAGGGGTTTCATCCGCGCATCACCGGCACCGACTATCCCATCCATGCGTGGATCGTGCAGCTTGGCGGCAAATGCGGGGCCTTGTTGAACAAGCACGGCCAGTTGCTTCAGATCGACCTGTTCGGCCGCTCGATCCAGCCATGGCGGCGGCGCAGGGATTTCCTCACCGGCATGTGGCTGGTGCGGCCCCTGCTGACGCGGCTGCTGGGCCGCAGAGCGGCGCGCAAGCTACGCGAAGGGACGAACGTCAGGCAGGTCGAACTGGTCAGCCCACGCATTCGCGACCATCCATCCATCGCCATCGTCGAGGATGACGTGCTGAGGCGCAAAGACGCGTTCGCCGAGCGCTTCGATCTGGTACGGGCCGCCAATATCCTCAACGAGAATTATTTCCGCCAAGCCGAACTGGAACGCGCCGTCCAGAACCTGCTTTCCTATCTCAGGGGACCGGGTTCGCTGCTGTTCATCGTTCGCACGCTCCAGTCGGGCGAACATCATGGAACGTTGTTCGCCTTGCGGGAGGGCGGCGCTCTGGAGGTGGTCGAACGGATCGGCGCCGGATCGGAGATCGAAAAGCTGCTGGCGACGGCCTGAACTGGCTCGCCATCCCGGTTTCAGGAGCAGTCATGAAGATTCTGCACGTCATTACCGCTCTGAATGTCGGTGGCGCGGAAACCATGCTCGCCCGGCTGCTGGAGCATGAGCGGATGCAGGGCGGTCCCTGTGAGGCATCCGTGCTGTCGCTGATGCCACCTGGCGTCGCGGGCGCGCGCGTCAGGGAAAGTGGCATTGCGCTCCATGATTGCGGGCTGGTCGGTGTCGGCTCGCTCCTGCCCGGCCTTGTTCGCCTGCGGGCGGCCGTGCGCCGGGAAAGCCCGGATCTCATCATGGCGTGGATGTACCATGCCCATCTGGCGGCGCGGCTGGGGACGTGGTTGCGGCGCGGGCGCATTCCGGTCGTCTGGAACGTGCGCCACAGCATCGACGATCTGGGCCAGGAAAAGCCCGCTCTGCGGACGATCATCAGGCTGGCCGCGTTGTTTTCGCGCTGGCCGCAAGCCATCGTCTATAATTCCCACGCCGCCGCCCGGCAGCATGAGCGGCTGGGCTTCTCTCCGGATCGGGCGATGGTGATTCCCAACGGCTTCGATTGCGACCTGTTCCAGCCGCGCGCGGACGGGCGCGACCGGCTTGTCGCCAGCCTCGGCATCGACCCCCGCGCGTTGATCGTCGGCATGGCGGCGCGCAATCATCCGATGAAGGACGCGGCCAATCTGGTCGATGCGGTCGGGCGGGCGCGGAAGGCAGGCGCGGACGTCCATCTGCTGCTGATGGGGCAGGATATGGACCGGCCCGCCGGACGCTTCGCCCAGTTGACCGGCGAATTGCCCGCCGATCGCCTGACGCTGCGGGGGCATGTTCCCTCGCTGGCCGATGTCCTACCGGGTCTCGACCTGCTGGTCCTGCCTTCGGCCTGGGGCGAGGGTTTCCCCAATATCCTCGGCGAAGCGATGGCTTGCGGCGTGCCCTGCATCGCGACGGACGTGGGCGACAGCCGATGGATCGTGGGCGACGCCGGCATCACCGTCCCGCCCCGCGACCCGGACAGGTTGGCGCAGGCCATGGTGACGATGTGGAGATTGGGCGCGGACGGGCGGAAAAGGCTTGGCGCGGCGGCCCGTGAGCGGGTGAAGGCGGACTTCTCCATCGGCAGGATCGCCGCTTCCTATGGCCAGCTTTATCAGACGATCGGCGGCCATACCGAGCCGTCACGGGACTCGTCCCGATCCGACATCCGCCAGGCACAGGTGATGTGATGCTTCAGTTTTCTTCCGCTTCCGCCGCCATTCCCCAGCCGTCCAGCCCGGCGCGCAGTAACGCGCGATGCGCGGGTGCGGCCCGCATCTGCTTCCCCTTCGGCGGCGGGGCGGTGGGCGGCAGCCATATCTCGGCGACTCAACTCATCCACCGGCTCGACCGGAGCAGGTTCAGCCCCCTCATCGTGCTGCATCATGGAGAGGGTCAGTTCGGTGAGTTCCTGCGTTCGGAGGGGCTGGACCATGTCGTCCTGCCCGATGCGGGCTTTTTCGGCAATTCCTGCGGCGTTCCCCAGCCGAAGCTGATGGGCGCTCTGGCGGATCAATGGCGGCTGGCCCGTTTCCTCCGCCAGCAGGATGTGCGGATCGTGCACACCAATGAAGGGGCGATGCATGTATCCTGGGCGCTTCCGGCGCGCCTCGCGGGAGCGAAGCTGCTCTGGCATCATCGCGGAAGCTCGGACGCCAGAGGAGTGCGCTTTCTGGCACCCTTCGCGGCCCATCGCATCGTCGGCGTGTCGGATTATGCCCTGTCGGAAGTCCGGCGGCGCAAGCGAGCCGCGCGCAAGACGGCGGTCGTCTACAGCCCGTTCGACGTCGATGCGGAACCCATCGACAGAGATCAGGCCCATCTTGCCCTGACTTCGGAACTGGGGGTCGATCCGGGCACCCGGCTGATCGGCTTCTTCGGCCACATGCTGGAACGCAAGCGGCCGCTGTTCTTCGTCGATGTCCTGTCCTGCATGGCCAGGGCGCGGCCGGATCTGCCCTTCATGGGGTTGATCTTCGGTTCGCCGCTGGTGCCGGGAATGGATGTTCAGGTGCTTCACAAGGCCAAGTCGCTGGGCGTTGCCGATCGCCTGCGGCTGATGGGCTTTCGCTATCCGTCCGCGCCGCTGATGGCCGCGTGCGACATCCATGCCGTGCCTGCGGTGCATGAACCTTTCGGCCGGTCGCTGATCGAAGCGATGCTGCTGGGCACGCCGGTGGTGGCCGCGGCGTCGGGCGGCAATATCGAGGCCATCGACCATGGCGTCACCGGCCTGCTGGCCCAGGCCGACGATCCGGCTGAAATGGCGTCGGCCATCATCAGCCTGCTGGATGCTCCGGACAGGCTGGCGGCGATCGCGGCCACGGCGCTGGCGGACGCGGCCCGGCGATACAGCGCCGAACGGCATGTCGCGCAGATCAGCGCGATCTATCAGTCGCTTCTGCCTGGCGAGCCGAGCGGGCGGCCATGGTGAGCCAGAGCGCCATGGCCATGTTGGGCGTCGCCATCGCGGCCCTGCTCGCAACGCCGTTCGTGGCGCCGCCCGATATTGCCCAGCGCCTCAAAAGCAGTGTCGGCGCGGACGCCGACCTGGATGGATCGTCCGTCCTTCCCGAAGTGCCCGGCGTGGAAGCCTTTCCCGGCGCGGAAGGCTATGGCCGGCGGTCGCGCGGCGGGCGGGGCGGGGCCATCATTCCCGTCACCACGCTGGCCGATCACGGCCCCGGCTCGCTGCGCGCCTGCATAGAGGCGAAGGGGCCGCGCACCTGCGTCTTTCGCGTGAGCGGCGTCATCCGCTTCACGACGCGGCGGCCGATCATCACCAATCCCTATATCACCATCGCGGGGCAGACCGCTCCGGGTGGAGGTATCCTCGTCACCCATGGCGGCGGCGCCGACGGCTATACGCCGATCATCGCCAAGGACACGCATGACGTGATCATCCGCCATATCCGGGTTCGCACCGACCTGAATGCCGAGGATCGGGGCAGCAACAGTTCCTTCCTGTTCGAAAACAGCAAGAACGTCATCTTCGATCATGTCAGCGGTGCATGGGCGCAGGATCAAATCATGAGCGGATATAGTCATAACGACAATATCACCGTCTCCAACTCGATCTTCGTGCAGGGCATTCCGCGCCACGACAAATGCGCCCTGCTCGCCTCCAATCCAAAAGCGCCACAGAAGCTCAGCTTCATCCGCAATCTTTGCGCGCATAACGGGGACCGCAATCCCGACGTGAATTTCATGCCGCAATCCTGCGTCGAAATATTGAACAACGTCTTTTACAATGGCGATTCCCAGTTCACCGAAGTGCATGAGGTATTCGGCGGCACGCCCGTCAGCATCGTCGGCAATGTCTACCGCAAGGGACCGAACAGCGCGGACATGATTCCCGCCATCGACCGCGTGCTGGACAGCAGCACGGGAGAGTCGAAAATCTTCATGGCGGATAACAAGCTGGACAAGGTCAGGGTCCTGAAAACCGCTACCGTGGATTCGTCGCTGGTTTCGCGCCCCGTCTGCCCGCTCAGCACACGGCTCCTTCCCGCCGAGCAGGCTTATGTTCAGGTGCTGGATCAGGCGGGCGCTTTTCCGAGGGACCCGCTGGACGTGCGCACCGTGGCCGAGGTGCGGGCGCGGACCGGGACGATCATCCACGATGTCGCCATGCGCAACGGCCCGCGCCCCTTGCCCGCCATCGCGCCCGGCACGCCCTATGTCGATCTGGATGAGGATGGCATGGCCGATAGCTGGGAGCGGGCCAATGGACTCGATCCCAGACGCGACGATGCGTGGCAGGATGTCGATCACGACCGCTGGCTGAATTTCGACGAGTTCCTCGACTTCGCCCATCGCGAGGTCATGGCGGGGCGGCAGATACCCTAAGCCGCCAGAATCCGTCGCTAGAGCACGCTGCGTGAAGCCGGGCGCAGGTTACGTGCTCTATGTCTTTGTTGTCGCATCGTTTTTTGCGAAAAGCCGGTTTCCACCTTTTCGCACGATGCTCTAGAATTGAAAGCGGATTTCCGCGCCGAAGATATTGCGGTCGAAATCGTCCGTCGGCCGCGTGCTCTTGCGATCGGCGATGCGTGCCGAAAGAGCGAGGGCGATGTTGCGGTTCAGCAGATATTCCAGTTCCACGATCCCGGCGATGGTTCGTTCATGCTGGCTGTTGCCGACGAAATTGCTGCGTCGATAGAGTACCGACCCCTGAATCCGCAGATTATGGTAGATTTCATTCTGCACGCCCAGGCGGAAACGGGTGTCCGTCCGCGACTGCGCGCCTGCCCGGACCGTCGCGACATCGCCCCGGAACCCGTCGAGCGTGATCGCGAGCCGGGGCGTGGGCGTATAAACGAGCGCCGCCGACACGGACAGACCCGTCCGTGAATCCAGCACCGGATCGTCGGGCTTGAAGCGAAAGACGCCGACGGCCGCTTCCCCGCTGATCAACCCGCCCGGCTCGAAGGAGAGGCCCACGCGCCCGCCATAGGTCTTGGAATCGCGGTCGATGCCCGAACTGTCGAAGGGCAGGTCGAAATTCCGCACGACGATGAAGCCTTCGCCAAAGGCGCTCATGATCCCGCTAACGCGGTATCCGATCCGGGCCTGCCCGCTATATTGGTCGAAATCGCGCTCCTCATCCATGCGGGCGAGCGCATTGTTGCGCAGCGCGGTGCCCTTGAGGCCCAGGGTGATGCGCGATCCGACATGGGTATAGCCCATCTCTCCGCGCAACTGGTCATATCGGCGGGGCGATGTCGCGGGGTCGGTCTGCGATTCCGGTTCCCCGCGCTCTTCGACCAGCCTTTGCCATTCGATGGCCGCATTGATGCTGTCGGTTTCGGAAAAGCGATAGACGCCCGCCAGTTCCGCTTTTCCCGCTTCGGAATTTTCCGTCTTGTTGTCGAAATAGCGCCGGATGACGGCGCGGCCCTCTGCTGTCAGCTGGAAACGGTCGCTCTCCAGCTTGAGGTCCACTCGCGGCGAAATGATCGCCCGCACATCGTCGACCTTGTCCGCAGGCAAGGCGTAGATGTTGGAATCATATTCCAGCCTGGCATCGCCCCCGATGAAGGCGGACACCGGCCCCAACTGGATCGGCTTGGCCTGATATTCCCTCGGGGCCTCCAGCAGCGGCGTCGCGCGATCCAGTTCCTGCGCTCTTGCAGGGAAGGACAGGATGGCCAGAGCCGAACAGGAGCAGAGCTGGACCAGGCGGGCAGGGGTCAAAACCATTTCTCCACGACCTTGACGGTGTCGCCCGGCTGAATGGGCGTATTTTCCGATGCCTTGGCGGTCGAAGCCTGACCGTTGACCTGCCGGATGATGGCGACGGTGTTGCGATTGGCGCGGAACGTATATCCGCCCGCGACCGACACGGCCGTCACCACCGTCATGCCGGGGCGATAGGGATATTCACCCGGACTCTTGACCTCGCCCAATATGTAGATCGGCCGCAGCCGGACGGGTTGCACGCTGACCACCGGGGAGACCATCAGTTTCCTTTGGATCAACTGGCCCGCAATGGCCTGCTCCAGTTCGGGGATTGTCGATCCGTTCGCCGGGATCGGCCCCATGAGGGGAAGAGAGAGTTCCCCCCGGTCGTTGACCACGAAGGACGCGCCCTTGTCTATTTCGGTCAGGCCGGGGACCATGATGCGAACTTCATCGCCCGGCCCGAGCCGGTATTGATTGGCTTCCGCCGTGGAGATCGCCGGGAGGCCTGATACCGATCCGGTACAGGCCGCCGTGAAGTTGGCCAGCAGAACCAGGCTGACGACAGGAAGTATCCGCATGACCGTCTCCGCTAAATTTTATTGGCATGGCCCCGCAACATATGTTCATTTCACAGCAGAAATAAAATAATGTCAATCATGCTATGGAGTTACATCGTTTGAGAAAGGCTGTGATGCGTCAGGATCATAGGTCCCATCCAGTGCTTCGATCAGCGTGTCGACCGTCAGGTCCATCGCCTGCGCGTCCAGAAGGTGATCGACACACAACATGAGGCTGCGTTCCCCTACCTGCGCCGCTACGGGCAGCGGCTGGCGGTTGGGATGGGCGCTGTTGCGGACGGCCAGTTCCTGCGACATGTCGGGGCATGATCCGGTTCCGGCCGGGATGCCGCGATCGTTGAGGACGGCGATGATGTCCGTTCTTCCTTTCCCCGGTGCGAAATGCCTGCCGTCGAGCATCAGGTAGAATTTGTAGAAGGCATGATCCACGCCTTCCGGAATGACCGGCAGTTGAACCAGTGGATGGCCACGCAATCCCCGCCGCAGCAGCTCTGCATTGGCGCGCCGCCGCGTGAGCCAATCGGGTAGCTTCCGAAGCTGCGCCCGCCCGATCGCCGCCTGCATTTCCGTCATGCGCCAGTTCGTGCCGAAACTCTCATGGAGATAGCGAAAGGCGTTGCCGGGCGAAGGCGCGCTCAGCGTGGCGATATTCTTGCCATGATCCTTATAGGCCCATGCCAGCCGCCAGTGCGCCTCGTCTTTCAGGAGCAGCATCCCGCCTTCTCCGCCCGTCGACATGATCTTGTCGGTACAGAAGGAGAAGGCTGCCGCATGTCCGAAAGACCCTGTTTTCCGCCCGCGAAAGGCTGCGCCATGGGCCTGCGCGCAGTCCTCGATCAGCCAGAGTCCATGGTGCGCGGCGATGGCGCCCAGGGCGTCCATGTCGCAGGGCCATCCGGCAAGGTGGACGCACAGGATCGCCTTGGTCCGCGTGCCGATCAACGGCTCGATGCAGGCGGGGTCTATCGTGTGGCTGTTCGCGTCGATGTCGGCGAACACCGGCGCCGCCCCGACCGCCGCCACGGCCGAGGCGCTGGCGAAGAAGCTGCGCGCGGGCACGATGACTTCGTCGCCCGCGCCGACGCCCAGCGCGCGAAGGGCGAGTTCCAGCGCCAGTGTGCCATTGGCCAGCGAAATGGCGTGCGGCATCCCGCAATAATCCGCGAACTCCCGCTCGAAGGCGCGGCATTCGTCGCCATGCACCAGAGAATTGACCCGGCCGCTGGCGAGCACCCGGACGACCGCGCCGATCTCATCGGGTTCATATTGGGGCCAGCGCCGGTCAGATGGGGGAAAGCGGGCCGCGACCGGCGCGCCGCTTCTGCCGGCGACGTGAACAGGCCGTTCCATGCTGCGCGCGCCGGTCATTCGTTTGCCGCCTTGCCCACCATGTCGATCTCCCGCGTCAATTCGCGCAGCGTCTTTGCCCAGGTCGATTGCGCCGGCGCGCGCAGCAGTTCCTTCATCAGGTCCTGCACGCCTTCCTCATCCCGTTCGGCGATGAGGTGGGAGAGATCGGCGAAAGCCTTGACCAGCTTTTCCAGCGGCACGGGACAGGGACTCGCCTCGATCACGCCGGGGATAGAGGAACGAAGCTGCTCCTCCGTGGTGTCGAACAGTTCCTCGTAGAGTTTTTCGCCGGGACGAAGGCCGACGATCTGGATCGGCACGTCGATGTCGGGGCGAAGGCCTGCCAGCCGGATCATGCGGCGGGCGATGTCGATGATCTTGATCGGCTCGCCCATGTCGAGGACGAAGATGGTGCCGCGGTCGATCTTCGCTTCCATGGCCCGCGCGCTGCTCTGGAGGATCAACTGGACCGCTTCGCTGACCGTCATGAAATAACGCTTCATGTCGGGATGCGTGACGGTGAGCGGCTTGCCCGCCGCCATCTGTTGCTGGAACAGGGGTACGAGCGATCCGCTGGAACCCAGCACATTGCCGAAGCGCACCGTCATGAAGCGGGGGCTTTCGGGATCGCATTGCCCGATCAGGTCCAGCGCCTGGCAGTAAAGCTCGCCCAGCCGCTTGGTCGCGCCCATCACGCCGACCGGATTGACGGCCTTGTCCGTCGATACCTGCACCATGGCGAGCGCCCCATGCGCGCAGACGGCGTCCGCGACATTGCGTGTGCCCAGCACATTGGTATGCGCGCCCTCGCAAGGATTGCACTCGACAATGGGGACATGCTTGAGCGCGGCGGCGTGAAAGACGATCTCCGGTTCATGCCGCTGGAACACATCGTCGAGCGAACTGCGCTCCCGGATCGAACAGAGTTCGGGATGGCAGACGATGTCGGGGAACAGGTCGCGCACCTGCATCTCGATGGTGTAGAGATTGAACTCGCAATGATCGAGCAGAACGAGCGCCGATGGCTTGAACGTGGCGATCTGGCGCACCAGTTCGCCACCGATGGTTCCGCCCGCGCCCGTGACCAATATCCGGCGGCCCCGGATCAGCCGTTCCACGACATTGCGCTGAAGCGACACTTCCGGGCGGCCGAGCAGGTCGGCCAGTTCGAAATGCTTGATTTCGATTCGCGGTTCGCCTTCCTTCGTCCTTTGCAGGTCGCGGGCATGGGCGACGGTGAGGTCGCACTGATCGGCCAGTTTGACCAGCCGCGAAAAGGCGCGGCGGGGCATTGCCGTATCGCCGCGTATGACGAGGCTTTCGGGCTTGAGGCCACGCGCGGCGAGCGTTTCGGTGATCTGCGGCAGCTTGTCGGGGGCGCCCAGCACCGGCACGCCCGCGACCTGAAGCCGGGTTTCCCGCCCATCGAAGGTCAGCGCGCCCACGACATGGAAAGTGTTTGAACGGTCGGCGCGCAGCATTTCCAGCAACGACCGGATCCAGTCCAATTCGCCCAGCAGCAATATATTATGCCGGTCGCCCCGGGGGACGATATGCGCGCGGGCAAATTCCCGAAGCCCGCGCCGGATCGTCCGCGCCCCGATCATCGCCACCAGCAACAGCGCCGAATGCAGCAGCGCAAAGCCGATCACGTCCAGCGGCACGGCCCTGATCTTTGCGGAGATGATGAGGCACAGGCTCCATGCCGCCGCCATGCCGCCCGCCACCGCCGTCGACAGCATGATGCCATCGCCAAAGGACAGGAAGCGCCAGCAGCGCCAGTAAAGGCCGGTGAGGCAGAGGGTGAAGACCGCCGCCATGCTGAAAAACAGCATCAGGCTGGGCCGATCCAGAAACGCGGCGGAAATCGGTCCCGGCACGGCCAGGACGACCAGCAGCAGTGTCAAGAGCACCAGCATCCCGTCGATCAGCATCAGCGCGGCGAAGCGCGCGGGCGCCGGAAAGCCGATGGGGCGAGTCAGCATGTCATGCATCAGGACCGCCCAAAGCGGCGCGCCGGGGGAAATCTCCGCTTCGTTCTCGTCGAGATCATCCGGAAGCGGATCGGTCGAATGCGGATCGGCCGAATGCGGATCGGATAGAGCAGGCGGAATGCTCGCGGTCATAGGGACGCCCTTGCGCGCTGGGGGAAACGGCGTTCGGCGGGCTGCTGCCTGCACGACCCGGCGCCTTTTCCAGTTGACGAGGCGAAACGGTATCAACTTGGCTTGCGGCCGCAATGAACCAGACAGATATCATCCCTTGTGGCATAAGCCCGCGTGGCGAATAGCTTGTCGGGAGCCATCCGGCCGCGCGACAGTGGCGAGACGTCCGAACAGAAAACAGGGTTAATGCCTTGGAATAGGGATCTATCCGTAACGCATTTTGCTAACTGATTTTTATGCGCGTAAGCCGGGCAGGCCGGAGCGATTTTGGGGGATGGCTACAGAATCTGGAGGCCGCTTCGCACAGAGGCGGATCAGATGTTGCGCGGCTGGTTCGCATGGGGCGCGTCCTCTGCCCCGAACGGATTAATCATTATTCCTGCGGCCTTCGACCCGAAGATTGTTTGATCGAACCTCCCAAAAACCCGAAATTCGCGACTTCCGATGTCCTGACGCCGTCACGGAGACATACTCATGCTATCGCAATCGGGCACAATTGGCGCCCCGCTTCTGGAAGCGAGGCCAGACCGGCCTGCCGAGGGGAATTCCGCACCGCTGAGCATGTCCGCGCGGCAGGTTCTGAAGATCATAAGGCGGCATGAATTGCTGCTGGGGACGATCGTGTTCGTCGCGGTGCTGGTGGTCCTGATCACGCAGCTCACGACCACCCCCGTCTATGAAGCGGCCGCCACCGTGCAGGTCGAGCTCAATGACGATAGCGGCTCGCCCGACATGGCGGCGCGCAACCAGCAGCGCGTCTCGAATGAAGCGAGCATCTATCGTTCCCGCGCGCTGGCGGAGCGCGTCGTTCAGGATTTGAAGCTCGCTTATGACCCACGCTTTGTGGACTCGCCGCTGAAGGAGGGGGCTGTTCTCGATTCCCGGCGGCTGACGCGGCTGGCGGGCAGGCTGCTTTCCCGGACATCGGTGTCGAACGTCAAGGATTCGGACTTCATCGACATCACGGTGCGGTCCGCATCGCCGGAAATGGCGTCAGAAATCGCCAATCAATATCCTGTCAGCCTGGCCGCCTATCGTTCCGCCATGCGCGACGATCGTCAGGGCAAGATCATCCGCCAGCTTGACGACGAACGCACCCGGCTGGCGCAGGAGGCCCATCAGGCCGAGCAGGCCGTCGCCGATTTCCGCCGCAGCCATCAGATGCTGACCGGCGCGGGCGGATCGGAAGATTATGCCCAGATCAACCGCATCGCCGTGGAAGCCGCCTCCGCCGCCGCCATGCGCGCCGCGCAGAGCGCCCGCGCCGCAGGTGTCACGCGGGCGGTGTCGAACATCAGCACGGCGAACGCCTCCTCCTCGCTGCTGGAACAGCAAAGGCGGCAACTGGACGACCTGACGCGCACGCGCACGGAAATGGCGATGACCTATGGGGCGGAGCATCCGCGCATGCTGGGCCTCGACGCGCAGATCGCCGAAACCCTGACCGGGATGCAAAAGGAGCAGGTGCGGGTTAACGCCGCCGCTTCCGCGCAGGCGCAGGCGGACGCAGCGCGTGAGGCGGGCATGGCGCGCAGCGAGGCCGCGGCATCGGCCTCGCGGGCGGGGCAACTGGAAGGGACGCTGCACGCGATCACGGGCAAGGCTTTTGCCAATACGGCCGCTATGGTCGAACTCAACGCACTGGAACGCGATGCGGAAACGGCGCGCAGCGCCTTCCTTTCGATGAGCACCAGGGCGCAGCAGGTGAAGGCCAGCCTTGCGGCATCGGGCATCCATTCGCGCCTCATGTCGCCTGCCGCCATTCCCGAGAACCCGGTTGCGCCCCGGCCCAAATCCGCGACTTTCGCGGCCTTCATCGGATCTCTCATCCTTGGACTGTTGATCGTCTTCGGGATCGAGCTGACCGACAACCGGCTGTGGAATGCGGAGCAGATCTTCCATCAGTTCGGGCTGCGCACCTTCGCGATGCTGCCTGAACTCGCGGGTGACGCCGTAACCTCGGCCAAGGCGAATCCGGTGTTGCAGGACCCACAATCCCTGTTCGCCGAAGTGGCGCGCGGGCTAGGGAGCGAAGTCGCCGACCTTGCCATTCCCGGCCAGGCGCAGACGGTGCTCATCACCTCCCCGATCACCGGCGACGGGAAATCGACGGTCACGCTAACCCTTTTGGCAGCCGCCGTGGCGATGGGCCGCCGCGCCATCGTCATCGACCTTGATCTGCGCCGTCCCAGCGACAGCGTCCTGCGCTCCACCGAAGAGCGGGGCGGCATGCCCGACCTGATTGATTATCTGTCCGGCGCGGCGGAGGTCGGCAATCTGCTCCCCGCGCCCGCGCAGGCCACGCCTTCGACGGAAGGACCGCGCGGTGTCCCGACCTATGAGCCGGTCGTCATCAGCGCGCGTGAACCGGCCCGCAATCCCGTGGCGCTGATGCGGCTGGGCCGCGTCAGGGAATTGCTCGAAAAGCTGCGGCAGCAATATGACCTGATCGTCATCAATGCGCCTCCAACCCTGGCGACGCGCGATTCCCGCATGTTGATGGAGACCGCCGATCAGACCCTGCTGGTGGTGCGCTGGGGCAAGACCACGACCGAGCAGGTGCGCGCGGCGATGCAGGTTCTCCAGAAGCCGGTTGACGGCGTCGTCATGAACCGGGTGGACTATGCCGAACATGCCCGGCGCGGCTATGGCGATCCCGTCCAGTTCTACATGGCGTCCGCCGAATATTTCGAAGGCGAAATGCCCCGGCCTCGCCGGTGGTATGAGCGGCTGGGCGGTTTCCCATGGCGCAAGCGGGCCGAAACCTATGCCTGAAGCGCGCTGCGTGAAATCTGACGTGACTCGCTCGGCCTGATTCCTTGCCATATCGCTTAAGCGCATCGTGCGCCTGCCTGTGCAGGAGTACGGTGCGTTGCTCTCATGGGGCTTTCCGGGGAAAGAGACCGGCGAGGTATTTCTGCCTTCCGATGTCGCGGAGGGCCGGGGGTAGCCAGAGAGGAAATTCAGGACTTCCCCTATCGGTTAACGGTGCGCCGGCTTCGGGAGATCGTCAATTGACCGGCCATGGCCTGCCAATGCTCAACATCGGAACCGCGCTATTCCGCCGCCGCTGCCGAAGGCATTTCCGGTTGGCTGCGATATACCCATCCCAGATCGAGCAGCACCGCTGTCACCACGGCCAGCACGATATGCGCCACGCTGGCGCCCATCGGTCCGAAATAGAACAGCCCCGGAATCGCGACCATATAAAACACGACGGTGCTGAGCGCGAAGACATGCAGCACAAGCTGCGGCTGTCCCATCGACAGCAGGGCGCTGCGCGCCGGGGCTGAGTGCATGATGAACAGAACCGCGATCACCTGGCTCATCAGCAGCGGGAAAGCGGCGACATATTGCGCGCCCGGCCCGATGCGGAGCAGCCATTCCCCGAAAAACCATGTGAGCACGACGATAGCCGCGCCGGTCCCGCTCAGCAGCATTTGCGTGTTGAAGATGGTGCCGCGAAACACTTCCCGGTCGCCACGGCGCCACATGCGGGCCAGTTCGGGATAGAGCACCGTCTGGACCTGCCCGGCGATCTGCTGCCCCAGCTTCGCGATCCTCTTGGCGAGATTATACATGCCCGCAGCCCCTTGCCCTGCGATTGCGCCGACCACCAGCTCATCGGCTTCATGGGTCAGGGTGCGGAGCGCCGTGGACAGGTTGGTCGACCAGGCGAAGGACAGGAAATCGGGGAAATCCCGCTTCAACCCTTTCAACGGCACGCTGAGCGGGAAAGGGACGCCTTGCCGTTTCAGCGACTGGCAGCCCAGCCAGACATAAAGGGCGCTGTAGGATATTTCCGCCACGGTCCATGCCAGTATGAAGCCGATGATGCCGGCTTCCAGCCAGAGGCAAAGGGCGGCCAGAATCACGCGCAGGATGTTCGACAGGATCTGGGAATAGGCCACCGTCGCGAACCGGCCGTCCAGCCGCAAGGCGGCTCCCGGCGCGCCGATCACCTTGGTCAGCATCGTCAGGGAATAGATCGCGGTCGCATTCAGCGGAATGCCCTTGACCCCGAAAACCGGCCCCAGCACCGCTGCGATCGCGACCAGCAGGAAGGCCGAAAGCGCCGCCGTGCTGATGTCCAGCAGCACACCATAGCCGTAAAGCCGGGCCATCCGCACGGGATCGGCCTCGACCTCTTCCTCGGCGGCGAACTTGATCAGCGGCTGCCAGGATTCGAACTTGACCAGCCGTTCGATCGTGCTGGCCAGGGCAAGGATCAGCACCATGGACCCCCACAATTCCGGCCCCAGTCCGCGCGCGGCCAGCGCCACGGCGACCAGCATCACGCCCGCATTGACGAAATTGCCCGTCAGCATGTGGCCGATATTGACCAGCCGGCGACCCATCGGGGTGCTCAGCACGGAAGCGATCATCCCCATGGCGCGAAAATCCTCTAGAATCTGGATGACGGCATCGGGCCGCCCGCTGCCTTGCCCCATCGCGGCGCGACGACGCCGTAGGAGATGAGGGCCGGGCTTACCGCCAGGAAGATGAACAGGAACCATGCGCGCCCATAGACATGCGGCACGCCCATGATGGCGTTGGCGAACACGATCACCGTCGTGAAGATCGTCAGGAATATGAGTTTCCCATAGGGCAGCCGCCAGGCGAAGATGCCCGCCAGTATCGGGACGCCCAAAATCACGAGATAGCCCAGCAGCGAAAGGCCGCCTCCCTCGTTCAGCAGCAGCAGATAGAGATTATGGACCGGGTGCCCATATTGGCTGACGACACGATATTGGTCCGCCCCCATGCCGAGGATGAGGTTGTCATCGGCGAGGGTGAGCGCTTCGATGTTCAGTTCCTGCCGGTCCTCAAACGTGCCCGCCCCGGAAATATCGCCCGAATTGATCGCGCCCAGTACGCGTTCCTGAAATTTCTGCGGCATATAGTCCTGCCCGAAGGTCAGGGCGGCGGCTCCCAGCGCCGCCACCACCAGCAACGTCTTGAAATTGCGCCGCCCTCCAAAGAAGATCAGCGTCGCAGCGATCATGCTGTATAGGCCGGTGTTGGAACTGGTCAGGATGACGCCGTAGATCAGCAGGCCGAGGCACAGCAAGGCGATCGAGGGGCGCAACTGCCGCGACAGCAGCAGGAACCAGACCAGCGGCAACGTCATGACGGTCAGCACCGCCATGGCGTTGGGATTGTCGACGAAACCGGCGAGGCGCCTGCTGCCGGTAATCACCGCCATTTGACCGCGGGACATGCTGTACCAGCCCGTCATATAGATCGCGATGCCGATCGCGCACATGATGACCATGCCCCAGATGCCGCATTTGATGAGGCGGATCACCTGATCTTCGGGGCGGCGAAGCAGGACCAGCGGCACGACCAGATAGGCGAAGCAATATTGCGCGATCAAGATCAGGCAGCGCGCCATGTCGCCATGGAACATGGTGCTGAAGAAAAGACCGCCGGTCAGCATGAAGAGCCCCAGCAGCCACAGCCATGTCAGATTGGCGAAGGGCGGCATCATCCGCCCGGTGGCAAGGCGCAGGCAGAAGGCGCCCGCAAACATGACGTCGCTGATGGTGATGTAAATGGCGGGGTGACGAAAGGAAATATAGGGCGCGAAGAAAACCGCGCCCTGCAACAGGAAGAATTCCCATTTCTGAAGTTCGTTCGACCAGAGCTGCGATGCATTCCGGCTGGCGCCGGATGGGCGGCGCGCGGGGGCAGCATATCTGGCCGCTGGATGGTGACTCGTCTGCACGCGCGGTGCTCCAGCTTGGCTTGGCCTTGATTTCGCAGCAGAATGGAGGGACGGCCCCGCCCCGTCCATTGCACATTTTCTCCGGCGCCTGTTCAAAAGGAGCAGGGAAAGCTACACATATTGGCTATTCCCGACCGCTGCGGAAACATCTGCCGGGCGTAACAATCCTTCCGCGGCCGATATGGTCGCCGCGTCGGGATATTCGAAAATTTCGCTATTTTTGCGATAAATGACTGATTCGCCGCCGACTGTGAAGTTTTCGCCCATTGCCGGCGGCGAACATCGTCAGGCGTGGGCGAGTTGCGCCTCGGCCATTCTTCCGCCACCTGCCATCGCATTGGTCTGATAGACAGGCGTGCTGGCAGGCGCCTGGCCGCCGATTTTGGGCGTGGCCGTGATGGGCGCTGTCAATTCGCCATCCATGCCCATGCCCTGCAAGCCCTGTGTCGCCGCCCAGATGGCCGCCTGTGTGCGGTTGGTGACGCGCAGCTTGCGGAGCACCGCCTTTACGTGGACCTTTACGGTCGCCTCGCTGATGGAGAGCTGCCGTGAAATGACCTTGTTGGGCAATCCGGCAATCAGCCGCCGGAGAATCTCCAACTCCCGCGCGGAGATGTTGGCGGAATCGATCGTGGCCGCATTGGGAACATGATCGTAGGTGGAACTCCGGTCGATCAGCTTTTGCGCCAGTTGGGACGGAAAAATCTTCTCTC
Organism: Sphingobium faniae; assembly: GCA_900100475.1. GTDB lineage: Bacteria > Pseudomonadota > Alphaproteobacteria > Sphingomonadales > Sphingomonadaceae > Sphingobium > Sphingobium faniae. The sequence goes on along the minus strand of FMTU01000006.1, from coordinate 76,451 downwards.
CCAACGTGATAAGGTCGAGATAGCCGATCAATCTTTCCCAGGGGACGTCCTTGGTAAGATAGCCTTCCACGCCCACCCGGAACGCTTCGAGCATCGCGGAGAAATCAAATTCATTGGCGAGAATGGTGATCCGCCCCGCCGGATACTGTCGATGAATGGCCTCCAGCGCATCCCCATCCCATTCCGACCTTTTGTCTTCGATCAGAAGGAGCAGAAAATCCGAGGCGGCAACATTCGCCTTCTGGAGATCTTCAAGACTGAAACCGGAAAATATGACCTGCCGATTCTGTTCGGCAAGCAAGCATCGAAGTCCCTCCCTGATAATGGAACTACGCCCAATAAGTACTACTTTGGAAGCTGTCGTCATCCTCCGTCACTCCGTTCAGCATCACGGTTTACCGCGATGAGTTGAAAGGTAAATTTAGTTTGACCGAGGCAACCCTGTTATGTGCCGCGAGAGTAACACATATGGGGCTTGTCACAAGTCCCTTAACGATGATTAATGGAACGTTTCCGAAACAAATCAAAATCTTGATGATTGTTAGGACAGGTCAATAGCTTACTTCCAGAGTCAGGGCGGCATGATGGCGGCCGAAGAGGGAATTCGACAGGCCGGCGTTACGAATCGGCATCTGTCTCCAGCCATTATTTTCGCACCAAATGAGAATAAATATCCTTTTGGAATCATATATGGGCGGCGCGGCCTGACCCTAGTTGAGGACCAGTGACGCAAGGGCCGTACGATTGGCGATCTGCAGTTTCTGATAGATGTTCTGGAGATGGATCTTGATCGTTCCCGCCGATGATCCCAGCTCGCGCGCGATCATCTTGTTCGAATAGCCGCGACAGACCAGTTCCGCGATTTCCATTTCGCGACGGGTGAGCATCGCGCAGGCGCCCGCGCGCTCCCTGGGCGCGGGCAGGGCCGTTGCGGCCTTCGCCACCAGTTCGGGCGGCAGCCAGCGCCGCCCGGCGGCCACTTCGCGCAGGCAGACGATCAGGGCCTCCGGCGCGCTTTCCTTGAGCAGCAGACCCGCCACGCCCAGTTCCAGCGCTTCTGAAATCTGCGACCCCGTGATCGTGGCCGTCAGAAAGATGATCCTGACGTCGACCGGCGCTTCGGCCACGGCCCGCAATATGTCCATGCCGCCCAGATCGGGCATGGAGACGTCGATGACCCCGATGTCGGCCCGGTCGTCCTTCAGCAAGGCAAGCGCCTCATGTCCCGACGTGCTGGCCCCCACCACCGTGAAGTCTGGCTCAAGCTCCAGCAGATCGCACAGCCCCCGCAGCAGCAGGGGATGGTCGTCGGACAGGACAACGCCGCACATTAACAATCTCCCTACACCGGCAGTTGGATCAGCATGGCCAGGCCCGGCGCGGTACGGGTGATCGCGAACTCGCCATGAAGGTCGGCGACCCGCGCCGCTATGGAACCGGGCGGACGGCAGGTTGCAGGCGGCGTATCCGCCATGCCTGCGCCATTATCGACGATCCGAAGCTGAAGCGCCTTTTGCTCCAGCGCGGCCTCCAGTTCGAGCTGTGTCGCCCCGCCATGCCGGACCGCGTTGGCGGTCGCTTCCGCCAGCAGTTTCGAGATTTCCAGCGTCATCGTCCCCGGCAGGACGAGCTGTTGTGGTTCCACCTCGACATGGATGTCGCAATTCCACTGCTGACGCAGCGAAGCCGCGCAATTGCGGAGCGTGGTTTCGAGCGAACCATCCTCTTTGGCCAGTTGCACATTCTCGACATAGTGCCGCACCCGGCGCTGCTGGTCGAGGATGACGGCGTTGACCAGCGCAAGGCCCGCCTTGGCCTGTTCGGGAACATGCGCCATCGTCGCTTTCAGCCGGAGGCTCGCGGCGGTCAGGTCCTGAAGAATGCTGTCGTGCAGATCGCGAGCAAGCCGCGCCCGCTCTTCCGTCCGCGCCGATTGGGCGATGTCCCCCATCAACGCCAGCCGCTCCAGCTCGGACGTCACGCGGGCGGCGATGATCGCGGTGAGCGAAGCGCCTTCTTCCAGATAGCAGGTGGGATTGATGACGAAGAGTTCCCCCCGGTAGCGAATACCGGAAACGGGCGCCGAATAGGCCCGGCGCAACCGTGCGGCCGGTTTCAGGCAGGGGGGCGCGCAGGGCGAACGGGCGAACAGGTGCAATATGCGCCGGAACGCCGCGGTCGCATCGGCCGGTTGCAGCAGTTCCGCGTCGATCGCCGACCACAAGGCGGTGTCGGACACTTCCGCGATCTCAAGATGGCCCTTGCGCCAGATCGCCACCATGCCGGTGGTCTTTTCCTGATCCTGCCAGAACACGATCAGTTGCGGATCGCCCAGCACATTCGCGGCGTGCCGCAGCAGCGACCCCAACCAGATGTGGGTGTCGGCCGAAGGCAGGTTCGGCCATGCCGCCAGACGTTCCAGCCTGCTGCGGCTGAGGTCGCGCGACGCGCCGAAATAGCCCAGCATGATCGCGGCGACGAGGAAATAGGCGGACCGCATGATGAGGATATTGAGTTCCGACTCTCCATCGTCGAGATCCGGCCAGCCTACCAGCAGCAGCACGCCTTCCAGCGCGATCGCTCCCACAACAGCGCCCAGAAGGCCCCAGCGCACGGTCGTCACCAGCAGGATGAACGGCAGGAAGGCGCAGAACGGGCTGCTCAATTCGTCGGTGATCAGCGCCAGGCCGCCGATCACGACCAGATCTATGCCGTGGCTGAGCAGATGGACCGGATGGTCGAGCCGCTGCCGCATGGGCCATATCGTGAGGGCGACGGAAAAAAGCAGGTATAGCACCAGGGTGGCCCGCGTTTCGGTCGTCAGATAGGCGGGCTTGGTCGGATCGAGATAGATGGCCAGCAGCGCGAAGACGGCGGTAATCAGCCGCGCCACGCCGATCAACGTCTGGGGATCGACGGAAAGCAGCAGATTGGCCGGCCTGGCGGCGACCCTGGCCGTGGGAAATTCATCGCGCTCCGCTGTCTGTCGCTTGAGACTGTCCTGCACGCTGCCCACCTTCTTTGCGGCAGGAGAATAACAGCCGCCGCCATCGCGCCAATTGCGATTCCGGATAGACTCATCCCTTTGAGCGTCTACCGCCGCCGGCCGGAAGGGTATGTAATGCCGCCCAGCGAAAAGGAGCAGGCGATGCACAGCCTCATCATACTCGAAATCGCGCGCCAGCCGGACGGGTCGCTGCCCGACCGGCTGCTCGAACTCGCCTATCGCGCCAGCCAGCGCGGCTGCATCATGCTGCTGCTGAACGGCATTTCGCCTTTCGAGGTCGATGCCGCGCTCGATCCGCTGGTGGGGCAGATGCCGCTGGATATTCCGGGCGTGGTCTATCGCGACGTGATCGAAGGCGACTCGCTTTCGTTGATGGCGGCGGATGCCGCCATGGTGTTTCTGTCGCCCGGGCTCGCGCGGCGCTACCCCGCTCTCGCCCGCCTTGCCCGCAGCCATTATGCTCGCCCGGCGGCCGCCTTGCCGATCCTGGAGCGGCTGAGCCGCCCGACCTCGCTCAAGGAGCTGGCGGGCCGTACCCATGGGATAGGATGAACTGCCCCCTATGGGCAGTCCTGAAGGTGGTATGCTGATCGGCAGATTCCGCTCCTGATCGGGAAGGCATATTCCTCTGTCGGTGAACCGAGGCCTTCTGACGGCCGATGGAGGGGACATGGATAATTTCATAGGATTGTTCGAAGGCGGCTATGATCCTTGCGCTGCGCTGGTCCGGGCCGGATCGCTCGTGGCCTTCGCCGAGGAGGAACGCTTCCTGCGAAACAAGCATGCGAAGGGCTGGTATCCGACCCGGTCGCTGCGTTTCTGCCTCGATCAGGGCGGGATCGGCGCATCGGACGTGCGGGCGATCGCGATCAACTGGGACGTGCCGTCCTATACCAACGGCGTCATGCGCAGCTTCTTTTCGGAAATGCGGAAGAACTGGCCGGTGGATGCCAGGACGGTCGCATGGCAGAACAGCCTGCTCAACATCTTTTCCGACGACGCGGTCGTGGCGCGCCACAATGCCGCATGGCGCAAGGCGCTGGGCGCCCGCTCCGCGCCGCCGCTCCATCCGGTGCCGCATCATTACACCCATGCGGTCCATGCCTATCTGCAATCGCCGTTCAATGAAGCCCTGTGCCTGACCGTCGACGGATCGGGCGACCAGCTCTGCACCGTGCTGTGGCATTGCAATGGCGATCATATCGTGCCGATCTACGAAGTGCCGATGCCGCACTCGCTCGGTTGGTTCTATGCCGCCGCCACCGAATATCTGGGCTTTGAAGCCTATGACGGCGAATATAAGGTCATGGGCCTTGCCGCCTATGGCAAGCATGATCCGGCGATCAAGGCGCTGGTCGACAAGATCGTCTTCCCGGCGGAGGACGGCATCGGCTATTGCGTCGATCCGCGCATGATCCATTACGGCCCGCATAGCTGGTCGGACCGTTTCACCGATTATCTGCCGCGCCTGCTGGGCCGCGATCCCCGCTCGGAAAACCAGCCCATCGAGGAATGGCATCATGACTTCGCCTTCGCCGTTCAGGAGGCGCTGGAGGAAGCCGTCACGCGGCTGGTCCGCTGGGGCCAGAAAAAGACGGGGGCCGCCAATCTGTGCGTCGGCGGCGGCGTCGGCCTCAATGTGAAGATGAACAGCAAACTCTATGACATCGAGGGCATCGAGCATATCTTTCCGCATCCGCTCTGCGCGGACAGCGGCGCGGCGGCCGGCGCGGCGTTCATCGCCTGCTGGCAGCAGACGGGCGTTCACCCGGAAAAGCTGACCTCCCTCGCGCTCGGCCCGGAAGAAAGCGACGCCGAGATCGAAGCGATGCTCAACCGTTGCGGGATCGACTATCACCGCCCCAACGACATCGCCCGCACGGTCGCGGAGGATTTGAGCGAAGGACGGATCGTCGGCTGGTTCCAGGGCCGCATGGAGGCGGGACCGCGCGCGCTGGGGCAGCGCAGCATCCTCGCCGACCCGCGCACCGTCGAAGCCCGCGACCGGGTCAACGCCGTCATCAAATATCGGGAGCCATGGCGTCCCTTCTGCCCGTCCATGAAGGTGGAGGCGGCGGATCATTATCTGGAAAGGCCCGACAACGCCCCGTTCATGGTCATCGCCTTCCGCGCCAAGCCGGAACTGGCCCGCGATGCGCCCGCCGTGGTCCATGTCGACGGCACCGCGCGGGTGCAGATGGTGCATGAACAGACCAATCCGCTGTTCCACCGCCTGCTGAGCGCCTTTGAATCCATCACGGGCGTGCCGGTGCTGCTCAACACCTCGTTCAATGTGAAGGGCGAGCCGGTCGTGTGCAGCGCGGTGGATGCGGTGCGGACATTTTTCGGCACCGGCATGGATACGCTGGCGCTCGGCAATTGCCTCATACGCAAGCCGGTCGCGCCGATGGCGGCCTGACAGGTCATGGACCATCATGGAAGGGAGATCGGGTGATGGACGCCTTCTCTGAATTGCCGGTCAATGTGGGGCTGTCCCCTCAGCCCCATTCCGATCCGATGGCGTCATCGCCGCCGCTTGCGCCGGAAGGTCACGCCGCGCCCAGGCGGAGCATGATCGCCCAGATCGAAAAGGCGCTCGTGATCGCCCCCCATCCCGACGATGAGGTTCTGGGGGTCGGCGGCACCATGGCGCGCCTCGCCCAACAGGGCGCGAATGTGCAGGTCTGCATCCTGACGCGCGGCGATCCGCCCCGCTTTCCCGAAGGCGCGACCGAGCGGGTGCGCCGGGAAAGCGTGGTGGCGCATCAAAGGCTTGCCATCGCCCAGACGCATTTCTGCGATCTGCCCGCCGCCGAACTCGACCGGGTGCCCCATGCGGAAATGAACGCGAGGATCGGGGCGATCATGGATCAGGTCCAGCCGGACGCCTTGTTCGTGCCCTTCATCGGCGACATTCATCTGGATCACCAGCTCGCCTTCATCTCTGCTCTCGTCGCCGCGCGGCCGCGCCATGGGCGGTCGCCCAATCTCATCCTCGCTTACGAGACGCTGTCGGAAACCAACTGGTATGCGCCAGGCGTGACCCCGGCCTTCGTGCCTAATGTCTTCGTCGACATCAGCGAGACGCTCGAAGCCAAGCTGGAGGCCTTCGCCGCCTATGAATCGCAGGTGAAGGCGTTTCCCGACGAACGTTCGGTCGAGGCGCTGAGGGCGCTGGCCAAGGTCCGGGGGGCATCCGTGTTCCGCGAAGCGGCGGAAGCCTTTGTGCTCGTGCGCCAGATCGCCTGATCCGGCACGCGGCCGGGGAGGGGGAATCCGTCTCCCCGGCCGGGTTTTCGGAATGACGCCCCTCAATATCGTTCGCGGCTGATCTTCCTACCGCCCGAATTTCCGCTGCGTCTTGCCATAGCGCAGCTTGCGCGTCCCCGGCTTGCCCTCCGTGGCGCGGCCTTTGGGCGCGGCGACCTGCTCCCCGGTGGGCAGCCCCAGTTCCTCGGCTTCCAGCTTGCGGATCTCGTCGCGGATGCGGCCGGCCTCCTCAAACTCCAGATCGGCGGCGGCGGCGCGCATCTTCTTTTCCAGATCCTCGATATAGGCGCGCAGATTATGGCCGACGAGGTGCGGGCGATCGTCAAGGCCGGTGTCGACCGTGACCTGATCCCTGCTCGCCACATGGGCGATGATGTCGCCGATATGGCGCTTGATCGTGGTCGGCGTGATGCCATGCTCGGCATTATAGGCCTGCTGCTTTTCCCGGCGGCGGCTCGTTTCATTGAGCGCCCGCTCCATGCTGCCGGTGATCCGGTCGGCATAGAGGATGACGCGCCCGTCCACATTGCGCGCCGCGCGCCCGATGGTCTGGATCAGCGAGGTTTCGGAGCGCAGGAAGCCCTCCTTGTCCGCATCGAGGATCGCCACCAGCCCACATTCGGGGATGTCCAGCCCCTCGCGCAGCAGGTTGATGCCGACCAGCACGTCATAGACGCCCAGCCGCAGGTCGCGGATCAGTTCGATGCGTTCCAGCGTCTCGACATCCGAATGCATGTAGCGGACCTTGATTCCGGCCTCGTGCATGAATTCGGTCAGGTCTTCCGCCATCCGTTTGGTGAGCGTCGTCACCAGCGTGCGATATCCCTTTTTCGCCGTTTCCCGCGCTTCGTGGATCAGGTCGTCCACCTGATCCTCCACCGGCTTGATTTCGACCGGCGGGTCGATGAGTCCGGTGGGGCGGATCACCTGCTCGCTGAACACGCCGCCGGTCTGCTCCATCTCCCACGAACCGGGGGTGGCGGAGACGCTGACCGTCTGCGGCCGCATCGCGTCCCATTCGTTGAAGCGCAAAGGCCGGTTGTCGATGCAGCTTGGCAGGCGGAAGCCATATTCGGCGAGCGTGATCTTGCGCCGGTGGTCGCCGCGCGCCATCGCGCCGATCTGCGGCACGGTCTGGTGGCTTTCATCGACGAACAGCAGCGCGTTTTCCGGCAGATATTCGAACAGCGTCGGCGGCGGCTCGCCCGGCAGACGTCCCGTCAGGAAGCGCGAATAATTCTCGATCCCCGCGCACGAGCCGGTGGCCGCGATCATCTCCAGATCGAAATTGGTGCGCTGCTCCAGCCGCTGCGCCTCCAGCAGCTTGCCCTCACCCTGCAATTCCTTCAGCCGCTCGGCCAGTTCATGCCGGATCGCCTCCATCGCCTGCTTGAGCGTCGGGCCGGGGGTGACATGGTGGCTGTTGGGAAAGATCTTCACATAATCGAGGCTGGCGATCTTCCTGCCCGTCAGCGGGTCGAACTCGACGATCTCCTCGATCTCATTGCCAAAGAAGCTGACGCGCCACGCCGTATCCTCATAGTGCGAGGGAAAGATTTCCAGATTGTCGCCCTTCACCCGAAAATGGCCGCGCGAAAAGCTTGCATCGTTACGCTTATATTGCAGCGCGACGAGCTTGCGGATGATCTCCCGCTGGTCCTCGATCTGGCCCTTCTTCATGGCGAAGGTCATGGCCGAATAGGTTTCCACCGATCCGATGCCATAGATACACGACACCGACGCGACGATCAGCACATCGTCCCGCTCCAGCAGCGAGCGGGTGGCGGAGTGGCGCATCCGGTCGATGGCCTCGTTTACCGAGCTTTCCTTCTCGATATAGGTGTCCGACCGCGCGACATAGGCTTCGGGCTGGTAATAGTCGTAATAGCTGACGAAATATTCGACCGCATTTTCCGGGAAAAAGCTCTTGAACTCCCCATAAAGCTGGGCCGCGAGGATCTTGTTGGGGGCCAGTATCAGAGCGGGCCGCTGCAACGCCTCGATCACCTTCGCCATGGTGAAGGTCTTGCCCGATCCGGTGACGCCCAGCAGCACCTGATCCTTCTCTCCCTGCCGCGCGGTGGCCACCAGTTCGGCGATCGCGGTCGGCTGGTCGCCCGACGGTTCATAGTCGGACACCAGCTTGAAGGGCCTGCCGCCCTCCGTCTTTTCCGGACGCGCGGGGCGGTGGGGGACGAAATGTTCGCCCGTCTCCGGTTCGGCGAGGGATGTGCGGATTTGAATTGTCATCGCCGCTTGATATGGTCCTCCCACGAACGGGCCGCAACCGTCCAGACAGCAAACAGGGAATCCACGCCATGAACAAAGCTCCCGTGACCGCCATACTCGCTTCCGTCATGCTGATGCTCGCGGGCTGCGGCGAGAAGGCGGGGGAGAAGGCGGATGGGGCAGGCGACATCGCCGCCACCGACGGCATGAGCCGGGACGAGGTGAAGGCTCAGGTGAACAAGGTGCAGCTCAAGCCCGGCCAGTGGGAAGGCAGCTTCACGCTGGAGGATATCGACCTGTCGAACATCCCCGGCGCATCGCCGCAGATGAAGGATCAGATGAAGCAGATGATGAGCCAGTCCTCCATCCAATATTGCGTCACGCCCGAAGAAGCCGCCAACCCCAGCGGCAAGATGTTTGCGGGTCAGGAAAACAAGGACTGCACCTATGGCGGCTTCGAAGCGAGCGGCGGATCGGTGAAGGGACAGGTGGCGTGCCAGAGCGAGAATGGCAGGATGAACGCCGTGATGACGGGCCGCTATGCGCCGGAAAGCTATGAAATGCACATGGACATGAAGATGGAGGGCGGCGCCAAGGGCATGAACATGGCGATGAAGGCGCGGACCACCGGGAAGTGGATCGGCGCCGCCTGCTCCTGATTGCGCATGGATGAGGGGGGGCGCCGCCCGCTTCCTGGACTGGATCGCTGGCAAACCGCCCGACTTCCACGCACCCGCCCGGTGAAGGCATTGAAGGCAACGGCTTTTTCGCTTGCACTTTGCAACCGGAAGGGGGAGGCTCCCCCCGTTCCAAAGAGAACAGGGGAGAGGATGATGCGTTATGCTGTTCTGGCGGCGATGCCGCTTGCGATGTCTCTTGGCCTGACGGGGTGCGGCAGCAGTCCCGCGCCCGAACCCGAAGAAGCGCCCATCGTGATGCAGGCGGGCGAATGGACGATGACCCACAAGACCACCGGTTATAACACGCCCACGGTGACGCCCGCCGAATATGAGGCGGCGCTTAAGGAAGTGAAGGAAGACAAGCTCTGCGTCACGGTCGACGCGGCGGGCGTGCCGGACGCCAACGCCCTTGCCGGGACGGACGGCAAGGATTGCACCTATAAGGACAAGCTGCTCCGCAAGGGCCGGCTGATCGCCACCCTGTCCTGCAAGGCGGGAGCGGGCACCTCCGAAATCGTGCTGGAGGGCAATTATACCGCCGATACGCTGACGCTGGGCAGCACCACGACGAAAATGGTAGGCGGCCAGCCCGTGTTGCGCGTCACCCATGACTTCCAGGGCAAGCGCCTGGGGGAATGTCCGACGGTTTAAAGTCGTTCCGGTTCTGATTGAACCGAAACGCCTCTAAATTATCCTTTGATTACCGTGATTTCCGAGTCATCAGATGATTCTATCTGGCTCGAAATCACTCTAGCGTGAGTTTAAAGCTTCCTTGCAAGGGGAGGCGGTGGCGTGCAGCGCTGACGGAGGGGCATGGCAACCCCTCCGCCGCCGCCGTAAGTCACTGACAAGCCTGAAACGCTATTCCAGCGCCGCGATCGCCTTCCGGTCGCAGCGTTTCGGGCCGCGTGGGACGGGCGCGTAGCCGGGCACCGGTATCGACTGGCCGATCCGCAACGGCGCGAAGCGTTTGCGCTCTATCCCTTCGCATCGCAGAAACTGTTCCAGCATCCGGGGCGGCGTGTCCCATTGTTCATAGGACAGGCGGAACGTGCCCCAATGCACCGGAATCGCAGTCGATGCGCCCAGCCGCTCGAAGATGCGAACCGCCTGTTCCGGGCCGATATGCGTGCTCGATTCCATCTGTCCTTTCTGGAACCGGAAGGCGCCGATGGGCAGGATGGCGAGACGGATCGGCCCCAGCCGCGCGGCCTCCGACGGCCATGCCATGTCGCCCGCGCCCGTATCGCCCGCGAAGAAGATGTTCCCGGCCCGCGTTTCGATCAGGAAGGCGGACCAGAGCGCCCGGTTGCGGTCGGTCGCCCAGCGCGAACCCCAATGATGGTTGCGCGTCACATGGACGCGGTAATCGGGGCAATGCTCGTAATTCTCGCACTGGATCACCGTGTCCTTGCCCAGCCCGCGCAGCGCAGCGCCGCTGATCGACTGGCCCCAGTCCAGCGCCGTGGCGGGAATGCCCGCCGCCTTCAGGATCGTGTCATTGCCAAGGCTGGTGACGATCTTCGGCCGGTCGCGCTCCCACAGCTTTTTCAGCGTCGGAATGTCCAGATGATCGTAATGATTGTGGCTGATGACGATAAGGTCGATCTTCGGCAGGTCGTCGAAGCGGACTCCGGGCTGCGCGATGCGCTTCGGCCCGATCAGGTTGAACGGCCCCGCCCGGTCGGACCAGATCGGATCGGTCAATATGTTGATCCCCGCCGCCTGCACCAGCACCGTCGCATGGCCGACCCATGTCGCCACCATGCCGCGCGGGGCAGCGAAGGGGGCGGGGCGCGTCGGCTTCACCGCGATCGCGTGGGGCCATTTAGGCCGATCATCCCGGCCCAGCAGATAATGGGCGATGGCGTTTTGCAGGTTGCGGCCGCGTGCCGCGAGGACATCCGCCCCATCGGGATTGAAGAAGCGCGCGCCGTCGAAATGGCGGCTGGCCGGACCTTGATAATAGATGCGGTCAAGGAAAGGCGGGACGATCGTGACCGCCAGACACAGCGCAACGACCAGAAACAGCAGTGTGACGCCTAGCCCGGCGGCGATTTTCCTGAACAGGCGTCCCATGCGCTCTCCAAATCCTTGCCCGTCAGGGACATAGCGCCGATGGGCGGCGCGGCAAGTCCTGCGTCCCCTCAAAGCGCCCCCGCCAACGCCAGGATCACGCCGAGCGCGACCAGCATCAGCCCTGCCGCCTCGCTGCCTTTCATCCGTTCACCCAGGTAAAAATGCCCGAAGGCGAGCGTGAAGGCGACTTCGATTTGCCCCACGATCCGCACCAGCGCGACCGGCGCGGTGGCAAAGCCCGTGAACCAGCAGGCCGACCCCGCCGCCGAGAGGAAGCCGACCTGCGCGGACATCCGCCAGCTTGCGAAGGTCCGCCGCATCTCGCCCGGCTCGCGCAGCAGCAGATAGCTGCCCTGCATCGCGGTCTGGAAGGCGACCGTCACGGCCAGGACGATCAGCGCGGCATGGATCGGATCGCTGCCGCCCACCTCCTGCGCGGCGCGGCGGATGCCGATGGCGGTCAGGGCGAAGAAGAAGCCCGAAGCGATGCCGTAAAGCGCGGCGGGCTGCCCCAGCGCCTTGGCGAAGTCCAGCGGCCCCATGCGCCGGCCGCCCGTCGACAGCAGCATGATGCCGCCGACGCCGCAGCCGATGCCGCCGAGGCTGAGGGCGCTCAGCCTTTCCCCCATCAGCAGGAAGGAAAGGATCGCGCCCTGCACCGCCTCCGTCTTCGAATAGGCGGTGCCGACCACGAAATTGCGGTGGTGGAAGGCCATCAGCAACAGGTTGGTGGCGACGATCTGCGCCAGCCCTCCGGCAAGGCAGAGCAGCAGGAACAGCCCGCTAAGGGAGGGGAAGGGCGCCGGAAACAGCCACCGATAGGCCAGCAGCATCAGCAGCGCGAAAGGCAGGCCGTAAAGATAGCGGACCAGTCCCGCGCCGTTGATCGACAACGTCTTGCCTACGCGGCGCTGCACGGCGGTCCGCCATGCCTGGACCCCGCCCGCGATCAATGTGGCGGGCAACCAGATGGGAGAGGAAATCATGCGTGGCCTATAGCTCAAATGCGCCGCGCGTCACCCTTTGCGATACCCGGCCGTCCGGCAAAGCGCCCCGCCATCATTCGGCGGCCCCAACTTCCTGCTTAACCCGGCCCCTGCTTTGCTCTACACCTTTGGTCATGGCCAAGCCCTCCCTGCGCCAACTGGACCTTTTCGCGCAGATGGTGGCGGCGGGCGACATCGCGCGCTGCGCCAGCGATCTGGGCATCGGCGCGGATGAAATCGCGCATGAGATCGCCGCGCTGGAGATGCGGCTGGGCTACCGGCTGTTTGACGACCTGCATGGCGCGGCGCGGCTGACGCAGGCCGGACACAAGACCGCGCAGGCCATGACGCTGCTGGGGCAGGAGCGACCCGAACCGGCGGTTGCGCCAGCCGCGCCCGCGGCGGAGCAGGCGCCGCCGCCCCCGCCGCCCCCGCCGCCGCCCGCTGAAGCGACGCGACGTCCGATCACTCTGGGCGCGCCGCCGCCGGTCTTCGGGCATTTTCAGGAGGCGCTCGCCGCTTTCGAGGAAGCCAATGAGGATGTGGCGATCGCGCTGGACCTGCACATTGTGCTGGCGGCGCAGGCGCGTGAGGCGCTGGAGCGGGGCGAGGTCGACATCGCCTATTTCTATGCGCTGGGGGAAACGGAGGGCCTGCCGTCCCGCTATGGCTGGTCGGAACCGCTCAGCCTCTATGCGGGCACCGCGCATCCACTGGCGACGCAGGAGGTGGTATCCTTCCGCGAGGTGCAAGCCGCGCCGATGCTGGCGATGGAGCCGCGCAACGGGCTGCGCCAGATCAGCGAGGAGGCCCTGCGGCGCGGCGGCGTCACGCCGGTGCCGCCCGCGCTGGAATCGGACAATCTGTTCGAGATCATGGCCGCGCTGCGACAAGGCGCGGGCTGGTTCGCCGCCTTCGGCCCCATGGCGCGGGACATGGGACGGGTCGAGGGGATCAGGCGGCTGGCGCTGGAGACGCCCTTGCCCGCCATCGAAATCCGGCAGGCGATCAGTCCCCGCGCGGTGGAGGTTCCGGCGGTCGAGGCGCTGGCGGATTATCTGTTCATGTAAAAGGAGGCGATGGATGCTTTAGAAGCATTGTCGATCACTATTACATATAAATGTCATGAAGTATGGCAACCAGAGCAACAAATCGCGCAACCATCAGCTTGTCGATAATAATACTTTGCTTGCGCGACGGCTGGAGCGCAAGAATAGTGTTCTCCTAGATAAGTTTTAGAATTAGGCAAATAGCGGCATGTCGATACATGGACTTCATGATCACCATTTGCCTGCGATAAATTGTTTACGTAATAAGCCGCCATCACGATTCTCCCTTTAAGTCAAAAAGAACATAACGGGACAAAAACAAGAGTAAATCGTGAACAATCATTCCGCCGCGATGCCCGCCGCCTTGAACATGTCCGGGTCGCTTGCCTCGTCGCTGTTGGCGGGGTCGCCATTGTTGAGCTTCTTGCGGCGGTCGAAGGCGTCCCAGACCTCGTTCCACTGGCCGCGGGTCGCGCCCTTGGAATATTCGGTCGCGCGGGTTTCGAAGAAATTGGCATGCTCCACGCCGTTCAGCAGCGGGGTCAGCCAGGGGAGCGGGTGATCCTCGATCATGTAGATCGGCTTCAGGCCAAGCTGCCCAAGGCGCCAGTCGGCGATGTAGCGGACATAGCGTTTGATGTCCTTGGGCGTCATGCCCGGCACCGGCCCCATTTCGAAGACGAGGTCGATAAACGCATCCTCGATCCGCACCGTCTTGTGGCACATGTCGATGATGTCGTCCTTGACCGACGGGGTCAGGCAATCGCGCTCCTTCACGAAGGTGTGGAACAGCTTGATGATGCCTTCGCAGTGCAGCGTCTCGTCGCGGACGGACCAGGTGACGATCTGCCCCATGCCCTTCATCTTGTTGAAGCGCGGGAAGTTCATCAGCATCGCGAAGCTGGCGAACAGTTGCAGGCCCTCGGTAAAGCCGCCGAACATGGCCAAGGTCTTGGCGATGTCCTCGTCCGAATCGACGCCGAACTGGGCCAGATAGTCGTGCTTGTCCTTCATCTCCTTATATTGGAGGAAGGCCGAATATTCGGTTTCGGGCATCCCGATCGTGTCGAGCAGATGCGAATAGGCGGCGATGTGGACCGTTTCCATGTTGCTGAACGCGGTCAGCATCATCTTGATTTCGGTCGGCTTGAACACGCGGCCGTATTTTTCGTGGTAGCAGTCCTGCACCTCGACGTCCGCCTGGGTGAAGAAGCGGAAGATCTGCGTCAGCAGATTGCGTTCATGGTCGGAGAGCTTCTGCGCCCAGTCGCGGCAATCCTCGCCCAGCGGCACTTCCTCCGGCAGCCAGTGGAGCTGCTGCTGGCGCTTCCAGAATTCATAGGCCCAGGGATATTCGAAGGGCTTGTAAACCTTGCTGGCTTGAAGAAGGGACATGACGGTTATCCTTGGGCCTTGAAGAGCGGATTTTGAGACGGGCGGCGGGGCGACCCCGCGACCGGATGAGGTTTCATGCGTTGAGACCGGATCAACCAAGGAGAAGCATCATGGCTGACCTGTCCCAGGTGAAGGAACATATGAATGTCGTCGGCGCGGACGGCGTGCATGTCGGCACTGTCGATCATGTCGACGGCAACCGGATCAAGCTGACCAAGGCCGACAGCCCGCAGGGGCCGGACGGCGAAGGCGCGAAGCACCATTATCTCGACGGCGGCCTGATCGCGTCGGTCGAAGGGGACATGGTGCACCTGTCCGCGACGGCGGCCAATGCGGCGGAACTGTTCGAGACGGCGGAATGATCTGACGCGAAGGAAGCGCATAGCCCCCTCACCCAGCCCTCTCCCCCAAGGGGAGGAGGTTTTCAGGCGTCCCTTACTGACAGGCAAGGCACTCGTCATAGTCGGTGCTCCCGCCAGCCAGTTCGAATTTTGGCGCGTCGATGGTGTTGTCCGCTTCCACGCCACCCGCGAAACCGGCGCGCTGCACCGATTTGGAACGGAGATAGTAAAGCGACTTGATGCCCAGTTCCCATGCGCGGAAGTGGAGCATCAGCAAGTCCCACTTCTCCACATCCGCCGGAATGAACAGGTTCAGCGACTGCGCCTGGTCGATATAGGGCGTGCGGTCGGCGGCCAGTTCGAGCAGCCAGCGCTGGTCGATCTCGAAGCTGGTCTTGAACGTGCCCTTTTCTTCCTGCGACAGGAAGTCGAGATGCTGGACCGATCCGCCGCGTTCGAGGATCGTGTTCCAGATGTTGGTCGAATCCTTCGACTTTTCGCGCAGGATTTTTTCCAGATAGGGGTTCTTGACCACGAAGCTGCCGGACAGCGTCTTGTGGGTGTAGATGTTGGCCGGGATCGGTTCGATGCAAGCCGACGTACCGCCGCAGATGATGCTGATCGACGCGGTGGGCGCGATCGCCATCTTGCAGGAGAAACGCTCCATCACGCCCATATTCTCGGCGTCCGGACAGGCCCCGCGCTCATTGGCGAGCAGCATCGAGGCTTCGTCCACCTTCGCGCGGATATGCTTGAAGATGCGCAGGTTCCACGACTTCGCCATCGCGCCTTCAAAGGGCAGGCCGCGCGCCTGGAGGAAGCTGTGGAAGCCCATGACGCCAAGACCCACCGAACGTTCGCGCTCGGCGCTATATTTGGCGCGGGCCATTTCGTCAGGCGCGCGGTCGATATAGTCCTGCAGCACATTGTCGAGGAAGCGCATGATATCCTCGATAAACTGTCTGTCTTCCTTCCACTCATCCCATGTTTCGAGATTGAGGGAAGAAAGACAGCAGACCGCCGTGCGGTCATTGCCGAGATGGTCGCGACCCGTCGGCAAGGTGATTTCCGAACACAGGTTGGAGGTGGAGACCTTGAGGCCCAGATCGCGATGATGCCTGGGCATCGTCCCGTTCACTGTGTCGGAGAAGACGATATAGGGCTCGCCGGTCGCAAGGCGGGTTTCGACCAGCTTCTGGAACAGCGCGCGCGCGTCCACCTTGCCCCGGACGGAACCGTCCTTGGGCGATTTGAGGTTGAATTCCGCGCCGTCGCGCACCGCTTCCATGAACTCGTCGGTCAGCAGCACGCCGTGATGGAGGTTCAGCGCCTTGCGGTTGAAGTCGCCCGAGGGCTTGCGGATTTCAAGGAACTCCTCGATTTCCGGATGGGAAACGTCGAGATAGCAGGCCGCCGAGCCGCGACGCAGCGAACCCTGACTGATCGCCAGCGTCAGGCTGTCCATCACGCGGACGAAGGGGATGATGCCGCTGGTCTTGCCGTTGAGGCCCACCGGTTCGCCGATGCCGCGCACACTGCCCCAATAGGTGCCGATACCGCCGCCGCGCGAGGCGAGCCAGACATTCTCGTTCCAGGTGTTGACGATCCCTTCCAGGCTGTCGTCCACGCTGTTGAGATAGCAGGAAATGGGCAGGCCGCGGCCGGTGCCGCCGTTGGACAGAACAGGCGTCGCGGGCATGAACCACAGGCGCGAAATATAGTCGTAGACGCGCTGGGCATGATCCTGATCGTCAGCATAGGCCGCCGCCACGCGGGCGAAGAGGTCCTGATAGCTTTCGCCAGGCAGCAGATAGCGGTCCTTGAGCGTATCCTTGCCGAATTCCGTCAGCAACGCATCGCGCGACGCATCGGTCACGACATCGAAGCGCCGGTCCAATATCTTGGACGAGGAAATCGCTTCCTTTTCCTTCACGGGCGCGGGGCTGGACGCCTTTGCCGCCGCCTGCGTTTCCATCAAATCTTCCATCACGGTTGCCACGTCGCCAACACCTTGTGCGCTATCCCGAAAATCCATGCGAGCCCCCGAATGTTCTTGTTCCGTTCGATTCGGTCAAGCAAGGCCCGGCGAAACGCCCAGCATAGCATGATCCCAACCGCGACGGGACGGAAATGGGTCCAACCGACCGGATCGCAAGAGCAAAAATCGCCCCGACGCTGAAATTCATCCAGCGAAGCAATCACAATCTATTGGGTGCCCCCCATTATCCCGACACAAGGGATAGTGCCATACCCGCCGCCACGCGCAAGAGGGTAAATGACAGGTTGAAGACTCGGCCTGTCGATGCCCTGACTCGGTTCGTCGCACATGCGGGGCGCTTGGTCGGTGCGACGCGCGGACTTCCCTAGGCTCCCAAAAAGGCAAGGGGGTTCATGCCTCTGAAAAAATAAATTTGGCTTGCCACGCAAATGCGCGCGTCGGGAAAATCATCCCTCTCAAGGGCTTGCGCTGTCAGGCCGCATATCATGGTAAAAGAGCGGCGGAGAAGCTGTCGCGGTTCGAAAAAAAGGCTGGTCCCATGATTCTCTATTATCATCCCCTGTCCTCCTATTGCTGGAAGGTGCTGATCCCGCTCTATGAGAACGCCACGCCTTTCACGCCACGCCTGCTGTCGCAGGAAGATGCCGAAGCAGCGGCGGAATGGATGGCGCTCTGGCCGATCGGGCGCTTTCCGGTGCTGCGGGACGAGAGGCGCGGGCAGACCGTGGCCGAAGCCAGCATCATCATCGAATATCTGGACCGCCATGCCCCCGGTCCCTTCCGCGCCATCCCCGCCGATGCCGATGCGGCGTTGGAGGCGCGGCTGATGGACCGGCTGTTCGACAATTATGTGATGGGACCGATGCAGGCCATCGTCGCGGACCGCCTCCGCCCGGAAGCCGCGCGCGATCCGCATGGCGTGGCGCAGTCCCGCCAGATGCTGACCAAGGCCTATGCGCTGCTGGAGGAACGGATGGCGGGCCGGACATGGGCGGCGGGCGAGGATGTCTCGCTGGCCGATTGCGCGGCGGCGCCCTCCCTCTTTTACGCCGACAAGGTGGAACCGATGCGGCGGGACTTTCCGACCCTCGCCGCCTATCTCGACCGGCTGGAGGCGCGCGCCGGCTTCGCCCGCGTACTGGCGGAGAAGGAACCTTATTGGTCCATGTTTCCCTATGCCAACGGATAGCCGCGCCATCTGGACTCGCGACGTCAAACTCCTATAGCCGCCCTGCGAATGCACCGCCGCGCAAAGGCGGAGCGTCAGAAGGGACATGGGTAATGACTGTCATCAAGACCGCCGATCTGATCGAGAGCGTCGCCGACGCGCTCCAGTTCATCAGCTATTATCATCCGATGGATTATATCCGCGCGCTGGGCAAAGCCTATGAGGCGGAGGCCAATCCGGCGGCCAAGGACGCCATCGCCCAGATCCTGACCAACAGCCGCATGTGCGCCGAAGGGCATCGCCCGATCTGCCAGGACACCGGCATCGTCAACGTCTTCATCAAATGGGGCATGGATTGCCGCCTGGACGACAATAGCCGTTCCATGCAGGAGGTCGTCGATGACGGCGTGCGCCGCGCTTATCTGAACCCCGAAAACCGCCTGCGCGCGTCCATCCTGCGCGACCCGGCGTTCAGCCGCCAGAACACGAAGGACAACACGCCCTGCGTCCTCAATGTCGAGATGGTGCCGGGCGACAAGGTGACGGTGGACGTCGCGGCCAAGGGCGGCGGCTCGGAAAACAAGACCAAGTTCAAGATGATGAACCCCAGCGACAATATCGTCGACTGGGTGCTGGAGATGATCCCGCAAATGGGCGCGGGCTGGTGCCCGCCGGGGATGCTGGGCATCGGCATCGGCGGCACTGCGGAAAAGGCCGTGGCGCTCGCCAAGGAAAGCCTGATGGAACCGATCGACATGGGCGAGCTGAAAGCCCGTGGCCCGCAGAACGATATCGAGCGGATGCGGATCGAGATTTTCGACAAGGTGAACGCGCTCGGCATCGGGGCGCAGGGGCTGGGCGGGCTTTCGACCATCCTCGACGTCAAGATCCACGATTATCCCTGCCATGCGGCGGGCAAGCCCGTGGCGATGATCCCCAATTGCGCCGCGACCCGCCACGCCCATTTCACCCTGGACGGTTCCGGCCCCGCCTATCTGGAGGCGCCCAAGATTTCCGAATGGCCGCAGGTCGACTGGAAGCCCAGCAAGGAAGCGATCCGCGTCGACCTCGACACGCTGACGCCGCAAGTGGTGCAAAGCTGGAAGCATGGCGACCGCCTGCTCCTCAACGGCAAGATGCTGACCGGACGCGACGCCGCGCACAAGCGCATCCAGGACATGCTGGCCAAAGGCGAGGAACTGCCGGTCGATTTCAGGGGCCGCGTCATTTACTATGTCGGCCCGGTCGATCCGGTGCGCGACGAGGTGGTCGGTCCCGCTGGCCCGACGACCGCGACCCGCATGGACAAGTTCATGGACATGATGCTGGAACAGGGCCTCGCGGCCTGCGTCGGCAAGGCGGAGCGCGGCCCGGCGGCGACCGACTCCATCGCGAAGCACAAGAGCGCCTATCTGATGGCGGTCGGCGGCGCGGCCTATCTCGTCGCCCGCGCGATCAAGGGCGCGAAGGTCGTGGGTTTCGAAGACCTCGGCATGGAAGCGATCTACGAGTTTGACGTGCAGGACATGCCCGTCACCGTCGCGGTGGACAGCGAGGGGCAGAATGTCCACCGCCTCGCCCCGCTGGTGTGGCAGGAAAAGATCAGGAAGGAGCATCTGCTCGAAGGCGTGTGAGCTTTTCCTCGGGCAAGCGCCCGTTCGCACCCCTGGCGCATGGGCAATGATGCGGGAATGCCATGCCGGAGTTCACCGGCTGGCCATTCCCGGACGAGGAGATTGGAGCAGCTTATGAGTGAAGGAGCAGGCAAAAGCCTTTCAGCCGCAACCGATCCCACCGTGGTGGCGGCGCGCGTGGCGCTTGCGCGAGAGGCGCGGGCCTTGGTGGATGCTCTGGCCACCGCCGATCTCACGCTCGAAACGGCGAAACAGTTGGAAGCCGCCGTCAAGCAGGCGCGCTTGCTGGCGGAACAGGCGCCAAGCATCCCCGGCTATGTTCGTCGTATCGAAGGCGCCCTGCGCGGTATCGGCCCCTATTCGGAACTGGGGCCTTTCACCGGCGACCTGCATATTGTTTCCCCCGCCCTGGAGCTATGGGAAGAGGATGGGCGGGTGAAGGCGCGCGCAGCCTATGGTCCGTCCTGCGAAGGCGCGCCGGGTATCGTCCATGGCGGATATCTGGCCGCGACGCTGGATGAATTGCTTGCCTATGTGCAGCGCGGGAACCTCCGCATGACGGTCGCTCTCAACATCGCCTATCGTGCGCCAGCCCGGCTTCATCGGGATCTGCTGTACACCGTCTGGATCGAGCGCATCGAGGGCCGCAAGGCATTCGTGGCGGGAACCGTTCATCAAGGGGATCTGCTATGCGCCGAAGCGCATGGCGTTTTTGTCGAGACCAAGGCAGGGATGCTGGCGCGGGAGCATTTCGAATAGGCCGCCCCGTATCGGGCGAAAGGAAGGGATGATAAATATGGATAGCCGCAGCTAGACCCGGCATATCCAATATCATAAGCCTCCTATCATGTCAGGATCAACTCCATCCGTCGAAGATCAGATCGACATTCCCACAGTTGAAGGCATAGGCCAGCTCTATAATCCGCCCATCAGGGGCACTTCCGCGCAAGTGACGGCGATTATCAGCAAGATCATCGCCATGATCCGAAAAGGGGAACTCGCGCCGGGGCAAAGGCTTATCGAAGCCGATCTCACCGACACTTTCGGGGTGGTCCGCGGCCGGGTGAGGGAAGCGCTGCTGATCCTCGCGGGCGAGGGGATGGTGGAGCTGGTGCCGCAGCGCGGGGCGCGGGTGCCGAAACTGGAGCCGGGGGGGCTGATCCACCATCTTCAGGTGCTCGAAGCCATAGTCGCGAAAGGCATGGAGCTTTTCGGCCAGCGCTTCGGACGACCGGAAGGAGAGGTGGCCGAGGCCTTGCGCGCCGCCTATGGCAGGATCGAAGAGGCCGCCCCCATGGAGGTCAACCGCCGCACGGTCGAATATTATGTCCTCGTCAATCATCTGTCCGGCAATCCCAGGCTCAATCCACTGATCGCGGGATCGGGCATCCTGCTATACGAGCGGCAACTGGGAGAATATCTGGCGGCTGAAACGCATATGTATGTGGTCGAGCCGCACCGGATCATCGTGCGGGAAATGCTGGCGGGGCGGAGCGAGGAAGCCGCCGCCGCCTTGCGCGCGAATGTGAATATTCTGGTCAATCATATCCGCGAAGATCAACGAAAATCGCGGCATTGATCCCGGGCGGTCGCCAGCGGTTTGGCGGCCATCCATCTCCCGGCTGGAATATTTGTTCGCTTACTTACCAGTTGACATGCGGGCAACGCCTCCCTTAAAATTCATGAAATAATACATGTAAAGATTCGCGATCTGATACGGATGCGATCCAAGGGTAATGGAGAGATGCCATGAGAGTGGATTTTGCGGCTCGCACGGATGATTTGCCTTGCGGATTGGGCAGCGGCCCGATCGATCCGGCGATGATAGGCGCGGCCATCGGTACCCAAAGCGATCAGATGCGTTCGGGCGTCGATATCCCTCCCCTGCCGGAAATAGCGGGAGGCCGCTACACCAGTGAAACCATGCAGGCGCTGGAAGATGCATGGCTCTGGCGCCGGACATGGCTTTGCGCCGGACGGGAATCGATGATCCCGAAAGGCGGAGATTATTTCGTGTTTCGCAAGGCGGGCGCTTCGATCCTGGTCGTGCGCGGAAAGGACGGCAAGATCCGCGCCTTCCATAATGCCTGTCGTCATCGCGGCGCTTCGGTGGTTCGCGAGGATTGCGGACATGCCGGATTGTTGCGCTGCCAGTTTCATAGCTGGGCGTATAATCTTGAAGGGCATCTGGTGGGCGTTCCGGAAGAAAATGGCTTCCCCGGCCTTGATCGCTCCGAGCGGGGCCTTCTGCCTGTCCGCTGCGAGACGTTCGAGGGATGGATATTCCTCAACCAGAATCCCGAGGCCGAACCGCTGGAAGACTTTCTGGGGGAGGCGGGACGGCAACTCACTCATGCCGCCATGGGCGATCTTCGGGTGGTGGAACGTCGCAGCTACAGGGCGGAGGCGAACTGGAAGGTGACTTTGGACGCCTTTCTCGAATCCTATCACCTGAATACGATCCATCCCCAGACCGCGGCGATCATGAACGACGCGCAAAATTCCGCCATCCATCTGTTCGAGCGGGGGCATGCCTGGCTTGCATCGCTGCGCCGTCAGTATCTCTCGCAAGATATGGGAGAGGCAGGCCAGCCCGATATTTCCGCGATGCACGAAAGTTTCCGGAAATATGCGATTACCTATAATCTCTATCCCAATCTGGTCAGCCCGATCGACCCTGTCGGATTTCCGATCCTTCTCATGTGGCCGGTGAGCCGTACATCCTGCGAAATCGAAATCTATTTCCTCGGCCCCGATTGGGGAGAAGGGGAGCGACCGTCATTTTATGAATCCTATTTCGCCTTCTTCGACCAGTTGATCGAGGAAGACCTCTCCAACCTCGCTTCGATGCAGAAGTCGCTCGACAGCGGTTTTTTCCCCGGTGCCTTGCTGAATTGGACCGAACGCAAAATCTATTGGCAACATCAGTCGATGGATGAGCAGATCGGCAGGGACCGGATACCGCAGGAGTTTCAGGTGAAGCCCGTTCTCATGGCAGATGGAGGGATGGAAGGATGAACATTGCCACCGGACCAATGTCCCCCATCGTGAAGGATCGCGATGACTTCAAGGCGATCAGGCGTTCCCTGGCCCAACTCGTGGCCGCGAAGGACACGCACCGCGCTGAGTCGTCGCTGCGCGTCAGCCATGATATCTATACCGACCCCATTCGCTGGGAAGCGGAGCGCGCCTTGTTGCGCACCGTCCCGCAACTGGCCGGCCTGTCGATCCAGATACAACAAGCCGGGGACGTGCTGACTTTCGATCATGTCGGGCCGCAGATCATGGTCATTCGCCAGGAGGATGGGGGACTGAAGGCGTTCCTCAACATGTGCACCCATCGCGCCGCCCGCATCGTGCAGGATTGCGGCAGGATCAAGCGGCTCACATGCCCGTTCCACGCCTGGACATTCGGGCTGGACGGCAAGCTGAAGGCAGTGCCCGGCAAGGAATTTTTCGACGCCGCCATGCTTGGATCACGCGACCTGATCGAGGTGCCGGTGGCCGAGTGGGCGGGATTGATCTTCGTGCGGGCGACCGCCGGTGGCGATCCGATTGTCGTGGAGGACTGGCTGGGCGGATATGCGGATCATGTGAAGGACTTCGATCTCGCCAACGCCGCCTATATCGACACGGGCCGGCTGGAGGTGCGGACGAACTGGAAATATGCGATCGACACCTTCTCGGAAAATTACCATCTGCCTGCTCTGCATACGAGCAGCTTTGGTCTCGATTACGTGCCGAACCTTCTCCACTATGACGCATTCGGCCCGCATCATCGGTTTGCGCTTGCCAACAAATCGTTCCGCGCGACGGTGGGATGTGAGGAGGCGAAATGGAATGATCCCGATGTGGCGGTCATCGGCTTCATCTTTCCCAACCTGATCCTGTCCATGGCGCCGACTCCGACCGGCCGGCATAATTTGCAGTTGACCAGAGTCTATCCCGGTTCGGCAGTGGACCGCACCTTCTCGCTGACCATGACGGTCGCGTTGCCCGGAGCGGATAGCGAGGAAGACATCGCCTTTGCGCGCGCTACCCACGATAATATCCTCATCATCAACGCGCAGGAGGACTATCTCCTGGCGGCCGACGCACAGCGGAATCTGCAATTCGCGCCCGAGGATTTCATGGTCCTTTACGCCTCAATCGAGCCGGCGGTGCAGGATTTTCATCGGCATCTGGCCGACGCCCTGAACATGCCGATGGCTTCGGGCACAGCGCGCTAGGTTTCGTTCGCGGCCGTTCGATCGCCTGATCGCGAGGGGTGTGGCCATCACCGGAATCGCGTTCATGATAAGCTTATATATGATAAGCATATATAAGCTCACCTTCTTGGCGCGCGGCAGATGAAAATCGGATCGCGGCACGTGCCGGGCGACGCCCGATAATACCATGAAATCGCATATTATGTTCTCCCAGCATTGGCGTTCGGGATCGGCGTGGTGCAATCGGGCTGGACAAACTATGTAAACTTCAATATGGTACGCATACGAACTATGGGTGAAGTTAGGCTCTGCGAGGGCCTGGCGCAGCCCAAAGTCCAGGGAGAGAAATATGTCTTTGAAGAAACATCTCATGCTTTCGATTTCCGCCATCGCGGCGGCTTCGGTCAGTCCGGCTTTTGCTCAGCAGGCGCCGGAAGCGGAGCAGGCACCTCAGAGCAGCCAGCCGCAACTGGAAGATATCATCGTCACCGCGCAACGCACCAGCCAGCGGCTTCAGGAGGTGCCCATCGCCGTCAGCGCGGTCACGGCCGCAGGTCTCGAAAGCCGTGGCATCACCAGCGCCTTTTCGTTGGGTAACGCCGTGCCCGGCCTCCAGGTGACGCAGACCGGGACGACCACGACGCCCTATCTTCGCGGCGTCGGTTCCAACGCGGCCAATCCGAATAACGAAGCATCGGTCGCGACCTATATCGACGGCTTCTACATCGCTGCGCCTTATGCGAACGCCCTGTCGTTCAACAATATTGATCGCATCGAAGTGTTGAAGGGGCCCCAGGGCACGCTGTTCGGCCGGAACGCGACGGGTGGCGTCATTCAGATCGTGACGCGGACGCCGCAGCATGATCCCGCCATGAACTTCAGCCTCGGTTACGCCAATTACGACACGGTTTCGGCCGCTGCTTATGTGACGGGCGGCCTGACCAATACGATCGCTGCCGACGTGGCTGTCCAATATAAGAATCAGGGCAATGGCTTTGGCCGCGACCTGACGCGCGGGGTCGATACCTATCTGGGTTGGGAAGGCAGTGTGCGTTCCAAGATTCTCTGGGAGCCGGCCGAAGGGACCAAGGTTACGATCGCGGGTAACTACGCCGAAATGAAGAACGACTTCCTGAACTATGTGTTCGCTCCTGGAAGCGTCGGGCCGGACGGCGTGACCACTTATGAGGGCCGCTATAATACATCTACGGATTTTCAGGCGGAATCGCGGACCAAGACCTATGGCGGCTCCCTTACGATCAACCAGGATGTCGGCTTCGCGACGTTGGTCAGCCTGACCTCGCGTCAGATTGCCAAGGGGCTCAACCAGTTCGACCGGGATACGACGCCGCTTCCCTTGCTGTCTTTCTTTTCTCCGCAACGGGTAAAGACCTTCACGCAGGAATTGCAGCTCAATTCGAACCCGGGTGGCCCTCTCCAATGGACTCTTGGCGGTTTCTATTTCAACAATAACGCCGGCTATGTGCCTGCGCGTCTGATCGGTCTGGCATTCGGCGCTCCGGACGCGGAAAATGATATTCAGGGCGTTCAGAAGACGAAGTCCGTTTCGGTCTATGGGCAGGCGACATATGAAATCGTGCCCAGGGTCAACCTGACTGGCGGATTGCGCTACACCCATGAAAAGATCGATGTGGACTGGGCCGCCGGAGCGGGCACGACCAGCGCTCCCATCATCGTCGCGCCTGTCGCATCAGCGGATACGAAATTCAATAAAATGACCTGGCGGGCTGCGCTGGACTATGAATTTGTCGATAACATCCATTCCTATATTTCATACAACCGCGGTATCAAGAGTGGCGGATTCGATCTGCTGAATCCGGGTGGCGCGCCTTATCGTCCGGAGATTCTGGATGCATTCGAAGCGGGCTTGAAATCCGAATTGTTCGACCGCCGCCTGCGCCTGAATATTTCCGGTTTTGTGTACAAATACAAGGATATCCAGGTCGCGGCTAACCCCAATGGCGTGATCGTGACGGCCAATGGTCCTCGCGCCACCATCAAGGGCGTCGACGCCGACTTCGAACTGGCCGTGACCAGCGGTCTCAGATTGTCCGGCGGCCTTGGTTATACGCATGGCAAATTCGATCGCTTCCCCGATGCCGTCGTTTACGGGCCTGACGGGTCACAGGTGTTCGATCCCGACGGTTCGGCGCTCGACGTGACGGGCAACCAGACTTCCCGCACGCCCAAGTTCACCGCCAATCTGGGGGCGATCTACACTATCGAGACATCGGCCGGTAAATTTGGTCTTTCGGGCAGCTATTATCACAATTCAGGCTTTTACTGGGATGTGGACAATCGCTTGCGCGCGCCGAAATACGATCTTTTCGGTGCCTCCATCAGTTGGACCGATACGTCCGGCGTGTTCGGTGTTCGCCTGTGGGGCGAAAACCTGACCGACGAAGCCTATCACACGCAAGGCGTATCGGGCGGCTCCATCGGTGACACGGTCGTCTATGGCGCCCCGCGCACCTATGGCGTTACGCTGACGGGTCGCTTCTGAAAATATCTGTCGCCCCGGATTACCGGTCGGAATGCCGGGGCGACAACCACTTAGTTCTGTTCGTTTAAAGAGGGGTTTCGCCATGACGGATCGCGGCAGCTGGATTCTGGAAAGTTCGCCATCCGGTTTTGGCACCTACGAAGCCGGAGATGAAAAGCTGCATCGCGCCGACAATGCACTGGTCACCAGCGCCGCCGCGACGGAAACCCAATATTTCGGCTTCAATGCGCCTGAACATGACATCCACGGCTTCACGATCCTGTGGGTGCATCCGACGATTGGCGCGGCGTCGGGCGGCATTATTGCCTGGCAGGGGCACAAGACCAACCAGTTGGCCTGCGAAATCTACGATTATCGCGGCTTCATGGGGCAGGATATTTTCCGCAACGACCTGCTGCATGTCGAAATGGACAGCGGCGTCCAGCATTTCATCGACGAGCCGCTGACCCGGATGCGGACCAGCTTCCGGGACGAGGCGCGCGGCAATGCGCTGGACCTGCACTATCGCGCGGCGTCGCCGCCCGCCATGCGGCTGGGCAATCATCATTTCGAGCAAGGGCTGAAGATCGACGGCGAAATCACGCTGCGAGGCAAGACCTATGCGATCGACAGCTATACGGTCAGGGATCGTTCATGGGGAGAGGCGCGATCCGAGGCACCCATGCCCCTGCCGCCGCTGACCTGGATTTCGGGAATTTTCGGCGATGATTTCAGCTTTGGCTGCATGTCGTTCGAGGATTCCAGCCGTCCGGTCGACTGGGCCGGAGATTTCGAGTTGCCGCCCGAAGCCGCGCTGAAAGGCGGCTGGATCTGGTATGATGGCCGCATGCGCAGCATCGTGCGGATATCGCGCCTCACGCGTCGCCACCCCGTCACGCGGCAGCCGCTCGCCCATGACATGACGCTGTGGGACGATAGCGGGGAGATGTTCGAGCTGGAAGGCGAAATCCATGCCTCCGCGCCGTTCACTTACTGGTTCAACATGGACGCGATGATCGGCCTGATCCGGTGGAAGTGCCGGGGGCGTGTCGGCTGCGGCGACAGTCAGGAAGCGCAATGGACCGATTATGTCCGGTCCTTCCTCGCCAGGAATAAGGGGTGAGCTTTCCGGCGGGCGGTTTCGACTGCCCGCCGGAAATCTTATCAATCGAAGGGCGTCGCCAGATCGGCCTGTCCTTCGGCGAACAGGATGCTGGCGGCCGTCTCCTTCTGCGCCTGCGCTTCAGCCAGTCGTTCGCTGAGCCGTCTCTCGACCAGTTGTTGGCAGTCCGGTCCCAGGAGCAGGCGCAGTGGCGCGTCGGCATTGCCCGCCGCCTGCGCGATCAGGATGGCGGCCTTGACCGGATCGCCCATCTGCATGCCATTGCTGTGTGACAGATAGCTACGGGTCCGTTCGACAGTTTCATAATGGCCGGCGACCTTGTCGGACGAACGCAGGGAGCGACCGGCGAAATCGGTTCTGAGCGCGCCGGGTTCGACGATCGTCACGCCGATCCCCAACGGCGACAATTCGGCGGCGAGCGCATCGGAAAACGCCTCCAGCGCGAATTTCGATCCGGAATAGAAGGCGGCTCCTGCTCCAGACACGACGCCTGCGGCCGAACTGACATTGACGATCCAGCCCGATCGCCGTTGCCGCATGGCAGGAAGCAGCGCACGGGTGAGCGCGACGGCGCCGAAAAAATTGACTTCAAACTGATCCCGTATGTCGCGTTCGTCGGCTTCCTCAACGGCAGCTATAAAACCATAGCCGGCATTGTTGACCAGAACATCAATCGGCCCGGCCCGCTCGGCGAGATCCGCTATCGCGTCCCGGTCCGTCACGTCCAGTTTCCAGGGCGTGATCGCCGCGCCATGCCGGGCGACCAGATCTTCAAGCGCACCTACATCGCGCGCGGCGGCGATCACATGATCGCCGTTTGAAGCCACCGTTTCGGCCAATGCCCGGCCAAGCCCACTGGACGCGCCGGTGATCAGCCATTGTTTCGTCATATCTCTTCCCCTCGTTCTATTTTGTCAGACTGCCGAACAGACGGTCCAACGCCTTGTCGGAGATCCATTCGCTCAGTGGCACCAGCAATCTGGCGTCCAGCCCGACCAGATAGCGCGGCCTGGGCCGCCGGGCGTCCAGCACCTTGATGATCCGGTCGACACATTGTTCGGCTGTAATGGCTGTCTTTTCGCTCTTTTCGAACAGTTTGAGATAGTTGCGATAGAGCTTGAGATAGAGGCGGCGCTCGTCGGAATGGAGCGCGTCAATCTTCTGCAACACTTCGGCCGTCTGATTGGTGAACATCTTCGTCTTGATGACGCCCGGTTCGACGACCGAAATGCGGATGCCGGTTCCAGCGGTCTCGCGGCGCAGCGAATCCACCGCCGCCTCCAGCGCATGTTTCGATGCGGCATAGCTCGATACCAGAGGGCCGGACAGGCGGCCCCAGAGCGAACTGACCAGGATCAGCCGCTTTTCGCCGCCCCGGCGCATCCGTGCCAGCCCCGCCTGCGTGACGCGCAGCGCGCCGAGCGTATTGACGTTGAATATCCGGCCATATTCCTCGGGTGGCGTGAACTCGACCGTGCCCAGCGGCGCGATCGCGGCGCAATGCACAATGGCGTCCAGCGACTGCCCGCCAAGCTGACGATCCAGTTCGGCAAAGGCCCGCTCGACAGAGGCGCTGTCCGACACGTCCATTTCCAGAGGAATGATGCGCTCGCTCGCAAGATCCTTCAACTGGGTGGTGGATCGGGCGCAGGCAAAGACGCGATCGCCGCGCCGCGCCAGTCGGGCGGCAAGGGCGCCGCCCACGCCCCCAGCGGCGCCCGTGACCAATAAGGTACGCATGCTGGCCCTCCCGGCGTTAGAACGCGACCTGGTCGCCGCCCTTGGTCGCCATGATTTCGCGCGCTTCCTGCGGAGTCGCGATCTCCAGGCTCAGTTCTTCCAATATGCGGCGGATTTTCGCCACCTGTTCGGCATTGGACGCGGCCATCCGGCCCTTTCCGGCATAGAGGCTGTCTTCCAGGCCGACGCGAACGGAGCCGCCGAGCAGCGCGGACAGCGTCACCATCGGCATCTGATGGCGGCCCGCGGCCAGCGCCGAAAAGACATAATCGTCGCCGAACAGCCGGTCGGCCGTCGACTTCATGTGCATCAGATTTTCCGGCTCCGCGCCGATGCCGCCCAATATGCCGAAGACGCCCTGGATGAAGAAGGGCGGCTCCACAATCTTGCGGTCGACGAAATGGGCCAGATTATAAAGATGGGCGATGTCATAGCATTCGAATTCGAACCGTGTGCCGAGCGCGCCCAGTTCCGTCATGCCGCGCTCGATCTGGGTGAAGGTGTTGGACAGGATGAAGTCCTTCGTCATCTCCAGATAGGGTTTTTCCCAATCATGTTTCCAGTCGGAAACCTTGGCTCCGGCGGCCGAGATGTTGAAGTTGACCGACCCCATGTTCATGGAGGCGACTTCGGGTTGCGCCCATTTCGCTGGCGCCAGGCGATCGTCCAGCGACATGCCGAGGCCCCCGCCGGTGGTGATGTTGATGATGGCGTCGGTCGATTGCTTGATGCGGGGCAGGAATTGCTTGAACAGCTCCGGATTCTGGTCCGGCTGGCCGGTTTCCGGGTTGCGCGCATGAAGGTGGAGCATGGCCGCGCCCGCTTCGGCGGCGGCGATGGCCTGCTCCGCGATCTGGTCGGGCGTGATCGGCAGCGCGTCCGACATGGACGGCGTGTGGATGGAGCCGGTGACGGCGCAGGTGATGATGACCTTCCTGGTGTGTTTCATGGGTGACTCCTATTGGTCTTTTCCAGAGGCTGCGAGGCCGGAACGATGATCGGGTGAAGCAATGGCGATCAGGGCCTCCCGCCGCGCGGCAACGTCCTTGCCCCGCAGATCGGCGATGCCATGTTCGGTCACGACGATGTCGACGTCGCTGCGCCCGAGGCTGACATGGCCCGAAGAGAGGCGCGGGACGATGCGGGACGCGCCGTTGGCCGAAGCGGGCAGGGCGATGATGCTGCACCCGCCCGGACTGAGCGAGGCGGCGCGGGCGAAATCGGGTGCGCCGCCGGGGCCGCTGATCGCCCGTCCGCCTGCAAATTCGAGATCGCATTGGCCCGACAGGTCGACCTCCAGCGCGGAATTGATGGCGACGAGGCGGTCCAGGTCGTGCAGGATGCGCGGATCGTGGATCTCGTCGCACCCGGCGATCCGGATTTCGGGATGGTCGCGCGCCCATTCATATAAGGCGGGCGATCCCAGCAGCGCGGTGGTCCGGTGCGGGGCATCGCGGTCGAGCGCGCCCGCCGCGTCCAACGCCATGATCCCGTCGGATATCATGCCGGAGTGGAAGCGCAGCTTGCGCAGGGACGACAGCCCCTGGGTCAGGGCATTGGGAATCTTGCCCAGCCCCAGTTGAAGCGTGGGCCGGTCGGGCAGGATGCGCAGGATATGCCCGGCAATATGGCGGGCCGCTTCATCCTCGACGATGGCATAGGTGGGCAGGGCGGTGTCGGCTTCGATGCAGCCATCGAAATCCTGCCGCGACAGGCTGGGCGCGCCGGGCAAATGCGGCGTGCGGACGTTGACGAGCGCGATGGTGCGGCGCGCCCGGCGCGCGGCGAGCAGGCTGAATTCCGCCATCGGGCCGAGCGAATAACGCCCCTGCGCATCCGGCGGCGATAGCTGGATGACGGCCGTGTCGAAGCGCATGTCATCGCGCAACAGCTTCAGGAAACCGCCATAGCTGATGGGCAGGCGGTCGAAAGAATCGGGCCGCTCGCGCATCATGCCGGGATGCGCGAACAGCGCGGTGACGCGCGATCCTTCCCCCAGCCAGGCGGGATCAAGCCTGTTCACCCCCGGAACGAAGGTGGTGAACAGATGAGTCCCGGCGGCCAGCGCATCGCGGACCAGCGCGGTCGGCTCACCGGCCGCGCCCGCCATGAATATGCGCTCGCCCTTCTGAAACATGCGTCCTCTCGGCCTTTTTTCTCGATCAGATCCTACTGTCGAAGAAACTTGTACACTAGCGAAAAATACGCTTAAATAGCTTATATCGGCACGGCAAGCCGAAACGTGAATCGGCTTGCGACGGAGAGAGGACCGGATGAGCAATTACCCGAAGCCAGATGCAGCCACGCTCGTGAAAATATACGAGAAGATGGAACTGATCCGCCAGAATGACGAACGCGCGCACAAGGTCGTGAAGGCCGGGCGCATCATCATGCCCTATTATAGTCCGCGCGGTCAGGAAGTGATTCCCTCGGCCATATCGGTCAGCCTGACGGCGCAGGATTATATCTGCACCATCTATCGCGGCACGCATGACATGCTGGCCAAGGGCGTACCGCTGAAACTGTTGTGGGCGGAACTGGCCGGGCGTGTCACCGGCACTTGCAAGGGCAAGGGCGGCCCGATGCACATCACCCATCCCGAAACCGGGGTCATGGTCACGACCGGCGTGGTGGGCAGCAGCATGCCGATCGCCAACGGCCTGGCCTGGGCATCCCAGCTTTCCGGCGACGGGCGCGTGACGATCGCCAATTTCGGCGACGGCGCCGCCAATATCGGTGCTTTTCATGAATCGCTGAACATGGCGGCGCTCTGGAAGCTGCCGGTCATCTTCGTTTGCCAGAACAATCGCTATGCTGAACATACGACCTTTGCCAACAGCACTGCCGTCGAACGGATCGGGGATCGCGCGGCCAGCTATGGGATGCCGGGCATCACCATCGACGGCAATGATCCGGACGTCATGTATGGCGCGGCCAAAATCGCCATCGACCGCGCGCGCGCCGGTGAAGGGCCGACGCTGATCGAGGCGATGACCTATCGGTTCAACGGCCATCTGCTCGGCGATGACGGCCATTATATGGACAAGGAGGAACGGCAGCGCGCCATCGCCGCCGACCCGGTGGCGCGCCTGCGCAAACGGCTGATCGACGAAGGCGCCCTGAGCGAAGCGGACGCCGTCAGGATCGAGACCGACATATCCGCCCAACTGGACGAGGCGATCGAGTTCGCCCTCCAGTCCGAATATCCCGCGCTGGACGAAATCCGGCGCGACGTTTTTGCCCATGAATTGGCGTGAGGGTGTCATGACCAGCAAGACAACGATAGTTCAGGCCCTCAATCAGGCTCTCGATGATGCCATGGCGGCCGATCCCAGCATCATCGTGCTGGGCGAAGATGTAGCCGACCGCGAGGAAGGCGGCGTGATGGGCGTCACCAAGGGGCTGTCCACCAAATATGGCGATCGCGTGCGGTCGACGCCGATTTCGGAACAGGCGATCGTCGGCGCCGCGATCGGCGCGTCGCTGGCCGGTTACAAGCCGGTGGCGGAAATCATGCTGATGAATTTCACCACCGTGGCGATGGACATGATCGTCAACCATGCGGCGAAGCTGCGCTTCATGTCGGGCGGGCAGACTCATGTGCCCATCGTCATCCGCACCATGACCGGCGCGGGCTTTTCCGTGGGCGGCCAGCATAGCGACTATCTGGAAGCCTGGTTCGCGCATACGGCGGGGATCAAGGTCGTCGCTCCGGCCGACCCCGCCGAAGCCTATGGCCTGCTGCTGTCTTCGATAGACGATCCCGATCCGGTCCTGTTCATCGAGAATATGCCCAGCTATTGGACGCAGGGCGCTGCGCCGGAACAGGGCAAGCGTATCCCGCTGGGCCAGGCGCGCATCGCGCGGGAAGGAAGCGACCTCACCATCGTCACTTATTCGCGCATGGTCGGCGAAGCGCTGGCCGCGGCGGAGGCGCTGTCGAAGGACGGCCTGTCGATCGAAGTCGTCGATCTGCGCACGATCGCGCCCTGGGATCGTGACACGGTCCTCCAGTCGGTGGCGAAAACCGGCAGGCTGCTGACGGTTCATGAAGCGACCAAGCCTTTCGGCGTGGGCAGCGAAATCGCCGCCGAGGTGAATGAAGAACTGTTCGGCCGTCTCAAGTCACCGATCAGGCGGCTGGGCGGCGCCTTTTGCGCCGTACCCTTCTCCAAGCCGCTGGAAGACGCCTTCGCGCCCACTGCCAGGACGATCGAGGCCGAGATCCGTTCGATCCTGTCGCCCGAATTGACCCACTGAGGAATAGACGATGGCCTATGAGATAATTCTGCCCAAGATCGGCTTTTCAATGAACGAAGCGGTGTTTTCGGAATGGCTGGTGGCCGATGGCGGCACCGTGAAGGAGGGCGACCCCCTCTATGCCATCGAAAGCGACAAATCGACCCAGGAGATCGAAAGCCCGGCGAGCGGCACGCTGCGCATTAACGCAGAACCCGGTACGACATATCAGGTCGGCGACATATTGGGCACGATCGACTGAATCGTCGATCACGCCGGGGAATGGAGTGGTCGTCCGTTGCAACCGGATCGACCGCTTCAGGCGTGATGCGGCGGGATTGCCACCTCGACCCATCCGCCGACGACGCGGGTGGGATAGACCGGAAGGCGATTGACGGCCGGGCCATCCAGCGCCCGGCCGCTTTTCGCGTCAAAGCGCGCGCCATGCTTGCGGCAGATGATCTCGCACCCCAGTTGCCGTCCCCCTTCGAGCGGGTAATCGAGATGCGTGCAGCGATTCTGCACGGCATGGAATATGTGGTTGACGTTCATGATCAGGATGGACCTTCCCTCGACGTCGAAGGCGCGGTGCGTACCGTTCTTGATGGCGCTGATTTCACAGACGCGGATGAAGCCGTGCTTTTCCGTCACCGCAGTTGCTCGAACAGTCGGGCGGCCAGACTATAGGGGCCGGACCGCCTTTCCAGCACGGCCTGCCAGGCCTCCGGACGTGTCTGACCCGCGATGAGGCGACGCATCAGGGTACGGATCTCGACATCGGCGAGGGCGGTCAAATGGGCGGCCGCTTGCCGACGACGAATAGCGGACATGTGCGTGTCTTGCCGGTTATGGTCCAGCCGACCGAACAGGGCGTCGATCACCTCGTCCAGCCCGGTCTCTTCGGACGCTTCGGCAAGCAGGACGGGAATCGTCCAGGCATCGGGCCGAAGCGGACGATCATGCAGGCTTTCGCGGAGAAAACGGGCCATCCGGTCAGAACCGGGCGCGGATTTCTTGTTCACCACCATGATGTCGGCAATTTCCAGCACGCCGGCCTTGATCGCCTGCACATCGTCGCCGCCAAGGGCTGTTTGCAGCAGCAGGACCGCCTCAGTATGACCGACAATATCGACCTCGCTCTGGCCGACGCCCACCGTCTCGACGATCACGATGTCGAAACCCATGGCGTCGAATATGGTGATCGCGTCACCCGTCGCCGCCGAAAGCCCGCCCAGCGCGCCGCGCGTCGCCATGGACCGGACGAGGACGCCTGCATCGTCCGCATGTCGCATCATGCGCACCCGGTCGCCCAGCACCGCGCCCCGCGAATAGGGACTGCTGGGATCGACGGCGGCGACCGCGACGGTCAGCCCCCTGGCGCGCAAGCGTGCGATCAGGCCATCGACCAACGTGCTCTTGCCCGCTCCGGGCGGGCCGGTCACGCCGATGGTGCGGGCGTGGCCGCCATGCCGGTATAATATCTCCAGTTCGTCCCGCGCGTCGGACGTCCGGCTTTCCGCGAGGGAAATGAGTCGTCCGGCCGCCCGGCGATCACCGGCGAGGATGGCGTCGGCAAGGCTCCCCATGGCGCTCTACCGCGGCCTGCCCATCGACCGGACGAAGGCGATGATGTCGGCGGTCTTCGAACCGGCGCCGAATATGCCGCGAACGCCCATGTCGTAGAGCGCCTGATGGTCGTCGGGATGGATGATGCCGCCCAGCATGACCGGAATGTCGTCCGCGCCGATCCGCTTCATTTCCGCGACCAGTTGCCGGGTATATTCGACATAGGCCGCGGACGAAAAGCTCAGTCCCACAAGATCCGCATCTTCGTCGATGGCGGCGCGCGCCATGCCCTGCACGCTGTTATGCTCGCCCAGATAGATGACCTCGACCCCGGCCTCGCGCAGAAGCTGGGCGATGGTGCGAATGCCCTTGGAATGGACGTCCGTGCCCAGCATGCCCAGAAGGCAGCGGACGATAGGCTGGTCTTCGGCCTGTTCGGCCTGGAAATCAGTTTGCATAGTCAAGTGGCGCTTCCAGTGCGTTATAGGGATCGTAGCTATAGCCATGCGCGACCCGGACGGCGCCCCAGACCTCCGCGACGCTGGCGTCGGCGACGAAGGCGTCGATCATCGGGCCGATCGGATTGCCGCCCGATCGGGCGACGGCATACACGGTGCGCAGCGCGTCGCGCCAGCGTGTCCGGTCGCGCGTCTGCTTGAGTTCGATGAAGCGGCGCACATGCTTTTCCGTGTTGGTCCGGTCGAAGGTGAAGCGCGTGGGCGCCGGTTCCTCGTCCGGAACGAAGCGGTTGACGCCGACCATGATCCGTTCGCCTTCGTCCAGTTCGCGCTGAACCAGCAGATTATGCTCGTCCATCATCCTTTCGATGGTCCCGTTGGTGATGGCGGTCAACAGGCCGATCTGCTCGATCCGGGCCAGCATGGCGACGGCCTCCGCCTCGACCGCGTCGGTCAGCGCCTCGACATACCAACTGCCGCCCAGCGGGTCGGCGACGCGGGCCGCGCCCACCTCATTGGCCAGGATCTGCTGCTGCCGGATCGCCAGGTCGCGCGCTTCATGTGTCGGCACGCAGACGGGTTCGTCGAAGGTGCAGGCCTCCAGCGACTGCACCCCGCCGCATAGCGCGGCGAAGCCCTGAATCGCGGTGCGGGTCAGATTGTTCAGCGGCTGTTTGTAGACCAGCGATTTGCCCGAAGTGTGGCAGGCGATGCGCAGGCGCATCGACCGGGCATCCTGCGCGCCGAAGCGATCCCGCATGGTGGTCGCCCAATAGCGACGAAGAGCGCGGAATTTGGCGACTTCCTCGAAGAAATCAATGTCCGACGTCGACACCCAGGCCAGCGAGGGCGCGACCTCATCGACATGCAGGCCGCGCTCGATCAGATCCTCCATCGTCTTGTTGATGAAGGCCATGCCAAGCGCGATCTCGCCCGCCGGCGTCAGGCCCCGTTCGCGCAGGTCATAGGCTTGCGGCATGCCCAAGGCCCAGCGCGGGCTGTTGCGGACGCTATATTCGATTTCATCGACCGTCGTGCGGTGCCCCAGCATCGTCGGGACCAGCCGTTCGCCCCAGCCGCATAATGTCTCCTGCAACATGTCGGGCATGTTGGACCCCTGAAGGGTCGCCAGCGGCTGGCCGCGCATCACATGGACGGCGGCCACCATGGGATAGGCCATGGCCGCCCAATGCCAGGCGGTGTCGACCTTGCTGAGATCGACCCCGTGCAGCAGCCGGTCGATGTCGCGGGACGTGGGAAGCGAGCAGCCTTCCAGCCCGACTTCCGGGCCGAAAGCCGGGTGGTCGGGGTCGATGCTCTGGGTGGTCAGCGGATCGACGACGATGTTGATGCCGTTGCCGCCCGAGGCCAGCACCATCTCCAGCCCTTCGCGCGTGTCTTCCGGCGCCCCATAGCCCACGATATTGCGCAGCGTCCACATGCGGCTGCGATACATTTTCGGATAGGCGCCGCGCGTGAAGGGGAACTGGCCGGGATCGCCGAGTTTTTTGGCATAGGTCGGCTCCTGCGGATCGGCCGGGCCATAGCTTGCCTCGGTTTCCAGCCCGCCCCAACTTTTGGTGCGCGACAGCTTGACTTCCAGCTCGTCCAGATTGCCGAAAATGGGGGTCGATTGATCGTTCATGGTTCTTCGAACTCTTTCAGCGCTTACCGGCAAGCCGTTCTTGCATGGCGGTCATCATGTCGCGAAATTCCTGCCCGCCGATCAGCCCGCTGACGGCCAGCCGTTCGACATTGCGTGCCTGGGCGCGATCCAGATCGGCCGCCAGCTCGATCGCGAGCTTACCTGCGGCGAAGGCTTCGCGCGGCAGAGTCACAAGGCTCTGGCAAAAATCCATTGCTTCCTGCTCCAGCCGGTCAGGCTCGAAAATCTCATGTACGATGCCGATCGACTGCGCCTGTTGCGCCGACACCTGCTTGTTGGCGAGGATCAGCCACCTCGCCCAATGCGTCCCGGCCAATCGGACAAGGCGGCTGGTGCCGCCAGATCCGGGGATGCCGCCCAGCATGATTTCCGGCAATCCATAGCGGGCCTCCGTCGAAGCCAGACGGAAATCGGCGCAGAGCGACAGTTCGAGCGCGCCGCCCAGGCACGGCCCCTGATGCGCCACCACGACAGGCTTGCCGATCGCTTCCCATTCATCGCCGAGGGCATGAAGACTGCCCGTGCCCTGGCGATACCATTGCCGGAAATCGAGACTGCTGGTCAGCGCAGGATCGGGCGCCAAGGCGCCGTGCAGATCAATCCCGGCGGAAAAATACCGTCCATTGGCCCGAATCAGCAGGACGCGCACCGAATCGTCGCTCGCCAGCCTGCGCGTGACCTCCCACAATCCCTGCCACATCGGCAGGTCGAGCGCGTTCAGCTTGTCCGGCCGATCAAGGGTGGCGCAGAGGACGCCGTCCTGTTGCTGAATTTGAAGCCGTCCTTCAGACATTCCTCTTCCCTTATCGTTAGCTGGCGTACTATAGCGTTTGGTGCGATTTCGGCAAGTCGGCTTGTCGTTCGCGATAATATGAGAATCGAGGATAGTTGCATGACGACAATTCGCAGCGACGGGGTCGCGCTGGTGGCTGGCGGCGCCGGCGGTATCGGAAGCGCCATATGCAAGGCATTGGCCGCGGAAGGGCGTCCGGTGGCCTTCACCTATCGGTCCAGGGCCGATGCCGCCCGGCAGCTTCGCGAGGAACTGGAAGCCATGGGCGTGCGCGCCAGTTGCACGGCGGTCGATCATGCCGATCCCGATGCGGTCAAGGCATTTGCCGACGCCGCCGCCCATGAATTTGGCGGCATTGATTCGCTTGTCTATGCTGCGGGACCGCATTTGCCGTTGAAATTCGTCAGCGCCATTACGCCGCAGGAGTGGCGGTCCGTTTTCGACGCCGATGTCAACGGCGCCTTCAATCTCGTCTGGGCCACCCTGCCGCATCTGCGCGAAAGGGGAGGGGCCATGGTCGCCGTGATTACCGCGGCGGTGGAACGCGTCCCTTCGCGCGATATCTGTTCCGCCGCGCCCAAGGCCGCGATCGAGATGCTGTTCAGGGGCGTGGCGCTGGAAGAGGGGCGCTTTGGCATTCGTGCCAATTGCGTCGGTCCCGGCTTCATTGATGCGGGGCTGGGCGCGGAACTGATTGGAAAGCCGGGCCTGGAGACATTTGTCGAGGGGCTGCGCAAGTCGCTGCCGCTCAAGCGGTTCGGCGCGGCGGGTGATATCGCCGATGCCGTGACTTTCCTGCTGTCCGACCGCGCGCGTTACATCACCGGGCAGTCGCTCGCGGTGGACGGCGGCCTTCAACTATAAAATGCGAGGGGGAGACGGGATCAGATCGACTCGCCGACCACGTCTTCCCCATCCAGCCCTGTCAACGAGAGGGCGGCGCGCAAATTATCCTTCATCGCCTGCATGACATCTTCGGCGATGTGGATATTGTCGAGCGTGATGCCCCGCATGATGACGCCGTTCAACTGGCGGCCGACTTCCGCCATGCGGTCGATGACCGAATAGCCCAGTTCCGTGATGAAGATTCGTTTGATGCGGCGATCATAATCACCCGCCTTGCGCACGACATGGCCGCTGGATTCCAGCCGGTCAATCAGTCCGCCGACCGTGACCTTTCCCACATCCAGCAGTCTCGCCAGGTCGCTCTGGATCATGCCTTCGGGTTCATGCCGCGACAGATTGGCCAAAGCCCACCATTGCGCGCGGGTAATGCCGAGCTGTTTGACCTCCTGATCGAAGAGCGTCCGTCGCATTCTTGAAACGTCATGCACCAGAAAACCGATGCGGAGGTTGGGGGCGGTGGCGCTGCGCCGTTTGAAAGATTTGGAAGCTGTTTCGTTCGACATGGATTACCTGGCTATGTTCTCTAGTGAGTATATTAGCGAATTGTCACACTGAGTACAATATCGGGAAACGCAGACGGGCCGGCGCATATGCCGGCCCGTTCGCTGTTCACCAGAAGCGGGGGAAGAAACCGCCTCGCTTCGACATCATCGCCTGATATTCCGGGCGGCTTCCCATGAACTTGTCCTGGAAGGCCGTGCCGAGCACCTTGGTCAACATGATCGTGTTGAAAATCGGCCCGGCGACGGTCCACCACAGGTCCGGCTGCGCGGCATAGCAAGTCAGCCAGATGCCCCACCAGACGGTGGTGTTGCCGAAATAATTCGGATGCCGGGTCAGACGCCAGACGCCCGTTTCCAGATAGCGCTTGCCCCCCGCTGCGTTGCCGCCCTTGTCGGCCGGGCTGTTCGCCACGACCCACAAACCGTCGTCAATGAACTTGCCCTTGTTGATCTTGTCGGCCTTGAACGCTTCGAGCTGACCGTCGGCGAGCCATTCATAATAAAGGCCGATGCCGAAAATGATCATGCCCAGGAAGCCCAGAACGGGAATGGTCGCGGGTTGATCGGGCGCCGTGGTGATGCCGTAGATGGTCGGCAGGGAGATCAGCATGATGACGATGGTCTGCGGATGCATCACCAGCAGGAAGCTCTTCCACCAATAGCCGGGCTGTAGTTGTTTATAGAAGCCGGCATAGCGCGCGTCGCCCGTGCCGATCTTGCGATAGCCGATCCAGCGCTTCGACAGATAATAGCCGAGGCGCGCGCCATGCAAGGATGACATCAGCAACAACAGCGCCGCGATAGGTGTCGTCGGTCGTGCGGCCAGATAGGCGATCCAGCCGACCGAGGCATAGCCCCAGCCATAGAAGCCATCCATCATCGAGTGATTCTGTTGAAACAGACCGACGACCCAGATGACGGTGACGACCGTGAAGATATACAGGCTGCAAAATATGAATACGGCCGTGGGAAAACTGACGTCCCACCCCCAATTGCTCAGTATCTCGACCATATTATGTTCCTCGTGAGCTGAAGACGTTAAAGGCTTTCCGCCATGCGATAGTCCGGCATCCACCGCATGCGCGGCAGGGTGAGCGGCAATATGCCCGGCTTGGCGTTCGCGACGACCGGAAGGGCCTGAAGACAGGGCGCGATGGTCGCATGATAACCGGGTTCGGAGTTGCGGTCGCCGATCGGAATGAAACGCGACATGGTTTCCAGCGACCCCTTGATGTCGACGGTCGACTTGATCGACGGCCGGCCTTCGATGGTGATGACCCAATATTGATCGGGGGCGGTTCCTTCGGGCAGCATGTCCAGGCCCGAATGCCAGTTCACCTCGATTTCGAAAAATGGCTCGGCGGAATCCCCCACCCAACCCTGGCAGCGATGCGTCACCCGGCCGACCGTCCCGGCGGGAATCGTCATGCTTTCCTGGACGATTTCCTTGTCCGTCACCACATAGTCATGCGAATTTTCATAGCGGGAATAGGTGACGCCCAGCGAATGCGCCACGCCAAGGCAGACCTGCGTCAGGAAATTCTCCGCGATGACGGCAGCCACCGGCATGGCGCGCGCCTCTTCCGGCGTCTTGGCGAAGCCGCAAAGCGCCATGGTTTCGGGCGGCGTGAACTGAAAATCCCAGTTTTCCTGTAACTTGACCTTCGTGATGTCGTTGCAAAAGCCGGTCAGGCCCACAAGCACGCGGTCGCTGATGACATCCGGGTCGACGCCGGTCGCATGAAAGACCGAATTGCCCGCCGCACAAGCCTCTTCGAGCTGACGGACAAATTCCGGTTCGCGCGAAAGCCGCACATGCTGATAGGGCAGCACGGTGATCACATTGCGGCCCGAGCGCAACAGCCAGAGCAATTCCTCGTCATTATTGAAATTACCGAGGTCTCGGGGGGTGAAGATCACCGCATCGCAGGGGATCGCGGCAACCTTTTCGGCATCCGGGGAAGCGGTCACGCCCAGATTGTCGATGCCGATCAGCGCGCCGGCATCGACGCCCTCTTTCGCTGGATCGAAGCACCGCACCCCGACCAGTTCGATGTCCTGCCGTTGAGCGATTTCATAAATGCAGGCAGCTCCCA
This sequence comes from Sphingobium faniae, assembly GCA_900100475.1. Lineage (GTDB taxonomy): Bacteria > Pseudomonadota > Alphaproteobacteria > Sphingomonadales > Sphingomonadaceae > Sphingobium > Sphingobium faniae. Next base: position 34,813 of record FMTU01000006.1, on the reverse strand, counting down.
GGCCTCCCGGGCCCCAGACGACTACCTTATAGGGATCGCGCATTCCAACTCCTCTCGGCTGATATGATTCTTCGGGCGAGGCAAAATTGCTCCGACCTTTGTCGCAGGAATACATCGCCTAGACAAAGTATGCAAGTGTACCGTAATGATATGATCACTTCACGGGCGCGACGGTGAGCGCGACGATGGCGAGAGGAATGCAAATGGTTGCGAAAGCGGATGGCGGAACGAAGCAGCGGGACGGCGCGGCGGCGGAACAACAGGATGGACAGGCAGGCCCACCGCATGGCTTGTTGACGCCGTTGCAGCAGCCCGCGATCGGCCGCACGCTGGCGGCCATCCGGCGGGATCTGCACCAGATATTGCTGCCTGAACTGGTTTCCGACCGGGCGCGCACGGTGGCCATTTCGATGGACAGCGCCCTGCGCCACCTGATCGTCAGATTGGACGGCGGCGAGGCGTTCATCGCACGGCTGGCCAAGGCGGAGCAGGACATTCTCAACGGCGCGGACCAGCGGGCAGGCGAAGGGGGATTCGACTGGGCGGCGCATCTGGACCATGGCGCGGCGCTGGAAGCGGGCGAGGATGGATCGGTCGGGGAATCGGTGGAAAAGGCGTTCGCTGCGCTTGAAGCCGGTCTGATTGATGATTTCGAAGCCAGCGAACGGGCCTTGCCCATGCTGGGAGACGGGGCGGCAAAGGATGAAGGGCACGTCGAGCCTGACCGGATGACCCGCTATCTGCAAGGCCGGGAGATGATTTCCGGCGCAAGGACGGTGGCGCGCGTGGTTCCTGTCGCAGGAGGATTTTCGAAGGAAACCCTGTTCATCGAGTTTTCCGGCGATGCCGGGGATGACCTCGTCATGCGGCGGGACAATCCTTACGGGCCGATCGATTCGGCGGTCGTGGAGGAATATGAACTGCTGCGTTGCGTCCATGAACGCGGCTTGCCCGTGGCGGAGCCATTGGCGGTAGAGCCGGACGCCGCCTTGTTTGGACAACCCTTCATGCTGAGCCGGAAAGTCGCGGGCCGCGCGATCCCGCATACGACCGGCCTGCTTGAGGGAGAGGAACATGCGGCGGCGGGATATGGGCTGGCCCGCGTGCTCGGTCAGTTGCACAGCCTCGACGTCCTTACCATGCGACTGCCCGCCTATCTGCGGCCGGACATCGCGACGCGGACGGAGCATATCCTGGCGCAGATCGACTATTGGGAGGATTGCTGGCATCGCTACCGCAGCGACTATTCCCCGATCCTGACGCGCGGATTCCGTTGGTTGCGCGCCCATGTTCCCCAAAGCCCTTTGCCGCCCTGTCTGGTCCATGGCGATGCGGGGCCGCATAATCTGATGATGAAGGACGGCGACGTCACGGCCATGCTCGATTGGGAATTCGCCACGCTGGGCGATCCCATGGCGGATCTGGTCTACAGCCGCCTGTTCATCGACCGCATCATGAATTGGGACGATTTCATCGCCACCTATCGTGCCCATGGCGGTCCGGAACCGGATGAGGCGCAGGTCGAATTCTTCACGCGCTTCTTTGCGATGCGCAACGCCATCACCAGCATCCGCCTGCTCGGAACCTTCGCGATCAATCCCAACCCGGATCTGATCGCCTGTTTCGGGACGATCAAATATGACCGCATGTTCCGGCGTCAGTTGCAGCAACTGATCTGAGGCGGGACAGGCCGGGGCGTCCGATACGACGGACGCCCCGGCCTGTCAGTCGGCCGGCTTGCCGATCAACGGGCCAAGCATTGCGCGTGCTGCCACGATGCCCTGATAAAGGGTGTAGAAGCCGACATGGCACCATTCGATCGCCGCCTGCCGGTCATGTTCGACCAGCGCGTTGGCAAAGGCGCTGCCCATGATCATCTTGATCGTATTATAGACGTCGAAATAGGCCAGCGCCGACCGGCAGATCCGGACGCCTGCGCGGTCCTCATACCAGGCGATCATCGCTTCCCGGTCGGCCCGCTCGCCCAGATAGAGCAGCAGATAGGACAGGTCCTCCGTGCGATCGCCGATCCGGGCGCTTTCCCAATCGAGTATCGCCGCGACCTTTCCATCGCGCATGACCATATTGTGCGGCCCATAATCGACATGCAGCAGGACCGGCGCTTCCGTCCTGTCGGGCGCGTTCCGGTCGAGCCAGTCGAGGACGATGGCCGCGCTGGGCGATGCCGTGATGGCAGGCGTCCATATCTGGCGGTCCCATGCAGCCACGGCGGCTCTGCTGTTGGCGGCCAGATCAGGATGGTCGAGCCAGTGTCCGATGCAGGTCGGGCGGAAGGCATCGGCGTCCAGCCCATGCAGATCGGCCAGGGTTTCCACAATCTGCCGCAATTCCGCATCGGACAGCGCCTCGGGCACCAGTCCGGAACTGGGCGTCCGTCCCGCCACCCGGTCCGACACCATGAACGCCGCGCCCAGACAGGAAGCGTCGCTCTCGACCCAAAGCGGGCGGGCCACGGTCCCGCCGCAATCATGGATCGTCTTCACGATCGCAAATTCGTCCACCACATAACCAGCATCCAGTCTGACGAACCGATCGGGACGTTGGGCGCGGATGACGAGGTCCGACTCTCCGCCATTCTGGCTGACGCTCAGCAGGATGGTGTCCTTCTGGAAGCCGCCGACCAGCTTGTTGTGGGAGAGGAGAGCCATGCCGCGGGCGTCCAGATAGGCCGCCAGCCCATCGAGGCGGATGCGCGCTGGTTCGGGCGGAATGTCGGGTCTGGTCGGCGCCATCCGCAAGGCGTAGAGCGACGCTTCCCATGCCATCGCCGCATCGGGAAAGGCGGCGTCGCCCTCCGCCAATGCCTGTTTGCCAGCCTGGGCGAGCCGTTCCGCGATGATGCCGATGTCCCGGCTGACTTGCGCAAAGCCGGCGTGGCGGGAAAGAGCGGGGGGCACAGGTCCGCAGTTCGGGCGTGATGCCAGCAGGGCGCGGCCGGATTCGTGGCAACGGGCATAGCCGCCATCGGTGTCACGCCGGTCGAGTTTGACCAGGATCGCGTCGATGACGCGCAACTGGTTCTGGCTTGCATCGCTCAGCGGCTCCCGCTCCATCACCTGCGCCAGGGCGATGCGGGCGGCGTCCATCAGCCGCGGGGAGGTCGGCAGCAGCGGCGCCGGCCCGTTCGAGAAAGAAGCGGGGCCGGAAGCCGTTGCTGCCTTGACGCTGGTCATGCCTGCTTGAGCGCGAACCGGCCGCCCAGGCGCGGCAATTGGGTGAAAAGCCGCCAGCCGGGTTCGGCCTGCACCACGCTTTCGATCGAATTGACCAGACGGGATGAGGTCATCACCATGGCGTCCGACCAGCCCTTGCCGGTGCCGCCTTCCAGTCCGAAGGGGAAATCGGCCCGGATCGGCGGATAGCCCTTGATGTCGATGCCATAGCCGCCATCGTCCCCGATCCGCTGGAATTCGGGACCGGATTGCTGGCCCATGCGGGTCACATGGTTGACCGCGAACAGCGGCTGGCCATTCCGCACCCCGAAGACCCGAAAATAAATGGCCTCGATCGTGCCTTGCGGAATTTCCAGTCCGCAGTCGGCGACATAGCCTTCCTTGGCAAGGGCGACCTGCACCTCGACGCCGACATCGTCGAGCGTCACGCCGAACGCATCGGCAAGCACGTGGGGGCAGCCGCCCCAGCAGGTCCGCAGCGTTTCCATGCCGTCAGCGGACATGTCTTCCGGACGTGATCCGAAGCCGAGCGCGCGCAACGCATCGACGATTTCATAGGAACCATAGTCCAATATTTCCCATGCATCGACCGACGTCACTTCGCTGACCAGCCCGCTGGCCGCATAGGCGAGGGCGTCGGGCACGAAGCCCGGATCAATCCCCGTCACATAGAGCGACGCATTGCCGGTCCGGCCGGCTTCCTCGATCGCCGCGTGCAGCGCTTCGCCATTTTTGAGATGGCGCCAGTGCGCGATCGACAGGATCGAGGTGACGACATTCTTGCCGCTGCGCAGCAGATCCAGCAGGTCGGGCACCCAGGCCGAGGACGGCGTGCCTTCGACCGAAGGATCGGTCAGGGCATCGAAGGGCACGAAGATGACCACATCGGCGTCCAGCGCCAGGAAGCTGTCCCGGTCGCGGCTGGCCTTGATTCCGGTCGGTGCGTGGGCGCCATTGGCCAGATCGGCGGCGTCCAGTCCTTCCTTGGCGGGGGAATGGCATTTCACGCCGACCAGTTGCAGGTCGGGACGGCCCAATATGTAGCGCAGGGCGTGCGCCCCCACCATGCCGGTGCCCCATACGGCGACCTTGTAGCTGTTCATTGTCTCTCTCCAATCCATTTTTCAGTCTTTCGCGCCGCTATCCGGTCAGCGGAAATAGCGTCGGGCGTAATCGGGCCAGCAATATTCCTGGCAGTCGCCTTGCGCCTTCTGGCCGTCCAGCTCCCATTCCATCAGCGGCAGCCAGACATGGATATTGGGCCAGTTCGACATCCAGCTTGCGGCGACCGGGCGTCCATGCACTTCATGCTTGCCACCGCCGGCATCGACGAATTCGGCATGGACTTCGCGCGGGGCCATGTGGTTGGCGGGATCGCGCTGGCTGCGCTTGGACATGCTGACGACCTTCAGCAACTCCCCGTCCTTGTAATACCAACCGTCATACAGCGCCTTTTCCGGCGTGATCGGATAGACGCCCGCCCATTCCGCGCCCTTGCTGGGATCGTCATGACCGACCAGGTTGAAGGCGGTGCTGGCGTCGGGCGTGATGCCGCTGATCCAACTGGTGATCGGCGCCGACATGGTGTCCTCGACCCGTGGTTCATGCCAGGACCGATCGCGGATGGATATGGAATCGACCGGAATCTTCTCGCCATTGAGGACGATTTCGCCCTGATAGCGCATGAACTGGTTGAAGTGCTTTTCGGTGGACCGCATCACCGGCGGCAGGGCCGCGGTCGCGGTGATTTCGGCATAGGTATCGGAATTGGCCGGGCGATAGCTGAACTTCAGTTTCTTGAGCGGTTCGATCACCGTCACCTGCAAGCCGATCTGGGGAACCGAAACCATATTGCCCTCGACAAGGGGGGCAGGCAGGGCCGCCTGATAGTTGAAATGGTCCATCTGGAACGGGGTCGGCGCAAAGCCCTTCCACATCCAGGCGCCCGCCGCGCAGATGCCCAGATTGGGCCGGGTATAGATGTAGAAGTGCGCGACCAGATTGGCGTCGGGGACCAGCACCTCGAACCAGATCGTTTCCGTGACGGAGTAATGGGGATTGTCGGGCTTGCCGTGAAAAGCGTCGGCGGCGGCATCAATCCGGCCGAAGCCGACAACCGATGATTTCAGATAGTCGAGATCGTCACTGGACATGAAATGGCTCCGTTCTGATAGAAATCCGTCAGGTCATGCTGTTGCTGCGGCCGATATGGCGGATCAGGTTTTCGGCGGCGCGGCGTCCCCAATGGATCGCCGAATTCTGGCCGGTGCAGGTGAAATAATCGCCTGCGGGCTGGATCGGGCTGGCAGGGTCGAGGCGCTGCTTCATGGCATGGATGGCCGTGTAGATGCCCGGCGCGGGATTGGGGATCGCCTGGTCCCAACGCGTGATGGCCTCCATGTCGAGATGCCCTGCAAGCTCGGGATAAAGGCGCTCGGCAAATTGCCGGGCCACGGCGATGAATTGCGAATCGTCGCCGGGCTGAAGATCGTCGATGCCTGATTCCTCGAAATAGAGGGTGATGAGCGAATGGCCCTTGGGCGCGGCATCCTCGATCTTGTTATGCTCCAGCCAGACCAGCCCGATTTGCGGATGCTCGACGGTCGGGACGATGATGCCCGCAGCGTCGGTCAGGGTTTGCTTGCTGTAGCCCAGATGCACCAGCACGGCGCGGTTATAGCGATATTGCGCGGCCAGTTCGGCCATGGCGGGCGCCAGATCGGGCGCGATGCTGGTCGTGTGGTTGAGCGTGGTGGCGACGACGCAGCCGTCCGCCTCGATCGTGGCCTCTTCCCCCGTGCTCGCGCGATAGCGGATTTCCACGCCACTGGCTGTGCGACGGGCTTGCGTGACCAGGCTGTTCAGCCGGACATCCAGCGTCCGGGCGACGGTTTCGGGAAGGGATTGAACGCCGCCCCTGATGGCGAGGAATTTTTGCCCGGCAAGATTGCGGATCGCCGAAAACCATTCGAGCGCGGACACCTTGTCCCCGCGATTGATCGTATAGGTCCGCAGCATCGGGTCGATGAGAACATTATAGATTTCGCGGTTGAGCCGCCGGTCCGCATATTCCAGCGCCGATTCCGTGTCGGCCCTGTAGGACTCGCTGACATCCAGCACGTTCATGCCCGGATCGAGCGCGAGGAAATCGCGGATGGTGCGGATCATCCGAAGCTTGCTCTTCATCGTCAGCGCGCCGGAAAACAGGGCGGTCCATGGCCTTGCGCCGTCGATGATATAGACCCGGCCGTTGCGCATCACGCCGACCTTGTTGGTGCCCCCGACCAGCCTGTCGCCAATGCCCAGATCTTGGGCCAGCGCGATATATTCCTGATAGCCGGTGGACATCTGCGTGGCCCCGGCTTCGATCAGATAGGGGCCCTTGCGGAAGGTCGACGCCCTTCCGCCGACCCTGCCGGCCGCCTCAAGGACGGTCACGTCCCAGCCGGCTTTCTTCAGATGATGCCCGGCGGAAAGCCCGGCATGTCCCGCCCCGATGACAACAGCCTTCATATTCCTCTCCCCCTTTTATCCTGAAGGGCCGTCCGGCGGATCATGTCACAGGAAGCGTGCCGGCCTCTTTTCCAGAAAGGCACAGACGCCCTCGGCAAAGTCGGGATGACCGACCGATTCGACGATTCCCTGCGTCTCGGCCGCAAGATGGTCTTCCAGGCTGCGATCCGCCGCGCCATAGATCAGGCGCTTGGCGGTACGCATCGCGTGTTGCGGCGCGGTCGCCAACTCTCCGGCGAGTTTTGCGACCGCATCGTCCATGTCCCCGGCCGTCACCAGTTGCGAAACCAGCCCAAGGGCGAGCGCCCGCTCCGCCTTGACCACCTGGCCGCCCAGCACCAGTTGCGCCGCGTTGCGCGGGCCGACGATGCGCGGCAACAGATAGCTGACGCCGCCATCCGGGCTGAGGCCTGCGCGCCGGTGCGAGAACATGAATTGCGCGCTGTCGTCCGCAATCACCCAGTCCGCGCTCAACGCGAACATGAGGCCCGCGCCGGCGACCACGCCCTTGCAGCGCGCGATCACCGGACGGTCCAGATCGACCAGCGCCTTCACCAGATTCGCAACATTGTCGAGGCGTTGGGTAAAGCTGCGCTGGAGCGCTTCGGGACCGCCGGCCAGTTCCTGCGCATAGGCGCGCAGGTCGCCGCCGGTGCAGAAATGCTTGCCCGCGCCCTGAAACACCACGCAGCGAACCTCGGGCGTCGCGGCAGCGGAACGGATCATGCGCACCACGTCCGGTACCGTGTCGGCCGGGATGGAATTGCCATGATCGGGGCGATTGAGCGTGATGGTGAGAACGCCATTCGCCAGATCGACCAGCGTTCCTTCTGCTGCCTTGACTGTCATGATGTCCTCAAAAAGGGTCCCAGGTGAACACGTCCGACGACCGATCGAGCGGATAGAAGCTCGGGCGCATCGCCGGGATGGCATGGCTTACGATGCTTTCGGGTGTCCATCCCTCGCTGGTCTGCGCGGTGCGGATCGGGCGGTTGAGACTGAATAGCATCACTTCGTTCATGCGCGATCCGAAGACCTGGCCGGTCACGTCCTTTGCCTCGTCCAGCATCAGGCCGACGGCGAGGGGAGCGATCTTTTCCGGCGTCATCCGCTTGGCGACTTCCAGACGCTGGCGGTTGCGCTCGTCATTGGCCGGGATGGTGCCGACCATGCGGGTGAAGGCGAAGGGCGCGATGCAGTTGGAGCGGACGTTGAACTTCGCCATGTCGATCGCGATGCTCTTGGACAGGCCGACGACCCCCATCTTGGCGGCCGAATAATTGGCTTGCGCCATGTTGCCGACCAGGCCGCTGGTGGAAGTCAGGTGCACGAAGCAGCCGCTTTCCTGCGCCTTGAAGTGAGGAGCGGCGGCGCGCGCCATGTAGAAGGGGCCGTCCAGGTTGACCGCGCGCACGATGTCCCAATCCTGCTCGCTCATCTTGTGGAACATGACGTCGCGCAGGACGCCCGCATTGTTCACGACGGCATCAATGCGCCCGAACGTGTCCAGCGCCTGCTGGATGATTTCATGCGCGCTGTTCCAGGTCGCGACCGACTGGGTATTGGCGATAGCGCTTCCGCCTTCCGCCTTGATTTCGTCGGCGACGCGCTGGGCCGGGCCGGCATCGGAGCCTTCGCCGGTCGTGCTGCCGCCCAGGTCGTTGACCACGACATGCGCGCCGCGCGACGCGGCGAGCCTGGCGATGCCTTCGCCCACGCCGCCGCCGGCCCCGGTGACGATGACGACTTTTCCTTCAAGGGGCTTGTTCATCCAATTGTTCCTTTTGTTTCAATCATGAAGTGTCGCGGTGCCGCGATCGAGCACGACGATGTCGCGTTCCAGCGCGCGCGCGGAAAAACGATAGCCGCCGCCTTCGCGGAAAATGGCGATACGCAGCGTTTCCCCCGGATAGACGGGGCTGCTGAAGCGCAGCGATACGGTCTTGAGCCGGTCGGGATCGCCATCCGCCACGGCGTCGACAAGCGCGCGGGTCGCGATGCCCATGCTGCACAGGCCATGCAGGATCGGCTGGGCGAAACCTGCCTTCCGGGCTGCGGCGGGGTCGGCGTGGATGGGGTTGCGATCGCCCGACAGGCGATAGATCAACGCCGCCTGCGGCAGGGTGGGAATGTTCACCACCATATCCGGTTCCCGTTCGGGCAGCGGAGCGGGCGGGGCGGGAGGCGTGCCGAAATTGCCGCAGCCGCCGTCTCCGCGCAGCATGTAGACGCTCGTGACATCTGCGATCAGTTCGTTGGTCGCATCGTCATACAGTCGCTTGGCGACATGCATGACGGCGCCTTTTGGCCCCTTGTCCTCGACCGCGAGCACTTCATATTCGCCGCGCACGGCCCCTTCGGGCGTCAGCGGCCGATGCAGGGTGAAGGCCTGTTCGCCATGCAGCACCTTGACCCAGTCGATCTCCAGCTTCGGATCGTTGATCCAGAAACCGGGGTGCGCCAGCACGACGCAGATCGACGGCACGGCCTTCAGCCCGTTTTCGTAGACGAACTGGACCTGCTTCTGGTCGGTGGGATCGGCGCCATAGCCCAGCCCAAGCGCGTAGAGCATGCTGTCTTTCGCGTCATAACAGTGCACGATCGGCGCAAGACGGAATGCTTGCAACTGGGACAGATTCACGATTTTCCTCCCCTGGATTGGCGAAAGCATACTTCATAAAAATATGCATGTGTACTATTTTTATGCTCCCAATCCGCAAATTCCGCTATCAATTTTTCTGGTTGAACAGGTCGCGGCCGATAATTTGCTTCATGACTTCCGCCGCGCCTCCCGCGATGCGGGTGATACGCGCGTCCGTATAGGCGCGGGCGATGGGGTATTCGAGCATATAGCCATAGCCGCCGAAAAATTGCAGGCACTGGTCGACGACCTTGCAATGCAGATCCGTCACCAGCAGTTTCGCCTTGGCCGCTTCGACCGGAGTCAATGCGCCGTCCAGAAAACGGCCGATGCACCAGTCGGTAAAGACGCGCAGCGCCGTGGTTTCGGCCGACAATTGGGCAAGGGTGAACTGGGTATTCTGGAAGTCGGCTATGCTGTGGCCGAACGCCTTGCGCTCGCTGGTATAGGAGACGGTCTGCTCGATCGAAACCTCGGCCACGCAGATGCTGCGGACCGCCTGCGTCAGCCGTTCCTGCGCCAGCTTCGTCATCATCATGGCAAAACCGCCGCCTTCCGTGCCCAGCCGGTTGGCGACAGGCACGCGCACGTCGCTGAAGAAGATTTCAGACGTATCCTGTGCCTTGAGGCCGATTTTCTTGAGATTGCGCCCCCGTTCGACGCCGGGCGTGTTCGCATCCACCAGGATGAGCGACACGCCCCTGGCCCCGGCATCGGGATCGGTCTTGCAGGCCACGATGAAAAGGTCGGCGTTCTGGCCGTTGGAAATATAAGTCTTCTGCCCGTTGATGACATAGTCATCGCCATCGCGCACGGCCCTGGCGCGGATCGCCTTCGCGTCGCTGCCCGCGCCCGGTTCGGTAATGGCGAGCGCTCCGATCGCCTCGCCCCGTGCCATGCGGGGCAACCATTCCCGCTTCAGCGCGTCGGACCCGCCCGTCAGTATATAGGGCGCGGCCATTTCGGAATGGACCATGAAGCCCGAACCCGGCCCCGTGACGCCGGCTTTCGCCATTTCTTCGATGACGACGACGTTGAACAGCCAGTCGACGCCCATGCCGCCAAATTCTTCGGGCAGGTTGGGGCAGAGCAGCCCGAGTTCGCCCGCCCGCCGCCAGACCTGACGCGGCACGATCTGCGCCTCTTCCCAGGCTTCGTGATGCGGCAGCACCTCATCCTCGATGAAGCGCCGGACGCTTGCCCGGAACGCCTCATGCTCGTCGCGAAAAAAGGAACGGGCAATGCTCATAATTGATCCTCATGCACATTCGCCAGCAACCGGCGCGCCTGCGCCAGATGGGGCAGGTCCAGCATCTTGCCTTCCACGCCGACCGTCCCGCAGTCGCCTGCTGCGGCAAAGGCCGCCACGACGCGCCGCGCATGGTCGATCTGCTCGGCGCTGGGCGAAAAACTCTCATTGATCGCGGCCACCTGTGTCGGATGGATGGCGATGCGGCCATCGAACCCTTCCGCATAGGCGGCGCGCGAACTTGCCCTCAATCCGTCCTCGTCGCGATAGTCGACGAACAATGTCTCGATGGCGACGACATGGGCGGCGCGCGCCGCCATCAGCGTCATCGATCGGACCATGCGAAACGTCAGCGCCCATTCGCCGCTCGCATCGCGATTGGTCGTCGCGCCCAGCGCCGTCGCCAGATCCTCGGCGCCCCAGGTCAGCGCGGCAAGCCGCTCCAGCTTCGCGTCGGCATAGGCTCCGAGGGCGAACGGGGCGGCGGCGGTTTCCGTAGCGACGGGGATGATGCCCGCTTTGGGGCCAGTCTTGGTCCGCGCCGCCTCCAGCGCATCAAGATAATGGGACAGGCGCGCCACGTCATCCGGGCCGCCTGCCTTGGGCAGCATGATGAGGTCCGGGCCATGGGGAATGACGGCGGCGAGATCGGACAGCGCTTCGGGCAGGTCCAGCGCATTGATGCGGACGCAGAAGCGGCTTTTCCGCGCGGCGGCGGGATGGTCCGCCAGAAAGGCCGCGGTGATCGCGCGGGCTTCCTCTTTCCGGGCTGGCGCGACCGAATCCTCCAGATCGAGAATCACTATGTCGGCGCCCGCCTCCGCCGCTTTGGCCAGCTTTTTGTCACTGTCGCCCGGCGCGAACAGCAGGGAACGAAAGGGGCCGGTCATGCGTCCCTTGGCCTTTTGCGTTGCAGGCCGCTGCGCTTGCACCGGGCGACCAGATCGCCATGCTGATTATAGCCGCTATGCAGGAAGACGACGATGCCCTGATCGGGCCGCGAGCGACTTTCCCGCAGTTCCAGCACCTCGGTCTCCACGCGCAGCGTGTCGCCATGGAACAGCGGCTTGGGAAAGCGCACTTCGTCCCAGCCCAGATTGGCGACCGCCGTCCCCAGCGTGGTGTCGCCGACGGAGATACCGACCAGCAGGCCCAGGGTGAAGGCGCTGTTGACGATCCGTTGCCCGAACTCGGTATGTTCGCGGCAATATTCCTCGTCCAGATGGAGCAAGGCCGGATTGTGCGTCATCGCCGTGAACAGCACATTGTCGGTTTCAGTGACGGTGCGCCGGATCGGATGATCGAAGCGCTGGCCGACCGTCAGTTCATCGAACCACACGCCCGCCATTACAGCAGCCCCAGGATCGAAATGGCCGCGATGCCCAGATAAGGCACGCCGCCCAGATTATGCGACAGGCCCAGCGACGGCGACGGCAATTGGCGCGGTCCGGCACGGCCCAGAAGCTGGCTGTAATTTTCATAAGCCATGCGCAGCCCCGATGCCGCGATCGGATGGCCGAAGCATTTGAGACCGCCGTCAATCTGGCAGGGCACCTTGCCGTCGCGGTCGTAGAAGCCGTCCAGATAATCCTTCACGGCCCCGCCATCCTCGGAAATGCCCAGATCTTCCATTGTCACCAGTTCGGTGATGGAAAAACAGTCATGCACTTCCGCCAGGCTGATCTGTTCGCGCGGATTGGTGATGCCGGCTTCCTGATAGGCGCGCTTCGCTGCGTTCCGCGTGTTGCGTACATAGCTGCCGTCCCAGCCGGCCATGGTGGATTCAACGCCGGAACTGATGGAAAGCTGGATCGCCTTGATCGTGACGAGATCGGTCTTGCCGAGCGAACGCGCGATTTCCGGCGTGGTGACGATGGCGCAGGCCGAACCGTCCGACACGCCGCTGCAATCGAAGATGCCCAGCGGATCAGCGATCATCGGCGCGTTCAGGATGGTGTCCATCGGCACTTCCTTGCGGAAATGGGCCTTGGGGCTGTGGACGCCGTTCACATGGCTCTTCCAGGAGACATGGGCGATGGCCTTCTTCAGGTCTTCTTTCGATGTGCCGTAGCGCGAACGATAACCGGCCGCGAGTTGCGCAAAGCCGGCCGGGGCCGATCCCAGAGGCAGCCACAGATCGTTGAACGTCCCCTTGAAGGGCGCGGGCAGGCCGCCATAGCCGGTATCTTTGAGCTTTTCGGCGCCGATGGCGAGGGCAATGTCGACCGCGCCGGATGCCACGGCATAGGCCGCCCCGCGCAGCGCCTCCGTCCCGGTCGCGCACATATTTTCGAGACGCGTGACCGGAATGCCGTCCAGCCGCAGCGCGGTGGACGCAGGGATGGCCGAATTGCCGACATTCACATTGTCGAGCGCCGACCCATACCAGGCGGCGTCGATCTGGTCGCGGCCGATGCCGGCGTCGGTCAGGGCCTCTTCAAAGGCTTCGGACATCAGGTCTTCGGTGCCCTTGTCCCAATGCTCGCCGAATTTCGAGCAGCCCATGCCCAGAATGGCGACTTTATCCTTGATACCCTTGGCCATGTCAGGCTCCCGTCGCGAGCGGTGTCGCTTTCCAGAAATAGCGGTTGAAGCCGCGCACTTTGTCCGGTTCCTTGATGCGATAGGCCATGCGCAGCGGCGTGCCGACCTCCAGTCCTTCCGACCCGACATCGACGATTTCCATCAGCAGGCGCGCGCCGATGTCGAACTGCACGAAGCCGACATAGAGCGGCGGCGCAGGATAATAAGAGAGCCAGTCGCCGGTGAAGGTGAGCACCGATGCGGGCTGATCGCTGAGCGGTTCCGGCGCGAATTGCGAGGCGGGGGCCTTGCATTCCGGATTGACGCAATAGGCGAGTTGCGGGAACTGCACGGTTTCGCAGGTCCGGCACTTGCCCGCGACAAAGGCCGACAACTGGTCAGCTTCGCGATACAGCGTCGTCAGCGCGGCCTTGCCGCTCTTTTCCGAACGCATCCCCCATTCGGCGTCAAGTTCGTCATAGAAGGACAGCATGCGCAGATAATCGCTTGTCGAGACCTTGTCCGCGATCGCGCCCGAAAGTCCCCGCCGCGGACGGAAATCGTCGATCGCATCGGTGACTTCGAGCACCAGCGCCTCGGCGCCCTGGCCGAAGGCGAGGACGAGGATGCGGTCGCCCGCCTTCGCCTGTTCCAGTTCGCCCGCCAGCATCAGCAGGGGATGCGCGGTGCCGGCATAGCCGACCTGATCGTTCAGCGAATCGGCGATGCGGCCGCCAAAGCCGATCTTGCGCGCGATCATCTCGGCGCTGCCCTTGAGCGGGGAGGCCATGATCATGACCGACAGATCGGCGGCGGAAATGCCCGCCTTCGCCAGCGCGGCCTTCGCGGCTTCCGGCACGATCTTCGCATAGCCTTCATCGCGGACCCAGCGTTCTTCCCAGAAATAGTCATGGGCGTGATTGGCGGAGCGGAAATGGTCGATGAACTGTGCGGCGACGGTTGCGCCGCCCAGCTTGCGGGCGATGACCTTCTCGCTGCCCAGGCGAAAGGCGGCGGCGCCTGCGCCATAGGCCATTTCCAGCGTGCTGGCCGGCTTTGCCCGCAGGCGGTCGGACGTCAGGAAAAGCTGGTCAGCCCCCGCAGCATCCAGCGCGCGGGCGAGGCCCGACAGTCCGGCCCGCTGCGATCCGGCGATATCCGTGCCGCTGACGCCGCCGCCAAGCGCAAGGGCGCCGATGGCGATCACGCTGTTTTGAAGATCGGCATAGGGCAGGGTGGTCGATGCCAGGGTCAGCGCGTCGATGCCCTCGCGCGATTTGTCGCCCAGGGCGTCGCGCGCCGCCTCGACCGCCATGGTGATCGCATCCTCGTCCCAGGAGCAGAAGGCCCGCTCCCCCTTGCCGAGGCCGCGCAGGGACGGCGCCATCCATTTATGCGCTGCCGCGATCGAGGCGCGTTCCAGCCGAAGCCGGGGAACATAGGCCCCATATGCCGTGATGCCGTAGTCGGTCATGCGTCTCTCTTCAGTAGGATTTGGGAAGGTCGAGAACCTTCTCGGCGATGAAGGAAAGGATCATCTGCTCGGTGATCGGCGCGATCCGCAGCAGGATGGATTCGCGGAAAAGCCGTTCCACCTGATATTCCGTCGAATAGCCCATGCCGCCATGGGTCATGACCGCGCGCGTACAGGCTTCGAAAGCGGCGCGGCCACCCAGGAATTTGCCGGCATTCGCCTCCGCGCCGCAGGGCTTGCCCTGATCGTAGAGCCCGGCGGCGCGCATGATCATCCAATAGGCGGATTCCAGATAGGCCCAGTTTTCCGCCAGCGGATGCTGGATGCCCTGGTTTGCGCCGATATACCGGCCGAATACCTTGCGCTCGCGGGCATATTGCGCCGCCCGCTCCAGCGCCCCCTGGCCCAGGCCGACCGCCTCGATGCCGACCAGGATGCGTTCGGGATTGAGGCTGTGCAGGATATAATGGAATCCCTTTCCTTCCTCGCCGATGCGGTCTTCGTCGGGGATGAAATAATCGTCGATGAAGGTCGCGTTGGAATCGACCGCGTTGCGGCCCATTTTCGGGATGCGCCGCACTTCGATCTGGCTCTTGTCGAGGTCGGTGTAGAACAGCGTCATGCCGTCGGTCGGCTTCTTGCACTGGTCCTTGGGCGTGGTGCGGGTCAGCAGCACGATCTTGTTGGCGACCTGCCCGGAAGATGTCCAGATCTTGCGCCCCGTGACGCGATAGCCGCCCGGAACCTTGGTGGCGAAGGTCGAGATGCTGGTGGTGTCCAGCCCCGCATCGGGTTCGGTCACGCCGAAACAAGCGCGGTCGGCGCCCGCGATCAGAGGCCTCAACATCCGTTCCTTTTGTTCGTCCGTGCCGAACACGACGACGGCATGTGGCCCGAAAAGGTTGAGGTGGATGGTGCTGGCGGCCGAATAGCCGCCGGCGCTGCGGGTCACCACATTCATCATGATCGCGGCTTCGGTGACGCCCAGATTGGCGCCGCCCAGTTCCTCCGGCATGGTGATGCCCAGCCATCCGCCATCCGCCATGGCCTTATGGAACTCGAAGGGGAAGGTCTTCTCCTGCTCGCACCGGGACCAGTAATCGTCGCCGAAGCTGTCCGTAACGCGCTTGACGCCGTCGCGGATCGCTTCTTGCTGTTCGTTCAGGGAGAAATCCATCCTGCTCCACCGTTTTCAAACATATGGTATGTTAGCGTATGATATAGATTCGGAATTTTATCAAGGGCGCTGTCGCGGTCGGGAACTTTCATCGGCCCACCCCGGCGTTTCAGGCAATGCCCTGAGGATCGGCCAGCTTTGCCGCATGGTCGTGCAGGCCGAGCAAACGATTGGCGACGAGGGTTTTGAACACCCGCCGATATTGGGTGCCCCCCACGGCCCAGGCCAGTTCGGGATGCTCGTCATGATTGATGATGTCGACGCAATTGGCGGAGAAGGCGGCGATGCGGACATCGGCGAGCACGCCGTAAAAGCCTTCCCTGTCCGGTTGATATTCCGGCCCCCCATGCTGATAATATATGGCGAGGAACTGGTCCCATGGCAGCACCTGATCCACCCAGGTCCGGCAATAGGCGAGATCCTCGGCAGGGTCGCCCAGATGAGTCAGTTCCCAGTCGACCATGGCGCTGATCCGGCCGTCATGGATCATGATATTGTGCAATCCGGCGTCGCCATGGACGATTCGCGCGGAAAAGGCACTGAGATCGGGGATATTGGCCTTCAACCAGGCATAGGCCGCCAACAGGATCGGGCTGGCGGGGTGCGAGCGCTGCCGCCAACTCTGCTCGGACCGTTCGATGTCCGCCATGATGTGATCGCGCGCCGAACCTTGCGCGCCCAGGTCCAGCCCCGCTTCCCTGGGATCGACCGCGTGCAGTTGCCCCAGGAAAGCGGCCAGTTCGCGCGCGCCCGCGACATGTTCGCCGGTCATCACCATGCCCTGCGTGTTGGACGCGGTTTTCCCCGGAAGCCAGCCCGTCAGCGCGACGGGTTGACCGAAATGAGTCGGGTCGCGCTCCACGAGCAGGGGAGGAGGCACGGCCATGCCCAGCGCATGAAGCCGGCTGACGACGTTGAATTCGTCCACGACGCTGGTTTCGACGGCGCCATCCTTCTTGTCGCGCCGCAGGATAAATTTGGCGGGCTGATCGGCCCATTTCCCCGACAACAGGAAGGTTTCCTTCGAAAAACCGCCGAAAAGCTGCTCTATATTTTCGATGGCGATCGGGTGTTCGCTGAAGGGATGATGCCTGAGATAGGCCTCGACGGATGCCGGCGTCAGGGTCAGCGCTTCGCGCGCCGCATCGTCGCGGCGCAACAGCGGGAGGGCAGTTTCCGCCGCACTGCGACGGGTCATGGCGTCCAACTCTTCCCTGACCGCCTCCAATAGGCGGGGCGACAGCGATCCGTCTGGACCGACCACGATATCCAGCGCAGGCAAAGGCCCCTCATCTCCCACCGGATCGCCCAAATCCGCGATCGCGTAACGCAGCAGCCCGGACAGCATTTGCGCGCTCGTTCGCACTCGATCGTTGGACAAGGCCGGGACGATTTCATCCTCCAACTCCCGCGCGACGATCGTCAGCAGCCTTGGAAGATCGATTCTGGTTGGTCGCGGCGCCTTGTCCACGCTGTCCGATTTCATATTCATCATCCTCTCTTGCGCGCCACCATTGTGAATCCGTTGCCTGTATGGATAGGATTATAGCATATCGTATGCAAGCATTTCATATTGTCCGGAAACGCTATGTCCATCCCTGAAGGTGCCGGTGGTGAGGCAGGAAAGATCGCTGCGATCTAGATAGATCGCTTGTGAATAATATATATAGGAACTACATAAGGACATGCCCGTCCGGGCCATGCCAGCAGTCGGCGATGGACCCCCGGAACCGGCGGCGGCGATCAATCGAATAGCGCTCCCGCGCGGGGAAAGGTGCGGGGATCGGGAAAAGAGGATGGAGAGCATATATGTCTGAGGGAAGCTTTATTCTTGCCGATGCCGTTCTTGGATTTGGCGAATATGATGACAAGGACGAACTGCTCCATCCGGAGATGAATGCGGCCGTCAGCAGCTATGCCCTCACCGAGACCCAATATTTCGGGTTCAGCATTCCGGAACATGACATTCATGGCCTGACCTATTTATGGTGTCATCCCAATCTGGGCGTCGTCACCGGCGGCGCGGCGGTGTGGCAGGGATATAAGGGCGTCCAGACCAGCGCGGAATTATACGACATGCGCACCTTCATGAGCATGGACGCCATCCGGGACGGGATCGACGACTACAGCCTCGACAACAGCTATTCGGTGAAGGTCATCGAACCGTTCAAGACGCTGCGTACAAGCTATAATGACCCGGCGCGGCAGAATGCCTTCGAAGTCACCTACACCGCCGTTGCGCCGCCGTCGATGCTGCCCAACCGGAAGCATTTCGAACAGATCATGCGCACCGAGGGGCAGTTGACGCTGCGGGGCAAGACCTACGCCATTGACGGCTTCAACATCCGCGATCGCAGTTGGGCGGAGGCGCGGCAGGAACTGGCGATAGCTTCGCCGCCGATCGCGTGGCTGACCGGCACGTTCGGCGAAGACCTCGCCTTCAACTGCGCCTGTCATGAAGACCCGGCAAAGGATGTGATCTGGCGCGATCTTTATCCTGAAGCGACCTCGGCCGGGGCGCTGAAGGGCGGCTGGCTGTATCGCGAGGGAGAGATGCTGCGTTTCGTCAAGGTCAGCGCCGTCATAGAGCGCGATCCGGTCTTCTTCCATCCGCGCCGTCTGGAGGTGGAACTGGAGGACGAAAAGGGCGAAACGCATCATATCACCGGCCATGTGCAGGCTTCGCTGTCTTTCAGCCTGTGGCCCAATGCCGTGGTGCCGGTCGGGTTGACCCGGTGGGAATATCGCGGGCGGACGGGCTATGGCGATACGCAGGACGCCCAATGGACGGACTTCACCCACGGCATCTTCATGAAGAACAAGGCCTGAATCGGGGAGGCAAGGCAATGCATGATTATGACGGACCGGACGAATATCCGATTGCATCCATTCCCCCTATCGAAGCCTGGAGCGAGAATTACGCCCTCGAAATAGCCTGTCCGCGAACAGGCGCCGCGCTGCTCTACAGCAGCGGCCGGTTGCCTTTGGACCCGACGATCTGGCGCGAACTGATCATGCTTCAGTTACCCGGCGGCCGGAATTTCTTCTTCAAGGGATTCGGGCGGGTGCAAAATCCGCATGGGGCAGGGGGCGCCCTGATCGACTATGAAGTGCTGGAGCCAGGCCGCGTCGCCCGGCTTCGTTTCGATGGCCCAGTCTATGCCTGCGATCCCGCCGAATTGGTGGCTCGGGGCACATATTTCGACACATATTTCCGATGCCGCATCGACATACGGGTCGAGGGCGTGTCGCCTGTTTGGGACATGAAGGGAAAGACCACGGAAGCCGCGACCATGGCGGGGTCTTCCCATCTCGAACAGATCTGCCAGGCCAGCGGCGTGATCGAACTCGACGGATCGGTCCATCCGATCGATTCCGCCTACACCATACGCGACCACAGCCGAGGCGTGCGCGACCTCAGCCATTATGGCGGGCATAACTGGCTGAACGGGGCATTCCCCAGCGGGCGATCCTTTTTCATCTACGCGATGAAAGCGGCGGACGGCGTTTCCGTCGGCATGGCGGAAGCTGCGGTCACGCAGGATGACAAGCTCTACAAGGCCCGCATCCTGCATACCGATTTCATCGACGGCAATCATTGGGGACAATCCCACAGACTGATTCTTGGCAGCGAGCTTGGCGAAATGAGCGTGGAGTTCGCCCGTCCGATTGCCTGTTTTCCGATAGGACTGCTGACGCCCTTCGATACCTGCCCCGGATCTCCGCTTTCCTACGATACGGGGATGAGTTTCGACGAACCGATGGTGCTGCGTTGGGACGGGCAGGAGGGTGTCGGCTGGTCTGAGCGAGGCTGGGCGCCGGGCGCCGGCCATCAGCGATAGTGGCGGAATAGGCTTTATGCCAATGTCCGATGAGCTTGACTCATCGGACATTGGTTAAGCCCGTGCGGCGCTGGAGCATTTCCAAACTGTGATGCGTCAGCATCTCAGCACCTTGATATTATGCAAAGAGAGCGGAGCGCCGCCGTCACCCGATAACGCCCGGCCCTTCAGGCTTTGCGGGCGTCGCTCCTTGCTCTCAGCCGCTGCATTCTGGCACCCAGCCATGCCCGGCTGTTATGCACGATCGTGAAGAGCAGCGGGGTGAAGAGGGGGGCCAGGAAGGTCGCCGCCAGCATTCCGCCGATGACGCCGGTCGCGATCGAATGTCGCGCATTGGCTCCGGCCCCGCTGCTGATCGCCAGCGGAAGCACGCCCAATATGAAGGCGAGCGAGGTCATGACGATCGGGCGGAAGCGCAGCCGCAATGCGGTGAGAGCGGCTTCGCGCGCATCGCCATGGAGTTTGACGTCCCTGGCGGCAAATTCAACGATCAGGATGGCGTTTTTGGCCGCCAGTCCGATCAGCGTGATGAGGCCGATCTGGAGATAGAGATCATTTTGCAGGCCGCGCATCCATACCGCGAGCAAGGCGCCGAAGATGGAGAAGGGAATGGTGAGAAGGATCGCAAAGGGTAATGAAATGCGCTCATAATGCCCGACGAGGATCAGGAAGACCATGATCGCGCCGAACAGATAGACCCACGCGCCGCCGCCGGCGCTCTGCTTTTCCAGAAAAGCCTGCGAATTCCAGGCCAGCGTGAAGCCCTCGCCCAGATGCTCCAGCGCGAGTTCCTCCATGACGGCGAGCGCCTGTCCCGAACTATAACCTGGCGCGGGGCCACCCAGGACGCGAGCCGCCGGAAAGACATTGAACCGTTCGACCAGGTCCGGGCCAGTCACGGTGCTGACGGTGGCCAGCGCCGTGATCGGGATCTGCGCACCGGAAGAACTGCGCAGGAAGACATGACGCAAGTCTTCGGGACGCGCGCGATAGGCGCCGTCGGCCTGCATATGGACTCTGTAGACTCGTCCTTCCCGATTGAAATCATTGATATAATAAGTACCGAAGGTGCTCTGGAGAGACAGGAATATGTCATCCAGCGGAACACCCAGCATCTTGGCCCGATCCCGATCGACGTCGATGCGGATTTGCGGCACCTGCGCGTTGAAACTGGTGAATACCCCGCTCAGTTCGGGACGCTGCGCGGCCGCGGCGACGAGGCGGGCGGTTGCTGCTTCCAGCGCCTTGTAGTCCGCGTTCTGCCGCGCCTGGACAAAGGCCTCGAAGCCGCCGGTGGACGAAAGCCCCTCGATCGGCGGCGGCGGAGCGCCGAAAATCATGGCATCGTCGATATCGCCATTGAGCGTGTTCACTTCATCGACCAGCGCTGGCGAGGCCAGTGCCGCGCCCTTCCGTTCATTCCACGGCTTCAGCGTGATGAAGGAATAGCCCGCGCCCGGCCGGGCGATGAAGGTATAGGGGTCCATGCCGCCAAAAGAGACGGTCTCGCGAACGGCCGGATGTTTGGCGAAACGGTCTTCGATCGCGCCCATGACGGCATCCGTCCGCTGTTGCGACGCGGCCGGGGGCAGGAAGGGAAGGGCGACGACATAGCCCTGATCCTCATCGGGCATGAGCGACGTCGCAATGGTCCGGTTGAGCATCAGCGTCGCCCCCACCATGATCGCGATCAGGCACAGGGCCAGCCCCACCCGCTTCAACAGGAAGGCACATCCCGCCGCATAGCGTTCGGTCAGCCATTCGAACCTGTTGTTCAGGCGTCGCAGCAGGCCCTTGGGCTGGTGTTCGACAGGCTTCAGCAGCAAGGCGCACAGGGCCGGGGTGAGTGTGAGGGCGACGACCCCCGATGTCATCACTGAAACGGAAATCGTGATCGCAAACTGGCGGTAAATCTCCCCTATCAGCCCGCCCATGAAAGCGATGGGCAGGAAGATGGCCGTGAGCACCAGGACGATGATGACGAGCGGGCCGCTGACCTCCTCCATGGTGCGTCGCGTCGCCTCGCGCGCATTGACGCCGTCCTGACGCATATGCCGTTCGACATTTTCAAGCACGACGATGGCGTCATCGACGACGATGCCGATGGATACGACCATGGCAAACAAGGTGGCGAGATTGATCGACGCTCCCAGCAGCCACATGCCCGCGAAACCGCCGGTCAGGGAGATTGGCACGGCCAGGCAGGGGATCAGCGTGGCGCGCCAGTTTCCCAGAAACAGGTAGACGACGAGGAACACCAGCAGGATGGCTTCGGCCAGCGTCTTGAGCACTTCCTTGATCGCCACGCGCACGAAGTCGGTCGTATCGAAGGGAACCTGCCACCGCAGACCGGCGGGAAAATCTTCTCCCAGCCGTTCCAGCGTCTGATGAACCGCGTTGGAAATATCCACCGCATTGGCGCCGGGTTGCGGGAATATGCCGAGCGTAAGGGCGGGGCGCCCGCCCTGGGTGCTCGTCACGCTGTAATCGCGCGCGCCCAGCTCGACGCGCGCCACATCGCTCAGCCTGATGATCCGGCCGTCGGCGGAAGTTTTCAGGATGATCTGCTCGAACTGGCGCGGATCTTCGAAGCGGCCCTGGGTCGTGATGTTGATGGCCTGCTCGGTCGGGCCGGGCATGGGTTCGTCGCCAATCCGTCCCGTGGCGTATTGGCTGTTCTGCTCGCGAACGGCGGCCGCGACGTCGCCCGGCGTCAGTCCTGCCTGAGCGAGCCGGTCCGGACGCAGCCAGATGCGGATGGAATGTTCCTTCGCGCCGAACGCATCGACGGGACTGACGCCTGGAATGCGCCGCAACTCATCCACGACGTTGACCAGCGCATAGTTGGAGATGAACTTGTCGTCGAACCGGCCGTCGGGTGCGTCGATCGTGACATAGGCGACCGCTGTCCAGTTCAGCTTGCGCACGACCAGCCCCTGCCGGCGAACCTCCTCCGGCAAGGTCGGCAGAGCGGCCTGAACGCGATTCTGGATGTCGATCACGGCCTTGTCCGGATCGGAACCGACAGCAAAGCTGGCCACGATCTGAACCTGTCCGCTGGGGGCCGCGACCGAGCGGAGGTAGATCATGCCCTCGGCGCCGTTTATCTGCTGCTCCAGCGGGGCTGCGACCGTCTGGGCGGCCACTTCCGGCGTTGCGCCCGGATAGTTGCCGGAAATTTCCACCATGGGCGGCAGGATGTCGGGATAAAGGGCTATCGGCAATGTCCGCAGCGCCAGCAGGCCCGCGAGCAGGATGAAGGCGGACAGGACGCAGGCAAGCAGGGGGCGCTCGATGAAGGGGTTTCCCCTGCTTTTGCCATCAGCGCGCGACAATGGTCATCCCCGGCTGAAGTTTCAGGCCCCCTTCCAGCACGATTTTTTCTCCGCTGCGCAATCCTTCCGTGACGCGGACGAGGTCACCTGTCCGTGCACCTGTCTTGACCGGCCGAATGGCGGCCTTGCCCGTGGGGTCGACGATCCAGAGATAGGGGCCTTCGTCGCCATGGCCAATGGCCGATACCGGCACATAAAGCCCTTCGGGCTGTCGCAGTCCGATCGGCTTCACCTGCACGAACTGGCCGGCGCTGATGCGTTCCCCGCCCTTGACGCTGGCGCGCATCGCGACACTGTTGCTGTCCCTGTCGATACGGTTGTCGATGAAGCTGATGGTCGCCGTAGCCAAAGGCTCGGCGCTGCCTCCCCCAAGCAGTTCCGCTTGCGCATTTCCGGCTTTTACCGCCGAGACGATGGTTTCCGCTTCTGCTTCGGGAACGGAGAAATCGACGTAGAGATCGCCGGTCTGGGTGATGGTGGTCAGCAGGCTGGCGGTTTGCGAACCGGCATCCACCAGGCTGCCCTCCGATACCGTTTCCATTCCCGTCATTCCGCTGATGGGCGCGCGCACATAGGTGAAGGACAGGTCCAGCCGGGCGCGATCCAGTTCCGCCCGCGCCGCATCCACCGCGGCGCGGGCGGAGGCCAGTTCGCCGGCCGCTTCGTCCCGATTGCTGCCACTGGCAAAGCCGCGCTTATGCAGCGCCTCGATACGATCATGCCTCTGCCGGGCGAGCGTCAGCCGGGCCTGCTCCACCTTCAGACTTCCGCTGGCGGAGCGGACGGCCGCGGCATAGGGGGCCGGGTCGATGCGAAAGAGCAGATCGCCCTGGCGGACGAAACTGCCTTCCTGATAATGGCGCTTCTCCAATATGCCCGACACGCGGGCACGGACCTCCACGTCCCGCACGCCTCTGGCGCGCCCCGCATAGCTGGCGCCGATCAGGGGACTGGCCGCGACAATCGTCTGCACGCGCGCATGGGTGGGCGCGTCGGATTGCGGCGCTGGCCCGCTGCATGATGCGGTCAGGCCCATGAAGGCAAAAAGCGTTGAACAGAGCGAACGCCACGACGCTGGCACCATCTTTTGCCCTCTTACCCTTGTGGTTGACCGGTGATCGGCGGAGATTTCATCTTATCCCAGCGCCCCTCGTGCGATGAGATTGCGTTGCACTTCGTTCGTGCCTCCGAAGATGGACCAGCATCGCCCGTAAAGATATTGATGGGTCATGGCGCTCGCGATTTCGGCGGGCGTGTCGGGTCGATCGGCGGTGCGATGAAGGTGATCGGGATCGTGGGATGCCGCGTGGACACCTTGCAGGTCCGTGGCCAATATGCTCAATTTCTGAAGGATTTCGGTGCCCCGGACCTTGAGGATGGAGGCGTCGGCGCCTTGCGGGCGGCCCATATCCCACCCTTCCACGAAATAATGTTCCATCGCGCGCAGGGTTTCGATCTCGACGGCCACATCGGCGAGACGCCGCGCCAGCGTCGCCTTGAGCATCGGGTCGACATGCGGATCGGCCTGCACCGCCCGGTTCATGTCGCGCAGGCGGTTCATCAGCCGCAATTTGGGGCCGGTGTCGGAAATCGACAGGCGTTCATGGGACAGCAGGAATTTGGCGATCTTCCAGCCTGCTCCTTCCTCTCCCACCAGATTTTCGGCGGGCACCCGCACATCGTCGAAAAAAATCTGGTTGGTGTGATGCTGGCCGTCGATGGTGACGATCGGCCTGATGGTGATGCCAGGCGTCTGCATGTCGATCAGCAGGAAGCTGATTCCGTCCTGCTTGCGACCGCTGGCGTCGGTGCGGACCAGGCAATGCATCCAGTCGGCCCAATGCGCCTCGGTCGTCCACATCTTCGACCCGTTGACGACGAAATGGTCGCCATCGCGCCGGGCGGAGGTCTTGAGGCTGGCAAGGTCCGATCCGGCGCCGGTTTCCGAATAGCCCTGGCACCACCAGATATCGGACGACACGATGCCGGGAATATGGCGGGCCTTTTGCTCGGCGGTGCCGAAGCGCTGGATCACCGGCCCGACCATTGACACGCCATAGGGGATGATCATCGGCGCGCCGGCAATGCCGCTTTCCTGAAGGAAGGCCAGTTGCTGGATCGGCGACCAGCCCGCGCCGCCCCATTCGCTGGCCCAGCCGCCCAGCAGCCAGCCGCGATCCTGAAGGATCTTCTGCCAGCGCACATAATCCGATTTGTCGAGATCGCGATAGCGCGAGACCTTTTCGCGAATGTCGTCCGGCAGGTTCGCCGCCACGAAATCACGCACTTCCTGGCGAAAGGCGGCAATGTTCACGTCAGGCATCGCAAAATCCTTCAAGACGGGCGAGCCGGGCCGCGCGGGCATCGCTGGTGCCGATCTGCGCGCGGATCGCGGCGAAGCGGCGGGCATAATGGCTGATCTGGGTTTCGTCGCTGACGCCCATGCCGCCGTGAAGCTGGATCGCGCCATGGCCGACGGCCTGTCCGCCATTGTCGCAGGCGAGGCTGGCGATCAGCAGGGCGCTTTCCTGCCGGTCGCTCGCCGGGCCGTCGGCCAGAATCGCGGCTTGCCGGGCCTGCGCCGACATCTCCTCCGCCGCGATCAGCATGTCGGCGATGCGATGCTGCAAGGCCTGAAAGCTGCTGAGCGGCACGCCGAACTGTTCGCGGACGTTGAGATATTCGCCGGTCGTCCGCACGGTCGCCTGCGCCAGTGACGCGGCCTCCGCGCAGAGTGCGGCAAGGCCCTTGAGGAGGACGGTCCGGATCAGGGAGGGCGCGTCGACGCCCAGCGCCGCATCGGCGCCGACCGTGACGTTGTCGAACAGGAAATCGGCGGAACCGGCCGCGTCGATCAGCCGACCCGTGGACGTGGCGATGCCATCGGCCGCGACGGGAAGATCGAACAACCGTATCTCGTCATCCGGGCCGCTTGCCGACAGGATCAGGCGATGGGCGACATCGCCATGACGAACGGCAGGTTTCAGGCCGTTCAGCACGAAGCTGTCCCCATCCCGGTCGAACCGCAGGCGGGGCGCAGCAAATGCGTCGAAACCTTCCTGATGCGCGAAGGCATAGATGGCGTCACCCGACAGCAGCGCGTCGACCGTGCGACCGGCCGCATGGAGGATCGCGCCGCACGTCGCTACGCTGACGAGCAGCGGTTCGACCAGAAGGCCGGGCGCGAGCGCATATTGGACGACCGCGACATCCCTGGCCGTCCCGCCAAAGCCCCCGGCTTCGGGCGGCAGCAGGGCGGCCGGCACGCCCAGCTCACATAATTCCCGCCACAACGCCAGCCGCCTGGGCGGCGTGGCGTGCAGATGGGCCAGGCGAGTTTCGGACGCGCATCGCTCCGTCACGAAACGTTCCAGCATTTCCCCGAGCATGATCTGCTCATCGCTGAGATCGAGTTGTAGGATCATGGGCGCAGCTTTCGTTCCGTCATTACCAGTGGGTGAAGCCGGTCGAGAGCGGAATCCCCATATCGTCATACATCTTCATCGCGGTCGCCCGGCCGCCCAGCGTGACGGTGCCGCCCGGATGGCTGGTGCAGCCTGCCAGATAGAGGCCCTGGACCCCCGGCACCGCATATTGCGCCAGATCCGGCGTCGGACGCGCGCCCAGCAACTGATCGGCCGTCATGGCGATGCCCATGATATCGCCCTTCCGCATGATGCGGCTATGCCGGTCATGATCGGCGGGCGATTCGATCAGCCGGGCGATGATCTTGGAGCGATCGACGTTCGATGTGAAAGACGCGAACCAGTCGAAGACCGCGTCGCCGACCTCTTGCTTGCGCGCGTCCCATCCGCCTTCGATGTCGAAGGGCGCGAAATTATAGAGATAGACCGCAGCCTTGCCCGGCGGCGCGCGCGAAGGGTCGATATTGCTCTGCGTGTTGACGAGCGGCCCCAGATGATCGAGCGGCATCTGGTTGCGGCGATAGGCCTTGAACGGCTCGATGAAGCTGTTCCAGTCCGCCGAGAGGCACTCCACCATCGTCGGTTCGGAATATTGCGGCCCCAGCTTGAACTTCGGCGCTTCGGCCAGCGCGATCTGCTGGTTGAGCGCGCCATATTCGCTGAGCTTCACGGCGCGCGCGCGGTCGACCACGGGTTGCGGCACGCCGCTGACCATCGTGCCCAGATCCCAGGGATGGATATTGGCGACGACGCCCTTGTTCGCGCGCAGGATTTCGCCGTCGTCCAGTTCGACGCCGACGCAACGGCCGCTTTCCACCACCAGCCGCTGGACCGTGCGCCCGGTCTGCAAGGTGCCGCCATGATGTTCAAAGCAGGACTGGAGGGCGCGGGTCAGGTTGCGCGACCCGCCGACGACGGTGCCCATTTCGAAACTGTGCGACAGGCCCAGCAGAAGATAGAGGGCAAGCCCCGTGCCCGGCATGTCTGGCGCGGTCATCATCTCGCCGGCCCATTTCGAAAAATGGATCTTCACATGCGGGGATTCGAAGCGGGCTTCGAGAAATTGCAGGACGCTGCCGTTCATCGCCGCCTCGATCCCGCGGCCCTTCTCGCTGGACTGGAGCAGCTTGAGGAAGCCGCTATGCGGCATGGGCGGCGCATAAAAGGCGGTGGTCAGGACGGGCAGAAGCTCGAAGGCTTCCTCCACCAGTTGCGCATAGGCGCGGGCGTCCTTTTCGCTGAACGCGCGAATCGATTCTATGGTCTGCCCGACATCCTTGTGGGAGATAAGGCCGGTGCCATCGTCGAAGATCGACGCGAAAGGCGCCTTGGTATAGGCCCAGCGCAATCCGAAACGGGACGCCAGTTCCAGTTCATCATGACGGATGATCGGATTGGCGAGGCATGTCATGAAGCCCATGGCATGGGTGTCCTGGACGAAGCCCGGTGCGATTTCGACCGAGACGACGCCCCCGCCCGGCTCGGCATTGCGTTCCAGCGCCAGCACCGACATTCCGGCCTTGGCAAGGTAGCAGGCGGTCGATAGCGAATTGCTGCCCGCGCCGACCACGATAATATTGCTTGTCATGCATCCTGATCCCATGTTCTCGTTTGACCATAGCGACAACGCTTGTTAGTTTGCAAGCGTATGATATGGAAATGATCAGATTGTCGTTTCCCGATGATAACGAGGCGGAGAGGCATGGACGCTTTCATTGCCGCGGATGACCAGCTTGCCCTGCATGACTGGACCGTGGGGGATTTACTGGCAGACGCGGCTGCAAGGGCGGGGGACAGGGTAGCCATATGGCAGCCGGTCCAGGCCGAGGGCGAAGTGGAAGAACGGTGGACCTATGCGGAACTGCTGCGCGAGAGCCGGAGCATGGCCCATTATCTGCTGACATTGTTCGATCCGGGCGATCATGTCGCGATCTGGGGCGCGAACAGCGCGCGCTGGGCGCTCTATCAACTGGCGGCGGCGCAGGCCGGCATCGTCCTCGTCACCGCGAATCCCGCGCTGCGCAGCCATGAAATGGCCTATCTGCTCGCCCATTCCGGCGCGGTGGGCATCATCATGGAGGACCAGCATCGTGGGGCCGATCTCCGCGTCATTGTCGATGCGCTGCGACCGGACCTGCCAGCGTTGAAGCATATCCTGCCGATGGCCGATTTCCAGAAGCACCGCTGCGAGAGCGATGCGCCGCTCGACCACGCCAGCCCCGACGATATCGCGTTGATTCTTTATACGTCCGGCACCACGGGCAAGCCCAAGGCGGTTCGCCTGCGGCATCGCGGGATCGTCAACAACGCCGCCCTGGGTGCGCTGCGTTACGAGTTGCCGGAGGGCGCGGCCTGGCTGCACACGCTGCCGATGTTCCATGTCGGCGGATCGGTGACGGCGACGCTCGGTTGCATGGCGATGCTCAGCACATCGGTCATCCTGCGGAATTTCGACCCGGCGATCGTGCTTGACCTGTGCCAGCGGCATCGCATCGCCATGCTGCCGGTGGTGCCCACCATGCTGATCGCCATGATCGAACATCCCTCCTTCGCTGCGACGGACCTGTCGGCGCTGGAACTGCTGCTGACGGGCGGCACGGTCATCACGCCGGATTTCGTGCTGATGGCCAAGCGCGTGCTGGGGACCGACGTGCAGGTGATGTTCGGCCAGACCGAGGCCGGCGGAGCGATGTGCAAGACGCTGCGCCAGGACCCTGTCGAGCGTATCTCCGGCACGGTCGGCAAGCCCTATCCACATACGGCGCTGAAAATCGCCCGGCCCGACGACGGCCAGCGCTGCGCGGTGGGAGAGATTGGCGAGATCAGGATCAAGAGCCCGTTCATGATGGCGGGCTATTTCAACAATCCCGAAGGCGACGCGAACGCCTTCGACGATGAGGGCTTCCTGCGCACCGGCGATCTGGGGCAGGTCGATGCCGATGGCTATGTGCGCGTGACCGGCCGCCTCAAGGAAATGGTCATCCGCGGCGGCGAGAATATCTACCCGCGCGAGGTGGAGGACGCTCTGGGCACCTTCCCGGAGATCGCCGAAGCGGCGGTGCTGGGCATTCCCGACCCGAAATGGGGGGAAGAGATCGTCGCGGTATTGCGGCCTGCGGCGAATGCAGAAATCGACGTCGATGTCGTCGTGGAACGGTTGCGGGAGAAAATCGCGCGGCACAAGGTTCCCAAGAAATGGCGCATCGTGCCCGATTTCCCCCGGACGCCTTCCGGGAAGATCCAGAAATTCGAATTATCCGCGCTGTTCGAGGAGTAAGTCGGGTCATCCCTCCCGATCAATGCCGCCTTCGATGACGTTGCCGCCATGGCCCGCGATCATGCCGATCAAGCGATCCGCGCAGGACGCAAGCAGGGTGGGGTCTAGACCCTCCAGCACCAGATTGGTGCCGGGGCGGCCGTTGCGCCAGAGCGGGTAGGAGGCGATCGCGCAGCCTGCCGAAAATGCCTGCTGCGCTTCCAGTTCCGCTGCGATGACCTCTTCCGGCAGGTCCGTGCCCAGCGTCCGCTGATATGTGACGGGGCCGCGCGGCATATGATCGCACAACACGGCCAGCATGGCGTCGGCGGTATCCGGTATGCCCGCCAGCAGCACGACTTTCCCGACGCGGATCACGCCTGCCTTGCGATCATCGGGCAGGACCAGTTCGGCCCCGCGCGGCAGGTCCGCCAGCTTGAGGTGCGCGTCCCGCAACCGCTCTCCATAATAAGCGCGCAGCACGGTTTCGGCTTCGACATTGCGCTCGATCGGCCGGCCCAGCGCCTCGGCGACGGCCGATACCGTGATATCGTCATGCGTCGCACCCAGACCGCCAGCGGTAAAGACATGATCGAACCGGCTTTCGCATAGCCTGACCATGTCGATGATCGCCTGCCGGTCGTCGGGAATCACGCAGGCGAAGCGCAAGGCAAGGCCCTGCTCGCGGCTCCAGTGGGCGAGCCGGCCGATATGGCTGTCGTTCGTTCGCCCCGACAGCACTTCGCTGGCAATGACGATCAGCGCGGCGGTGGGTTGCCGGCTCCCCATCATGACGCTTGCCGATGATGGGACCGTTGCCGTTGCAGCAGCCGGTCCGCCGCAGCCAGCCCCCCACGTACCGCCGCTTCCATCGAACCCGCGCCGAATATATCCCCCGCCAATTGCACCGGGCTGGCGGTGTCTATCGCATCGGTCATGTCCCGGATGACGCGATAATAACCTGGAGTCGCCAGACTGCCTGCCCTGTCCCAGCGGTTGACGGACGCAAAGCGGAAGGAGGAAGCGAGTTCGGGCATCAGCGAGGTCGTCGTCGCGATTCCCCGCCGAACGATCTCACTGTCGGGCAGGTCGACATAGCGCGGGACGGCCTTGTGATCGATATAATAAGTGATGAGGCTCTTGCCCGGCGGCGCCCGGTCGGGCGCTTTATTATGTTGCAGCAGGATCACCAGTTCGTCCCGATATTCGGCCGATGGGAGTTGCACCGCATAGGCCGTGCTGACGGTCGGCCGGTCATAGGCCAGCGCGACCGTGTAGAGCGAAAGCGGCTCGATCTTTCGCAGCAGCGCGCCGAGCGTGCGTTCGATATCCGGCGCGATCAGCGTGGCGGCGTCGGATTGGGTGGCGACGATCGCGGCGTCCGCTTCGACATGATGCGTTTGTCCATTGATCGTGATCGTGGCGCTGACGCCTTCCGTCGACCGCTCGACATGGTCGCAATTCGCCCCGAACGTGATGTTGAGGGGAGCGGCCAGGGCATTGGGAAGCGCGTCCAGCCCGCCCAGAATATTGATCATCGGGGACGACCAGGCCGACAGCACGGCAGGCACCATCAACGCCGTGGCATGGCTGGAGCGCGTGCCGGTCACCAGACGGACGAGGGGGTCGATCAGATAGTCGGCGGCCTCCTTGCCGAACTGTCTTTCCGCAAGGGCGTAGGCATTGTCCGCCGGATCATCGTCATCGGCCCGCTTCACAAGTGCGAATGCATCGGTCTTCGCGATGTCGCTGCGCATCGCCCAGATGCCGCGCGCCAGTTTCAGCTTGGCGGAGAGGGACAGGGCGGGCGTCAATGCGGCTGTCAGCAACCTGCTGCTGTCGATGTTGATCAGCCGCCCGCCCCGGACGATGCCGACGACGGGACTGGAGGGAACGACGGCCGTGGAAAGGCGCATCCTGTCGCACATCGCCAGATATTCGGTATAGGCCGTCGAAAGCGCATCGGGGCCGGTGTCGATCACGAATCCATCGCGTCTTTCGCATCTGGCCCGGCCGCCCGCGATCCGGTCGCTCTCGAACAGGAATACGTCCCAGCCATTGTCGCGCATGCGATGCGCGGCGCTCAGGCCCGACAGGCCGGCGCCGATGATAATGACCTTTGGCACATTCCCTCCGATGACGATTGAACGCTTCTTTATAATACGCTAGCAGACTAGCTAAGAGAGCCAAATAGGAGAGTGACATGGCCGAGGGAAATTTTCGGGTGGGCGTCATTGGACCGGGCGGCCTCGGCGGCGCCAGCGTCAGGGAAATCAGCCGTATGGAGGGCGTCGAACTGGCGGCGCTGCTCGCCTTTTCCCCTGAAAAAAGCGGCAAGGATGCGGGCGAGCTGGTGGGAATCGGGCCGCTGGGCGTGGCCGCGACGACCAGTCTCGACGAATTCATGCAGACCGACGCGTCGACGGTGATCTATACCGGGCGCGACTATGGCGATTTTGCCGCCGATGACACCATCATTCGTCTGCTGGAAGCCGGAAAAAATGTCATCACCCCCTTGCCCTATGCCTTCCCGAAGGCGCGAGGCGGAGATGCGGCGGAACGGCTGGAGGTCGCGGCGAAGAAGGGCGGGGCGACCTTGCTGGGGACGGGCATCACGCCGGGCTTCTTCAATGAGCGTCTTGCGATGTTGCTGACAGGTGTCAGCAATGACGTGACCCATATCCGGATGCAGGAGTTCTTCAACACGGCGGATCTTGGCGAAAGTCTGGAATTGTTGCAGCTCTTCGGTTTCGGCGGTTCGCTCGACGCAGCCAATCAGAATATCGCCGTGGCGATGCTGGCTGAAAATTATCTCATCCAGCCGATCCATTTCGCCGCGGAGAAGCTGGGCCTGACGATCGACAGGATCGAACGGCAGAACCAGCACCGGACGGCCGAGGAGGAGATCGTGACGCCGGCCATGACCATTCCAGCGGGAACGGTCGGTCTGGTATCCTATGCCTGGACCGCTTATGTCGGCGGCAAGCCCTTCTATACCACCGAAGTCTATTGGTATGTCGGGGAAACGATGCGCCCGGATATCGCGACCTGCGATGATTTCTGGACCGTCACCATCGAAGGTCGGCCATCGCTGCGGGTGAGTGTGGAATCGAAAGCCTCCATGCTGACCGGCGAGAAGTTCGGAAAGGGCGATCCGACCCCGCCGGGCTATCTGTTGACTGTCGTCGCGATGCTCCGTTCCGTGCCGCTGGTGGAGCGTGCGGAACCGGGCATCATGGTGCCGTCCATGCCGGAACTGCACTGGAAACCGGGCGCGCTGGCTTAAGTGGCATGACGGGTGATGAACGCAGCCGTCCATCGCCTTTTGCACCCTTGTAGTATGCAAGCATACGATATAGAATCGTAAGAATCGGCGCCATGCGACCGACAGAATGACGGAGAAACAACGCCGTGCAGCCGACGTCCCGACAAATCCTGCAAGCTGTCCGCCGAACGCTTCGAGAGCGGATCGAGCCGATTGTCGCGTCCTCGGCGGAAGCGGCCGTGCTGGCGCCGCTGGACGTGGCGCTCGCCGAACTGATCGCCCGGGAAGGCAGGGATCGGGAAGCCGAGGCCGCCGCGAGATCGGCGCTTGTGCGGCGTGGGGAAGTCCTGCTGGGCGATGAAACCGGGCAGGGGCAGGACGATGCGGGCCGTTTGCAGGCCATGGTGATCGAGGCTCAGCGGCGGCTGGCGGTGGAGGTGGATTCTGCCGTGAGAGGCGCGATAGGCGCATGGACCACGGACGTCATCCAGTCGCAATATGCGATGGGCTTGCCGGTCGAAGAGCAGGAAGTCGACGCTATAGCCGATGACCCCGATATTGATCAGGGGATATTGGCGGCGGCAATATCGCGAAATATGGCGTCCGGCGAGGCTGTGGCGATTGATCGGCTGTCGGTTCTGTCGGGCGGCTATTCCCGCGACACCTTTCTGGTCGACTGGTCGGCGGGTCAACAATCCGGAGAATTGGTGCTGCGGCGGCAAAAGTCCCAGGGGATGCTGGACGGCGCCGGCGTGGGACTGGACGGCGAGTTTCCGCTGTTGCGATTTGCGCATGATGTCGGCTTGCCGGTGCCGCAGGTATATTGGCTGGAAAATGCTCCCGGATCGGGCGGTCCCTATATCGCGATGGAAAAGGCGTCGGGCAGTGTCATAGGCACGGCTATCGACGCTGCATCGGTCAGCGATGAAGTCGTCCGCTCCGTCGCGACCACCATCGCCCGGTTGCATCGCGCGAACTGGCGCTCCGCCGGGCAGGATATGGCCGCGATTTTCGGCTTGCAGGCGGAAGGATTGACGACCCGCATCGCGACCGAGCGTCTGCTGGACCGCTGGGAAAGGGTGTGGGCCGCGCGCGGTCTGGACCCGTCGCCTGCGCTGGCGGCGGCATTCCAGTGGCTGCGGCAGAATGTCCCCGCGACAGGCGGCGAGCCATGCCTTCTTCATGGCGACATCGGTTTTCACAATATCCTTTTCGATCGGGATGATGTCGCCGCGCTGCTGGATTGGGAAATGGCCTATCTGGGGGACCCGGCCAAGGACATGGCGACCTGCGAGGCGTTCATCTCGCGCTATGGCCGCTGGGAGGATTTCGTCCGCTATTATCATGAGGCCGGTGGCCCGGCCTTCGACGAAGCGGCCAAGCGCTATTATCATGTCCTGCGCATCTTCACGCATCTTCTCGTGGGGGAAATGGGCTGGCAGACATGTTTTGCGCATCTGGAG
Source organism: Sphingobium faniae (assembly GCA_900100475.1). GTDB lineage: Bacteria > Pseudomonadota > Alphaproteobacteria > Sphingomonadales > Sphingomonadaceae > Sphingobium > Sphingobium faniae. Next base: position 456 of record FMTU01000006.1, on the reverse strand, counting down.
CGCCCCAAAATAGAAGCCATGTTCCTGGGCGGTCCCATCAGAATGCACTTTTTCGCGGATTATCTGACCTATTTGCCGCTCATTGCCGGGGAAGACCGGATTTCATGAGCGGCGCTTCCTTGAGGCCTGTTGGGGTGGACGACCCCCGAACGGCATCGAAGTGTGCCAGAATGAGGTTGTTGAAGATCTCAATCGAGGAGGCCGTCCGTGGAACAGATTATTCGTATTGGCATGGATACGTCAAAGCATGTCTTTCAGTTGCATGGGGTGAATGCGGCGGAGGAGCCGGTTTTGCGCAAGAAGCTTCGGCGCAAGGAGATGCAGGACTTTTTCACCAAATTGCCACCGACGGTAGTGGCGATCGAAGCATGCGGTGGATCCCACCATTGGGCGCGGCAGTTGCAACGCTTGGGGCACGAAGTGAGGATGCTGCCGCCACAGTACGTCAAGGCCTAT
>FMTU01000033.1 GCA_900100475.1 Sphingobium faniae | reverse complement strand
CAGCGCCAGACAATGCCACGCTCGCTATCGATGCCTTCGAAATAGCCGATCATGTGCATCCGGAAGTAGCGGCCCGGCGGCAGCGACGGGGCTCCCATCCGCGGCGCATAATAGGGCTTGCACGTCTCCTCGACGAAGGCATCGAAGCCCGCCTCGGCCAGCAGCTTCTGGAGCCTGTCGTAAAAGATGTGCCCGGGAGCGCGCGGTATCTCCGCCCACGTCACGATCAAATCGGGCTGAACCTCGCTATCGCGTCCCATCGCCATCGTCGCAAACCCGCATGATCAATCAACCCTCACACTGAATCAGCCAAGCCCGACTTCGTCAACGGGCTGTTAACGACAGGTGGCTCCTGCATGAGCCAGATACCCATTTTGGTCACCACGCCGAAGTTCGACTGGGTGAACATCCCGTCAATGTAGGGACCGAACCCATATTTGAACATCTGCCAGGTCTTGCTGTTCGGCAGAGCGCCCATACCAGTGCGCATCAGCTCACCATTCGGCAGGACAATTTCCATGCCGCACTGGGCGGCGTAGTTGTCACCATAGGGCGTCCAGCCCACGCCGCGATCAAGTGCGTTGCCAACGACACCGCCCCAACCAGGGGCTGCCGGACAGACCCATAGCTTGGTATCGCGCCGCCGAAGTTCGCGATGCAGATCCAGAAAGCTCACGCCCGGCTCAAGCAACGCGTAGTTTTGGCGCTCGTTGATCTCGAGGATCTTGTTCATTCGCCGCAGATCGAGAACACCTGTGCCTTTTGCGCGCGGAGCGGGCCCGCCATAGCAGTAGTTCTTGCCGGTAGAGATAGGCCACAGCGGTGTCTTGTGAATGTTCGCTGCCCGAACGACCGCCTGGACTTCTTCAACGCTGCCAGGCGAAATCACTGCGCTGGGGAGAAAGACCTCGTCGTCCATGGCGGAGTCGGCGGCCCGGTAGGAGAAGAGCGTTTCCTTATCGTTGGCGACCCACTTATCACCGACGATTGCACGGAAGTCCGGCATTGCCTTTGCGAAGTTCGCTTCGAACTGTTCGCCATTATATTTTGCGGCCACCATCAAAAGGCTCCCTGATTTGTAATGGGTGTGTGGGCGTCGGGCGTCAGCCGAACATTATCATTCCACCATTCACGCTGATTGTTTGTCCGGTTATATATGACGCGCGATCGCTAACGAGGAAGCTGGCGAGATTCCCGATGTCCTCGGGCACGCCGAGCTTTCCCAGCGGGATCGTCTTTTGCGTGTCCTCAATCATTTTCGCGCCTTCCGGAGTCGAGCGCGCGACGTCCATGATCGGCGTATCGATGAGACCCGGCGCTATGACATTTATGCGAATTCTTGCCGAAGCGAGTTCCTTTGCCAGTGACTTGCTGACGGAATTGACGGCACCCTTGCAGCCTGAATAGACTGCGATGCCTACTTCACCGAACCGTGCGGAATCCGAGCCGATATTGACGATTGCACCGCCGCCGGCTCTTTGCAGGTGAGGGACGGCAGCTCGGATTCCATTCAGTACGCCCTTATAGTCGACATCGATCATGTGATCCCAGGTTGCAGGATCACCATCCATGAACGATCCCGGTGGTGCGACTACTCCAGCATTGTTCACCAGCGCATCGATCCGCCCCCATTTGGCGGCCACATTGCCGATCGCCTCGCCAAAGCTGGCGGCATCGGCCACGTCTGCCTGCCATACCGCCACCTCAAGGGACCGAGCTGCCAACTGCTTGGCAAGGTCCTTGGCGCGTTCTGTCCGGATATCAAGGATCGCAACCCTGGCACCGTCGCGTGCAGCGCACTCAACGATCCCCTGTCCGATTCCTTGTCCACCGCCGGTTACGACGACAACCTTGCCTTTCAACAGCATCTTGCTTTACTCCTCTTCCAACTCAGCCCTTTACGTCAGGGCTTGCTTAGTCGTTGGACAGTGCCTCTGATCAGATCGGCTCCGCAACCCGCTTGCGAACATAATCGGTTACTTCGGCCTGGCTGCGATCCGCCTTTTCGGGGTGCATCTGCCACTCGCCCAGCATGATCGAATAATCTGCGATCAACTGGGCACGCTCGAACCGGCGTTCCATGAACCTGCTCATTACCGCTTCGAAGTCTGCAGGGTTGGCGGCGATCTCTTCAACCAGAACCACCGCATCTTCGACGGCCATGGCCGCGCCCTGGCCAAGGTGAGGCGTTGAGGAATGCGCCGCGTCGCCAATCAGGACGATCCGTCCCTTATGCCAAGGCGCCGGCAGGACGCAGACTTCGAGCGGGCGATATACGACCAACTCAGGATCGGTGACGAGGTCACGCAGGTCGCCGAGCAACCCGCCGAAACCGTCAAGCCGTTTGCGCATCTCGTTGGCGAGTTCGTGCGGAGGAATCCAAGGATTGCCCGGCTCTTCAGTCACCGCCATGATATACATGGTTTCTTCATCCAACGGACAATAGCCGGCGGTAGACCTGTCTTCTTTGATATAGAGATCGAGCCAGATCTGATCCTTGGGCCGGGGCACGTTGTAGCGCCAGACGCTCTGGCCGGTGAATTGAGGCTTACCCGCATCGGAATGCACCAAGGTCCGCATTCCCGAATAGGCACCGTCCGCTCCGACGACGAGATCATATTTACCGACCGAACCATCAGTGAATTCCACCGCCACATGATCGCCGTGATCGGTGATGGATGAATAAGTGACACCAAGGCGGACGGGGACATGCAGCGCTTTGACTTTATCCGTGAGGATGCGGTGCAGCGCCGGCCGGGTGAGGCCAAGGTCGGCGGGGTATGGCGCTGTAACGGTGGAATCACCGGGCAATTCGGTGATCAGCGAGCCGTCCGAATTCAGGAACCGCATGCCTTTGTAAGGATAGCCAGCAGCGACAGCCTCGTCGCCAAGTCCCAGCGTCGCGAGCGCCCGGACGAAATTCGCCTGAACGATGATACCGACATGATAGACTTTCCAGTCTTTGTCGCGTTCGACAACTTCGACATCGAAGCCACGTTGATACAGTCCGACCGCGGTCGAGAGTCCTCCAATACCCCCGCCGACGACAAGAACTTTTCGAATATCAGCCATTATCCGCTCCATAGGTGGAATTTGAATTGGTTCCGGGATTCACTTGTGATCGAAGGGCAGGAAGCGGGACGTTTCCGGGGTCGCGTAAGTTACGTCCCACTCCGGCTCCCGGGATAGGAATTCAGGCATATCATGCACGAAGAGCGCCGCCCCGAAATTGGCTTCCCAGACCCGAGGCTTCCACCGATCATCCACCTGATCGCAGTCGGCGCCATATTCGGCCTGCCCGCCGAGTGGCGACGGAACGTAGAGGAAGGCTTCGGAACTGAGCCGATGCCGCCCAAAACCCCAGCCTTTGGTGTCGTATCCATGGCGTTCCAAGTAATTCTTGCCCACCATGATCTCGTCGATGTCCTCGAGACCAAAATTGGCGTGATGGAATTGCAGTTTTCCGGAGAAGCCGAGCATCTCGAGATTCGCGTCGGCGAGGAACACGCTGTGGTGGTTGGTCGAGCGCGGCGCGCGCAGATAGAGGCCGAACCCCTTCTGGACGTCGCTCAGGCGAAAGTTCAGCCGGTCGCGGTAAAAGGCGAAGACCTCGTCCACGTCCGGAACTCCCCAGACGGCATGACTGATCGTCTTGGGAATAGCGCGGGTGCTCCACTTGCGCGGTGCATTCAGCCGATTGGTCACGCCGGGCGCGTTGAACGGGGAGGGAGAGGAAACCACGGGACGAAACTGTTGCAGGCGCAGACCGATGGCCTGCCCGAAATCGGTAACGAAATGCGCTGTCCCGTCGCTGTCGGTGGTGATTTGATGATCGCGAGACAGGTCGGCCAGAAGCCGGTCGAAGCTCGGCTGATCGGCGATTGCCCAGATCGCTTCGTGAACACCATCGCCGATGACCGAACTCGGAGGCAGTGCAGGATCGCCCAGGTGCCGCACATATACCCGTTGTCCGCTCAGAACCTCAAAGGTGGAGCTACTCGACGTTTCATCGACCTTGGACAATCCAAAGACATCCAGAAATTTATTGGCTTCGCCAAGATCCTTAACAGCGTAATTCAGCTGTGCAATTCCATGTATCGGCATGATAGCCTCCAGAACATGCGCATCGGCAAGCCGACCAGAATTTAGGAGTGACGCAGGAAAATTACGGAGAGATTCCAGTATATTCCCTGCATCTCTCAATCAGAACGTCTGCGAGATCGAAACCCCATAGGTGCGCGGGGGACGATAGGTAGTCGCGAAATATCCGCCCGGGTTTCCGCCGGACAGCGCTGCGACAGCGATTGCTTCATTCGCCAGATTCTTGCCCCAGACCAGCAACTTCGTTCGGTCGTTGTTGAACGTCACACCGAGGGAAGCCGTTACATCATAGAAGGAAGGCTGCTTCGCTGCGGTGCTCGGCTCGAATGCGTATCCGCTGTTGTAAGAGACGGTCGAACTGAGCTGGAATTTTCCAAATGAAGTGGGAAGCGTGTAATCGAACCCAATGTTCACCACGTCGTCTGACGTGTAGTTCAGAGGATGTCCGGACAGGTCTCCTGGTGTGATGGTGATGCCACCACCCAATGCGACGGGAACAGGCGTAATGACCGGGCCGTCGGGGTAAGACACATATTTGTGATTGAGATGCTGACCGCCCACTGTGATTTGCAGATTGTCGATAACATTGAGCGTCAAATCATATTCGATGCCCCAGATGCGCGCTTTGGCGGCGTTGATGGTCGTCGCGCTGGTGCCGTCGAACTGCGTCACCTGCAGGTTATTGTACTGATAGTAGAATGCCGCGACATTGAAAATTGCCCGGCCGTCGAAGAACTTGTTCTTCAAGCCAAGCTCATAGGCGTCGAGAGTTTCCGGAGCATATGGCACGGGGCTTGGAGGAACGGCATTGTAGCCGCCGGATTTGAAACCGCGATTGTAGGTCAGGTAGATCATATTGTCGCGAGTGAAGTGATGATCGATCCCGAGCCGCCAACTGAAGTTGCGGTATGTGATGCTTCCCACGGCAGGGGCAATCGAGACAATAAGATCGGCCGGGTTGGTATTGAGAACGGGGTGAGCCGGGTCGGGCTGCGGAAAAATATCGATCCCGCCGTCAATCTTGCGAGTATCGATCGTATAGCGAAGCCCACCCGTGATGTTAGTTTCTCCCAGACTGGGAACAGGCACCGTGAATTGGCCGTAGAACGAAGGCGACTTAGTCACCAGCTTCGACCGGAACTGCCCCTGTACGCCGGGGCCAAAAAGGAACGCCGTGCCGGACACATTCTGATTATAACTGGTGTGCGAGTCGATGTAGAAAGCACCAAGAATCCATTGGACCGGGCTTCCCTTTGGCGATGCCAGCTGAAGTTCTTCCGTGAATTGCCGCTCGCTGCGGTGCCAACCCGAAATTTCGACGGGCAAAGGCGCAGCGCCATAGTTCCACGCCTGATCGTTGTCGGCATGGCGCGCCGCCGAATAGCTTGTCAGGGTCGCGAAGGGAAATTCGTGCTCCCATACGAGGCTACCACCATAGGAGTGTCCCGAATTGGAAGGATCGAACGAGTGGTCGATATCCCAAGGGCGGGAAGTCGTCGGAACGAAGGGGTTCCCAAGCAGAGGGTCTGCAGCCAGCCCGGGGCCGCCCCATTGTGATGAGAATCCCGGGAAATTGCGCGTCGAGAACCCGGAATTGCGATAGTAAGAATAGTCGCCGGACAGCGTAATCTTGTCGTTATCCCCCGGGGTGATCAAAATCTTGCTGCGAAGCGTATAGGTCTTGCTCATGCCGACAGGGTTGCCAGTCGTCCAGTTCGTCCCGAAACCGTCATTCTGATTGCTATAAAAAGCAGCCAGGTCCATGGCGACGTTGTCGCTCAATCCGCCGGTGATATAGGCTGATCCGGTAAAGGTGTCGTAGTTGCCGTAACCAATCGTCGCTTCGCCACCGAATTCATGTGATGGATCTTTGGTGGTGATCTGGATCACACCGCCAGTGGCGTTGCGGCCAAACAGAGTTCCCTGCGGCCCCTTCAGGACGGAGATCGACTGGATATTGCTGAGATTCAGAAGACCCGAACTCGACCCGGCCATATAGATATTGTCGACATATGTTGCGACCGAACTCTCATTGCCTGGGCTATACGAAGTGGTCCCGACCCCGCGTATAAATGGCTGAAACCCGATCGGATTCGAATTGAGATTAAGTCCGGGAACCAGACTGACAAGGCCGGCCGTGCTGTCTGTACCGGCCCTCGCGAGCGAATCACCCGAAAGTGCCGCAACCGCGACGGGAACATCTTGCAAGCGCTGCTCACGCTTTTGCGCGGTGACAACGATTTCACCAATTTGGTCCGCTGCGGCCGTATCGCTGGCCTGGGTTTCTTGAGCATAGGCCGCTGTTGTGCCCATGGCCAAGAGAGAGCCAAAGGAAACCCCTATCATGAATATGTTCTTGCGCATGTTTGATATCCTACTCCCAAATCAGACCGATTGCGGTTGATCGCTGCACAGCCGCGTGCGCTTATGGTTGCGCATCCGTCAGCATCAGATATGGAAGGGGCTGGGAGGCGGCAAATCGTTAGATTTTATTCGGCGCATAACAGGGGATGATTGTGCGATGCGGCATATTTGTTCGATTTTCGTCGTGAAATGACCCGCCTGATGCTTATGTTTCATGTGTCATTGATTCATCGGATCGAGGTATTCCTCTTTTTTGGGGATTTGGGTTTTTGGACGAACTGTTTTTTTAACTGAAGCTGTCGCTGAGGGTTTCCATGTGCAATGATGGGCGAAGCGCGCGATCTTGAACTGATAGGTCAAGGATGAAGCGTTCCGGCTCAGTGGGTACCTTTCGGCTGACCAATGGAGGGAGGGCGTTAGTAGCGATCCGCGTAGCTTGCCTTGGTCGACTCGCTATAGCTTTCCAAGGTGTAGGGTAGCATCTGCGCATTCCAGGCGTCATACTTCTTACGTAACTCGCTCATGCGGTCGGGATAGAGATCATTTAGACGCGCTCGTTCGCGCGGGTCGGTACGGACATTGAAGAGATGTTCCTTCCCACCCAACTTCAGGTATTTCCAGTCGCCATCCCGCACCGCAGCCTGTTGGGACGCCTTGAAGCGCCAGAATAGGGTTCGGGCGACCGGTTCGGCCTGTCCCGTCAGGATCGGAAGTAGGTTCAAGCCATCTCCATTGTATCCCTGCGAAGCGGCGTCATGGCGCGTTGCAGCGAGAAGCGTGGGCAGAAAATCCATCGAGGCCATGACCCGATCGCTGGTCAAGCCGGGCGTTATCCTGTGTGGCCATTTCATTAGCAGCGGGACGCGAATGCCTCCTTCAAGCAGTTCACCCTTCACACCAGTGAACGGCCATGTATCCGAGTATCGCTCCCCCCCATTGTCGCTGGTAAACACGACAATCGTGTTCTCCTCTTCGCCAGCAGTCTTAATCGCATCCAGAACCCGCCCAATCGCCCGATCCATGGCGGCTACCATTTTTGCGTAGGTCTCCAGTGTGCCTCCGCTGCGATGGAAAATATCCTTCAGATCTCGTGAAACCTCTTCGTCTTCCGGTCCTTCCCAAGGCCAATGAGGGGCGTTGAAATGGAGACTCAGAAAGAACGGCTGGGGATCTTTTGTCGAAACATACCGCACAGCTTCATCTGCTAAAATGTCCGTGAGATATCCGGGCACGTCAACGCGCTTCTCGTCCCGATATAGCCCATCAAGCGGATCGGAATGTATCAGATCAACCCGGTGCGAAAAATAATCCGCTGCGCCGCTACGCAGTCCAAAAAAGTGATCATAGCCGAAACGCGTCGGTAAGCTCCACGGCATGACACCAACATGCCACTTACCGACAAGGGATGTGCGGTAACCAGCCCCTTTGAAATATGTGGCAATGGTCGGGGTTCCATCAGGCAGACTCTACTCCAGATCGTCGATGCCCGTTGGTTCTTGAAGTCCGACGCGATAGCGCTGATTATAGTGTCCCGTCGCTAGCGCGACGCGAGTGGCAGAGCAAATGCATGAACTGGCATAGCCTTGGGTGAGCTTGACCCCCTCGCGGGCAAGCTGATCGAGGACTGGCGTTTCAATGTGACGGGCACCGTAACAACTCAGATCAGCGTAGCCAAGGTCGTCGGCCATGATGAATAGAATGTTCGGTTGTCGAATGCGCATACCTGCGCTAGCCGTCGATGTCGCGGCTAAGAATGCCGTGACGGCACCGGCCGCGGAAAACTCACGACGCGTTAATTTCATCGGAAGGGGAGCCTTTCGAGATAAGTAAATATTGGCTTGCGTCTTCGATCTGCCGGAGGAGTGGCATGCCGCAGCGGTTTAGAACCGGAGGGATGCTTGCACCGCGACCGAGCGCGGCCGTTCTGGATAGACCCAAAATGTTCCCGGCGCGCCGGCGAATTGATTTCTAAAGGCGGAAGTCTTCTTGTCCGTCAGATTCTTGCCGATGACCGCCAGTTCCCACTTCTCATCGATGGTAGCCAGCGACGCGCGGAAATCGACCTTGCTATACCCCGGCTGTGACAACAAGGCGTCAGCCGTTGCCGACTGGAAATAGCGCGAGGTGAAGTAGACGAGCGGTTCAAACTTCAGTTCCAGCTTGTCCAGGGGAATGGTATAGGTAAGACCGAAATTTCCGCTGAGCTCGGGCGAAAACCCACGTCTCTTGCCCGACATGTTCTGGATGCAGCCGGGCGTGATATTGTCCAAGATGGTGCAGGCCCCGTTCGGATAAGCGCGATATTTCGCATCCAGATAAGCAATTTCTGCGCGGATCGACAAAGCGTCGGAAACCTTCGCATTGACAGCGAATTCCACGCCCTGCGACCTGCTTCGCGCCGCGTTCGTGATAACCGAGATAATCGTGCCGGAGGAGTTGACTGTGTTTGTTGCTTCCTGCAGGTCCTTGTAGTCACTGCGAAACAGCGCAATGCTAGTGAATAGCCGCCGATCAAAAAGGGTAGCCTTTAGGCCAACTTCGAATGCATCGACCGTTTCGGGGCCAAACGAGTACTTCCCTTCGGATGCAGCGAAACCACCTGCCTTAAAGCCTTTGCTATAGGATGCATAACCCATGATGTCCGAGGAAAAGCGATAGCTGAGCTTTGCCGAAGGTAGCAGTTTGGAGTTGTCTAGGCGAGGAACGGCATAATTGCCGCCTGGGATTCCCAGGACTTCTCGCATTACCGACAAGGCGGGATCGAGAAGTGGCGTGAAAGCGCCAGGCTGCGGAATTGAGCCACCCACACCAACTGACGAATCCCTGTCGACTGTCTTCGAGACTTCGGTGTATCGCAGGCCGAGGTCAAGCGAGAGATTGGATATAAGTTCGGCGGTCAGCGATCCAAAAGCAGACCAAGTATCTGTTTTTTGGTTAAATTTAACATATGTTGCAATCGGCGTGGCAGCGGTATAGCCCGCCCCTGCAAAGGCCCCAAATGGTGCGAAATAGGTACCGACATAATAATCGCTCTCTACCTTTTCGTGTGCATAATAGGCGCCCAGCATATATTGAAATGGTCTGTCATCCGACGATGCGAGGCGAAGTTCTTGGCTGATTCTTTCAGCATTTTCCTGATTATACCGGGGGGTTCTGCTCGCTGTGCCGCCGATACCCGGCACCGGAAGCGGTGCCAGATCGTCTATTCCGGTAAAATCATGGTCGAAATAGCTAGACACGCTCGTTAGGGTAAATGCTCCGAGATCCAGAGAATTCGTCAGAGCCACTTCGGCCATGTCATATTTGGAAGAGTTTCCGAAGCTCCCCGAACGATAGTTCATACGGCTGTCAACCGGCTGTCCGGAGTTCAGATACAGCAGGCAGGTTCCGCGCGGGGCGCCATAGACCGCCGGCGCCGGGCAATTGATCCCTTCGTAGAGGGAGCGGTCGCGAAGATGCGCATAGTCGACGCGCAGGTCAGTGCGCCAGATCGTGCTCCCACCGTAGCGAAGCACGGGCGAGGCCATCTCGATTGCGAGGTCCATAATGCGGACGTGCGATATTCTTAACATATCCATCCATGCCAAGAATCTTGCCCGCAAGTCTAACCGACAAAGCATCGGATGCTGGCAGGTCAACCCCAGCTTCTATGCTATATTCTCCGTCAGAAGGAGAATATAGCGCCGTGGCGTTCGCTCCAAAGTTCCGGCTCGGCTTTCGGGACGCGATGTTGAGGGCACCAGCGATGACGTTATTGCCAAAAAAGGTCGATTGAGGACCACGCAGAACCTCTACACGGTCGAGATCGAACAGGGCTGCGGCGGTCGACCGCGAGCGACCGCGGTAAACTCCGTCGACAAAAGTTCCTACCGATTGTTCGAATCCCATGTTGAGGCCAGACCCAACGCCGCGAATGGTCAGAATATTAGAAGCAGGGCCTGCTGATACCCGGATATTGGGTAGTCTGGTACTCAGCTCCTGCAGTGACACGATATTGTTTTGCGCCAGGCTATCGCCTGAGGTGACACTCACCGAAACCGGAACGTCCCGTAGTTGTTGTGAGCGTCCCTGAGCGGTGACGACAATGTCACCAGTTTGATCAGATGCCACAAGATCGTTTGCCTGGGTCTCTTGTGCATAGGCCGCTGTCGTGCCCATGGCCAATAGAGAGCTAAAGGAAGCCCCCAACATGAATATGTTCTTGCGCATGTTTGATGTCCCCCTCCCAATTTCAGACCGACCGCAGGTGCCTGCGGGGCCGCGTGCGCTTATGGATGCGCAGTCGCTAGCGTCGGATATGGAAGGAGCGGGAACGCAGCAAATCGTTAGATTTTATCCGCCGCATAACGAGCGCGGATTTTGCAATGCACCAAATTCACGGTTGGACCTAAGGCGAGAAATGCTCTCAATGCAATGTGGACATGCCTTACTCTGGACGCGCGCCGCCCCGAAAGAGCGAGAAAGCCTGCTAGTCCTGATGACCGGCACCGGGAGTTTTCGGTGGGAATGCGAGATCCAGAGGCGACCATATCGTGTCGGCGCTGCGTGACCGCCAGGTCGACAGTCCCGTTACTCGGGCATGGGGCGGATTAGATATGGCAAGCGCAAAACGCGCAATCAGCATGCAGGGATCTTCCGTCAATGGACGGTTACGTCCAACCTCTTGAATCCGCGCAAGGTGTTGTTGAGCGCCCGCTCGTGGCCATGCAATTCAAACCTGCGGACGCGCTTGGCCAGTGCGGCAAGAAGAGCTGCGATTTCCATACGGGCAAGGTTGTTGCCAATGCATTGGTGTCGACCATGGCCGAAAGCTAGATGTTCATTGGCGTTTCGTCGGTTGATGTCGAATGTTTCGGGCCGGCTCCAATGGCGCTCGTCGCGGTTCGCTGACCCATAGAGCAGGATTATGCGCGAGTGGGCAGGGACGCGAGTTCCATCGAGTTCGAAATCGCCCAACGCATAGCGCGAGATGGCTTGCAATGGCGTTTCGAGGCGAATCGCCTCGTTGATCGCATTGGGAATCGCCGCCGGCCTCTCCCGCAAGGCGTCCCATTGCCGAGGGTTTTGAGCGAAGAGCCAGATCGCGCTGGAGGTCGCATTGATCGTGGTGTCGAGCGAGGGGCCGACATAGGTCAGGGCCAGGAAGCGCGCTTCCATCTCCTCGATTTCGCCACGATCGGCGGCCTCGTGCAGTTTCGCTGCCCAACTGCCCGGCTTGAGCTTGCCCGGCACGCATTGTGTCACCGCATAATTCTGCATTTCCTCACATAGGGCGAGGGCAGCCATGGTCCGGTCGTTAAGGGGGCCAAAGGCATCGAAGTTGGCGGCCGCCCAATCCAGCATTCGCTCGCGTCCATCCTCCGGCAAGCCGACAAGGCTGGAGACGATCGTAACCGGAAGATGCTGGGCGAGCCTCGTCACGGCATCAAACCTGCCCTCCCGGCATATCGTCTCAGCGACGGCGTCGGCCTCCGCCTTGATCGTGGCGCGCAATTCCCGCAGCGCGGATGGCGTCAGCGGGCGGGCCTCTAAGGATCTGGTGCGGCGGTGTGCGTCGCCGTCCGAGCAGAGGCCGACCCTGCCGCTATAGGCATCATTGGCGACGGCATTCAGCATCACCCCGCGTCCCGAAATGAATATGTCGGGACGGGACAGGATTTCCTTGATGTCACGATGCCGGGAAGCGACATACATGCCCAGATTTTCGAGATAAGCCAACGGCCCCAGGTCGCGCAGTGCCCGATAATTGTCATAGGGATCGATCAGGGCGGCGTCACTGAAAAGGTCGAGCGAGACCGATGGCACGGAAACCATATACTCTCTCCAGTTTCAGTTCTGGGCTGACGCTTGAGCGGGATCGCCATCCGTTGCGCACGAATGATGGCCAGCCGGAATCTGGTGCAATTGGATCTAGGCCGCCATGCCCGGAAGGTAGGAGCGAGCCAGCCGCACTCCGGCGGCCACGTTCACCTGCCAGTGCCCCCCAGATTTCATCATCGGCTTCAAAGAAATCTCGCGGCTCGAAGATCCCAAGGTTGCTGACGACGATATCGGCCTCGGACACAGCCGCCACCAGCTCCGCATGCCCGTCTGCGGTACTCAGATCGGCCGCTATGCCGCTCGCGCCGGTGCCGAGCCGCCTTACGGCATCCTCGACCCGATCCGGTGCGCATCCATTCACGACCACCTGCGCTCCGGCTCGCAGGAGGCCTTGGGCGATGCCGAAACCGATGCCGGCGGTCGAGCCGGTGATGATCGCCGCCTTGCCGGTGAGATCAATTTGCACGGGCATCATTTGAAAAGAGACCTTTCATTGACCGTTCATTCCACGCCCAGGCCGCCCAAGGCGATGTATTTGATCTCGACATAGTCATCGATGCCATATTTCGACCCCTCGCGCCCGAGGCCCGAGGCCTTGACGCCGCCGAAGGGGGCGACCTCGGTCGAGATGAAACCTTCGTTGACACCGACGATGCCGAACTCAAGCGCGCGCGCGACGCGGAAGATGCGGCCGACGTCGCGGGCATAGAAATAGGCGGCAAGGCCGAACAGCGTGTCATTGGCCAGCCGGATCGCTTCCTGCTCGTCCTCGAACTTGAACAGAGGAGCGACCGGGCCGAAGGTTTCGTCGCTGAAGATCAGCGCGTCGCGCGGCACGTCAGTCAAAACGGTGGGTTCGAAGAAGGTGCCGCCGAGTTGGTGTCGCTTGCCGCCGGCGATCACTTTTGCCCCCTTGGCGACGGCATCGGAAATATGCTCCTCCACCTTGGCGACGGCGTCCGGATTGATGAGCGGCCCAAGAACCACGTTCGGTTCGGTGCCTGCGCCGACCTTCAGCCGCGCGGTTTCCTCGGCAAGGCGCCGCGCGAAACGGCCGTATATTCGTGACTGCACCAAGACGCGATTGGCCGCGACACAGGCCTGGCCGGTGTTGCGATATTTGGCCGCCAGCGCGCCCTGGACTGCCGCCTCGACATCAGCATCGTCGAAGACAATGAAGGGGGCATTGCCGCCCAGTTCCATACTGGTTTTCTTTATCGTGGGCGCGCATTGCGCCAGCAACAAGGCCCCAACTTCCGTCGAACCCGTAAAGGTGAGCTTGCGCACGACTGGGCTTTGCGTGATCTCCGCTCCGATTTCACGGGCCGATCCGGTCACGATATTGCACACGCCCGGCGGCAACCCAGCACGCTCGGCCAAAACGCCAAGAGCGAAAGCCGAGAAAGGAGTCTCGGCAGCAGGCTTGATGACCCCGGTGCAGCCGGCAGCCCAGCCGGGTCCAGTCTTCCGGGTTATCATAGCTGAAGGGAAGTTCCAGGGCGTAATGGCAGCGAACACGCCGATCGGTCCTTTCTCGACCAGGATGCGGCGGCCATGCAGGTTGGGTGGAATGATATCACCGTAGACGCGCTTCGCCTCTTCGGCGAACCACTCAATGAAGCCTGCGGCATAAAGGATTTCGCCCCGCGCCTCGGTGAGTGGTTTGCCTTGCTCAAGCGTCAGGATCAATGCCAGATCGTCGATATGGCGGATCATCAGCTCATAAAGCTTGCGCAAGACGGCGGCCCGCTCCTTGGGTAGCGTGTTACGCCAGGTCTCCAGCGCCCGCTCAGCGGCTGTGATGGCGCGTACCGTTTCCGCCTTGCCGCCACTAGGGACATGACCGATCAACTCGCTGGTTGCGGGATTGCGGACCTCGATTACCTTGCCGCTGTCGGCTTGGACCCACTGACCATCGATCAGCATCGCTTGCCGGAACAGGTCGGGATCGGAAAGGTTGACAGGGACGGGGAGCGCTATCGCGTTGGTCATGAATCCGGATCCTGTTATTCGGGGTTGCGGCCGATGAAGAAGGATGCGTCGGCATCCGGCGTGGGCTCCAGCCCGGACAGTTCCAGACCGCGGCGCAGTGCAGTCATGTCCTTGGCATAGATGCGTGCGGTCGGATGCCGTAAGGGACCACCGTTATAGCCTTGGAGCCAGCCCTGATATTTCCAGAGCATCCGGTTGATGAGGCCGCTTGCCGACATCGGCGCCGCCTGGGCTGCCTTGCGCGCCGGATCGGCCTTGTACCACTCCGCCGTCGCCTCGGCGTATCTGCCGGCCTGCAAAAGGGCATGCACGCGTGGTAGCCAAGGGCCGAAATAGCTCGAATAGTTGGTGCCGCAATAGGGCACGGGGATCAGCTGCGCCAGAGGCACCATATCATATTCTACTGGGAAGGAGATGACGACCTCCTTGTGGAATGCCTGATGCACCTCGACCGAGGACATGATGTAGGGCATTCCGCCTTCCGCCTTGATAGCGACGATATTCGGGCATTCGTCGATTAGCCGCCGGATCAGCGCGATGGGCATATCGGCCGGGTCCAGCCGCTGGAATCCCCAGGTGGGGATAGGGAATAGCATCACCGCGAGCTTGGTGGCATCGCAGAAGGCCTTGGTATATGTGCAAACCTCTTCCAGCGACTGGGGATAGAAATAGGGTGGGTAGCCCAGCAGAACCAATTCGGCACCCGCTTCCTCAGCAATTCGCAAGGCCTCGATATTGTCTTCCAACGTGTTGAACACGGCATGATGCACCGTCATCAACCGGCCCCGCGCCTGGTCCACCATCAATTCGCAAAGCTGGCGATAATCCTCAAGCGAGTTGGCGACCTCAGAGCAGGCCAGGCTGCCGGTGAAACCCTGCTCAATGGCCAGTTCCACGTCGTGGCGGATGGCCCGCTCATTCAGCCGCTTGAAGTCAGACGTCATGGTGGGCAACGTGACATTGGATACACCGATCAGCTTTTCGCGAGCCCAGTCGCGGGCATCATTGACGGAATAAGGGAGCATGAGTTTCTCCTGCGGGAAGATCCAAGGGACTTGGCGGAAATCTCTATCGGCAATTGCACCGCGTTGCCGGTGGCGAGCGCCCGATCGAACACAATGCCGGCAACGACCACGTCCTGAAGCCCCCCCCCGACTGATTTGAACATCGGATTGCGGGCTGCCACGAGTTGTTCGCCCAGCTCACCGCGCATCAGCGCCTCGATCGAATGGCATTTCCTCTGAACGTCGATGCCAGCCTCTGCTGCTGCGATCATGTCGCCGGTTTCCTCCACAACCTCATGAACGACATCGCAGACAATCAGATCGGCTTTGGCGACCACCGAGATGTCTACCTCCCGCTGCGAAGGCACGGTCGAGCCGATCGAGACGATGACTGCGCCCGGCTTGATCCAGTCCCCGTAGAGGATCGGCTTTTCGCCGTGGGAGCGCGCGGCGGAGAGTACTATGTCGGCATCGCGTACCGCGTCTTCGGGGACTGCCACAGGCCGCGCCGGGATGCCCAGTTCCACACCGATGTCGCGGGCAAAAGCTTCGCGTTTCGCCTCAGTAGGGCTGAATACGGCGATTCCCGCCAGATCGCGAACCGCAGCGAAGGCGCGCGTGTGCATGATCGCCTCTAGCCCGCTACCCAGCACCGCAAGTTTCAACGGTCCCTTGGGTGCGATCTTGTCCAGAGCGGCGGCAGAGGTAGCGGCAGTGCGGAAGCCGGTAACCTTGTCGGCATCGACGAAGGCCGCGATCCGGCTGGTTTCGCGATCGAACAGGACGATCACATATTGCACAGCCGGACTGGGAGCCCCGCTGTCGAAACCCATCACCTTGGCGCCGAAATAGCGCTGGCCGGCCGGAGCTGCGGATAAGCAACGCAAGGAAGCCTTGCCGCTCGACGCGATGGTGCGAGGCGGCGTGGCCCGAGGATCGGCATTGGCGCGATAAGCATTCTGCAAGGCTGAAACAGCTTCGCGCCAATCGAACACATCGACTGCCGCCTGAGTGGATACGAAATATGGTCGGAACGGTTCAGCTCTCACCTCGTGCTTCCTCTTGTGCCGGATGCGGACTGCGCGGGCGCTGCATTTGCCATCTTTGGCGCAGCCGCCAGCTTCTGGAGATTCGGCTACTCTGCAGATTGAATTATGTCAATTTAAAAATTAACATGTTTTTATTCGTGCAACGTCAGGTGGACAGGGCCGGTCGGCTCAGGCAAGAATGCTTTCATGACTGAGGGATCAACCGCACGATCGAGAGAAGACGATCTGTTCATATTGCGCCGCTATATCGATCAGGCACGCAGCGATGGGGTTCGGCGATTGCCCGCCGAAATCAAGTTGACAGAGGTGTTGGGGATTACGCGCGCTCGTCTATCCGGTCTGCTGAAAAAGCTCGAGGCGGAGGGTCTGATCTGGCGTCATATCGGCAAGGGTACGTTCGTCGGCGAACGCTCATTGACTGGCGAACTCGACTCGATGCCGCAGAAACTGACGCCTCCCGAAGCATTCGAGGCGCGGCTGACGATCGAGCCCCAAATCGCAGCTCTCGCGGCACAACGCGCAACAACACTGCAGATTGCGGAAATGCGGGATTGCATCGCGCAAATGCGGGGACTGACAGAGTTCGAGCCATGGGCGATGCTTGATGAGCGGCTGCATCGTCTTGTCGCCAAGGCGGCCGGCAACACGCTGCTGCTTGCTGTATACGACACCATCCGGGAAAGTGCGCCATCCGGGATGCGCAACATCGTGAACCGGGCCTTCTCGAAAACTATGCGTCACGAAAGCAATGCTGAGCATGAACGCTACGTCGATGCCATTGAAAGCCACGATTCCCGGGAGGCCGAGGCGCTGATGCGAGCGCATCTTCTGGCGGTTAGGCAAAGTATTTTCGGCACCATCTGACCCGCTTTCTGCTGCCGGACTCACCTGAATAGGACGTTCCGGCATTGTGCAATGCAGCATAATTGCGGTGGATGAGCGTGATAACGAATGAAGATTTAACTCCTTGAGCGACCTTGTTTACCCGTCTCGAATTGCCGAGCGTCACCCAGAATTCCTGACAGGGACGGGGGAGCGGCCCCGGTCTTCGCTTTGGGAGAGAGACAATGAACAAGGTCATCCTTACCTGCGCCATCACAGGATCGATTCACACCCCGTCGATGTCGCCCCATCTGCCTATAACGCCGGATGAGATCGCCAACTCCGCAATTGAGGCCGCACATGCCGGCGCCTCGGTTGTCCATCTCCATGCCCGCAATCCACAGACCGGGCAGCCGACGCAGGATGTGGAGATTTACCGCCAATATCTGCCGAAGATCGTCGAAGCCTGCGATGTGGTCATTAACATTACCACCGGCGGCTCCCCGATCTTGCCGCTGACGGAGCGGTTGCAACCCGCGCTGACCTTAGCTGCTCGGTGACGAAGTCGGTTTTTAGCCGGGTTTGTGTGGCGCGCCGTCAGGCTCCTTCAGGGGCAAGAACGATGAGGAGCATGGCGCTTTCGCCGTCGAACTCGGCGATGAGCGCGATGACGAGCGCAACATCGGTCTGAACGACGAACAAGTACGCCTTGGAGACGCCACTGGCACCCCTCGGAGTGCCACAACCGAACAAGGCGCGCATGAGGACGCCGAGGTTGAACCCGGCGACGTGGATCAGATAACGCTTGTGAACATTCTCGCGCCCGCGCAGCCACGCGCGGCGCATGCCGCCGCGATCGAGGACATGGGCAAA
>FMTU01000001.1 GCA_900100475.1 Sphingobium faniae | reverse complement strand
CAAGCTTTATGAGCGGACCAGCGTCATCATCACCACGAACCTCGCCTTCGGCGAATGGCCGACCGTGTTCGGCGATCCCAAGATGACCACGGCGCTGCTCGACCGCGTCACCCACCACTGCGATATCGTCGAGACGGGCAACGACAGCTGGCGCTTCAAAAACCGCAGCTGACAGCCACCTTCGGCGCCTTCAAAAATCTATCTTGCGCTGCGCGCGCCTCCGGTCGGGCTACGCCCGCCCTCCGCCGCACGCAGCGCAAGGCCATCTTCAACAAACCAGCATCATATTATCTGAAAAGGGGGTCCCTCTTCGACGCCGATCGGGGGTCCCTTTTGAACGCCGTTTGACAACTCTGGTGTCAGCCATGGTCGGCGACGGAGTTCCGCTCGCGCGCCTGACCAGCCTCGCTGTTGCTCTGCATCCCGATCATGTCGCGCGGGCGCTTGCGTTTCTTGCCGCACGTGGCGAAGGCATCGTAACTGCGACCATGATCCGTGTTCGGGTTATCGCTGATATGTGCAATTTGCCGGAGGAACAGCGGGAAGAGCTTGAGGCCATTTCGTATAATCTGGAGGAAAACGCTCCGCCGGAACGCAAAAGGCGGAATATGGCCTCGAAAAACCGGGTGCTTCTGGACCGGATTGAACATGATAAGCGGTTCGCCGCCCTTGTCTTTACGCTGCCCGATCGCCTCGCGAGCGAAGCCAGGGCGAAGAAGGACAAACGGTCTGCGCCCGCGCTGATGCGTACGGCGCTTGCCATCCATCTCCTCCTTACCTGTTCCATGCGGCGGGAAAATTTGGTCGGTCTGGAATTGGGGCGGTCGATCAAGCGGATCGGCCAGCCGCCGGATCATAAGTGGATCATCGACCTGACAGCTGAGGAGGTGAAAAACGGACAGGAATTGCGGCATGAACTGGAAGGGCCGACCGTCGAATTGCTGGAGGAATATCTGGCCGATTGGCGTGCGCGACTTTGCGCCAAGCCCAATCCCTGGCTTTTCCCCGGACCGGATGGGGAGAGGATAGACCCCAGGACCATGGCGTTTGCGGTGCAGGCGCAATCAAGGCGCGTATTGGGCGTTGCCATCTCTCCCCACCAATTCAGGCATATTTCAGCCGACAGCTTCCTTCAGGCTCATCCTGACAAGCTCGATCAGATCAGTGAGCATCTGGGCCATCGCGACCGGAACACCACGCGCTACTATTATGCGCGCTCGAAACAGAAGCAGGCAAGCCGGGCCTATCGCAAGCATGTATTGAAGCTGCATGGTGACGCGACCCGCTATCTTGTCCGGCATGGCCGCAAGCGCAGGCATTCGGATGGGAGTGATGAGCTATGATGCCGCCATTATGCCTCAGGGTTGAGGATTGGCCATCCATCGACCAGCAGATATGGCGTGAAGCACGTATGCCGATGCGGTTCGACCGCCGTGCGCGTATCGCTGGAGGCTGGAGTGAGGCACGTTGCAAGATCGTCTGCCAAGGCTATGGCCAATGGCTTTCCTGTCTCATCCGCCGGGGAGAGCTTGATCCCACGGAGCCTCCAGAAAACCGGGTGACGCACGAACGGATCGAAACGTTCGTCACCGAGCTTCAGGCACGGGTTGCGCCCTGGTCGGTCGCGATGATGGTGCAGGCCACCCAGCGCATGCTGACGGTCATGGCTCCGGATCATGACCGGGATTGGCTGGATACCGTGGTTGCCAACCTGAAGCGCCTTGCCCGACCCGCTCGCGACAAACGGCCTCATATGGTCGATCCCGTCCAGCTCTATGGGCTCGGCATCGACCTCTTGACGAAAGCGCGGCGACGGGCGGCGGATGGAGACTATCATGCTGCAACCATGGGCAGGGACGGTTTGATCATTGCCACCCTGATCGCCTGTCCCGTCCGCATCGCTAACCTGACCATGATAGAAATCGGCCGCCATCTCATCGCTTCCGAAGGTGTCTATATGCTGAGGTTCAGCGAAGAGGAGACCAAGACTGGTCGCGCGATCGAGGCCGAATTGCCGCCGCAACTGACGCCCTGGACCGACTTCTATCTGCGCATCCATCGTCCGCGCCTGCTTGAACGTGGTGATGACAGGTCGACCCGCAGCTTATGGATCAGCCGGTGGGGAACCCCGATGATTGAGCATGCGGTCCGTGATCAGATCAGGAAACGGACAGGCGATGCGTTCGGCAGGCATGTCTGGCCCCATCTGTTCCGGGCCATCGCGGCGACAGGCATGGTCGACCACGCGCCAGAGCAGGCCGGGCTGCTTCCCGATCTGCTGGGGCATGGCGATGAGCGGACGAGCAAGCGCCATTATGTGCTCTCTTCCGGCACGATTGCGCACAGGGCCGTCCAGTCGGTGATGCTGGATCTTCGTCGAGCCGCTGCTGGCTACCTCAGGTCTGGCGGACGGACATAAACGGGGTTAGGGGGTAAACATAAATCCCCTTGGCCAAGGATTACACATCTGGTATACAGGAGGTGTGATCACTTCAGATAAGTGGTTGATTTTATTGTGAGAGATGGCTGAGGATTAACTCCCCCTCGGCTCCACCAATTTCCACCGCGTACTGAAACGCCGGAAAATCTTGAGAAATATGGAGATTTTATCGGGCGGCTGTTGCGTTCGCAACAGGAGCGGTAGCATGCGCGCGCATATCTCGCACAGGGCGGCGGCACCTGTTGTTTCCGGCGCATTGTGCCGTTCGAGCGGCGGTTGATCTTTGCCATTGCAGGATATGCGGATCGTTCGCGCCGGATCGAGTCTTGTCTTTGTCATTTGCCTGACCCGGCGTTGTTATCGTTAAGCCATGTAAAGGTCATGGGCGCACCCTAGGCCGCCCCCCATCATCTTCCAGGGGGATCAGCCATGTTCATCATCTCTACCCGCATCTCTACCCGCGCCGCTCTTGTCGCGGGCGCCGCAATGCTCGCCTTCACCGGGATGGCCCATGCCGAGGAGCCGGTGGCCGCGCCGCTTGACGAGGCTTATGACGGGGAAGCCATCATGGTCACCGCGTCGCCGATACGCGAAAGCCTGGAAGCCTCGTTGCAGATCCAGCGCGAGGCCGACAACGTCATCAACGCCATCACCTCCGACGATGCGGGCCGTTTTCCGGACCAGACCGTCGCCGCCGCGCTCGCCCGCCTGCCGGGTATCGGCGTGCAGCGCGATCAGGGGCAGGAACGCTATGTCCAGGTTCGCGGCGCGCCGACCCGCTGGACGGTCGTTTCCTTCGACGGCGTGAACGTGCTGGGCGCTGAGGAACGCATTTTCCGCTTCGACTCCGTTCCGGCCGCGCTGATCAGCACGGTCGAACTGAACAAGACCCTGCTGGCCGACATGCCCGCCGAGGCGCTGGCCGGACGCGTCAATATCAAGACCTTTTCGGCACTGGATAAGCCGGGCTTCAACGGCTATCTCGACCTTGGCTATGGCTGGGTCGACCTCGGCAAGGGGCCGCAGGAGCAGGCGGCGGGCCGCCTGAGCTGGGGCAGCGATACATTCGGCATCACCGTTGCCGGATCGCACAGCCAGTTCGAGCAGCAGACCGACAATAGCGAGCCGCGCTATGATGCCGCGGGCGCGCTGCGCGAGTTGCGCAACGCCAAATATATCATCGAGCGCGAGATCAACTCGCTTTCCGGCAAGATCGAATTTCGCCCTGCCGAAGGGCATCATATCAGCGCCACCAGCCTCTACACCGAATTTCTCGATCACGAGCAGCGCAACCAATATACCTTCGCCTTCACCGGCGCGGACCGCACCGGAACGCAGGGCACGACGGCAGGCGCCAATGTCGTCGGCGCATTCGAGCAGGGCGAATACAAGACGTCGACCTTCGTCAACATCCTGCATGGCGATCACGACATGGGCGCGCTGCGCGCCAGTTGGGACGCTGCCTATGTGGAAACGAAGAGCAAGACCGACCTGCCCATCATCACGCAGCTTGCGACCGATGCGGCGCTGCGCCCGGACGCCTCCTACACCACGGGCAAATATAATCTGCCGGTGGTGTCGGTCACCAATGCCAACGGCACGGCCGGCTTCCTCGACCAGCAGGCGTACGACCGGGAGATGCTGACTGCCTATATGATGGGCAGCACGACCAAGAGCTATACCGGCAAGGTCGACCTTGCCTATGACCTGTCGGATGCCGCGACGTTGAAGTTCGGCGGTCAGTATGACGATCGCAAGTCGGTGGACCCCGGTGCGATGGCGCTCATCCAGCCGGACGGCCAGAGCGGCAGTTTCCTGATGCGCGATGTCGCCGCGACCCTGGGCCTGCCCTGGACGCCGGGCGCCTACGTCACCGGGGCGCCGGTGAAGGAGGATCTGAACCGGGGCTATGTGTTCAACTATCTCGACAACAAGGGGATGCGCCACCAGCTCGACGCGCTCATCGCCGGCGCGCGCGAAGCCAATGCGGACGGCGCCAATATCGCCGTGCCCACCGTCAATCCGGCGCTCGCCAACACGGTGAAGGAGCGGATCATCGCCGGCTATGTTTCGGGCAGTTGGAAGATGGATGCGCTTTCGCTGGTCGCAGGCGTACGCGTGGAGAATACGAAGGTCAGTTCGACCGGCGCGGCCGCGCTGGGCGGCGTATTGACGCCTGTGGCGATCAGCAACGATTACACCTTCGTCTTCCCCAGCCTGCACGTCAGCTATGACGCGACCGATGCCCTGAAGCTGCGAGCGGCCTTCGTCAGCGGCGCCGCGCGCCCCAGCTTCGTGGACCAGCGCGCCACGGTGACGATCAACGACGCGGTGGGCATCCAGGCGGTGATCGGCGGTAATCCGGGGCTGAAGCCCGAACGGGCCTTTGGCTTCGACGCATCGGCGGAATGGTATTTCGCGCCCGCTTCACTGTTGTCGGTCAACGGGTTCTATCGGAAGGTGAAGGACACGCTGTTCGATTCCACCGGGATGGTGGGCGACGGCCGTTTCAACTTCAACGGGGTCGACCGCTCAGGCTATCAATATACCAGTACGCTCAATGGCGGCGACGGCAAGCTCTATGGCGTGGAATTCGCCTACAGCCAGCCCTTCACCTTCCTGCCCAGCCCCTTCGATGGTCTGGGCGCGCAGGCGAGCCTGACGCTGGTCGACGGCGATTTCGAACTGCCGTCCGGCCGCAAGGTCGCCTTCCCCGGCACCTCGAAGCGGATCGCCAACCTGTCGGTTTTCTACGAGAAAGCCGGTTTTTCAGCGCGCCTGGGCTATCAGCACCGGACGCGCTGGCTTGACGACATCTCGGTGGACGCTACGCAAGACATCTATTGGGGCGCCAATGAACGGGTCGATCTTTCCTTCCGCTATCAGCTTGTCGAGGGCTTCACCCTCTACGCCGATATCGTCAACCTGACCAATGAACCGGGTATCCGTTACACCGGCACGAAGGCGACGCCCTATGAGGTCGAATTGTTCGGCACGCGTTATCTGTTCGGCGTGAAGGCGAATTTCTGAGCGATCCCTATCGGCAAATGAAAGAGAGCGGACAATGAAGCAGATTCTATCCTACGCGCTTCCCTTGCTGCTGGCCGCCGCGCCAGCCGCGGTGCAGGCGAAAGCTCCGGCAGACCCGCAGGTCACGCGCACCGCGCCTGATCGGCTCGACATCCGCTGGACTGATGCCGGCGGCGTCGATGTCTATATGGCCGATCATCCCGACGTCCCGGCGGAGCAGGCGAAGCTGATCTCCGCCAATGATCGCGACGGCAGCCATGAAGTCGCCGTCGCGGCGGGCAAGCGTCCTTATTTCCTGCTTCGCGACCGCAAGGACGGCGCGAGCGTGCGGGTGGCCGAAAGGCTGTTGCCGCTGGAGCAGGGGTCCAATTTCCGCGATGTCGGCGGTTATCCGGCGGCGGATGGCAAGCATGTCCGCTGGGGCATGATCTTCCGTTCCGGGGGGACGCCGTTGCTGAACGAGGCGGACATGAAGACGGTCGGGAATCTCCATCTCGCCAATATGGTCGATCTGCGTTCCAGCGAGGAACGGCAACTCGCACCGTCGAAGGTCTACGGCGTGCCCTATCACGCCATCGGTTATTCGATGGCGGCGATCACATCTGCCATGCAGGCGCAATCCGGCACGGATGCGAAGGCCGCGCTCACCAATGGCGGCAAGCTTTATGCCCGGATGCCGCAAATGCTCGCGCCGCAGATGCGCCTGCTGTTCGACCGGCTGCTTTCGAAGCAGGGACCGGTCGCCTATAACTGCTCGGCGGGACAGGACCGCACGGGCTTTGCCACCGCGCTGATCCTTTCGGCGCTGGGCGTGCCGCGCGACGTGATCCTGGCCGACTATCATCTTTCGACCCAATATCGGCGGCCGGAATTTGAGATGGCGAAATTCGATCCCGCCGCCTTCCCGGACAATGCCGCGGCGCAGATGTTCAGCCAGTATCGCCGCGATCCCGCCGCCGCCAAGCCCCAGCCGCTCAAGGAAGCCGATGGCAAGGCCTTCCTGTCCTTCGCGCTGGAGGAAATCGACCAGCGTTATGGCTCGGTGGAGAATTATCTCGACAAGGAACTGGGCGTGACGAAGCTCGACATCGCGGCCCTGCGCGCGACCTATCTGGAATAGCAGGATGCCGGGGCCGGGCAGGGGGCTATCCATGCCGTCCTGCCCGGCCATTGGTCGTCCTGTCAAACAGGCATGGCGTGCAATTCCGGCCGCCCGCGCTCCACGATGAAGCTGGCGCGGCGGCTGATGCGCCCTTCGGGGCTGGAAACCTGATCCATCACCATGAAATCGGATCGCCACTGATCGCGACCGATATCGCAGACGAGATAGCCGCGCTGGTCGTTCAGGAAGGCGAGATGGGGATTGTTCGCTCTCATGCGATCGCTGCCGGGGCGCAAATCCTGCCCGTCGCCCCCTGAACTGATCGACGTGCTCACGAACTCCACCGCGACGGGGCGATCGTCCGCGCCGCGCACCTGCCCGGCGAAATTCTGATGCTCGTCGCCGGTCAGCACGATCACGTTGCCGTGACCGGCCAGCGCCCTCAATATCCGCGCGCGCGGCACCGCATAGGCGGCCCAGCTGTCCATGTTCATGATCGGCGCGGGCTGGCCGCCGGTGCGGCGGTCCATGGTCATCATCATCACCTGCTGCGCCAGCACGGTCCAGTGCGCCTGTCCCGGCGCGGTCGCCATCCTTTCCTGCTCGCGTCCCAGAATTTCCGCCCCGGGATCGGACACCCCGGCGCAGGCCGGCTGGAAGCCGTCGCCGCAAGGCTGGGGGCTGCGGAACTGGCGCGTGTCGAGAAAACGGAAATCGGCCAGATCGCCCCAACGGGCATTGCGATACATCTGGATGGCGGGGCCGGCGGGGATGGACGATCGCCGCACCGGCATATGTTCATACCATGCCTGAAGCGCCGCCTGTCGCCGTAGTCGCGCATATTCGATCGGCACGTCATCCTGATCGTGATCGCCGGTCCAGTTATTGTCGACTTCATGATCGTCGAACGTGGGGAAGAAGGCGAAGGCGGCATGGGCGGCCTGAAGGTCGGTATCCAGTTTTGTCTGGGCATAGCGCCGCCGGTAATCGGCGAGATCATAGAGTTCCTGCCCGACATGCTGGCGCACGGGCGCCAGCGGCTGCGGCCCGCTGTTCCGGTTCCAGCGCGCATGGGAGTTGCGGCCTTCATAGATATAGTCGCCATAATGGAAGACGAACGCCAGATCCTCCCCCGCCATGTGGCGATAGGCGGTGTAAAGGCCGTCCTCGTAATTCTGGCAGCCCGCGACGCCGATGCGGAGCCTGTCCACCGGCGCGCCTATCGCGGGCATCGTCCGCGCGCGGCCGGTGATGCTGCGTTCGCGCCCGATCAGGAACCGATACCAATAGGGCCGGTCGGGCTGGAGGCCCGCGACCTCCACATGCACGGCATGACCCAGTTCCGGCCGGGCGAGGGCCTCGCCCTTCGCCGCGATGGTCCTGAAAGAGGCGTCCGGGGCCACTTCCCAGTCGACCGCCACCGCCTGCATCGGCATCCCGCCATGTCCGGCCAGCGGATCGGGCGCCAGCCGGGTCCATATCACGAAGCCGTCCGGTTGCGGATCGCCCGCCGCGACACCCAGCCGGAAAGGCCAGTCGGTGAACAAGGTCCGCGCGCGCAGGATGGCGGGAGCGAACAGCAGCGCGCCGCTGCCAGCGATAACCGAACGGCGAGTGAACATGGGGTCTGTATCTCTGTCCTGTTGTCGATGCTCTGACGCCGGGGCGGAAAGAGCCGCCCGACGCCTGCCTTCCCGTCACGTTTCCGACCTGCGCCGAAACCGCCATAGCAGTGCTTTTCGAACAGATTGGTGACATTCAGCGGGAACCCCCATCAGGGTTGATCGACGGTTATTGGCGGGCCGCGCCAGCGACGAGGGCAATGCAGCTATCGTCAAGCGCCTGCTGGACGAGCAACGGATCAAATCTCCGGCAGCCGCTGCGTGGCAAAGCCCCAGCCCTTGAGGGCAGCGGCCCGCTCGACCAGCTTTTCCGCGTCGTCGATGGCGAAGGGGTGGGCGTCCTTCATCCCCTCCAGTTCGTCCCAGCCGATCGGTATCGCCACCGGGGCGCCGGCGCGGGCGCGGACGGAATAAGGCAGGACCGCCGTGCTGCCTCTCTGATTGCGCAGCCAGTCGATGAAGATCCGCCCCTTGCGCTTCGCCTTGCTTATGGTCGCTGTGAAGCGGTCCGGTTCGGCCACGCTGAGCGCCTGGGCGAAGCGGCTCGCGAAATCCTTGTGACTGTCCCAATCATGCCCCGGCGTCAGCGGCACTACCACATGCACGCCCTTGCCGCCCGACAGCATGGCGAAGGAGACAAGGCCGATGTCGCTCAGCCGGTCGCGAATATCCCGCGCCGCCTGCTTCACCTTGCCGAAATCCAGCCCCTCGTCGGGATCGAGGTCGAAGATCATCCGATCAGGCTTCTCCACGGCGTCGGCCCGGCTGCCCCAGCCATGGAACTCGATCGTCCCCATCTGCACGCAGGCGAGCAGGCCGTCGGCATCCTCGACATAGATATAATCCTCGGTCGCCCCGTCCTTCTCCTGAATGGGCACCTGCCGGACATGCGGGCCGAGCGCGCCGCTGTCATGCTTCTGGAAGAAGCATTTTTTCGCGCGCCCCTGCGGACAGCGGACGAGGCTGATCGGGCGGTTCGCCGCGAAGGGCAGCATCAGCGGCGCGATGCGGGCATAATAATCCGCCAATTGGCCCTTGGTCTGCCCGCTTTCGGGGAAGATGACGCGGTCGGGGTTGCTGATCTTCACGTCGCTGGCGGGAGCGGGGGGAGGCTGGCTCTTGTCCGGTTTCACGTCCTTGGCCTTCTTGTCGGCGCGCAGGCCCAGAAAGCTGCCATGGCGGACCCGCCCGTCGCCGGTAAACTCCGAAAAGGCGACTTCGGCCACCAGCTTCGGTTCGATCCAGTGCGCGCCCCTTGCCTCCGCGCGCGGCACGTCGAGTGCGGGCTTCTCCACCGCCAGCGGTTCCATCGTCTCGCTCAGCGCGGCCATGTCCTCCGCATCGAATCCTGTTCCGACCTTGCCCTTGTAGACCAGCTTGCCGCCCTCATTCTGCCCCAGCAGCAGGGAGCGGAAACCGCGCCCCTTCGCGCTGCTCGGGGTCCAGCCGACGATGACGAACTCCTGCCGCCGCGTGCATTTCACCTTCACCCAGTTGCGGGTCCGGTCTCCGCGATAGGGCGCGTCGGCGCGTTTGGAGATGATCCCTTCCTGTCCCGCCTCGCACATCGAACGGAACAGCGCCTCGCCCGCGCCGATGACATGATCGGCGACATGGATGGGCGGCCGCGCCTGATGCAGCAGCGCCTCCAGCCGCTCCTTGCGCTCGATATTGGGCAGCGGCTTCACGTCCACGCCGTCCAGCGCCAGCAGGTCGAAGGCGAAGAAGCTGAGCGGCGCATCTTCCCGCTCTGCCCCATGGCCGCGTTTCAGCACGGCCTGCAAAGTGGAAAAGCCGGGATTGCCGTCCGGCCCGAAGGCCACGATCTCCCCGTCGATCAGGGCGGGCGGCAGGTCGAGCGCCGCGATCGCCCGCGCCAGCGGCCCGAACTTCTCCGTCCAGTCCAGCCCGCTGCGGGTAAAGACCGTGACGTTCTTACCCGCCACGGCGATCAGCGCGCGATAGCCGTCGAACTTGATTTCATGCAGCCAGTCATGGCCCACCGGCACCGCGTCCACCAGCGTCGCCAGTTGCGGCTTGACGAAGCGCGGCGGTGCCCCCGTCCCTGGCCCCGCGCCCTTGCGTCCCTTCGGTTTCAGCGCCGCATTATGATCCCGCGCCGCCTGCATTTTTTGCGCGAAGGCTTTGCCCTTCACGCCCGCCAGCGACTGCGCGCCTTTCCGGTCGGCGGCGATCTGCGCCATCGGTCGCCCGGTCAGCACGCTGGTCAGCGCCCGATCGACCAGAACCCTGTCCGTGTCCGCCTCGCCATCGTCGATCTTGCGCAGCAGCCAGTTCTCCCGCTTCTCGCCGCGCCGCCCCTTCATCTTCACCAGCAGCCATTCGCCTTTCATCCGCTCGCCATGCAGGATGAAATGCAGGTGTCCCTTGTCGATGTCGGCGGCGCTCTTGCCTTCGACCGGCTCCCAGCTTCCCCGGTCCCACAGCATCACCGTGCCGCCGCCATATTCGCCCTTGGGGATGACCCCCTCGAAATCGCCATAGCTCAAGGGATGGTCTTCCGTCCGCACCGCCAGCCGCCGGTCCGCGGGGTTCAGGCTCGGCCCCTTGGTCACGGCCCAGCTTTTGAGCACGCCGTCCACCTCCAGCCGGAAATCCCAATGGAGCCGCGTCGCCTCGTGCTTCTGCACCACGAAACTATTGCCTCCCTTCTTCGCGACGACGCCTTTCGGCTCGCGGGTGCGGGCGAAATCGCGCTTGGCATTATAGCGGGCGAGGGCGTCCTTGCCGGCCATCATTCGTTTCGATTGTCCGGATCGAGCCAGCGATCCTCGACCACGCGCAGCAGTGTCAGCATGACCACTGCGACGATCGCCGCGCTCACCACCAGCGGCCATTGCCCCGCGCCGCTCGCGACGCCGATCATGCCCGCCAGCCAGATATGGGCGGCGGTGGTGAGGTTCCTGATCTCCCCCTTGTTAAACATGATGAGGCCCGCCGCGATGATGCCGGTAAAGGCGGCGGACGCCTCGAACACGCGCAGGGGGTCGATATTGCCTTCGCCATGCAACTGCTTGTGCAGGGCGATGGCGCTGATCGTCATCAGCGCGCAGGTGAAGCAGATGATGCCATGCGTCCGCATCCCGGCGGCATGG
This sequence comes from Sphingobium faniae, assembly GCA_900100475.1. Taxonomy (GTDB): domain Bacteria; phylum Pseudomonadota; class Alphaproteobacteria; order Sphingomonadales; family Sphingomonadaceae; genus Sphingobium; species Sphingobium faniae. The sequence continues at coordinate 562,572 of FMTU01000001.1, read as the reverse complement.
CCCCTGAGTTCCCGGTCAAGCCCCAGCAGCAGCCCCAGCAGCGCCGCCACCCCCAGCCGCGCGAGGATCGGCCAGTCGATGACGTGGAGCGGGGTGGCGGGGTTGAGTTCCATCACGCCTTCTTGCGTTTCGCCGGGGTCGCCCGCTTCGCGGGGGCCTTCGCCCTGGACGCGGCCGCTTCCTTGCGCGCCGGGGGGCTGCGCTTGCCGCCCTCCGCCGATTTCTTGAGCGCCGCCATCAGGTCGATGACATTGCCGCCGCGCGCCGTGCCCGGTTCCTCCACATCCTCGATGATGCGCTTGCCCCTGGCCTTTTTCTTCTTCTCGATCAGCCCGCGCAGCGCGTCGACATAGCGGTCGTGAAATTCCTCCGGCCTGAAGGGCGCGGTTTTCTTGTCGATGATCGTGGTGGCGAGGTCGAGCATGTCGGGATCGGCCTTCTCGTCGGGCAGAGCGCGAAAATAGGTCTGCGCCTTCGTCACCTCATCGGCATAGCGCAACAGCTCCAGCACCAGCCCCCGCCCGCAGGGCTTGAGCGACACAAGCTGCTCCCGCCCGCGCACGGACAATTGGCCCAGCCCCACCTTCTTCGTCTGCCGCAAGGCGTCGCGCAGCACCGCATAAGCTTCTTCCGCCAGATCGTCGGCGGGCAGCACGAAATAGGGCTTTTCATAATAAAGCACGTCGATGGCGTCTGCCTCGACGAACTGCACCAGGTCCAGCGTCTTGCGGCTCTCGATCCTGACCGCCTCGATCTCCTTGTCCTCCAGCAGCACATAATTGCCCTTGGAGACCTCATAGCCCTTCAATATCTCATCGCGGTCCACCGGCCCGATGCCGGTCACGACTTTCTCATAGCGAATAGGCTTGCCCGAAGGTTCATGAATCTGCCGGAAGGATATGGCCGCGCCCGACCGGGTGGCCGGATAGATTTCGACCGGAATGGACACCAGCGCCAGCCTGATCTGACCCTGCCAATATGCGCGCGCAGCCATGGGCAACCTCCGCGCCTATCAGCGTGCGAAAGCGCGGGAAGTTCCCGCCCGCCCGCTTTGTCGCCGCTTTCCCGCAGGGGGCTTTACCCCCTCTGTCAATGGAGCGTAGAGCAGGGGCATGAAGGATATTGAAAATCAGGCCCGTCCCGCGGCGACGGTGGTGATCGTGCGCGACCGGCCGCAGGGGCCGCCGGACATATTGATGATGGAGCGCTCGCGCAGCATGGCCTTTGCCGGGGGGGCGCTGGTTTTTCCGGGCGGCGCGGTGGACGAAGGGGACCGGGCGCTGGCTGCGGCCTTCGCGCGCGGGTTGGAGCCGGACGATGCCGCGGCGCGGGTCGCCGCCATTCGCGAGACGCTGGAGGAAAGCGGCATGGGCATAGGCTTTGTCACGCCGCCCGAACCGGACCTGCTGGCCGCGATGCGCCGCGCGCTGGCCGAAGGGGCGGGACTGGGCGCGCTGGTTGAGACGCACCGGCTGGAACTGGCGCTTGACGCTCTGCTGCCCTTCACTCGCTGGCTGCCGAACTTCAAGCCCGCGCGGATCTTCGACACCCGCTTCTATCTGGCGAAGGCGCCCGACGGGCAGGAAGCCAGCGTCGACGCAACGGAAAACACCCGCCTGTTCTGGAGCGGTGCCCGCGCGACGCTGGCCCGCTGCGAAGCGGGGGAGGGGTTCGCCATCTTCCCCACCCGCCGCAATCTGGAGCGGTTGGCGCAGTTCGACACCTTCGACGCGCTCGCCGCCCACGCCGCCGCCACGCCGCCGGAAAAGGTGGTGCCATGGATCGAGGACCGCGACGGCGTGCCCTATCTCTGCATCCCCACCCATCTGGGCTATCCGATCACGTGCGAGCCGCTCAAGACCGCCGCCAATTAATAAGGTGGGGCGTTTCTTCCGCCTTATGCGGTGGCTGATCCTGCTGGCGGCGCTGCTCGCGCTCTTGCTGGTCGGCTGGGCCTTCATGCAGAAGCGGCCCCAGGATTTGCCATGGACGACGCTGGACCTTGCCCAGCCCATCGGCCTGTTCACCGGGCGCAAGCTGGCGGCGTTGACTGGCGATCCCCGGACCTGCCGCGCGCTGCTGGACCAGGCAGGGATCGCCTACAGCGCCATGCTGCCGGGTGGGGAGGGGCATTGCGCCTTCCGCGACAGCGTCAGGCTAAAGCCCATGCCGGAGGCGGTGGCGCTCTCGCCCGCGTCCGTCGCGCCTTCCTGTCCCGTCGCGGCGGCGCTCAAGCTATGGGAATGGCATGTGGTCCAGCCTGCCGCGCAGCGCCTGCTGGGGCAATCGGTGCGGACGGTGGCGCATTTCGGCTCTTATAGCTGCCGCCGGATGTACGGACGCGACAGCGGCGATTTCAGCGAACATGCGACCGCCGACGCCATCGACATTGCGGGATTCGTGCTGGAGGACGGACGGCGGATCAGCGTGGTGAACGACTGGAGTGGCGAAGGGAAGAACGCGGCTTTCCTGCGCACCGTGCGGGACGGGGCCTGCGGGCTGTTCTCCACCGTGCTGTCGCCCGATTATAACGCCGCGCATCGCGATCACTTCCACCTCGATCAGGCGGAGCGGGGCGCGACCGGCTGGCGGGCCTGCCGCTGAACGAGATCGAGGCGATTACTGCCCGAAGCGGGATTCTCTGGCGTTGGTGACGGCTTCGCGCGCGGCGGCGAAGAGCGCGCCGCTCTTCGCCTCGCATTCGCGCTGTTCATAGGCGGGATCGCTGTCGGCGACGATGCCCGCGCCCGCCTGCACATGCATCACCCCGTCCTTGAGCACGGCGGTTCGCAGCACGATGCAACTGTCCATATTGCCGTCCGGCGCGAAATAGCCGACGCACCCGGCATAGGCCCCGCGCGTCTCCGGCTCCAGTTCCGCGATGATCTCGCAGGCCCGCACCTTGGGCGCGCCCGAAACCGTGCCCGCCGGAAAGCCCGCGAACAGCGCGTCGAGCGCATCCTTGCCCGGCGCCATCCGCCCGACCACGTTCGACACGATGTGCATCACATGGCTGTAGAACTCGACCGTATAGCTGTCCGTCACCGTCACGCTGCCCGCCGCCGCGACCCGGCCCACATCGTTGCGGCCCAGGTCCAGCAGCATCAGATGTTCGGCCCGTTCCTTGGGATCGGCGAGCAGGCTTTCGCGATTGGCCGCGTCCTCCACCGCATTTTTTCCGCGCGGGCGGGTGCCTGCGATGGGCCGGATGGTGACTTCGCCGTCCCGCGCGCGGACCAGGATTTCCGGGCTGGACCCGATGATCGCAAAGCCCGGCAGGTCGAGATAATAAAGGAAAGGGGACGGATTGATCCGCCGCAGCGCCCGATACAGCGCGATGGGGGGCAGAGTGAAGGGGCTGGTGAACCGTTGCGCCAGCACTACCTGAAAAATGTCGCCCGCGACGATATAGTCCTTCGCCCTTGCGACCATGGCGGCATAGGTTTCCGCCGCCATCACCGGCGTCAGCGCCACATCGGTGACTTCCTGCGATGCCGCCTGCTGCGGGATCGGTCCGGCGAGCCGCGCCGCCACGGCGTCGATCCGGTCCAGCGCCTGCGCTACCGCCCTGTCGGGATCGGCCGCGCTTTCCTTCCACACCGGCGCAACCAGATAGAGCGCGTCGGCCAGCCGGTCGAACACCAGCACCACCGTCGGCCGCACGAACAGCATGTCGGGGATGGCGATGGGATTGGCGGCGGGGCGGGGCAGTTTTTCCACCAGCCCGATCGTCTCATAACCGAAATAGCCGACGAGGCAGGCAAGCGCGGGCGGCAATGCCGGGTCCATGTCCGTCCGGCATTCCGCGACCAGCGCGCGCAGGGCATCCAGCGCGCCCTTTTCCTCCGGCGCGAAGGCGTCCCGGTCGGTCGCCCATTGCCGGTTGATTTCCGCCGCTTGTCCCTGCGCCCGGAAAACGAGGTCGGGGGCAAGGCCGATCAGGCTGTATCGCCCCCGCACCGCGCCGCCTTCGACCGATTCGAGCAGAAAGTCGCCCCGGTCCGCCTCGAACAGCTTGAGGGCGGCGGAAATCGGGGTGTCGGTATCGGCGATCTGCCGCCGCCACACCAGAGCGGACCTGCCCTGCGCCAGCGCCGCGCGCGCGGTCGCGATGCCGTCGGTGCCCGCCTGCGCGCCCTGGGCCTGTCCCGCCGCCGCCGTCATCTTATTGCGCGCCGCTGTTGGTCGCGGTCAGCGCGCGCTGTACGCCCGCGACCGCGTTGGCGTTGCGCCTGACGCCCATTTCCTTCTCCACGGCGCGCTCGAATTGCTGGCCATATTCCTCGCCGACCACATTGCCGAGCTGATCGCGCACCTGTGTCAGCAATTCCGGCTGATCCTTCGCGTCGCCGCTCCTGATCGCGTTCAACTGCACGACGAAATAGCCGCGATCCTGCCCGACTGGCAGCGTCTTGACGCTGCCTTCCGCCATGGAAAAGAGGATGGCGACTTCGGCTGGCGGGCGCTGTTCCCCGCGCATGATGTCGGCGCGGCGTCCGCCCAGCACCTGCGGCGCGGGCAGCTTGACGCCCGCCTGTGCAATGGCGTCGGCCAGCTTCGCGCCCTTGGCGACCTTGGCCTGGATGTCCTCGGCCAGCTTCTTTGCCTTCTGATTGCCCTGGTTGAGCTTGTATTGCATCACCACCAGCGCCTTGACCTTGGCCAGCGGCGGCGGCGCGGCGGCGACGATTTCGCCCGGCGCGGCCAGCGCATAGCGCCGGTCGGGCGTGATCGGCACCAGTTGCGCGTCGTCATCGGCGCTCATCGCAAAGACCGGGGCCAGCAACGCCTTCACATCGGCGGTCGGCTCCTGGATCTGGTTTTCGACCTGCTTGCCGTCCGACACCATCAGCGGTGTGGTCTCCAGCTTCAGGCCATTGTCCTTCGCCACTTCCTCGAACGTGCCGCCATCGGCGATCTGGTCCTCGATCTTGCCGGTGAAGTCGGCGAGAAGCTGCCTTTCCTTCTGCGTCTTCAGCGTTTCGACGATTTCACCCCGCACGGCGGCCAGCGCCTTTGCGGGAATGTCCTGCACCGCCGTGACGCGCAACAGCACCCAGCCCAGCGAACCGCGAACCGGCCCGATCAATTCCCCCTGCTTCGCGGCGAAAACGGCGTCGGCCACCGCTTTCGATGCCGAAGCGGTCAGCGCCTCGCGGCTCTGGTCGTTCAGAGTCGATACCGCCAGCCCCGCGCCCTGCGCCGCGGCGGACAGCGTCTTGCCGCCCTTCACCTGTTCGGCCATCGCCCTGGCCGCCGCCTCGGTAGGCAGGACAAGCTGTTCGACGCTGCGATTTTCCTTCGCGGCATAGGCGGCCTTGTTCTGATTATAGGCGGCGGCGATTTCCGCCTCGCTCGGCTGCGCGGCCTGGGCGAAGCGTTCCGCGTCGATCACGGCATAGCGGATGCGGCGCTGCTCCGGGATGGTGTAGCGCGCGGCGTTCGTCTTGTAGAAATCATTGAGCTGCGCGTCGGTCGGCTCCTTTTCCTCCAGGAATGCCGCCGCCGGGACCGCCGCGACCGTGCCCTGCCGCGCCTCCAGCAGCAGCGAGGCATAGGGCAGCACCATGCTGTCGGGCAGCTTCACGCCCAGGCCCAGCGGGGCGAGCATCTGCTTTTCCAGTATCTCGCGGCCGATATCCTCGCGCAGCATCTGTTCGGTGATGCGTTGCGTGGTCAGAAGCTGGCGGAACTGGTCCTGGCTGAAATTGCCCGCCGCGTCCTGAAAGGCCGGGATCTGCGCGATCTGCGCGTCGACCAGTCGCTTGCTGATATGGATGCCCTGATCCTTCGCATATTCCCGGATGGTGAGCGCGGAAACGAGCTGGTCGTAAATCTGCGCCGCGCCGCCCTGCGCCAGGAAATCGCCGATCTGCAACCCCGGATTGGACCGTCGCGCATTTTCGAACACGCGCTGCACCCGGTCCTGATATTCCGTCATGCTGAGTCGCGATCCGCCGGCCTTCGCCACGGTTTCGCTGCGCGTGCCGATGCCGCCGAACTGGCCGCTGGTGACATCGCCCAGAATGAAGGCGGCGGCGATCACGCCCAGGAACAGGATGGCGAAGACCGCCCCGAACTTGGAATGGATGAAGCGACGGACAGTTGAGAGCATGAATAAAGGCTTCCGAACAGCAGCGGTTAGGCGGCCCGCTTTAAGGGCGGATCGACGCGGCGGCAAGCTCTGGCGGGATGGGGCGGGCTGGACAAATGCCCCCGCGCCGTCCATCGCCCCATCCCACGTGCAGCAAGACATTCAAGGGGAAATGATCCATGGGCAGGCGCAAGCTGGTGGTCGGCAACTGGAAGATGAACGGCCTCAAGGCACAACTGGGCGAGGTGGAGGCCATCGGCGCTCTGGCCGCGCGGCATCCGGCGGTGGAGGTGGGCCTTTGCCTGCCCGCCACGCTGATCGCGGCGGCCGACGGGGTGAAGGGCGCGGCCTTCATCGGCGCGCAGGACTGCCACATGAAGGACAGCGGCGCGCATACCGGCTGCCTTTCCGCCGCGATGCTGGCGCAAGCGGGCGCGGGCTGGACCATCGTGGGCCATAGCGAGCGGCGGCAGGATCAGGGCGAAACCGATACCGACACCGCCGCCAAGGCTCTCGCGGCGAAGGCGGCGGGCCTCAAGGTCATCCTGTGCGTCGGCGAAAGCCTCGACGTGCGTGACGCGGGCGATGCGGAATCGGTCGTCTCCGCGCAGCTTCTCGCCTCCCTGCCCGAAGGAGCGGCGGCCGACTGGCTCGCCATCGCCTATGAACCGATCTGGGCCATCGGCACCGGCCGCATCCCCACCATGGAAGCGGTCGAAACCATGCACCGCGCCCTGCGCGCCGCGCTCGCGACGACGATCGGGGGCGAAGCGGAAGGGATGCGCATCCTCTATGGCGGTTCCATGAACGGCGACAATGCGGCCGAACTCATGGGAATCACGGACGTGGACGGCGGCCTCGTCGGCGGCGCGAGTCTGACGGCGGCGAAATTCGCTCCCGTGATCGCAGCAGCAGTTTGATAGCCCACGGGGCGGTTTGAACACCCTTCCGGTTGCCCAACCGTCCCATCATCGCTATGTGCCCGGACAACGCTCCCTTCACCGGACAGAAAACGCAAGCGCATGTTCACTTTCCTCCTTGTCGTGCAGGCCATTGTCGCAACCTCCCTCGTCACCGTCATCCTGATGCAGAAGTCGGAGGGCGGCGGTCTGGGTGTCGGCGGTTCTCCCGCCGGGTTCATGTCGGCGCGCGGCGCGGCGGATTTCCTGACGCGCTCGACCACGATCCTCGCGGTCGTCTTCGTCTGCCTGTCCATTGCGCTGGCGGTCATCGCCTCGGTCCGGCACGCGCCCGGCAGCATCGACACCTCGCTGGTGAAGCAGGCTCCCGCCACGCAGCAGCAGGCGCCTGCCGCCGGCAATAATGCCGATCCGCTGGCGGGCGCGGCCGGGGCGGTCGGCAATGGCGCTGCCTCCAACGGCGCGGTTCCGCTCGCCAACTGACCTTTTCGTCGATCAGTCGATCTTTTTTTGCGTGCGTGGGGATTCCCGCGCTTGCCCAACTCGTTTGGTAAAGGCTAAGCCTCCTCTCCCATGGCGCGGTATATTTTCATCACCGGCGGCGTGGTCTCCTCGCTTGGCAAGGGCCTGATGGCCGCTTCGCTTGCAGCTTTGTTGCAGGCGCGAGGTTTCCGTGTGCGAATCCGGAAGTTCGATCCCTATCTCAACGTCGATCCGGGCACGATGAGCCCGTATCAGCATGGCGAGGTCTATGTGACCGACGACGGGGCCGAAACCGACCTCGATCTTGGCCATTATGAACGCTTTACCGGCGTTTCCGCGCGCCAGAGCGACAATGTCACGCAGGGCCGCGTCTATCAGACGATCATCGCGCGGGAACGGCGCGGCGATTATCTGGGCGCGACGGTGCAGGTGATCCCGCACGTCACGGACGAGATCAAGGCTTTCGCCACCGCCGACACCGAAGATCTCGACTTCGTACTGTGCGAGATCGGCGGCACGGTGGGCGACATCGAATCGCTCCCCTTCATGGAAGCGATTCGCCAACTCCACAATGATCTGGGTCGTGGCCAGTCGATCTTCGTCCATGTGACGCTGGTCCCCTATATCGCGGCGGCGGGCGAGTTGAAGACCAAGCCGACGCAGCACAGCGTCCGCGAACTCACCTCGCTCGGCATCCAGCCCCACATTCTCCTTTGCCGCTGCGAACAGCCGCTCCCCGACGGCGAGCGCAGGAAGATCGCGCTCTTCTGCAACGTCCGGCCGGAAGCCGTCATTCCCGCGCTCGACGCCGCCAGCATCTATGCGGTCCCGACCCAATATCATGCCGAGGGGCTGGACGATGAAGTCCTTCGCGCCTTTGGCATCGACGACGCGCCGCAGCCCACGCTTGGCCGCTGGCACGACATCATGGACCGCCAGCAGAACACGGAAGGCGAAGTCACCATCGGCGTGGTCGGCAAATATGTCGGCCTGCCCGACGCCTACAAATCGCTGCACGAAGCGCTCCATCATGGCGGCCTCGCCAACCGGGTGAAGGTCAACATCAAGTGGATCGACGCTGAACTGTTCGAGGAAGAGGGCGCGGACATCGCCGCCCGCCTTGAACCCATGGACGGCATCCTCGTCCCCGGCGGCTTCGGCGTGCGCGGCAGCGAGGGCAAGATCGCCAGCGTCCAATTCGCGCGCGAACGCGGCGTGCCTTTTTTCGGCATTTGCCTCGGCATGCAGATGGCCTGCATTGAAGGCGCGCGCAACACGGCGGGCATCGAAAACGCCTCCACCACGGAATTTGGCGAAACCAGCGAGCCGATCGTCGGCCTCATCACCGAATGGATGAGCAAGGAAGGCCTGCAAAAGCGCACCGCCGACACCGACCTTGGCGGCACCATGCGGCTGGGCGCCTATCCCGCCCGGCTCACCGGCAACAGCGTGGTCGCGGGCATCTACGACGCCACCGACATCAGCGAACGCCACCGCCACCGCTATGAAGTCAATGCAGGCTATCGCGAGCCGCTGGAAAAGGGCGGCCTGATCTTCTCGGGCATGTCGCCCGACGGCACGTTGCCCGAAATCGTCGAGCGGCCCGATCATCCATGGTTCGTGGGCGTGCAGTTCCACCCGGAACTCAAATCCAAACCCTTCGACCCCCACCCGCTCTTCGCCAGCTTCATCGCCGCGGCGGTCAAGCAAAGCCGGTTGGTGTAAGCCGACGTTCGGGACGGCCTCATAATCCAGATAGGCTATTGGACAGGCGTCAACTTCAGCAACCGCCCCTCCGATCCCCGCTCGCCGTCTTCCAGCAGCCAGAGCGCGCCTTCTGGCCCTTGCTCCACATCGCGGATGCGCGCGCCCATGTCCCACTGGTCGGCCTTGGCGGCATTTTCGCCGTCCAGCTTCACCCGGATCAGCGCCTGCGCCGAAAGTCCACCCAGAAACAGCGACCCCTTCCACTCGGGAAACAGGTCGCCTGAATAATAGAGCAGCCCCGCCGGCGAGATCGAAGGATTCCACCAGACCTTCGGCGCTTCATGCCCGTCATGCGGCTGGTGGTCGGGGATGTCGCGCCCGTCATAATGGCTGCCGTTCGACGCCTTGGGATAGCCGTAATTCGCGCCCGGCTTGATCAGGTTGACCTCGTCGCCGCCCTGCGGCCCCATTTCCTGCTCCCACAGACGCCCGTCCCTGTCGAACGCCAGCCCCAGCAGATTGCGGTGCCCATAAGACCACACCGCCGGATGAAACCCCTTGTCCGCCAGAGGATTGCCCGCCGCCGCGCTTCCATCGGGATTGAGCCGCAACACCTTCCCCAAAGTCGCCTTCGGGTCTTGCGCCGGATCGAATTTCTGCCGCTCGCCATTGGTGAAGAACAGATATTTCCCGTCCGGCGAAAAAGCGATCCGTCCCGAATAATGGCCGTTCCCGTGCACATAAGGCGTCCCGCGAAAAATCGTCCTGAACCCGTTCAGCATCGCCTGGGGAGGGCAGGGCGCGCGCACGCATTCCACCTGCCGCTCGGCCAGTTGCCCCATGCCCAGCGCCACGCCCTTGCCGCCCACGCCCTGTTCCGACCAACTGAGATAGACGATGCCGTTCTTCGCAAAATCGGGATGCGGCACCACATCCATCAGCGCGCCCTGTCCCGCGCTATCCACGCGCGGCCCGCCGTCGATCCCGACCCGGACCTTGCCGTCCCAGTTCCTGTCCTTGTTGCGCGGATCGAACAGGATCAGTTCGCCCGCCTTCTCCGTCACCAGCATCCGCCCGTCCGGCAGGAAGGTCATCGCCCAGGGCGCGTCGAAATCGGCGACCGCCGTCGTCTCGAACGGCTTGCTCGCGCTCTCCGTCCGATTCTGCCCGGTCGCATGGTCGGCGGAACAGGCGAGCAGGGCCAGCGGCAGGGCGGCGAAGGAAAAATGGCGCATCATGATGTCTCCCTTGATTGCCCAACCCGCAGGCGGGTGGGGCGTTCCGCATTGCATTCGGCGGCATCGGACCTAGATAGACATTGTAATATTATTTCACGAAAAGGAAGTGGCCATGAGCAGCGATCCGGTCGTCATAGCGGGCTATGCGCGCACGCCGATGGGCGGGTTTCAGGGGGCCTTGTCCTCGCTCAGGGCCACGGATCTCGGCGCGGCGGCGGTGAAGGCGGCGGTCGATCGGGCGGGCGTCCCGGCCGACGCCATCGACCGCATCTATATGGGCTGCGTCCTCCCCGCCGGGTTGGGGCAGGCCCCCGCGCGACAGGCGGCGCTGGGCGCGGGCCTTCCCCGCTCGGTCGAGGCCACCACCGTCAACAAGATGTGCGGATCGGGGATGCAGGCCGCGATCATGGCGCATGAGGCGCTCGCCGCCGGGACCGCCGACATCATCGTCGCGGGCGGGATGGAGAGCATGACCAACGCCCCCTATGCGCTCCCCAAGCACCGCTCGGGCGCGCGCATCGGCCATGACCGCATCGTCGACACGATGATGATGGACGGGCTGGAGGACGCCTATGAACCCGGCAAGGCGATGGGCGTCTTCGCCGAGGAAGCCGTGCGCGACTATCAGTTCACGCGTGAGGATCAGGACGCCTATGCCATCCGCTCGCTCGAACGCGCCAACGCCGCCATCGCCAGCGGCGCTTTCGCAAAGGAAATCACTCCTGTTACCGTGAAGGGCAGGGGCGGCAACATGCTTGTCGACACCGACGAACAGCCCGGCAAGGCGAAGCCCGACAAGATCCCTTCCCTGAAACCCGCTTTCGTCAAGGATGGCACGATCACCGCCGCCCACGCTTCGTCGATTTCGGACGGCGCGGCCGCGCTGGTGATGATGCGCCAAAGCGTGGCGGAAAAGCTGGGCCTTCCCATCGTCGCGAAGGTCGTCGCGACCGCCGCCCACGCCCATGAACCGTCCCGCTTCACCACCGCGCCTGTCCCCGCCATGCGCAAGGCGCTGGAAAAAGCGGGCTGGTCGGTGGAGGATGTCGACCTGTTCGAAGTCAATGAAGCCTTCGCCGTGGTCGCGATGATCGCCGCGAAGGAACTCGCCATCCCCGCCGAAAAGCTCAACGTCCACGGCGGCGCGACGGCGCTCGGCCACCCCATCGGCGCAAGCGGCGCGCGCATCCTCGCCACACTGATCGCCGCGCTCCAGAACCGCGGCGGCAAGCGCGGCCTGGCCTCCCTCTGCATCGGCGGCGGCGAAGCGACCGCGATGGCAATCGAACTGGCGTAGGGGCGGGGGGACCACGCGGATCGCCGATCGTGCAATGGCCAGTTTCGGTCCAAGGCGGCGCTAAGCCGGCCGGTGCCCTTTGCGCCATTTGGTGAAGAGGTGCCGCGCCAGCATCGTCGGCGGCATTCGCAGCCAGTGCGACCGGAGATAGAAAGCGAACCGCAACCCCTTGCGCGTTTCCTTTCCCCAGCCATTGCGGGCAAGCAGGCGCGCAAGGACGATCCGGTCCCACAGCGTCAATCGTTCCCGCCCCGCCCCATAAAGCGCATCGGCCATGCGCCGCGCCTGCCGCACATGGGGGGAAAGCCCATGCCGTGCGGCCCGCGCTTCCAGCGCCGCCGGATCGGCCTCGGCCAGCAGGCAATGCACATCCCACAGATTCCGCAGCCCGCCCGCCAGATCGCCGTCCGCCAGCAGATGCGCGACCGCGTGGCAGACACGATCCTCCGGCGACAGGATATGTAATCCATCGGTTATGGATATGGCATCCGCGATCATCGCCCCGGCATCCGGCCTCTGCCTGGCCGTCAGCGGCAGGATGGTGTGGTGCACGTCGATCATCCGGTCCCGCTCCTGATGGATCATCGGCGGCAGCTCATGCATCCATTGGCGGTAATAGGCATCGTCATAGGAATCGGATTTCACCCACTCCCATCCCGCGAGCATCAAATGCTTCTCCACCGCCTCCATGCAGTCGCGCGGCACCAGAATATCGAGATCGCCAATGAACCGTCCTTCTCCGGCCTTGAGACCCGCCGCCGCATAGGCCGTGCCCTTGAGCAGCACGACGCGCACGCCCAACGGCTTCAGCGCCGCCTCCGCCCGATCCGCTTCCCATAGCGCCTGCCGCGCTTCCCGCTCCGCATCCAGCCGGGCGTCGGCCAGTATCGGCCGCGCCGCATCGGGCACCGGCCTGTCGCCGATCCGCAAGGCGAGAGTGCCGATCAGCCGCTCGGCCCGGGCCATGGCGATCAGCGCATTCCATTGCCCCGCCCCGAACTGCGCCACAGTGCCCGGATCGCGCAAGGCGCGGACAAGCAGTCGGGCGTTCAACGCTGTTGCTCCCACAGCCGCTCGACCATGGCGATGGCCTCTTCGCCCGAAGGGAAGTCCATGGCGAGGGCGGGAACCTGCGTCACGAAACGGGTCAACGCGGCGAAACCCGGCTCTCCCAACGCCACATAATTGGTCGATGCCTGCGTCAGGCGCATGAACGTCTCGCCCTGGCCCACCGGGCGGATGGCCGGCGCATGACCAAAGCGCGGGAACAGCAGCAGGGCGGGCGGGGCGCCTTCGTCCATGCGCGCCACCGCATCGGCGCGGGGGGCCAGATGGCGGATGTCGCCCTTGGCCGTGCCCGCGAGAAGCGGTCCCATGCGCGCGGCGGGCACTTCTGCGACGATGACGTCAATGGCCCGGTTCTTGAGCGATACGAGACGGGGGAAAGGCAGCACCGTTCCCGTTTCCAGATCGAGCAGCGCGAACTCATCCCCCATCAGCCGCCAGCCGCGTTCGCCCAGTTGCGCCGCCAGCGTGGATTTGCCCGACCCGGATTCGCCCGTCATGACGAGGACGCGGCCATCCTTCTCCACGCTCGAAGCATGGAGCAGCAAGTGCCGCCGCCAGCCCAGCGCCATTTGCAGGTTCATCCCCATTTCCGCCGCCAGCAGGCCATGGGCAAGGCTCATGGGCGCGGCATCCGCCAGGCCATGGTCGCCGGTGATGAAGATAGAAGGGCGAAGCCAGCGGCGAAGCAGGCTGACCGGCTCCAGCCGAACGGTGAAATCGGCGATGCCGTCCGCAGGCGCGGGATAATCCGCATAAAGCCGTTCCAATGACCGGATCGGTCCCGGCCATGCCGATCCCATGCGGAACGTCGCCGGGCCGATGCGAAGGGTGATGCGATGCTTCATCAGGCCGTGCGGATCAGCCCCAGTGCGGCCAAATTCGTGAGTTGCGCCGCGACCTCCGGCAGGGCGGCGTCGGCCGGTCCCAGATCGTAGCGTCGCAAGAGGCGTTGCAGCACATCCCGCGCCGAAGCGGGCTGGCCATCCTCCAGCGTCTCCAATATTTCCGGCACGGGGCTGATGACCATATGGGTCTGGCCGGAGGAGCGATGGTAAAGCAGCACCATGTCGTCAAGGATATGGGACATGATGCTCCCTTCCCCTTCCCGGCGATAATGTTGGTCGGCTGTCACGCCCTGTCCCCGATGCCTGTTCCCGATGATTGCCGCACGGTCATAGCGCAAAGGGGTAATCAGACGCCTAACATATTTCCCATCAGCGCGGCATCTGAAGCGAGGCGTAGCAGGTGAAGCCGCTCGTCCCCGATTGCAGGCGGCGGATATAGTTCAGATAGGCCTGATTTTGCTCATAGCCGGCGCCGGGCAGGGGGCGTCCCCGCAAAGCCTGCTTCACCTGTTCGCCAGTATAGCTGCGCCCCGCCGCCGGGAAGGCGCCGGGCGTTCCGGCGGGCACCACCTGACCATTGGGCGCGATATAATTGCCGGCGCGGGCCTGATCGGGCACGGGAATGGTGCAGTTGAGCACGGACGCGGCCGTATTGGCGAGCGCGGGACGGATCGACACAATGGCGGAAGCGGCGACCGCGCCGCCCATCAGCAATTGCCGCCGGGACGAGGTCACCGCCTGCGCTGCCTCTTCCCGTTCCTGCCGGGGATCATCCTGTCCGCTGATGGGCTCGCTCATTTCGTCATGATCCGCTATCGCGCTTGCCAGAAGGTAAATTTTATACGCTACTCCCCGGCCATCGCAGCAAAACCCCGAAGAATCCAGCGCGGTAACCATGAATCGACTGAACATATCGCAGATCACGGCCTCCATCGCCATGCTGTTGCTGGGCACAGGGGGCGCGCTGTTGCTGGGCGCTTCGCCGCTGTCGATCGCGATGCCGGTGCTGGCGGGCGTGCTCGTTCTGCTGATTTCGGCCAGAGGGGGCGATCACGCTGACGCCGCGGAAAGCGCGGGGGAGGCTCCGCCGTCGAACGGGCCGATGCACCAGCCCGGTTTCGCCGACCTGCTGGAAGGGATCGCCGACCCGCTGCTGCTGCTGGAAAAGGGGCGCATCGTGCGGGCCAATCGCGCCGCGCGGCAATTGCTGGGCGCGCATATCGAGGGGGAAGATGCCCGTATCGCCATCCGTCATCCCGCCGCTGCCGAAAGGCTGACGAATATGGCGGCCATGACCGAGGCGGACATGGTGGAACTGGTGGGACTGGGAGCCCGCGACCAGCGTTGGCAAATGCGGATCGCGCCCTTGAGCGCGCCGGAGGAGATGCGGCGTCTCGTTCATCTGGTCGATCATAGCGGCGCCTATGCGGCAGAGCGGATGCGGGTCGATTTCGTCGCCAATGCCAGCCATGAACTGCGCACTCCGCTGGCCGGCATATTGGGCTTCATCGAAACGCTGGCGGACCCGGAACTGGGCAAGGACACCGAAACCCGGCAAAGATTCCTCAAGATCATGGATGGCGAGGCGCGACGGATGCAGCGCCTGATCGACGACCTCATATCGCTCTCGCGGATCGAGGCGGACAAATATCGCGCGCCCGACAGCGCGGTCGATCTTTCCATGCTGGTGGCCGAGGTGGCGGGCGTATTCCGCACCAGCCATGGCGAGCGCGGGGCGGAGGTGGAGGCGCGCATCGACCCCGGCCTGCCCCCCGTGCGCGGGGACCGGGCGCAGCTTTCCCAGCTTCTTCACAATCTGATCGGCAATTCCACCAAATATGGCCGCCCCGGCACGCCGATTCGCGTGACGGTGGGAGAGGGGCCAAGCGGCATGGTGAGCCTGACCGTCGCGGACGAGGGCGAAGGCATATCGCCCGATCAGCTCCCCCGGTTGACGGAGCGTTTCTATCGGGTCGATTCGGGGCGCAGCCGCGCCATGGGCGGCACCGGACTTGGCCTTGCCATCGTCAAGCATGTCGTGGAACGCCATCGCGGACGGATGGACATCAGCAGCGCGGTGGGCAAGGGGACGACCATCTCGGTCCTGTTGCCGAAAATGCTTTCCGGCGAAGTCGCCCATGAAACGGAAGTATCGGTTTTTTCACGCAAGCCGGAGGCGTTGTCATGAAAATGAAACGTCACTGTCACAAAGGCGCGATGAACCGCAGCTAGGCGCAAACTCATCGTGGGGCAGCGACAGCGAATCGCGGCTTTGCAACGACGGAGGTTTTCGTGAAGCATCTCGCTCTTTTCGCCGTGACGGCCGTTGCCGCTCTCACCCTTTCCGGCTGCGGCGACCAGGGCGGCGGCGCGGGCGGCACCCGCGACCAGATCCGCGCGGTCGGTTCGTCCACCGTCTACCCCTTCGCCACGGCGGTCGCTGAACTGTTCGTGCAGAGCAATCCGGGCATGAAATCGCCGATCGTCGAATCGACCGGCACCGGCGGCGGCATGAAGCTGTTCTGCGCCGGCGTGGGCGCGCAATATCCCGACATCGTGGATGCGTCGCGCCGGATGAAGAGGGCCGAGCTGGAGCAGTGCCAGCAGAATGGCGCCGGAGAAATCGTCGAAATCCAGATCGGCGTCGACGGCCTTGCTTTCGCGGAATCGAAGAAGGGGCCAGGCTTCAGGCTGACCCCGAAGATCGTCTATGAGGCGCTGGCCGCCAATCCTTATGGCAAGGGACCGAACAAGGCCCAAAGCTGGAGGGATGTGGACCCCGGCCTTCCCGCCATTCCGATTTCCGTCTTCGGCCCGCCCTCGACCAGCGGCACGCGCGATTCGCTCGCTGAACTGATCCTTGAGAAGGGCTGCCAGAGCGACGAGGCGATGACGGCGCTCAAGGAAAAGAATGAGGACGAATATAAGGCCACCTGCACCCGCATCCGCGAGGATGGCAAATATGTGGACTCGGGCGAAAACGACAATCTGATCGTGCAGAAGCTGGGCGCGAACCCCAATGCGCTGGGCATTTTCGGTTTCAGCTTCCTGGAAGAGAACAAGGACACGCTCAAGGACGTGCCGGTCAACGGTGTCGAGGCGACCTATGAGACCGTCTCGACCGGCCAGTATCCGGGCGCCCGCCCGCTCTACATCTATGTCAAGAAGGCGCATATGCAGGCGGTTCCAGGCTTGCAGGCCTATCTGAACGCCTTTGCCGCCAATTGGGAGCCGGGCGGCCCGCTCGCGAGGCGCGGCATGGTCGCGGCGCCTGAAGACGTCCGCAAGGCGAGCGCGGAGGCAGTGAAATCGCTGCCCGTGCTGGACGTCGCGGCCCTGAAATAAGCGAGCGCGCATGACCGGACCTGCAATCTTCCTGCTGCTGGCGGGCCTTGGCGCGATCGCCTGGGTCAGCGCCCGCGCCCGCGCGCTGCGGCTGCAAACCGTGGCGCGGGCGTCGGGGCGGCGCGACGCCGTGCATAGCCTGCCGGGCTATCATGGCTGGTATGTGGCGCTGTGGACGCTGATCCCGGCGGGCCTCTTCCTCGTCATCTGGGCCAATATATCGCCTGGCCTCATCACCCAGACGGTGCTGAGCGATCCGGCGGCGCAGAGCCTGCCCGCCGACGCCTTCTCCCGCTCCGCCCTGCTGGGCGAGGCGCGGAACATCGCGACGGGCGCGCAGGCTGCGGCCTTCAATCCCGCGGCGCAGGCGCTTGTGGAGCCTTATCGCGCGGCGATCAGCAAATATGGCATTGCGGGAGCCGTGCTGGCGCTGGTGCTGGCCTTTGCGGGCGGGGCCTATGCCTTCACCCGCGTCCGGCCCGATTTCCGGGCGCGCACGCGGGTCGAACGGCTGGTGATGGCGACATTGCTGCTTGCCTCGCTGCTGGCGATCGTGACCACGCTGGGCATCGTCGTGTCGCTGCTGTGGGAATCGATCCGCTTCTTTTCGATGGTGAATCCCATCGACTTCCTGTTCGGGACCAAGTGGAGCCCGCAATCGGCGGCGCTCGGCTATGGCAATGAGGATGCGTTCGGCGCGGTGCCGCTGTTCTGGGGCACGATCTTCATCGGCGCGATCATCGCCATGGCGGTCGCCATTCCGCTGGGCCTGATGAGCGCCATCTACCTCACCCAATATGCAAGGCCGCAGGTCCGCAAATGGATGAAGCCGATCCTTGAGGTGCTGGCAGGCGTCCCGACCGTGGTCTACGGCTATTTCGCGGCGCTCACCATCGCCCCGGCGTTGCGCGACCTCGCGGTTGGCATCGGCATCCATGGCGCGAGTTCGGAAAGCGCGCTGGCGGCGGGTCTCGTCATGGGCGTGATGATCATTCCGTTCGTTTCCTCCATGGCGGACGACAGCATCGCCGCCGTGCCGCAATCCATGCGCGACGGCAGCCTCGCCATGGGCGCGACGACCAGCGAGACGATCCGCAAAGTGCTGATCCCCGCCGCTCTGCCCGGCGTTGTGGGCGGCGTGCTGCTGGCCGTCAGCCGCGCCATTGGCGAAACGATGATCGTGGTCATGGCGGCAGGGCTGGCGGCTAATCTGACACTCAATCCCTTTGCCAGCGTGACGACGGTGACGACGCAGATCGTCCAGCTTCTAACCGGCGACCAGGAATTCGACAGCGCCAAGACGCTGGCGGCCTTCGCCCTGGGACTGGTGCTGTTCATCGTCACCCTGCTGCTCAACATCGTGGCCCTGCGGGTCGTGAAGAAATATCGCGAGGCTTACGAATGACCGCTGAACGCCTCCCTACGGACTGGAAGTCGGACGCGATGCAGAAGCGGATCGCGCGGCGCTATGCGGCCGAGCGGCGTTTCAAGCTGACGGGCCTGTTTGCCGTGCTGCTCTCGGCCGCGTTTCTTGCCTTCCTGCTCTTCACCATGATGGGCAACGGATTGCGCGGTTTCACCCGGACCGAGATCGCGTTGCAGGTCGATTTCCCGGCCTCGCCGCTGCTGCTCGATCCGGGCAATATCACCGATCAGGGCCTTGCGGGCGCGAACCTGCCGATGGTGACGAGCGAGGTCGCGAAAAAGACGCTGGGACCGGATGCCGATGCGCTGATCGCGCCGACCGCCTGGACCAGCGTCCGCGACGCGATCAAGGCCAATCCCAGGATCCTGAGCCGTAGCGAAACCATCCGCGTGCCCGCGTCGACCGCCATCGACCTGGCCGCCAAGAGCAAGGGGTCGCCCGAAGCCGAAGCCGCCGTGGCGCGGCTGAAGCAGCAGGGCGTGCTGTCGACCGGCTTCAGCATGGCATTCCTGACCGGCAGCGACGGCACCGATCCGACGCAGGTCGGCATCTGGGGCGCGTTCAAGGGGTCGTTGCTGACCATGTTGGTGACGCTGCTGCTGAGCTTTCCGGTGGGCGTCGCGACCGCGCTCTATCTGGAAGAATATGCGCGCAAGAACTGGATGACCGACGTCATCGAAGTGTCGATCAACAATCTGGCGGCGGTGCCTTCGATCATCTTCGGTCTGCTGGGCCTGTCGATCTTCCTCAACGTCCTCCATCTGCCGCGTTCGGCCTCCCTGGTGGGCGGCATGACGCTGGCGCTGATGACCATGCCGGTGATCGTCATCGCCGGCCGCAACGCGATCAAGTCCGTGCCGCCCAGCATCCGCGACGCGGCGCTCGGCATCGGGGCCAGCCCCGTGCAGGTGGTGTTCCAGCATGTGCTGCCGCTCGCTTTGCCCGGTATTCTCACCGGCACCATCATCGGCATGGCGCGCGCGCTGGGCGAGACCGCGCCGCTGTTGATGATCGGGATGCGCGCCTTCATCGCGACGCCGCCGGGCGGCATCACCGACCCGGCGACCGTGCTGCCGGTGCAGATATTCCTCTGGTCCGACGAGGTGTCGAAGGGCTTTGTCGAAAAGACATCCGCCGCCATCATCGTGCTGCTGGTCTTCCTGCTCGCGATGAACGGCCTCGCCATCTACCTGCGCAACAAGTTCGAAAAACGGTGGTAAATATGATGCACGAACCGCAAACGCTGGTCCCCGCTACCGAAACCAAGATGACCGCGCGCGACGTCAAGGTCTTTTATGGCGACAAGCAGGCGATCAAGGGCGTCTCCATCGACGTGGACATGGACAATGTGACGGCCTTCATCGGCCCGTCGGGCTGTGGCAAGTCGACCTTCCTGCGGACCTTGAACCGCATGAACGACACGGTGGCGAGCGCCCGCGTGGAAGGTGCGATCACGCTGGACGGGGAGGATATCTACGCTTCCTCCATGGACGTGGTGCAGTTGCGCGCCCGCGTCGGCATGGTGTTCCAGAAGCCCAATCCGTTCCCCAAGTCGATCTATGAGAATATCGCTTACGGCCCGCGTATCCATGGGCTGGCGGCGGGCAAGGCGGACCTGGACGTGATCGTCGAGAAGTCGCTGCGCCGCGCGGGGCTATGGGACGAGGTGAAGGACCGGCTGCATGACAGCGGCACCGCTCTGTCGGGCGGTCAGCAGCAGCGCCTCTGCATCGGGCGCGCCATCGCGGTGGAACCGGAGGTGATCCTGATGGACGAGCCTTGCTCGGCGCTCGATCCGATCGCGACGGCCAAGATCGAGGAACTGATCCACGAACTGCGCGGCCGCTACGCCATCGTGATCGTCACGCACAACATGCAGCAGGCCGCGCGCGTGTCGCAGCGGACGGCTTTCTTTCACCTGGGTGAACTGGTGGAATATGGCGTAACGTCCGATATCTTCACCAATCCGCAGCAGGAGCGGACCAAGGATTATATCACCGGGCGCTACGGTTGATTTTTGAGGCTGATGGGCGCGGAAGAGAGATGGGACATGGCTGAACATACGATCAAGGCGTTCGACGAGGAAATCGACAAGCTGCGCGGGCTGATCGCGGAAATGGGCGGGCGCGCGGAAGCGGCTATCGAACATGCGATGCTGGCGCTGCAACGGCACGACAAGACGCTGGCGGCGCAGGTCGTCGCCGACGACAAGCGCATCGACGCCATCGAGGCGGAGGTCGAGAAGCTGGTGGTGGAGATCATCGCCCTGCGCGCGCCCATGGCCAATGATCTGCGTGACGTGATCGCGGCCCTGAAGATCGTGAGCGTGGTCGAGCGGATCGGCGACTATGCCAAGAATATCGCCAAGCGCGTGCCCTCCATCGCCACTAACAAGCGGACGCTGGAGCCGATCTCGCTCCTGCCCTCCATGGGACAGGTCGCGGGCGAGATGGTGCATGATGCGCTCAACGCCTTCGCGGCGCGTGACGCGGACCTCGCCCTCGCGGTGATCGAGCGCGACGCGGTGGTCGACGATTTCTACGACAGCGTCTTCCGCACGCTCGTCACCTATATGGTCGAAAATCCCAAGACGATCAGCGAATGCGCGCATCTGCTCTTTATCGCGAAGAATATAGAGCGGATCGGCGACCACGCCACCAATGTGGCGGAAATGGTCTATTACGCCGCCACCGGCCTGACCCTGCCCGACCGCGAACGCGGCGGCGAACAGCCGCTGGAGGACTGAGCATGGCGCGGGCCAAGATGCTGCTGGTCGAAGATGACGCCGCGCTCGCGGAACTGCTGATCTGGCATTTCAAGCGCGAGGATTTCGACGTCGCCCATACTGTCGACGGCGAAGAGGCGCTGCTGATGGCGCAGGAAAATGTGCCGGACATCGTGCTGCTCGACTGGATGGTGGAAAGCCTTTCCGGCATCGAAGTATGCCGCCGCCTGCGCCGCATGAACGGCACGGCCAATGTGCCGATCATCATGCTGACCGCGCGCGGCGAGGAAGAGGATCGCGTCCGGGGCCTTGAAACGGGCGCGGACGATTATGTGACCAAGCCCTTCTCCCCCCGCGAACTGGTGGCGCGCGTGGGCGCAGTGCTGCGGCGGGTGCGACCGGCGCTGGCGGGCGAGACGCTGACCTTCGCGGATGTCGAAATGGACACGGTGGGGCACAAGGTCCGGCGCAGCGGGCAAGTCGTCCCGCTGGGGCCGACCGAGTTCCGCCTGCTCAAGCATTTCCTGGAGCATCCCGGCTGGGTCTTTTCGCGCGAACGGCTGCTCGACAGCGTGTGGGGCCAAGACAGCGACATCGAATTGCGGACCGTGGACGTGCATATCCGGCGATTGCGCAAGGCGATCAACGGCGACGGCAAATATCAGGATATCATCCGCACCGTGCGTTCGGCAGGCTATGCGCTGGATACCGAGGGGGTGGCGTAGGGAGGGAAGGGCAGGCCTGCAACCTCAATCCCGTTTCAGGATATCGAACGCCAGCACGGTCAGCGCTTCGCTGGCGGTGGCGATGACCTTGTCGGCTTGCGGCGCCCAGAAGGGGCTGTGGAGCGAGGGGAGGGAAAGCTGGCCCGCCGCCGCCTTCGCCATCTGGTCGGCGGGCACGCCTCCGACCCAGAAGATGAAGCTGTCGATGCTCTTGTCCGCCCGATAATAGCGGCCGAAATCCTCGCCGCCCATCACCGCCGGGGCCTTCGCCACCTGTCCTTGCCCGAAATGGCCGCGCAGCAGGGCCGCCATCCGCTCGGCAAATTCGGGCGGGTTGTAGGTGGAGGGCGTGAATTCGTCCTTCACCGACACCACCGGCATTCGGTCGTCGGGGATGCCCGCCGCGATGGCTTCGCCGCGCGCGATGCGCTCTATGCCCTTGATGAGTTTTGCCCGCGTCTCGTCGGAATAGCTGCGGACGGTCAGTTGCAGCTTCGCCTCGTCGGGGATGATATTGTGCTTGGTTCCGCCCTGAAAGCTGCCGACCGTGACGACGGCGGGGTCTTGCGGGTCCTGCTCGCGGCTGACCAGGGTTTGCAGCGCGGTGACGATCCGCGCGCCCAGCACGATGGGGTCTTTGGTCGCCTGGGGATAGGCGCCATGGCCGCCGACGCCCTTCACGCTGATGTCGACGCTGTCCACATTGGCGAGCGCATAGCCGGGCGTATAGGCGATCTTTCCCGCCTCCATATTGGCCGCGTCGTGGAAGGCGATGGCGTGGGTCGGGCGCGGGAAACGGTTGTAGAGGCCGTCCTCCAGCATCGCCCGCGCGCCCTTGCCGGTTTCCTCGGCGGGCTGGAGGATCATGACCAGCGTGCCCTTCCACTGGTCCTGGCGAGCGGAGAGCAGCCTCGCCGTTTCGATGAAGGCGGTCATGTGCGTGTCGTGGCCACAGGCGTGCATGACGCCGGTGTCGGCGCCATCGTCGGTCTTGGCGCGGACCTTCGAGGCGAAGGGGAGGCCGGTCTGCTCCGTCACCGGCAGGGCGTCCATGTCGGCGCGGATCAGCAGCACGGGGCCTGAACCGTTCTTCATCACCGCGACGACGCCGGTGCCGCCGACTTTGTCGGTGACGTCGAACTTCATGGCCTTGAGACGGCGGGCGAGTTTGGCGGCGGTCGCGGTTTCCTGCCCCGACAGTTCGGGATTGGCGTGGAGGTCGCGATAAAGCGTCATCAGGCCGTCCATGTCGCCCGCAATGGCCGCGCCAAGCGCGCTTTGCGGCGGCGTGGAGGCAGCCGGCGCGGATGTTTGCGCGCTGGCGAGGGAGGGCAGGCCCACCGCGGCCAGGACGGTCAGCATATGACGCATGAACGGAACTCCCTTGCTGAGGCGATCAGCATAAGGGGAAGCCAGGGGGGATGGGAAGAGGGTTATGCTGAACGAAGCGAGGTCAGGCGCACTGGATAAGGGGGGAGGCGAAGCGCAGCGACATTCTCCTCCATGGGCGAGGGATTTTGGCTTTGAAAAAGCTCAGGCCGCCAGGCGCAGGAAGGGCACCGGCTGGGTCGAGCGCAGGACGATGGGATGGCCTTCCGACGCTTCGAACAGTTCGCCGTCCAGAATGACGCTGCTATGTTCGCCTTCGATGCGGATGATGTCGCCCTGTTCCAGATGGATGCCCGGCATTTTCGTCTTGCCCATGCGGCGGAACAGGCTGGCCCAGCCGAGGCGGAGCAGGGCGGACAGGCTCTGGTCCACGGCCATCAGCTTCATGTTGCCGCGCTGGCTTTCGCCGGTTCTGGTGCCCAGCAGCAGCTTTTCCAGCGTGGTGACGATCAGCACGGAAAAACGCCCCGCCAGCTCGCCATCGCGGATCAGGGAGATGCGGACCGGATTGCTGGACGGCGGCAGGAAGCGCGCGCGGATGCCGAACAGCAGCGACACCAGCACCGCGATGGCCGTCAGGAAATGGCTGAGGCCATTGGAAAGGCCCAGCGGATAGATCTGGTTGCGGCAATAGAGGATCGAATCGGCGAGGCCCGCGCCGCCCAGGAACATGCCCAGCACGGGCCGGCTTCCCGCCCGCCCGTCCGACAGCGCGATCAGTTCGCGCGCGACGACATGGTCGTCCACGCCCGACTTGGCGATCTCCACGATCCGCTCCAGCGCCTTGATCGGGTCGCCATGGATGCCAAGGTCCAGCGCGATCAGGTTGGTCTTGCCATTGGGCAGCACCGCGATGGGCGGCACCCGGCCCTGAAAATGCTCGCCCTGATAAAGCTCGGTCAGCGCCGTCTGCACCGTGCCGTCGCCGCCGTTGATGACGATGACGGTGGGATCGACGCGGGCGATGGTCTGCAAAGCCCGGCCGATCTGGTCGACATGCTCCACTTCATAGTGGAAGATGTCGGGATTGCTGGCGCAATAGCTCCGTACCCGCGGCAGGGTCTGCCGGTTGCCCGTGGATTTGGGATTGGACAGGAGCGCGACGCGGACCATGTTTATGTCACATATATTTGAGGTTGATCGTGATCCGGGTCACGCCCGGTCCGACATGGAATGACGCCTTGTCGACCGAAGGTTTGCCCAGATTGAAGATGCTGATGCCCGGATTGTTGGAAAAACCGCCGCCATCGCGGGAAATGTCGGTCTTTCCGTTCCCGTCGCGATCATGCCGCACGGCGATGCCATATTGACCGGATTCGGGCACCGGCATGCAGATATGCATGGCCCCATTGGTGGGCCGGGCTGCAATGTCGATGCGGTTGAGCCAGGCGCCCTTGGACAGCCAGGCCGCCTTGGTGGCCGGATAGGATTGGACCCGCACATTGCCGGTCGCGGCGGCGAAACCGCGCACGTCGACCAGAACCGCCGGCCCCTTGGCCGAAGCGGCGCACATATTCATGTCGTTCCCGATCTCGCGGTGCTGGGCGACAGCCGGGGCGGCGGCGAACAAGGCCCCCACCGACATCAGCCCGGCAATAACTTTCAACATGACCATTACACTCCTGGCAGCTATAGCCGCCCGAACGGATCGGACGGCGAGCCCCTGTTCGCCCCACTTTTTCCGTGACTCGGATATGGTCCGGCTTTGCGGCCAAAACATGGTGATGGGACGACGACATATTGAAATGCTGACCGCCACCGACCGATATCTCGCCCGCCTGATTGCTCTCCCCATGCTGGGGACGCTCATTATTGCGGCCATGCTGCTCGTGCTCGACAAGATGCTGAGCCTGTTCGATTTCGTCGCGGCGGAAGGCGGACCGGTCAGCGTCGTGTGGCGGATGCTGGCCAATATGCTGCCCGAATATCTTTCGCTGGGCATTCCCATCGGATTGATGCTGGGCATATTGCTGGCCTTCCGCAAATTGGCGCAGACGTCGGAACTGGACGTGATGCGCGCGGTGGGCCTGTCCTATGGGCGGCTCCTGCGGGTGCCCTATATGTTCGCGATCGGCATGGCGGTGCTGAACCTTGGCATCGTCGGCTTCGTCCAGCCACTGTCCCGCCACGCCTATGAGGCGCTGCGGTTCGAACTGCGATCGGGCGCGCTGGGCGCCTCGATCAAGGTCGGTGAGTTCACCAGCCTGGGCAAGCGCATGACCATGCGGATCGAGCGCAGTCTGGACGAAGGCCGCAACCTCCAGGGTATTTTCGTGCGGGCGGAGGGGAAGGACGGGCAATCGCTGGCCGTGACGGCGGCGCAGGGCAGCTTTCTGGCGACGGACGACCCGGACACCATCATTTTCCGCCTGCGCGACGGCGTGCTGGTGAACAACGCGCCGCAATATAAGACGCCGCGAATCCTGTCTTTCTCCAGCCACGACCTGCCCATCGACCTGCCGCAGATAGAGAGTTTCCGGGGTCGGGACGTGGACCGGGAAAAGACGATCATCGAGCTTGTCACCATGGCCCGCGATCCCGCAACGCCGCAAAAGCTGCGGAACGAGATTCGCGCCAATTTCCATTTCCGGGTGGTGGAGGTGGTGATGATGCTGCTGCTGCCGCTGGCGGCGCTGGCCTTCGCCATTCCGCCCAAGCGATCGACATCGGCGCTGGGCGTGTTCGTCTCGATCGTGTTCATCGTGACCTATCACAAGATCAATCAATATGGCGAAAGCGTGGGCGCGCTGGGCCGGGTCGATCCGATCATCGCCTTGTGGGGGCCGTTCCTGCTGACCGCGGGCCTCATCTTCTGGATGTATCATGTGGTCGCTCATCGTCCTGGCGGCCAGCCCATCGGCGCGCTGGAATATGCCTTCGCCAAGATCGGCAAGAAGCTGCGGAGCATCCTGCCGACGGGCAGCCGGCGCAACGGCGGCTCCACGCCAGAAGAACCGCAGGGAGCGGCGTGATGTTCGATTTCTTCCCGTCGCGCCAGATCAGCTTCTACATGGCGCGATTGTTCTTTACCCGGACTTTTGCCGTGCTGGCGATGCTGGTGGTGGTGCTCCAGATGCTCGACCTGCTGGGCGAATCGGGAGACATCCTGGCCTATGCGGGCAATGGCGACGCGCAATTATGGCATTATGTGGGCCTGCGCGTACCGCAGATCATTGCCCGATTTTTGCCATTTTCCGTGCTGTTGGGCACCCTGATCATGCTGGCGACGCTGAACCAGAACAGCGAGATCATCTCGATGAAGGCGGCAGGGCTGTCCGCACATCAGATTCTGGCGCCGCTGATCGTGTCCGCGCTGGGCGTGGCGCTCATCAGCTATGTCTTTAACGAGCGGGTGGTGGCGCGCTCCACGGCGGCGCTCAGTGCGTGGCAGGCGGTCGATTACGGCCCGATCCCGCAGGATAGCGGCGTGAAGGTCAATCCGTGGGTGCTGGACGGCAACAACCTCGTCAATGCGGCCATCGTGGCGGGGCGGGGCACGGCGACGCAGTTGCGGAACGTCCATATCTACAACCGGATCGACAACAGCCTGACGAACATCGTGCGCGCGCCCAAAGGGCATTATGACGCCAGCGCGAAAGATTGGGTGCTGGAAGGCGCGCAGCAATTCGACGTGGCCCGGGGCACGGTGCGGGATTTGGGCACGGTGCATTTCGGCCGCGACATCCGCCCGGAGCAGTTCACGCTGGCGAAGGTCGATCCCGACGCGCTGACCTTTGGCGAATTGCGCTCCGCCATTGCCGACCTGCATGATGCCGGGCGACCGACGGCGGAGCTGGAGGGCAGTTTGTGGCACAAGCTGTCCGGCCCGCTCTCCGCCATATTGATGCCGATTCTGGGGTCCGTGGCGGCGTTCGGGCTGGCGCGTTCGGGGCAACTCTTCATCCGCGCCGTTCTGGGCATGGCGTTGGGGTTCGCTTATTTCGTGGCGGATAATTTCTCGCTCGCCATGGGCAATCTGGGCGCTTATCCGCCGTTTCTGGCGGCCTGGGCGCCGTTCCTGCTGTTCTTCCTGGTGGGCGAGACGGTCTTGTTCCGGACGGAGGAATAGGGTGAAGGTGGGGAATGGAAGACGGGGAGCGATCCGCCTCCCAACCGCCCCCCGCCAACAGCCGCGCGGCGCTTCGATCCCATAGGACATTCTGTCCCCGCGCCCCTCTTGAAACCCGCCCGGCTTAAGCGCATGAACCCCGCCCATGACCGCGACCGCTTTCCGTTCCGCCGCGCCCTCCGCGCGTCCCGCCTCCATTGCCCGCTGGCTGCTGATGGTGGCCGCGCTGGTTTTCTGCATGGTGGTGGTGGGCGGCATCACGCGGCTCACCGAATCGGGGCTGTCGATCACGCAATGGAAGCCGATCACCGGCGCCATTCCCCCGCTGACCCATGATCAGTGGATGGAGGCTTTCCGCCTCTATCAGCAGATCCCCGAATATCAGCAGTTGCGGCAGGGCATGACCCTCTCTGACTTCCAGTTCATTTTCTTCTGGGAGTGGGTGCACCGTCTGCTCGGCCGCCTGATCGGCATCGCCTTCGCCCTGCCGCTGATCTGGTTCGCGGCGAAACGGGCGATCCCGCAAGGCTATGGCCGGCGGCTGGTGGCGCTGCTCGCGCTGGGCGGGTTGCAAGGCGTCATCGGCTGGTGGATGGTGACGTCGGGCCTGTCGGTTCGCACCGATGTCAGCCATTACCGTCTCGCCGTGCATCTGCTGACCGCGCTCCTCATCATGGGCGCGCTGATCTGGACAGCGCTCGACCTGCTGGCGCTCGCTCGCAACAGCCGTTCCCGTCCCGCCGCGCTCGGGCCTTTCGCGCTGCTGGCGCTGCTGATCCTGTTCGCGCAGTTGCTGTTCGGCGCGTTCACCGCCGGGCTGAATGCGGGCTATGTCTCCAGCACATGGCCGCTGATGAACGATCATTTCGTGCCGGAAGGAATCACATGGACCGGCGCCTTCTGGGCGACCCTTTCCAGCGATCCCTATCTGGTTCACTTCATCCATCGCTGGTGGGCGTGGATCGCGGCGCTGGCGCTCATCATGCTGGCGCGCAAGGCGAAGCAGGCGGGCCGGCGCGGTCCTTCCATCGCCATCAACGCGGCGGTAGGGACGCAGATTGTCCTTGGCATTGCGACCGTCATCAGCGGCATCGACCTGACCCTTGCCGTGCTGCATCAGGCGGTCGGCGCGCTGGTGGTCGCCGCCGCCGCATGGGGGGCGCATGCCATCGGCCTGCGCCGGGCATGAGCGGCGTCGCGCTCGTCTACACCCTTTTCGGATCGGCCGGGAGCGCCGAGCGTGTCGCTCGCCTGCTGGTTGAAGAACGTCTTGCCGCCTGCGCCAACATGCTGCCGTCCTGCACGTCGATCTACGAATGGAAAGGCGCGGTCCAGCGCGCGGCGGAAGTCCCCATCCTCTTCAAGACGACCCTGGATCGCCGCGATGCGCTGATGGCCCGGCTGGCGGAACTGCACGAATATGAAGTGCCCGCCATCCTCGCCCTGCCGGTGGAATCCGCTCATTCCCCCTTCGCCCGCTGGGTCGCGGAGCAGACGGTGGACAGCAGCATCGAGAATGGCTCTGTCACCGATTAAACGGGGCTAGCCGGGATTTCGCGGTCAGGTTTTGGCCTTCGCTCATCGCGAAGTTGCGCCTGTCCTTTCCGCGCGCACGCAGCAGCAGCGGACCTCTGGCGTCGGGGGTGTAGAGGGCGGAGATCGACGGCGCTTGAACGGCGCGCGATAAATTTGCATTGACATGCAATATTAGACTACTCCATTGAAAACTATACACAGGGATAGAAATGGGGGTCTTACATGTCGTCGGATATCAGGCTGAAACTGCTTTGCTGCGTCAGCCCTTTGCTTTTCATGGGGATTGGAGCCGGAACGGCCTTGGCGCAATCCAGCCCCGAAGGCCCGGTGGAAAACAATGACGCCGCGCCGGCAGCGGACATGGATTTGGCTGAGGACATCATCGTGTCCGGTTCGCGCATCGTGCGCGACGGCTACACCGCCCCGACGCCGGTGACGATCGCGCGGACTGAAGATCTGGTCAAGGCCACGCCGACCAATCTGCCCGACGCGCTCAACAAGCTCCCGCAGTTCCAGCTTTCCAGCAGCCCGGCGCGCAGTACGCATAATCAGGCGAACAATCCGTCACATGGCAACATCCTCAACCTGCGCGGCATAGGCGGCAACCGTACCCTCATCCTGTTCGATGGGCTGCGCGTTCCTCCCACGACCTATCGCGGCGATGTCGATACCAACATCATCCCCAACCTGCTGATCGAGCGTGTCGAGGTCGTCACCGCAGGCGCCTCGGCCGCTTATGGATCGGATGCTGTCTCCGGCGTCGTCAACTTCATCCTCAATCGCAAGTTCGAGGGGCTGACGGCCAATGCCCAATATGGTCTCGCCACGCGCGGCGACAATCAGAACTACCGGCTCGGCATCGCTGGCGGCACGAGCCTGTTCGACGGCAAGGGCCATCTGCTGCTGAGCGCCGAACTGTTCGATAGCAAGGGCATGAAGCGCAACGATCGTCCACAGGCCGGCAAAAACTATATCTTCGCGGGCAAAGTCCCCGGCGCCGCCAATCCCGGATCAGCGACCAATCCTTTCGTGCTTTATGAAAATGGCACGAACGCGCTGACCACCGAAGGCGGCCTCATCACCAGCGGACCCTATTCGGGATATCGCTTCCTGCCCGACGGACAACTCGCCCCATTCGATCCCGGCACGCTCACCGGCACGCCCAATTACAATGTCGGTGGCGACGGCTTTCGCATTCCGCTCAACGCGACGGCCGTGGCGCCGCTTCGCACACAGCAATATTTCGGCCGCTTCAGCTATGATGTCGCCGATGATGTGAACTTCTATGTGCAAGGCGGCTTCACGCGCAGCGACCTTCAATATCAGGGCCTTGCGAACACCATCGTGCCGCCTTCCCCGGCCGTCATCTTCAGCGGCAACCCCTGGCTGCCGACAGAGCTGCAGGCGGCCATGACCGCCAATGGCGTGGATTCGTTCAACATGACCACGTCGCTTGGCCTGGAAGGGCCGCTGCCGGTCGAGGAGAGAACCGACTTCATCATGGCCAGCACGGGCCTTGAAGGACAGTTCGGCGGGGGATGGAACTGGCAGATCGGCTATAATTACGGCCGTTCCAAGCACAGCGTCGCGCTTCAGGGCGCGTTCGATCTGCGCAAGCGCGCCGCCGCGCTCGATGCCGTGGATGACGGAACGGGCCGGATCGTCTGCAACGCATCGCTCAGCGCCGATGCGGCCATTCGCCAGCGCTATGCCGATTGTTCTCCGCTCAACATCTTCGGCGTGAACGGGCCGGGTTCGACGCCAGCCGGTCTGGCCTATGCGACCGACACGTCCACCTATCGGGCGATCATCAGCCAGCATGCCGTTTCCGGCAGTATTCAGGGCGATCTGATCGACCTCCCGGCGGGGCCGGTGACGATTGCGGTGGGCGGCGAATATCGCAGCCAGAAGCTTGATCTCACCAGCAATTCCGATCCGGCGTTGCTCGATACGGCCACCGAAAAAGCCGATTTTTTTGCCGGGCTTCGCGGTGTCAGTCCAACGGCGCTGCGTTTCTTCCTGCTCAACACCGGCGTCGCCAGCGGCAAATCCACGGTGAAGGAAGGCTTCGTCGAGATCGCCGTTCCCGTGCTCAAGGATGCGCCCTTCTTCCGCGCCCTCGATATCAATGCCGCCGGCCGCGTCACGGACTACAGCACCAGCGGCACCGTGAAGACCTGGAAGCTCGGCGCGACCTGGAAGCCGGTCGACGACCTGCTGCTGCGGGTCACGCGCTCGCGCGACATCCGCGCGCCTACATTGTTCGATCTTTTCGCGGGCGCGCAGAGCAATATCGGCGCGATCACCGATCCTGTCAGCGGCCTCACCCAGTCGGTCCAGCAGACAGGCGGCGGCAACCCCAACCTCAAGCCGGAGGAAGCGGACACGCTCACTTTCGGGGGCGTACTCTCGCCATCCTTCCTGCCCGGCTTCAGCGTTTCGGTGGATTATTACCGGCTGAAGATCGACGGCGCGATCGGTACGCTGACGGCGCGCCAGATCATCGAGAATTGCGCAGCCAATCCGGCGACGCCTGAATGCGGCCTCATCATCCGCCCGTCGGCGAACGCATTCCCGACCAACATCAATATCGTTCCCGCGAACATCGCGTTTCTCAAGACGAGCGGGATCGACATCGACGCATCCTATCGTAGGCCGCTGGGCAACGGGCAACTCGGCCTGCGCCTCTACGCCAATTATCTCGACAGCTTCGTCACGCAGCAGAGCAGCACCGCGCCCGCTTATGATCTGGCTGGCACGGCGGAAATCGGGCCGCAGCCGATTGGCCGACCGCGCTGGCGCGGGACGTTCAACGTCAACTACACGCAGGGCAATTTCGGACTGTTCCTTTCCGAGCAGTTCATCGGCAAATTCCGTCTCGGCAGCGATCAGCCCAATCAGGTCTTCGACTATCCGGCCTTCAAGCCGGTATGGTACACGGACCTGACGCTCAGCTACAAAGTGCCCGCGCGCGGCGGCACGCTGGAGTTGTTCACCACGGTCAACAATCTGTTCGACAAGGATCCGCCCATTGCGCCCGGCACCAATCCCGGCCTCAATTTCCCGACGGTGATTTCCGTTTACGATATTGTAGGCCGCACAATGACTGTCGGCGCGAAGTTCCGGTTCTAACTGGCGAGGCGACATGAAGCAGGAACAGCCCATCAGCAGCAGCGCCCCGCAAGCCGATTACCCTCCGGCGCGCGTGGGATGGACCGCCGTCGCGGTGCTGTTCCTCTTCACCGTCCTCTCCGTGCTGGACCGGAACCTGCTCACCTTGCTGGTCGGTCCGATCAAGGCCGATCTCGGCCTCTCGGACGTCCAGCTCAGCCTCCTCTATGGCCTTGCCTTCGCGATCTTCTACGCCGTGATGGGGCTGCCTTCGGGGTGGATGATCGACCGGTTCCAGCGGCGGGTCGTCATCTTCTGGGGCGTGGTCGTGTGGAGCTTCGCGACGCTCGCCACCGGCTTTGCGCGCACCTACGGCACGCTCTTTGCCGCGCGGGCCGTCGTCGGCGCGGGGGAGGCGGTACTGGTTCCGGGTTCCCATTCCATCATCGGCGATCTTTTCCCTCGTGAGAAAATGGCGATGCCGATGTCGGTATCGGCGCTCGGCATCAAGGTGGGGCAAGGGCTGGCGCTGCTCATCGGTGGCGCGCTCACGACCCTGTTCGTGCCCGACAGGCTGTACGCGCTGCCGCTGGTCGGCGAACTGATGGGGTGGCATCTTATTTTCATCGTCGTCGGCGCACCGGGAATATTGCTGGCTTTCCTGATTTTCCTCATTCCCGAACCCAGGCGCCGCATCGTGCAGAGGCCCACGCATATCGCGGAAAAGCCCGCCGGTTTTGCGGTCTATCTCCGCTTTGTGCAGCGCCATCTGCGTTTTTACGTCAGCCACCATCTGGGCATCCTGCTCTATGGCATGACGGCTCTTTCAGTCATCGCATGGACTCCGGCCTATCTGGGCAGGACGCATGGCTGGCCGGAAAATCAGATCGGACTGTGGCTGGGCACTGCGTTGTTGCTCGGGACGTGCGGTGGCATGCCGCTCCATGGCTATCTCGCGGACCGCTTCTTCCAGCGGGGCGTGACCGACATCCATCTGCGCTACACAGCGCTTTCCGCGCTTGTCGGCTGGCCGCTGGGCGTTGCCGCGTTCCTGGTTTCCAACCCCTATCTGGCGATCGTGCTCATCGGTCTTATGTTCTTCGCGATTTCCACTTATGGCGGACTGTCCATCGTGGCGGTGCAGGCGATCGTGCCCAGCGACCTGCGTGGCAAGGCCTCGTCCATCATGCTGCTCATCATCGGCATGGGCGGCACCATTCTCGGCCCGTTGATCGTCGCCCTGCTGACCGATTATGTCTTCCGGGATCCGGCAAGGGTCGGAGACGCCATATTATTGTGCGTCGCCCTGGGTTTGCCGATAACGGCACTGGTCCTGTCATTCTCGCTCGCGCCCAATCGCACGATGATCGCCGAGGCCAGGGCGCGGGACGGCGCGCATATGGCCTGATCGCGTACATGGGCCGAGTCACGGCGTTGCCGGGATTTGCCGCACGTCATGCTGGCGATATCGCAAGGATAGTAGGATCGTTCTATTTCGAATTGTTTAGAAAATCGGAATAAATCTTTTTATTTCAGATTATTAATACCACACCGAAAAAAATTATAGGGAAACTGCTTTAATCGCTGTAACGAGCGGCGGAACGCGGTTTCGCGCTTGCCTGATCCTGACAAGAGGTGTGGGAGCATTGAGTGACAAGAGGCAGGGAGGCGTAAGGGCCGCCGCCCCAAAACATCATTCCGTGGTGGACGGCCTTTCACGCCTGAAGCGCAATCTGCCCGATGACGTTCATCAGCGGATCAAGCTGGTGGCCTGCCATCTTTTTGCATTGCGCGGAATCGACGGCGTGGCGACGCGGGATATCCTGCAGGCCGCGAAAGTCAAAAATGCCGGGGCGATCGGCTATTATTTCGGCTCCAAGGAAAATCTCGTGCGCCAGATTCTGGTGGAAGGGACGCGCCAGATTGATCAGCGGCGCGGCGAACTGCTCGACGCCTGCCTGCGCGAAGACGAACCGCTGAGCATTGAGGTTCTGGTCAACATCCTTATTCACGCGATTACGGATCAGGCCGACATCGGCGAGCGCCGCTTCATTTGCTTTACGCTCATGGCGAGCCTGTCGCATCGCGATCTTTACGTGACGACGATGTTTCGGGAGCCATCGATTCATTTCTCGCGGTGCATCGCGCATCTCAAGCAATTGATGCCGCCCATGCCGCCCAGCGCGCAGCATCAGCGCTTGCTGTTCATGAAGAGCAATATGGGCATGGCCCTCGCCCGGCGCGAAAGTGCGCTGGCCAGCGGTGACGATGCGAATGAATGGGCATCCGACAATATGCTGCGCCATTATATCTGCTCGGAAACAGCGATGCTTGGCGCGGCGTTCGATGAATCGATCTGGCCGGACGGTGGGCCGCGCCAGATCCGGGATGTCAACGCGGTGACGCACGACCCCCTTTAAGCGCGGCGCAGGCCGACGACCCCGTCCGATGTTTCGGGCCGGATGTTCCAGTTCCGGATAGCCGCCAGATCCTGCGCGATGTGCGGGCGCCGTGCGCAATCGCGCCTGGTTTGCGCCCTCATGCCTGTTTCCCGGAGCTTTCCGGCGCGCGCCGCTTTTCCGTTGACGGACCCCAATTTTACATTTAGGTGCAGATATTAGTTCGATCGTTTGAACTAAAACGATTCGAGCATGATTAGGGGAAGATGTCCGGCTGGGAATATGGAGATAACGGAGTTATCGCCGTGCCTCCATATGCGGTCATCTACGCCCGGACGTGGCATAATTAAAGCGGCTGATCGAAATGAGGCCGCATCATGGGGAGGTTGGCATGACAAGCAGGTCGGTTCGCTGGTATGTGTCGAGCGCCTTGTGCGCTGCCGGTGCGCTTGTGGCGTATCCGGTTGCCGCGCAGGAGGTGGGTGGCGCGTCCAGCCAGGCATCCGGAGGCCTGGATGATATCGTGGTGACCGCGCAGCGGCGCGCGCAAAATCTTCAGGATGTTCCGTTGTCGATCGTGGCGGTGACGCCCGATGTGCTGGCCCGCACGGGCATGGCGACGCTGGAAGCGTTGAACAATCTCATTCCCAATGCCGTCATCGAACATGTCGGCCTTTTCCCGGGCGTGGCGTCCTTGTCGATCCGCGGCGTGGGCGTCAGCGGCATCGAGAGTTTTGCCGATCCGCAAGTCGCCGTTTACATCAATGGCGTCTATCAGGCGCGCAACGTGAATGCGCTGAGCAGCACCGTCGACGTCGCGACGGTCGAGGTGTTGCGCGGGCCGCAGGGGACGCTCTATGGCCGCAACGCTTATTCCGGGGCCATTTCGCTTCGCACCAATCGCCCCGAAATGAACGAAATCGGCGGTTCGGCTGTCGCCACCATTGCCAATTACGGCAAGGTCGATGTCGATCTGGTGGGCAATGTGCCGATCGTGGAAGGCAAGGTCGCGGCGCGACTGGCGATGCGTTCGCATAATTTCGACGGCTTCTGGAAGAACCATGGCGTCATGGGGCCAGGTGTCGTGGACTCGACGTTGAAGGGCAAATCGATCGGCGGCGAGAAAAGCCTCTATGTGCGGCCGAGCATCCGTTTCACGCCGACCGAGAACTGGGATATCAGCGTGATCGGCGAGATCATGCGCGAGCGCAGCGATGGTTATGTCGCAGGCCAGGTCGTGCTGCCCGGCAGCACGCTGGAGGCGCTTGGCTATCCCGGTTTTAATCCCTTCGGCGACAAAAGCCTTGGCATCAAGGGAGATGGCAGCAATCCCTATCGCGCCGGCTTCAGCCTGGGGGATCGCCCGACCAACAATGATCAGTGGAACGTGACCACGGATGCGGCCTATACGACCGATGCCGGCACGATCCGCGCCCTGGTGAACTACAGCCGCGCGACGTCGGAAATCTGGACCGACACGGACGGCGCTAACGTCAACGCCTTCTCCACCGCGCGCTGGGAAACCTATCGGGCCTTCTCGGGTGAATTGCAGTTCGTTTCCGATTTCTCGGACAGGCTCGATGTCGTGGCCGGCCTCTTCTACCTTTGGGACCAGTATAACACGACGCAGCTCAGCTTCACCGACTTCACCTTACCCTTTGTCGATGAATTCACCATCGCCGATCCCGATCAGAACCCCGGCTACATCAATACCGAGGGCAAGCGGAGAACCTGGGCGGCCTATGCACAGGTCGAATATAAGCTCACCCCGAAGCTGAGCGTCGTGCTGGGCGGCCGCTACAGTTATGAAAAGAAATATGGCGTAAGGGGGCAGAACGCGGTCTTCAGCGCTACCGGGCTGTCGCGCGACATGGATTTCAGCGATCATATCTTCAGCGCGAACAACGCGATCGTCTTTGGTCCCGGCAAGAAGGCGTGGGACAGTTTCTCACCGCGAGTGGGCGTGAACTATCATGCCAGCAAGGATGTGATGCTGTTTGGTTTCTGGCAGCGCGCTTTCAAATCGGGCGGCTTCAATGCCAACTCGTCCGACCGGGTGGCCTTTGTCACGCCCTTTGGTCAGGAACGGGTGGATAATTTCGAAGTCGGCATCAAGAGCGACTGGTTCGACCGCAGGCTGCGTTTCAATGTCAACGCCTTCTACAGCAAGTTCGACGGGTTGCAGCGTAGCCTTGTGATGCCGACGGCGTCCTCGCCCAACGGCGTCACGACCGTCACGCAAAATGTCGCGGACATGGAGAGCTATGGCATCGAGGCGGAGATTTCGGCGCGGCCGATGCGGCAGCTCACCCTGTTTGCCAATATCGGCTGGAACCATGCCAGCTACACTTCCTATTGCGCGGATCTGGATGGCGCCGAAGCGACCCAAACCCCGGTAAACGGCCGTGCCGTGTGCGGGCCGGTGACGACGGTAACGTCGGGCGGGACGGATCGTTATCTCGTGCCGACGGACTTTTCCGACCTGCGGCCCATGCGCGCGCCGCGCTGGGACATCACGCTCGGCGTGGTCAAGGACTTCACGGTCGGCGCGGGCACGGTCTCCTTCAATGGCAGCATGAATTATCGCAGTTCACTTTATACCCAGTTGCTCAACGTGCCCTATTCCTATCGTCCGTCGATGGTGCTGCTCGACAGCAGCGTCAAATGGGCCCCGGACAATGGCCGTTATGAGGTGACGCTCTGGGGCAAGAATCTGACCAACCGGATCGAGATGCTCAACTATCTGCCGGTGAGTACGCTTTTTGCGGATTATCACGCGACCAACCCTCGCACTTATGGCGTGACGCTGGGCGTGAAGTTCTAGGCGGCTGGACCGTTCCATGCAGGGAAGGCGGGGTGGTTTTCAGGTTTCTCGTGATCGACCTGAAAGTGCCGGCCCCGCTCTCTGGGTTCATGGCAAGTTATAAATCAATAGACCTATTATTTATCATTTCGAAAATGCGGGCTGATTTGTATAATAAATCAGATATTATTTGGATTTATTTATAACTCATATTGATGTGCTAAAATTGTTAGTATAAATGATCTAAATAAATTCAGGCAAGATGGGACGGTTTCGAGTGGCAATGAAGGGCTATCAGGTGGCGGTGGCGGGCGTGGGGGAAACGCCGTTCGTGCGCTTATCGCCGCAATCGACCTTGCAGATGTCCGTTGAAGCGTCGCGACGGGCCATTGCCGATGCCGGTCTTGCGGTTGCGGCGATTGACGGGATCATCTCGTGCGGCAGTGATCCGGTGGACGAGCTTGCCTTTGCGCTGGGCATGGATGAGCGTCCTTTTACGGTCGCCAATGCGGTGGTGGCTGGCTCTGCGACCGTCGGCGGCGCGCTTCAGCTTGCGCAGCTTGCGATCATGGGCGGCCTCGCCACGCATGTGCTGGTTTATTACGGCATCAAATGCTCCCGTCCCGGCGGTCCGCGCCAGACGCATTTTTCCGAGCCGCTCAAGGCCGATTTCGAAATGCCGGTCGGCTTCTTCGGGCAGCCCGCTTATTTTGCGGTCATCGCCAATCGCTACCGTCACGAATATGGGCTGAGCGAGGAGGAGCTGGCCTCCGTCTCCATTTCCGCGCGGGCCTGGGGGGCGTTGACGCCCGGCGCGCAGCGGCATGAAACGGCGGATCTGGCGGTCTATCGCCGCAGTCATATGGTTGCTGATCCGTTGCGCGCAGCGGATTGCTGCCTGATGACGGACGCGGCGGGCGCCTATGTCGTGACCAGCGTGGAGCGCGCCCGCGATCTACCCCATGGTGCGGTGGTCGTCGCCGGGGTCGGAATCGGGACCAATCCGTTGCCGATGTCGAGCGTGTTCACCCAGAATCCCAGCCTGATGGACTTTCCGGGCCGCGGTTCCGCGCGCCTTGCCTATGAAATGGCCGGGCTTGCGCCCGCCGATGTCAGCGCGGCGCAGATTTATGACTGTTTCAGCATTTCCACGATCGTGCAGGCCGAAATGCTCGGCCTGTGCGATGCCGGCGCGGGTGGTCGTTTCTTCGGCGCGGGCGAAGGCGCGCCGGGCGGCCGCGTGCCCATCAACACCAGCGGCGGGCATCTTGCCGGAGCCTATGTGCCCGGCATGAACCTGCTGATCGAGGGCGTGCGGCAGATCAGGGGTAAGCGCGGCGCGGCGCAGGTGCCCGACGCACAGGTCTGCGCCGTCACCGGCCTTGGCAGCAACAGCCACGCCACAACCTTGCTGGCAAGGGATGCCTGAGCCGATGCGCCTGCCCGATTATCCGCCTCCGCTGCTGACGCCTTTCGCCGGGATTTTCTACGACGGCGTCGCGCAGGGTGAACTGCGCCTGCCAGTCTGCCCGGATTGTGGGGCGGTCTACTGGTATCCGCCCGCGATCCTGCCGTGCCATCCCGATACAGCGCCCGGCTGGCGCGCGGTATCTCCCCAGGGCGTGGTGTATTCGTTCACCCGGATCGAGCGCAGCTTGCTGCCCGACGCCGATCCGGCGTCCGTGCCGTACACGCTGGTCATGGTTCACCCGATCGACGCGCCTGCCGCCCGGGTGATCGGTGTGCTGGCCGACGCGGACGACGGCCCGGTGCAGTGCGGGGATATCGTCCGCTTCCAGCCCGCGCGCGTGAAGGACCACTGGATACCCGCCTTCGTGCGGGATCAAGGCGACCCGCAGCCGGACGACATGCCCAGGGAGGCAATCTAGATGGCTGGTCCGCTCGAAAATCTCGTGGTGATCGAAGCATCCCGCACCATGTCCGGCGCCATCGC
This sequence comes from Sphingobium faniae, assembly GCA_900100475.1. GTDB lineage: Bacteria > Pseudomonadota > Alphaproteobacteria > Sphingomonadales > Sphingomonadaceae > Sphingobium > Sphingobium faniae. The sequence continues at coordinate 523,438 of FMTU01000001.1, read as the reverse complement.
CGGGCTGCTGCTGGCCGATCATGGGGCTGAGGTCGTCAAGCTGGAGCCGGAGGGCGGCGACTGGCTGGCTCACTCACCCGCGCGGCGTGGCTGGGATCGGGGCAAACGCAGCGTCGAGCTGGACATCGAAAGCGAGGCCGACCTGCCCCGGATCAGGAGGCTGATCGGCGGCGCGGATGTGCTGCTGCTTTCGCTCACGCCGCAGGAGGCCGCGCGGCAGGGACTCGATCAGGAAAGCCTTGCGCGGAATAATCCGGGCCTCATCGTCTGTTTCCTCACCGCCTATGGCGCGGATACGCCATTTGCGGACCGGCCCTATGGCGAATCCCTTGCCGCCGCGCGGCTTGGCGCGATGATCGAGAAGGGCAATCCGCACCGCCCCGATGCGCCCTTCTATCTGGGGCACCCGGCGCTGCAATATGGCCAGGCGTTTCTTGCGGTCATTGATGTTCTGGCCGCGCTGCGAGCGCGTGGCGTGACCGGAGCGGGGCAGTCCGCAGAGGCATCGCTGCTCGATTCCTTCCTTGCCCAGTCGCCCATGAACTGGTGGTGGCATGAAACAGGCATGTCCTACATCGCGCGATCGGAAAAGCCGTCGACGACGGGCACGCCCTTCGGACGGACGCGCCTCATCACCGGATTGTTCCAGTGCGGCGACGGCGAATATCTTCAGGTTCACAGCGGTGGACCGGGCGCGTTCAAGGCGCTGACCGACCTGCTCGGCTTTGGCGACCGCATCCAGGCGATAGAGGGCGCGGAAATGGCCGTGCCGCTGGAGGATGATGAATATCAGGCGGTTCGGGTCGAGATTTACGATGCCTTCCGCCAGAAGTCGCGGGCGGAATGGCTCTCGCTCTTCTATGCCCATGATATTGCGACGCTGCCTGTGCTCCGGCCCGCCGAGGCTCTGCTCGACGACCAGGTGGAAGCCATGGGGCAACGCATCGTCCTGCCCGATGCCGAACATGGCGAGGTCCAGCAGGCCGGCCCGGCAATCCGTTTTCGCCATGCGGCCGCGCAGACGCTGCGCCCGGCGCCTGCGATCGGCGCCGATAACGACTCTCTTGACCCGCCGTCGCAGCGCGCACGTCGCGTGGTCGATGGCGCAGGCGATCGCCCCCTTGCCCATGCGCTGGACGGCATCCGCATTCTCGATCTCAGTTCCTTCTTCGCCTGCGGCTATGCCGGCCGGTTGATGTCCGATCTGGGCGCCGATGTGATCAAGGTCGAAACGCCGGGCGGTGATCAGATGCGTCCGCTCGCCGATCCGTTCGAAGCCTGTCAGCGCGGCAAGCGCGGCGTGGTGCTCAATCTCAAGACGGAGCGCGGGCTCGAAATTTTCCGCAAGCTGGTGGAAAGCGCCGATGTGGTGATGCACAACTGGCGACCGGGCAAGGCGGACAAGGCGGGCATCGGCTATGAGGCGCTGTCCGCGATCAATCCCCGCCTCGTCTATGCCTATCTGCCCGGCTATGGTTCATCCGGTCCCAAGGCGAAGCTCAAGAGCTTCGCGCCGCTCATCAGCGGTTTTTGCGGCCTGCTTTACGAAGGGGCCGGTGAAGGCAACGCCCCTGTTCCCAGCGTCTTTGGCAATGAGGATTATAATAACGGCTTTCTGGGCGCGGTCGGCGTGCTGATGGCGCTCTACCGGCGCGGCATCACGGGGAAGGGCGATTATCTGGAATGCCCCCAGGTCCATTCCAGCCTGTTCACCACCTCGGAACATTGTCTTGCGGCGGACAACAGCATCCTGTGGGGGCTGCGGCTCGACAAGGAGCAGATGGGGTTCAGCGCGCTCGACCGGCTCTATCGCACCGCCGACGGCTGGATCAGCGTCTGCTGCCCGGATGACAGGCGTTTCGCTGCGCTTGCGGCGGCGATGGGCGATGGGGAGCTGGCGGCCGATCCGCGCTTCGCCAGCGCCCCGGCACGCCAGGGGCATGACCGTGAACTGGCCGACCGGCTCACGCCCTTCTTCGCCGGACTTTCCTCCGCCGAAGCCTTTGCCCGCCTCGACGGAGCAGGCGCGCCGTGCGAAATCCCGGTCGACAAGCCCTGGCTCATCGACTTCTTCCATGCCGACTGGGCCATGAAAAGCGGCCGGGTCTTCGATTATCCGCAGTCGATCCATGGCCATGTCCGGCAGATCGGCTTTCTCACCCATTTGTCCGGAACGCCCGGCAGGCGGCGCGGGCCAGCCCCCCGGCTGGGCGAACACACGGCCGAAATTCTCATCGAGCTTGGCTACGGCCCGCAGGATATCACCGCGCTGGTCGCGGACGGCGCGGTAAAACTGGCAGGCTGAAGATCGCGGACAAGAGGCCGCTCGGGTTCGCGCCGAAGGGCAAGAGGAGCAGATTGTGCAACAGGATAAAGCCCCTTTCTGTCATTATGACCGGCTGTTCATCGGCGGGGAATGGGTTGCGCCCGTAGCCCCGGCGTTCAATCCGGTGATCGACCCGGCCACCGAACAAGGGATCGGCCACGCGCCGGTCGGCGGCGTGGCCGATGCCGAGGCCGCGATCGCAGCGGCGCGCCATGCCTTCGACCATGGTCCCTGGCCGACCCTTTCCACGGCGGAGCGGGCGGAGCGGCTCGCGCCCTTCGTGCAGTGGCTTGCCGATCGGGAGGAAGACATCATCCGCGTCATCATCGGCGAGACCGGCGTGGCCCGCCCGCTCGCCAGGGCGGTGGCCTATGACACGGCCGTCGCGGTCGGCCGGGCGGTGCTGGACCTTGCCCGCACCGATCTCGACCGCACCCTCCCGCTGGAAACCGTGCCGCTGCCCGATGGCACGGCCAATGTCGGCGGCGGCTTGGTGCTGCGTGAGCCGGTCGGCGTCGTCTCGGTCATCACGCCCTATAATTTCCCGCTGCTCATGGGGCTGGTGAAGAGCATCCAGGCGCTGGTGATGGGCAATTGCGTCCTGCTCAAGCCTTCGCCCTTCACGCCACTGGAGGCGTTCCTGCTGGCGGAAGCCGCCGCCGCCGCGCAATTGCCGCCCGGTGTGTTCAATGTCGTGACCGGCGGCATCGACGTCGGCAACAGCCTCACGGCCCATGCGGGCGTGGACATGGTGAGCTTCACCGGCTCCGACAGCGTCGGCGCGCAGATACAGGCGCAGGCCGCGCCGACGCTGAAGCGCCTGGTGCTCGAACTGGGCGGCAAGTCGGCGATGATCGTCTGTCCCGACGCGGATCTCGATCTGGCGGCCATGGCGGGCCTGCGCAGCATGACGATGCATGCCGGGCAGGCCTGTGGCCTCACCACGCGGCACATCGTCCACAATGCGGTGAAGGCCGATTATATCGAACGGCTCGGCCGGCTGGCCGCTCAGGTTGTCATCGGGCCGGGGAACCAGCCCGGCGTCGCCATGGGGCCGCTCATCCGCGCCAGCCAGCGCGACAAGGTGGAGCGCTATGTCGAAATGGCGCGCGATGACGGCGGCCGGATGCTGTTTGGCGGGCGGCGGCCCGAAGCTCTGAAAAGCGGTTATTTCTACGAACCGACGGCGTTTGACGGGCTGGACAATGACAGCCGCATCGCGCGTGAGGAAATTTTCGGGCCGGTTGCCGTCGTGATTGGCGTGGACAGCGACGAGGACGCGGTCCGCATCGCCAATGACAGCGATTATGGCCTGAACGGCACGGTCTGGACGCGCGATATGGGCCGCGCCTTCCGCATCGCCCGCGCCGTGCGCTCAGGCGGCGTCAGCATCAATGGCGGGCCAGGAAATTTCAGTATCCATGCCCCCTTTGGCGGGATCAAGCGGTCCGGCTTCGGCCGGGAATACGGCATCGATGGGCTTCACGAATATAGTTACGCCAAGGCCATCCGCTACCGCACGGCATGAGTGTGAACGGATGAAGCACTGGCGGGAGAGGATAGGGACATGAAACTCGGCACCACGCTTCTGGCTGCGGCCGCCGTCCTGTTTTCAGCAGCGGCGCTGAATGCGGCGGATGATGAGAAAAGCGGCAAGGCGCTCAATGAGGCTTTCCTTGCCGCCGAGCGCGCGCGTGAAGCGATGCCGGGCGCGGCGATCTATCGTGAAACCTGCCTGGGTTGCCACGACGGGTCCGTGCCCAAGGCGCCGCTGACGCGGATGCTGGGCGCGATGCTGCCCGAAGCGATCGTCCAGACGCTCCGGACCGGCGTGATGCGCGACATCGGCGAAACGCTCAGCGATGATCAGCGGATCGCGGTCGCCAACTATCTCACCTCGCCGCGCAAGTTCGGCGATGCCAAGGCGACCGCGCTCAGGCAGTGCGAAGCCAGCCATGCGCGCTTTGACCTCGATGACGGCAGCGAAGGCGCGATCTGGGGGCAACAGCCTGGCAATAACCGTTTCATCCCGGCGGCGCAGGGCGGCATTTCGAAGGACGATATTCCCCGGCTCAAGCTCAAATGGGCCTTTGGCTTTCCCAATGCCAGCCGCGTGCGCTCGCAGCCCGCGCTGGTGGGTGGTTCGGCGATCATGGGCAGCCATGACGGCCGGGTCTATGCGCTGGATCGCGAAACGGGTTGCGTGCGCTGGACCTTCGCTGCGTCGGGCGAGGTGCAGACAGGCATTCTGGTGACGCCGTGGAACAAGGGCGACCGCAACGCGCAGCCCATTGCGATCTTCGGGGACGGCATCGGCAAGGTCTATGCGCTCGACGCCCGCGACGGCAAGCTGCTGTGGAGCGCCCGGCCCGAGGAGCATGGCTCGGCCAAGATCACGGCGGCGGCGGCCTATCATGATGGCATGGTTTATGTGCCCGTTTCCAGCGGCGAGATCGCAGCGGCGGGCAATCCGGCTTATGGCTGCTGCACGTTCCGCGGGCAGGTCGTCGCCTATGATGCGCGGACCGGCCGCCAGGTCTGGAAAAGCTTCACGGTGGGCACGCCTGTTTCCCAGGGGCATAACTCTGCCGGAACAGAGATTTTCGGGCCGTCCGGCGCGCCTGTCTGGAACACGCCGACGGTCGATGCGAAGCGTGGATCGCTCTACTTCGGCACGGGCGAGAATTATTCCGACCCGGCGACGGAAACGAGCGATGCGATCATCGCCGTCGACCTGAAGACAGGCAAGCGCAAATGGCATTTCCAGGGGCTGGCGGGCGATGCCTGGAACATGTCCTGCGGGACCAGCGCCAACGCCAATTGCCCGAAGAAACCCGGCCCGGATTTTGATTTCGCCGCGCCGCCGGTGCTGGTGACGCTCAAGGACGGCTCGCAGATTCTGGTCGCGGGCCAGAAGTCGGGCTGGGTGTTCGGCATCAGCCCGGATGACGGGCGCCTGCAATGGAAGCGGCAGGTGGGGCGAGGGGGGCTGCTCGGCGGCATCCACTTCAGCCTCGCGGCGGAAGGCGAACGGGTCTATGTCCCGGTCGCGGACACCGACGTCGGGGTGAAATATCCCGGCGATCCGCGCCCCGGCATCTACGCCCTCGATGCCCGCACCGGCGAGTATCTGTGGGAACATCCCATCGCCGACACCTGCGGGGGCAAGCCGCTCTGCCATCCCGGCACGTCGGGGTCCGTCACGGCCGGGCCGGGCTATGTCCTCAATGGCTCTATGGAAGGGCTGCTGCGTGTGCATGGCGGCGCGACCGGCAAGGTGATCTGGCAATATGATACGACAGCGCCCGTGATGACGGTCAACGGCGATACCGCGAAGGGCGGGGCCTTTGGCGGCGGTGCTGGCCCGGTGATGAAGGATGGGCTGCTGTTCGTCTCGTCGGGCTATGGCTATGCCGTGCAGGCGCCGGGCAACGCCCTGCTGGTCTTCGAGGTCGACGGCAAAGGAGCCGCGAAATGAAGATCGGCATCCGCATCCCCTGCTATCGCCGCTGGTGCCGCGCCGCCGAGGTTCGCCGCATCGCGGAGGCGGCCGACGGACTGGGCTTCGATTCCGTCTGGGTGCAGGATCATCTCGTCGCGCCGATGGGGACCGCTGACGAAACGGCTGTCGGCGGGACGAGCCATTTCCTGAAGGCGGGCGCGCAAGCCGCGCAGGCGCCGGCCAGGCCCACCAGCCTGTTCGACTATTATGCGGGCGACGACTGGTGGCTTGATCCCTATCCGGTCTGGGCGTTCCTCGCCGGGATCACCAAAAGGGTCACGCTGGCCAGCGACATACTCGTGCTGCCCTATCGCAATCCCATCGTGCAGGCGAAGATGATCGGCACGATCGACCAATTGTCGAACGGCAGGCTGATGATCGGCACCGGCACCGGCCATGTCCCGGCGGAATCGAAGGCGCTGGGGCTGGACTATGCCCAGCGCGGCCGGATGCATGACGAATATCTGCGCGCCATCCGCGCGATACTGGCGTCGGAGGAAGCGACGTTCGACGGCGAGTTCGTCTCCTTCGGGCCGTTGCGGACACTGATCAGACCCGTTCAGTCTCCCGCGCCGCCCTTCTACACAGGGGGCAACGGCCCGCGCGCGATCCGCCGCGCGATCGAGCTGGGCGACGGCTGGCTCCCCAATGCGGCGGACGCGGAGGGGTTGGCGAAGGGCATGGCCCTGCTAGAAAAAACAGCGGTGGAGATGGGACGCACGGACCTGCCGCCCGTCGCCGTTTCCCTGCCCAATCACATCCGGATGGCGACGCCGGGCGCGCGCCCCGGCAGCAAGCCGTTGATGAGCCCCGACGAGGCCATTGCCGCGCTCAAGGCCTATGAAGCGCTCGGCGTGGAGCATGTGTCGCTTGGGCTGCTGATGCCCAATGCCGACATCTATGTCGAACAGATCGAATATTTTGCACGCGACGTCCTGCCTGCATTCCGTTGAACGATATTTTGGGAGAGAATGACATGATCGAAGAACAGGATCGCGAATGGCTGGACGCGGCGCAGCCGCAACGCCGCGGCTTTCTGGCGCTGGTTGCAGGCGTCGTCGGCATGGGGGCGCTGTCATCGGGCGGCGCGCGCGCCGCGACGGCGGCATCGGCAGGGCAGCCCCAGCGGGGCATCAGCGTCAGCGGCACGCAGCATGAACTGGTGGCGCGCATGGCCATTCTGGACGGGCTGGCGCGCTATTGCCGGGCGATGGACCGCAGCGATCGGGCGTTGCAGGACACGATCTGGCACGCCGATGCGACCGCGCAATATCTCGACCACCCCATCGGGTCTTATTCCATGCCTCTCGACAGCGGTCAGACGCTGGTCGATTCCAAGGCGCACACGCATCATCGCATCGTCAATGTCTATATGGAGGTCAATGGCGACCGCGCGGTGAGCGAGGGGTATGGCGATTCGGTCATTCGCGATCATCCGCTGGAAGATGGCACGGTGGTCGAGAACATCTATCGCGGCCGTTATATCGACCGCTGGACCCTGAAGGACGGGCGATGGGCGATCCAGCATCGCCGCTATATCGGGGAAATATTCGGCCAGATCCGCTATGACAACACGCAATGGCCGGCCTTCGCCAAACGGCCCGGCAAGCACGACCGCGGCGACGAATCCTACCAATATTTCAGCTAGAGTGATTTTGAGCCAGATGGAATCATCTGGCGACTCGGAAATCACGGCAATCAAAGGATAATTTAGAGACGTTTCGGTTCAATCAGAACCGGAACGACTCTAGGGCGATTTCCAGGCGATCTGATGCCATCAGATCGCCTGCCGCTCCGGGTCGGGAGGAGCGGACCGGGACGCGATCCGTTTTTCGCGATCAACGCCGTCGATAGCGTCGTTCACACGGCCGATGAGAAAGGAGTCCTCTGGCGCCCGTCGGCCCGGACAGACTTCCTTGGACCAATCTCTCAAATCCGCTCCAACGGGTGGGGGCGACCTGTGAAGGTATTATTTTACCCGTCTCGAATCCCGCCGAATCTCTTGACTTCCGTCCCTCCACCCGTCATGAGCGCGCATCTTCCGACCGTCAAAAAGGCGTTCGGCCTATTTTTCATTCCTGGAGATTGGCACCATGAAGGCGCTGATGAAGACCACCAAGCCGGCGACCCCGGCAACGGTCGAAAAGAAGTGGATACTGATCGACGCGGAAGGTCTCGTCGTCGGCCGTCTCGCTTCGACCGTGGCGAATATCCTGCGCGGCAAGCACAAGCCGAGCTTCACCCCCCACGTCGATTGCGGTGACAATGTCATCATCATCAACGCGGAAAAGGTGAAGTTCACCGGCCGCAAGCTGACCGACAAGATTTACTACAAGCACACCGGCTATGCCGGCGGCATCAAGGAAACCACCCCCCAGAAGGTTCTGGAAGGCCGTTTCCCTGAGCGCGTGCTGGAAAAGGCCATCGAGCGTATGATCCCCCGCGGTCCGCTCGGTCGGCAGCAGATGCGGAACCTGCGCGTCTTCGCTGGCGCGGAGCATCCGCACGAAGCGCAGAACCCCGAAGTGCTCGATTTCGCGTCGCGCAACCGCAAGAACAAGGTGGGTGCATAATGTCCGATAACCGTCAGTCCCTGTCCGACCTCGCGTCGCTGACCACCAACGCGCCCGCCACCGAAGCGCCTGCGGTTTCCGCTGAAGCCGAAGCGCCCATCGTGCCGGTTCAGCCTGCCGCGCCGCTGCGTGAGCAGGAAATCGACAGCCTCGGTCGCGCCTATGCGACCGGCCGCCGCAAGGATGCCGTCGCCCGCGTCTGGGTGAAGCCCGGCACCGGCAAGATCACGGTTAACGGCCGCGATCAGGAAATCTATTTCGCCCGCCCCACGCTGCGCCTCGTCATCAATCAGCCCTTCGGCGTCACCGACCGCGAAGGTCAGTATGACGTGATCGCGACCGTCAAGGGCGGCGGCCTGTCGGGTCAGGCCGGCGCGGTCAAGCACGGCATCGCCCAGGCGCTCAGCAAATATGAGCCGGCGCTCCGCAGCGCGGTCAAGGCCGAAGGCTTCCTGACCCGCGACAGCCGCGTCGTCGAGCGTAAGAAGTACGGCCGCGCCAAGGCTCGCCGCAGCTTCCAGTTCTCGAAGCGCTAAGCGGTTCGTCACAGCATCTATCGGAAGGGGCCGGTTTTCCGGCCCCTTTTTCATTGCGCCGCCGTTCCGGTGGCAACCGCTGCTCCTGTCGCTCGTTGACCCTGCAACCTTTATCCAAGGAGAGATTGATATGGGTGAAATGACGGACAAGCTGAAAGCCGCGGGAAACAAGGCGGCGGGATCGGTCAAGGAAGCGGTCGGCAAGGCCACCGATAACGAACGACTGGAAGCCGAAGGCAAGGTGCAGAAGGCCAAGGGCACGGCGCAGGACGTGGCTGGTTCGGTCAAGGGTGCGCTGGGCGATAAAATCTGACGCTCGTCAGGCCCTGTTTTCAAGTGTTGCAAGAAGCCTCGTTCCTTCAGGAGCGGGGCTTCCGTTCATAAGGCGCTCGGCCCATAACGCTTCGGGCTGCGTGGAAACCATCCATTTGCCCTGCTTGACGGCTGCCAGTGGAAAGTCGGACAAAGATTGCTATGGAGGCGATGATTTTCCCGCACTCCAATGAGCGGACAGGATTTATGAGCAGGCAATATTTCGGCACCGACGGTATCCGGGGCCGCACGAACCAATGGCCGATGACCGCTGCGCTGGCGATGAAGGTCGGCATGGCGGCGGGTCGCCACTTCCTGCGCGGCAGCCACCGCCACCGCGTCGTCATCGGCAAGGATACGCGCCTGTCGGGCTATATGGTGGAAAATGCGCTGGTCGCGGGCTTCACCGCCGTGGGCATGGACGTGGTGCAGTTCGGGCCGATCCCGACGCCCGCCGTCGCGCTGCTCGCCCACTCGATGCGCGCGGACCTGGGCGTCATGATCTCCGCCAGCCACAATCCCTATTTCGACAATGGCATCAAGCTGTTCGGCCCGGACGGCTACAAATTGTCGGATGAGGACGAATTGAAGATCGAGGCGCTGCTCGATCAGGACATTCCGCTCGCGGCGTCAAAGGATATCGGCCGCGCCCGCCGGGTCGAGGATGCGCGCGGGCGCTATATCCATGCCGTCAAATCCAGCTTTCCCGCCGACCTGCGCCTGGATGGGCTCAAGATCGTGGTCGATTGCGCGAACGGAGCCGCCTATCAGGTCGCGCCTTCCGCCCTCTGGGAACTGGGCGCGGAAGTGATCGCGGTCGGCGTCGAGCCCAATGGCACCAACATCAATGACGGCTGCGGCTCCACCGCGCCGCTGCTGTGCCAGGAAACGGTGATGTCGGCGGGCGCGGACATCGGCATCGCGCTGGATGGCGACGCGGACCGGCTGATCGTGGTGGACGAGAAGGGCGATATCATCGACGGCGATCAGATCATGGCCCTGATCGCGGCCAACTGGGCGCGGGAAGGGACGCTGCGCGGGGGCGGGCTGGTCGCGACGGTGATGTCGAATCTGGGGCTGGAACGGTTCCTCGCCGGGCAGGGCATCGGGCTGGAGCGCACCAAGGTCGGCGACCGCTATGTGCTGGAACGGATGCGCGAGGGCGGCTTCAATGTCGGTGGCGAGCAGTCGGGCCACATGATCCTGTCCGACCATGCGACCACCGGCGACGGCACCATCGCCGCCTTGCAGGTGCTGGCCGCGCTGGTCCGCTCCGGCAGGCCCGCCAGCGAAGTGCTGCATCAGTTCGACCCCGTGCCGCAGCTTCTGAAGAATGTCCGTTTTGCAGGTGGCAAGCCGCTGGAGCATGACGAGGTGAAGCGCGTGATCACGCAGGCGCAGGCGGAACTGGCCGGATCGGGCCGTCTGGTGATCCGTCCCTCCGGCACGGAGCCGGTGATCCGCGTGATGGCCGAGGGCGACCGCGAAGAGCAGGTGAGGGATGTGGTCGAGCGCATCTGCGCGGCGGTGGAAAAGGTCGCAGCCTGATGCTGGAGATGCGTCCCGATTGCGAACGCTGCGGCGCCGACCTGCCCGCCGACGAGCCGGGCGCGTTCATCTGTTCCTTCGAATGCACCTTCTGCGCGCCCTGCGCGGAGGCGTTGGATGATCGCTGCTCCTATTGCGGCGGTGAACTGATGGACCGGCCGGCGCGCACCGGCAAGGCTCTGGCTGGCAACCCCGCCTCGACGGAGCGGCGATACAAGGCATGAGCGTCGCGCGCATTCTGATCATCGCAGGGTCCGACAGCGGCGGCGGCGCGGGGATTCAGGCGGATATCAGGACCGCCACGCTGCTCGGCGGCCATGCGATGACCGCGATCACCGCGATCACCGCGCAGAATACGCTGGGCGTGCAGGACGTGCTTCCCGTGCCCACCGACATGGTGCTCGCGCAGATGGAGAGCGTGATCGGCGATATCGGCGTGGACGCGGTGAAGATCGGCATGATTGGATCGGCGCAGACCGCCGCCGCCGTCGCTGATCGGCTGGCGGCGCTGAAGGGCGTGCCCATCGTCTTCGACCCCGTCATGGTCGCCACCAGCGGATCGGCGCTGGCCGACGAGGCGACCGTCGCAGCCTTTGAGAAACTCATGGCCTTCGCGGCGTTGGTGACGCCCAACCTGCCCGAACTGAAGGCGTTGGGCGGAGATGACGTGGCGATCCGTTTCGCCACCCATGTGCTTGCCAAGGGGGGGCATGGCGAAGGGCCGATACTGACCGACCGGCTGATCGGGCCGCATGGCTTGGTCAAGGCGTGGAGCAACACCCGGATCGACACGCTGCATAGCCACGGCACCGGCTGCACGCTGGCGAGCGCCATCGCGACCGGGCTGGGGCAGGGCATGGACCTGATCGGCGCCATCGAACGGGCGCGCCAATATGTGCGGGAGGCGTTGTCGCTCGCGCCGGGGCTGGGGCAGGGGCATGGGCCGATGGGCGCGCCGCTTGGCTTCCACGCTCATGCCTGATTTCGCGCATGAATTGCGGCATCATCCGGGCCTTGTCGCGGGCGTGGACGAGGCGGGCAGGGGACCGCTGGCCGGGCCGGTGGTCGCCGCCGCCGTCATCCTGCGGGCCGAGGACTGCCCGGATGGCCTCAACGACAGCAAGCAACTGACCGCCGCCCGCCGCGCGAAGCTGGAGGTGGAGATCAAGGCGCGGGCGCTCTGCTGGGGCGTCGGCATCGCCAGCGTGGAGGAAATCGACAGCCTCAACATCCTCTGGGCGACGATGCTGGCGATGAAGCGCGCGATGGAGGCGCTGGACGAGGATTGCGCGCATGTCCTGGTGGACGGCAATCGCTGTCCCGACTGGCGATGGCCCGCGACCGCCGTGGTGGAGGGGGATGCGAAATGCCTGTCCATCGCCGCCGCGTCGATCATCGCCAAGGAAGCACGCGACCGGATGATGGTGGAGGCCGCCGCGCGTCATCCGCATTATGGCTGGGAAAGCAACAAGGGCTATGGCAGCGCGCGCCATCTGGCGGCGCTGCGCGAACATGGCCCGACGCCGCTGCACCGCCGCAGCTTCGCGCCGGTGGCGCAGCTTCTCCTGCTCTGACGGGCCTGTCCCACGCCGGGACGGATGCGACGAACCGTTGGCGGCGGGCTGGCGCAGCGGCGGCTTATGGTTAAGAAAGGGTTATGTCTTTCGCTCTGCGCGCCTTCTGTCCCTTGCTTGCACTCGCGGCATGTGTCGCGGCGCCATCGGTGGCCGGAGCGTCGTCGGTTTCCTCCGACCGGCTCGCATTGGCTCCGGGTGAATATCGCTGGCTGAGCGAAGGGCCGTGGGCTGGCCCCATCTACATGGTCATCAGCATCGAAAAGCAGATGGTGCATGTCTATGACGGCGACCAGTTGATCGGCGCGGCTGCGGTGTCCACGGGAAAGAAGGGCCATGGGACGCCGACCGGCGAATTTCCCATCCTGCAAAAGCGGCAATGGCATCGCTCCAATCTTTATAGCAACGCTCCCATGCCGTTCATGCAACGGCTGACATGGGACGGCATCGCGCTCCACGCCGGGCATGATCCGGGCTATCCGGCGAGCCATGGCTGCATCCGGCTGCCCCATGCCTTTGCCCGCAGGTTGTTCGACCTGACGCGGATCGGAACGCAGGTGAACGTCACGGCCGACCGGCTGAGTCCTGCCTTGATGATGGGCACGCTGGTGCTGGCAGATCCGGATGACCCCGCCAGCGCGATCGTGACCTTTACGCCGGTCGAGGCGGCCGAGCGGCTCGCCTTGCAGCAGGGAGCAAAATCGGAACGCGCGCCGGTCCTGAAAGTCGATTCCGCGATTTTCCGGCCCCGGTTGATGCGCTGACAGGATCGACGGGCTGACAGGGCGTCAGCAGAAACGGGCCGCGCCGATCCAGTCCCGGCACATATGTCTCAATTCCATGCGGATGACGGCGGGATTGGCTCCCACGGATGGATGCGCCATGGCTAACCGCAGGCGGTGGATGGCGATCAGCATATCGTCGGCGCGCGGGAGGAACATATCGTCGGGGCTATCGGCCCGCGCGACGTCCACCAGACGCGTGAGATTGCCGAACAGGCCCGGCGGCACCGCGCCCTCCTGCGCGCAGACATCGTCGACCATTGCATAGATCGCCGAAAGCCAATCCGCATTTCGATATGCACATAGCGCCATGACGACCCCGCTCATGCCTCTCACCGACCATGAGAATCGCGAATCAGGGTGAAAAAGAGGTTAACCTTAAATTCCGCCTTTCTTTGAGTGCATTATGGATGAAACCCGGTCGACAGGCATGCAAAAGGGCGGCCGATCCCGCGAGAAATCGGCCGCCCTTCCATAGGCCAGTCAAATGCGGTCGGTCAGGCCGCTTCGGCCGTTTCCTCGTTGGCGGGGAGGCGGATCATGTAGTCGAAGGCGGAAAGCGCCGCCGTCGATCCCGCGCCCATGGCGATGACGATCTGCTTATAGGGCACCGTCGTGCAGTCTCCTGCCGCGAACACGCCCGGCTGGCTGGTTTCGCCGCGCGCGTCGATCTCGATCTCGCCGCGCGGGGACAGGGCGATGCTGTCCTTCAGCCATTCGGTGTTCGGGACGAGGCCGATCTGGACGAAAATGCCCTCCAGTTCGATGTCATGCTCGGCGCCATGGTTGCGGTCCTTGTAGCTGAGGCCCGTCACCTTGTTGCCGTCGCCATTCACCCGCGTCGTCAGCGCCGATGTGATGATCTTCACATTGGGCAGGCTGGCGAGCTTGCGCTGGAGCACCGCGTCGGCGCGCAACTGGCTGTCGAACTCGATCAGCGTCACATGGGCGACGAGGCCCGCCAGGTCGATGGCCGCTTCGACGCCGCTATTGCCGCCGCCGATCACCGCCACCCGCTTGCCCTTGAACAGCGGGCCGTCGCAATGCGGGCAGTAAGCCACGCCCTTGTTGCGATAGTCGTCCTCGCCCGGCACGCCCATCTGCCGCCAGCGCGCGCCGGTGGAAAGGATCACGGTCCGGCCCTTCAGCGACGCGCCATTTTCCAGCACGACCTCATGATAGCCGCCCTCGGCCGTGGCCGGGATCAGCTTCGCCGCCTTTTGAAGATTCATGATCTCGACATCATAATCGCGGACATGGCTTTCCAGTTGCGCGGCCAGTTTCGGCCCCTCGGTATGCGGCACGGAGACGAAATTCTCGATCGCCATGGTGTCGAGCACCTGACCGCCGAAACGCTCCGCCGCGACGCCGGTGCGGATGCCTTTGCGCGCCGCATAGATGGCCGCCGCCGCGCCGGCGGGGCCGCCGCCGACGACCAGCACCTCGAACGGGTCCTGGGCCTTGATCTTCTCGGCCGCGCGTTCGGCCGCGCCGCTGTCGATCTTCGCGACGATCTGCTCCAGTTCCATGCGGCCCGAAGCGAAGGATTCTCCGTTCAGGAAGACGGTGGGGACCGCCATCACCTTGCGGGCGTCGACTTCCTGCTGGAACAGCGCGCCGTCGATGGCGACATGGCTGATCCGGGGGTTGAGCACGCTCATCAGGTTCAGCGCCTGCACCACGTCCGGGCAGTTCTGGCAGGACAGCGAGAAATAGGTTTCGAAGGCGAAATCGCCGTCCAGATCCTTGATCTGCTGGATCAGGTCCTGCGCCGCCTTCGACGGATGACCGCCGACCTGCAACAGCGCCAGCACCAGCGAGGTGAATTCATGCCCCATCGGCAGCCCTGCGAAGCGCACGCCGATGTCGGTGCCCACGCGCCGGATCATGAAGCTGGGCCTGCGCTGGTCGTCATCGGCGCGAACCATGGACACCTTGTCCGACAATTCGGCGATTTCGTTCAGAAGTTCTTCCATCTCGCGCGATTTCGCGCCGTCATCCAGCGAAGCCACCAACTCGATCGGCTGGGTGATATTCGCCAGATAGCCCTTGAGCTGTCCTTTGAGATTTGCGTCCAACATCGTTTTTCTGGCTCCATTGCATGAAGGGGAGGCGCAAGCCGCCCGTCTTCGAGGGACAGGCGAACCCGTCCCTCGAAAGGATCTGGTCTGACATTGTCAGAGGTTCAAGCCGCGCCGGGCCGGGGATGTTTCCCAAAGGCCCGGCGGGAAAAATCGTCAGATCTTGCCGACGAGGTCGAGCGAGGGGGCCAGGGTCTGTTCGCCCTCTTCCCATTTGGCGGGGCACACTTCACCGGGGTGGCTGGCCCAATATTGCGCGGCCTTGATCTTGCGGAGCAGTTCCGCCGCGTTGCGGCCAACCCCTTCCGGGGTGATTTCGACAAGCTGGATCACGCCTTCCGGATCGAGCACGAAGGTGCCGCGATCAGCCAGGCCCACGCCTTCGCGCAGCACGCCGAACTGGTTGGACAGGTCGTGATTCTGGTCGCCCAGCATGTAATAATTGATCTTGCCGATGGCCGGCGAGGTGTCGTGCCAGGCCTTGTGCGAGAAATGCGTGTCGGTGGAGACCGAATAGACTTCCACGCCCATGCCCTGGAGGGTGGGGTAGATATCGGCCAGATCTTCCAGTTCGGTCGGGCAGACGAAGGTGAAGTCGGCCGGGTAGAAGAAGAAGACGGCCCACTTGCCCTTCACATCGGCGTCGGTGACGTCGACGAACTTGCCTTCCTTGAACGCGGTCGCCTTGAACGGCTGGAGGGGGGTGTTGATAAGAGCCATGAGCTTTCCAGTTTCCTTCTATGGGGGTTGCTGATGCCCATCCCATGTAGGGATGACGGCGAGTCGAGGGAAATTGGTTTTCTCGGACTCATAGATAGAGAAAAGCGATCAATGAATTGAGTTGTGATCGACCGGATCATTTCAAATTTGTGAACTCGACCCGCTTCGATGCGTTGGGGAACGATGAACTCAGAGGAGAAGATAATGCGCCTGCATGGATTTCCCATGGCTTTTTCCATCGCCTGCGCCCTGGCGTTGGCGGGATGCGCCAAAAGCACGGAGAATATGGCGGGCAACAATGCTGCGGCGCCGGCCACGGTCGAAACGATCGACGATGTGGACACGCTGGGCAATCATGTGTCCGACGCGGCCCGTTTGCCGACCGACGACTGGGTCGGCCGCTGGACCGGGCCGGAAGGGCTGTTTCTGGACATTCAGCCTTCGCCTGATGGAAAGCCCGGACATTATGCCATCGCCAATCAGGATACGCTCGACCGGAAAGGCGATTATAGCGGCATCGCCGAAGGCGCGACGATCCGTTTCGTGCGCGAGGGGCAGGATCTGGCGATCCGTCCGGGCAAGGGCGAGGAGACCGGCTTCAAATATCTGGCGGACAGGAGCGAATGCCTGATCGTCATTCCGGGGCGGGAAGGATATTGCCGGTAGCTATTCGTCGTCCAGCTTTTCCAGAGCCACGAAACGCTGCGACCAGAGCGCGCCATAGACGGCCATCCACTGCACCACCGGCGCCAGGCCCTTCGCGCGGGCGGCATAATAAGTCTCCCGCCCCGCGCGACGGGCGGTGACGAGGCCCGCCCGTTTCAGCTTGCCCAGATGGCGGGACACCATGGGTTGCGATACGCCCGACACGGCGGTGAGGGCATGAACGCTCCGTTCTCCTTCCCGCACTAGATATTCGAGCAGGGCGCGGCGCGTGCCGTCGGACAGCGCCTTGAACAGGGCGTCGCGAAGGGCGGATCGGTCTTCCTGATAGGCTGGGGCAGTCATCGGCTTTTCATAATCATAAGGTTATTAATAGGTCAACCGGAGGCCCATTTCTGGCCCTGCCGCCCGCGTTAACCAAAAAAATTTGGCGGCGGAAAAGGCTGAGTCTTTTTCGCCACACCACCCGATATGGGGTCTCCTTCCCATTTGCAGACTCAGCATGTCGTGGCTACCCTGTTCGTTCTCCCTTGCATGAACTTTCATGTGAGGGAGAACGAATAAGTAGCTGATCTTGACGGCGGACTCCCGAGGACTCATCGCTGGGCCTCGAAACGAATTGGGGGTTTCTGCATGGGTGTCATGGAACGCGTCGCGCCGCGGCGGAAGAAGATGGTTGCGCCGGTAGAGATCGAGGCGGACCGTCTGCTGCGTGGCGACTGCATCGCTGAAATGGCGAAGCTGCCCGATGGCTGCATCGACATGATCTTCGCCGACCCGCCCTATAATCTGCAATTGGGCGGGGACCTGTTCCGTCCCGAAGGCGGGCGGGTGGATGCGGTCGACAATGATTGGGACAAG
This sequence comes from Sphingobium faniae, assembly GCA_900100475.1. GTDB lineage: Bacteria > Pseudomonadota > Alphaproteobacteria > Sphingomonadales > Sphingomonadaceae > Sphingobium > Sphingobium faniae. The sequence continues at coordinate 505,960 of FMTU01000001.1, read as the reverse complement.
TTCGACACGCTGGGCGCCTATGACCGCTTCACCAAGGCATGGCTCAAGGAAGCGCGCCGCATCCTGAAGCCCAACGGCACCATCTGGGTGATCGGCAGCTATCACAACATCTTTCGCGTCGGCTCGGCCTTGCAGGACGAAGGCTTCTGGATTCTCAACGACATCATCTGGCGCAAGGCGAATCCGATGCCCAATTTCAAGGGCACGCGCTTCACCAACGCGCATGAAACGCTGATCTGGGCCAGCCAGGGCGAGGATGCGCGCTATACCTTCAACTACAAGGCGATGAAGACGCTGAACGACGAGCTTCAGATGCGGTCCGACTGGGTGTTGCCGATCTGCGGCGGGCAGGAACGGCTCAAGCGCAACGGGACGAAGGCGCATCCGACGCAAAAGCCCGAGGCGCTGCTCTATCGCGTACTGCTGGCCTGCACGAAGCCGGGCGACGTGGTGCTCGATCCCTTTTTCGGCACCGGCACGACCGGCGCGGTCGCCAAGCGCCTCGGCCGCAAATGGATCGGCATCGAGCGCGAGGACAGCTATATCGAGGTGGCGATGGAGCGGATCGAAGCCGCGCTGCCGCTCGATGAATCCGCGCTCACCATCATGCAGAGCGCGAAGGGGCAGCCCAGGGTGGCGTTCGGCACGCTGGTCGAAACCGGCTATTGCCCGGCGGGCGTGGTGCTGACCGACGTGAAGCGGCGCTGGCAGGCGGTCGTGCGGGCGGACGGATCGCTGGCCGTGGGCAAGGATAGCGGTTCGATCCACAAGATAGGCGCGACGCTGCAAAATGCGCCCAGTTGCAACGGCTGGACCTTCTGGCATCATGAGGTGGAAGGAAAGCTTCAGCCCATCGACACGCTGCGCCAGACCTATTTGCTGGCGAACGAGCCTTAAGATGTACGTTCGGCCTGCAAGGGGCTAAGGCGCGCCGATGCTTCCTCTGACCGACATTCCTCCCGACGCGCGGCTGTATCTCAAGCCGACATGGTTCGTGCCGTCGCCCATCGGATTGCCGGAGGGGTCGGCGGCGCGCATGGGCAATGGCCTGATCTGGTTCCAGGGCTATGAACTGACCGCGCGCCGGGGCGGCGAGCGGCCGTTTCGCCTGACGATCCCGGTCGCCGGGTTCGCAGATGCCGTGGCGCGCCTGCCCGATGCGCTGGCGGAGCGGGCGCTTGGTCTGGCCGCGAATATTTCCGCTCCGCGCGCGCCGCTCGTGCTGGGCGAGCGGACGATCCGTTTCGATGCGCCGCAGGCGATGGCCATATTGAATGTGACGCCCGACAGCTTTTCTGACGGCGGCAAGCATATGGACGCGCCGGAAGCGGCGGCGGATGCGGGTTTCGCCATGGCCTCGGCCGGAGCCGCGCTGATTGACGTCGGCGGGGAATCCACCCGCCCTCGCGCCGAGAAGATATGGGAAGGCGATGAGATCGCCCGCGTCGTTCCCGTGATCGAGCGGCTGGCGGCGGCGGGCGTGCCGATGTCGATCGACACGCGCAAGGCGGCGGTGATGGAGGCGGCGCTGGCGGCCGGAGCGAAGATCGTCAACGATGTGAGCGCGCTCCGCCACGATCCGCGCAGCATGGAGGTCGTGGCGGCGGCTGGCTGCCCGGTTATCCTGATGCACGCGCCATCGGCGGGGGATGATCCGCACGATAATGCGGCGGGCTATGCCGATGTCGTCGCGGACGTGTTCGACATGCTGGAGGAACGGATCGAAGCCTGCGTCGCGGCGGGCATCGCGCGGGACAAGATCATGGTCGATCCGGGGCTGGGCTTTGGCAACCGGCTGGCCGAAAATCTGGCGCTGGTGAACGGGCTGGCGACATTCCAGGGCCTGGGCGTGCCGCTGCTCTTCGCCGGCAGCCGCAAGCGCCTGATCGGGGCGCTTTCCCAGGAAGCGCCCGCTGCCGAGCGGCTGGGCGGTTCGGTCGCTCTGGCCTTTCGCGCGGTCGAACTGGGCGCGCAGATGGTGCGCGTCCATGACGTCAAGGAAAGCGTGCAGGCGCTCCATCTGTGGCGCGGACTCGCCGATGCGGGATTAAGCGCGGTTTAGAGGGGTTTTCGATCTGATGGGATCAGACCGATGCTCTAAATCCCTTGTTTGCCTCGATTTCTTAACCAGCGATCAATTGGCTTCGCCGAACTGCGTTTCCGATCGCTTGAAAATCGCTCTTGAGCGCGCTGCGTTCAATTGGACGCAGGACGCACGCTCTCATCTTTTGTTGCCGCATCGTGCGCAAAACCGGTTCCCGCTTTTGCGCACGATGTTCTAGGCGCCCGCAGCGTTGGAGGCTTCGGCGGGCGCTCCGCCTTCCGGCGTCTGGTTGCTGGGCGCGAAGATCTTGAGGCTGTCGAGCAGCTTTTCCGCGATCGCCTGATATTGCTCGCTCAACATTTCGGGATAGACGAAGGTGGCGGTGACGACCGACCCGTCGGGCTGCCTGAGCAGGCGCAGGGCAAGGTTATTGCCTTCGCCGTCATTTGCCGTGCCGCGATATTCATTGTCGCCGATGAAGTCGCCGTCGACGCCTTCCGATCCGCTGCTGGCGGTCTGCACGATCTGTTGCAAGGTCTGGTCGCCGTCATTCTTCCGCCAGAAGACGCGGGCATCCGCTCCTGCGCCGGGGTCTTCATAAACCGCGCCGTCCGCATTGCTCTCCGCTGCGTTCTTCACCCATCCTTCGGGAAAGGTCACCGAAAAGCCGCGTTCCGTATTGACGTAATTGCGGTTTTCGGTGTCGTCCGCCTCCTGCTGGTTGGCGATGGCGGTGGCGGCCGCCGCATTGGCCGCTGCGGCCAGTTCTTCCTGGCTGGGCATATCTCCCACCGGCTCGGCCCGCCCGCAGGCGGCCAGGGCAAGGACGGAAAGGCAGGCGGTGATCGGAGCGAGTTTCATGTTTTGCTCAAAAGCATAGCTGCCGTCACTTTTCAACGGCGCAACGTGGATGTTCGCGCCGATTTGCCTTCGCGCCGGGATGCGCGGGCGGTCAGGCGGCGCTGTCGATGCCCAGTTCCGCGAGCTTCCGGTAAAGGGTGGAGCGACCGATCCCCAGCCGCCGCGCGACTTCCGTCATGCGTCCGCGATAATGGCCGATGGCAAGGCGGATCACGTCCGCCTCGATCTCCGCAAGCGGCCGAACATGCCCGTCTCCCTCGAAAAGGGTGATGCCCGCCCCTTCCCGATGCGGTTGGCGGGCGGGGGCCATATGGAGCGAGGGCGCCGCATCGCGCGCGCCAAGCTGCGCGGCGATCTGCGGAAAATCCTGCGGCGTCAGGGCGTCGCCCTCGCACAGCACGGCGGCGCGGAACAGGGCGTTTTGAAGCTGGCGCACATTGCCCGGCCATTCATGCTGCATCAGCAGGGCCAGCGCCTCGTCCGTCAGGCCCAGGCTCCGCAACCCCGGTTGCTCGGCGATCCGCGCCAGCAGATGGCGGCAGAGCGCGGGCACGTCGCCGATCCGCTCCCGCAGTGGGGGGATCGTCAGTTGCACGACGTTGAGACGGTAATAGAGATCCTCGCGGAACCGTCCGGCCTCGATCTCTTCCTGCAACCGCCTGTTGGTCGCGGCGATGATTCGCACGTCCACATGGACCGGGCGGCGCGCGCCGATCGGCTGCACTTCTCCATCCTGAAGCACCCGCAGCAGCTTGACCTGCGCGTCGAAGGGCATTTCGCTGATTTCGTCGAGGAAGATCGTGCCGGTGTCGGCCGCGACGAACTTGCCGACATGGCGTTCGAACGCGCCGGTGAAGGCGCCGCGTTCGTGACCGAACAGCTCCGATTCGACTAGATTGGCGGGAATGGCGCCGCAGTTGACGGTCACCATCGGCTGTTTGTGCCGGGGGGATGCGGCGTGCACGGCGCGGGCGATCACGTCCTTGCCGACGCCGCTTTCCCCTTCGATCAGCACGGGGACACGGGCGCGGGCCGCCTTGGCCGCGATGGCCAGCGCGGCGCGGAACCGGGGGGCCGAACCCACCACATCCTCAAAGGAAAGGGGGGCGGTGATCTTTTCGGTCAGCGGGCGCAGTTCGCCGTTGATGTCGTCCTCGCTCAGCGTGGCGTTGAGCGCGGCCAGCAGCCTTTCGGGCGCGATCGGCTTGGCGAGATAATCGGTGGCCCCCGCGCGCATCGATTCGACCGCCATCGCGACATTGTCGTGCGCGGTCAGCACCAGGATGGGCAGGGCTGGACGCCGCGCGCGCAATTCGCGAATCAGCTCCGCCGGTTCATAGGACGGGCACCATTGATCGAGCAGGATGGCGTCGAGCCGCATCCCGTCCTGCGTGCCCAGCGTGGCGATGGCGGTTTCCCCGTCGCTGGCGAAGATCGTGCGCCATCCGGCCCGCCCCGCAAGCGCCGACACAAGGCGGCGCTGCGCCGGTTCATCGTCGATCAACATCAACATGGGAACGCCGTCGCGCGCCATCTCATCCCTCATTCTGCACCAACCGGCAAAGCCTAACGCGGGGGAGTAAAGGCGTCCTTAACCTGAAAGATTTTCTTGTTGCATTGCGGGTTGAGGGGCGGGCAGGCAGAGGATAAGAGGTTCGGCGATCATATTATCAGGAAGGAAGAGGGGGCATGGCCCAGCAAGACAATATACAACATGCGAACGAAACCTATGCCGGGTTCGTGGGCATGGTGAAATGGGGGACGATCGTTTCCGTGATCGCAACCGTGGTCGTGGTGCTGCTGATCTCCGGCTGAAGATCGTTCGGGCAGGGGGATGTCCATGAAAATTGCTGTAATCAAGGAGCTCGCCGCTGGTGAGCGCAGGGTCGCCGGCACGCCGGAGACCGTGAAGAAATTCAAGGCGCTTGGCGCCGATGTCGCTGTCGAAAGCGGCGCGGGGCTGACCGCTTCCATCGCCGATGCGGACTATGCCGCCGCCGGAGCGACGGTCGGCGACCGTGCCGCGACCGTGGCGGGCGCGGACATCATCCTGGGCGTGCAGGGGCCTGATCCGGCCAGCCTGTCCGGGGCGAAGCCGGGGGCGTGGATCGCCGCCGGTCTCAACCCGTTCGGCGAGCGCGCCCGCGTGGAGGCCTATGCCGCCGCCGGGTTCGAAGCGCTGGCGATGGAGTTCATGCCGCGCATCACCCGTGCGCAGTCGATGGACATTCTGTCGTCGCAATCGAACCTGTCGGGCTACAAGGCGGTGCTCGACGCCGCCGCCGAATATGGCAAGGCTTTCCCGATGATGATGACGGCAGCGGGCACGGTGTCCGCGGCCAAGGCCTTCATCATGGGCGTGGGCGTCGCCGGGCTTCAGGCGATCGCGACCGCGCGCCGCCTGGGCGCGCAGGTGTCCGCGACGGACGTGCGCTCCGCCACGAAGGAGCAGATCGAATCGCTCGGCGCGAAGCCGATCTTCGTCGAAAACGTCAAGGGCATCGAGGGCGAAGGCTCCGGCGGCTACGCCACCGAAATGTCCGAGGAATATCAGAAGGCGCAGGCCGAACTGATTTCCAGCCACATCGCCAAGCAGGACATCGTCATCACCACCGCGCTCATTCCGGGCCGTCCCGCGCCGCGCCTCATCACCGACGCGCAGATCGCGACGATGAAGCCGGGCAGCGTGATCGTCGACCTCGCCGTCGAACAGGGCGGCAATGTCGAGGGCGCCGTGGCGGGCGAAGTGGTCGAACGTCATGGCGTCAGGATCGTGGGGCACCGCAACGTGCCGTCGCGTCTGGCGACCGACACCTCGGCGCTGTTCTCGCGCAACCTCTATAATTTCCTGTCCGCCTTCTGGGACAAGGAAAAGAACGCGCCCGTGCTGGACGAAGAGATCGGCAACGCCATCCGCCTGACGCAGGGCGGCAAGGTCGTGAACGAGCGCCTTCTGGGGTGAAATAACGGCGCGCGGTCGTCAATGGGGGCTGCGCGCGCCATGTCCTGCCAGCAGGCGGGATGAACAGGGAGTAGGAAAGATGGACTTCATCTCCATCCTGTCGATTTTCGTGCTGGCGTGTTTCGTCGGCTATTATGTGGTGTGGTCGGTGACGCCGGCGCTCCACACGCCGCTGATGGCCGTCACCAACGCCATTTCCTCCGTCATCATCGTCGGCGCGCTGGTCGCGTCGGCGGAAGCGGGCAGCGCGGCGGCGAAATATCTGGGACTGCTGGCCGTCGTGCTGGCGTCGGTCAACATCTTCGGCGGCTTCGCGGTCACGGAACGCATGTTGGCCATGTATAAGAAGAAGGAGCGCAAGTAATGCTGCAGACCGTCATAGCGATGGCCGCGGCAGGCGCTGAAGGCGTCGCTGCTTCGCCCTTCGTTTCGCTCGCCTATCTGGTCGCGGGCGTCCTTTTCATCCTCGCGCTGCGCGGGCTGTCCAGCCCCGCGTCGAGCCGCCGGGGCAACCGCATGGGCATGGCGGGCATGGCGATCGCGGTCGCCACGACGCTCTATACCCATGACGTCATCTCCCTGCCGGAGATCGTGGGCGCCATCGCCATCGGCGGCGCGATCGGCTTCGTCATCGCGCGCAAGATCGCCATGACAGCGATGCCGCAGCTTGTCGCGGCGTTCCACTCGCTCGTCGGCCTCGCGGCGGTTCTGGTGGGCGCGGCGGCTTTCCTCAATCCCGGCGCTTTCGGGATTCTGGACGCGCTGACCGGCGAAATCCACGCTGCGAGCCGGATCGAACTGGGACTGGGCGTCGCCATCGGCGCGATCACCTTCTCCGGATCGGTCATCGCGTTCCTGAAGCTCAACGGCAACATGTCGGGCAAACCGATCATGCTGCCCGCCCGGCACCTCATCAACCTGGGCACGCTGGCCGCGATTCTGGGGCTGATCGCCTATTTCGTTACCGACCAGTCGCCCTGGATCTTCTGGACCGTCACGGCGCTCAGCTTCATCATCGGCTTCCTGCTGATCATCCCGATCGGCGGCGCGGACATGCCGGTGGTCGTGTCGATGCTGAACAGCTATTCCGGCTGGGCGGCGGCGGCCATGGGCTTTACGCTCGGCAACACCGCGATGATCATCACTGGCGCGCTGGTGGGTTCGTCGGGTGCGATCCTGTCCTACATCATGTGTAGGGCGATGAACCGCAGCTTCCTGTCCGTGATCGCGGGCGGCTTCGGCGCGGAAGCGGCTTCGTCGGGTGGCGGCGCGGACGCGATCGACCGCCCCTACAAGCGCGGCTCGGCCGAGGATGCGGCGTTCCTGATGAAGCAGGCGGACAGCGTCATCATCGTGCCGGGCTATGGCATGGCGGTCAGCCAGGCGCAGCACGCGCTGCGCGAGATGGGCGACCTGCTCAAGCAGGAAGGCGTCAAGGTCAAATATGCGATCCACCCCGTGGCGGGCCGCATGCCGGGCCACATGAACGTGCTGCTGGCCGAAGCGGCCGTCCCCTATGACGAGGTGTTCGAACTGGAGGACATCAACGGCGAGTTCGGCCAGGCCGACGTCGCTTTCGTCATCGGCGCCAACGACGTGACCAACCCGGCGGCGAAGACCGACAAGACCTCGCCGATCTATGGCATGCCCATCCTCGACGTCGCCAACGCCAAGTCGGTGCTGTTCGTGAAGCGCTCCATGGGCGGCGCGGGCTATGCCGGCGTCGACAATGAAGTCTTCTACATGGACAACACGATGATGCTGTTGGCCGACGCGAAGAAGATGGTCGAGGAAATCGTCAAGGGGCTTGCCCACTAAGGCAGGCATCCCGTAACGCTATGACGGGCGGCGGCGCTTCCTGCGTCGCCGTCCGTTTCCTTTTTCGGGGTGGTGTGATCCGCTTATGCGTAAACTCGGTCTGATCGGTGGTCTTAGCTGGATTTCCACCGCCCGCTATTATGAGATCATCAACCGGACCGTCCATCGCGCGAAGGGCGGGCAGCACAGCGCCCCGCTGCTGATCGAAAGCCTCGACTTCGCGCAGGTGGCGGGCAGCGTGACGCAGGACGACTGGGACAGCGCGGCCGACCATCTGACCGGCGCGGCGCGGCGGCTGGAGCAGGCGGGCGCGGAAAGCCTGCTGATCTGCGCCAATTCCATGCACCGCGTCTATGAACGGGTGCAGGAAGCCATCGACACGCCGATCATCCATATCGCCGACGTGGTCGGCTCGCGGATGGCTGCCGACGGTATCGAGAAGGCGGCGCTGATCGGAACGCGCAATGTCATGATGGAGAAATTCTACCGCCAGCGGCTCGTGTCCCGTGGCGTATCGCTCCTTCCCGCCGACATGGAACTGGCCGACCGGATCGACCGCATCGTCTATGACGAACTGACGCTGGGCAAGGTCAGCCGCGAAAGCGAGCGGTTCATGAGGTCTGAACTGACCGACATCGCCAAGGAAGACGTGCAGGCGGTCGTGCTGGCCTGCACGGAACTGGAACTGGTGGTCGACGTGAGGGCCAATGTGCTGCCGATCTACGACTGCACCTCGATCCACGCCATGGCGGGGGCGGAGTTTATCCTCGGCGAATAGGCGCATGCGCCGCGGCCGATCGTCCGGCCGATGGGGCAGGACAGGAAGGGGCGCCCCGGCAGCGCCCCGTCGACCCTTGACAGTTATTTGAAGGCCTGACTGATCGAGCAGGCGGCCGGCCCCAGAATGACGACGAACAGCGTCGGCAGGATGAAGAGAATCAGCGGCACGGTCATGATCGCGGGCAGGCGCGCGGCCTTTTCCTCGGCGCGCATCATGCGTTCGTGGCGGAATTCGGCGGACAGGACGCGCAGCGCGGAGGCGAGCGGCGTGCCATATTTCTCCGTCTGGATCATGGTCGTCACCACGCCCTTCACCGCGTCGAGATTGACGCGGGTTGCCAGATTTTCAAAGGCCATGCGCCGGTCGGTCAGGAAGGCCAGCTCGATGGCGGTCAACTGGAATTCGTCGCCCAGTTCGGGATAGGCCTTGCCCAGTTCACGCGCCACGCGGCTGAAGGCGGCGTCGACGGTCAGGCCCGCTTCGGCGCAGATCACCAGCAGGTCGAGCGCGTCGGGCAGCCCCTTGCGGATCGCGGCGGACCGCTTCTGGACCTTGTTGTTGATGTAGAGGTCCGGCCCCTTGTAGGAGAGCAGCAGGATGCCCGCGAACACCATGAACCGCTTGAACCCGCCCCAGTCGGGGAAGAAATCCACGCCATAGATCAGCAGCGCCGCCGTGCCGCCGCACAGGATCGGCAGAACCATGCGGGCGAAGATGACGGCGACGGCCCATTCCTTCGACCGGATGCCCGCTTGCGCCATGCGGATCTGCACGTCGCGAAGCTGATCGTCCTGCAACACCTGAAGGCTGGACAGGAAGGACCGCATCCGGTCGGTCGTCTGGTTCTTCTTGACCAGCCGGGCGCGCCGCTTGGTGGTGGACGCGGTGATGCCCGCCTTGAGTTGCTCGCGCCGCTCGTTCAGCGCCTTGACGCGCTTGGCCATCGGGTCGCGCACGGTCATGACCGTATAGAGCGCGAAGATGACCGCCATCGTCGCCAGCCCGGCCAGCAATGTGCCGAAGTCGGTGGCGGTGAGGCCGAAGAGGGTGCCTGTCGGGGCTGCTTCCATGATTGCCTTGCTCCCCTGTCAGATCTCGAAGTTGATCATCTGCGCCATGATGAAGGCGCCGATGCCCATCCAGCACATGCCCCCGATGCCCACGACCTGCATCAGCGACATGCCGAACAGGCCCAGGGGGTCGGGCGTGTAGAAGGGGTGCATATAATCGAAGTTGATATAGCTGATGAGGCCAAAGACGATGAACGGCAGCGCGCCGATGATATAGGCGGACGCCTTGGATTCCGACGACATGGCGCGGATCTTCAGCTTCATCTGCGCGCGCTGGCGCAGCACGGTGGCAAGGTTCGACAATGTTTCGGCCAGGTTGCCGCCGGTTTCCCGCTGGATCGCGAGCGAGATCACGAAGAACTGGAATTCCGCGGTGCCCAGGCGGTCGGCGGTTTCCTGAAGCGCCTGATCCATCGTCTTGCCGATCTTGATGCGCTCGGTGATGAGGCGGAACTCCTCGCCGACGGGGCCGGGGATTTCGGTGGAAACCACCGTCAGCGTCTCGGCGATGGGCAGGCCTGAACGCAGGCCGCGCGTCAGAAGCTCCAGAGCGTCGGGAAATTTGGCGTTGAACAGGGCGATCCGCTTGTTGATGAGGCGGCCGACCCACCAGTGCGGCAGGCCCAGACCCGCCGCGAGCGACACCATCAGCGCGAAGATCAGCGGAAAGCCGCGCAGCATCATCACGGCGGCCATGAACAGGAAGATCCCGGCACAGGCCGTCATATACTGGCTGAGCGTCCATTTCCTGCCCGTCATCCGAAGCCGTTTGGTCAGATTTTCCGGGTTCGGGATCAGCGACACCAGCATCTTCATTTCGGTGGCGGGCTGGCGGCTGTCGATCGCGCGGCGCATCCGCGCCTCCAGCACGGCTTCGGCTGAATCGCTGTGCCGCCCGCGGATCAGCGCCATGCGGCGCTTGCGGGCCTTTTCAGGCGAGGGGCCGGAAAAAGCAGCCATGATGAGGCCCAGAAGGGTCGCCACCAGCACCGCCATCAGGATCATCTTGCCGTCCATCTGCTCGCCTGTTCCATTTCAGCAGGGGGCGGGCCGCCTTCCGGCGGCGCGCCGCATCAGTTGTTCGCCGCCGCCTTGGCCTTGCGCGACGGGATCATGTTCTTGAGATCGCCGATCTTGCCGAGCAGGGAATCTCCCTTCTTCCGGCCGCCTTCCTCCACTTCGGTTTCGGCGGCGCCCAGCACTTCCTTCGCCATCGCCGCGCAGGCCGCGCCGACCTTGCTGCTTCTGGCGGCTTCGGCCAGCGTCTTGCCCAGCTTCGCGGCTTGCGAGGCGGCCTTGATATCGAAAGGAACAATCACGTCGATCGCCCGCTCGATCGACTGCTCGAAATCCTTGCGGCTGATTTCCGGCGATCCGGGATGGACGCGATTGGCGACCACCAGCACGCGCGTATGGGGCGCGCCGGTCTTCAGCCATGACAGCAGGCGGATGGTGTCCCGCGCGCCCGCCAGCGTCATTTCGGTGACGATCATCGCCACATTGACGTCGCCCATCAGGTGCGGATGCTGGATCATCATGCCGCGCGGCATGTCGATCACCGTGCATTCGAAGGCGGTGTGGAACTCTTCCAGCAATTGATAGAAGGCGCCGCCGTCCGTCATCATCGGCATGCTGATCGGCGCTTCGGCCGACAGGATCGACAGATTGTCGCTGGCCCGCACCATGGCGCGTTCGATGAACAGGCCGTCGATGCGGCCGGGATTTTCGATGGCGTCGATCAGGCCGCGTCCCGGTTCCAGGTCCATGGCCAGCGCATTGGTGCCGAAATGGACGTCAAGGTCGAGGAGGGCGGTCGTGCGGTGATGCTCCCCGCTGAGCAGCCAGGCGAGCGACGTCGCGAGGCTGGACGCGCCCACGCCGCCGCGCGTGCCGATGACGGCCGCCGTCATGTGCGGCCGTTCCACCGCCCCTTCGCGGGGCGCGAAGAACACGGCCTGCGCCTGCGCCAGCGCGTCGCGAAGCTGGTCCGCGCCAAAGGGCTTGAGCAGATAATCCTGAATGCCGCTCGCCAGCAGGTCGCGATAGAGGCGCACGTCGTTCACCTGACCGGCGGCGATCACCACCGTGCCTGGTTCGCACACTTCGGCCAGGCCGTTGATGTCGCTCAGCGGATCGCCGCTTTCGGACATGTCGACGAACAGGATCTGGGGTGACGCGGTGATCGACAGGCTCTGGACGGCGTTGCGCATCCCGCCCTTGTTCACCTTTTCCGGCGCCCAGCCCATTTCGGCGGCCACCGCGCGCAGAAGATCGAAGCTGTGGTCGTCGCAGACGAAGGCGTGGAACGGATCACGCTGGCCGCTCATGCCGGGTTTCCAGGGTGCGTTCATCTTATTGACCTCCCGTCGACATCTGCTTGAGGTCGCCCGACCCGGTCGGGGCCTTGTCGCGATAGGTCGAAATCGCGCGGTTCGACGTCGCCGTCCGCAGATCGCTGTCACTGGCCTGACCGCGCACCAGATCGTCCGGATTGGCGACCATCGCGGCCAGATTGCTGTTCACGCCGCAGCCATAGTTGGACGAAGCGGCCAGATCGATCGTGGTTTCGGCCTTGCTTCGCCAGTCCGGGCAGCCGGGCACGCTCGCCATGGCGCGGCGCACGATCAGGCGCGCGCCGCCATCGGGCGCGTCGCCCGCAATGGCCGAACTATCCTCATCGACCAGCAGGCCGCGGCGCGCTACGATCTGGGCGATGCCTTCGCGCAGCGCGGGGCTGACCATGGCCGGATCGCCGGAGAGCGAGACGCGGTCGCCATAGCCAAGGCCGATGGCGGCGAACCAGCCGTCCAGACGATGCGCTTCCGAAGCGGAAAGACCGCCATCCATGCCGCCCTGCACGTCGAATGTATAGGCGGCATGGCTCACCACCGGCTGATGGACCGAATCCACCCCGCGATTGGTTTGGGAGCCGCGCGCCTGCGCCGCCGTGACGGGCAGGGCGATGAGGGCGATCATCCCCAGTTGGACGATGTTTTTCATGGAACGCGATGTCATGGTTTTCGTCCTTCCGTCAGTAGCTGAAGCCGGGGGTGGCGTCGTCCGCCCTGCCCGTCTTGCGTGGCGCGCGCGCCGCCATGGCGGGCGTCTGCGCCGAAGCCTGGGGGCCGGGCGCGGGCATCGGCACATCGGGACCGCGCGAGGGCGCGGGCGCGCGGCCTCCGCTGATGCCGTCGCTGCCCTGTTGCAGGAACAGGCCCTGCCCTTCGTTCGCGGCGCGGAAGGCGTCGGTCGGCAGGCGGATGTCGGCCGCGTTCACGGGCTTCACCAGATAGGGCGTCACGACGATCACCAGTTCGGTTTCGCTGCGCTGGAAACGGCGGGATTTGAACAGGCTGCCCAGGATCGGGATGTTGCCAAGGCCCGGCACCTTGTCGATCGTGTTGCCCGTTTCATTGTTGAGCAGGCCGGCGATCATGAATGCCTGCCCCGAACCCAGTTCGACCGTGGTTTCGGCGGTCCGCGTCTTGAGCGCGGGCGCATTCATGTCGAGCGAGAAATCGAGGCTGGACACGGTCGGACGGACGCGCAGCGAAATCCGGCCGTCGGCCAGCACCGTCGGCGTGAAGGCAAGCTGCACGCCATATTGCTTCCATTCCAGGCTGTTGCCCTGCGTTCCGTTGTTGATCGTATAGGGAAATTCGCCGCCCGCCAGAAAGCTCGCCGTTTCGCCCGACAGCGCGGTCAGATTGGGTTGCGCCAGCGTGGTGGCGAGGCCGCTCGATTCAGCGAGGTCGATGACGCCCGCAATGTCCATGCCCAAAATCCGCGCCACGCCGCCCAGGCTGAAGGTGCCGTCGATCGGATTGTTGAAGGTCCAGGAATTTTTTTCCGCGTCATGGGTCGCGAAATTGCGCGATCCGCCGCCGATGCTGCCCAGCCATTTGCCGCCGCTGCGATCCGCGGTGGCGAAGCTGGTGCCGATCTTGTGACCAAGGTCACGGCTGACTTCCGCGATCTTGACCTGGAGGTTGACCTGAAGCGGCGTCGCCATGCGCAGGCGGCTGACCACGGTCACATCCTTGCCGACGAAAGCCTGCGTCAACCGTTCGGCTTCGGCGGCGTCCTCCGGCGCGGCGATGGTGCCGGTCAGCAGGACCATGCCGTTCATCTTGTTGGCCGCGATGTTCGCTTCGGGCATCGCCAGTTGCAGCATGTCGTCGATATTGGTCAGGTTGTTGCCGACCCGCACGGTGCCGGAAAACAGCACCTTGCCATTTTTCGCGGTGACGAAGACGGTGGTTTCGCCCGCTTTCTTCGCCAGCAGGTAAAGCTGGTTCTGCGATCGGACATGGACGTCCGCCACTTCGGGATCGGCGATCACCACGTCCGACATCGGCGCGGGCAGGTTGATGACCCGGCTTCCTCCCACCGACAGCAGGATCGCATTGTCCTGCATGGAGGAAGGGGCCGCATTGAGCGCCGTGGTCGGCAGGGCCGCGGCGGCCAGCGCGAGGCCGATGGCCAGAGCCGGAGCGGCGACCGGCTTGATCGCGGCCGTCCGGCAAAGCAGGTGCAATCCCTTCATCTTACTTCCCCCCGACCGGAACATCGGTCACATTGGTACCGCGCGCGACGCGGATCGTCGGCCCCCGGAAGGCGACCGTTCCGGCAGGCGCGCCATTGGGATCGGTGGACGCGCTTTGCTGCGGCTTGGCGGGAACGCTGCTGCGCTGGTAACGCGACACGTCGGCGCCCGTGGAATAGGTGCCGCCCCGATCAAGGGGCCGGGCCTGAAGGCTGGCGATCATCTTCTTTTCGGCGTTCGGGCTGGCGCCGTCCGGCAGATCCTGATCGGCGCCGGCGATGGCGGCGTCCAGTTCGGCGGCATTGTCCGCGATCGAACGCAGCGACAGCGACAGCGATCCGACGGTCTGCGCGACCGCGATCTTCTCCGCGATTTTAGGCGTCACTTCCAGCGTGACGTTGGAATAGGTCCGCACGACCGGCTTGCCGTCCTCGCCCATCGCGTCCATGCGCTGATCGGTGGCGAGCACGCGCAGGTTGCGCAGGATGGTTTCGGAAACCTTGAGCGGATCGCCTTCGCCGCCGCCCGATACGCTCTGCGTCAGGACGAGGTCGATGCGGTCGCCGGGAAAGACGAAGCCCGCGACCGAACTTTGCGCCGATACCGGCACCGTCACGGCGCGCATGCCCGGCCCCAGAGCGGCGGCGAGGAAGCCGCGATCGCCCGGCTTGATCAGCGAACCCTGCGTCAGCGGCTGGCCCGCCGTGATGGCGTTGCGCACGACGCTGCCCGCCAGCTTGGCGGGATCGGACTCACCCTTCAGATAATAGGCCTGTTCGACCAGATCCTTGGGCCAGGGCTGGAAACGGAAACTCTCGGCATCCAGGATGGTCCCCACCGGCATGGCCTTTGTGGCGACCAGCACATGGGGCTGATTGGCTTCGACCGGCATCGAGGCGGCATTGACCTGCGGCGCGCTGGATGAACTGAGCATGCTGCGCGCCAGCAAAGCGGTCGTGATCGCCACGATAAGCGCCCCCACCAGCAGCACGATTTTTTTTGCGTCCATGACGAAATTCGCCTCCCTCAAGCGGGTGCACTGCCCCCGGCGCCCACTTTGCATCCAGAATGGTTAAAATATCGTTGGCCAAATCAGCCACAGCGCCGACAGCGAAATCGCGACGCCATAAGGGATTTCCGGCTGGCCCAGCCGCCTGGTCATGCGGTGGTGGACGACCGTGACGATGGTGACCACGCCGCCCAGGACCGCCATCAGGACGATCAGCGACATGACCGCCTGCCACGGAAACCACAGCGCGAGCGCGCTCAGCAGTTTTACGTCGCCGCCACCCATCCAGCCGAGCGAAAACAGCCCGGCGAAGATCGCAAAGACGATGGCCGCCGTCAGCAATTGTCCCGCCATGTCGGGCCAGATCGCCATCCCGCTCGCCACCCACCAGATCGGCGCCAGCGCGGCCACGGCCAGATTGAGCCGGTTCGAAATGATGCGCGAACGCAGGTCCGTGACGGCCGCTACGATCAGCAGCACGCCCAGCAGGCACAGCATCGCGACTCTGAAATATTCCCCCATCATGCGTCAAAGGTGTAGACCCGATGGCTTACCAAATCGTAACCATGCGCCCTGATGGATTCGCCTGCTTCTCTCCCCCCCATTTTCGACCGCCGCGCCTGGCCGATGGGAGGGCGGCTGGATTATTGGGAGGCGGCGGACGGATGGCCGCTGCGCCGATATCGGCTGGGCGATGGGACGCGGGGCCGGATGCTGTTGCTCAACGGGCGCGGCGACATGATCGAGAAATATCTGGAAGTGATCCGGCACTGGGCGGACCGGGGCTGGGCCGTCACCGCCTTCGACTGGCGCGGGCAGGGGGGATCGGGGCGGCTGACGGACGATCCGCTGACGGGCCATATCGAGGATTTCGGCCAGTGGATCGCGGACCTCGACGCTTTCGCCGCCGACTGGCGCAGGGAAGGCGGCGGCCCGGCCACGATGGTCGCGCACAGCATGGGCGGGCACCTGATGCTGCGGGCGCTGGCCGAAGGCATGATCCCGCCCGACGCCGCCGTCGCCGTCGCGCCGATGCTGGGAGTGCACAGCGCGCCCCTGCCGCGATGGCTGGCGGTCGGGATCGCGGCGCTGATGTGCCGTTTCGGTTTTGCCGAACGGCAGGCGTGGACGCAGCAGGAAGAATCCGGGCGGCAGCGGCGGATGCGGCAGAAGCGCCTGACGCACGACCCCGCGCGCTACGCCGACGAACTGTGGTGGCGGGACAATAGCCGGGGCATTGCGCTGGGGCCGCCAAGCTGGAACTGGGTGCGGCAGGCTCTGGCATCGACCCGGGCGCTGGAGGAAAACGGGGCGCTGGACCGGCTGAAGGTGCCGCTCCTGATCCTCGCGGCGCAGAATGACGCGCTGGTGTCCACGCCCGTGATCCGGCGGATCGCGGCGCGGATTCCCCATGCCAGAATGCATGTCTATGGGCCGGAGGCGGCGCATGAGATCCTGCGCGAACTGGACCCGGTGCGGCTGGACGCGCTGGCGCGGATCGACGCCTTTCTGGACAGGAATGCGCGTTGAACCGCTTTGACATCGTCATCGTCGGCGGCGGCATCGCCGGGGCGAGCCTGGGCGCGGAACTGGCGGCGCGGGCGTCGGTCCTGATCCTGGAGAAGGAGGCGGCGGCGGGCTATCACGCCACCGGCCGCTCCGTGGCCTTCTGGGAAGAAACCTATGGCGGCCCGCAGGTGCAGCCGCTCACCACCGCATCGGGACCGATGCTGCTGTCGCCCGATCCGGATTTTTCCGGCCGCTCCTTCCTGTCGCCGCGCCGGACCTTGCATGTCGGGCGGGCGCAGGACGCGGCCGCGCGCGGCCGGCTGCTGACGGACTATGCGGGAAAAGTCGTGCTGGAGCCGGTCGATCCGCGAACGGTCGTGCCCGGTCTGAGGCCGGACTGGACGCTGGGCGTTCTGGAACCCGCGGTGAAGGATATCGACGTCGGGTCGCTGCATCAGGCATGGTTGCGTCGTTTCCGGCGGCGGGGGGGAGAAATGCGCCTTTCCACGGCGCTCCGCTCGGCGCGGCCGCAGGGGGACGGCTGGCGGCTGGAGACGAGCGGGGGACCGATCGACTGCGGCGTGATCGCCAATGCGGCGGGAGCATGGGCCGACGATGTGGCGCGGGCCTGTGGCGTGGCTCCGCTGGGGATCGCGCCCTTGCGGCGCACGGTGCTGCAATTGCGGGTGCCCGCTTTGCCGTCGGCGGATCTGCCGCTGGTCATGGATATGGGCGGCCGCTTCTATTTCAAGCCGGAAGGGGAAGGCCGCGTCTGGCTGACCCCGCATGACGAAGCGCCTTCGCCGCCCTGCGACGCCGCGCCCGACGAGATGGCGGTGGCGCAGGCGATCATGCGCTTTCAGGAGGCGGTGGACTGGCCGGTCGAGGCGGTCGAGCGCAAATGGGCGGGGCTGCGCAGCTTCGCGCCCGATCGTGCGCCGGTCTATGGCTTCGACCCCGTCATGCCGGGTTTTTTCTGGTTCGCGGGGCAGGGCGGGTTCGGCATCCAGACCTCGCCCGCCGCCGCGCTGCTGGCGCGCGCGCTGCTGATGGGGGAAGCGATGCCGCAAGCCATTGCCAGCCTCGATCCCGCCGCTTACTGTCCGAGTCGGTTTCGGTAACGCAATAACCGGGAGCTTCAACATGGCGCACAAGTTCGTGATCGAAAAGAACAAGGCCGGCGAGTTCGTGGCCAAGTTCAAATATAACAGCGAAGTCATCTTCTGGACCGAGGGCTATTCCAGCAAGGCGAACGCCCGGAACGCCATCGAATCGATCCTGAAAAATGGCCCGGCCGCGCCAGTCGAGGAAGCGGAATAACGAACGGCGAAAGCCGGTCAGTTGCAGATGCTTGTCCTCGCTTCCCCTTGGGGGGAGGCGAGGTTCCGCATTATCCCAAAACCGCGCTTCGGCGCGTCAGTTGACGACGATGCAGCTTTCGCCAGCGACCTTCAGCTTGCCGCAAAGCACACTCGCCTGGCCGCCTGCCGCCGCCCGGAGCCGATAGACGGTGCCGCCGCCCACTTCGGCCGGTTCCACCGTCATGGCGAGCGGCTCCAGATAGGCGAAACGCCTGGAGAGCCGCTTCCACGCATCCTTCGCGCCCGATTGGCTGCCATAGGCGCCAAGCTGGATCGTGCCGCCCGCCGCGCCGGCTTTGGGCGTCGCTGCCACCGGCTTCGCGCTGGTTTCGTCCGCCACGCGGGTCGTGACGCTTTGCGCGGGCCTGGCCGGAGCCGCCTGCTGCTGATCCGCCGGGGCGGGCCGGGTCGCGGTGATCGGGGCTTCGGGCACGCGGCTGGGATCAATGCGCCCGTCGCGCGCGACGCCCTCGCTCGCGGCAAAGCTGGCGTCGCCTTCGCCAGCGAATTTCCGGGCGTCGGCATCTTTGGCGGCCAGCTTATAATCCTCGGCCGGGGCCGCGATCAGCTTGCCTTCGCCGCCCACGCCGCTTTGCCGATTCTGAATCCACCAGATGCCCGCGACGACAGCGCCGATCAGCAGCAGCCCGGCGAGAATGAACGCCAGCAGCCGGATGGGCGAGAGGCGTTCCTCTTGCTCCTCCTCGATGGCCGGCTCCAGCCAGGGGAGGCGATCCTCGTCATCCAGGTCCAACCGGCCCCGCGCATAGTCGCCCATCGTTCAAACTCCGCTTTCCCTCACTGCATCTCTGTCAGCGCGACCACGCCCATCAGGGCAAGGCCGTTGCGGATTATCTGCCCTATTCCGCGGCTCAAGAAAAGCCGCGCTGAAGTGATGGCCGGATCATCCTGAAGGATGACGCGGGCCTGCGGATTGTCGTTGCCAAGGTTCCACCAGCCATGGAAGGATGAAGCCAGGTCATTGAGATAAAAGGCAATCCTGTGCGGTTCACGGGTCTGCGCCGCCCCTTCCACCACCCGGGGGAACTGGGCGGCGAGCTTGACCAGCCCCAGTTCCTCCGTCCCAAGGCGGGACAGGTCGGGCGCGGGAAGATCCATCCCCGCTTCCTGCGCCCGCCGTCCGAGCGAGGAAATGCGCGCATGGGCATATTGGACGTAGAAGACCGGATTGTCCTTCGACGCTTCCACCACCTTGGCGAAGTCGAAGTCCATCTGCGCGTCGGCCTTGCGCGTCAGCATGGTGAAGCGGACCACATCCTTGCCCACTTCGCGCACCACATCGGCCAGCGTCACGAAATTGCCCGCGCGCTTGGACATCTTCACCGGCTCGCCGTCGCGCAGCAGGCGGACCATCTGGATCAGCTTCACGTCGAACCGCGCCCGCCCTTCCGTCAGCGCGGCGACGGCAGCCTGGATGCGCTTGACCGTGCCCGCATGGTCCGCGCCCCAGATGTCGATGAGCTGGTCGGCGGTCTGGGCCTTCTGGAAATGATAGGCCATGTCCGCGCCGAAATAGGTCCAGCTTCCGTTCGATTTCTTGATCGGGCGGTCCTGATCGTCGCCGAATTGGGTCGAGCGGAACAGCGGCAGTTCGACCGGCTCCCAGTCCTCCGGCGTCTCGCCCTTGGGCGCTTCGAGCACGCCGTCATAGACAAGGCCGTGGTCGCGCAGCCATGCTTCGGCGGCTTCGGGCTTGCCCGCCGCCTGCAATTCTGCCTCGGAAGAAAAGATGTCGTGGTGGATGCCGAGCAGCGCGAGGTCGTCGCGGATCATCTCCATCATCGCGGCGACGGCTTTGGTGCGGAACGGGACGAGCCATTCGCTTTCGGGCGCGCCGACATAGCTGTCGCCATATTCAGCCGCCAGCGCCTGCCCCACCGGGACCAGATAATCGCCGGGATAAAGGCCTTCAGGGATCGCGCCGACATCCTCGCCCAACGCCTCGCGGTAGCGGACATGGGCCGAGCGGGCGAGGACGTCGACCTGCCCGCCCGCATCGTTGATATAATATTCGCGGACGACCTTGTGCCCGACCGCCTCCAGCAGCGTGGCGAGCGCATCGCCCACCACCGCGCCCCGGCAATGGCCCATATGCATGGGGCCGGTCGGGTTGGCGGAGACATATTCGACATTGACGGTAACGCCCGCGCCGGTGTCGGAACGGCCATATTCTTCCGCCTCGGCGTGGATCGCGGCCAGTTCCGCCCGCCATGTCGCATCGGTCAGGCGCATGTTGATGAAGCCCGGCCCGGCGATCTCCGCGCTTTCCACCTCGTCCAGCCCGACAAGGCCCGCGACGATCCGTTCCGCCAGCGCGCGCGGGTTGGTCCCCGCCGGCTTGGCCAGCACCATCGCGGCGTTGGTGGCAAGGTCGCCGTGCGAAGGATCGCGCGGCGGCTCCACCGTCACCGGCTTGCGGTTGAGACCGGCGGGCAGCGCGCCATCCGCTTCCAGCGCGTCGAGCACGGCGTTCAGATGGGCGGTGAAGCGGTTGTAAAGGGACAAAGGGCAATTCCTCGAAAAGCATCGGGCCGTTCGGGCCAAGCCTGTCGAAGGGCCTCAAGACATGGGGGGCTTCGACAAGCTCCGCCAGAACGGGAAAACAGGCTGGACTTAACGCGTGGCGTTATATTTGAGCTGATCCTGGGTCAGGTTGAACCCGATCAGCAGCTCGAAACTGGTTCGCTGCAACGCTGCCTTGACGTCCGGCTGCGCGAAGGGGTCGATCGCCGCATCCTCGTCGCCCGCCTTGCGCCTGGAGGTGATCCGGCGCTGAATATCCTCGGGCAGTGTGGCCGCCGCCTTGTTCACATAGGAACCGGCCTTCGCCACCGCGCTGGCGCGATATTGACCCGGCTCGAAGTTCAGCGTCACCTGTCCCACCCGCTTGGCGATCACGGCGTTGCCGCCGCGCACCACGGTCGAAAAATAGGGCAGCGTCACCTGCCGCGCGCCGGTCGGGTCGCTGCGGCGGGCGTTCACCGTGAAGGTCGCCTCGGTATAGAATTGCTCGCCATCCGCGCAGGTCGAACGCAGGTCGGTGATGTTCGCCACCACGTCGATGGCCGACGCATCGCGGCTCTGCGCCGGGTTGAACAGCGTGACGTCGCCCGTATAAGCCGGGATCGCGGCGGTCGGGCAGGCCGAACGCACGGCGACGATGCCGCCCGTCGCATCAATCTCTCCCCGGCGCGAACAGCCGGCAAGAGCAAGAAGAATCATTCCGGTCAGGGCGATACGAGGCAATGTCACAGGCGGGTTCCTTGGCATGGGCCCTTGGCTCAGGCATCCGGCTTCCTTATCCATCCCCTGCCGCCCGCGCAACCGAAAGGAAGCCGCTTTCATCGCGCGCCACATTCGCCTAGAGCCGCCCTTCATGACGAACGATCCTTCGCCCCGCCCGCCGATGACGCTGCTGATCGCCGCCCCGCGCGGCTTTTGCGCCGGTGTCGACCGCGCCATCGTCATCGTCGAGCGCGCCATCGAGAAATATGGCGCGCCGGTCTATGTCCGCCATGAAATCGTCCACAATAAATATGTGGTGGACAGCCTGAAGGCGAAAGGCGCGGTCTTCGTCGAGGAACTGGACCAGGTGCCTGACGACGTGCCGGTCGTCTTTTCTGCCCATGGCGTGCCCAAGGCCGTGCCCGCCAAGGCCGAGGAGCGCGGCCTGTCCTATCTGGACGCCACCTGCCCGCTGGTGAGCAAGGTGCACCGGCAGGCCGAACGGCATGTGAAGGCCGACCGCCATATCCTGTTCATCGGGCATAAGGGGCATCCCGAAGTCATCGGCACACTCGGGCAGGTGCCCGAAGGCACGATGACGCTGATCGAAACAGTGGCGGACGCGCAAGCCTTCATGCCCGCCGACCCGGATAATCTCGCCTTCCTGACGCAGACGACCCTGTCGGTGGACGACACCGCCGCCATCGTCGCGGTGCTGGAGCGGCGCTTCCCTGCGATCCAGCCGCCCAGGGGCGAGGACATCTGCTATGCCACGTCGAACCGGCAGGCGGCAGTCAAGGCGATCGCGCCCCGCTGCGACGCGCTTTACGTGATCGGCGCGCCCAACAGCTCCAATTCCGTGCGCCTCGTCGAAGTCGCCGAGCGGGAAGGCACCCCCGCCCGCCTGATCCAGCGCGCCGACGACATCGACCTCGACTGGCTGAAGGACGTCAGGACGCTGGGGCTGACGGCGGGCGCGTCGGCCCCCGAAGTGCTGGTGCGCGAAGTCGTGGACCTGATCGCCCGCCATTTCGACGTGAAGGAAGAACAGGTGGAAACCGCGCAGGAACGAATCGCCTTCAAGCTGCCGCGCGGACTGGAGCCGGCATAACCCATGGCCGTCTATACCCATGTTCCCGCCGAGGAGATCGACGCCTTTCTCACGCGCTATGACGCGGGCCGCCTCGTGTCCGCCAAGGGCATCGCCGAGGGGGTGGAGAACAGCAATTACCTGCTGGAAACCACCGGCGCCAATGGGGAAGGGCATCGCTATATCCTGACCCTCTACGAAAAGCGGGTGGATGAGGCGGACCTGCCTTTCTTCATGGACCTGCTCGACCATCTGGGCGCGCGGGGAATGCCGGTGCCGCGCTTCATTCCGGCGCGCGACGGAACGCGGCTGCAACAGCTTGCCGGGCGGGCCGCCTGCCTGATCGAATTCCTGACCGGCATTTCCGTCACCGAGCCGACCGTCGCGCAATCGCGCGCGGCGGGCGCGGCGCTGGGCGCGATGCACCGCGCGGCGGAGGGTTTCACGGGCGAGCGGCGCAATGCGCTCAACCTGCCCGGCTGGCACGATCTGGCGGCGAAATGCGGCGATGATTTCGACCGGATCGCGCCCGGCCTTGGCGCGCGGGTGGCGGACGAACTGGCGTTCCTCGACGCGCATTGGCCCGCCGACTTGCCCCGGGCCGTCATCCATGGGGACCTTTTCCCCGACAATGTGCTGATGCTGGGGGATGAGGTGACGGGTCTCATCGACTTTTATTTCAGTTGCACCGACATCCGCGCCTATGACCTCGCCGTCACGCATAGCGCATGGGTGTTCAGCCATGACGGCGCGATCTGGCACGGCGACCGCGCGGCGGCGCTGGGCACGGGCTATGCGCAGACGCATGGGCTGTCGCAAGCCGAGCGCGCCGCTTTTCCGATCCTGTGCCGGGGAGCGGCTTTGCGCTTCCTGCTGACGCGCGCCTATGACTGGATCAACACGCCCGCCGACGCGCTGGTGACGCGCAAGGACCCGCTCGCCTTCCTGCGCCGCCTCGACTTCTATGCGAAGGCCGGTCCGGCGGAATTGCTGGGCGCATGAGCGATCTCCCCCAGGTCGAGATTTTCACCGACGGCGCATGCAAGGGCAATCCCGGCCCCGGCGGCTGGGGCGCGGTGCTGCGCTCTGGCGACAGGGAACGGGAAATTTCCGGAGGCGAGGCGCAGACCACCAACAACCGCATGGAGATGATGGCGGCGGTGGAGGCGCTGGACGCGCTCAAGCGCCCGTGCCGCGTGACGCTCTACACCGACAGCAAATATGTGATGGACGGCATCACCAAATGGATCTTCGGCTGGCAGAAAAATGGCTGGAAGACCGCCGACCGAAAGCCCGTCAAAAATGCCGAACTCTGGCAGGCGCTGGTCAAGGCGGCCGCGCGCCACCAGGTGACATGGCAGTGGGTGAAAGGTCATGCCGGCCATCCGGAAAACGAACGCGCCGACCAACTGGCCTGCGCGGCGGCGGAGAGCTTTCGCAAATAGCGGCGGTTATGGGCCGAAGCCCGCCATCGCGAGTTGGCGGACTGGCCATCCTCGCAATCCCTCATCTTCCCTTCGACCCCCATCTTCCCTTCGACAGCGCGCGCATGACCCGCTAGGATCGGCGGCATGAAGCCTGTCATTTTCGGCCTTTCCAGCGAAACCATCACCCCTGACGAACGCGCCTTCTTCGCGGAGGCCGAGCCTGCGGGCTATATCCTGTTCCGGCGCAACATCGCGGACAAGGCGCAGCTTCGGGCGCTGACGGACGATCTGCGTTCTCTCCATGGGCGCGACGACCTGCTCATCATGATCGACCAGGAAGGTGGGCGGGTGGCGCGGATGCAGGCGCCGGTCTGGCCCAGTTTCCCGCCGGGCGCGCTGTTCGACCGCCTCTATGACGTGGCGCCTTCCAGCGCGATCGCGGCGGCGCGGGCCAATGCCTGCGCCATTGCGACGACGCTGGCGGAGGCGGGCATCACGGTGGACGCCCTGCCGCTTCTCGACGTGCGGCAGGAAGGCGCGAGCGACATCATGGGCGACCGCACGCTGGGGGCGGAACCGATGCGGGTCGCGGCGCTGGGGCGGGCGGTGCTTGCCGGGCTGGCCGATGGCGGCGTGGTCGGCATCGTCAAGCATATGCCGGGCCATGGCCGCGCGCTGGTGGACAGCCATCATGAACTGCCGGTCGTGACGGCGGACGAAGGGGCGTTGGAAACCGATCTCGCTCCGTTCCAGACGCTCAAAAATGCGCCGATGGGGATGACCGCCCATGTCGTCTACACCGCATGGGATGCGGACCTGCCCGCCAGCCTTTCGCCGGCGGTCATCGAAGACATCATCCGCCGGCGTATCGGCTTCGATGGGCTGTTGATGTCCGACGATCTCGATATGAAGGCGTTGAAGGGCGACATCCCCGCGCTGGCGGCGGGCGTCGTGGCGGCGGGCTGCGATCTGGCGCTCAATTGCTGGGGGCGGATGGACGACATGATCGGGATTGCCGATCGCCTGCCGGACATTGCGGCGGCGTCGCGGGATCGGCTCGACCGGGCGATGGCGTCGGTCGCGCGTCCCGCCGCCGCGCCGCCGCTGGAGGAACTGCTGGCCCGGCGGGACGTGCTGCTGGCCCCGGTTCTGGCTTGAGGAGCGCAGGGGTGGACGACCTGTTCACGCCCGTCGCCGCGCCCCGGCCCGATATGCTGACGGTCAGCTTCGAAAGCTGGGAAGGGCCGCTCGACCTGTTGCTGGCGCTGGCGCGGACGCAGAAGGTCGATCTGCGCGAGATTTCGATTCTGGCCCTGACGGAGCAATATCTCGCCTATATCGACGGCGCGCGGCAGTTGAAGCTGGAACTGGCGGCCGATTATCTGGTGATGGCGGCATGGCTCGCCTATCTCAAATCCGCGCTGCTGCTCCCGAAAGAGGCGCAGCCCGAACCCAGCCCGGAGGAACTGGCGCTGCGCCTGCAATTGCGGCTCCAGCGGCTCCATGCGATGCGCGAAGCGGGCGCGCGGCTGATGGCGCGGGACCGGATCGGGCGCGATGTGTTCGTGCGCGCGAAACCGGAAGGATTGCGCCTCGTCCGCAGGGCGAAGTGGGACGCCAGCCTGTTCGACATGCTGCAAGCCTATGGCCAGGTGAAGGCGCGGACGCAGCCGGTGATTCACCGCGTCGCCGTCCGCCCCGTCATGACGCTGGACGAGGCGATCCAGCGGGTCGGGGCGCTGGTGGGCGCGGCGCTGGACTGGACGCGGATCGAATCCTTCCTGCCTTCCGGGCTGGACGCGCCGATGGCGAAATCGGCCATGGCGAGCAGCTTTGTCGCGGCGCTGGAACTGGCGCGGCAGGGGCGGCTCGACATTCGGCAGGAAGGGATTTTCGAACCGATCTTCCTGCGCGCGGCGACTCCGGCCGAGGAGAGGGAGAGGTTGTTGTGACGCAGGAGCCGGACGATTTCCTGCGCGCGGTGGAAGCGGCGCTGTTCGTCACGGAAGAGCCGCTGACGCTGGCCGACCTGCGGCTGCATGTCGGGGAAGGGGGCGACCTGCCGGGCGCGCTCGCCACGCTGGAACAACATTATGCCGGGCGTGGCGTCAATCTGGTGGAGCGCGGCGGGCGCTGGCATTTCCAGACCGCCGCCGATCTCGCCCATATCCTGCGGCGCGAGCGGGAGGAAAACCGCAAATTGTCGCGCGCGGCCATGGAAACATTGGCCATTATCGCCTATCATGAGCCGGTAAGCCGCGCCGAGATAGAGGCCATTCGCGGCGTGCAGGTGGCGAAAGGAACGCTGGACGTTCTGATGGAGGCGGGCTGGGTCCGCCCGGCGGGGCGGCGCGAAGTGCCGGGGCGACCGCTCATCTATGTGACGACCGTAGAATTTCTGTCACATTTCGGCCTTAGCAGCCGGCGCGACCTGCCGGGCATGGACGACCTGCGCGCGGCGGGTCTGCTGGACCCGGTGGATTTGGCGCTCGAAGGTTTGAACGCGCAATCGGCTGTGGAAAATGATGAGGAAGAGGCCTAGATAGGCCTCCTTTCAGGAGTATTGAAAAATGGGTTCCTTTTCGCTGATGCACTGGGTCATCGTGCTCCTGGTGGTCATGCTGCTCTTTGGCGGCGGCCGGATTTCCGGGCTGATGGGCGATGTCGCCAAGGGCATCAAGAGCTTCAAGAAGGGCATGGAAGACGATGACGAGGCCAGGCCCGCCAAGTCCGCTCCGCCCGCCCAGCGGATCGAAGGACAGCGCGCGCCCGAACAGGATGCGGCGACCGCCATGGAAGAAAAGACCAAGGCCTGATCTTTCCTCAGACCTGCGGTAGGCTGGCATGTTCGATATCGGTTCGTCCGAACTTCTGCTGATCGTGATCGTCGCGGTGATCGTGATCGGTCCCAGGGATTTGCCGCGCGCGCTTTACAAGGTGGGGCAGATCGTCGGCAAGGCGCGCGGCATGGCGCGCCATTTCCGCACCGGCATCGACGCCATGGTGCGCGAGGTCGAACTGGAAGAACTGGAAAAGAAATGGGCGGAACAGAATCGCCGCATCATGGAAGACCATCCGCCCGAAGCGGCCGCGCCCATGGAATCTCTGCCCGCGCCCGCGCCCGCGCCCGCGCCTGCCGATGACGGTCCGGCGGTTGAGGGGAAACCCGCTTTCGTCGCCCGCTCCATCCCGCCCGCCGATGTGGAGCCTGCCGCCCAGGAGCCAGTGATTGAAGAACCGGCCCCGGAAGAGCCGCAGGACAGGAAGGGCGGTGCGGCGGCATGATGGATATTGACGATAGCAAGGCGCCGCTGCTCGACCATCTGGTCGAATTGCGCGGCCGGCTGCTCAAATGCGTATGGGGGCTGCTGATCACCGGCGCGATCTGCTTCTATTTTTCCGACAAGCTGTTCGCGGTGCTGGTCCACCCGCTGAAAGAGGCGTTTGGCGATGCGGGCGGGCGGCTGGTCTACACGAAACTCTACGAAGCCTTCTTCGTACAGGTGAAAATCGCGATCTTCGGGGCGTTTTTCCTGTCTTTTCCGATCATCGCGAACCAACTCTGGGCTTTCGTCGCGCCGGGACTTTATGCCAGGGAAAAGAAGGCGTTACTGCCCTTCATCATCATGACTCCGGTGCTGTTCGTCATGGGCGCGTCGCTCGCCTATTTCGTGGTGATGCCCACGGCCTTCCATTTCTTCCTGGAATTTCAAGGGAATAAATCCGGCCTCTCGGTCGAGGCCCTCCCCTCTGCCGGCGACTACCTGACTTTAGTCATGCAATTCATTCTCGCATTCGGAATCAGCTTCCTGATGCCCGTCCTGCTGATGCTGCTCAACCGCGCCGGGTTCGTGACCCGCGCGCAACTGATCAGCCTGCGTCGCTATATGATCGTCGCCGCATTCATCCTCGCGGCCGTGCTGACGCCGCCCGACGTGGTGTCGCAACTGATGCTCGCGATTCCGCTGCTCCTGCTCTATGAGATCACCATCGTGGCGATCTGGTTCACAGACCGGCGCAAGGCGCGCGAAGACAGGCCGGAAAGCGCGTCCGCCTGATATCCTCCCCAAAAAAAGGCCCGCCAACGCGACGAGCCAGGAGGGGAAATCATAAGAGGTAAAGGGGCCTAATCCGCCGCGTTCTCTACCGCTTCGCCCGCGCTCTGCACATCGCGGCCTGCGCCTTCCACCGTATTGCAAGCCGCGACCATCAGCGAACCTGTCAGCAGCAGCGCGACAAGGATTTTCTTCGTCATGCAATGTCTCCTTGAAAACACTCGGCCCGGTTCAGTCATGCGAACCGGAGACAGAAAGACAACCCTCGGCCGCACAAAGCGTTCCGTAGGAGGAACTGCAATAATTTCAGCTATTTATATCCCATAAAAGGTCTGAGCCCGGAACGCGTCGGGGGGGGGGAAGCGTTCCGGGCTCATGTTTTTTTGGATAGCAAGAGCGGGGGGCAAAAGATTTGCTATCCGAAGATCATAACGCCCATATTGGAGCCGGGTTCCAAATTCTTCGGAAAAAATCGTGATTTTATTCGCTATGCTTTTCAGGTGCTTGGTTGCGTTGCCCGAAAAATCAAACGAGGGGTCTGCCGCTGTTCCGATATTCTGGCCGAATGGTGGATTGGGGCAAGTCGTCCATGGGCCGCGAGGGGACGGCCGGAGCCTCCTGGCCGGGTGAGGAAGGGCCATTATAAGGAACCGTAAAGGCATCGACCGGCAGTAGCGGTTTGGCTTGCCATATCCGCCGGGTGGGGCCGGACTGCGTTTCCCTGCCCGCATAGGCGATATGGAAAGCGGCCGGGGTGCCGTTGAAGCCGGTGTTGCGATAAAAGATATGCGCGCCGATCACGGCCACCGGCTGAAGGGTGCTGGCCCAGGGCGGTCGCACGGCCAGCGTATGATAATGGGTGGCAAGGCCTGCGGGACGATAGACCAGTCCGGATAGCGCCTGTTCCGCGATGCGCCTTGCATGACCCCATGCCCGGATATCGGGCGTGCGGGCCATGGAGCCATCGCAACTGAAGGTGAATTGGCAGCGATCATCGGTGCGCTCCGATCCCTGATATACGACGCCGCACACGCTGTTGGGCCAGAGCGGGTTGCGCGTGCGGTTCAGAACGACCTGAGCCACGCCGCGCTGTCCGTCCTCCGGTTCATTGCCCGCTTCATAATAAATGGCCGATGTCAGGCAGTTGAGCGCGCGATAGCTGTCGAGCGCGGTCAGCCCGCGAAAGGCCATGGCAGGCGCGGCGCGCACTTTGGCCAAGCTCATGACATGGGGGCTTTGGGCCGCCTGCGCCCCCGGCACGGGATCGAACGCGCCCTGAGCGAAGAAGAAGGCCGAGCCGGGGAAGTTCTGCCCTGCTTCCTCGGCGGGATCGGTGAGGGCAAGGGGCGTGTCCAGCATGTCGAGCGGCGCAGCGGTGATCAGATGCGGTGCCGCGAGGACGGCCAGCGCCATGGCCGCAAGCGCGCCATGCAGCTTCCATCCTTTTGCCGCCACGCGAGATTGCATTGCCCATCCTTGCCAATCGCCCATTTGAGATGCGCGCGATCCGCCCTAACCCAAAGAAGTTGCGATTTCCTGCCCGGATTCGCGCCTGTCCCGCTATGGCACGGTCGGCCCGCCGGGGGTTAACGGCGAGCCAATCGGAGAAAACCGTGGCTTTGTGCGCCGATGTATTCCTTTGCTTGGCAAGACGCGGTCCGGTCCGCTATGCGGATTGCCATGCTGGTCCAGAAAGATAGCCTCGCCCTTATCGGCAACACTCCTCTCGTTCGCCTTGCCGGTCCTTCCGATGAAACGGGCTGCGACATCTACGCCAAGTGCGAGTTCGCCAATCCGGGCGCTTCGGTGAAGGATCGCGCGGCGCTGTTCATCGTCAACGACGCCGAGGAGAAGGGGCTGCTGAAGCCGGGCGGCACGATCGTCGAAGGAACAGCGGGCAATACCGGCATTGGCCTCGCGCTGGTCGCCAATGCGAAGGGTTACAAGACGATCATCGTCATGCCTGAAACGCAGAGCCGGGAAAAGATGGACACGTTGCGCGCTCTGGGGGCGGAACTGGTGACGGTGCCAGCCGCGCCCTATTCCAATCCCGGCCATTTCGTGCACACGTCCCGCCGCATCGCGGAAGAGACGGAAAATGCGATCTGGGCCAATCAGTTCGACAATATCGCCAATCGCAAAGCCCACATCATCGGCACCGCCGAGGAAATCTGGACCCAGATGGGTGGCCGGATCGACGGCTTCACCTGCGCGGCGGGGACGGGCGGCACGATTGCGGGCGTGGGGCTGGGCCTCAAGGCGCATGATGAGAATGTCACCATCGCGCTCAGCGATCCTTATGGCGCGGCGCTCTATAATTATTACGCGCATGGCGAACTCAAGGCGGAAGGCAATTCGGTCGCCGAGGGGATCGGGCAGGGTCGCATCACCGCCAATCTGGAAGGCGCGCCCATCGACACGCAGTTCCGCATTTCCGACGAGGAAGGGCTGCTCTGGGTCCGGCGTCTGCTGGTCGAGGAAGGGCTGTGCCTGGGCCTGTCGTCGGGCATCAATGTTGCGGGCGCGGTGGAACTGGCGAAGCAGCTTGGACCGGGCAAGCGGATCGCGACGATCCTGTGCGATACGGGTTTCCGTTACCTTTCAACCCTTTATAATCGCGAGTGGCTGGAATCTAAGGGGTTGACGGTGTTCCCCTGGCTCGCGCACAATCGCTGACAGGCCGATAAGGGTCGCGACTGTCGGATAAAAGAGCAAATCATGGCTGAAACTCCCCGCCAACAGGAAGGGTTGCAGCGCGTCCAGATCGGCTTGACCGGCCTTGCGGGCGTGGCGCTGCTGGTCGGCCTTGCAAATATCGTGATCGAGAAGGCGCGGGTGAACGATGTCGTCGCGCCACCGCCTGCCGTGTCCACGGTCGATGTCAACGCTCTGGCGCCCAAGGAGCCTTTGGCGGAACTGGGCGTGCAGCCCGCGCCGGATCAGGCCCCCCCCGTCGTTCCGGACCTTCAGCCCGACCCCTATATCAGAAAACCGATGGATCGCGATCCGCAAGCGCAGCCGCGCTGACGGGCGGCAAGAGCCTGCACGACGGATGATCACGCTGGGGCGTGGCCTGCTGATCCTGTGCTTGCCGGGCCTTGTGCTGCTAGGCGGCCTTCCTGCCTTGTTGCGGGCTGGGCAGATGGATGCCGCTCACTGGATGTTGCCTGCCATGCTCCTGTTGGCGGGAGCGGGTCTGGTCATGGGGCGGGAGCGTCTGAAGCTGGCGCTTTGGGTGGCGGTGGGCGCGGTGGGCGGTGTCGCGTTGCTGTGCGCAGGGGCGGCGGGGATTTGGCCTCCACTGTTCCCGATGCTGCTTCTGTTCGTTCTGGCTTGTGCGGCGTGCACGGGGGGCGCTTTGCTGCGGTCGCGCTGGCCTGTAGCGCTCGGTCTGCTGGCGGTCGCGGGGCTGGCCTGGTTCGCAGGGCAGGCGGAGCCCGTGCGGCAGGCGGAGGATCGGCCTGCGCTCGCGGTCCTCACGGCGCTGCCGCTGTTCTGGCGTGAAGGAGAGCAGGGCCTTGCCGCGCGGTCGGACGCGCCGATTCTTGCTCTGTTGCGCCGCCGCTTCGACGTTCGACCGTTGGATAGCGCGCTTTCGCCGGACTTGGGGAAGATGCGTCTGCTGCTGGTCGCCCAGCCTCGCGGAATGGGGGCGGCGGAGCTGGCCGCGGTCGACCATTGGGTGCGGCAGGGCGGGCAGGCGCTGATATTGGCCGATCCGCTGCTGC
Organism: Sphingobium faniae; assembly: GCA_900100475.1. GTDB lineage: Bacteria > Pseudomonadota > Alphaproteobacteria > Sphingomonadales > Sphingomonadaceae > Sphingobium > Sphingobium faniae. The sequence goes on along the minus strand of FMTU01000001.1, from coordinate 474,453 downwards.
GCTGGCCGTCGCCTCTGCCTCTGGGAGATCGCCGTCGTGCGCCGTCGATCAGCCTGTTGACGCCGCTGCTCGATCATTGGGGCCTGCGTCTGAATCCAGTCGAAGAGAGGGGGGAGCACAGGCATTTCCTGCCTGACGGCTCCCTGCTGACCAGCATGGCGTCTTCGCGGTTCAATGTGCGCGCGGGGCCTTGCCGGGCCGAGGCGTCCGGGCTGATCGCCCATTGCCGGATAGGGCTGGGCAAGGCCGTGCTGGTGGCGGATGCGGATATGATCGACGACCGGTTATGGCTGGCCGATCCCGATCGCCCCTTTGCTCCGCAGGCGTGGAGCGCGGATACGCCTGCGCTGGTCACGCAATGGCTTGGGCGATCCCTGCCTGGCCAGCGGCAATGGGTGCGGTCGGGCGAGTATCTGGTGCGAGGGGTGCGTTGGGCGCTTTTGGCCGGGATGATATGGGCGGGATTGGGATGGGCGCTGTTCGGGCGGGCGAAAAGCCGGATGCCGCATGGACCATCTGTTGTCGAGAAGGATGGACAGGCGCCAAAACAGGATTAAAAACCAGAACAAAACAGGATTGCCCAGACTTTCCCGACTTTTCCCTTTCCTTGCTGCTCAGGGCTTGGTATCTGATTGCCTATTGGGGTTGTCAGACTTCGTGCACGCTATGCGCTGAATCGCGTCGGTGATTGAGCGAGCGATAGTCTGCGCCTCGCCAACAGGGGTAGCAGCCGCAGGTGCCGGAACTCATTCTCTATACAGGCAACGCGTTCAGCGTCGCGGACGGCAAGGGCCGTTTCGTGCTGCCTCTGGAGATGCGCCGGCAGGTCAAGCTCTCCAGCGGGGGCGAGAATCGCCTCTATATGTCCGTTCATATCGACAATGGCTGCGCGACAGGCTTTGGCGAATCGCATCGCCGCTTCCTGTTTACCGAGGTTGAGGACATCGCCCGGGAAGCGCGGACGCAGGGGCGTGACTATAACGCCGATCTGGAACTGGAACGTCGCCTCGGCACTATCGAGGAAGTGAATTTCGACGAAGGCGGCCGCTTCGCCATGCATCCCGACATCAAGGAAGAATATGGCATTTCCGACGCCGTCTTCTTCTATGGCGTGGGCCGCTACATCCAGATCTGGAAGCCCGAAGCCCTGGTCGACAGCAAGGATCGTCCCGAACTGATCCGCAACAAGGTGCGTCGCTGGTTGGGTCAGCGCGAAGCGGGAGGCGGCAAGTGACCCCCGCCGCCGATCCTGCTCGCCATATCCCCGTCCTCATCGACGAAGTGCTGGACGCGCTCGCCATCAATCCCGGCGAGCGACATGTCGACGGCACTTTCGGTGCTGGCGGCTATTCGTCGGCCATGGCGGAGCGTGGCGCGCAGGTTTTCGCCTTCGACCGCGATCCGGATGCGATCCGCGAAGGGCAGGCGCTTGCCGGGGAAAAGGGCATTGCCCTGATCGAGGGCGAATTCTCCCGCATGGTGGAATTGCTGGCCGGGCGCGGCGTGGCGGGCGTGTCGGGCGTGACGCTCGACATCGGCGTGTCCTCGATGCAGCTTGATCGGCCGGAACGCGGCTTTTCCTTTCAGGCGGACGGCCCGCTCGCCATGACGATGAGCCAGGACGGCATGAGCGCCGCCGATTTCCTGAACAACGCCCCGGAACAGGAAATCGCGGACGTCCTTTATCGTTATGGCGAGGAACCGCGCTCGCGCCGCGTGGCAAGGGCGATTGTCGAGGCGCGCCCGCTGGAGCGCACGGGGCAGCTTGCCGCCGTGGTGCGCCGCGCGCTCGGCCACAAGCCGCATGACAAGAAGGACCCTGCGACCCGCACCTTTCAGGCGATCCGCATCCATGTGAACCGCGAACTGGAGGAACTGGAACGCGGGCTGGAGGCGGCCGAGGCGCTGCTGGAGGAAGGCGGCCGTCTGGCTGTCGTGACCTTCCACAGTCTGGAAGACCGGATCGTCAAGCAGTTCCTGCGCCAGCGTTCGGGCGGAGAGGCGGGCGGATCGCGCCACCTGCCGCAGCGTCAGGCGAGCAACATCCCCACTTTCGAGCGGCCCGCCAAGGCGGTGCGCCCCGGACAGGCCGAACTGGCGCGCAACCCCCGCGCCCGTTCCGCCACGCTCCGCAGCGCCGTCCGCACGGGCGCGCCCGCCCGCCGTTCCAACGCCAGCCGGAGTGGTCGATCATGATCGCGGTCAAGAGGTTGCAGAGCCTGATCTGGGTGCTCCTCGTCGCTCTGGGGGCGCTGGGGGCCTATCTGGTTTCGCTGAAGGTCGCGACGGAGCGCAACGAATTGATGCGCGTCCGGGCGCAAGTCGCGCGGGCCAATGGCGACATCCGTTATCTGGAGACGGAATTCAGCGCGCGCGCCAATATGCGGCAGTTGGAGCGCTGGAATCAGGATGATTTCAGATATGCGGCGCCGTCCGCCCAGCAATATCTGGCGGGCGAGCGGGCCTTGGCGCATCTGGACGGGGTTCAGCCCAACGGACCTGATTATGTCGCGCCGCCGGTGATGGTGGCGATGGTGCAGACGCCCGCCGATCTTCCCTCCGCCGCGCAGCCTGCTCCGGCCAGCCCCGCCGCGACGCAAATCCGCAGCGACATCGCTGTGATCCGCGAGGCTCATGCGGCCGATAATGTCGAAAAGCTCACCAGGCCCGCCAAGCCCACCCCGGCGGAAAAGGCCAAGCGTGACGAAGATGTGTCCCGTCCCAGCCCGGTCGCCCGTCGGGCCGAGCGGATGGCGATGCTGGACGCGAAATTGCTGGATGACAGCACGCTGGGTGATATCAGCGCCAAGGCGGCCCGCGAACGCAAGAAGGAGCCGCGCTGATGGCGACGATCATCGTCCAGCCGGGCGGCGCGCGCGCCAGCAGGCAGCGGGTGAACCTGACGGCCATCTCCCATAATCGGCTGATGCTGCTCCTGTTGCTGTTCCTTGCGATTACCACGCTTCTTGTTGGCCGACTCACCTGGGTCGGCTTCTTCGCTGATAGCGGGCGGAGCGGAGACGGGCTGTCTGGCTTCCTTCCCGCGCGCGCCGACATCGTGGACCGCAATGGCGTGCCGCTGGCGCGAACGATGGATGCCTGGTCCATTTCCGTCCGTCCCTCGAAGCTGATCGGCGAACCATCGGAACTGGCGCGCAAGCTGCACGAAATCTTTCCCGATGAGCCGGAAGCGGCATTTTACAAGAGGCTGACCGGCAAGGGCTGGGCCTATCTGCGCCGCCGCGCGCTGCCCGAAGAAGTCGCGGCGGTGAATGCGCTGGGCGAGATCGGCATTGAATTTCCGCGCGAGAAGGAACGGCTTTATCCGCAGCGGACGCTCGCCGCGCATGTGCTGGGCTTTGCGCCCAATGCGGACGGCGTGGGGGGCATGGGCGTGGAGGCCGCGTTCAACGATCGCCTGACCGATGAGGCGCTGCGTGGGCAGCCCTTCGCCATCTCCATCGACAGCCGGGTGCAGGGCGCGCTGGAAAGCGAGCTTTACGCCCAGATGATGGCGCAGAATGCGAAGGGGGCGGGCGGCATCATCCTCGACGCCAACACCGGCGAAGTGATCGCCATGGCGTCGATCCCGGTGTTCGATCCCAACAAGCTGCAAGATTATGCGGGCAAGCAATGCTCCGAATCGCCGCTCTGCAACCATATCGTGCAGGCGCGCTACGAACTGGGTTCGACCTTCAAGCCGTTGTCGATCGGCGGGGCGATGGACCGGGGCGTCGTGACCTCCATGAGCAAGCGTTATGACGCGACCGCGCCGCTTGCCGTCGGGGGCTTCCGGATCAAGGACGACCATGCGATGGGGCGCTGGATCAACGTTCCCCAGATATTGGTGCGCAGTTCCAACATCGGCACGGCCCGCATCGCGGACGAAATGGGGGCAGAGCCGATGCAGCACCTCTTCCGCGAGCTGCATTTCGACCAGCGCGCGCCCATCGAACTGAACGAACGGGCGGGCACCCTTTGGCCTGCTAATTGGGGGCGCATCACCACGATGACCGTGTCCTACGGCCATGGCATCGCGGTGACGCCGCTGCACCTGGCGTCGGCCTATGCCGCGCTGGTGAACGGCGGCATGTGGCGCCCGGCCACACTGCGCAAGCTGAAGCCCGAGGAGGTGCCGCAGGGGCGCCGCGTCTTTTCCGCCGCCACCAGCGCGCGGATGCGGCAACTGTTGCGGATGATCGTTTCGGCGGGTACAGGACGCAGCGCCAATGCCGTGGGCTATCGTGTGGGCGGGAAGACCGGCTCCGCCGAAAAGCCGGAACAGGGCCGTTATAACAAGACTTCGCTGGTGACGACTTTCGCTGCTGCTTTCCCGATGGATAACCCCCGTTATGTCGTGCTCACCATGATGGATGAGCCGAAGGGGAACGCGCAGACTTTCGGCCTGCGCACCGCGGCCTGGACCGCCGCGCCGGTGGTGAAGCGCGTGGTGGAGCGCACCGCGCCGATGCTGGGCATCATGCCGGACGAACAGCGCGACGTCGATATTTCCGACCTCATGCCGCTGTTGGCTGGCGACAAGGGAGAAAAAGAGTGACGCGCCTCGGGTCGCTTATCGAGGGGCTGGATGTCGAGGTCGGCGAAAACGCCGGCCTCGACACATTCGTCACGGGCTTTGCGATCGACAACCGGAAGGTCGCGCCGGGCACTGTCTTCGGCGCGTTCCAGGGCCTGCGCGTCAATGGCGAGGATTATATTCCCAACGCGGTGAAGGCAGGAGCGGTGGCGGTCGTCGCCCGGCCCGAAGCGAAGGTCGAAGGCGCGATCCATATCGCCCATCCCAATCCGCGCCGTCTGTTCGCCTTGCTCGCCGCGCGTTATTTCGCGCCCTTCCCGGACGTGACGGTCGCGGTGACAGGGACTAACGGCAAGACTTCCACCGTGGAACTGGCGCGGCAACTCTGGCGGATGCTGGGGCGCCAATCGGCCTCCATCGGGACGCTGGGCGTCACCACTTCGGTCGATCAGGTGTCGACCGGCCTCACGACGCCGGACATCGTGACGTTCCTTTCCAACATGTCGGGCCTCAAGCGCGAGGGCATCACCCATGCCGCCTTCGAGGCGTCGAGCCACGGCCTTGCCCAATATCGCACCGAAGGGCTGCCGGTCGCTGCGGGAGCCTTCACCAACCTGTCGCGCGATCATCTCGATTATCATGGCGACATGGACAGCTATTTCGACGCCAAGATGCGCCTGTTCGACGAAGTGGTCGCGTCCGATGGCGCGGCGGTCGTGTGGGCGGACGACATATGGTCGGACAAGGTCATCCAACGGGCTACGAAGCGGGGGCTTCGTCTGCTGAGTGTCGGGGTGAAGGGGCAGGCACTGCGCCTTGCCAACCGCACCCCGACCCAGTTGGGCCAGACGCTGGAAGTCGAAGTGGACGGCAAATCCTATAGGGTCAACCTGCCGCTGATCGGCGCCTATCAGGCGGCCAACGCCCTGACGGCGGCGGGTCTCGTCATCGCGACGGGCGGGGACGTGGGCAAGGTGATGGAACTGCTCGGCCGGGTGCAGCCGGTGCGGGGGCGGCTGGAGCGCGCCGTCATCAGCAAGGCGGGCGCGCCGGTCTATGTCGATTATGCCCATACGCCCGATGGCCTGCGTGCCGCGATCGAAGCGTTGCGTCCTCATACGAAGGGTCGCCTGATCGCGCTGTTCGGCGCGGGTGGGGATCGCGACGCGGGCAAGCGGCCGCTGATGGGCAAGGTGGCGATGGAACTCGCCGATCATGTGATCGTGACGGATGACAATCCGCGCTCCGAAGACCCTTCCGCTATTCGCGCCGCCGTGATGGCGGGCGCTCCGGGCGCGGAGGAGATTGGCGGACGCCGCGCCGCCATCGCCGCCGCCATCGCGCAGGCGGGGGCGGACGACATCGTGCTGCTGGCGGGCAAGGGGCATGAACAGGGCCAGATCATCGGCGACCGCGTGCTGCCCTTTGACGACGTGACCGTGGCGCGGGAGTGCGCCGGGTGAGCGATCTTTGGACCTCTGGCGAGATTGCTTCGGCTACGGGCGGCGCCGCGACGGCGCCGTTTGCCGTTTCCGGCGTGGCCTTCGACAGCCGGGAGGTGACGCAGGGCGATCTCTTCGTCGCGATGAAGGGTGAGACGACCGACGGCCATCGCTTCGTGGACAAGGCGTTCGCGCAGGGGGCGGCAGGAGCACTCGTCAGCGAGGCCGTGGATTATCCGCACGTGCTGGTGCCCGACAGCGCTGCCGCTCTGGAGGCGCTGGGTCGCGCGTCGCGGGCGCGCATGGGTGGAAAGGTGATCGGCGTCACCGGATCGGTGGGCAAGACCGGGACCAAGGAAGCCTTGTTTCAGGCGCTCGGCCGCAGCCATGCGGGGCAGGTGCATCGCTCCGTCAAAAGCTATAACAACCATGTCGGCGTGCCGCTGAGCCTGTCGCGGATGCCCCGCGACGTCGCCTTTGGCGTGTTCGAGATGGGCATGAACCATGCGGGCGAACTTGCCGCGCTCACCCGGCAGGTCCGTCCGCATGTCGCCATCGTCACCGCCATCGCGCCTGCGCATATCGAGTTTTTCGGCACCGAGGACCGGATTGCAGAGGCCAAGGCGGAAATCTTCGAAGGGCTGGAGCCGGGCGGCACCGCGATCATCCCCTATGACAGCCCGCAGGTCGCGATCCTCTATGCGAAGGCCGAAAAGCACGCCGCGCGCGTCCTGACCTTCGGCTTTGGCGAGGAAGCGGATGTGCGGGTGCGCGAAATGGTGCCCGCCGTCCATGGCGGGACGCTGGTGACGGCGACGCTGCCGGATGCGGAATTCTGCTTCACGGTCGCCGCGCCGGGCGAACATTGGGTGTCGAACGCGCTCGCCGTGCTGGCGGCGGTCGAGGTGCTGGGCGCCGATCTGGCGGCGGCAGGGCTGGCATTGGCGGAGATGCCGGGGCTTCCGGGCCGGGGCGAGCGCCGCATCCTGCCGATAGCGGGCGGGGAAGCGCTGCTGATCGACGAAAGCTACAACGCCAATCCGCTCAGCATGGCGGCGACCCTTAAGCAACTGGGCCGGGAAAAGGCGGATCGGCGCATCGCCGTGCTGGGCGGAATGCGCGAACTGGGCGACCGCAGCGCGGAACTTCATGCAGGCCTCGCCGAACCGCTCGCCGCAGGGCAGGTGGACTATGCGATCCTCGTCGGGCAGGAGATGGCGCCGCTGGCCGCCGTGCTGGGACAGCAGGTCGCTTTCGCCCATGTGCCGGACGCAGCGGCAGCCACGGATCTGCTGCAATCGCAATTGCGGGCGGGCGACGCGGTGCTGGTCAAGGGATCGAACGGCATCGGCCTGTCGCGCCTGGTCGCGGCGCTCGACGAAAAATCCCGGATCGGGGAAGGGAATTAATGCTCTACTGGCTGGCCGAGACACTGGATTTCGCGGGGATATTCAACCTCGTCCGCTACCTGAGCTTTCGCGCGGGGGCATCGATTGCGACGGCGTTGCTGATCGGCCTCGTCATCGGGCCGCGCTTTATCGGCTGGCTGCGCGTACGGCAGGGCAAGGGGCAGCCGATCCGTGACGATGGCCCGCAAAGCCACCTCGCCAAGCGGGGGACGCCGACCATGGGGGGCCTCATGATCCTCACCTCCCTGATTGTGTCGGTGTTGTTGTGGATGAACCTGTCGTCCATCTATGTCTGGGCCTGCCTGTTCGTGACGCTCGGTTTTGGCGCCATTGGTTTCCTTGACGATTATGACAAGGTGACGAAGGCCAGCCACAAGGGACTCTCGGGCAGGGTGCGCCTGCTGTTCGAGTTCCTGATCGCTGGCTTTGCGGCATGGATGATCGTCAGCCATCATGGCAATACCGCGCTTTATGTGCCTTTCTATAACGGTCCGGCGATCGAACTGGGGCCGTTCTATTTCCTCTTCGCTGCCTTCGTGATCGTGGCGTTCGGCAATGCCGTCAACCTGACGGACGGGCTGGACGGTCTTGCGTCGATGCCGGTCATCATCGCCTCGCTCGCTTTCATGCTGATCGTCTATCTGGTGGGCCGCGCGGACTTCGCCGCCTATCTTGGCATTCCGCATGTGCCGGGAGCGGGCGATCTCACCATATTATGCGGCGCGATCATCGGGGCGGGGTTGGCTTTCCTCTGGTTCAACGCGCCGCCCGCCGCCGTCTTCATGGGCGACACCGGGAGCCTCGCGCTGGGCGGGACCATCGGCGTGATCGCCGTCACCGCGCATCATGAAATCGTGCTGGGCATCATCGGCGGCCTCTTTGTCGTGGAGGCGATGAGCGTCATCATCCAGGTCTTCTTCTACAAGCGCACCGGCAAGCGCGTGTTCAAAATGGCGCCGATCCACCATCATTTCGAGCAGCTTGGCTGGGCTGAACCGACCGTCGTGATCCGTTTCTGGATCATTGCCTTCGTGCTGGCGCTCGCCGGTCTCGCCACGCTGAAGCTGAGGTAAGGGATGGGGATCATATCCGAAGTCTTCGCGGGCAAGCGTTATGCGGTGCTGGGGCTGGCGCGATCGGGCCTGGCTACGGTCGAGACGCTGGCGGCGAGCGGCGCGCAGGTCGTCGCCTGGGACAGCCGGGAAGAAGCGCGCGTGGCCGTCGCGGACAAGGCGGAACTGGCCGATCCGGCGGAAATCGACCTCAAGGGCTTCGACGGCGTGGTCGTATCGCCCGGCATCCCGCTCAACAAGCACCCCATCGCCATGCAGGCGAAGCTGGCGGGCGTGCCGATCATCGGCGACATCGAATTGTTCGCGCTCGCCCGGCCGACGCTGCCGCCGCACAAGATCGTCGCGATCACCGGCACCAACGGCAAGTCTACCACCACCGCGCTCATCCATCACATTATCGAACAGGCAGGATACCCTGCGCGCATGGGCGGCAATATCGGCCTGCCGATCCTGGGGCAGGAGCCGCTGGAGCCGAACCTCAAGGGCATGGGCGTCTATGTGCTGGAACTGTCGAGTTATCAGATCGACCTGACTCACAGCCTGGATTGCGACGTGTCGGTGCTGCTCAACATCACGCCCGATCATCTGGATCGCTACAGCGGCTTTGAAGGCTATGTGGCGTCCAAGGCGCGGCTGTTCGCGATGCAGTCGCCCGATCATGTCGCCGTCATCGCGACGGACGACGATCCCAGCCGCGCCATCGCCGCCAACGCCATGGCCCGCACCGTGGAAGTCAAGGCGGCGGATATCGACCCCGCCGCGCAGACCGGGTGGCTCTCGCTGCAAGGGCCGCATAATGCGCAGAACGCGGCGGTCGCCATCGCCGTCGCGCGCGCGCTGGAGATTGACGAGGACAGCATCTCCAACGCCTTGGTCAGCTTTGCCAGCCTGCCGCACCGGATGCAGCGGGTGCGCGAGTTGAATGGCGTCCTTTATGTGAACGACAGCAAGGCGACCAATGCCGCCTCCACCGCGCCCGCGCTTGCCGCCTTCCCGCCGGTCAACGGAAAACCGCGCATCCACTGGATTGTCGGCGGTCTCGCCAAGACCGACAATCTCGACGAGTGCGCTCCTCAGTTCGGTAATGTCGCGGCCGCCTATACCATCGGCGAGGCGGGGCATATGTTCGTCGACCTGCTGCGTCCGCATATGGCGGTGAACGATAGCGAGATGCTATCGGCCGCTGTTCGCCGCGCGGCGCGGGTGGCGCAGCCGGGCGATGTGGTGCTGCTCTCGCCGGCCTGCGCGAGTTTCGATCAGTTCCGCGATTTCGAAGCGCGCGGCGATGCCTTCGCCGCCGCCGTCGCGGCGTTGGAATAGGGCCAGAGGGAAGGGGCGAACGGGCATGTTCAAGGCTGGAGAACTGGTGAAGGGCTTCAAGTCCCGCACCGTGCCGCGCGAACGGACCGCGCTCGCCATCTGGTTCTGGGAAATCGACCGCGTCCTGCTGTCGCTGATCGTTGCGCTGATGGCGATCGGCCTGGTGGCCGTGGCCGCAGCCTCTCCGGTCGCGGCGATCGACCGCTCGACCAGCGCTGTTTCGGTCGATCCGCTTATCTATTTCTATCGCCAGCTCCTGTGGGTCGGCCTCGGTCTGCCGATCATGCTGATCATCTCCATGCTTCCTCACACGCAGGCCCGGCGTTTCGCGGTGGTGATATGCGCGATCTTCGTGGTGGCGCTGTTTCTGGTGCCGGTGCTGGGATCGACGGTCAATGGCGCGAAGCGGTGGATCGACCTGCCGGGCTTCCGCTTTCAGCCTTCGGAGTTTCTGAAGCCCGCTTATGTCGTGACGATGGCGTGGCTCCTGTCTTTGCGGGAACAGGATCAGACGCTGCCGGTCATTCCGCTGACGGGCGTCATCACGGCGTTCATCGCCCTGATCCTGATGCGCCAGCCGGACTTTGGGCAGACGGTCATCTTCGCCGCCTGCTGGGGATGCCTGCTGCTGCTGTCCGGTGTGCCGATGCGGTTCATCGGCGCGATGGCCGGGGCGGGCCTCGCCGGGTTGGTGGCCATGTACATGTTCTATGAAAATGGCCGCCAGCGCATCAACGACTTCCTCGGCATCGGCGTCGATCATGCGGCGGGGCCGGACCAGACCGATCTTGCCTATCGCACGATCACGCATGGCGGCTTCATGGGCGTGGGGCCGGGCGGCGGGCAGCACAAATTCCGCCTGCCCGAAGCGCATACCGACTATATTTTCTCCGTTATCGGGGAAGAGTTCGGCCTGCTCGCCTGCATCGGCATCGCGATACTCTATCTGGCCATCGTCGTGCGGGTGCTGCTGAAGCTGTTGGACGAGGAGGATAATTTCACCATCCTCGCCGCCGCGGGCCTCACCACGCAATTCGGTTTGCAGGCGATCATCAACATGGGCGTCAATGCCCAGATTTTTCCGTCCAAGGGCATGACGCTGCCCTTTATCAGCTATGGCGGCTCCTCTATGCTGGCGCTTTGCATCGGGGTCGGCCTGTTGCTCGCATTCACGCGGCGCAATCCCTTCATGAGCCGGCACACCGTCGTCAAATGGAGTGGCCGATGAGCATTTCCCGTCACTTCGTCCTCGCCGCCGGCGGGACGGGTGGTCATATGATTCCCGCCCATGCCGTGGCTGAGGAACTGATGGCGCGCGGCCATCGCGTCGCGCTGGTGACAGATGAGCGGGGCGCCAAGATTCCCGGCATCTTCGATCATGCGCAGGTCCATATCCTGCCTGCCGGGCGCATGACCAAAAACCCGAAAAGCTGGCCGGGCGCCTTGAAGGCGATTCTGGCGGGCCGGGCCATGGCGCGGCGATTGAATGAGACGTTCCGGCCGACCGCCGTGGTCGGTTTCGGCGGCTATCCGGCCCTGCCCGCGCTGCTGGGCGCGCTGGCGGACGGCATTCCGACCGCTGTTCATGAACAGAACGCCGTGCTGGGTCGCGTGAACCGGCTGCTGGCGGGCCGGGTCGATGCCATTGCGACCGCTTATCCGATGGTCGAGCGGCTCAAGGACAAATATGCGGACAAGGTTCATCTTGTCGGCAATCCCGTGCGGGAAGACATAAAGGCTTTGCGGGACGAGGAATTTCCCGCGCTGACCGATGAAAGCGTATTTCGCGTGCTGGTCATTGGCGGCAGTCAGGGCGCGACCATCCTGTCGAGCGTGGTGCCCGATGGCCTTGGCATGTTGCCGCTCAGCCTGCGCCGCCGCCTGCAAGTCACGCAACAATGCCGGGCGGAGGATATCGAACGTGTCCGCAAGCTCTATGCCGACCTTGAAATCCCCGCCGATCTCGCGACCTATTTCAACGATGTGCCGGAAAAGCTGGGCTGGTCGCATCTCATGATTGCACGGGCGGGCGCTTCGACGCTGGCGGAGCTGACTTGCGCGGGGCGTCCGGCCATCCTCATCCCGTTGCCCAGCGCGATGGACGACCACCAGACCGCCAACGCCCGCGAAATGACCGAGGCGGGCGGCGCGCGCACCATTCCGCAGGCGCGCTTCACCGCCGTCGAACTCGCCAAGCAGATGCAGAAGATGGCGATGGAGCCGGGCGCGCTTCAGAACGCCGCCAGGCGCGCTCGCGCCTGCGGCCGTCCCGATGCGGCGCGCGACATGGCGGACCTGCTGGAAAGCATCGGTTCCGCGCCCATTCTCAACGACCCGGTTCGTGTCGGTCCGACGCCGACCAGCCTCAATCTTCAGGGAGTCCCCGCATGAAGGGTGTCGGCACCGACATCGGCACGATCCATTTCATCGGCATCGGCGGCATCGGCATGTCCGGTATCGCCGAAGTGATGCATAATCTGGGTTATAAGGTTCAGGGTTCGGACATGGCCGAAGGCTATGTCGTCGAAGGGCTGCGCCAGAAGGGCATCCCCGTGATGATCGGCCATCAGGCGGAAAATCTGGGCGACGCCGCCGTGGTCGTGACCTCCACCGCGATCAAGCGTGGCAATCCCGAAGTCGAACTGGCGCTGGAGACGCGCGTTCCTGTCATCCGCCGGGCGGAGATGCTGGCGGAACTGATGCGCCTCAAGTCCACGGTCGCGGTCGCGGGCACCCATGGCAAGACGACGACCACCTCCATGATCGCGGCGCTGCTGGATGCGGGCGGGGTCGATCCGACCGTCATCAACGGCGGCATCATCAACAGCTACGGCTCCAATGCGCGCCTCGGCAACAGCGAGTGGATGGTGGTGGAGGCCGATGAGAGCGACGGCAGCTTCCTGCGGCTCGATGGCACCATCGCGGTCGTCACCAATATCGACCCGGAGCATCTCGACCATTATGGCGATTTCGACCGGGTGAAGGACGCTTTCGTCGAATTCGTCGAAAATGTGCCCTTCTATGGCGCGGCGATGCTTTGCCTCGACCATCCCGAAGTGCAGGCGATCCTGCCGCGCGTGCAGGACCGGCGCATCGTCACCTATGGCTTTTCCGCGCAGGCCGACATCCGGGGCGAGAATGTGCAGCCGATCCCCGGCGGCAACCGTTTCGACGTGCAGATCCGCGAGCGGGACGGATCGGTCCGCCGGATCGAGGGCATCGAAATGCCGATGCCGGGCCGCCACAATGTCCTTAACGCCATGGCGGCCATCGGCGTGGCGCTGCATATGGGCATCGAAGACGCGATCGTCCGCACCGGCTTTGCCAAGTTCGGCGGGGTCAAGCGCCGCTTCACCAAGGTCGGCGAAATCCCGGTGGGCCAAAAAGACGGGCAAACTGGCGTTGCCACCGTCATCGACGATTACGGCCATCATCCGGTCGAAATCCGCGCGGTGCTGGCCGCCGCCCGGGAGGGCGCGAAGGGCCGCGTCATCGCCGTGGTGCAGCCGCACCGCTTCACCCGCCTGCACGATCTGATGGATGATTTCCAGCAGGCGTTCAACGACGCTGACATCGTCTACGCCGCGCCCGTCTACGCAGCGGGGGAGCAGCCCATGGAGGGCGTGGACAGCGCCGCGCTGGTCGAGGGGCTGAAGCGCCGGGGCCACCGCGCCGCCTCCACCATCGAGGGGCCGGATGATCTCGCCCGCCTGATTGCGGCGGACGTGCAGGTCGACGACATGATCGTGTGCCTTGGCGCGGGCGACATCACCAAATGGGCAGCAGGGCTTGCCGCCGCCGTCAAGGCGCTGAGGAATCGGGAGGAAGCGGCCTGATGTTCGAATTGCTCGCCATCGGTTTCGACATGCAGAAGCGGGCGATCGACCTCCACATGCAGGGGGTCGAAGCCACGCGCGACATGGTCGACGCGCTGGAGCGCGATGTCGAAACCGCCCTTGCCGCACATCGGGCGAACGAGGCGGGCGCCAAGGCGATGAAAAGCTGGCTGAGCCTGTGGGGAGTGCGCGGTTGACGATGCTGGCTCCGTCCCTTCCTCCGGTTCGCGGAACGCTCAAGGCCGATGCGCCGCTTGCGCCGCTCGTCTGGTTCAAGGCGGGCGGCGCGGCGCAATGGCTGTTCGAGCCGAAGGATGTCGATGACCTGTCCGATTTCCTGCGGGGTCTGGACCCGGCCATTGCGGTGATGGCGCTGGGCCTTGGGTCCAACCTGATCGTGCGCGACGGCGGCGTTCCGGGCGTGGTCGTGCGGCTCGGCAAGCCCTTCGCCAGGGTCGAGCAGGTGGATGCGGCGACTCTGCGCTGCGGTGGTGGGGCGTCGGGCATCCTCATATCCTCGACCGCACGCGATGCGGGCATTGCGGGGCTGGAGTTTTTGCGTTCGATCCCCGGCACGGTCGGGGGCTTCGTGCGGATGAACGGCGGTGCCTACGGCCGCGAGACCCGCGAAATATTGGTGGAGTGCGAAGTCGTGCTGCGGTCGGGTGAGCGCGTGACGCTGCCCCTCGACGCCCTGGGTTACAGCTATCGCCATAGCGCGCTGCCGGAAGGGGCGGTCGTGGTGGGCGCGCTTTTCCGGGGCATCCCCGGCGAACCCGCCGCGATCCAGACGGAGATGGACCGCATCGCCGCCGCCCGCGAGGAAAGCCAGCCGCTCCGCAGCAAGACCGGCGGATCGACCTTCAAGAACCCGGATGGACGCAAGGCGTGGGCGCTGATCGATGAAGCGGGCTGTCGCGGCCTGAAACTGGGCGGCGCGCAGGTTTCGGAAAAACACACCAATTTCCTCCTGAACCTCGGCGAGGCGACAAGCACGGATATTGAGGCGTTGGGCGAGGAAGTTCGCCGCCGCGTCCAGAAAAAGAGCGGCATCGAATTGGAATGGGAAATACAGCGCGTCGGCCTGTTGGTCGACGCCGCCAGACAGGAAGACCTTGTGGGAGAGAAGAAGTGAGCCGGGGTCCGTGGCATGTCGCCGTCCTCATGGGCGGCTGGTCGGCCGAGCGTCCCGTCTCGCTGTCGAGCGGGGAAGGCGTCGCCAGGGCGCTGGAATCGCGCGGGCATCGGGTCACGCGGATCGACATGGACCGCGACGTCGCGCTGCGCCTTGCCGAGACGAAACCCGATGTCGTGTTCAACGCGCTCCACGGCGTTCCGGGAGAGGACGGCACGGTGCAGGGCATGATGGACCTGATGGGCCTCGCCTACACCCATTCGGGCCTCGCCACCTCGGTCATCGCCATCGACAAGCAACTCACCAAGCAGGCGCTGGTCCCGCATGGCATCCCCATGCCCGGCGGGCAGGTGGTGAAGAGCGAAAGCCTGTTCGAAGGCGATCCCCTCCCGCGCCCCTATGTAGTGAAGCCGGTCAATGAAGGCAGTTCGGTCGGCGTCGCCATCGTGACGGGGGGCGGCAATTATGGCTCGCCCATCGGCCGTGATGTGGAGGGGCCATGGCTGCATTTCGAGGAATTGCTGGCTGAACCCTATATCCGGGGGCGCGAACTGACGACCGCCGTGCTGGGCGAGGATGCGCTGCTGGTCACGGAACTGCGTCCCAAAAGCGGTTTCTACGATTTCGACGCCAAATATACCGACGGCATGACCGAGCATGTCTGCCCCGCCGATATCCCCGACGCCATCGCGCAGGCATGCAAGGACATTGCCTTGCGCGCTCACCGGCTGCTCGGCTGCAAGGGCGCGTCACGTTCCGACTTCCGCTGGGACGACTCGCAGGGTATCGGGGGCCTGTTCCTGCTGGAGGTCAATACCCAGCCGGGCATGACACCCTTGAGCCTCGTGCCCGAACAGGCGGGGAAGCTGGGGATCGACTATGCGGAACTGGTCGAACGGATCGTCGAGGATGCGCTGAAAGAGGGGCCGAAAATGGGGGCATTGCATGGCTGAAGCACGGATACGGCGCGGCGGCACGGCGCGCCTGACGCGGACCACCGCCAAGGGGCGGGGCCGCGCGCCCCGGCGCCAGTCGCGCATCGACCGCCTGATCGCCGCGCTCCCCATCAGCGAGGCGGCGGTGCAGCGTATCGCAAGCTGGGCCATCGTCGGCATCGCGCTGGTGCTGGCGGGCGGCATCGCGGTCATGTTCGGCCTGCCAGGCATGGCGCGTCAGGGCGCGGCGGACCTTGCCGCACGCGCGGGCTTCGAGGTCGAGAAGGTCGAAGTGCGCGGTGTCGAGCGCATGGACGAAATGCCCGTCTACAACATTGCGCTGGGGCAGGTGGATCGCTCCATGCTTTCGCTCGACCTGCCCAAAGTGCGTGACGAGATGCTGAAGCTCGGCTGGGTCAAGGACGCGCGCATTTCCCGCCGCCTGCCCGATACGCTGATCGTCGACATCGTCGAGCGGGAGCCGGTTGCCGTGTGGCAGAATGCGGGACGCCTCCAGTTGATCGACGTGGCGGGCGTGGTGCTTCAGGGCGTGTCGCCCGGCGCGATGCCCGACCTGCCGCTGGTCGTGGGGCCGAACGCCAATCTTCAGACGGCGGGCCTAGGCAAGCTGATGGAGAACGCCCCGGCGCTCAAGCCCATGCTGGCGGGGGCGACCTGGGTGGGCAACCGCCGCTGGGATTTGCGTTTCCAGTCGGGCGAAACGCTGTCGCTGCCGGAGGGAGACACGGATTCCGCCTCCGCCCTCGTCAATTTCGCGCGCATGGATGGGGTGAACCGCCTGCTGGGCCGGGGCATCGTCAAGTTCGACATGCGCGATCCCGACCGTTTCGTTCTCCGCCTGCCGCAGGGTCTGGCGCAGGACAAGCCGGAAGTGGCTGCCGACAGACCCGCTTTGGACGGAGAGGGATAAGGCGCCATGGCCCAGCCCAAGGTCGAAAAACTCGTCACCGCGATCGACATCGGATCGTGGAAGGTGTCCGCGCTGATCGCGGGGCGGACCGAAACGGGCGAACTGACGATATTGGGCACCGGCCAGCGCGAAAGCCGGGGGGTGCGGCGGGGATTCATTGCCGACATGGAGCGCACCGAACTTGCCGTCCGCGAAACCGTGGAGCAGGCCGAACGCGTCGCGGGCACCAATATCGAGGATGTGTGGATCAGCTTCTCCGGCGGCAGCCTTGTCAGTGATGTCGTGACGGTGGAGCGCGACATGGGCGGATATCGCGTAGAGCAGGCCGATATCGACGATCTGCTTGCCACCGGCCAGCAGGGGATCGACCCCGATGGGCGCGTGGTGCTCCATGCCCAGCCGACCTGTTTCACCATCAACGGCAAGGTGCCGGTCAAGAAGCCGCAGGGGATGCATGCCGACCTTCTGGGGGTCGATATCCATGTCGTGCTGGCGGACGGCGCGCCGCTTGCCAATCTCGACCTGTGCGTGCGGGGCGCCTATCTCAACGTCAATTCCATCGTCGCTTCGCCCATCGCGACGGGCTTCGCCTGCCTTTCGGAAGAAGAACGCGACCTCGGCGTCGCGCTGGTGGAACTGGGCGCGGGCGTCACCAATGTCTCGCTTTATGCGGGCGGGATGCTGGTGGGGCTGCATTCCATCCCTATCGGCGCGTCGGACATCACCGACGACATCGCATCGGCCTTTGGCATCCGCCGCAGCCAGGCGGAGCGGATCAAATGCTTCTACGGCTCGGCGATGCAGAACCGCCGCGACTTCCGTGAGATGATCGAGATCGCGACGCCCCATGGCGACGTTGCCATTCCGGGCCAGAATGCCGGCCCCAATGCCGAAGGGGGCAAGATCACGCGCGCGGCTCTGGTCGGCGTGATCTGCGAACGGCTGAATCAGATCATGGTGGAGGTCAATGCGGCTTTGGCGGGCATGGGCTTCAACACGCCGACCGGGCGACAGGTGGTGCTGACCGGCGGCGGCGCGGAGATGAAGGGCATGGCCGATTATGCGCAGGGCGCGTTGGGCCGCGCCGTCCGTATCGGCCGCCCGCGCGGCATCGTCGCCCTGCCCGAAGCGCATAGCGGCCCGGCCTTCGCCACATTGGCCGGATTGGCGCTCTACGGCGCTTCCAACCCGGTTGATCTAAGGGCGATGGCGCCTGCGCCGCAGACCGTGCATCGTCTGACCGCTCCTATATGGTGGCAGCGTATGATGCGGGCGATGAAGAGCAATTATTGATGGAATTGAAAATCGGACGAATTTATCTGGTGAAATACGCGAATTTCTGTTGCATTAACCTTTCAGGTCAGTTTCGCTTCACGTCGCCGAAGCTGGAGGGAGCTAGAATTTTATGAGCATTGAGATCAGCCCGCCGCATGTGGACGAGTTGAAGCCACGCATCGCGGTGATCGGCGTCGGCGGCGCGGGCGGCAACGCCATCGCGAATATGATCGCCGCCACTGTCGAGGGCGTGGATTTCATCGTCGCCAACACCGACGCGCAGGCGCTGAACGCGTCCCCGGCGGAGCGGCGCATCCAGCTTGGCCCGCAGATCACCGAAGGTCTGGGCGCGGGTTCCCGCCCGGAAATCGGCAAGGCGGCCGCGGAAGAAACCATCGCATCGGTCGAACAGGCGCTGGACGGCGCCCATATGTGCTTCATCGCGGCCGGCATGGGCGGCGGCACCGGCACCGGCGCGGCGCCGGTCATCGCCAAGGCGGCGCGCGACAAGGGCATCCTGACTGTCGGCGTCGTGACCAAGCCTTTCACTTTCGAAGGCAATCGCCGCATGAAGTCGGCGGAAACGGGTATCGAGGAACTGCAAAAGCATGTCGATACCCTGATCGTCATCCCGAACCAGAATCTGTTCCTGATCGCGAACCCGAACACCACCTTCAAGGAAGCCTTCCAGATGGCGGACGAGGTGTTGCAGCAGGGCGTGCGCGGCATCACCGACCTGATGGTCATGCCGGGCCTCATCAACCTCGACTTCGCGGACGTCCGCTCGGTCATGGGTGAGATGGGCAAGGCGATGATGGGCACCGGGGAAGCGGAAGGCGACGGCCGCGCGCTTCAGGCGGCGGAAAAGGCGATCGCCAATCCGCTGCTCGACGGCGTGTCGATGCGGGGCGCGAAGGGCGTGATCGTTTCCATCGTCGGGGGCGAGGACATGCGCCTGATGGAAGTGGACGAGGCCGCGAACCATATTCGCGAACTGGTCGATCCGGACGCGAACATCATCTGGGGCTCGGCCTTCAATGACGGCCTTAACGGCAAGATTCGCGTGTCGGTGGTGGCTACGGGGATCGACAGCGAAGTCGGGCAGGGCGCGGCTCCGCTGACCCAGCCGTTCAGCTTCGCCAGTCGCCCGTCCGTGGCGGTGCCGTCCGCAGCGCCCAAGCCCGCCGTGGCGGCGCAGCCTGTCGCCGCGTCGATGGAAGAACCCGAAATGCTGGAACTGGACGTTCCCGAAGCGCCCGCTCCCGCCCCGCTGACGCCGCCGGTCGCGGAAAGGGCCGCCGCGCCTGAACCCGTGCCTGCGTCGATCCGGCCGGCTGCGGTCTTCTCCGATGACAATCCGGATGATGACGAGTTGTTGCTGAGTGCGGAAAGCGCCGAGGCTGCTCCCGCCCCCGCGCCGGAACCAGCGCAGCCTGCGGCCCGCGCAGCCACGGGCGGAACGCTGTTTGAGCGGATGGCGGGCCTGACGCGAGGCGCGGACAAGGCTCCTGCTGCTGACGATGGCAAGGGCGCGGACATTCCCCGCTTCCTCAATCGGCAGAGCAATCAGTAAAAGTTGCGGGCGCGGAGCAATCCGCGCCCCTTTTTGCGCGCCGTCGATCTTCTGGAGCGATCCGGCGCGCTTTTTTCTGCGGGCAATTTCCCATTCACGGCGCGATCCGCTAAGGGGCGTATGTGACACGATCTCCTCTATGGATTATGGCCTCCGTCCTGCTGGCGGGAACGGCCCAAGCCCAAACCGATCAGGCGCAACTGACGCGCCCTTCCGGCGCCGCCAGCCTCAACTCGCATCTGTCGCGCCTTGCCTCCAATCCGCGCGATGTCGGGTCGTTGATCGGCGCGGGGGAAGCGGCGCTGGAACTGGACGACCCGCGCGCGGCGGCCGGTTTTTTCGCCCGTGCCGAAGCGATCCAGCCCAATAATGGACGCATCAAGGCCGGACTGGGCCGCGTGATGTTGAAGATGCAGAATCCGGCGGAGGCGCTGCGACTGTTCGATCAGGCGGCGCGAATGGGTTATCCCGATACCGCCTTCCTGTCCGACCGCGCCCTGGCCCGCGACCTCACCGGCGATCAGGCGGGGGCGCAACGCGATTATCAGGCGGCGCTGCAAAAGACGCCGGACGACCCGGAACTGATCCGCCGCTATGCCGCGTCGCTGGGCATTTCGGGACAGGTCGAGGCATCGGACAAGGTACTCCAGCCGCTGCTCTACAAGAGCGATCGCGCGGCATGGCGCTATCGTGCTTTCATCCTGGCGATGAATAACAAGCAGGCGGATGCGAAGAAGATCGCCGACCAGACCATGCCCGCGCAGCTTGCGAACGCCCTCACGCCCTATATGCAGAAAATGCCTTATCTGACGGCCGCGCAAAAGGCGGCGGCGGTGCATTTCGGGCATTTTCCGACCAATGTCGGAACGCGCATGGCAGCGGTGACGCCGACCGCGCCGCCGCCCTCGGCCGCTACGCCGGCACCCGGCGCGCCGGGTGCGGCCGTGCCAGGGCCTTCGACCGCGCGGGCGGATCGCCGGTCGCGCAATGCGGCGCGTGGAACGGCAAGGGTGGCGCAGGCGACGGCTGATCGAGCGCCGGCGGTTTCATCCCCGGCTACGCCCGCTGCGACAGCATCGGCCCAAACGCGGACGGTCCAGCCGCAGCCTGATCCGTCCCGTCCCGTGGCTTCTCCTGCCCAGGCGCCGTCTCAGGCCCGGCAGGTGCAGGCCACGCCGCCATCCATGCGTCAGGCGGAGGTCGCGCCGCCTGCCTCTTCGTCAGGGCCTGCCTCTTCATCCGTGCAGGGGCCGCCCGCACCGGGCTTTGAATCCACGCAGATTGCGCGCGCGCCGGCGGCGGCTCCCGTGCAACCGGCCAATCCTCTCAATACCGCCACGCTGGCGCGCGCGCCTGTCCCGCAAACGACGCAGCAGGTTCAGGGCGCCGCTCCGGCAGGCCCGACCGCTGCGTCCGCAGTCGCGCCTCCGCCCGCCCAACCCGCTCCGACGCCGCAGCCCAATCCGGCAGCGACGCGGACGCTGGCCGACATCATCCATGCCATCGACGTGCCGGAATCGGAGATGAAGCCTAGCGTCGCGCCAGTCGATCTGGCGGAGATCGCCGCCTTGCAGGCCGCGCGCCGCGCCGAACGTGAAGCCGCCGCCGACAAGGCGAAGAAAGCCGCCGCCGCCAAGGCCAAGGCGGAGGCCGACGCCAGGGCGAAGAAGGAGGCGGCGGAAAAGAAGCGCCTGGCCGATAATCCATCCCGCAACTGGGTGCAGATCGGCACCGGATCGGACAAGGGCGCGCTGGCCTTCACTCTGCGGAGCCTTCGCAAGAAATATGAGGATGTCGCGCCGCAGGATGGCTGGACGGCCTCCTGGGGGCGCACCAATCGCCTGCTGATCGGCCCCTTCCCCAGCTTCACGCGTGCCAGGGCGGTGGAATCGAAACTCAAGGGTGCGGGCGCGGACGTTTTTGCATGGCAAAGTGATGCGGGTGAAGTGGTCGAACGGATCGGCGGCAAGTAAACGGCGCTCATGACGACGCTTGCTTCCTATGCCTCCCATCCCGGCCAGAGCCGGGGCCGCCTCCATGTCGAGCCGGGCGGCGAGATGCGCGGGCCGCGCGACATGTTCCAGCGCGACCGCGATCGCATCATCCATTCCATCTCCTTTCGCCGGTTGCGCCACAAGACGCAGGTGTTCGTGTCGCCCGATGGCGATCATTTCCGCGTCCGCCTCACGCACAGCCTTGAAGTCGCGCAGATCGGCCGCACCACCGCCCGCACACTGGGCCTCAACGAAGATCTGACCGAGGCGCTGTGTCTGGCCCATGACATCGGTCATCCGCCCTTCGGCCATGCGGGGGAGGATGCGCTGGAAGCGGCGCTCGACGATCAGGGGGGCTTCGACCACAATGCCCACACGCTGCGCACGCTGATGCTGCTGGAAAGCCCCTATCCGCTTTTCCGGGGCCTGAACCTGAGCTGGGAAATGCTGGAGGGGCTGGCCAAGCATAACGGCCCTGTCGACCGTCCCGGCTGGGCGATGCGGGAAGTCGATGCGCTGTTCGCGCTCGACCTTCCCAGCCATGCCTCGCTGGAGGCGCAACTGGCGGCGATTTCGGACGATATCGCCTATGACAATCATGACATCGACGATGGCTTGCGGGCCGGATTGCTGACGCTGGATCAGTTGCTGTCGGTGTCGCTGGTCAAAAGCTGCTGGGACAGGGTGCGCGCCCGCTATCCCGATCTGCCCGACGACCGGCTGCTGCGCGAACTGGTGCGCGAGCAGATAGGCGTGATGGCGAACGACCTGATCGCCGCGACCCGCGCCAATATCGCTGCATCGGGGGTCGAGACGGTGGAGGATGTGCGGCATTTCGGGCGGACGCTGGTGGGCTTTTCTCCCGAACTCGCGGTGCAGGAGCGGGAACTCAAACGGTTCATGTATGCGACGCTCTACCATCATCCCGAACAGCTTGCCGCCGCCGCGCGCGCGCGGGTGATCGTCACCGGCCTGTTCCGCGCCTATCATGACCGGCCCGATTTGATGCCGCCGGAATGGCGGGACGATTGCGCCCTGGAGGAACCGCAGCGCAGCCGCCACATCGCCGATTTCATTGCAGGCATGACGGATCGCTATGCCGAAAAGCGCCATGCGGAGATATTCGGCGAGGCCGCCTTCGCCTGAACCATCTCCAAAGGGTGATTGACGACACCCCTCCATTTGCGCCATGCGGGATTCGTCTCCGGCGCCAGGATTCGGCGCAGGGCATGATGCGGGAGAGCATGGCGGGCCTTTCAGGCCGGACGTCGTCGCCGAAGGAGCAACCGCCCCGGAATCTCTCAGGCCAAAGGACCGCATCATGGGCAGGCACTCTGGAAAGCGGATGGTTCGCGCCATCCCACCGAAGGGGTAAGCCGTCCGGTCGAAAGACCGATGGTCAAAGCTCTCAGGTTCCGTGACAGAGGGGGTGGCAAGCGCGCCGGGCTATGCAGTCTTTTTTGCGCCTGTCGCTGAAACCCCATCACGGAAAGGCCGCCCCATGACCGGCAAGGACGACATCCCCGCCCTCGAAGAGGAACTCCCGCCCAGCGAACTGCCGCTGGACGCCTGGCATCGCGCGCGGGGCGCTCGCATGGTGGTCTTCGCGGGCTATCACATGCCGATCCAATATGAAGGCATCATGGCTGAACATGCATGGGTGCGCGAACATGCGGGCCTGTTCGATGTCAGCCATATGGGCCAGCTCAGCTTCTCCGGCGAAGGCGTGGATGAGGCGCTGGAACAGTTGCTGCCGAGCGACATCAAGGGGCTGAAACCTTTTCGCCAGCGTTATTCCATGCTGCTGGACGAGGATGGCGGGATGTTGGACGACCTGATGGTTTCGCGGCTGGGCGATGGCGCATTCGATGGCGCGGACATCTACATGGTCGTGAACGGCGCGACCAAATATGACGATATCGGCTGGATGATCGAGCATCTGCCCGATGAAGTCACCATGAACCATATGGACGAACAGGCCCTGCTGGCGTTGCAGGGGCCAGAGGCGGGCGAGGCGCTCGCGACCCTGATCCCTGAGGCGGCGGACCTGTATTTCATGCAGTCCGGCCCCTTTACATGGCGTGGCGTGCCGCTGTGGGTCAGCCGGTCGGGCTATACCGGCGAGGACGGCTTTGAAATCAGCATCCCCGCCAGGGATGTCACGCTGCTGGCCGATGCGCTGATCGCCTTGCCGCAGGTCAAGCCCATTGGCCTTGGCGCGCGTGATTCGCTGCGGCTGGAGGCGGGGCTGCCGCTTTACGGACACGATCTCGACCCGCGCGTCAGCGCCATTGGCGCGGATCTGGGCTTCGCGATCCAGAAACGCCGCCGCGAGGAAGGCGGCTTTTTCGGCCATGCCCGCGTGATGAAGGAACTGGCCGATGGCCCCGGCCGCAAGCGCGTGGGGCTCCGCATCGACGGCCGCCTCCCCGCGCGGGAAGGCGCGGCGATTTATGTGGGCGACGTGATGGTGGGCGAAGTCACCTCCGGTGGTTTCGCGCCGACTGTGGGCGCGCCGATCGCCATGGGCTGGGTCAGCCTGCCGCACAGCGCGATCGGCACCGCGCTGGAGATCGAGGTGCGCGGCAAGCGCATCGCCGCGGCCGTCGCGCCGACGCCGTTCGTGCCGCACCGCTATCGCCGGCAGAAATCTGTCTGAATTTCAAGGGGAGTTGAGATCATGAGCCGTTATTTCACCGACGAACATGAATGGGTCGATGTCGAAGGCGAAATCGCCACCGTCGGCATCACGGATTACGCGCAGGAACAGCTTGGCGACATCGTGTTCGTCGAACTGCCCGCCGAAGGCGCGACCTTCGAAAAGGGCGACGATGCCGCCGTCGTGGAATCGGTGAAGGCCGCTTCCGACCTCTATGCGCCGCTGACCGGCGAAGTCGTGGAAACCAACGGCGCGCTGGAGGACGAGCCAGCGCTGGTCAACAGCGATCCGGAGGAGGACGGCTGGTTCTTCAAGCTGCGCGTCGCCAACGCCAGCGAACTGGAAGGTCTGATGGACGAAGCGGCTTACAAGAAGTTTGTCGAAAGCCTTTGAGAAATCATGGCCCTCCCCCCTTCAAAGGGGAGGGCGGAGAATTGGACGATGCGTTACCTACCCCTTACCGACAGCGACCGGCAGGAGATGCTCTCCGTCATCGGCGCGGCCAGCGTGGACGATCTGTTCGTCGACGTTCCGGTAGAAGCCCGTTTGTCCGGCGCCATCGCGGGCCTGCCTGACCATGCCAGCGAAATGGCCGTCGAACGTCATATGGCAAAGCTGGCGCGGCAGAATCTCTCGGCGGGGGAAGCGCCCTTTTTTCTGGGCGCGGGGGCCTATCGCCATCATGTGCCCGCCAGCGTCGATCACCTGATCCAGCGTGGCGAGTTCCTGACCGCCTACACGCCTTACCAACCGGAAATCGCGCAGGGCACGCTTCAGGTGCTGTTCGAGTTCCAGACGCAGGTCGCGCGTCTTTTGGGCTGCGACGTCGCCAATGCATCCATGTATGACGGTTCGACCGCCTGCTGGGAAGCGATCGGCATGGCGCGCCGCATCACCAGGCGGGGCAAGGCGCTGCTTTCATCGGGACTGCATCCGCATTATGTCTCGGTCGCGCAGACGATGGCGAAGTTCACCGGCGATGTCCTGGTTCATGAGACGCCCAGGCTCGACGCCGCGACCGACGTCGACGCCCTGATCGCCGCCATCGACAAGGACACAAGCTGCGTCGTCGTCCAATATCCCGACATTCTCGGCCGCATCGCCGACCTGGCCCTGCTCGCCCATGCCGCGCATGAAGCGGGCGCGCTGCTGGTCGCTGTCGTCACCGAGCCGCTCGCACTGGGGGCCATCGCCGCGCCCGGCCATATGGGCGCGGACATCGTCGTGGGCGAAGGGCAGTCGCTGGGCGTCGGCCTGCAATTTGGCGGTCCCTATCTCGGCCTCTTTGGCTGCAAGCAGAAATATGTGCGGCAGATGCCCGGACGCCTGTGCGGCGAGACGATGGATGCCGCGGGCCAGCGCGGCTTCGTGCTGACGCTCTCCACCCGCGAGCAGCATATCCGCCGCGAAAAGGCGACGTCGAACATCTGCACCAATTCGGGTCTCTGCGCGCTGGCGTTCAGCATCCACATGACGCTGCTGGGCGAGAAGGGGCTGCGGGAACTGGCCATGCTCAATCACGGGCTTGCCGTGCAGGCGGCGGATCGTCTGGCGCAAGTGCCGGGCATCAAGCTGCTCAACAACGCCTTCTTCAACGAGTTCACGTTGGTTCTGTCCAGGGATGCCCGCGACATCGTCCGCAACCTTGCCGACAAGGGCGTGCTTGGCGGCGTGTCGCTGGGCCGTCTGTTCCCCGACGCGCCGGGGATCGGCAATGGCCTGGTCGTCGCTGTCACGGAAATGGTGACGACGCAGGATGTCGAAACATTGGCCAGGGCGCTGGAGGAGGAACTGGCATGACCATGTTCAAGGAAGGCCGCCCCACCGCGCCGCAAGCCGTCGCGCAGGAACATATGTCCCCCGCGACCGTCACGGGCAATCGCGCGCTGATGCTGGAAGAGCCGTTGATCTTCGAGATCGGATCGCCCGCCACCACCGGCGTCGATTTCGCGGAGGCTCCGAAGATTGCGAGCCGTCTCGGCAATCTGGCGCGCCAGGACGCCATCGGCCTGCCGGGCCTGTCCGAACAGGAAACGGTGCGCCACTATACCCGCCTCAGCCGCCAGAATTACGCCATCGACCTTGGCCTGTTCCCGCTCGGGTCCTGCACCATGAAGCATAATCCGCGCCTGAATGAAAAGGTCGCGCGGATGGCCGGCTTTGCCGATCTCCACCCGCTCCAGCCGCAATCCACGACGCAGGGCGCGCTGGCGGTGATTCATGAACTCGCGCAGTGGCTCACCACGCTCACCGGAATGCACAGCGTCGCCATGAGCCCCAAGGCAGGGGCGCATGGGGAGTTGTGTGGCCTGCTCTGCATCCGCGCGGCGCTGGAAGCGCGCGGCGACGCCCGTTCCGTCGTGCTGGTGCCCGAAAGCGCGCATGGCACCAATCCCGCCACGGCTGCTTTCTGTGGCTATAAGGTGGAGGACATCCCTGCGACGCCGGACGGCCGCGTCGATCTGGAGGCGCTCAAGACGCGCCTCGGCCCGGACGTGGCGGCGGTGATGATCACCAACCCCAATACCTGCGGCCTGTTCGAGCGTGACATGAAGACGATTTCCGATGCCGTTCACGCGGTCGGAGCCTTCGTCTATTGCGACGGCGCGAATTTCAACGCCATCGTCGGCCGGGTCCGCCCCGGCGACCTTGGCGTCGATGCGATGCACATCAACCTGCACAAGACCTTCTCGACGCCCCATGGCGGCGGCGGTCCCGGCTCCGGCCCGGTCGTGCTGTCGGAAGCGCTGGCGCCCTTCGCTCCGTTGCCCTTCGTTGAAAAGCAGGGCGACAGGTTCGTGCTGGTCGAGGAAGAAACGGTCGAGGATCATCATGGCGACAGTTTCGGCCGCATGGTCGCCTTCCACGGCCAGATGGGCATGTTCACCCGCGCGCTCGCCTATATCCTCAGCCACGGTGCGGACGGCCTGCGTCAGGTGTCGGGCGATGCGGTTCTGAACGCCAACTACATCCTGCGCAGCCTTGCCGACGTTCTGGATGCGCCTTTCGGGCAAAGCGGCCCATGCATGCATGAGGCGCTGTTCAGCGACAAGGGACTGGCCGAGGGCTTCACGACGCTCGACATCGCCAAGGGGCTGATCGACGAAGGCTTCCACCCCATGACCATGTATTTCCCGCTGGTCGTCCATGGCGCGATGCTGATCGAGCCGACCGAGACGGAAAGCAAGGCGGCGCTGGACCAGTTCGTCATGGCGCTCCGCAGCCTCGCCGGGCGCGCCAAGGCGGGGGATGAGGCGCTGAAGGGCGCGCCTTATCACGCTCCCCGCCGCCGCCTCGACGAAACGCTGGCGGCGCGCAAGCCGGTGCTCGTCTGGAACGAATCGGATCTGGCGCAAGCCGCAGAATAGGGAAAAGCCGGAGCCGCGAGAATGTGGCTCCGGCGACACTCCGAAGTGCGGCAGTTCGACCGCTTCACATGGAGCGGCTGTCGCGGAACCTATAGGCCGTTCAGCCAGCGCGAAAAGGCGGCTCCATGGCTTCGCCGGGCATAGGGACGGCGAAATAACGCTCCGCCTTCGCCTGACCGAAAGTCCTGATCAGGCGGAAACGCCCGGTGCAGGAGCGCGAATCCACTTAAACAGGATGGTCTCTGCCATGACGGCGGTCTGCATGCTTGTCTGCGGTCGATCCGATTCCGGAAATATTCGGCGATCTCTGTCCTTGCTCCTCGCCAACCGCTAGAGAAGGCGTCGATGTCCGACCGACTGCGCTTCCTTGTTGCTGAAGAACTGGCGATGCCCGCCGATCCGCGCGCTGCCGCGATGGCGGGCGCCATTGCCGCGCGCTATCCCGATGCCGCGCGCGCGGTGCTGTTCTATGGCTCCTGCTTGCGGGAGGAGAATCTGGACGGGCTGATGCTCGATTTCTACCTGATCGTGTCGGACTATCGCGAGGCTTATGGCAAGCGATGGCTGGCCGCCGCGAACCGCCTGATCCCGCCCAATGTCTTTCCTTTCGAACATGGCGGCCTGATCGCCAAATATGCGGTTCTGTCGGAGCAGGATTTCGCGCGGCTCTGCGGTGTGGAAGCGGACAATGTTTCCGTCTGGGCGCGTTTCGCCCAACCGTCCCGGTTGCTCTGGGCAGCGGACGATCTCGCCCGCCAGCGGGCTATTGCCGCCATTGCTTCGGCCGCGCCG
Organism: Sphingobium faniae; assembly: GCA_900100475.1. Taxonomy (GTDB): domain Bacteria; phylum Pseudomonadota; class Alphaproteobacteria; order Sphingomonadales; family Sphingomonadaceae; genus Sphingobium; species Sphingobium faniae. The sequence continues at coordinate 446,174 of FMTU01000001.1, read as the reverse complement.
ACGCTGCTGGAACTGGCCATGCCGATGATGCCGCCTTCTTCGCCCCCTGACATCCTCGATCTTTGGAAAACGGGCTTCACGCTCACCTACAACGCCGAATTGCGGGCGGAGCGGAAGGGGCGCTCCCTCTCCATCGTCGATGGTGATCCGGATCGCTACGAACGCCTTGGCCTGGCCGCCCTGGGAGAGATCGCGCGGCGGCGAGGTGTCGGCTCGCAAGGCGAAATATTCCATGGCCTGTCGCCCGATCAGGCCGCAAAGCGCTGGCGGCAATTGCAGCGGCGGGGGAAATGGCTGTCCGTCGTCCGCCTTGCCAAGGCCAGTTTCACTTATGCGGGCGGGATTGATTATCTGGCGTGGAAGATCAACCGCCACGCGGGCACCCAGATCGCGATCAAGCCGTGGCAACGCCGCTGGCCGCTGATCGGGGCGCTTACTCTGCTGCCGCGGCTGTTTCGGGGTGGCGCGATCCGTTGAGCGCGTTGGAAAGCGCCATCGACAGAGCCGCCAGCGTATAGGGTTTGCGGAGCACTTCATATCCGGCGAAATCGCTGCTTTCCGTCGTGTCGCCAGCATAGCCGGTGACGAACAGCACGGGCAGATGGGTGTAACTGTCAGGCAGCGAGCGGATCAGTTCGGGTCCGGTCATGTCCGGCATCAGCACGTCGGTCATGATCAGGCCGATGTCGCGATTGGCCGCCAGCAGCTTGACCGCCTTGCCAGGCGCATCGCAGGCGAGCGGCAGGTGGCCGAGTTCCGCCAGGGCGGCCATGCTTTGACTGAGGACGCGGGGATCGTCCTCCACCACCAATATGCGCGTCGGCGGGTGGAGCGTGGGTTCCCGCTCCACATGTTGCATGATGTCGGGCGTGTCGCTCTGGGCGACGATGCGGCGGGGCAGGTGGATCTGAACGCTGGTCCCCTTGCCCTCTTCCGATTCGATGCGAATTTCCCCCTCGCTCTGCCGCACGAAGCCGAAAATCTGGCTGAGGCCAAGCCCCGTGCCCTTGCCCACGGGCTTGGTGGTAAAGAAAGGTTCGAACACACGGCTCATGATGTCCGGGGACATGCCGCAGCCATCATCCGTCACCGTCAACATGACATAATCACCCGCAGGACATTCCCCCACCTCATTTTCGGCAAGCTGGATCTGGCTGGTTTCTATAGTGAGATGGCCGCGTCCGTCCATGGCGTCGCGTGCGTTGACGCACAGATTGAGGATCGCATTTTCCATCTGCTGCTGGTCGACGAAGATGCGCCAGCCCCCGGCATGGTGATGGAACGTCACGGTAATCTGGTCGCCGATAGTGCGGTCGATCAGTTCTTCCATGTCCGCCAGCAGGATATCGGGGTTCAGCGCGCTTGGCAGCAGCGGTTCCGATCGGGCAAAAGCCAGGAGGCGGCGGGTCAGCGCGGCGGCGCGATTGGCCCCCTCCATGGCGTTGGTCAGGTGGCGGGATGCTTCCTCCGGCTTCAATCGCAGCTTGCGCTTGGCCAGTTCCAGCCCGCCGACCACCACGGCAAGCATATTGTTGAAATCATGGGCAATGCCGCCGGTCAATTGGCCGATGGCGTCCATCTTCTGCATCTGGCGCAGATTTTCCTCGGCCAGGACGCGTTCGGCGGTTTCGTTCTTCAATTGCTCATAGGCTTCGGACAATTCCACCGTCCGCGCGCTGACGGCCGCCTCCAGCCTGTCGGCCCTGTCGGTTTCCGCTTCGGCCAGCCGCCGGGCGTTGCGGCGCTCGGTATAGGCGGCGTTGGCCAGCCATAGGGCGCAAAGCACGCTGACCAACAGGGTCAGGCCCAACAGCCTGTAAGTGCGGCTGACCCAGGCGCTGCGATCACCGGCAAGGCTGACGGCAAGGCTGCGTTCCCTAAGCCGCTTGTTCTCTGCCTCGATCACATGGTCGAGCGCAATCGTGAGCCGGGCCAGATCCGCGGATTTGCCGGCCTGATGGAATTGGGCGAGCGCACCCATCTTCTGATCATAAGTGGTGCGCAGGCCAATCTGGTTCAGCATTTTGCCGCGCGCCGTAAAGGCTTGCCGCAACTGCTGGACATTGACGTGCTGCCAGCCTGAATTCCGCGTGGCGAAGGTCAGCGACTTGATCTGGCTGGCGGCGGTTCGCCATTGGTCCTGAAACAGGCGGCCCGTGTCCGGGTCCATGCTGATGACATAGCGCGCCAGCGTCACTTCGGCGCGGGCGGTTGTCGCCTGAAACGTGCGGGCAAGAGTGATGACTTCATAGCTTTTCTGCTGTTCCGCCAGCGCACGCGCATGGTCGCGCGACGCGCTGCTGGCGCCATAAAGCAAGGCGCCCAGAGCCACGATGAGGAGAATAGCGAGCACGGGCGCGAGGGCGCGTCGCAGATAGGAGCGCCAGCCCTTGCTTTCTTCTTCCGTGAAATCGCCTTGCGCCATGGCCGTTACACTAGCCAAACGGTGTTGCGTGCGAAACAGCAAGGATCAAAAGCTGCATGAACAATGGAAATTCCGTCGCGTCCATGGCTCGCTTTGTCGCGATTTCGCCCGCTGGAGCCGGTCAGCCGATGGCTCCGACCGCGCGACCCGCCGTTTCGAACATGGCGATGATCTGGCCGACCTGCTCATCGCTATGGTCCGCGCAGAGCGAACAGCGCAGCAGGAACGTGCCCGCCGGGGTCGCTGGCGGCCGCGCCATGTTGACGTAGAGTCCCAGTTCCAGCAGCGCCTGCCAGATGGCGACGGCCTGCGTCTGGTCGGTGAGGATGACCGCGATGATCGCGGACTGCGGCTCCTTCGTTCCCAGCGTAAAGCCGAGGTCGGTCAGGCCCTTGTGCAGCCGCTGGCTGTTCTTCCACAGGTGGGCGCGCTTTTCGCCCGCATGCATAAGCTTGCGGATGCTTGTCGCGGCGGTAGCGACCACGCTGGGCGGCAGCGATGCGGTGAAGACATAGGGACGGCAGACCAGCCGCATCACCTCGAACTTCGGGTGATTGGACACGCAGAAGCCGCCCACCGTGCCGACCGATTTGGAAAAGGTGCCGACGATGAAGTCCACATCCTCCTCGACGCCCTGTTCCTCATAGACGCCGCGGCCATTGGAACCGAAAAAGCCCATGCCATGCGCTTCGTCGACCAGGATCATGCAATTGGGATGCTTGCGCACGGCGGCGACCATGTCGGGCAGCGGCGCAATGTCGCCCAGCATCGAATAGACGCCCTCCAGCACTACCAGTTTCAATGCGTCGGCGGGCAGGCGACCGAGGCGCTTGTCCAGATCTTCGACGCTGTTGTGGCGGAAGCGGACGATCTCCGCATCGCCCAGGAAGCAGCCGTCATAGATGGACGCGTGGCTGTCCGCGTCCAGAATGACATAATCGCCCTTGCCCGCGAGCGTGGAGATCATGCCCAGATTGGCTTGATAGCCGGTCGAAAAGACCATCGCCGACGAGGTGCCGTAAAATTCCTTGAGCGCGTCTTCGACTTCCTTGTGCCCCTGATAGGTGCCGTTGAGCACACGGCTGCCAGTGGTGCCCGCGCCGAATTCGTCCAGCGCCTTCTTGCCCGCCGCGACCACGTCCGGGTCGAAAGTCATGCCCATATAGTTATAGGTGCCGAGCAGGATCGTTTCCTTGCCCTTGATGATCGCGCGGGTAGGGGACAGCACCTTGTCCATCACGATGGCGAAAGGGTCGCGCACGCCCGTCGCCAGCAGCGCCTCGCGCTCGGCGATCAGGGGATCGAACTTCGAAAACAGATCGCGCGCATTCTGCGTGGCGGTGGCTTCGGTCATGGGTGTGTTCCTCAACCTGAAATCAGGCCGCTTTCAACTTCGCGACGGCGTCGACCAACTGGCCGACGGTTTCGATTTCCGCCTGCATGTTCATGGTGATGATGATGTCGAAATCATCCTCGATCGCGGCGACGAAATCCATCACGGTCAGGCTGTCCCATTCCAGATCGCCCGCAAAGGTGGTGGCTTCGCTCAACGCCACGCCTTTCTTGTTGAAAGGCGCGATCTGGGCGGTGACGCTGTCGAAAATCTGCTGGCGATCCGTCATTATCTTTTCAATCCATGATGGGAAGCAACGGCACTTGCCGCCTCGATCCGCTCTTTGGCAAGGGAATAAGGCGTCAATCGGGCAGCATCTGGCCCGAAAATATTCCGGTCAGGCGATGGCTCCTAGCGGAAATTGTCCGCATAGGTCTGAAGCTTCAGGGTCTTGGGCGCCGTTGGAATGACGGTATAGGCAATGCCTTCCCGCTCGGCATAGGCGCGCGCGGCTTCTTCGGAAGGGAAGGTCAACGTGAGTTGCTGGTTCATGTCGCCCGACCCGGCCCAGCCGGTCAGCGGGTCGGGTCTCTTCGCTTCGGCGGGCACATAGTCCAGCACCCATTTATGGGTCAGCGCCTTGCCGGATTGCAGGGCATTTTTCTGGATCTGATAGATGCGCGCGTTCATCGCGTGAAAATCTCCGTGAAATCGTAAGGCCGCGTTGCACCAGTGGACAGGCGTTCGTCAAGGCTTTGGGTTCAGGGCTTGCCATGGCGGGCGTCGGCGCGCTTGGTCCTGAGCGTCGCCGCCGCGCCTGCCGGATCGTCGGGCCAGGGGTGTTTGGGATAGCGCCCGCGCATCTCCTTGGCGACGGCGCTCCAGCTTCCCGCCCAGAAGCCCGGCAGGTCGCGCGTCGTCTGGATCGGCCGCCCCGCAGGCGAGGTGAGCGAGAGGACGAGCGGAATGCGCTCGCTCCCCACGACGGGGTGTTCGCCAAGGCCAAAGAGCGCCTGCACGCGCAATTCGACGCGCGGCCCTCCTTCGGCGGCATAGTCGATGTCATGGCTGCTCCCGGCGGGCGAGCGGAAGGCGGGAGGGGCGAGCCGGTCCAGTTGCTGCTTGCCGTCCCAGCCGATCAATCCTTCCAGCACGGCCGAAAGCTGCGACCGATCCATATCCGGCAAGCGTCGCTTCCCCGCCAGCAGTGGCGGCAGCCAGTCGTCCAGCGTCTCCATCAGCATCGCGTCCGACAGCGCCTCCACGCCCGCGAACGCTGCCCGCATTCGCAAGGATCGCGCCGCGTCCGACCATGGCAACAGGTCCAGCCCGCCCTGCCGCACGCCCTCCATCAGCGCCGCCGTCACCGCTTCGGGGTCGGGCCGGTCGTCGGAGCCGGAGGACAGCCGCACCGCGCCCAGCCGCCGCTCGCGCAGAGCTTCGATCCCACCATTCTCCGCCCGGAAGCGCACGGTCCGATGTTCCGCCACCCTGTCGCCGAACAGCGCCAGCACATCGGCCTCGCTCAGCGGCGCGGCGGACAGGATGCGCGCGCCGGCCGCGCCGCCCTGTACCGCGCCGACCGCCAGCCATTCCTCCCGCGCGAGCGGTGACAGGGGATCGAGCCGGAACCCGCGTCCGCCCACGCTCGCCCAGTCCACGCCATCGACGGACCGCCGCTTCGCCACCCGGTCGGGAAAAGCGAGCGCAAGGCACAGGCCGACCACATGCTCGCCGGCCGGGGGAGTCAGCGTGGGGCGCGCCGTTTCCCCGGCCGCCGACCTCGCCAGACGCGCCCACCGCTTTGCCAGGGCGCGCGCCGCATCCGCGCGCTTCCCGCTTTCGCGCCGCCAGCGCATCCGCCGCTGCGACAGGTCGATATCCTGCCCGCCAATCCCTCGTTCGCCCAGCAGAATGGCGACCTCGGCGGCGATGTCCGCCAGCCTCAATGCACCCGCGCGCACCAGCATATGCCCGATGCGCGGTTCCACCGGCATCCGCGCGAGGGCCTTGCCATGAGCTGTGATCCGTCCATCGGCATCCAGCGCGTCGAGCGCCATCAGCCGCCCTCGCGCCTCCGCCACCGCAGCGGCGGGCGGCGCATCCAGCCAGCGCAGATTTGCGGGATCGCCCACGCCCCAAAGCGCACAGTCGAGCAGCAGGCTGGAAAGATCGCTCTCCAAAATCTCCGGCGGATCGAAAGGGGGCATCCCCGCCGTCGCAGCCGCTTCCCACAGCCGCCACGCCACGCCGGGGCGCTGCCGTGCCGCGCGGCCCGCGCGTTGGGTGGCCGCCGCCTGACTGCCACGTTCCGTCACCAGCCGCGTCACGCCCGCCGCCCGGTCATAGCGCGGACGCCGCGCCAGTCCCGAATCCACCACGATCCGCACCCCGTCGATGGTGAGGCTCGTCTCCGCGATGGAGGTGGCGAGGATCACTTTGCGCCGTCCTTCCCGCGAGGGACGGATCGCCGCGCGTTGGGCCGCCGGATCGAGGCTTCCGTGCAGCTTGTGCACTTCCACGTCCAGCCCTTCCAGCCGCTCGGCCGTCCGCTCGATCTCCGCCACGCCGGGAAGGAAGGCGAGCAGATCGCCCTCCGCTTCCTCGCTCAGCGCGCGACGGATGGCCGCCGCCATCTCATCCTCGATCCGCTTTTCCGCCACCCGGCCGATGTGCCTCAGTTCGAGCGGCTGGATGCGTCCCTCGCTCTCGATCACCGGCGCGCCATCCAGCAGCGCCGCGAAGCGCGCGCCGTCCAGCGTCGCCGACATCGGCACGATCCGCAGGTCCGGCCGCAAGGCTCCCTGCGCGTCCAGAGCCAACGCCAGCCCGAAATCGCTGTCGAGGCTGCGCTCATGCACCTCGTCGAACAGGATGGCGGAGACGCCCGAAAGCTCCGGATCGTCCTGTATCCGTCGCACGAAGATGCCTTCGGTCAGCACGAGGATGCGCGTCCTTGCGGACTGGCGGCTGTCCATCCGGGTCGCATGGCCGACCACGCCGCCTACATTCTCGCCCCTCAGTTCGGCGATCCGCTCCGCCGCGGCCCGCGCCGCCAGTCTGCGCGGCGAGAGCAGCAGGATCTGGCCCCGGCACCATGGTTCATCCAGCAGGGCAGGGGCTACCGCCGTCGTCTTGCCCGCGCCGGGCGGCGCTACCAGCACGGCATTGCTCCCCGCGCGCAAGGCGGCAAGCAGGTCGGGCAACGCGGCATGGATGGGCAGGTCGGTCATCACCCGATTCTAGCGGAAAAGATAGATATGGATCGGATTCTTCGGGTCCAGCAGCATCTTCGCCGTCAACGCCAGCGACATGGCGATCAGGAGCGGCCGGATCAATCGGCTGCCAAAGCGCATCGCCAGCCGCGCGCCGATCTGTGCGCCGATGATATTGGTGGCCGCCATCGCCAGCCCCGCGATCCACAGCACATGGCCGCCCGCCATCATCGTCAGCAGTCCTGCAAGGTTGCTCGCGAAATTGGCGGCTTTGGTCTGCGCCGTCGCCCGCAGGAGGCTCAGCCCGCCCAGCGCGAGGAAGATGGTGGTGTAGAACGCACCCGCGCCCGGCCCGAAAAAGCCGTCATAAAAACCGATGCAGCCGATCAGAAACCCCAGCAACCCCATGCCGACCCGCTGATGCCGGTCGATTTCGCTGATCCTGGGCGAGAAGGTGAAATAGGCCGCGATGGCGATCAGCAACGCGGGCATCAGCCCCGCGAGGATCGACGGATTGACCCGCTGCACCAGCCATGCGCCGCCCACCGATCCCGCGAAAGCGGCGATCACCGGCCAGCGATAGGTTTTGAGGTCCATATGCCCCGCCCGCGCATAGGCGATGCAGGCGCCGAAGGTGCCAAGCGAGGATTGCAGCTTGTTGGTCGCCACCGCGCCCACCGGCGGCACGCCGGCCGCCATCAAGGCGGGGAGGGTGATAAGCCCGCCGCCGCCCGCCATCGAATCGATCAGCCCCGCCATCAATCCGGCGGCCATCAGGAAGGCCAGGGTTTCGGGAGACAGGATCATCGGATCGCCAGGCGTCCGCCCCCGGATGCGGGGCAGGAGGGGGTCAGTATGCCCGCGCGATGGCGAATTCCACCGCTTCCACCAGCGCGGCCTTCGCCTTGCCGCCATCGAACATGCCGAGCGCGTCGATGGCCCGCTGCCCATAATGGCGCGCGCGCGCCAGCGTGTCGTCGATCGCGCCGGTCTGCCGCAACAGGCGCGTTGCATAAGCCAGGTCTTCGTCGCCGATCCGGTGTCCGGCGATGGCGGCCTTCCAGAAAGCGCGATCCTCCTCCGACCCGCGCGCATAAGCGAGGATGACGGGCAAGGTCACCTTGCCGTCGCGGAAATCGTCGCCCGCATCCTTGCCCATGGTCGCGCCATCCGATTCATAGTCGATGGCGTCGTCGATGAGCTGGAACGCGATGCCAAGGTTGCGGCCATAGCTGTCCAGCGCCTGTTCCTCCGCCTCGTCGCGTCCGGCGATCACGGCGGAAATGCGGCAGGCGGCGGCGAAAAGCGCGGCGGTCTTGGCCACGATGATTTCCAGATACTGCTCTTCGCTGGTGTCGATCTTGCGCTGGGCGGTAAGCTGGTTGACTTCACCCTCCGCGATCACCGCCGACGCGCCGGACAGGATCTTCAGCACCTTGAGCGACTCGGCCTCGACCATCAGTTCGAACGAGCGGGAGAAAAGGAAATCGCCGACCAGCACGCTGGCGCTGTTGCCCCAGATGATGTTGGCGGTCTTGCGCCCCCGGCGCAGTCCCGATCCGTCGACCACATCGTCGTGCAGCAGCGTGGCGGTATGGATGAACTCCACGGCGGCGGACAGCTTGTAATGGCGCGTGCCCGCATAGCCCACCAGATCGGCGCAGGCGAGCGTCAGCATCGGCCGCATCCGCTTGCCCCCGCCCGCGATCAGATGCCCCGCCAGTTCGGGGATCAGCGGGATGCGCGACTGCATCCGGTCGAGGATGACGGCATTGACCTGATTCATCCCCTCCGCCACCAGTTCCATCATGGGTGTGAGCGAAGGCGCGCCGTGGGCGCGGCCGATGGGGTGGACATTGCCTGAGACAGGGCCGGAAACGGGTGCAGTCATGACAGGGGTCATGTGGCGGCGCAAAATGCTAAAGGCAAGCGGGAATAGCTTGCGCGTCGCCGCGTAAGGCGCAAAAAGCGCCCGACGAACGGGAGGACCAGCGTGGAAGACAGATTGAAGCGGTATCGCGAGAGCATCGACAATATCGACGCGGCGCTCGTGTTCATGCTGGCCGAACGCTTCAAGATCACGCAGGCCGTGGGCCGGTACAAGGCGGAACATAAGCTGCCTCCCGCCGATGCGGGTCGCGAAGACAGCCAGATCGCCCGCCTGCGCCAACTGGCGCTCGACGCTCATCTGGACCCCGATTTCACCGAGAAATTCCTGCGCTTCATCATTGATGAAGTGATCCGTCACCATGAACGGCTGCGCGAGGACTGACGGGAGCGCCCTTTATCCCGGATAGCTGTCATGGCCCGCATTGGGCCACAGGAAATTGGTATAGGTCAGCATCGCGCTGAAGCTTTCCGACCGCACCTGATGCCACCAGCCGATCGGGATGAACAACAGGTCGCCGGGCGTCAGCACGAGTTCGTAGCGCAGCACGTCCCGCGCCGCCGGATGCGCGGCCAGCCGCCTGGGGTCCGTCACGTCATGAACGTCGCTGAACACATGACGGCGATGAGCAAGCTGGCGCGTCTGGGAAGGCGGAATGAGGATGATGCGTTTCGTCCCCGTCACTTGCGCCAGCAGATTGTTGGTGAGATCGAAATGCAGCGGCGTGAAGGCGCCCTGTCCGCCAAACCACAGCATTCCGTGGGCGCGCGTCAGATAGGCGTCCAGATAACCCAGATCAGGCTCAAGCCCTTTGAACGCCGCTGCATTGGCCGCATTGTTATAGGCGGTGATATAAGCGTCGTTGCCGCCGCCGCGCACCAGTTCGATGAAGCGGGAAAAGGGCGCGCGGCGTTTATGCCGGTCCTTCATCAGCTCATAATCGGCCGCTTCGTCCCGGCCGCCCTGATATTCCACCATGGCTTCGCCGACCGTCGCCGCCAGATAGTCGGGCGTCCATTTCTCCAGCGCGGGCCAGCCCGTCATCGCCCCCTTGATGATGACCGGGCGTCCCGGCGCATAGAAAAGGTGCAGGAAATCGTCGCTGGAGGGATTTTCGGCCGTCAGCAGGCCCGAAGCATAGGACGAAAGCGCGCGCTGCCGGTCCATGACGTCGAGCAGCCATTCCCGCCGCTTCAGGGCAAGAGCCGTCTCGCCGTCCCGCACGGGTCGGGCGGCGGGCGCGGCGCCCGGTGCGAAGTTCATCTGCCGCAGGGCCATTCGCATCTGCATGTCGGCCGCCGCCGCCGGGAGGGAGAGGTCGGGAGCGTTCTTGCCGGATTTGCGCATGGCGCGGCCTTATCGTCGCAAGATGACAGAGATGTTGCAGCGGGCGATGGCGTTCCTCGTCACGCCGGCTCCACCACGTCATCCACGCGTTGTTTCCCGCGTGACCGGCTCAGCAGCACGCCGCCCAGCGCCAGCGCGAATCCGGCAAGCTGCACCGGCCCCAGCCTTTCCCCGAAGATCAGCCACGCCTCCACCGCCGCCAGCGGCGGCACGAGCAGCAGCAGCATCGACATCCGCGTCGGACCCTGATGCCGGACCAGCCAGACCAGCAGCGACAATCCCGCCGCCGACAGGCCCAGCACCGACCAGCCAAGGCCGATCCACAGCGTCGCGCTATTGTCCCACCGCACCTCGCCGATGAACAGGGCCGCCACTATGGCGACCAATGCGCCGCCCGCATTCTGGACCGCGCCTGAAATCGCGATGCCGTCCCCCGCGATGGCGCCCCGCTGGATCAGGGTGCCCGCCGCCATGCCCATGATGGATAGCAGGGCGGCGACGGCTGGCCATATGGCGATCGAACCCGCGCCCGTCCGTTCGATCGCGGGCATCAGCACGCAGCCCACGCCGACAATGGCGACGCCCAGGCCGGTCCATGCCCGCGCGGGCAGATGTTCGTGGAGGAAGATGACGCTGGCCACCGCGACCATCAGCGGCTGAAGCGCGCCCAGCAGCGCCATGATCCCGGCGGGCATGCCATGGTCGACGGCCCACCAGCTCAGCGTCAGATAAACGCCATGCAGCATCGCGCCCGCCGCCAGATGCAGCGCCAGCCGCCGTCCGCGTGGCAGGGCCTGCCGCGCATAAAGCGCCGCCGCGCCCAGCAGCAGCGTCACCAGCGTCAGGCGCACCGCCAGCACCAGTTCGGGCGAGCCATGCGGTATCACGGCCCGCGCGACGATGAAGCCGGTGGACCAGATCAGGACGAAAAGGACAGAAGCAACGAAGGCAAGCATGGAGCGGCGCCTTTGGCTCAGTTGTATCCCGATGTCGAGGGTGGCCGCTTCATTCCCGCCCCGCCCGGATCGCCGCGCCCCCGGCAAAGGGCGTGATCGCCACCAGCAGCAGCGAAGCCGCGCCCAGGAATTTGAGCGCCGCGCCGCTCCCGTCGCCCAGCGTTCCCGCGCCGAAGATCAGCAGCGGCACCGCCAGCGGCAAGGCCAACAGCCCCGCGAGCGCGCCGCTGGATCGCAATCCGGCGGTCAGGGTCGCCACCAGCAGCCCCAGCGCCGCCAGGGCGGGCGTCCCGACCAACAGGCCCGCCTCCAGCAGCAAAATGGTTCCGCCGTCCAGTTTCAGCAGCGCGGCGGCGGGCAGCGTCGCGATCATCAGCGGCGGGCCGAAACCCAGCCAATGCGCGATCAGCCGCGCCAGCACGATCATCTCTTCCCCGACGCCGCGTAACGCGATCTGATCCAGCACGCCTGTATCCCTGTCCGGCGTCACCAGCCGGTCGACCGGCAGCAGGCTGGCGAGCAGCGCCGCGATCCACAACATGCCGCCGCCCGTCTGTCGCAGCAGCGCCGCGTCAGGTCCTACGGCAAAGGGATAGAGGCTCGCCACCAGCAGCAGGAAGGCGACCGGCAGCCACAGGCCCGCCGAATGCCATGCCTGCCCCAGATCACGACGGGCGAGCAGCCATAATATCCTCATGCGCTCTCCGCCTCGGCCGCATGGGCGCGCAGGTCGATCCGCACATCATCGGCCAGCGGCAAGGGCTGGTGCGACGCCGCCAGCACGATGCCGCCCGTCTCCAGATGCCGGGATACCGCCGCGCCCAGAAGGCCGAGCGACGCATCGTCCAGCCCGTTGCCCGGTTCGTCCAGCAGCCAGATCGCCGCGCCCGACGCGATCACGCGCGCCAGCATCGCCCGCTTGCGCTGTCCGGTGGAGAGCATCCGCACCGGCAGGTCGCCGAGCGGCAGCAGCGCCATGGCCTCCAGCGCGCGTTCCAGCGTCCCGTCATCCACCCCGTCCAGCCGCGCCCAGAACCCCAGCGCCTTCCGCAACGGCTGTTCGATGTCCAGCGCCAGCCGCTCATCGGTCAGCGTCACGCCGCCGCGTCGCTCCACCGTTCCGGAAAAGGCGGGCAGCAATCCCGCGCAAATCCGCAACAGGCTCGACTTGCCGATGCCGTTGGGGCCGGTGAGAAGGGCGCTGCCTCCCGCTTCAAGATCAAGGCTGACGCCCCGCAAGAGCATCCGCCCGCCGCGCAGGCAGGCCAGGTCCGACAGGCGCAGCGCCGCTTGCGTCATGGCGCGACCATGTCTTCCAGCACATGCATGTCGACGTCCGACAGGCCGAAATGATGGCCGATCTCATGCACCACCACATGCGTGATGAGGGCGTCCAGCGGCACGCCTGTTTCCACCCATTCATCCAGCAGCGGGCGGCGGTACAGATGGACCGTGGGGGGTATGTCCCCGGTTTGCGCTTCGTGACCCACCGGCCGTCCGCTATAAAGGCCGGTGAGGCCGAAGGGATCGTCGATCTCCATATCCTTCAACACCTGTTCGTCGGCGAAATCCTCCACGAACAGCACGACATTGGACAGATGCGCGGCGAATGGATCGGGCAGGCGGCTCAGGGCCTGGAGCGCCAGCGTTTCGATATCTTCCTTCGACGGCGCGAAACGCGGCGGTTGACGGGGGTCGGACATGGCTGCGACATAAGCGAAAGCAGATTGTGAGGATAGTCAAATGGTTGCTAAACTTGATGACGAAGCGCGCAGGCAGGCGCTGGAGGCGCTTCCCGAATGGACGCCGGTCGCCGATCCCGACGGCATCCGCCGCCGCTTCATTTTCGCCGATTTCAATGAAGCCTTCGGTTTCATGACGCGAGTTGCCCTGCTCGCGGACAAGGCGGATCATCATCCCGAATGGTCCAACGTCTATAATCGCGTCGACATCACGCTCACCACGCATGACGCAGGCGGCCTGTCCCGGCGCGACACCGACATGGCCGCCGCCATCGACGCGTTGCTGCCGCCGCGTTAGATCATTTGCCGATATATTTGCCGCTGCCCGATCCGCTTTCGATCCGGGCCTCATAGCCGGAAAGGGCGGCGAGCACCGCGGAATCGTTCGCATAACGCATCCGCAGCGCCGCCAGCCGCCCGTCTGTTCCGGTGCACAGCTCCGCTATATTCTCCGCCAGATAGGCGCGCCTGTCCGCATCATAGGGTTCCTCGCCCCGGAAATGGTCGCAACTATCCCGTTCGACCATATAGTTCGTCACTTCCTGCGGGAAGGGCGCGATGGGCGAGCCTTGTCCCGAAGCCGGGAGGTCGAGGGGCTGATAAGGCGGCTGCACGGGGGCGGGCAAAGGCTGTTCGTCCGGCAGCTTCGCCTGCAACACATGGTCCGTCTCCACCGATGACAGGATCTTGTCGGGCGGCAAATCCTTCACCTTGGCAGGCCGTGGCGGCTGGGATTTCGGGGCCTCTGGCGGCGACGGCGGCGCGGATGCCGGCGGCACGGGCACGACGCTTTCCTGCCGCGTTGGATCGGCGGCGGCGCGCTCTTCACCCGACGACGAGCAGCCGCCGGCAAGAGCCAACAGCAACGTCGCAATCAGGGCCGCACGAACAGTCATCCGATCTCCTTCCGCAAGCTGGCGATCAGGTCCGCGACATGCGGCAGCCGTTCTTCCTCCTCGTCCAGGATCGCCAGAAAAGCCTCCCGCCTATAGTCGGCGAGTCGTTCGGGCGAAAGGCGGCTTGCTGCGGGCATTGTCGAAATCACGATGTCCAGCAGCCGCTCCACGCCGTGCAGCCGCCCCCACAGATAATCATTTTCCCGATAGGCCCGGCTGAAGAACGCGCCGAAATTGTTGAACTCGATCCCCTTGAGCGTCGCCTCCGCGCCGCCCGCCCGGATCGCGACGCAATCTTCGGGCGAAATGCGGTCGACCTTGATCGGGTCATATTCGTCCAGCGACTCCCCCTGCAGCAGCGGCAGGGTGGCGATGTCGTAAAAGGGGAAGCCCAGATAGGCGAGCAGCATGGTCCGCCGTTCCTTTTTCGGCAGGGCCGCCAGCGCATCGGCCAGCATCATGTCGGCCGCCTCGTCCCGCGCCCGCAGGTCGCGTTCCTGCGCGAGCGCGGCGAGCGCGGCGGCAGTGTCGGTCGGCACTTCCCTTGCGGCGGCGCGCACGGCATCCCCGTGGAAATCCGCCTGATCGCATTCGGTATAATGGGCTAGCGCCTGATAGATGGCGTTGCGCAGCTTTTCGACCGCCGCTTCGTCCGCCGCGCTTTCGATCTCCAGCGCCTCTGTCAGCCGCCGCGCCAGAAAGCGCAGCCGCCGCACCCGGAACGCCATGTCATGGGTGCGGAAGAACTGCACCGGCGCGGAGGAAGATCCCGCATCCTCGGTCAACTTGTCCGCGCCAGTCGCGCGCACCTCCGCCCAGACGGCCTGACGATAGCTTTCGCGCATCATCGGGCTTTCCTCTCCGCTGAGGCAGAACAGCAGTTCCGCGAGCGATTCGACGATGCCCGACAATTTCAGATGCCCATAGGCCGGAAAGGCGAATCCCGCCGATGCCGCCGCCCGCTGTTGCGCCTTGGCCCGCCAGTTCGACAGCCGCGCCGGGGTCGGCCGGTCGAGGAACAGCATCCGGCCAATGGCGTTTTCCACCTCCGTCTCGATGCCGGGACGCAGCGCGTGCAATATCCGCATCATGCGGCGGATGCCCGCGGAATGGTGGTGGATCGCTTCCAGATTGTCGCGGATCGGCTGTTCGCGCGGAATGTCGCTGAGCGCGCCGAAAATGGTGCGGAAGAAACCGGGCAGCCGCGTGTCCGCGCGATCCTCCTCCATTTCCTCGCCTTCGCGGTTCAGGCGGATGGAGCGATGCCCCGGCTTGGGGTCGATATAGACGAAACGGCGATCCACCTCCCGCCGGGAAGGCCGGTTCCTGAGCGCGCCTATGGCCTGGGCGAAGGGCGCGTTGGCCAGCACCGATCCGTCGATCAGCACCGCGTCCTCGGCCATGCCCTGCGCGACATGGCGGGGCAGGGCATGCGCAAGGAAGGCGTCGCGCGTCGGCCATGCGCGATGGCGGCGTTTCAGCACCGCATCCAGTTCCCGTACGGTGAAAGGCGGGAAAGCGCCCGGAAAGCTGGCCGTCGCCCGCGCCGCGAAGACCAGTTCCGCCGCATCGGCAAAGGGCCGCGACCCATGTCCTTCCGCCCGGAAGCCGATGGACAGGCGATGTTCCGTCTCGATCACTTGCGGCGGGCTGTTGAGCGTCAGGCTTTGCGCATGGCCTTCGAAATCGGTGACGGTGACGAACAGGTCCAACGGATGCCCGTCCGGCAGCAGGGGAGGGCCGCGCCGGGTCGCCTCCATCGCGTCGAAGGCGTCGAGGATCATGGCGGAGAATATCTCCCCGCCAAAGGGCGGCTCGAACCAGCGCGATCGGATGAAGCGCGACAGTTTCTGCCGCACCTCCTCCCGCGTGTCGGGCGCGACCGTGCGTTCCACCGTGTCCCCGGGCCGCCGCGCCGCCATCCATACCAGCGGCGCCGCCCAGAATTTCGTGATCGCCCGCGCGGGCCGCGCATCGGGGTCGAGCAATTGATCGACATCGGCATTTTCCAGCCACATGTCGGTCAGCGGCTCCAGCGATTGTCCCGTCTCGATCGCCTGCGCCAGAAAAATGCCGTTGATGCCGCCCGCGCTCGCACCGGCGATGATGTCGGGCATGATGCGCAGCCGGATGCCGCTTTCCTGCTCCATCGCTTCCAGCAGGCGGCGATAGACGACCTCGGTGCTGCCTTCGGGCGGCGTTCCGTCATGGAAAGACCGGCTCGCCCGCGCCAGCCGCCAGATTTCCTTGCTGATGCCGTGCATGTAGACCGCAAGGCTGATCCCGCCATAGCAGACCAGCGCCAGCCGGAGTTCTTTCTCCCTCATGCCCCATGGATCGCAGAGCGGGCCGGCCTTGTCGAGGGGGCGTCAGCCAAGCGCGAATTCCGCCCAGATCGGCAGATGATCCGACGCCTTGCGCGCCGCCGCGCTTTCATGCACGCCGCTCGCCACCAGCGTCAGCCTGCCGCAATGCATGATCCGGTCGAGCCGCGCCACCGGCCGCCGCGCATGAAAGCTCCGCCCGCATGGCGCGAAGCTGTAATGCCGCGCGAAGTCGGCCAGGCACCCCCGCTCCGCGCTCCATTCATTAAGGTCGCCCATCAGCACCGTGGGCATGGCTTCCCCCTGCGCCGCCGCATGGATCATCGCCGAAGCCTGCCGCCGCCGCCACAGGCCCGACAGGTCCAGATGCATCCCGAACACGCGCATCTTCGCGCCGTGCAGCATCACCTCCGCCATCGTCGCCCCGCGCGGTTCCAGGCAGGGGAGGTGGATCACGTCATAGGCGGCGACCGGCGTTTCCTTGCGGACGAGGATGGCATTGCCGTGCCACCCCATCGAGTCGGTCTGCACATTGAGCGGCACCGCCTTATATCCGCTCTGGCTGTCCAGCAGCAGCGGCGGAAGCGCCGCCGACCTTATGCCGAACCGCCGGTCCGCCTCCTGAAGCGCGATGATGTCGGCGTCCACTTCGTTCAGCACGTCGATCACCCGTTCGGGGATTCGGCGGCGGTCGGTGCCGATGGCCTTGCGGATATTGTAGCTGGCGACGCGGATGGACTTCATGATGATGTAATGCGCCAGCCGGACCCCTGTTTCCAAGAGGGCAATGCGGGAATCGGCGGATTATGTCTCTCTCGCCTCATCCTCAACTGCCATTGCGTTCCTTATATGTTCTGTTATGGCTCATTCCATGGCCAAGGCAAAGCGCAAATTCGTCTGTCAGCAATGCGGCACGGTATCGGGCCGATGGCAGGGCCAGTGCGACGATTGCGGCGAATGGAACAGCATTGTCGAGGAAGCCGCCGAAACCGTCTTTTCCGCGCGTCACGACCTTCAGACCGGGGGCAGGGCGATCTCCCTCATCGGCCTTGACAGCACGGTCCAGCTTCCCGACCGCACCAGCACCGGCATCGCCGAGTTCGACCGCGCGCTGGGCGGCGGCATCGTCTCTGGATCGGCCACTCTGATCGGCGGCGATCCCGGCATCGGCAAGTCCACGCTCCTGCTGCAAGCCGCCGCCCGCATCGCAGCAAGCGGCCTTTCCGTCGCCTATATCAGCGGGGAGGAAGCCGCCGATCAGGTCCGCCTGCGCGCCCGGCGCCTTGGCCTTGGCAATGCGCCGGTGCAGCTTGCCAGCGCCACCTCCGTCCGCGACATCCTCACCACATTGGGGGAGGGGGAGCCGCCCGCGCTGCTCGTCATCGATTCGATCCAGACCATGCACAGCGACCTTATCGAAGGCGCGCCAGGCACCGTCAGCCAGGTCCGCGCCTCCGCGCAGGAGCTTATCCGCTTCGCCAAGCAACGCGGCACAGCGGTCGTCATGGTCGGCCATGTGACCAAGGACGGCAGCATCGCCGGGCCTCGCGTGCTCGAACATATGGTCGACACGGTGCTGAGCTTCGAAGGCGAGCGCAGCCATCAATATCGCATCCTGCGCGCGATCAAGAACCGCTTCGGCGGAACGGACGAGATCGGCGTCTTCGCCATGGTCGCCGAAGGTCTGGAGGAAGTCGCCAACCCCTCCGCTTTGTTCCTCACCCATCGCGACGAAAGCGTGACGGGCGCGACCGTCTTCCCCGCATTGGAAGGCACGCGCCCCGTGCTGGTCGAAATACAGGCGCTGGTCGTCCGCCTCTCCAGCGGCGCCACGCCCCGGCGTGCGGTGGTCGGCTGGGACAGCGGGCGGCTTGCCATGATCCTCGCAGTTTTGGAGGCGCGCTGCGGCCTCAGTTTCTCCACCTGCGAAGTCTATCTGAATGTCGCGGGCGGATACCGCCTGTCGGACCCGGCGGCGGACCTGGCCGTCGCCGCCGCGCTCATTTCCGCGCTGACCGAACGACCCGTCCCCGCCGATGTCGTCCTGTTCGGCGAAATCGCGCTGTCGGGCGAAATCCGCCCCGTCGCCCATGCGCCGCTGCGCCTGCGCGAATCGGCGAAGCTTGGTTTCAATCGCGCTTATATTCCCGCCGCCGCGGCGGATGGCGTGAAGGGCATCGCGGTCAGCGGCTACCGCGCCCTTTCGCAGCTTGTTGACCAGATGCTCGGGCGCGGATAGCCAGCCATGCCATGAACGCCGTCGACATCCTCGTCCTGCTCGCCATCGGCGGCTGTGCCATTTTCGGGCTATTGCGCGGTTTCGTGCAGGAAACCCTCTCGCTCATCGCCTGGGTGCTGGCGATTTTCGCCATCCGTCTGTTTCATGCTTCTATCGCGGACCTGCTGACGCCGCTCATCGGCACGGAAAGCGGCGCGGCCATGCTGGCGCTGATACTGGTCTTCGGCGTGACCTTCGCGGCAGGCAAGCTGCTCGCCCATGCCATCGGCAAGCGCACCCGCCAATCGATTCTCGGTCCGGTAGACCGCGTGCTGGGCGGCGGCTTTGGGGTGGTCAAGGGTCTTATCGGCGCGACGCTGCTGTTCCTCGGCTTCAGCCTCGCCTATGACACCTTCTACGGCAGCGGCACCCACCGCCCCGACTGGCTCTCTGACGCGCGCACCTATCCCCTGCTCAACGCCAGCGGGCAGGCGATCAGCGAATTCGTGGCGGAACGGCGGCGCGGCTAGAGTGATTTCGAGCCAGATGGAATCATCTGGCGACTCGGAAATCACGGTAATAAAAGGATAATTTAGATTCGTTTCGGTTCAATCAGAACCGGAACGAATCTAGCGGCGGACAGCGGCTTATGAGTGCGTCCCACTTAAAGCCGCTACAGCCACCCCTTCGCCCGATAAGCCTCGACGGTCGCCTGCAACCCCTTCTCGGTCGGCACTTGCGGCGCCCACAGCGTCTTGGGCGGGCATTGTCCCGTCGTCGCCACCCAGTCGGGATGGCAGAAATAGCGTACCCGGTCCGGCGTCAGCTTCGCGCCCTTGCCCCGGAAGAAGCGGTCCATCCGCGCGCCCGCGCCCAGCAGCCATGCGGGCGTCGCCATGGTCCGCACCGGCCGCCCGACCGCACGTCCGATAGCCTGTCCGAAATCCTGATGGTCCCAGCCCTGCGGCGCGCCATCATCGACCTCATAGGTCTGCGTCAGGCTCATTTCCGTCTCGCCGATCAACGCCAGCAGCAGCCGCGCCAGATCCCCGACCTCGATCACCGACAGCCGTCCCCCCGGCGGCAGCAGCATCACGCCCCGCTTCGCCATGCGGAACAGTTCCAGCATCTCCCGGTCGCCCGGTCCATAGATCGCTGGCGGCCGCACGATGGTCCAGTCGAGGCCGCTCGCCTTCACCTGCCGCTCGGCCCGTTCCTTGGACCAGCCATAGTCCGACAATCCCGGCTCCCTCGCCGCCAGCGACGACACATGCACCAGCCGCCGTACGCCGCGCTTGCGCATCGCATCGACGACCGCCATCGTCCCGCGCGCATTGCCGGTTTCGAAACCAGCGCGGTCGGGCGCATTCACCACGCCTGCAATATGGATCACCGCATCCGCGTCACGCACCAGCGTGTCGAGCGCGGCGGCGTCTTCCAGCGATCCCGGCACCCATTTCAGCCGCGCGCGGGGCGGCTGCGCCCGGCGGGTGAGGGCGCTCAACTGATGACCGGCCTCCAGAGCCTGATCCAGTGTTTCGGCGCCGACGAATCCCGTTGCGCCCGTCATCGCAATGCGAAGAGCCATGGCGCTTCAGACCATCGCCAGATGGTCGCGGTGAACCAGCACCGACCGGGGCAGGTGACCCAGCAGCGCGGCGATATCTTCGCTCCGCTTGCCCGCGATCCGCGCTGCTTCCTCGCTGTCATATTCGATCAGGCCGCGCGCGATCACCCGGCCATCTTCCGCAAGGATATCCACCACGTCGCCCCGCGCGAAAACGCCTTCGACCTTCGCGACGCCCGCGGGCAGCAGGCTGTTGCCGCGTCCCAGCGCCCGTTCCGCGCCCGCGTCGACGATGATCCGCCCGCGCACCGTCAAGCGGCCCGCCAGCCATCCCTTGCGCGCGCGCTGCGTCGACGCGGCGAGGAAGATCGACCCGCGCCCGCCCTTCGCCCAGTGCGACAGGGGCGCATCGACCTTGCCCGAAATGATGGCGAGATGCGCGCCCGCGCCCGTCGCGATCCGCGCCGCCTCGATCTTGGAGGTCATGCCCCCCGATCCCATGCCCGATGCGGAGCCGCTATCGGCCATGCCCGCGATCCGGGCGTCGATGCGTTCGATTGTCTCTATCAGCATGGCGCTCGCATCGACATGCGGGTTGGCGGTGTAAAGCCCGTCCACGTCCGAAAGCAGCACAACCGCGTCAGCCCGTGCCGCCTGTCCGATGCGCGCCGCCAGCCGGTCATTGTCGCCGAAGCGGATTTCCGCCGTCGCCACGCTGTCATTCTCATTCACCACCGGCACGACGCCCAGTTGCATCAGCCGCTCCAGCGTCGCCGAAGCGTTGAGATAGCGCCGCCGGTTCTCCAGATCGTCCAGCGTCACCAGCATCTGCGCGGCGGTGATGCCGTTTTCATGCAGCAGCCCCGCCCAGCATTGCGACAGCGCGATCTGCCCGGTGGCCGCCGCCGCCTGCGCGTCCTCCAGGCTCCCGCGCCCGCCCTTGGGCAGGTTCAGTCGTCGCGCGCCCAGCGCGATCGCGCCCGATGACACGATGATGATGTGCTGCCCCGCCGCGCGCCGCTCGGCTATGTCGGCGACCAGCGTGCGGAGCCAGGGTTCGCGCACTTGCCCGTCGGGATCGACCAGCAGCGCCGAACCGATCTTGATAACAAGACGGCGGATTTGCGAAGGAGGAAAGCCGAAGAGGGGAAGGGTCACTGATGGTGTTTCCGTTCGCTTCGAGCGCAGTCGAGAAGCAGTTGCGTATCGGTTCGCGATTTTGCTCGAACCGGACGGAGGCTGATTTCAGGATATTCCGCTAAATGGGCGACCACGGCGCTTCGCTTTCTTCGCCGCCTTCATTCTCATCGCCAGCTTTGGCCGTGCCCAGCAGCGGCAGCACCGCGTCCAGCAGCGCGCCCACGCCTTCGCCGGTCGCGCCGGAAATGATGAACACATCCTCCACGCCCGCTTCGTCGCGAAGCTGCGCGGCGATGTCCTCCATCAACTCCCGCCCCAGCAGGTCGCCCTTGTTGAGCGCCACCAGTTGCGGCTTTTCGTCCAGCCCCGCCCCATAAGCGGCCAGTTCGTCCTGCACGATCCGGAACTGCTCGACCGGATCGTCGCCCGTCGCGTCGATCAGGTGGATCAGCACGCCGCACCGTTCGATATGCCCCAGGAATCGGTCCCCGATCCCCGCGCCTTCCGCCGCGCCTTCGATCAGGCCCGGAATATCGGCCAGCACGAACTCGCGGTCGCGGTGCAGCACGACGCCCAGTTGCGGCCTGGTCGTGGTGAAGGCATAGGCGCCAACCTTCGCCTTGGTGTTGGTGACCTGATTGATGAAGGTCGACTTGCCCGCATTGGGCATGCCCACCAGCCCGACATCGGCCAGCAATTTGAGCCGGAGCCAAACCCACATTTCCTGCCCCGGCCATCCGGTGCCATGCTGGCGCGGCGCACGGTTCGTGCTGGTCTTGTAGGAGAGGTTGCCGCGTCCGCCATCGCCTCCGCGCAGCAGCACGATGCGCTGCCCGACCTGGGTGAAGTCGGCCAGCAGTTGCTGCTCATATTCCATGCTGCCGTCCTCGTCCTCCGTGCCCTCTATGGGCGTGGGATCGGACAGGATCTGCGTGCCCACGGGCACCTTGATGACAAGGTCTTCGCCGCCCGCGCCAAAGCGGTTCTTGCCCGCGCCGGGCATGCCGCGCTGCGCCTTGAAATGCTGGGTGTAGCGAAAGTCGATCAGCGTGTTGAGGCCCGCGACCGCTTCGATGATGATGTCGCCGCCCTTGCCGCCATTGCCGCCGTCCGGCCCGCCATATTCGACATATTTTTCGCGCCGGAAACTGACCGAGCCGGGGCCGCCCCAGCCGGACTTGATGTAAATCTTTGCCTGATCGAGAAAATGCATGGCGCGCCCATAGCCCCTTATGCGGAAGAATTAAACCGGGGATGGAGCAAGGGGGATCGTTGAGGCCAGGAAAGTTACGCCGCCGACACCTAAGTCGGGGCTTTCGCGATGAGCGGCGTCGTTGAAGCGCCTGGGCGCATCGGATGAGAAGGACCGGGAGGTCGGAGATCGCCTCCCGGCCCGAAGTCCGCCTTTACGCCGCCAGAGCGGGCATGGCGTCGCGGTAGATATCGAGCGCCGGGTCAACCGGCATGGGCGAAGCTTCGCCTTCCTCGAAGATCAGGCAATCGGCGGCGCCGCCACGGCCGGGACTGCGCCGGGTTTCGATGCGGCCGGTGAAGTGGAATCCCAGCTTCCGCAGGACATGACCCGAAGCGGGGTTGTCCGCGAAATGGGCGGCGCGCAGGCCCCGTACGCCATTGGCGCGCGCCATGCCGAGCAGTGCGCGGGTCGCTTCCGTCGCGAAGCCCAGTCCCCAACAGGGTCGCGCGATCCAATAGCCCAGTTCCGGCTTGCCGTCGGCGGCGCGTTCGATCCCGCATCCGCCGACGAGGCGCGGCGCACCTCGTGTGCGGGCGAAGATCAGCAGGCGGGGCTGGTGCGAATCCTGCGGCATCGACAGGAAGGCTTCGGCGTCTTGCGGGCCATAGGGGCTGGGCGCGCCGGTCAGGTTCCGCAAGATTGCGGGGTCTCCTATGACCTGTGCGAGCGCGATTGCATCCTCCTTCCAGCCGGGCCTCAGCAGCAGACGGGGGGTACGGGCGAACATGATAAGGTCTCTCCTCTATTCCGGGTGCCCATGGCCGATAAAAGTTACGGCTTGGCGACGGTTTCGGCTGGTTGCCCTGGCTGCGCGTCGGACGCGCGGAAATGCCTTCGGTTCCGTTGGTTTGAGGGCAAAGGGTGGGAGAGTCCGGTGAACGGAAAAAGGGGCGCTCCCTGCATGGGGCGCCCCTTTTTCCCTTGGAACACCGAATAGTTCGCCTGATGGCTTTGCTATCGGTAAGGATCGCCCCTGCGAAGGACGATCCGTCATTGATCGTCCGTTATTCGGCGGCTTCCGCCATGGCGTCGACCGACACATATTTGCGGCCGAGCTTGCCGGTGTGGAATACCACGCGGCCTTCGCCCAGCGCGAACAGCGTGTGGTCCTTGCCCATGCCGACATTGCGGCCGGGATAGACGCGGGTGCCGCGCTGGCGAATGATGATGTTGCCGCCGATCACGTCCTGACCGCCGAACTTCTTCACGCCAAGGCGCTTGGATTCCGAATCGCGACCGTTGCGCGACGAACCGCCAGCTTTCTTATGTGCCATGACCTAAACTCCTTGAATCTCTAGCAGCGGCTCAGGCGCCGATCGACACGATCTTCAGGATCGTGTGGTTCTGGCGATGGCCGTTCTTGCGGCGGTAATTGTGACGGCGGCGCTTCTTGAAGACGATGACCTTCTCGCCCTTCGCCTGCGCGATGATTTCGGCGGCGACGGTCAGCTTCTTGGCGTCCTGCACCTTGTCGCCTTCACCGGCGAACAGGATGTCGTCCAGTGTCACCTTGTCGCCAGCCTCTCCGGCCAGCTTTTCGACGACGATCTTGTCTCCGGCGGCGACGCGATACTGCTTGCCGCCTGTGCGCACGACTGCGAACATGGCTTTTCTCTTCTCGTTCAAATCTGCTTTACGCAGATCATCAAGGACAAAGTCCTGCCGACCCGCGCGGGAATGTGGCCCGGTAAGGGAATGACTCGGCGATGTCAACCAATATGGGCGGGAATCGAAACTGGCTTTCGACGCTTATACCTCCTATTTGCGGTAGAGAAAGGAAGCGCATGCCGCAGCGAGGCCACAGTCAGGGAGCAGGAAAGGGCCGCCTGCTCTTCTTTGCGACCTTGTGGATGGCGATATGCGTGGCGTTGCTGTGCGCCATCGCGCCGCTGGGCCTTCCTTCCAGCAAATTGACCGGGTCGGCCTTCAATCCGGCGACCACCAGCGTGGTGCTGAAGGCCCGATCCCCCGCGACGCCGCAAGCGAAACGATTGGCCGGGCCGGATGGGGCGGGGCTGGTCCCGCTGCCCGTTTCCGCGCCTTTGCCCCTCATGCTTTCCCTTGCCGTGCTGGCGTTTCTTTGCTGGCGCGTGCGTTCCATCGACGCACCCTGGCCTGATGCGGCCCGGGCTGCTGCTTCCGCTGCTCCGGTCTATCGCCCACTCGCAAGGGCGCCGCCGCGCTTCTGATGGAAAGCTGTTGCCGGTCGCGTCGCTGACGGGCCGGTCCGTTTCTTCCTGAACAAGGAGTGCGCTCATGGCCCGCAAAAGAGCGCGGCGCGGCAATCGTCGTCCGCCCTGGTGGTTCATGCCTGCCGTGATGTCCGGCCTTGGCGCGGCGGCGGCCCTTCTGTCCGCCGCCTTGCTGACGGCTATCGAATGAAGCTATTATCCCGCTGGCGGAAGCGGCCTTGCCGCTGTCCGCCGGGGGACCGGAATAAAGGACTTCTATGCCCCACCACACGCCGCTGATCGGCACTATTGTTGCAGGTCTTGTCGTTGCGTTCATCCTGGGCGCCATCGCCCATCGTCTCAAGCTTTCGCCGCTGGTCGGCTATCTGCTCGCGGGCATCATGGTCGGCCCGTTCACCCCCGGTTTCGTCGCTGACGCCAATCTGGCCAATGAACTGGCGGAGATCGGCGTCATCCTGCTGATGTTCGGGGTGGGCCTCCATTTCTCCCTGCGCGACCTTTTGTCGGTCAGGATGATCGCGGTGCCCGGCGCTGTGGGGCAGATCGCGGTCGCCACCTTGCTGGGCATGGCGTTGGCCTGGACGCAGGGCTGGTCGATCATGGGCGGCCTTGTCTTCGGCCTTGCACTGTCGGTCGCCAGCACGGTCGTCCTGCTGCGGGCGCTGCAAGGCGCGAATCTGGTCGAAACGCGGCGCGGGCGCATAGCGGTCGGCTGGCTGATCGTCGAGGATCTGGCGATGGTGCTGGCGCTCGTCCTGCTGCCGGCTCTGGCGGGCGTCATGAATAACGCCGAAGCAGGCGCCGGCATGGAGGCGCTGCTCGCCCCGCTGCTGGGCACGATGCTCAAGGTCATGGGCTTCGTCGCGCTGATGCTGATCGTAGGCCGCAGGGTCATCCCGTGGGCGCTCCACTGGGTTGTCCACACCGGATCGCGCGAACTGTTCCGGCTTGCCGTCCTTGCGATAGCATTGGGTGTTGCTTTCGGCGCGGCCGTAGCCTTTGACGTGTCCTTTGCGCTGGGCGCATTCTTCGCGGGCATGATCCTGGGCGAAACTCCGCTCAGCCGCCGCGCGACGGAGGAAACCCTGCCGCTGCGCGATGCTTTTGCGGTGCTGTTCTTCGTGTCGGTGGGGATGCTGTTCAATCCGGCCGTGCTGGTGCAGCAACCGCTGCTCCTGTTCGCCACCGTCGCGATCATCATCGTCGGCAAGTCGATCGCAGCCTTCTTCATCGTGCGCGCCTTTGGTCATCCCACCGACACGGCGCTCACCATTTCGGCGAGTCTCGCGCAGATCGGCGAATTTTCCTTCATCCTTGCTTCGCTGGGCACCGGCCTTGGCGTCCTGCCGGCGGAGGGGCGCGACCTGATCCTCGCCGGGGCGATCGTGTCGATCCTGCTCAATCCCATCATCTTCTCTCTGGTCGTGCGCGACCGCAAGGAGGAGGAAGCGGAAGAAAATGAGGAAGCCGCGACCGAAAAGCCGCGCATGGGGCATGTCATACTGGTCGGCTATGGCCGCGTGGGCAAGCTCATCGCGATGCGCCTTGCGGAACGCAACATCCATTTCGTCGTGATCGAAGGGGATATGGAACGGGCCGACGAAGCTGAGGAAGCGGGCCTGTCCGTGATACGCGGCAGCGCGCTGGAGGACCGCCACCTGATCGCGGCGGGGATCGGCAAGGCGCGCCGCCTGCTGATCGCGGTGCCGGAAGGATTCGAAGCGGGCGCGATTCATCAGCATGCATACCATCTGAACCCTGCGATACAGGTCATCGCCCGCGCGCATAGCGATGCGGAGGCTGTCCATCTGGAGGGGCTGGGCGTGCCCTATGTCGTCATGGGCGAGCGGGAACTGGCATCGCGCATGTTGGTGCTCTGCGGCGCGGGCTGAACCGCTTCAGGGGGCATGGGAAGGCGATCATGTCGCGATCTGTTGCATCTATGGGAAACAGATCGCGACCTGAGCGCCCAGCCCGGCCTTATCCGCGCGGCTTGCGCGGGCCGCCGGGACGCCTGGGACCCTTGAACGGCCGCGCGCTATGCGGCGCTCCGCCGCGAGGGCGCTCGCCGTTGCCGTGCCGTGCGCCGCCCTTGCGATGCTCGCGCGCCTGTTCGCGCGGCGTGCCCTCGACTTGCTCGATCGCGACTTCCGCGCCCTCGTCGCTGGCCTCGCCCGTCCGCTTCACCGCCGCCATGAAACGCGAGGCGATGGCGGAAGGGATTTCGAACAGCGTCTCATTGGCCGCGATGCGGATCGCGCCGATCTCGCTCCGGCTGACATGGCCCCGGCGGCACACCAGCGGCAATATCCAGCGCGGATCGGCATTCTGCCGCCGCCCGATGTCCATGCGGAACCAGACCGTATCCTCGAAACCGGGGCGCGGCCCGTCCCGGCGCGGCGGCGCTTCGCTGGCGTCGAGCAGTTCCTCCGGCACGGGGAGGGATGCGCGGGCGCTTCGCACCAGCATCGCCGCGATTTCCTTCGCGCTCTTTTCCGCCAGCAGTTCTGCGCCCAGCGCCCAGTCCGCCTCGTCCAGTTCGGCCCGTTCCATCAGCGTGGCGCGCAGCCGCGCATTGTCCTGCTCCTGAATGGCCTCGCGGCTCGGCGGCGTGCCCCATTCGACGGGGATTTTCGCGCCGCGCAACATGGATTCGACCCGACGGCGGCGCGGATAGGGGACGATCAGCACCGCCGTCCCCTTCTTCCCCGCGCGCCCGGTGCGGCCGGAACGGTGCTGCATCGTCTCCGCATCGCGCGGCAGTTCGACATGGACGACGAGGGAGAGGTTCGGCAAGTCAATGCCGCGCGCCGCCACGTCGGTCGCCACGCACACCCGCGCCCGGCGGTCGCGCAGGGCCTGAAGCGCATGGTTGCGTTCATTCTGGCTATGCTCGCCCGACAGCGCCACCGCCGCGAAGCCGCGCTCGGTCAGGCTCGCATGGAGGTGCCGCACATTGTCGCGCGTGGCGCAGAACAGGATCGCCGTCTCCGCCTCATGGAAGCGCAGCAGGTTCACCACCGCATTTTCGATATCGGCGGGGGCGACCGTCAACGCCTGATAGCTGATGTCGCCATGGCCGCGTTCGTCGCTGACGGTGGAAATCCGCAGTGCATCCTTCTGATAACGCCGCGCCAGCGCCACGATGGGCTTGGGCATGGTCGCGGAGAACAGCAATGTCCGCCGCTCTCCAGGCGTTGCATCCAGTATTTCCTCCAGATCCTCGCGAAAGCCCATGTCGAGCATTTCGTCGGCTTCATCGAGCACGACCGTCCGCAAGCCCGACAGGTCCAGCGCCCCGCGCTCCAGATGGTCGCGCAGGCGGCCCGGCGTGCCGACGACGATATGCGCGCCGTGGGACAGCGCCCGGCGTTCCTTGGCCGCGTCCATGCCGCCCACGCAGGTCGCGATCCGCGCCCGCGCCGCGCCGTAAAGCCATTCCAGTTCCCGGCTCACCTGAAGCGCCAGTTCGCGGGTCGGCGCGATCGCCAGCGCCAGCGGCAGGCCGGGGACGGGCAGCTTGCCCGTATCGCCCAGCAATTCGCTCGCCATGGCCAGGCCGAAAGCCACGGTCTTGCCCGATCCGGTTTGCGCCGAAACGATCAGGTCGCGGCCTTCCGCTTGCGCCTGCGTCACTTCGGCTTGTACCGGGGTCAGGCCTTCATAGCCCTTTTTTGTCAACGCGTCGGCGAGCAGGGGAGAGAGATGTTCGAATGCCATGTTCTTGTTTTCCATCGGATAAAAGCGACCCGCCTTGCCCGACGGATACCTGAAGACCTGCCTGTGGCCCTGCGAAAGCAAAAAAGCCCTGGGGCGTCAGGTCACGCGCCCCAATCCCGGCTCCCGCTTTCACAGGAGCATGATATCGGCTGGGGCGGCATAGGTCGCCCCGCTCCACAAAAAAGCGAAAGCCTCCTTCCCCGCACGGAGGAAGGAGGCTCCCCTATTCGTTATATTCGTTCGATCAGGCCGCGGCGACTTCCGCCACGTCGACCTTCACGCCCGGACCCATCGAGGACGACAGGGCGATCTTGCGGACATATTTGCCCTTGGCTCCCGCTGGCTTCGCCTTGACGATCGCATCGACGAACGCGTCGAAATTCTTGCGCAGGTCGTCCTGGGTGAAGCTCGCCTTGCCGAGGCCCGCATGGATGATGCCGGCCTTTTCGACGCGAAATTCGATCTGCCCGCCCTTGGCGGCCTTGACCGCTTCGGCGACGTTCGGGGTGACGGTTCCCAGCTTCGGGTTCGGCATCAGGCCCTTGGGGCCGAGCACCTTGCCGAGGCGGCCGACCAGACCCATCATGTCGGGGGTCGCGATCACGCGCTGGAAATCGATGTTACCGGCCTGGATGCTTTCCAGCAGGTCTTCCGCGCCCACCACATCGGCGCCAGCGGCAGTCGCGGCTTCGGCCTTGTCGCCACGGGCGAACACGGCGACGCGCACGGTCTTGCCGGTGCCAGCGGGCAGGGTGACGACGCCGCGGACCATCTGGTCGGCGTGACGGGGATCGACGCCCAGATTGATCGCGATTTCGACGCTTTCGTCGAACTTGGCGGTCGCATGGGTCTTGATCAGGCCCAGCGCCTCGTCGACGCCGTGCAGCTTTTCCTTGTCCACGGCAGCGGTCAGGACCTTCGCCTTCTTCGTCAGCTTTGCCATGGTCTTAACCCTCCACCACTTCGAGGCCCATCGCACGGGCGGAGCCTTCGATGATCTTCGTCGCCGCGTCGATGTCGTTCGCGTTCAGGTCGGCCATCTTGGCCTGCGCGATTTCGGCGAGCTGCGAGCGCTTGATCTTCCCGGCGGAAGCCTTGCCGGGCTCCTTCGAGCCGGATTTGAGGTTCACCGCCTTCTTGAGGAGGTAGGTGGCGGGCGGCTGCTTCGTCACGAAGCTGAACGAACGGTCCGCATAGACGGTGATGATGGTCGGCAGCGGGGTGCCCTTTTCCACCTTGTCCGTCGAGGCGTTGAACGCCTTGCAGAATTCCATGATGTTCACGCCGCGCTGACCCAAAGCAGGACCGATCGGCGGCGAGGGGTTGGCGGCTCCAGCGGGCACCTGGAGCTTGATATAGCCCGTAATCTTCTTGGCCATTTTCACTCACTCTGTTGCTGGAAGGGCGGAATATCCGGCCTTCCGGTTCAAGTTTAGCGGTCTTGACGGATCGCCGAAGCGACCCTCCCGCAACATTTTCGGGCCAGAAGCCCGAAAATCCTTATTTCGACAGTTCGACCTGCTCGAAGTCCAGTTCCACCGGCGTGGCGCGGCCGAAGATCGACACCGACACCTTGACGCGGTTCTTTTCGAAATCCAGTTCCTCGACCGTGCCGTTGAAGCTGGCGAAGGGGCCGTCAAGCACCTTGACGCTGTCGCCGATCTCATAATCGACGCTGACCTGATGCTTGGGCGCCGCGGCGGCTTCCTGCTGCGCGCCGAAATAGCGGGCCGCTTCCGATTCGCTGATCGCCTGCGGCTTGCCGCTCGACCCCAGGAAACCCGTCACCTTGGGGGTGTTGCGGACCAGATGGTAGATGTCGTCGTTCAGGCTCAGCTTGGCAAGGACATAGCCGGGCATGAACTTGCGTTCGACCTGCACCTTCTTGCCGCGCTTCACCTCGGTGATCGTCTCGGTCGGCACCTCGACCTGTTCGACCAGTTGGGAGAGGCCCATGCGCTCGGCTTCGGAGAGGATCGATTCCTTCACCTTGTTCTCGAAGCCCGAATAGGCGTGGATGATGTACCAGCGCGCCATGTTACCGTCTCAAACTCCCAAAAAAGCCGACAGGATCAGCCCTGACCCGACGCAAAGCCCAGCAGCCACTGGACGATCGCGCCGAAGAAGGTGTCGATGCCGAAGAAGAAGAGGCCCAGCATCGTCGTCATGATGACGACCATCACCGCCGTCATCACCGTTTCGCGACCAGTGGGCCACACGATCTTCGACGCTTCGGTCTTCACCTGATTGACGAATTCGCCCGGAGAAACCTTCGCCATCGCCTGCCTCAAAACCTTCGTAACAACACCAATTCGCGAAGCAACAGTCCGCCCTCCGGACCCCGCCATGTCGGCGTCCCGGGGTGCGGCCGCCGCTCCGCGACCCAATTCTTCGCCCGCGCTCCTACCGGTAAATCCCCATGAAAACAAGGAAAACCGGCGGTTCGCGTGGCAGGAGTGGAGGGACTCGAACCCCCGGCATTCGGTTTTGGAGACCGACGCTCTACCAGCTGAGCTACACTCCTGTACTGGCGAAGGAGGGCGCTGTAGCGTGGCCGGGCGGGCAGGGCAAGCGGGATTTAAGCCGCTGGGGCCATCGGTTCGTCCACGCATGTTTCCGCGCTGGTCTGCCGTTCGGCCTCCGCATTGATCTGCGCGCCCAGCAGCACGACAAAGGCGGAGACGAACAGCCAGAGCTGCAGCACGACCACCGCGCCCAGCGATCCATAGGTCTCGTTATAATTGCCGAACTGCGAGACATAGATCGACACCGCCAGCGTCGCCCCCAGCCAGCAAAGCGTCGCCGCCACCGATCCCACCGTCAGCCATTGCCATTGCACGCGCCGGCGATGGGGTCCGAAACGGTAGATGAGGCCAAAGATCACACTGGCGAGCAGCCCGGCGGAAATCCACGTCGCCGCCTTGATCGCGAACAGCACACCCGGACCCCATCCGGTCAGCAGCTTTTGCAGGAGGCCGATGATTGTCGCCGTGAACACGCCCGCTACCACCACCAGAACGGCGGAAAAGGTGATCCCCATCGACACGCGGTAGAAAGTGAAGAAGCCGCGTCCCTCCTTCTCCCCATAGACGACGTTCAGCGCCTCCATCGCCGCCGATGCCGCGCGCGTGGCGCCATAGACCGCCAGCGAAAGGGCGATGGCCAGGCCGATGCCGGCCACGCCCCTGGCGGTGGAGACGACGCCCAGCAACTGATCGTTGATGAGCGAGGCGGCGTCGGCGGGGACCACGGTGATGATCGCCTGCATATGGCGGCTCACCAGTTGCGGATCGCCGAACAGGCCATAGGTCATGACGACGGCGGCCAAGAGCGGCGCGAGGCTGAGGAACGCATAATAAGCGACCCCCGCCGCAAGCAGGGAGAGATGATTGCCGGAAATCGCCGCATAGACGCGTTTGAGGATTTCCCACCAGGCCCGCGGCGGAATCTTCCACGGCGCATCGACATGAACCTGCTGCGCGACCTGTTCCCTCATCGGCTCCCCCTTGCTGTGGTTTTCCATGGGCAAGCGCGCGAGGGCGGCAGGGGGTTCCATCTCTGCATCCCTTACAGGAAAACGCCGCCCTTCATGATCCGCCGCACGCGGCCCTGCACCGGCACCCGGTCGAACGGCGTGTTGCCCGCTTGCGCCGCCATCTTGCCCGAATCCACGATCCAGGGCGCATCGGGATCGACGAAGATCAGGTCCGCCGCGCTCCCTGCCGTGAAACTCCCCGCATCCACGCCCAAAATCCGGGCCGGGTTGGCGCTGAGCAGCGTCACCAGCCGGTTGATGGACACCAGCCCATCGCGCACCAGATTGAGCGACAGCGCCAGCAGCGTCTCTGCTCCCGCCATGCCGGGCGAGGCGTCGGCGAAGGGCAGCCGCTTGTCCTCCGGCCCGCGCGGATCGTGGCTGGAGGTGATGACATCGACCGTTCCGTCGCGCACCGCTTCCAGCGCCGCCTTGCGATCGTCCTCGAACCGGAGCGGCGGAGACAGCCGCGCGAAGGTGCGGAAATCCGTCACCGCCTGATCGTTGAGGAAGAGATAGGCAGGACTGATCCCGCATGTCACCCTCAACCCTTCCGCCTTGGCTGAGCGGATGACGTCGAAGCCCGCCTTCGTCGTCACCAGCCGGAAATGCACTGCCGCGCCCGTTTCCCGCGCCAGCATGATATCGCGCGCGATCGCCATCGCCTCCGCGCAGGCCGGTGCGTGGGGCAAGCCCAGCCGCGTTGCCGTCTCCCCGCTGGTCGCGACGGCTTTGCCGGTCAGTCCGCTATCCTCGGCATGACTGATCACCGTCAGTCCAAGGCCGGATGCGTAAGCCAGCACCCGGAGCATCACGCCCGAATCCGCGATCCACTGGCGCCCTGTTCCCACGGCCTTTGCGCCTGCGGCCTGCATCATGCCGATTTCCGCCAGTTCCGTGCCCTTGAGGCCGCGCGTCGCCGCCGCGATGGGATGAACCCAGAAATCGGGTTTTCCCTCTCGCGTCGCCTGCCGGATCAGGCCCACATCGTCCAGCGGCGAGGATTGGTCCGGCATCAATGCCGCCCGCGTGATCCCGCCGAAATGAAAGGCAGGTTTGTCCGTGGCAAAGACCCCGAGATCGACAAGCCCCGGCGCGACCACCAGTCCCCCGGCATCGACCGTCTTCGCGTCCTGTGGCACCACGACGTCGCCCGTCGCGACGATCCGGTCGTCCTCGATCAGGACCGTGCCGGAAGCCAGGCTCGCACCCGCCGGATCGGCCAGTTTCCCGTTGACGATGGCGAGCCTGCTCATGCTCATCCTGTCCGTGTTGTCGGCCACGAGGTTCAAGACCATCCCTCCATGCCGCGTGCGCCTCGCGTCAGCACGTCGAGGCAGGCCATCCGTACCGCCACGCCCATTTCCACCTGTTCGGTGATCGCCGAACGGTCCGGATCGTCCGCGACGTTGCTGGAAATCTCCACGCCCCGGTTCATGGGGCCAGGATGCATCACCAGCGCGTCGGGCCTGGCGATGGCGAGCCGCTCCGGCGTCAGTCCGTAAAGCATGTGATATTCGCGCGGGGAGGGGATGAAGGCCCCGTCCATCCGTTCGTTCTGGAGCCGCAGCATCATCACCACGTCCGCGCCGTCCAGCCCCTCATCCATCCGGTAACAGGGCGTCGCGCCCAGCATCCCGACTTCCGGCGGCATCAGCGTCGGCGGCGCGACCGCCCGCACCTGCGCGCCCAGAGCGGAAAGGCTCAGCATGTTCGACCGCGCCACGCGGCTATGGAGGATGTCGCCGCAGATTGCCACGATCAACCCTTCGAACCCGCCCTTGCGCCGCCTGATGGTGAGCGCGTCGAGCAGCGCCTGCGTCGGATGCTGGTGCCATCCGTCACCCGCGTTCAGCACCGCGCAGTCCACCATGTCGGCGATCAGCGCGACCGCGCCTGAACTGGCATGGCGGATCACGATCACATCGGCCGCCATGGCATTGAGCGTCATCGCCGTGTCGATCAGCGTTTCGCCCTTCTTCACGCTGGACTGGCCCGCATGCATGTTCACCACGTCCGCGCCCAGCCGCTTGCCCGCGATCTCGAAGGACAGCAGCGTTCGCGTGGAGTTTTCGAAAAAGGCGTTGATCTGCGTCATGCCCGCCAGCCGGCCGTCATGCTTGCGCGCATTGCCGCGATTGACTTTCGCCCATTGCTCGGCCTCGTCCAGCAGGAAACGGATTTCCCATGGTTTGAGGTCGGCGATGGACAGCAGATGCCGATGCGGAAACAACGCCCGGCCGGTCAGCTCGGACGATGTGGAAGGAATGATGACTTCGGGCATGAGCCGATGCTTTAGGCGCGGGGAGATAAGAGGGCAAGGCGCTCTTGCGCGCCGCCCCCGCACTCAATAGCGAGGCGGAAGGGCGATGACGTTGTCCGCCGCCGAAGCGCCCGCCGCATTGTCCCGTTTTGCGGACGCCATGCGGAAATATCGCGGTCTGTCAGCAAAAGCGATGCCGTCTTCCTTTATGGTGCGCGCTTCCTCCTTCTCCAGCCATCTTTGCATCCGCCTTTCCCGATAACGGCGGAAAATCCCGTCCGGGAACCGGCTTTGCTTCTGCCGCACGCGTTCATAGATGCCCAGCATCGCGTCCACGCTGTCCGACCATTCGTAAAGCCGTGCCACCCGCGCACGGCCCGCTTGACCCAACTGCGCCCGCAAGGCGGGGTCTGCGGCAAGCTCGCAAAGTCTTTCCGCCAAAGCGGCCGGATCGTCGCGGGGAATGACGAAGCCCGTCACGCCCTGCTCGACCACTTCGGGAAGTCCCCCGGCATCGGAGACCACGACTGGCAGGGCGCAGGCACTCGCTTCGATGATGGCGACGCCGAAGCTCTCGCTATCGTCCCTGCTGAGTGCCGCATAAATGTCGAATCCGTGCAGGGCGGCGGGAACATCCTCATGTCGTACCGGGCCAAGGAATGCGACGCGCTCCCCGATCCCCAGACGCTCCGCCAGCAGTTCATAGCTCTGCCGCCCCGAACCGTCGCCCGCCATCTGAAGCTCCGGATCGAGCGCCAGAAAGGCGGGATCATGCAGCGCCAGGGCGAACCCGCGGATGAGCGTATCTATCCCATATTTGCGCTTGAGAGTCTTGACCGTCCCCACGACGAACCGCTCCCCTGTTTTCGGGCGGGGCTGGAACTTCTTCGTGTCCACGCCAAACGGCACGACATCGACAGGCGTCGAAACACCCAGCCGCTGGACCTGCGTCTTCATCACATGGCTGGTAGAGGTGATCCGGCTGGCTCTGCCCAGCGCGCCGGTGACGGCCATGCGATGCAGCCAGCTTCGAAAGGGCACTTCATAGACGTCCCCGCCCCACACCGAAATCAACGGCCGCGCGATGCCCGACAGCCAGACCGTCGCTCCATATCCGCCCGCATAATGCACATGCAGGAAGTCCGCGCCCGAACGGTGATAGGCCCGGCGCACGAATGGCGCATTGAGCAGATAGGCGAGGCGTCCCCGAAACGGCAGCAGCGTGAAATTCACGGAGGGATGATAATCGCCCGGCAGAGGCGGCTGCTGGGTGATCACCAGAATATCCAGCCCCCGTTCCGCCAGGGCATTGATCCATCGGATCGCATGGATGTTGCTGGCCACCGTCAGGATGGCGATTTTCATGGGAGCGTCCGTCCGCCCTTTCCCTTCGCCGCTCATCGGATCGGCCAGCCAATAAGGAGGCACCGACCCTGCCGAACGGGAACGGCGGCGAGATGCGTTCCTCTTTCGAACAGACAGGTTTCGAACAGACAGGGAAAATGTTGCATATGACCCCTCCTGCGATCGGTTCCAGCGGGGGCAAGGCTACGCAGATTCGGAACAAGCCGGAATCCGCCGATCAGCATAACCCCTATGGCTCGCCATTAAGGGGTAATAGCGGGCGTGGGGAAAGGTCGCGAAAAGCACGCGATGTGTGATCGCCCATATTGATGCCACGGCCTCTATCCATGCATCATCCGGCCGGGGCGCCGGTCATACCGGGGGGCGGACGTGGACGGCTGCATGAGAAATCCATGATCCTGATAATGCAACATGGTTGACTTATATAACCAAATTTGTAGCGTTCGCAGAAGGGCCGGCTGCATTCGGTATGTCTGAAGGCTGTGGCGCTGGCCCGCTGGATTATTCAAGACATGTCAACCTCCAGAGGAGCCGAAAACAATAAAAGGAGAGGGATCGGATGACGGGAAACTCATCGCTGCCGTTTCAGCCGACGTCCGATGCGGAGGCAGGCGCCGGCGGGCTTACCCAACGATTGATAGAACGCAGCGCGATGATCGCGCATCCGCTTGCGCCCGATGTCGCCATGATGGCGAAGGCGTGCCTTCTCGACTGGACCGCCGTGACGATCGCGGGGGCGGCCGGCGACGAAATCGACATTCTCGTCGATGACGCAACCGCCGACGGACCTGGCGCTCATCCGCTGATTGGGCGGCCTGAGCAGGTGAACGTCCGCGACGCGGTCTTCATTAACGGCGTTGCTTCCCATGTGCTCGACTATGACGACGGGCTGGGAGCGATGTCAGGCCATGCCTCCGTGCCGATCGTGCCAGCGCTTCTGGGCGTCGCGAGGATGCAAAAAGTCAGGGGAGCCGAACTGTTGCGTGCTCTTGCGGTCGCGACGGAAATGGCGGGCTGCATCGGGCGGCTGGTTGCTCCGGGTCATTATGAGCGCGGGTTTCATGCCACTGCCACTATCGGGGCCATGGCTGCCGCTCGCGGGTGCGCCTTGCTCCTTGGGCTTGATGCGCGAGCGACCACGGCGGCTGTGGGATTGGCCGCGGTGCGCGCAGGGGGACTCAAGGCGTCCTTCGGTTCGGCGGCCAAGCCGGTGCAGGCCGGTTGGGCTGCGCTGGTCGGATTCACCGCCGCGCGGTGGGCAGCCGCCAGCATGACGGCTCCGCCGGACGTCCTGGGCCATGAGCAGGGCTTCGTGGCGGCACAGGCGGATGCGGGAAATCTTGTCGAGGCCCTCGCGCCAGCGCCGCGCGGTGCTCATATCCTGCAAACCCAGTTTAAACGCTATGCGAGTTGCGGTGTGACCCACGCGATGCTCGATGCGCTGTATTTTCTGGCGCGCGACCGGCCGCTTTCCGTCCGCGACCTGGATATGCTGGAGATCCGCATCGGGCGCGGGGCCGATCGCATCTGCAATATTGCCACGCCGCAAAGTGGACTGGAGGCAAAGTTCAGTTTGCGCGCGCTGGCGATCATGGCGCTGATGGGGGTGGATCTGGCCGATCCCGCGACCTTTGCGACGGATGCTTTTGCTGCGATGGAGACGGGCCTCTATCTCGACAGGGTTCGCGTGATCCTGATGGATGAGTGGCCGGCTACCCGCACCCATCTTATATTGCGTCATGGCGGACAGCAGATCGAACGCCCGCAGGACGGTGCCGAGCGGCCTCGCGAAGCGAAAGAGGCGTGGCAACAGGTGGCCCACAAATTCCATTCGCTTGTTCCCGCCCGTCTGGGCCGCCCGACCGCGGACCGCCTGTTTGCATTTATCGACGCTATCGAGGAAGCAGAGGATGCCAGCCAGATGTTTGAGGCTGCCGCTCTGAATACCGGCGCGTCGCTTCGAAATCGGGGAACTGCCGATGTCGCTTGATGTCCGGATATTGCGCTATTTTGTGCATGTCGCCGAACTGGGAAGCCTGACGCTCGCGGCGCGGGCGCTGAACATTGCACAGCCGGCCCTCAGTCAACGGATGGCGAGCCTGGAAGATCATCTGGGCGCGCAACTGCTCCTGCGATCCTCGCGCGGGGTCGAACTGACCGAGGAGGGGCGCCGGCTGCTAGACCATGCGCGCTATATATTGGAGCGATTCCGAACGATTGAGGAGGAGATGGGGCGCAAGGCGGACGTGCTGCGCGGTACGGTGACGGTCGGAATGCCCGCGCCTGCCGCCAATGTCCTGCTCGTGCCGCTGGTTAAGCGTATAGAGGCCGCATTCCCCGAACTGCGCTTGCGGATTGAGGAGATGCGCACGTCAAGCCTTTTGGAAGGGTTGCTGGCAAGTCATTTCGATATCGTCGTGACCGCTCAGACGGGCGAGAGCAATCGCGTCGAGGCCGAGCTTCTGGCCCAGGAAAATCTTCACCTCGTGGCCGCGGCTCCATCGGATCTTGGGGAAACGGTCGATTTCCACCAGCTCTTCGGCCTTCCCCTCATCATCTCGTCGCAGATCAATGCCCAGCGCTCAGCGATGGCGCTGATTGCCAGGCGCATGGAAGGCGCGCTGGATGTCGTGCTTGAGTCGACATCCCTTCCCACCACCAAGAAGCTGATCGCTCAAGGAGGGCGATATGCGATCATGACCTGGTCGGCGGTGGTGGACGAAGTGGCCAGGGGGACGCTGGTTGCTTCCCGGATCGTCGAGCCTCATCTGGCGCGACCGCTCTATCTCTGCCAGCTTCGGGATCGCCGTTATTCCACCGCCGTCCAGACGGTGGCGGCGGAACTGCGTGCCGTCGCGGAGGGACTTGTGGAGAATGATATCTTCCGGTGACACGGAAGTCCGTCCCGGTCGTCGCGCCACCGCCGGAGACATCAATCCAATGTGGCGCGCGATCGAACCGCGCTTCCTGATCTGCGCGAACTGGCTGCACAACATGTCGATACGGTGCTGGATGGCCTCATGATCCGCTGTGTACTTGAGGCCGAAGTGCGCGGTCGCTATGGGTTGCGCCTTCAATGCGGATGAACCGGTCAGCCGCTTCGTCACGATCCGCGGAAGCTGCAATGCCCATCCAATTCGAAAAATTCGATGTTGAACTCTTCCTGCGCGACTATTGGCAGCGCAGGCCGCTGTTGATCCGCAATCCGTGGACCGATTGGGCCAATCCGCTCGAGCCTGATGAGCTTGCCGGGCTGGCCTGCGAGGGCGATGTCGAATCGCGGCTGATCCTGCGCCGGGCGGATGGCTGGTCACTGGAACATGGGCCATTCCCGGAAGCGCGGTTCAGCCAGCCTGGACCGGAGCCATGGACGCTGCTGGTGCAGGCGGTCGATCATCATGTTCCTGACGTGGCTGCGCTGCTCGACCCGTTCCGTTTCATACCGAACTGGCGCATCGACGATGTGATGGTGAGCTACGCGACTGACGCGGGCGGCGTAGGGCCGCACTTCGATCAATATGACGTGTTTCTGATACAGGGGCTTGGCCGCCGCCGCTGGCAGGTAGGCGCGGTCTGCGATGAGAATAGCAAGCTGTTGCCGCATGACGACCTGCGCCTGCTCGACCATTTCGAAGCGACGGACGAATGGGTGCTGGAGCCGGGCGACATCCTCTATCTGCCGCCGGGCGTTTCGCATGATGGCGTGGCGGTCGGCGACGATTGCATGACCTATTCGATCGGCTTTCGCGCGCCGTCACGCAGCGAACTGATCGCGGCATGGTACGACGATGTTCTGGCCGATCTTGCCGAAGACGACCGCTATGCCGATCCGGGTCTTACCGCGCAGGACAATCCCGGAGAGATTTCCGCAGAGGCCCTGGCGCGGTTGCATGCCATGATCGCCGAACGGCTGCTCGACCGCGAAGCCTTTGCGCGGACCTTCGGCAAGCATAGCAGCACCCGGCGCTATCCCGATATCGACTGGCGGCCCGAACAACCCATCGGGATCGGGGAACTGCGCGCATGGATCGAAGACGGCGCGCCCTTGTGCCGCAATCCGGCCAGCCGCTTTTCATTCGTTGCACATTCGCATGATGCGCTATCGCTGTTCGTCGACGGCCAATGTTTCGAATGCCGGGGAGATGGCGCGGCTTTCGCCCGGAGGCTGTGCGCCGAGGATGGCGTGGCAGCCGATCCGGGATGGGCGAATGAAGTGCTGGAGACGCTCTGCGCGCTCTATAACCAGGGCAGCATCGCCTTCGACCGCGAGGATTGAGGCGGGCGTTTATCGCGGAACGGGGACTTCCCGCCATTCGCCGGGCGCCATGCCTTCCACGCTCCAGCCGCCGATGCTCCACCGCACCAGCCGCAGCGTGGGGAGGCCGACCGCAGCGGTCATCCGGCGGACCTGCCGGTTCCGTCCTTCCCGGATCGTCAGCCTGATCCAGTGATCGGGCACGCTCTTGCGGAACCGCACCGGGGGATCGCGCGGCCAGAGGGCGGGGGGGTCGATGGTTTCGGCCATGGCGGATTGGGTTGGACCGTCCTTCAGCCGGACGCCTTTCCTCAGCCGGTCAAGCGCGGCCTCGTCCGGCGGGCCTTCGACCTGCGCCAGATAGGTTTTCGGCATCTTGAAACGGGGATCGGCGATCCGCGCCTGCAACCGGCCGTCATCGGTGAGCAGCAGCAGCCCTTCGCTGTCCCGGTCCAGCCTCCCCGCCGGATAGACGCCGGGCAGGTCGATGAAGGCGGACAGCGTCGGGCGCGCCGTTTCCGTGCCGCGATCCGTGAATTGCGAGAGCACGTCATAGGGCTTGTTGAACATGATCAGCCGCGACATGCCTTCCCGATCCTTCCATCCGCTGCGCCCTCCTTAGCCATGGAGCGGCGGCGGCGCAAAGGCCCGGATTCGGACGGACGGAGCAGAGCGCCCATCCCAGACATAGTTTTTAACAAACGCGCTGCGCCGCAGCAAAATGGCGTCCTTATTCTTCCCTTCAAAGCCGGTCCGTCCCCTGACCGGCGCCCATGCAGGAAGGATAACCGACATGAACGAGCTTATCGGCCGCGTCTTCAGTTTCGAAAGCCATGTCTTTCCGAACCAGAGCGCACTCTACAATCGGCTTGCCAGCGACGGACAGAGTCCCAAGGCGCTGATGATTTCCTGCGCCGATTCCCGCGTCGTCCCTGAACATATCATGCAGGCCGACCCCGGCGACCTGTTTGTGTGCCGCAATGCGGGCAATATCGTGCCGCCCTTCGCCACGCAGAATGGCGGGGTATCCTCGACCGTGGAGTTCGCGGTCGTGGCGCTGGGCGTGCGCGACATCATCGTGTGCGGACATAGCGACTGCGGCGCGATGAAAGCGCTGGTGCATGACGAGTTGCTTTCGCCCATGCCCAATGTCGCGGCATGGCTGCGCCATTCCCACGCCGCGCAGCAGGTGACGCGCGACAGCTATCCCGCCGATCTGAGCGACGCGGAAAAGATTCGCGCGGTGACGCTGGAAAATATCGTCGTCCAGCTCTCCCACCTGCGGACCCATCCTTCGGTGGCGTCAGGCATCGCGCGCGGCGAGATCGCGCTGCATGGCTGGTTCGTGGACATCCATGCGGGCCAGATCCTCGGCCTTGATGGCGAAACCGGCCGTTTCGTGGCCTTGCGGGAAGGGGTGTCGCTGCCCGTCGCTCTCCCCCATGCGCGTCGCCTGGCCGCTGAAGCGCCTTATGTGCAGGCGGCGGAGTAAACCATGCTGAAAGCCTTTTCGGGCGGCACTTTCAGCCGCGATTTCACCGCGTCCATCGTCGTCTTTCTGGTGGCGATGCCGCTCTGCATGGGCATCGCCATCGCGTCCGGCGTGCCGCCGGAAAAGGGACTCATTACTGGCATCATCGGCGGCATCGTCGTCGGCCTGCTGGCGGGATCGCCGCTTCAGGTGAGCGGCCCGGCGGCGGGCCTCGCCGTCATCGTTTTCGAAATCGTTCGGCAACAGGGTCTTTCGGCGCTGGGGCCGATCCTCGTCCTCGCGGGCGCTATTCAGGTGATTGCGGGCCTGTTCCGGGTCGGCGGATGGTTCCGCGCCATTTCGCCCGCCGTGGTCCATGGCATGTTGGCGGGCATCGGCGTGCTGATCGTCGTCGGGCAGTTTCATGTCCTTTTCGACGACAAGCCATTGTCGAGCGGCCTTGCCAATCTGATCGCCATGCCGGGCCAGCTTTTCGGCCTCACCAATCAGGATGCGGCGATGGCCTTTGCCGTCGGCCTCGTCACCATCGGCGGGATGATCGGCTGGGAAAAGGTCCGTCCCGCATCGCTCAGGCTGTTGCCGGGCGCTCTGGTCGGCGTGGTGCTGGCGACACTGGTGGCCTTCCTGCTTGGCCTGCCGGTAGCCCGGGTGGCGGTGCCCGAATCGATCATGGCGGCGGTCACTTTGCCGGAGGGCAATTTTCTCGCGCAGATGATGACGCCCGCCGTCATCACCACGGCCATCGCGATCGCCTTCATCGCCAGCGCCGAAACTCTGCTCTCGGCTGCGGCGGTGGACCGGATGCATGATGGCGTCCGCACCAATTATAACAAGGAACTGAGCGCGCAGGGCGTGGGCAATCTGCTCTGCGGTTTTGCCGGAGCCTTGCCGATGACGGGCGTGATCGTCCGCAGTTCCGCCAATGTGCAGGCGGGCGGCAAGACGCGCTTGTCCACCATCCTGCACGGCGTCTGGATATTGGGCTTCGTCGCGCTGCTGCCCTGGCTGCTGCGGGAAATCCCGATGGCGGCGCTGGCGGGTATCCTGGTGGTGACCGGCGTGCGCCTTGTCAGCCTCGACCATGCGAAGCATCTGCTGCATCGTTATGGCCCGCTTCCGGCCGTTGTCTGGGCGGTGACGCTGGTGACGGTGGTAGCGGCCGACCTGTTGACGGGCGTGCTGCTCGGCATCGGGCTGTCGCTGATCGAACTGATCCCCCATGTCCGCCGCCTCGGCCTCAAGATCGACGAGACGAGCCGGGACGACACGCATGAAGTCGCGCTGGGCGGCACGGCGAGCTTTTTCAGCCTGCCGGGCCTCTCCGCCCGGCTGGAAGCGCTGCCGGCCGGGCGCATGGTCGTTCTCAATGTCGAGCGGCTCGGCCATATCGACCACACCTGCGCGGAAATGCTGCGGGAGTGGATCGACCGCCGCCGTGGCGCGGGAGCGCAGGTCGAACTGTTCGGCGCGGCGGGCAGGTTGCGGCAACTCGTCGCCTGACCGTGCCCCGCCCCGCCTTGCCGCCGCGTCCCCCCCCTGGCGCGGCGGCTATTTTTGTTTGAACGAAAATGTCTCCCTCATGACAAAATGTTGCTGACGACCCCGCATCCCGCCGAGGCCCGGCCCTTTGGTTGACCATGGGCAGGGCCGAACCTATCTCCCCTTGATGACCCCTTTCCTCCGCATGAAATCGCCGCGATGACGGCCCCCGCCATCATACTGGTGGAAGACGATCCGCCGCTTCGCACCCTGACCGCCCGCGCCTTGCAGGAGCATGGCTATCAGGTCCGCCCGGCGTCTTCCGGCCCGGAAATGTGGACTGCTTTCGACGCGGGACCGGTCGATCTCGTCGTGCTCGACGTGATGCTGCCGGGCACCAACGGCATGGACCTGTGCCGCCAGATCCGCCGCAGGAACGACGTGCCGATCATCTTCATCAGCGCCAGGGGCAGCGAGACCGACCGCATCGTCGGACTGGAACTGGGCGCGGACGACTATCTGGCCAAGCCCTTCGGCACGCGCGAGCTCATCGCCCGCATCCGCGCCGTCCTGCGCCGCGTCGGCGTGGAGCGTGGTCCCGATGAGCATCGCGACAATGAAGCGCGCTTCGAAGGGTGGGTCGTCAATTTCCCCCGCCGCGAATTGCGGTCCCCGACCGGCGCCATCGTCGACCTGACCGGCGCGGAGTTCGACCTGCTCGGCTCCTTCCTCAGCCACCCGCAGCGCGTCATCGCGCGTGAGCGGCTGATCGAACTGTCCCGCACCCGCATGGGCGACAGCAGCGACCGCAGCATCGACGTGCTGGTCAGCCGCCTGCGCCGCAAGCTTTCCACGCAGGACAAAGGCGCGCCCATCACCACCGTGCGCGGCGTGGGCTATATGTTCAATGCAGAGGTCAGCCGCGCTTGAAAGGCGGGGGCAAGCGGCCGCTGGGTCTGGTCGGCCGGATCTTCGCGATATTGCTGCTGACCGTGG
Organism: Sphingobium faniae; assembly: GCA_900100475.1. Classification (GTDB taxonomy): domain Bacteria; phylum Pseudomonadota; class Alphaproteobacteria; order Sphingomonadales; family Sphingomonadaceae; genus Sphingobium; species Sphingobium faniae. The sequence goes on along the minus strand of FMTU01000001.1, from coordinate 402,571 downwards.
TGCTGGAATTCGCGGTCGGCACGCTGATCTATGAGCGCGCCAGCCATATGTCGCTTCAGGACGATGAAGCGCGCCGTCTGGCCGAACATCTCATCATCGCGCGCAAACTGCTGGACGAACAGCCCGCTCAGGCGCGCCGCCCGCTCGCGGTGCAACTGACCACGGATCGTTACGACATCCACTGGATGCTGGCTTCTCCCCCGCCGCCGCCGCTCGCGTCGGAAATGGAGCGGATGCGGCGACAGATCGTCGCTTGGGAACCGTCGCTGGAAAAATCGCATCTCTGGCTGCGCCTCGCCTCGCCGGGGCGCGTGTCGGAGATCAATGGCGGCCTGATGCTCTCCGATGGCAGCTGGCTCTATTTCGCGATGCATCATACGGAGTCGAAATGGGAATTCACCATCGGCCGTATCGGGCTGGCGATCATTCCCGTGCTGGCGCTCCTGATCGTCGGCGGCCTTTTGATCCGCCGCACTTTGGCGCCCTTGCGTGAACTGACGATGGCGACCGAACGCATCGGCCTGAGCCAGGAAGTGGTCGTGGAGGAGGGCGGCGGCAGCGACGTGCGCGACCTGATCCGCGCCTTCAACGCCATGCAGAAGCGCATCCACCGCCTTATCAGCGAGCGGACAGAGACGCTGGCGGCGGTGGGGCATGACCTGCGAACACCGCTGGCCCGCCTGCAATTGCGTCTGGAAAGCGTGCCCGACGGCGAAACGCGCGAAGCGATGGAGGATGACCTTGCCGAAATGGGCGAGATGATCGAATCCCTTCTCGCCTTTCTGGGCGGGGAAAAGAATGTCGAACCGCCCGAACGCGCCGATCTGGCCGTCATGCTCGCGACGATCGCCGATGTCTTTCAGGATCAGGACCGGGACGTGGTCTATGAAGGCCCCGACCATCTGGAACTGGAGGCGCGCCCGCTCTCTTTGCGCCGCGCCATCGGCAATCTGGTGGAAAATGCGCTGCATTACGGCCAGCGCGCGCGGATCGGGCTGTCGCGGCAGGGCGGCGAAGTGCTGATCCGCGTGGACGATGATGGTCCCGGCATCCCTCCCGACAGGCTGGAAGACGTGCTGAAGCCCTTCGCCCGCCTCGACGAAGCGCGCCAGCGCAATACGCGCGGCCTTGGCCTTGGCCTTGCGATCGTCGCGAAAGCGGTGGAGCGCGAGGGCGGGGACTTGTCGCTCACCAACCGCCCGGAAGGCGGCTTGCGCGCTGAAATCCGCCTCCGCGACTCCCTCTAGCTCAGCGTTCCGCGCAGCTATCCCCTTCGCCCGCGATCAGGTCGAGGCAGCGGCCGTCGATCTCGCTTTTGAGCACCGGCAGGCCGATGAGCGCGGCGAGCGTCGGCATGATGTCCGCCGTTTCCACGCCCAGCGGCTGTTCGAAATGGCGCAACCCCTTGCGCCAGAACAGGATCGGCACGCGCCGGTCGGTGTCCCAAGGGCTGCCATGGGTCGCGACATAGCCCTTGGTCGGATCGACGATGGGCGTGACCCGCGGCTTGAGCAGCAGCAGCAGGTCGCCCGACCGCTCCGCATCGAAGCTTGCCCGCGCCATCTGCAACAGGCTCCAGCTTTCCGGCGGGCCGGAGGGGGAGGGGGCGGCCGCGATCTGGGCCTTGGTGAATACGGTTTCCACCTGCGGATGCGCGCGCAGGATTTTCAGCGTCTCGGCCTCCACGGCGGCGCGTTGCTTCGGCGCCAGCGACAGGTCGAAATATAGGTCGCCCATCGGCCCGTCGCCCCAGATCAGCTTGCGCCCGGCAAGCCCCGTCCTTGCGCCGACCGCCGCCGACAGAACCTTGGGCGTCAACGCCTCATCGACGCGGCTTTCCATCGGCATGGCGTTTTGCCGATGCCGTTCGGGCAGGTCGTGGCCACCATGGTCGGCGGTCAGCACCACCACATAATCCATGCCGTCCTTGTCCAGCTTGTCGAAGAAATCGCCCAGTTCCCGGTCCAGCCGATCCACCTGGATGCAGCTTTCCGTGCCCTCCGTGCCATAGGTATGGCCGATATAATCGGTCGCGGACAGTCCGATGGAGATGATGTCGGTCTGCGTCTGCCGCCCTAGCGCCATGTCGTCGATGACCGCCGCCGCCAGCGCCAGCGTCAACGCGTCCTGTTCCGGCGAGGCGCGGAAAACCTTGAAATCGCCTGCCTCACGGGCGAAGCGTCCGGTTCCCACAGTCTTGCCTGCGCCGATGGCGACAGGGAAATCCTTCGACACGCATTGCGGCGGCAGGTCGAAGCCCGCGCTGGGTTGCGCCAGTCTCTGCGCGAACACGGAGTTCACCTTCGCGATCAGCGGCGGGATCGTCACGCCCTTATAGCTCACATAGCCCCTGGACGTCAGCCACCAGACCTGATCGGCGGTCGGCCCGGCCATCATGATCGCCGCCCGATCCTTGCCCGCGACCGACACCACGCGGGTGGCGGGATTGGCCAGCTTCATCCGCCCGCCCATCGTCGGCACGCGCAAATGGATGGGGGAGGCGACATAATCGCCGCTGTTCGTGCCCGGCTGCGTCTCATCCTCGGCGCAATAGACCGCCTTGTCCTGTCGCCCGGTCTTGAGGTCGAACCATGTGTTCGCGATGATGCCGGTGCGCGACGGGCGGCTGCCGGTCAGGATGGTGCTGTGGCCGGGGCAGGTTTCGGTCGCGGCATGGGATTGATAACCGCGGGGGAATGCGACGCCGTCCGCCGCCAGCCGCTTCAGCCCGCCTTCATAATAAGGCCGGTATTCGTTGAAGAGGTCGCCCGAAAACTGGTCGACGGAAATCGCCACGATCAGCCTGGGAGGCGTCGCGGGCGCGCTCTGCGGGGCGGGGGCAGGGGCGGTCTGGGCGATGGCGGGCATCGTGCAACTGGCGAGCAGCAGGGCGGCGACGATTTTCCTCAACATTATGCAAAGACCTTCTCAACCTTGACGAGGGGTGGTTGCGGACCTAGCCCGCTCAAAGCCACCCGACCAGAGATCCGATGCGTATATTTCATGTCTTTCTGATGACATTGGCGTTGCTGTTGACGCCGGCCATCGCGCGCGCGCAGGGCGCGTTCGGGACGGGCGAGCCGCATATCGCCGCGCGCCTCCTGCCTGAAAGCGCCGCCCCCGCGCCGGGGAGGGACACCATCATCGCCTTCGCCATGATGCCGGAGGCTGGCTGGCACGGCTATTGGGAAAATCCCGGCGATGCGGGCCTTGGCATGACGGTCAAATGGACGCTGCCCAGGGGGGTGAGCATCGGCGCGTTGCGCTATCCGGTGCCGGAAACGTTGATGATCGCTGGCCTGATGAACCATGTCTATGAAGGCCCCTATGCGATCCTCGCGCCGCTGACGGTCGCGCCGGACGTGCCCGCAGGCGCCCGCTTGCCGATCCGCGCGCGCGCCGACTGGCTGGCCTGCACCGACAAGATCTGCGTGCCCGAAGGCGCGGACCTCAGCCTCGATCTCGTAGTGGGCGACGGGCAGGTCCGGCCCGCCGATCAGGCGCGCTTCGATCGTTGGCGGGCGCATCTGCCCCGCCCCCTGGGCGCGCAGGCGAGTTATGCGGTGACGGACGGCCGCCTGCGGATCGCGGTCCCCTTCCCGGCGGGCGCGCAGGCGAGCGACGTGCATCTCTTTCCACTGGCCGAAGGCTTCGCCCGCTACGCCGCCGTCCAGAAAATCCAGCGCGACGGCGACCGCCTGCTGATCGAGACGGAAGCCGAACAGGGTTTCAAGGGCGGCCCGGTGCAGGCCGTATTGCGGACAGGCGACCATAGCGGCTTCCTCCTCACCGCCGCGCCCGGACAGGTGCCCGCGCCGCGTGGCGGCGGCGCGCAAACCATCCTCATCGCGCTGGGTGGAGCGATTCTCGGCGGTCTGCTGCTCAACATCATGCCCTGCGTTTTCCCGATATTGGGTCTGAAGGCGCTCAGCCTCGCCCGCGCGGGCGGCGATGAAAGGGAAGTACGCCGCGAAGCCCTTGCCTATGCGGCGGGCGTCATCGCCACCTGCCTGTTGCTGGGCGGCGCGCTGCTGGCGCTCCGGGCAGCGGGCGCGGCGGTGGGCTGGGCCTTCCAGTTGCAGGACCCGCGCATCATCCTGCTGCTTTTCTTGCTGGTGACAGCCATCGCCTTCAACCTGGCGGGCCTGTTCGAGTTGCGCGGCTTCGGCGGCGGCGAGCGTCTCGCCGCAAAGGGCGGCATGACCGGCAGCTTCTGGACAGGGGCGCTGGTGGCTTTCGTCGCGACGCCCTGCACCGGCCCCTTCATGGGCGCGGCGCTGGGCGCGGCGCTGGTGCTGCCGCTTGGCGCCGCGCTCGCGATCTTCGCGGGGCTGGGCCTTGGCCTTGCGCTGCCTTTCGTCCTGCTCGCCTGGCTTCCCGCTCTTCGCAGCCGCCTGCCGCGCCCCGGCCCGTGGATGGAACGGCTCCAGCGCATATTCTCCATCCCCATGTTCCTGACCTCGCTCGGCCTTGCATGGCTGCTGGGGCAGCAGAGGGGCGTCCCGGCCATGACCATCGGCCTTGGCGCGGCGCTGCTGCTGGCGCTATTGCTCTGGTGGCTCGGCGGCCGTCAGCATCGCGGCAAAAGCGGCGGCCTGATCGTCCTCATCGGCGCGCTGGCATTGCTGGGTGGAGGCATCGCCCTGCTCCCGGCGAAAGCACCCGCCGCTGCCGCCGCGCAAGCCTCCGGCGCGGTTCCCTTCGACGAAGCCCGCCTCGCCAGCCTGCGGGCGCAGGGCAAGCCCGTCTTCCTCTACTTCACCGCCGACTGGTGCCTCACCTGCAAGGCGAACGAAGCCGCCGCCATCGACCGCGCCGAAACCCGCGCCGCCTTCGACAAGGCGGGCGTCACGGTCATGGTCGGCGACTGGACCAATGCCGATCCCGCCATCACCCGCTTCCTCGAAGGGCAGGGGCGGTCCGGCGTGCCGCTCTATCTCTGGTATGCGCCGGGCAAGGAGGCGCAGGCGCTGCCCCAGCTTCTCACCCCTTCCACCCTGACCGCTCTGGCGCGCTGATGGCGAAGGTCCGCGCCGACCAGCTTCTCGTCGACCTCGGCCTCGCCGAAAGCCGCGCCCGCGCGCAGGCGCTCATCCTTGCGGGCCATGTCTTCCTGAACGACAGGAAGGTGGAAAAGGCCGGGCAGCAGCTCGCCCCCGACGCCCCCGTCGACGTGCGCGGCCGCGATCATCCCTGGGTGTCGCGCGGCGGCATCAAGCTCGCCCATGCGCTCGCCCATTTCGCCATCGACGCAACCGGCCTCGTCGCCATCGACGTGGGCAGTTCGACCGGCGGCTTCACTGACGTGCTGCTGACTAACGGCGCGGCCAAGGTCTACGCCGTCGACAGCGGCACCAACCAGCTTGCATGGAAGCTCCGCTCCGACCCTCGCGTCATCGTGCATGAACAGACCAGCGCCCGCATCCTGACAGCGGATCATATCCCCGAACCCGTCCAGATCATCGTATGCGACGCGAGCTTCATCTCGCTGGCCAAGGTCCTGGAAAGGCCCATGTCCTTCGCCGCGCCCGGCGCGATGCTGATCGCCCTCATCAAGCCGCAATTCGAGGCGGGGCGCGAGGAAGTGGGCAAAGGCGGCGTCGTCCGCGATCCCGTCGTGCATGAGCGCGTCTGCGCCGAAGCGCGCGACTGGGTCGCCGCGCGGGGCTGGCGGGTCGAAGGCATTACGCCCAGCCCGATTACAGGCCCGCAGGGCAATGTCGAATTCCTGCTCCATGCCCGCAAAGGCGCTTTATGACCCACGGTTACATTTTGCGACAAATGCATCTGTTGTGTCGCGGCCCAACGCCCGTTAGCCCGTCTGCGATGCGCTTTCCCCTGGCCCTGTTCCTGTGTCTTTCCCTTGCTTTGGCTGGCTGCGGCGAGAATCAGGAGGCAAAGCCGCTCTCCGCCGCGCTGGTCGAAGCGGCCCCCATCGGCAGCGCCACTTTCTCCAGCAATGTGGAGGCGGTCGGCACCGCGCTCGCCAATGAACAGGTCGTGCTGTCCGCTCCGGTGACGCAGCGCATCACCGCGCTGAATTTCAAGGATGGCGGTTATGTGAAACAGGGACAGGTCATCGCCACTTTGGCGCAAGGACAGGAAAAGGCGCAGTTGGCCGCCGCACAGGCGCAGGCGCTGGAAGCCCGCCAGCAACTCGACCGGATCAAGGCGCTGAAGGCGCGCGGTTTCGCCACCACCGCGACCTTCGACCAGCAGGTCGCCCTTGCCAACGCCGCCATCGCCAACGCCGAACTGGCGAAGGCGTCCATCGGCGACCGCGTGATCCGCGCGCCTTTTTCGGGCTGGGCGAGCCTGCGGACCGTATCGGTCGGCGCGATCATCTCGGCGGGAACGCCCATCGCGACGATCAGCGACATCTCGCGCATCAAGCTCGACTTCACCGTCCCTGAAACCCAGCTATCGTTGATCCGTCAGGGCCAGCCGATCCGGGCGGCGTCCGCCGCATGGCCCGACCGGCCCTTCACCGGGACCATCGCCACCATCGACCCGGTGGTCGATCCCGCCACCCGCGCGGTCAGGGTGCGCGCGATCCTGCCCAATCCCGACCAGGCGCTGAAACCGGGGATGCTGCTGACCGTCAGCGTCATCGCCCGCGAGCATCGGTCGCTTGCCGTTCCCGAACTGGCGGTCGTGGGCGATGGCGAGCAGCGATCCATCTTCATCGTGCAGGACGGCAAGGCAAAGCGTACGGATGTTCGCACCGGGGTGCGCCAGAACGGCCTTGTAGAGATACTGGATGGCGTGAAGCCGGGGCAGATCGTGGTGACGGACGGCGTCGTCAAGCTGACCGATGGCGCTCCCGTTCAGGTCGAGGGCGATAAGGCCCGCGCCGGCCCGACGCGCTGACGGGGCGGGCGATGCAGCTTTCCGACATCTCCGTTCGCCGCCCGGTCTTCGCGGCAGTCGTCGCGGTGTTGCTTTGCATCGTCGGAGTGGTCGGTTATCTCAGCCTCTCGGTGCGCGAATATCCCGACACCGACCCGCCCATCGTATCGGTCGAAACCACCTATACCGGCGCGGCGGCGTCGGTCGTCGAAACGCGCATCACCCAGTTGCTCGAAGATTCCATCGCGGGCGTGCAGGGCATTCAGACGATCACCTCCTCCTCGCAGGATGGCCGGTCGGACATCAATATCGAATTCAACCCTTCGCGCGACATCGATTCCGCCGCCAATGACGTACGCGACCGCGTGGGCGCGGTGGTGGAGGATTTGCCGGAGGACGCGATCGCTCCCGAAATCCGCAAGGTCGATGCGGATTCCCGGCCCATTCTCTACCTCGTTTTTTCGCGACCCGGCTGGAGCCGCATCCAGATCAGCGATTATGTCGACCGCAATATCGCCGATCGCTTTTCCGCGATAGATGGCGTCGCCCGCGTCTTCATCGGCGGGGAGGCGCGGCCGTCCACCCGTATCTGGTTCAACGCGGAAAAGCTGGCCGCTTTCAGCCTGACGCCCGCCGATGTGGAAAATGCGTTGCGGGCGCAGAATGTCGAGCTTCCCGCGGGCCGTTTCGAATCGAAAGATCAGAACCAGACCCTGCGCGTCGAGCGTCCCTTCGTCACGCCCGCCCAGTTCGCGCAACTGGTCGTCGGGCGCGGAGATGACGGTTATCAGGTGAAGCTTGGCGACGTGGCCCGGATCGAAACCGGCGCGGAAGATCCCTACACCATGTTTCGTTCCAATGGCAGCAATGCGGTGGGACTTGGCATCGTCCGCCAATCCGGGGCCAACACGCTGGAGGTCGCGGAACGATCGAAGGAACTCATCAAGGAGCTTGAGCCGACCCTGCCGGAAGGCATGGGGATTGTCATCGGCTCCGACGAATCGCTGTTCATCAGCCGGGCGATCGAGAATGTCTATGAAACGCTGATCGAAGCGGCGCTGCTGGTCGTCCTCGTCATCTTCCTGTTCCTGGGATCGGTGCGCGCCACAATCATTCCGGCCGTGACGGTGCCCATCTGCCTGCTTGCGACCTGCGCGGTGATGTGGCTGGGGGGACTTTCGATCAACCTGTTGACACTGCTGGCGTTCGTGCTCGCCATCGGCCTTGTCGTGGACGACGCCATCGTCGTTCTGGAAAATGTCTATCACCGCATCGAGCAGGGGGATGATCCGCTGGTCGCCGCCTATCTTGGCACGCGACAGGTGGGTTTTGCGATCATCTCCACCACGCTGGTGGTCTGCGCCGTGTTCGTGCCGGTCATGTTCCTTGCCGGTCAGACGGGCCTGCTGTTCCGCGAGCTTGCCATCGCCATGGTCTCCGCCATCGCCTTTTCCGGCTTCATTTCGTTGAGCCTGGCGCCCATGCTCTGTTCCAAGCTGCTCAAGACGGCCGAACGCGGGCGGCTGGCGCGCTGGATCGACGCCCGGTTCCAGCGGCTGGAGGCAGGCTATGTCAAGGGGCTGGACCGGGTGTTGCGAAAGCCATTGTTGCCGCTGTTGGGCGTGGCGCTGTTTCTGGGTCTTGCGGGAGCGGCCTTTGCGCTGCTTCCCAATGAACTTGCGCCTGCCGAAGATACCGGCGTGATCAATGGGCAGCTTGCCGCCGCCGAAGGCACCGGCTTTGACCGGATGACCAGCTATATGGAACGCCTGGAAAAGGACATGATGCCGCTGGTGAAGGATGGCGCGCTTCAGCAACTCGTCCTTCGCGCGCCCGCGGGGTTTGGCAGCAGCGACGATTTCAACAATGGCAGCATCATCGCGTTCCTCCGCCCATGGGAGGATCGCAGCGTTACTACCGCGCAGGTCGCCGACGCCATCAACAAGGAGATTGCCCGGCAGCCCGGCATACGCGGCAATGCCGCCGCCCGGTCGGGTCTGGCGCGGGGGCGCGGCCTGCCGGTCAACATCGTCATCGCAGGCTCCACCTATGAAGGGCTTGCCACCGCGCGCGACCGGATCATGGCGGCGGCCGCTTCCAATCCGGGCCTCGTCAATCTCGATTCCGACTATAAGGAAACCAAGCCGCAGATGCGGATCGAGATGAACCAGCAGCGGGCAGGCGACCTTGGGATTTCCGTCAACGACATCAGCCAGGCATTGCAGAGCCTGCTGGGCTCCCGCCGCGTCACCACCTATGTCGACCGGGGCGAGGAATATCGCGTGCTGGTGCAGGCGGAAAAGGAAGGACGCCAGACGCTGGCCGACCTGGAACGCATTCAGGTCCGCTCCCGCAGCGGCGCGCTCGTCCCGCTCGCCGCCGTGGTGACGGTCCGCGAGGTCGCTGGTCCCCGCCAGCTCAACCGCTACAACAAGCTTCGGGCCATCACGCTCACTGCTGCCCTCGCGCCCGGCACTTCTCTCGGCGAGGCGCTGACATGGCTGGAGGGACAGGCGCGCCAGTCGCCCGAAGTGCTCGCCATCGGCTATCGCGGCGAGAGCCAGTCTCTGCGCGAAACCGGCGGGTCGATCTGGCTGGTCTTCGCCCTCACCATCCTTATCGTCTATCTGCTGCTCGCCGCGCAGTTTGAAAGTTTCATCCACCCTGGCGTCATCATCGCCACGGTGCCGCTGGCGGTGGCCGGCGGCGTTCTGGGCCTGTTGCTGACGGCGGGGTCGATCAATCTCTACAGCCAGATCGGTATCGTCATGCTGGTCGGCCTCGCCGCCAAGAACGGCATCCTGATCGTGGAGTTCGCCAACCAGCTCCGCGACGATGGGCTGGAGGTCGCCGACGCCATCCGGCAGGCGGCCGCCCGCCGCCTGCGCCCGATTCTCATGACCTCCATCGCCACGGTGATCGGCGCGGTGCCGCTCGTCATTCGGGGCGGGGCGGGAGCGGGCGCGCGGCACAGCATCGGGACGGTCATCGTCTTTGGCGTGTCGCTGGCGACGCTCATCACGCTTTTCCTGATCCCGATCTTTTATTCGCGGGTTGCGGGACGAACCGTTTCACCGCAAACCGTGGGGCGACGGCTGGATTCGGCGCTCAAGGATTCGCCCGACGCCGCCGAATGAGAGGGCAGGGAGAAGAAGTGCCGATGAACCAGATCGCGTCGTCCGGTCAGTTGCGCCTTGCCTATCTGCGCTGGGCGCTGGTGACGGTTCCGGCGGTCCTCTTTCTTGGCCTCCTTTCGGGCAAGCTCGCCAATAGCGGCTACGCCAATCGCTGGTTCGCCGCCCTCGCCAAGCCCGATCTGATCCCGCCCGCCTGGCTTTTTCCTGTCGCCTGGACGCTGCTTTACATATTGATGGCGCTGGCCCTGGCGATGGTGCTGCACGCGCGGGGGGCAAGCGGGCGGGGCATCGCCATCGCCCTGTTCCTCGTCCAGTTCGCGCTCAACCTGATCTGGTCGCCGCTTTTCTTCCGCGCGCATCAGGTCGGCCATGCGCTGGTCCTGATCCTCGTCCTTTCCCTGCTGGTGGCCGTCACGACGGCGCTTTTCTGGCGCATCCGCCGCGCGGCGGGCCTGTTGCTGCTGCCTTATCTGCTTTGGCTGGCCTTCGCTTCCTACCTCAACTATGAGGTTGGCCGCCTGAACCCGGACGCCGAAACCCTTGTCGTCCCGGCGCTGCGCACCCAGATATGATTTTTGCCGCCTTTCACATTGTCTGGGAATGGGCGGCGCAATGAGGACAACAGGATCATGCAGAGCGAAAATCGCTTTTTCGACGACCTCGCCAAGCTGGTGAACGGCGCCGCCGGGACCGTCGCGGGCATGAGCCGCGAGTTCGAGGCCAATGCCCGTGAAAAGGCGAAGCAGTGGATGGGCGGCATGGATTTCGTCAGCCGCGAGGAATTTGACGCCGTCAAGGCGCTGGCCGCCGCCGCCCGCGAAGAGGTGGAGCTTCTCAAGGCCCGCATCGACGCGCTGGAAGGCCGCGCGCCCGAACCCGTGACCAAGACCGTTCGCGCGGGCAAAGGCAAGGCAAAGGACGCCGAATAAGCCCGTCTTCGTGTCTGTCTTTTCCCTGTAGCCGGTGTTAAGGGCCGCCCATGATGGACAGCGACGAATATGAAAATGGCGGCCAGGAGGCAGCGCCGATCGACATGCTGGCCGCCTGGTTCGAAGCGCAGGGCTGGACCTACGACCAGATGGGCGAGGAGGAGATTGTCGCCAGCACGCAGGGGTCGTGGGCGCAATATGAGCTGCGCGGCATCTGGCGCGACGAGGATCAGGTGCTCCAGCTTCTCGCTTTGCCCGACATCCGCGTGGCGGAGGAAAAGCGCGCCGCGATCCATGAAACGCTGGCCCTTATCAACGAACAGCTCTGGCTCGGCCATTTCGAGCTATGGTCATCGAGCGGCATCGTCCTTTTCCGCCATGGCGCGCTGCTGGGCGCGGGCGGCACGCTGACGCTGGATCAGGCGCAGATCCTCGTGGAAACCGCCATCGACGAATGTGAGCGCTTCTATCCCGTGTTCCAGTTCGTCCTCTGGGGCGGCAAGACGCCGTCCGAAGCCATCTCCGCCAGCCTGATCGAAACCCGCGGCGAGGCTTGAGCCTGTGACCGGCATTCTCTGGCCTGATCATCTATTCCTCGTCGGCTGCGGCAATATGGCGGGGCAGATGCTGACCCGCTGGCTCGCCTGCGGCCTCGACCCCGCATGCGTCACCGTGCTGCGCCCCAGCGGCAAGCCGGTGGCGGAGGGGGTTCGGGTCGTGACCGGCTATCCCGCCGCGCTGCCCGCCGGAACCATCATCTTGCTGGGCATGAAGCCTTATCAGATCGCCGATGTCGCCGCATCGCTCGCCCCCCTTTGCGGGGAGGATACGCGCATCGTCTCGATCCTCGCGGGAACGCCGCTCGCCGATCTGCGCGCTCGGTTCCCCACGGCCCGCGCCGTGGTGCGCGCCATGCCGAACCTGCCCGTCGGCATAGGGCAGGGTGTGACAGGGCTTTACACCGACGCGATGACGCCCGCACAGGTCCGCGGCGCCATCTCTTCCCTCATCGCGCCGCTCGGCCTTGCCGAATGGATCGCCGATGAAGGCCGGTTCAACGAAGTGACCGCGCTGTCCGGCTGCGGTCCCGCCTTCCTGTTCCGCTTCATCGACGCGCTGGCGCGGGCGGGGGAAGCGCTGGGCCTGCCCGCCGATCAGGCTGCCCGCATGGCGCTCGCCACGGTGGAGGGTTCCGCCAGCATGGCCGCGCGCGCCAGCGACAGCCCCGGCACGCTCGCCGACCGCGTCGCCAGCCCCGGCGGCATGACGCGGCAGGGCCTTGATGTGCTGGACGCCGACGACCGGCTGCTTAAGCTGCTGACCGACACGCTCACCGCCGCGCGCGACCGGGGCGAGGAAATGGCGCGCGGGAGTTAATGCCGTGACCTCCGTTCGTGTCGAGCGAGGTTGATGCACGACAGAGCCGGCCCGGTTCCGCTTCCTCCCCGGACAGGCTATAAGCGGAACGCCCATTCTCCCGGAGCCGATCATGCTTCCTCCCGACACGCCCATCCTCCTCCTCACCACCGGCGGCACGATCGACAAGATCTATTTCGATGCGCTGTCCGACTATCAGGTGGGCGAAACCGTGGTGGCGAAGCTGCTGGAGATCGCGCGCGTCCAGCGCCCCTTCCGCATCGAGGAAGTGGCCCGCAAGGACAGCCTGGAACTGGACGACGCCGACCGCGCCCTGATCCGCGCCCGCGTCGCCGCTGCCCGCGAAAACCATATCGTCATCACTCATGGCACCGATACCATGACGCAAACCGCCAAAGTGCTGGCCGACATTCCGGGCAAGACGGTGGTGCTGGTCGGCGCGCTTGCCCCGGCGCGTTTCGGCGAGAGCGACGCCAGCTTCAACCTCGGCATGGCCTTCGCTTGCGTGCAGGTCGCAGAGCCGGGCGTCTACATCACCATGAGCGGTTCGGTCTTTCCCGCCGCTCATGTGATGAAGGACCGCGAGAAGGGCGCTTTCGTCCCGGTGGAGCAGGGCGCGCTTTAGGCCCGATGTGGCCCGAGCAGAATGACCGCCGCACCGGCAAGGCAGATCGCAGCGCCGCCCAGATCCCAGCGATCCGGCCGAACCCCTTCCGCCGCCCACAGCCATAGCAGCGCCGATGCGATGTAAATGCCGCCATAAGCCGCATAGGCCCGCCCGGCATGGCTGGTATCCACCAGAGTCAGCAACCAGGCGAACAGGACGAGCGAGAGGCAGCCCGGAACCAGCCACAATGGCGACTTCCCCATTCGCAGCCACGCCCAGAAAGCGAAACAACCGGCAATCTCGGCCAGCGCCGCTCCGATATAGATGATCGCGGTGGTCATTCCCTGTCCCTAAAGCGCGAACGGCGTTCTGTCTGCCCATTCCGTAAGCCTGCCTGCGAGGATGCGTTGAATGCGCGCAGGCTTGTTGCCGGGTGTCGATGAACTTCGCTTCGACGAAGGCGACAAATGTGGAGCATGAGCTATTATCCCGGAATGACCACGCCGCCCCCCTTCGCCGATTTCGCCCCCGTCATTCGGGAACAATCCTCCCTCCGTCGCGCCATCACCGCTGCCTGTCGCCGGGATGAAGCGGCCTGCATCGCGCCGCTGATCGAGGCGGCGGACCTGCCCGATGCGAGGCGCGCGGCCGCGCGGGAAACGGCGCGAAGGCTGGTCGCGGGGTTGCGGGCCAACCGCAGGGGCACGGGCGTCGAGGCGCTTGTGCAGGAATATGCGCTCTCCAGCCAGGAAGGCGTGGCGCTGATGTGTCTGGCCGAGGCGCTGCTGCGGATTCCCGATGATGCGACCCGCGATGCGTTGATCCGCGACAAGATCGCGGACGGCGACTGGGGATCGCATATGGGCGGCGGCCGGTCGCTGTTCGTCAACGCCGCGACGTGGGGGCTGGTCGTCACCGGCAAGCTGGTGGGGAGCGTCGATGACAGCGGGCTGGGCGCGGCGCTCACGCGGCTGATCGCGCGGGCGGGGGAGCCGGTGATCCGGCGCGGCGTCGACCTTGCCATGCGGATGATGGGCGAGCAGTTCGTGACCGGCGAAACCATCGCCGAGGCGCTGAAGCGCGCGAAGGAGATGGAGGCCAGGGGCTTCCGCTACAGCTATGACATGCTGGGCGAGGCGGCGGTGACGGCGGCCGACGCGGCGCGCTATCATCAGGATTATGAGCGCGCCATCCACGCCATCGGCAAGGCGTCGGGCCGGCGCGGCATCTATGAAGGGCCGGGCATCTCGATCAAGCTGTCCGCGCTGCATCCCCGCTACAGCCGGGCGCAGGCGGACCGGGTGATGGGTGAACTGCTGCCCCGCGTGAAGGCGTTGGCGACGCTCGCCAGAGGCTATGCCATTGGCCTCAATATCGACGCGGAGGAAGCGGACCGGCTGGAATTGTCGCTCGATCTGCTGGAAAGTCTGGCGCTGGACCCGGAGCTTGCAGGGTGGAATGGTCTCGGATTCGTAGTGCAGGCTTATGGCAAACGGTGCCCGTTCGTCATCGACTGGATCGTCGATCTGGCGCGCAGGGCGGAGCGGCGGATCATGGTGCGGCTGGTCAAGGGCGCCTATTGGGACACGGAGATCAAGCGGGCGCAGGTCGATGGGCTGGCGGATTTCCCGGTCTATACGCGCAAGGTCCATACCGACGTGGCCTATATCGCCTGCGCGAGAAAGCTGCTGGCCGCGCCGGACGCCGTGTTCCCGCAATTCGCGACCCATAATGCGCAGACGCTGGCGACCATCTATCACATGGCGGGGCCGGATTTCTTCGTGGGCCGTTATGAGTTCCAATGCCTGCACGGCATGGGCGAGCCGCTTTATGAACAGGTGGTGGGGCCAAAGGGCCTCAACCGCCCGTGCCGCATCTATGCGCCGGTGGGGACGCATGAGACGCTGCTGGCTTATCTGGTGCGGCGTTTGCTGGAAAATGGGGCGAACAGTTCCTTCGTGAACCGGATCGCGGACCCTGCCGTGCCGGTCGAGGAACTGGTGGCCGATCCGGTCGGGATCGTGCGTGCCATGCCGCATCCGGGGCATCGGCACGATCAGATCGCGCTGCCCTGCGCGCTTTATTCCGACCGGCGCAATTCGGAAGGCATCGACCTCAGCAATGAGGATGCGCTGGCGATGCTGACCGGGGCGCTTCGGGACAGCGCCGCGATGAACTGGATCGCCGCGGCGGAAGGGAGGCAGGGGACGAAGCGTCCGGTGCTCAACCCCGCCGATCGTCGCGATGTGGTGGGGACGGTGTTCGAAGCATCGCCCGAACATGCGCGCGCCGCCGCCATCCGCGCTTCGCAAAGTCTATGGGGCAATGTCCCGGTTATCGAGCGCGCCGGGATATTGGAGCGGGCCGCGAACGCCATGCAGGCGCGGATGCCGATCCTGCTGGGCCTCATCGTGCGGGAAGCAGGCAAGTCGCTGCCCAACGCCATCGCCGAAGTGCGCGAGGCCATCGACTTTCTGCGCTATTATGCGGCGCAGGCGCGCGAGACGTTCGGGGCGGAGCAAGCGCCCTTGGGGCCGGTCGTCTGCATCAGCCCGTGGAATTTCCCGATGGCGATCTTCACCGGGCAGGTCGCCGCCGCGCTGGCCGCCGGCAATCCGGTATTGGCCAAGCCCGCCGAGGAAACGCCGCTGATCGCGGCCGAGGCCGTCCGTATTTTGCATGAGGCGGGCGTTCCGGCCGACGCGCTGCAACTGGTGCCGGGGGATGGCGCTATCGGCGCGGCGCTGGTTGGGGCGTCCGAAATTGCGGGCGTCATGTTCACCGGATCGACGGAGGTCGCCCGGTTGATCCAGCATCAACTTGCCCGGCGCCTCTCGCCCGGCGGCAGGCCCATTCCGCTGATCGCCGAGACGGGCGGACAGAATGCGATGATCGTCGATTCCACCGCGCTGGCCGAGCAAGTGGTGGCCGATGTCATCGCCTCCGCCTTCGACAGCGCGGGTCAGCGTTGTTCGGCGCTCCGCATATTGTGCCTGCAGGAAGATGTGGCGGACCGGACGCTCGCCATGCTGAAGGGCGCGCTTCGGGAATTGCGGATCGGGCGGACGGATCGGCTGGCTGTGGACATCGGCCCGGTCATCACCGCCGGGGCGAAGGAGACGATCGAGGCGCATATCGAGGCGATGCGAAAGCTGGGCCGCAATGTGGAGCAGCAGGCGTTGCCGCAGGAGGCCGCCCATGGCACCTTCGTGCCGCCGACGATCATCGAACTGGAGAGCGTCGCGGACCTGAAGCGCGAGGTGTTCGGGCCGGTGCTGCACGTCATCCGCTTTGCGCGCGACCGGATCGACCCGCTGATCGACGCGATCAATGCGACGGGATATGGCCTGACTTTCGGGCTGCACACGCGGCTGGACCAGACCGTCGCGCATGTCACCTCGCGCGTGAAGGCCGGCAATATCTATGTGAACCGCAATGTCATCGGCGCGGTCGTGGGAGTCCAGCCCTTTGGCGGGCGCGGACTGTCGGGCACCGGGCCAAAAGCGGGCGGGCCGCTTTATCTGGGGCGATTGACGGTTGCCGCGCCTTCCGTGCTGTCCGGGGCGGAGGAAATGGCGGCTCCCTTGTCCGCCTTCATCCAGTGGCTTGAGGCGGGGGGCGAGGCGGCTGCGGCTGCTGTGGCGCGCCGATATGGAAGCCGGTCGGCGCTGGGCGTCGAACAATGGCTGGCCGGGCCGGTCGGCGAGCGCAATGTCTATGCGCTGCATCCCTGTGGGCATGTGCTGATGCTCCCGGCGACGCGAGAAGGGCTGTTCGATCAGATGGCCGCGACCCTCGCCACGGGAAACCGGGGCGTGTTGGAAGGCATGGCGTTGCCCGGTGATCTGCCGCCGCTGGTCGCTGGCTGCTTCTCCACCGATCTTGCCACGCCGGTCGCTGCCGCTCTGGTGGAGGGCAGGGCGGACAAGATCGCCGCAACGGCCCAGTCCCTTGCCGAGCGTTCGGGAGCCATCGTCTCGCTCCATGCTGTGCCGCTGGGTCGCACGGGCTGCTATCCGCTCGATCTGTTGCTGGACGAGGTATCGACCTCCATCAACACGACGGCGGCGGGAGGCAATGCCAGCCTCATGATGATCGGTTAGGGAAGGGCGGGCCTGCGGCGTAGTCCGCCGGCTATTTTTGTCCGGGACATAACCCGCTAAAAAAAGCGCATCCACCGCTTGCCAGCCCGAAACGCCGTCTCTATAGGCTGCGGCCTGCCTGGTGGGATCGCAACGCGATGCCGCCTCGGTCGGGGAGTAGCTCAGCCTGGTAGAGCACTGTCTTCGGGAGGCAGGGGCCGGAGGTTCGAATCCTCTCTCCCCGACCAGCATTTATCATGCGGATCGGTTTTGTTTGCGATCCCAAACTCGCGCAGGCCCAGCGCGATCGACGGACTCATCCGTCCGGTCTCGATCACCGCGAGATCAACGGGGCCGTGGCGCCCCAACACTGCCGCGATCGCCCCTGGCCTGCTGTCCATGCATTGCATCCCGACCTACGGCGCCAGTCCTTGAGATGGCAGAACATGCTCGATGACGTTGCACTGCTTGTAGACGGCACGATCATAGTCGTACTGGACCTTGCCGGTTGCGGGGGCGGGGGGGGGGCACGGCCTGTGCGCCGCGCTCGTCGAGCCACTCGCGCAGGGCCTGGCCGCTATGGCTCTTGTCAGCGAGTGCGGCGGAGGGCGGCAGGGCTTCGATACAGCGCCTCGCCACCTTGCAATCGTCGGCGTTCCCGGGCGTCAGGAGCAGGATGCAGGGGCGGCGTTTGAACGCTGATTGACGGTGAGTGGAACGAGTGCCCGCAATGATCGAGAGATGGACATATGGCAAGCAAGCAGTCTGTGACATATCCGGCACAGGTTGCACGAAAAATTCGTGCATCTGAACAAGTTATAATCTAAAACATAAAATATTCTTGCGCCGGTCGAGCACGGGGCCTAGGGCCGCCGGCGACGCACCCCAATGGCGAAATGCCATGTTCGGATGCGTGGGAGAGCAACAGCAAGAGCATCGGCCGCCCAGAGCTGTCCCCGCACCTGAAGGGGGTGGTGCCCTGGAAGCGCCATTTGCCGGCAGGGTTCGCTCCCTTCCATCATCATTGCGGAGGATCTGAATGCAAATCAAATATAGCCTCTTGGCGAGCAGCGCGGTCCTTGCCGCTGTTTTTTCGCCCGTCGTCCGGGCGCAGGAGCAGGCCGCCGACATGCCTGTGGCACAGCAATCGCCATCGGGCGACGGTGATATCGTCGTTACCGCCCGTCGCCGGGAAGAGGGTCTTTCAAAGGTACCTGTTGCAATCTCCGCTTTCGGAAGTGAAGCGTTGGAGAAGCAGTCGATCCGTTCGGAAGCCGATCTCCAGTCGGCCGTGCCTGGCCTGACCATTCGCGAGAGCGGCTCCAACAATATCATCAACTACTCGATCCGCGGGCAGTCGATCGACGCATATACCAATTCGCCGCCGGCCGTTCTGCCCTATATCAATGAATTCCAGGTCTCCTCCTTCAGTGCTTCGGCCTTTTTCGACCTTGAAAATGTGCAGGTGCTCAAGGGGCCGCAGGGTACGCTTTTTGGTCGCAACACGACCGGCGGCGCCGTGCTGTATCAGACCGCCAGGCCGGGTAACGAAGCCAAGGGGTTTTTCTCGGTCCGTGGCGGCAATTTCGACAATTACCAGGTGCAGGCCGCCGCGACGGTGCCGCTCGCGCCCTGGGCGTCGCTGCGCATTGCCGGCAATATCTCCGACGGCGGCGCCTATGTGCGCAATCTTTATACGGGGAAGAAGGTCGGCGATAATACGAACAAGGCGGTTCGCGGGACGCTGGCGATCGAGCCGATTGATGGCCTGCGCAACTCGGTGACGGTGCAGTATAGCACCGATCGCGGAACCAACACGCCGACACTTGCTTATCAGGCCAATGCCTGCGGTGCGACGCTGCCCGATGGCACGGCGCTCAACGCCTTTGCCGCTTGCCTCTATACCCCGGGCAACCCCACGTTCGATGCGCTGGTGGCTGCCCGCCCGGATCTCTATCCCGGTGGTATCCAGAGCTTTGTCGACTATCAAAAGAAGCTCGGGCCTTGGAAAGCCATGGTCAATAGCCCACTGACGCACCGCGCCAAGACGCTTTTCATTATCAACACGACCGAAGTCGATCTGACGGACGAACTGACGCTCAAGAACATCATCGGCTGGAACAAGTCGAGCAAGAACGACCGCTACGACTTCGATGGGTCGCCCTACGGCATCTACGAAAATCGTACCGATACGGCAAAGGGGCAGGCGCAGAGCACCCGGCAGTTTTCCGAAGAACTTCAGCTTCAGGGCAAGGTTCTGGATGGCGCGCTCGATTTCACCATCGGCGTCTATTATGCCAACCAGCGCGATAGCCTGGTTTCCGAAGGGCAGTTTTTCGATCTGAGCCCTCTGGCTCCGTTCTCGCCGCTGACCTATGTCTTCGCGGTGACGGATCGGTCGTTGGCGGGCTTCGCGCAGGCGACCTACAACATCACCGATGCCCTGCACCTGACCGGCGGCTTCCGTTATTCGCAGGACAAGATCACGGGACGCAACCTGCCCGGTTCCGTCTATGGCGTGACCAGCCAGAAGCTGAAGAACGACAAGGAAAGCTACACCGCCAGCCTGGACTATCAGGTGACGCCTCAGTTGATGGTCTATGCCACGACGCGGGGTAGCTGGCGTGCGGGCGGTTTCAACTTCACGGGTACGCCGATTGACGAGACAGGGGCCAATGGCGGTAACATCTTTTTGCCTGAAACAACCAAGGACGTAGAGGTCGGCGCCAAATATAATGGCTATGTCGGCGGTATGCGCTTCAACGTGACGGCGGACGTCTACACCCAGTGGGTGAAAAATGTGCAGCGCGCGAATTTCCAGGTCATCAACGGCAACCCCGCGCTGTTCACCGGCAACGTCCCCAAGGCTAAGATTTCGGGCGGTGAACTGAGCGTCACATTGAAGCCTGCGAGTTGGCTGGAACTTGGTGGCGCCGGCACGTATACCGACGCGAAGTTTACCGATCCGGTCGGAATTATTGCGGGCGTTCCCGTGACGTACGGCCCTTATGCCGACGTTGCGAAATGGTCCGGTTCCGCCTACGCGCAGTTGACAAAGGAGCTGGCAGGGAACGCGGGATCTGTATCGCTTCGCGGTGATATCTACGGCCAGACCGGCGTTTATTTCTCGAACCTGGCGGACAGCTATACGCCCGGTACGCGGATTCCAGGCTATACGATCACGAATCTGCGCCTTAGCTGGGACGATGTCATGGGTGAAAATGTCTCATTGGCCCTCTACGTCCGGAACGTCTTCAACAAGGAATATTATGCCGGCGGCCTGCCCGCAGGCAGCGGGTTCGGCGTCAACTCGGTCAGCCCCGGCCGTCCACGAATGTATGGCGCCGAAATGCGCTTCAACTTTTAAGCGGTCCCTCCGCAAGGATGGAAGGGGTGCGATCACTTATAGTGATCGCACCCCGCTTTTTTTGGGGAAGCAATAGCATAATCATGGCAATGGAAGGTGAAGGGCATCGTGGTTTCCTCCTGCGCCGCCGGTCCACCTGGAGGGAGGCGACCCCGGCGGAGCCGCGAGCCTCACGAAAGGCTCCTGTCCCATCAAGTCGCTTCCGTTCTTGCGGATTTTTCTAAAATCGGACAAAGAATAGCGGACTATGGTATGGGAAAGGCTATAATCGAACGATCCGCGACACGTGACCTATGGCTGAACGGAATTGGCATGTTCCGAAGGCCGGATGGGCAATGTTGGCGTATGTTCGTTTAGCCAAATAGCCTGAAGAGGAACTGCGACTGCGATGAAAACGCAAAAGGCTGTTAACAAGAAAGCCAGAATATTGCAGGCTGCCGCGAAAGTTCTGGCGGACAAGGGTTATTCCTTGACGACCTTGGCTGATATTGGTTCGGAGGCGGGGACCTTTGCCGGGAGCCTCTATTACTATTTCCCATCGAAGGAAAGCATTGTCGAAGAGGTGCTCAACGTCGGCACCACCAGCGTTTCCTCGCTCGTTGTTGCGCGAGTGGAAGCGTTACCCAAGGGCGTGTCTGCCTATGATCGGATCCGAATCGCGCTGGAGACGCATCTTCAGCAAATGCTAGCCAAGGATGATTTCGTCCGGGCGTATTGGAAGATCATTGATCAGGTTCCGGAGGACATCCGGCTCAAGCACCTCGCTCTTCCGCGCGCCTATGGCCATTTCTGGCAGTCGATGCTGGAAGAGGCGCAGGCGGCGGGCGAAATCCGGAGCGAGATGGACCCTCGCATGATGCGGCTGTTGCTCATAGGAAGCACAATCTACGCACTTCAATGGTTCAATCCTGGCGGCAGAAATACGCCCAAGGAAATAGCGGATCTTCTTGCCGAGATGTTCTTTCTGGGTGTAGTCCCACGCGGATTGAATTTTTCGAACAGCATGGCGTTTGCAAGCCCGGCGGAATCTAATCCACAGCGAGGAACAGTCAGCGCAACGCCCCCCAAGGCGAGGAAAAAGGACAGCGGTGGAGCGGAGGATGCCGCAAGCGGGGATCATAAGGTTTCCGTTCGCAAGGAAAGCGTAAAGCGCAAGGCGGCAACCGATTCTGCTGCGGCAAGTCGTGACAGGGCCGTCCGGTTGAAGGCTGCGAAGGATGCGCCCGCTGCGAAGGAACGCGATAGGATTTCTCAGGATAGCGAGGGCGGTTCGCAAAGCGTTGAGCTAAAGCTCGATAAGCCCGTGACGAGGCAGGCGAAATCCGTGAAGACTAAACGGCCTGGGGCGTCAGGAATGGTAAAATCCAGCCGGGCGCGGATATCTGCTGTGGAAACTGTCCCCGATAATTCGCATAAGACGAAGCCACGACGCATTTCGACATCGCCTCAGCCGGGTGCCGTATCGGTTGAGAGGAACGGGAGAGCCAGGCAAACGCCGTCTTCCGGTGAGATAAGTTCCAGCGATGGTGCAGATTTGCGTACCGGGAAGCCTCGCAAGGTTAGGGGTGCCGTGGAACCGGCGCTGGGCGATACGGTACATGGTATCGCCGCCCCTCGCGGAACTGCGCGCGACACCGCGAAGCAGGGCAAAGCCGGGTCCGGAACTGGTAAGGGTTCCAAGCCTGCGGCGGCATCGGACGGAGAGGTAAAGCGCAAGAAAGTGGGTGTCGCAATCCGTCCTGCGCGCTCATAAGCGCTGACGGTTCGTGACGCCCATTCATTATATTATTCGAAATTCATTTCACGGAGAATAGCGCCGACCGCGACAATCAAGCGCGCGGCGTCGGCGCCGTTGATGACGCGATGGTCGTAGCTTGGAGAAAGTGGCAGGTGACCCCTGGCAAATTTGAGAAGTTGATTGTAAGAATTTAACTATAACGCCCGGCAGAAAACATCTCGAACAGCCTTCGGCTTCGGCTCCGCCCATCTTGGTGAGATTGCCCTCAGGGAAGCGCTCTGCCACGTGGACAAGGCGGACGACTACGGCTTCGGCAAGCTGATGAACGAGGAGGGCATAGCTATTGTTGATGCGCCGACTTTCTAAGGCATACGCCACACGGCAGTCGAAACCGATTGCCAACATGTACGAGGATTGAAGAGATGGCAGGAGAGCAATTCGGTCAGTGGGGTCTAATCGTCGGTGGTTCCGATGGCATTGGTCTAGCCTTCGCGCATGAGTTGGCGCAACGCGGCGTCAATCTCCTGCTGATTGCAAGGCGCGCGGATCGCTTGACGAAAGCGGCGAACGAAATTGCCGAAAATTACCCCGGCATCACAGTATGTAGCTTGGCGCTGGACATGGAGGATGAGCATTCGATTGACCGGATCGTTGAAGAGACTTCCAGTCTGGAGATCGGAACCTTCATCTATAATGCCGGCGCTGAAACCGATTATCGACCCTTTGTCGAAGATGAATGGAATCGCATCGCGGGGCGAATGCAGCGCAATGTGATCGCGCAGACCCGGCTTCTTCATCATTTCGGTCGCGCAATGTGCGCCCGTGAACGCGGGAGCATTATAACAATGGGCTCAATTTCGGGATCTCTCGGTTCGCCGGGCTTTGCTTTTTACGGGGCGACCAAGGCGTTCATTCATAATCTGAGCGAAGCGCTGTGGTTTGAATTCAAACAATGCGGCGTGCGTTTGCTTTGCCCGATTATCGGTCCGACGGCCACGCCCGCCATGCACGATGCGTTCGGACCGCTGGAAAATGCGGCGGACCCGGCACATATAGCCCGGGGCGCTATGGATCGTCTGGGCGAGGGGCCGTTTTGGATCGTCGACGACGTCGCGCAGGCCATCGCCGATTTCAGCGCAATGAACCCAGCGGACCGTGCGACCCTGGGCGCGGCCATGATGAGAGATTTCGTCGATAAGTCCGCTGGCGGCTGACGCGCCACAGGGGTGCGCGTTAGCCGATGGAGCTTCCGGGATCGTGCAGGCCTATGGCTGGCGCGATCGGATCCGTTCCGCCCGGCGCGGGTATACCGTGCCTTCCGCAGTCAACTCGACGATCCGCGTCGTGCGGTTGAGCAGACGCAGCCCGCTCGCTCTTTCGAAACGCGCGATCCGCCGGGAAAGAGTGGAAGGTGCAACCTGCACGGCCATCGCGGCGCGCGAAAAGCTTTTGGCTTGCGCGACTGCCACAAAAAAAAGGCGTTGATGCTGCGCCCCATGCCACTTCGTTTACCGTGGCGGCATAGCCCAATATATAATTTTCGTTTTCCAACCGCTTCACGCGTCGAAGCGTAGGCGTAAGAGAAAGGCCGACCTGTCCGGCCAGTTCCTGCCAACCAATACGGCCATCATTGGCAAGCGTCTGCAATATCTTGAGATCAAAGACGTCCAGCCGATCCATTCGGCAATCCATTTATTCTTTGCATTGCTCTCATTCGGGCGCCGGCATGGCTATGAAATCCAGCTTGACCGCTGCTCCCGATTTTCTGTCATGGGGCTATCTGTATATCATCCGGCCAGTTGCTCAAGTGAAGGCTCGATAACAAAGCGGTGTCAGCCCAGCAGCGCCAGCGCGTCATGATCGAGTACGGCGGCGGCTGCACGCACGCAATTGGCCGTATTGATCGTTTCGGGCTGCCAGCGCGGACTGTTGTTGATCCAGATGCCGAGCATCAGGACGGACGCGCAGCGATAGGCGAACCATGCATCCTCGAATGCGGGCGCGTCGATGCCGTTGCGGCGCAACCGATCCAGATAGCGCGTCAGCAGCATTTTTTCCCAGGCGCGGCGGTCCGCGACATCGAGCGCGTGGATGAGGAAATAGGCCAGTCCCAGGTTCCAGCTATCCGGCCGCCCTGCATAATCGAGGAAACCGGGCTTTCCGTCCGGTTCGACGAAGAGGTTGCCCAGATGCTCGTCGCCATGAATGTAGCATTGCGGCTGTGCGGCGGCGACGCCCCAGAAAGCAGTTAGCGCGCGGTCGAGCCGTTCGCGGTCGCGCAACAGGCGGGGCAGGGCCGCGCCGCGCGGCAGTTGGATATGTGCGTCAAAAAAGTCTGGGTCGGATGTGAAGCGTGCGAAATAGCTATCGTAGATGACGCCCTTTATACGACCCATCTCGCTATCGGGTCCGATCCGGCCGCCGGCGTGGAAGTCCGGGCTGTTCCAGGATGCGGCGTTATAGTCGGCGATGGCGTCGGTGAAGGCGATGGCCTGTCCCACCGACAGGGGCGTGAAGACATGGAAGAAGCGGGCCTGCCTGCGCGCCGCCAGATCCTCCATCAACATGATCGCGCCCGCCTGCTCGGCGTCATAGTGGAGATAATGGATGCCTGCGGTATTGATGCCGTAATAAGGGGCGGCGTCGCGATGGCCCAATATTTCGAGCTGCATTCCGGCATCCAGGCCGGAACCGTAATTGCCCTCGTCCTGAAAGCCGCCCTTGACGATCATGGTGTCGGGAAGGCCATAGCGCCCCGCCGCATCATTATACGTCAAATGGATGCGCTGCTTATTGGGTTTATAGCCCATCTTCCCGTCCAGGCGGGAGGAGAGAACCTCCACGCCCGGATAGCGGCTGGCCAATGCGGCCGACAGCCATTCGGTCGTCAACTGGTCGAATTTGCGGGGAACCGGCGGCGGTGCGGCATGGGCGGCCATGATCGTCATATCTCCTTTCGCAGGGGTCAGCGGCGCGGTCCCTGACCGAATGAGGCGGGTCCGATCAGCTTCGTCTCCTCACCGATCTGCCATTCGGCATAGGTTCGGATGTCGGCGCGCAATGCGGCATAATCCGCGTCGTCGGCCCGGCTGTCACGCAGCGCCTGAAGCGCCTTGAGGCCATCATGAAACTGGTTGCGCAAGGCGACGCCGATTTCCGAGAGAGCGGAAAGCGTGGGATAGCCCTCCGGCGCGCCCGGTATCGCGTCCAGCGCCTCTGCTACTGTCGCGCCGATCGGATCCCCCGCTCCCGACAGATAGTCGGCGATGCGGCGTATCAGCACGCGCTGCCGTGCGATATCCTCGACCAGAAAGGCGCCCTCATGCTCCAGCCGCAGCGCGGACTGCCGCAACATATGCTTGATCGTCGCGGTCGCGCTCAGGCCCTTGTGGCTTTTCAGGTCCGGTTCCACCGTGTTGACGATGGTCTGTTCCATGCAGATCAGCATGTCGTATATGGTCGGCAGGATCACGACAACACCTCCACCGACATATGAACTTCCTGGAATATTTCGGGATCGAAGGCCGTCTTGAGGCCCATCGACTGCAACAGGACATTATGCGAATGAAGGGCGACTTCGGTCGACGCATAAAGTTGCCGCACTTCGGCGATGCGCGGGTATCTATGAACCGCCGCCGCCGCGCGCGCCATCATGACGAGCATGCGCAGCATCCGCACGCCGCGATAATAGTCTATCGTTTTCAATGGGACATGCGTCCCGGTCAGTTCCTCATAATAGTCCAGCGCCTGGGCCATGCCCCATATGCTCTTGCCGTCCTGCCTGATCTCGGGCACCAGATACTGAACATAGGCGAAATCGTTCGCAGGATCGCCGATCGAAACTTCCTCCCAATCGCTGAGCGCGACGATTTCCTCGCCGCGGAAAATCTCTTCCCCAAAGCCGTTGGTGCCCTTGCACAGGCAGATCTTCGACGCAGGCGGCGCAATGTCGCGCAGCCGCTCGGCGCTTTCGAGCAGGATCGGATCGCCTTCGATGCGATCGGCTTCGAAATGGGCGACGATCATGTTCACATAATTGGGTCCGCAGTCGGCCAGCGACTTAGGAGCAGGCAGCCGCTGGTCGATGCCAAGGCCTTTCCAGTCGACCGCATGGACAATGGCGATCTTGCGCACCCATTCCTTTGAGATGCGGATGCGCAGATCGTCATATCGGGGATCGGGATTGGTGAAGTTGGGAATATTCCAGTCCCCATCCACGCGGCTGCGCACATAGAAGGGGGCGGTGGTCGCCCATTGCGGATCATCCTCCCACCACAGGGCACGAGCGGCGGGTACGTTGGTATGGCCGAGCCGCTCGTAGATGAAATATTCCTCATCCAGCGGCGCATCGCCGAAGCTGCCGGCGTCAAGATCGAGCCGGAAGACGAGTTCGTGCTTCTCGCCGTCCCGCATCGCATCGACGAACCATGTCTGGCGCGAGGTTCCACGGCCAAAGCGGCTGATGTCGTCGATGCGGACCTTGCCCCCCAGACGGTGGTCAAGATAGCGCGCCATATTGTCGGGGCTGAAGTCCATGGCTTCAGTCCGTGAAGCCATAAGGGTCGAAGCGCCCGTTGATGAAATGCTCGATATGCGCGGAACCGACATGCCGGGTGCCATCGGGCGCGGTCGTCACCACTCGGCAAAGATATTCGATGCCGTGGATCGGCTTGCTATAGTCGAGTCCGCTGTTGAGCGCGTCGAGATTGAGGCCGGCTTCCTGCTCGACGCCATAGGGCGTGTACGAGACCGGCTGCTGCGAAAAGTCGAAATCGTCCCATTCCACGGCCAGTTCCTCCGATCCGTGATAGGTATGGAAAGTGCCGCCATCCTTCCACGCACCGACCGAATAGCCATTTGTCTGGACCAGCCAGGGCGGGCAGACGACTTCGAAGGTCTGCACCCAGTCGCGATTGACCGTGTCGGTCATATAGATCGTCGCATGTTCAAGGATGCGGGTGCCGGGACGGAATTGCAGTTCATGCCGCGCCGCCTTCAGTCCGACCTCTTCCTCATTCCAGCCCTTGTAGAGGCGGCCGCCCAGTGGATTGCCGAACACATCGTCCAGTTCGCGCTGCACACCCTCGGCATCCTCGTGCAGATGGTAGAAGCCGCTATAATCGCCGGTCTTGAAGACGGTCCAGAAACGAAGCGCCCGCTTGGCTCCACCGATCTTGCGCGGCGGCAGCCATTTGGCCTCGGGCGGGATCGGGGGGCGTTCGGCATAGAGGCCCCAGCTATGATCGCGCGCGCCCACCCAACCGGGCTGGCCCAGATCCCAGCTCTGATCGCCCAGTTTGACGAAGCCGCTGACGGTGCCGGGCTGCGAATAGCGCGACTGGTCCGTGGTGCGACGTCCGCGGTTGTGCGCGAGGTGATGCTCTTCCAGATAGGCGGGCGATGATCCTGTCCACAGCACGTCGAGCGTCAGGTCGCTGTCATTGGCCTCCAGCGTGTAGCGCAGCGTCTTGAGCGGTTCGATGATCTCGACATTCCACGGCCCGACGCGAAAACCGAAATCCTGCCGCCAGCAGCGGCTGAATCGAGTGGTATATTGGCGGCCGTCGACGTTGATGAGGCAGTAGCCGCCGATCATGTCGGTATTGGGATTGATACGGAAGCCGCAGCCCAGAAACACCTTCTCGTCGGGATTGAACGCACCGAAGAAATAGCCTTCGTCCCAGCTATAGTCGGTATTGGCGATATAGCTGAACGGATGGGGTGTCTGGTGGCATGGGAACTCATCATAAGGCGTCAGCATCATATTCTCCCGATTTTGCGGTTCAGAGCGCCCTTGCGAGCGCCCGATATTCGTCGACAAGGGCGGCCGGGTTCTCGGCGCCCGAAAAATGTCCGCCACTTGGCAAGATGGTCCAGCGATGCAGGTTCGTCCGCTCTTCCGCTATCTTGCGCGGCAGGAAGATCAGTTCCTTGGGCGCGATGGCAAAGCCGGTCGGCACGGAAATGATCTTTCCATCGTGCAGCAGCGGCCATGGATCGGCGGCGCCGAAATGGTCCTTATAGATACGCAGCGACGATCCGATGCTGTTGGTCAACCAATAGAGCGACGCCGTGGTGCACAGGAAATCGCGGTCGAAGCTCTTGAAGATGTCGCCGCCATTGTCGCTCCAGGCGTGGCGGCGTTCCCATAGCCAGGCGGCGGTGCCGACAGGCGAATCCGCCAGCGCATAGGCCAGCGTCTGCGGATCGTTGCTCTGTACGGTGACATGGCTGGCGATCAGCGGCCAGCTTTCCGCCTGACGCTGGGGCATCCACTGTTCATCGGGCGCGAAATCGTCGGGACTCATGTTGAACTGGTCGAGACCCGGCAGCATCGGCATGGCCAGATGCACGGCATCGACATGGTCGGCATGGGCATGGCCAAGCTCCGCCGTCACCAGTGCGCCCCAGTCGCCGCCCGCCGCCATGAAGCGGTCATAGCCCAGCACGTCGCGCATCAGGCCGGTCCACAGCCGGCCGATGATGCGAACATTCACCTTCTGCCGCAGCGGCGTGGAAAAGGCGAAGCCGGGAAGCGAGGGGATGACGAGGTCAAAGGAGAGGGCGGGGTCGCCGCCATGGGCGGCCGGATCGGTCAGCGGGCCGATCACGTCCTTCCAGTCCCAGAATGTCCAGGGCCAGCCATGGGTCAGCACCAGCGGCCGGGGGTCGGGGCCTTTGCCTTTCACATGCAGGAAGTGGATGCGGTAACCGTCAATGTCGGTGGTGAATTGCGGCCAGCGGTTGATCCCGGATTCCTGCGCGCGCCAGTCGAAATCATTGGCCCAATAGAATGCCATCGACCGCAACCATTCGCGTTCGACCCCATAATGCCAGTCGCCATTGTCCCAGTCGTCGGCCCAACGGGTCGACCGGATGCGGTCGCGCAGCCGGTCCAGGTCGGCGTCGGGGATGGCGATGCTGAACGGTTGGGGGGGCATGATCGACGCTCCTATGGGCTAGTGGGTCTGGGGCAGGGCGTAGGCGATCACATAATCGCCGCTCTTGCTCTTGATGGCGCCGCTGCCACCGGCGGCGATAACGACATATTGCCGCCCGCCCGCCGCATAGGTCATCGGCGTCGCCTGCCCTCCGGCCGGCAGGCGGGCCTGCCATAACAGCTTGCCGGTTGCGGTTTCATAGGCCCGCAGATAGCGGTCCTGCGTCGCACCGATGAAGGTCACGCCGCCACGCGTCACGACCGATCCCCCGGTATTGGGCACGCCCATGGTGATGGGCAGCATGGACGGGATGCCAAAGGGGCCGCTGTCGATCGCGGAGCCGAACGGCTTTGACCAGACCAGTTTGCGGGTCTTGAGGTCAATCGCCGAGATGCGGCCATAAGGCGGCTGTTCGCACGGCACGCCGAGCGGCGAAAGAAAAGGGATCAGGCGCACCGCATAGGGGGTTCCGGTCTGGGGCGCGGTGCCGCCGATATCGCCATGGACGTCGGCGGACACGGGCTTCACCCCGGCCTTGTCGGCTTCCGCCCGCGAAATGAGCTGGGACCGCACGGACAGATGGTTGCTGTTGGCGATCATCAGGTCGCGGTCGCGGTCGATGGATACGCTGCCCCAGTCGCTGCCCCCCTGATAGCCTGGATGCACGATTGTCTGGCGATCCAGCCCGGGTGGCGTCATGGGGCCTTCCCAGCGCGAGCGCAGGAACTGGACGCGGCACCATGCCTGGTCGATGGGGGTGACACCCCACATCCGGGCTTCTGTCGGCGCGGGGCCTGCGAGCGACGGCATCCCGGTGGAGAAGGGTTGCGTGCGTGCGGCGCGTTCGCCGGGTACCGTGCTGCGCGGGACGGGGCGTTCGGTTACTGGTGTGATCGGCTGGCCGGTACGCCGGTCGAGCACGAAGATCTCCCCGCGCTTCGTCGCCTGTATGAGGGCGGGCACGCGTCCCTTTCCGACCGGCATATCGTAGAGCACCGGCTGCGATCCGACGTCATAATCCCACAGATCATGATGCGTCGTCTGGAACGACCAGCGCAGCGCGCCGGTCTGCGCGTCAAGCGCCATGACCGAACTGCTGAACTTGTCATCGAACGGACGACGCTGGCCGCCATACCAGTCGGGTACAGAATTGCCGATCGGCAGATAGACAAGGCCCAGCCCCTCGTCGGCGCTGATCGGCGCCCAGCTATTGGGCGTGCCGGGCGTGAAGCTCTGGCCGGGGAGGGGCGAGCCGTGCTGATCCGGTCGCCCGACATCGAACGCCCAGGCAAAGCGACCGCTCACCGCGTCGAAGGCGCGGATAACACCCGATGGTTCGCCAATATGCTGGTTGTCGTTCACCCATCCGCCCAGCACGATCTTGCCCCGGATGATCTGCGGTGCGGATGTGACATAATAATAGCCGTGATCGACGTGGCCGAGGCCGCTCTTGAGGTCGACCTTCCCGTTCCGGCCGAAACCGGCGCAGGGCGTGCCGTTCCGGGCATCGACCGCGATCAGGCGACCATCGATCGTGGCCGTGATGATCCGCTCCGCACAGGCGCCGCCTTGCGCCGCGGGGGCGCGATAATAAGCGACGCCGCGACAGACAGCCAGGTACACGCGGGTCGGATCGCTGCCAGCGCGGTAGCGCCATCGCTGCCGTCCGGATGCGGCATCGAGCGCGATGATGTCATTATGGGGCGTGCATAAATAGAGCGTGTCGCGCACCTTGAGCGGCGTTGCCTCGAAAGGCGATGGCAGCGCGCCCTGGACGTGGCCGGTGCGGAAGGTCCATGCAGGCTTCAGTTCCGAGACATTGCTGGAGTTGATCGCCGAAAGCTCGGAAAACCGCGTGCCGCCGATATCGTGACCCCAGTTCAGCCATTCGGTTTCGTCGCCTGCGACAGCGTTGAGAGGCCGTGCCGCATCGGCGGGGCGGAATGCGGCATAGCCCAGCACCGTGCCGGTCGCCAGCATGCCCAGCACCAGCAAGGCCCGCGCGGCAATGGCTGGTCGATATGCCGGGCCGCCGCGTGCCGGCCGGTCATAGGCCCAAGGTGTGAGCAGCCACAGGCCCAGGACGAGCGGCGCCACCAGTCGCGGAACGAGCGCCCATCCGTCAAGCCCGACTTCCCACAGCGCCCATGCGGCCGTCGCGACGAGCATGGCGAGATAGAGAATGGCCCCGCGCCGGTCGCCCGTTCGCAGCCACCAGGCGCAAGGCAGCAGCGTGAGGCCTGTCAGGAGATAATAGGATGATCCACCCAAGACGGCTAACGTGCCGCCAAGCCATAGCAATGACAAAGCGATGGCGAACAACAGCAGCGCATATGCAGTCCTTGCTAGAAGGATGCAGAGCGAAGCCCTTTGCCTTGGTGTCGTTTCCACACCCTCTCCATTTTTATAATGTAGATTCGAAAATGGAATACCCAGAATGGCGGGTTCTTGTCTACTGCTTTGTCGTGGGGCAGAAGGGACCAGGATGAAGATGCGCCATCGCGCATGTATTTTGGACATGGCAGGAATTTTGAACGGATGAAGCAGATTACTACAGGTTCGGCCGACAACCGAACTGCCTCGGCAGGGTCCGAAATCAGTCTGGCGGGCACGACGGAGGCGGCCGAATTCCCGTCCAAAGGGTCCGTGCCCTTCCTGATCCAGATGCTATCCCGCATGTTGACGAATGATTATATGTCGCGGGTTCGCGACGATCATCTGGCGCCTGCGCAGACCTATGTCTTGCGCGAGTTGCTGATAGCGGAGCCGCTTTCGCAGGCAGATCTGGCGCGACGCCTGGAGATCGGCAAGGCGAGTGTCGGTGAAACGCTGGTGCGGCTCGAGGCCGCAGGTTTGATCGCGCGGAGCCGCTCCCCCAGGGATGGCCGGGCGATCTTGATCCGGCTGACGCGCAAGGGCCGTCAGATCCGGAGCAAGCTGGGCGAGATCGCGTTCGATCAGGTGCAGATGGTTGAACGCCATCTGGGGTCTGCGGAAGCAGAACAGTTGATCAGCCTGCTGACCCGGCTGACCATTGCGATGAAGGGGGAGGATCAGGGCAAGGGACGCTGATCGCGCCGATCATTTATAAAGTATGGCACCTTCCTATCTTGACAGAACTCCACCGGGCGCTACGCTGAAAGGGTAAATGCAGCGAGGGGCGAACGCCGACGCTGCCTCTGCGCTATCAAGGAGACGGAAGATGCTGAAGGAAGGTGCCGCACGGATTGCGCCCGAATATCGGGAAAGCGCCATGCCCATGTATCAGGAGCTGATCGCGGATGACGTGAAGCCGGCTCAGTCGATATTCCAGGAATATTCCGAAACGGATATCGGCATCGCCCGTGTGCCGCGCAGTCGCTATACGGACAAGGCTTTCTTCGACCTTGAAGTCGAGCATATGTGGAGCAAGGTTTGGCAGATGGCCTGCCGGGAAGAGCAGATTCCCGAAGTGGGAGATTGCACGCTCTACGAAGGGCCGGCTGGGTCGCTCATCCTGGTGCGTACGGCCGAGGACGAGATCAGGGCGCATTATAACGCCTGTCTCCATCGCGGAATGCGCTTGTGCTCGGGCGACACCAGTGTCGCTTCATTCAAGTGCCCCTATCATGGCTTTACCTGGAATCTGGATGGCACAATCCAGAAAATCCCCTCACGCTGGGATTTCCGGCATGTGCAGAAGGCGGAGTTGACGCTGCCGCAGGCGAAGGTTGAGCGTTGGAATGGCTTCGTCTTCGTCAATTACGACCAGGATGCCGCACCGCTGAAACAATATATGGGTCGCATGGATGGCGACTTCCAGGACTGGATGCGCAAGGACGGCTACGCGGCCATCCATCTGCGGAAGGTTTTCAAGGCAAACTGGAAGGCCTGCATGGAGGCGTTCGTGGAAGGATTCCACGTTCCCGAGACTCACGCCCAGGGTATTGCCTGGGCCGGCGATTCCAGCTTCCAGTACGATGTCTGGCCCGATGAGCCGCATGTCAGCCGGTTTCTGGAGCCATTGGGCACGCCGAGCGATCGGATGGACCCTATTCCCAGCGAGGATCAGCGGCTGCAGGACATGTATCGTATGATTACCGGCAAGGATGAGGATGCGCCTGTTCCTCCCGGTACGCGGCTGCGGCCCTATATCGCCGAAGTGGCGCGGAACCTGATGAGCGAAGCTGAGGGCGCCGATTATTCCGGCCTGTCGGATACGGAAGCGTTGGATGGCATGCAATATTCGCTGTTCCCGAACCTCGTGCTATTCCGCAATCTGCTGCATCCCTATGCCTATCGTTTTACACCGGTGCCGGGGCACCACGACTGGACGATGTACGACTTCATTATCTTCAAGAAAAAGCCGGAGAGTGGAGAGATCCCCGAAACGCAGTATATCGATCTGGAAGAGGATGATCTTTACGCCGATTCGGGCGCATTCCCGGAGTGGCTGGGCGAGATTTACGATCAGGACTGCCATGCGCTCGGCGCTCTCCAGAAGGGCCTGAACGCAGGTGGTCGCGAATATGTGATTTTTTCCCAATATCAGGAAGTGCGCTGCCGACACCTGCACCAGACGGTGAACAGTTATCTTGAAAAGGGTGGGGTCGACACGAGTGCGCTTTGAGGCAGCGCCTCAAGGCGGGCGTCTTTCACGGAGAAAAAAATGAGCGATGGAAAGGCGCCCGGTTCCGGCGACGCGTTCGATTATATTATCGTCGGCGCGGGATCGGCCGGCTGTGTTCTTGCGAACCGGCTCTCGGCTGATCCGCAGACGCGGGTGCTGCTGCTGGAGGCAGGCGGCAGCAACGAGCAATATCTGGTGAGTGTGCCGAAGGGCTATTACAAGCTGGTGGTGCGGCCCGAATATATCTGGACCTATGATGTGCACCAGCCGCGCGGCAATGGTGCGGACGTCAAGGAGCAATGGATGCGTGGCCGGGGTCTTGGCGGTTCGTCCGCTATCAACGGTATGATCTATGTGCGCGGCCAGCCGGAGGATTTCGAACAATGGAAACGGCTCGCCGGTCCCGAGTGGGGCTGGGACCGGATGAAGGCCGCCTATCGCAAGATCGAGGATCATCAGTCGGGCGACAATGGGCTGCGCGGGGTGGGAGGGCCTGTGGGCGTTACCGTGGGGCCGTACAGATACCCTCTGGCTGACAAGCTGATTGCGGCAGGCGTCGAAATGGGCCTGCCCGGCAAGGATGACCTGAATGACGAGGATCAGGAAGGCGTCGGTTATTTCAGCTTTAACGTGAAGAAAGGCAAGCGGCAGAGCGCCAAGCTGTGTTTCCTCGATCCTGCGCGCTCGCGCTCAAATCTGGTGGTGCGGACTGGCGTGATGGTGGACCGCGTGACCTTCGAGGGCAAGCGTGCGAGCGGCGTCGACGCGCGCGTCGATGGACGTGCGGTGCATTTCTCCTGCCGGGGCGAGGTGATCGTCGCCACCGGCGCGATGAACAGTCCCAAGCTGCTTCAGCTTTCCGGCATCGGTCCCGCTCCATTGCTTTCGGGTCTAGGCATCCCTGTTGTCGCCGACAGTCCTGACGTCGGCCGCCGACTGCTCGATCATCTGGGTTTCACCATGACCAACCGGCTGGTGAATGGCGAGCGTGGCGTCAATCATCGCTTTCGGGGGCTCGGCCTGTTGGGGAGCATGGCCCAATATGTGCTGACCGGAACCGGCCCGCTATCAAGCGGCCCGGTCGAGGTCGGCGCCTTTGCGGCTGTTCACCCCAAGGCGACGCGTCCCGACGTTCAGATTTACATGGGCGGCGCGATGATGTCCTATCCCGAGGGCGAGAATACGGCCAATCCGCTGCCTGTGGTCGCGGACGGACCGGGCATGACGACCTATACCAACATGCTCGATCTCAACAGCGAGGGGGAGATGCAGATCACCTCGTCCGATCCGGACGCGCCGATGGATATCAAACCCAACTGGCTCTCGACCGATCATGACCGTGAACTGGCGGTCGCGATGGTTCGTTATGTCCGCCGATATCTTCGTCAGCCCGCTGTGGCGGACATCGTGGGCGATGAGTTGATGCCCGGCGCGCGCTTCGAAACCGACGACCAGATCCTGGACATCGTCTACAGCGCCGGGACGTCGGGAACCCACGCGGTCGGAAGCTGCCGGATGGGGCTGGACGACACAGCGGTGCTCGACCCGCATCTGCGCGTGCGGGGCGTGACGGGCCTGCGTGTCGTCGACTGTTCGGCGATGCCGGGGCTGACCTCAGGCAACACCAATGGCCCTGCCATGGCCTTCGCCTGGTGCGCGGCCGATACAATTCTCGCCGATGCGCGGCGATAAGGAAAGGAACAAGACGGATGAGTAGTGGAATTGAGGGCAAGGTGGCGATCGTCACCGGGGCCGGTCAGGGCGTCGGTCAGGGCATAGCCATCGCCCTTGCGAAAGCGGGGGCGAAGGTCATGCTCGCCGGCAAGACGGAATCCAAGCTCAAGGCTACGCAGGCCATCATCGCCGAAGCCGGCGGTGAAGCGGGGACGGTCTCGGCGGACGTATCCAGTCCTGCCGATATTGCCGCGATCGTCGAGGCGACGGTTTCGACCTTCGGCGGGGTCGACATCCTCGTCAACAATGCCCAGCAGGCGGTTCTGGCGCCGTTCAACGACATTGACGACGCTGGCATGATGATGACGTTCGAAACCGGCCCCTTTGCCAGTTTTCGCATGATGAAGGCGGTCTATCCCCACATGAAGAAGCGTGGTGGCGGCGCGATCATCAACTTCGCTTCATCGACCGCGATGAACTGGGACACCAGCGGCACTGCCGTCTATTCGGGAGCGAAGCAGGCGGTCCGCGCTTTCACGCGCGCCGCCGCATCGGAATGGGGACCGGACGGGATTCGCGTCAACACCATCGCGCCGCTCGGCGGCTCGCCTTCGTTCCTCGCCTGGCTCGATGCCAAGCCGGAAGGTCCTGACGCCTATCTTTCAACCGTCCCGATGCGTCGGATCGGCGATCCGGAAACCGATATCGGCGCGGCCGTGCTGTTCCTCGTCGGGCCGGCGGCGGGCTATATCACTGGCGCCACCATCCCCGTGGATGGCGGCCAGGCCAACTGGGACTAGCGATAAGCGGCCGGGGCCAAGGCCCCGGTCCCCTTCGCGTCGGATAAAGAGGAGAGAAATGCCGTGCCGGACAAGCCCTATGGTCCCTATGTTCAGAATGCCTATATCGTGCCGGATCTTGATGCGGCGATCGACCATTGGGTGAAGGTGATGAATGTCGGGCCTTTCTTCAAATTCCCGCCGCTCGAATTTCCCACCGGCATCTATCGCGGGCAGCCGGAGACGATCCGGTTCAATGCGGCGATCGCTTATAGCGGCGACCTTCAGATCGAACTGATCCAGGCTGCGGGGCCTTCGATTTTCCAGGAAGCGCATGAGGCGGGCCAGAACCATGTGCACCATCTTTGCGTCATGGCGAACGACGCCGAAGCCGCCATTGCCGACTTTGAGAAGCGCGGTGGCGAATGCATCCAGCGCTTCTCGTTGGAGGACGGCAGCATCTGCGCCTATATCGACATGCACGGTGCGGACGGCCTGATCGTCGAGATCGCCTATATGAAGGAAGAGGTCACGCAACTCTTCGCCGCCCTCAAGCAAAAGGCGGCGGAATGGGACGGGGTTACCCCGCTGGTCGAATTCTGAGGAGGACGTCATGACACCGGAAGAAGATCGGACCGCGCGAGTCCTGCTGATCGTCGGCGGCGGCTATCATGATTTCGACATGGTCCGGCGCGAACTGCTCGGCCTGCTGGCGGAGGATGAGCGCATCCGCACGACATGTACGAACGACTGGCGCGATATCGACGCGCTGGATCAGGCGGACATGGTCATCGCCTATACCACCAATGTTTTCCCGGACGACGCGGGTCGAGCCGCGCTGCGCCGGTTCCTTGACCGCGGCGGCAAATGGCTCGCGATCCACGGCGCGTCTGCTTATATCGAATTCAAGGGACCGGAGATCGACATGGGCGGCATCAAGCTGCCCGGCCTCACCGACACGCCGGACAAGCAGCCAGAATATATGGACCTTCTCGGCTGCCGCTTCGTCTCACATCTGGCGCAGCAACCCATTGTCGTCGAAAGCGTCTCCGATCATCCGATCGTCGCGGGCCTGCCTGCATTCGAAGTGGTCGACGAGCCGTATATCATGGAACTGCGCGGTGAGTGCGAGGTGCTGCTGACCTCCCGCTATACAGGCGAGGCCCCTGGTTATGTCGAGGGCCCCTGGCTGGAGGATTTGCCGCGCCCGCAGGCGTTGCTTCACAAGCATGGCAAGGGTGAGGCACTGTTCCTTGCCCCCGGCCATAGCATCGGGGCCTATGACCTTCGGCCCTTCATCTCGAAACTGCCCCCCAACCCGGGGCCATGGTATGATGAGACCTATCGCGAGGTCATCCGTCGCACGATTCGCTGGGGGACGGGATTGCCCGCGACCGAGGCGGCTCTGACGACAGCATGAACATGATAACGGCGGAAGAAGCTCTTATCGTCAGGCTGGCGACGGAACTGGACGATGCAGTGGATCGCAAGGACTGGCCGCGATTGCGCGGCTTCTTCGCCGAAACGGTGATGGTGGAGGTAGGCGTCGTCGCGGGCGAGAGCGCTAAACCGCTCGCCGCCGATGCGTTTGTTGCGGAAATAGCCGCCTTCAACTTGCCCGAAAAACTGGCCTGTCACAGCTTCACGAACCCGCTCGTCACGATCGCCGGAGCGCGCGCGGAGTTCGCGGCAAACCGTTATGGCTGGAATCTGTGCGAACGATTTGACCCACCGCTCTACGAGCTTTGGGGGCGTATCGCTTATGCTTATGTGCGGCACGATAGGCGGTGGCTGATCGACCGCTTCCGCCTGGAAAAGCTGCGCGATGCCGGCAATCCCGCCGTCAGCATGTTGCGCGCGGACTGAGGACGGGCCGGCGACTCCTGTTGGAGCGGCCGGCCCCTTTCATTACAACTGGACGCGCTTGGTGAAGCCGCCGTCCACCACCAGATTCACACCCGTGATCCAACTGGCCGCCGGGCTGGCGACAAAGGCGATGGCCCTTGCGACCTCAGCCGGCGTGCCCAGGCGGCCGAACGGTTGCTGGGCGATGGTGCCCTCATAGGCGGGGGGATACGCCTCGCGAGTCTTCACCCAATTGCCGCCTTCGAACTCGATGGGGCCGGGCGAGATGCAATTTACGCGGATCCCCTCGGCCGCGACCGCTTGCGACAACTGCTTGCCATATGTGACCAGCGCGGCCTTCAGGGCGTTGAATGCCTGGGGGGCGAAGAACGTCTCCGTTGCGGCAGTGCTGGACATAAGGATGATCGATCCCTCGCCCGACTTGGCAAGATAAGGCTGAAGCGTTTCGCAGCCGATCACCGCACCGCGAATGTCGAGCGCATAGGTCATGTCCCAGTCCGTCACCGCCCCGGCTCCCGAAGAGCTTGCGCCGTGAATGAAGATGTCGACGCCGCCGAGTTTGTCCGCTGCATCCTTCAGCCAGGCCGCATAGGCGTCAAGATCGAGGGCGTCGAGCGGTGAGGCGATGGTCTTGACCCCGCGCGACTCCAAAGCGGCGGCGGTCTCCCTGACCTGTTCGACGTTACGCGAGAAGAAGGCGATGTCCACGCCTTCATCTGCCAGAAGTTCGGCGGCCGCACGGCCAATGCCGCGGCTTCCGCCCGTGATAATGGCCTTTTTGCCTTTAAGTCCCAGTTCCATTTGAAGCCTCTCCTTTGATAGTGCACCGTCGCCGCAAGCAGGCGCGTGGCGTGGGAACGCAGCTTCTTCTAATCGAAATTATATTGCGTTTTCAATCCAAGATCGTAAGGTGCCTTACACGATAGCCAAAGGCCCATGGGATGGGCGGATCATGCGTGAAGGAGAGGCAATGTCTAGAGAGCAACTGGCGAAACTGGCCCTGCGTCATGTCGAGGCGTTCAGGGACGGTGACGTGCCGACGCTGATGGCTGATTATGCCGAAGATGCCAAAATTATCACATCCGGGGGCGTCGTCGACGGATATGCCGCGATCGAGGCCATGTTCTCGACCAACCTTGCGAGCGATTTCTTCTCGCCGACCAAATCCAAGACGACGTTCGATCCGCCTGTGGTGGTCGATGATGAGGTCGCGGTGGTCTATTGGAAGACCGTGAACGAAACGCACCGGATCGCGGGCGGAATCGATACGCTCGTCGTGCGCGACGGGAAGATCGCCCTGCACACCGCAAGCGGCGAGCCGGTTCCGCTCGACTAAGCGGGGGAGGCCGGAAAGCGTGAGATACAAAGGAGAGGACAGGATGGACATCCATAACCGCTATGCCGACATCCGATTCAAGGATCGTCCCATTACCGACAAGGTGGACCCGGAGAGTTTCGCGCTCGAACCCGGAGAGATCAGCGCCGACTATGAGGTGAAGCGCAATGTCAGCCTGTTGGATCTCTATCCCGACATCGACCGGTTTCTAACCTATTCGACCGATCGCTACGTCAAGCGCGAATGGATGGAGCGGGAATGGGACAGCATGTGGACACAGGCCTGGCAGATCGCCGGGCGGGGCAGCGATATCCCCAATGTCGGCGATTGGTTCCGCTATGACATCGGCAAGGAGTCCTTCATCATCGTGCGTTCCGCGCCGGGTGAGGTGAAGGCCCTCTACAATGTCTGCAAGCATCGCGGCAACCGCATCGTGGTCGATGAGTTCGGGCATGACGCCAGGTCGTTCTCCTGTATCGTCCACAGCTGGCGCTGGGACATCAAGGGCAAGATCGCCCGCGTGACCGACCGCGAGACCTTCAAGGCCGCAGCGCTGTGCGACGACCTCGACCTTACGCAGGCGCATGTGAAGGAATGGGGCGGTTTCGTGTTCCTGAGCATGGCCGATGAACCTGTGCCGTTCGAGGAGCATTATGGCGAACTGTTGACGGCGCTGGCGTCCTACCGAATGGAGGAGATGTTCGTCATCAAGGATGTGACGATGGAGGTGCCTTGCAACTGGAAGGTGATTTTCGACATCTTCAACGAGGGCTATCACGCCCATGCCGCGCATCCGCAGATTCTGCCGTTCATCGAAGATCTGTTCATCCAGCACGATTTCTATCCCAATGGCCACAACCGTTCGCTGTTTCCGAACATGGCGGTCAGCCAGCGCTGGCCCGATCGCGACAAGCTGACCGAGCTTCTGGCGTTGTTCACCCGGGAAACAGGCTTGCTGGTCGAGGATTATGCGATGAACGCGACGGCGGTCCGCCGCGCGATCCAGGCGGCAAAACGCAAACCCGACAATGTGTTTGGCATGGACTATTCCACGTTCACGGACAATCAACTGACCGACGACTGGAATCCTGGACTGTTCCCCAATGTGACGCTGAACGCGCATCCCGAAGGTGTGCTCTTCATCCGCATCCGGCCGCATGCCGACGATCCCGAACGGTGCCACTATGACATCATGGTGCTGAGCCGGAAGATGGCGGACAATGTTCGTCCTCCATCCTATATGGGGGTCGGTCCCGAGGTTGACGTCAGCGGGCGGACCCGGCCGCCTCGCATCCATTGCACGTTCGAGGAATCTGAACTGGGGGAGGTGTTGGACCAGGACATTTTCAACGCCATCAACATGCAGAAAGGCATGCGCTCACGCGGTCTTAAAGGGGTTATGCGCTACAGCCAGCAGGAGGCCCGCGTGCAACAGTTCCACGCGGAGCTGGAGCTTTATCTTGAAGGGAAGAAGGTCCGATCATGAGCAGGCTCGGCGGGAAGGTTGCGCTTGTTCTGGGCGCGGCAGGCGTCAACAATATGGGGCAGGGCATCGCGCGGCGCTTGGCCGGGGAGGGCGCGCGCGTGGTCGTGGCCGGCCGGCACGATGCGCCGCTGGCCGCCCTGGCTGAAGAGATCGGCGGCGCGCATCTGCTGTGCGATATCACGGATAAGGCCGGGGTCGACGCCGCGGTGCAGGCCACGGTCCATAAGTTCGGAAAGGTTGACATCGGCGTCAACGCGACGGGTTGGGGCCTGATGAAGGCGCTTACCGAAACGACGGAAGACGATCTCGACAAAATGGTCGGAATCCAGTTCAAGGGGCCGATCTTCTTTTTTCAGGCGCTGATCCCGGCCATGCCGCAAGGCGGTTCGATCATACAGATTTCCTCCGCCACCGCTTCGATCATGCTTGAGCACCATGCAGCCTATATGGGGACAAAGGCCGGGATCGATCATGTCATTCGCGCGATCGCCAATGAATATGGCCATCAGGGCATAAGGGCGAACTCGATTTCACCGGGTCTGACCAAGACGCCGATGTCGGGCGCGTCCTGCGATAATCCGGCCTTTCTGGCGAGTTTCGAGAGGGAATATCCGCTGGGCCGGATCGGTACGATCGAGGACATAGCGGCGGCCGTCGTCTGGCTTGCATCCGACGAATGTTTCATGACCGGGGAAAATCTTCAGGTAAATGGGGGGCTGACGCTGCGCCGCAATCCGACCTTTGCCGAAATCGGCGATGCGCTGTCGGACCTCGACCACCTTGGCGCCTGATCGAACAGGCATTCAAAACCGCCGTGGACGGCGGCAATCGCGGAGAGGATCATGGCCAATATCATCATTACCGGCGCATCGCGCGGCATAGGGTTCGAACTGGTCCGGCAATATGCTGCGGCCGGCGATCGGGTATATGCAATGTGCCGCGATCCCGAGCGCGGGGACGCATTGCGCAATCTCGCCCAAGAGAGCAAGGGGCGCGTGAGCGTCCATAAGATGGACGTGGGCGACGACGCTTCGGTGCGGGCAGCTTTCGAAGCGATCGAGGATATCGACATCCTGTTCAATGTTGCGGGCGTGCTGGGTTCCGTGGAGCCGGAGCTTGAGGTCGGGGCATCGGACTGGGCCGCCTGGCAGGATGTCTTCAATATCATGACCCTGGGGCCGCTACGTGTCTTGCAGGCTGCTTTGCCGATGATGCGTGCGGGTTCGAAAGTCATCAATATCACCAGCCAACTCGCCGCATCGACCTGGCCATATGGCGGCCTTTATCCCTATGTTGCGACTAAAGCGGCGCTCAACCGGATGATGCGCTCGGTTGCGATCGACCTCAAGCCGCGCGATATCGTCGTGGGCTTGCTTCATCCCGGTTATGTTCGCACGGACATGAGTGGCCCGGATGCCGACATCAGTCCCGAAGAGAGTGCGGAAGGCATCCGCAAGGTGAGCGCGAATTGGTCGATGGACCGTTCTGGCGAGTTTCTGAAATGGGATGGCGAGCCTCATCCATGGTGAAAATTTCTTTCATCTGAGCAGCAATCGGAAAAATTATAAAATATAATAGATTTTTTGATCCGCTGATGCCAAGCTAGGCGCATGAGACTGCAAATGGGTGAAGAAGGCTCCGTTTATGGCAAATACGCTGTCTAGTCCGGCTGTCGAACTGGCTCTGCGGGCTCTGGAAATCCTGTCCGCGCGCGATCCCGCAGGTCTTTCCGACCTGCTTTGCGAGACGGCTGTGATGGATTTTCCTTATGCGCCCGACGGCTTTACGCAAAGGCTGGAAGGGCGCGAGGCAATCGTCTCGGGGCTTCAAGTCGTGCCGCAATTCTTCGCGAGCTTTGCCATTACGCCGCGCAAGGTCATGGCAACCGCCGGCGGCGAGGTGATTGTCGAGGCGGACAGCGTCGCAATGCTTCAGGACGGCGCGCCCTATCGTAACAGCTATGTGATGATATTCGAAATCTCAAAAGGCCTGATCAAGCGGTGGAGCGAGTATCACAACCCGATGCGGTTGCCCGGCATGGCCGGCTGATTTTCGGTTATCGACCAAGGAATGAAAACATGATGACGCTCACGCCAGGACTGCGGTACGACATGCCCGCAACTTTCGGTCCGTCGCCTATTCCCGACCGCACTTTCGTGACGGATGCGGGCGCTTTGGTGTTGACATTCGAAACGCTGGCCGAGGCCGTGCGCCCACTCGTCCCGAGGCATTTTTCTGTGCCCGAGCGTCCAATGATATCCGTCGCCTACGTATATTATCGCGACGTCGATTATCTGGGAGGCCGGGGTTATAACGAGATCGTGGTCACGGTTGGCGCCGAACATGGTGAGGGCGATGCGAAGATTGCCGCAGGATACTCGCTGATCTTGTGGGTGGACCAGATCGGAGCATTGCTCGCGGGCCGGGAATATATGGGGCTGCCCAAACTGTTCGGAACGATACCCGAACTGGAATTTGATGGCGAGCGGGCGCATTTTACCTGCCATGAGTATGACGCCTTGCTGCTGGAGGGGGCGGCTGCAGGGCTGTCGCCTGTTCCTGGCGATCGCTTAGCAAAGATGAATGACCGTGCAGGGGAAGTTTCCACTTTTGGGTGGAAATATATCGCGGGTCCGGGCGGAACGGCCCATATCGACTGCCCGATGGTGAACGTCATGCGCTGGTCCTACAAGTCCGCGTGGGCAGGCACGGGATCGGTTCGATTTCATATGCGAGACCGCCGGGAAGCGCCGCTGTCATATCAGGCTGTATCGATATTGTCGGCTTTGCCGCAGATCGGCGCTATCAAGGCGTTCTATGGTCGCGGCGACGCGACTATCGACCGCACCGCCACGCGCTTTGCCTGATTGTGCCAGATGCCCAATGATGTCGTTGTCGCCTGG
Organism: Sphingobium faniae; assembly: GCA_900100475.1. Lineage (GTDB taxonomy): Bacteria > Pseudomonadota > Alphaproteobacteria > Sphingomonadales > Sphingomonadaceae > Sphingobium > Sphingobium faniae. The sequence goes on along the minus strand of FMTU01000001.1, from coordinate 358,891 downwards.
CAAGCGGCGTTATCGCAATGGGCGGATAGAAGCAGGGCAATGTTTCTGAAGCGTTGAATGTCGCCGCCGCCAGCGTTTCACTGCCAAATCGTGCGGATGGGCTTGCGGTCGGCGACGTCGAAAGCATGATGCTCGACCACGGATCTGGGCGCTAAGCGACTGTAAAGCCGCTTATAGAAGCATTCTGCGGCGCCACCAGCCCAAACGAAGTACGATAACGCGATTGCAATTTTCTAATATAAATTCTAGAGATTCGTTGCACAGGCCATCCATGGTGATGGCACAGTTGAGGAGGGCTTGAGGCCATGGTGACCGGTTCCAATGCACCGGATGTTGCAACCTTGATGCGTATTTACCGCCGCATGTCGTCGATCAAGCAGAACGATGAACGGATGCGAGCGACGATCCGTGCGGGGAAGCTGGCGATTATCTATTACTCGCCGCGTGGGCAGGAGGTGATCCCGTCCGCCATCGCCGAGCATTTGAACGATGATGACTATCTGGTGACCATCTATCGCGGCATTCACGATCAGATCGCCAAGGGCGTTCCGCTGAAATCGCTTTGGGCGGAATATGCCGGCAAGGTCACGGGCACTTGCAAGGGCAAGGGTGGCCCCATGCATATCACGCATCCGGAAACGGGCGTCATGGTTACTACCGGCGTCGTCGGATCGGGTATGCCGATTGCAACCGGACTCGCTCTTGCGTCGCAAATGTCGGGTGACGGCCGCGTGACTATCACCAATTTCGGTGACGGCGCGAGCAATATCGGCGCGTTTCACGAATCCCTGAACCTCGCCTCCATCTGGAAGCTGCCGGTGGTTTTTGTGTGCCAGAATAATGGCTACGCTGAACACACCCACTATAGCGAAGGGACGGCGGTTGAAAATATCGCCGATCGCGCGGCGTCCTACAACATGCCGGGTGTCACCGTGGACGGCAACGATCCGGTCGCCATGTGGAAGGCGGCGCAGGAAGCCGTCGCTCGCGCCCGCGCCGGCGAGGGGCCGACGCTCCTGGAGTGCAAGACTTTCCGCTTCATGGGCCATTTGCTGGGCGATGACAGCCACTATATTCCGAAGGAAGAGATGGCGGCTGCTCTTGAGAAGGATCCGGTGCCTTTGTTCCGGCAAAAGCTGATCGACGACTGGCAGGTCCCGGCTGCCGATCTCGACAAACTGGATGCGGACATTGCTACGGAGATCGACGAAGCGGTGCAATTCGCGCTCGACAGCGCATATCCCGACCTTGTCGAAAACAAGCGTGACATCCTCGCGGAGGAAATGGCATGAATGCGGAATCGCCTGTGAAGGCTAAGAAAATCAACATGTTGCAAGGCATAAACATGGGCCTTGCAGAAGCGATGGAGGCCGACGAAAAGGTCTTCCTGCTGGGCGAGGACGTTGCCGACAAGCAAGGCGGTGGTGTTTTTGGCGTGACGCGTGGCTTATCTTCGCGCTTCGGTGAATCCCGCGTGCGCTCGACCCCGATCGCCGAGCAGGCGATTGTCGGCGCGGCTGTCGGCGCGGCTATCGCGGGCTATCGCCCGGTGGCCGAGATCATGCTGATGAACTTCATCACCGTGGCGATGGATATGGTGACGAACCATGCCGCCAAATTGCGTTTCATGTCCGGCGGGCAGACCAACGTGCCGCTGGTGATCCGCACCGCGACTGGCAGCGGTTTCGGCAATGGCGGCCAGCACAGCGACATGCTGGAAGCGTGGTTCGCGCACACGGCGGGCATGAAGGTCGTCATGCCTTCTGGCCCGGCCGAGGCGGCTGGCCTCATCTACTCGTCGATCTTCGACGATGATCCGGTCGTGTTCATCGAGACGATCCCGCTCTATTATGTGAATGGCGATGCTCCGGAACCGGGCGCGCGCATACCGTTGGGCAAGGCCAGGATCGCGCGCGAAGGAACCGACGTGACGCTCGTTGCCTATGGCCGAGCAGTGAATGATTGCCTGATGGCGGCAGAAACGCTCGCCAAGGAAGGTGTTTCGGCGGAGGTCATCGACCTTCGCACCGTAGCGCCGCTCGATATGCCGACCATATTGAATTCCGTTGCCAAGACACGGCGCGCGGTGGTCGCGCACGAAGCGGTCAAGCCCTTTGGTGTTGGCGCGGAAATTTCCTCGCAAATTCACGAAGAGCTGTTCAGCGACCTCAAGGCTTCGGTGCAGCGGGTAGGTTCCAACTTCCAGCCGGTGCCCTTCTCCAAGCCGCTGGAAACCGATTTCATCTACGGACAGGCACAACTGCTCGACGCCGTCCGCAAAACACTGGGATAAAACGACATGGCCGTTGAAATTCTGTTGCCCAAGCTTGGTTTTTCCATGGAAGAGGGCGTGCTCTCGGAATGGCTGGTTGCCGATGGCGCATCCGTCACTGAAGGCCAGCCGCTCTACACGTTGGAGAGCGACAAATCGGCGCAGGAGGTGGAAGCGCCGGCAACCGGTACGCTGCACATCATCATAGACAGCACCGGCGAGACCTATCCTGTCGGCACGATATTGGGCGAAATTCGATAAGGTAGAGAGGCGAAAGGAGAAGGGGGGCCGTATATGCAGATGCGTCGCGATGTCAGCGGCTTCATGTTGCGCTGGGACGCCAAGCTCGCGGCTTGGGCCGACGAACTTGGTGACTGGCCAAATCGAACGGTTGCGCACTATGCGCGCGATCGTTTTGAAGCCAATCCTGATCGCGTGCAGATCGTCGACGAAGGCCGAGAAATCAGTTGCGGCGAGCTTTACCGGGGCGCCTTGAGTCTCGCAGGATATTTCGATGCCATCGGCCTTAAGGCCGGCGATGTCGTATCCTTCCAGTTGCCCAACTGGTGGGAAGCGAATGTCATCAATCTCGCTGCCGCGATGATCGGCGTAGTGGTCAATCCCATCGTGCCGATCAACCGTGACGCGGAAGTGACCTATATGCTGAACGCATCGGGCACCAGGGTGATATTCGTGCCCGAACTGTTCCGCAAGTTCGACTATCCCGCGATGCTGGATCGCATTCGCGGTGAGTTGGACCATGCCCCCGAGGTGGTCGTGGTCCGCGGCGCGCCCGACGCCGGACATATGCGCTTTGACGAGATTCTGGGGGCGGCTTCTCCCGTCTCAGGTCCGCGTGATATCGACCCAAACGCCCTCAAGCTTCTGCTGTACACATCGGGTACGACGGGGCGTCCGAAGGGCGTGCTGCATACCCACAATACGGTTCATGCAGATGGCATGAAGATGGTGCCAGCGCTTGGGCTGACCGCCTCCGACATGACATTCAGCCCTTCGCCGATTACCCATGTCAGCGGCTATCTGTGGGTGCTCAACCACCCCTGGCTCAAGGATATACCGGCAGTCACCGTCGATGTCTGGAAGGCCGAACGCGCGTTCGACCTGATCGAGCAATATCGCTGCGCCTTCATGTTGGGCGCGACGCCTTTCCTGCAAGAGATGGTTGCCATCGCCAAGGCGCGGGGAAGCAGCTTGCCGTTCCTGCGCCAATATCTGTGTGGCGGCGCCGCCGTGCCGGCATCATTGATGTACGAAGCGACCCGCATTTTTGAGAACTGCATTGCTTTTCGCAATTTCGGCGCGTCGGAGGTCATGACGATGACGCGCGGGCCAGCATCGCGCGATGACATGAAATATGGGGCGGAGACAGACGGCAAGCTCTATCATTGCAAGGCGAAGATCGTCGATATCGCGACAGGCGAGCCGGTGGCGAGCGGTGAGGAAGGTGAAATCCTGGCATGGGAACCGAGCATGGCAGCCGGTTACGCGCGTACAGAGGACAATGAAGCCGCCTATGACGATGACGGCTATTTTCGGATGGGTGACATCGTCCAGCTCGTTTACGAGGATCATGTCGTCGTAACGGGACGCAAGAAGGATCTCATCATCCGGTCCGGTGAAAATATCAGCGCCAAGGAAATCGAGGATGCGCTGAGCGATCATCCCATGATCGCGGACATCGCCGTCGTGTCGATGCCGAGCAAGATCACCGGGGAAGCCATCTGTGCCTTTGTCGTGCCGGCTGGAGATGCCGTGCCGACGATCGTCGATCTCGACAAGGCCGTCGCTGCCGCAGGCCTGGCCCGGCAGAAGACGCCCGAACATGTCGTGCTGATTGAAGAACTGCCGCGTACGGCGGCCGGCAAAGTACGCAAGGATGTGCTGCGCGAACAGGCCCGAACGATCGCGCAAGCGGCTGTGGCATAGGAGAAAATATTATGCGTGCCAGTTTTATCGTGCTCACCAATGCGGTCGAGGGCAAGGACGCGGAATTCAACCGTTGGTATGACGAAGCGCATCTGCGCGATGTAACCTCGGTGCCGGGTGTCGTTTCGGCCCGACGGGCGCCGGTCATTCCCATTCCGGGCAAGGCGCATAGCCAATCCTATCTCGCCATCTACGAAGTCGAGCATGACGAGCCGGCCAGTGTCATCGCCGAAATCTTCCGGCGTTGGGAGTCAGGAGAGATGGAGTCGACGGATACTATGGCGACGTTCGAGGCGACGCTGTTCGGACCGTTCGGCAAGGAAGTCTCGTCGGTAGGCGCATGAGACAGGATCGAAACGAACGCGCGATGAGGGGCGCCCGATGAAACTCGCATATTCAGATGAGGATAGGGCGTTCCAGAAAGAAATCCGGCTTTTTTTTGCGCAGGAACTGTCGCCCGAGATCGCCACGAAAGAAGAGCGGCAAGGCCATCTGCGGCGTATCGACTATGCAGACTGGCAGCGCAAGCTGGCGGAGCGCGGTTGGGCAGCACCCAATTGGCCGAAGGAATATGGCGGCACTGGCTGGAGTCCGGTGCAACGCCATATCTGGGAAGTCGAATATGGCCGCGCGTGCGCCCCGGAGATCAGTGTTATCGCCATTGGTCTTGTCGGGCCAGTGATCTGCCGCTTCGGATCGGAGGATCAGAAGGCGCGCTATCTGGATCCAATGCTGCGGGGCGACATATTCTTCTGCCAGGGTTTTTCCGAGCCGCAGGCGGGGTCCGACCTGGCGAACGTCGGAACGCGCGCGGTGCGGGATGGGGATGATTATGTCATCAGTGGACAGAAAATCTGGACTTCGCATGCGCCCGACGCGGATTATATGGTCTGCCTGTGCCGCACCAATATGGACGTGAAACCCCAGGCGGGGCTGTCGATGTTGATCGTGCCGATGGATGCGCCGGGTCTTACCGTCCGTCCCATAGAGACGATCGACGATGCGCCCAGCGTCAGCGAAGTGTTTCTGGACGAAGTGCGCGTGCCTGCGTCGGAACTGATCGGTGAGGAGGACAAGGCATGGACCTATGCCAAGTTCCTGCTCAATACCGAACGCACTCACAATGCCTATATCGGGATACTGCGTCGCTATGTCGATCGGCTGAAGCGGGCGGCGGACCGAACCATCGGATATCGCCGTAAACTGGCGATGCTGGAGATTGATGTCGACGCGCTCGAATGGTCCGTGTTGCGTGTGCTGGACGCGGCGGAGGGGCCTGGCACAGCCGCATCTGCGTCAGCCTTGAAGGTGTCCGCGTCCGAATTGTTGCTGCGCGCCGGTGAACTTGAGATGGAGCAGCTTGGCCTTGCCGCCCTGCCTGTCACACCGCATGGCGAGAATATTGCTTCCTATGACGGTTTCCGAAGCCAGTTCATGTATTGGCGCGCGGCATCAATCTTTGGCGGGGCCAACGAGATCCAACGGAGCATCATCTGGGGCAGCCTGTCGTGAACCTGGGTCACAATGCGTGCCGAAGCAAGGTAATATGATGGAACTGACGCTTAACGACGATCAAGTCCAGTTTTTGGATACTATCCGGCGATTCCTCGGCAATCGTGCGGGCGTGGAAATGCGCCATGCACCGACGCTGGAGCGTCGTCGTGAGACATGGGCGGCGCTGGCCGAACTTGGCCTTCAAGGTGTTGCCGTACCGGTCGAGTTGGGCGGCTTTTCCGGTACGCCGGAAGATATCGCGGTCATTGCCTTCGAGTTGGGACGAGAGCCGGTCGGCACCCCACGTTACGAAAATATCGTTCTGGCTGCCCGGTTGCTCGGCAAAGGGTCGGGGGATGCGGTCGCCGAAATGCTTGGACGTCTGGTGACGGGCGATCTGCGGCCCGCCATCGCCGCCTATGAACGGCCGACCTGCTTTGACCTTGCCAAAAGCACCACGCGTATCAGCAAGGCGGACGGGGGCTATGTCGTAAATGGCGACAAATTAGCCGTGGTGGACGGTGACGATGCGAACATGTTGCTCGTGGTGGGAAAGATGGAGGAAGGGGGCGACCTCGCCGTCCTCGCAATCAATCCCGCCTCGGTCGGCGTGACCATCAGTCCGCACCATCTGGCGGATTTCACGCCAGCGGCCAATATCCGATTCGAAAATGCTTTCGTATCCGAAGCGATGCTTTTGGTCTCGGGCGCGGATGCCAGCGAGCAACTGCAGGACTGCCTTGACGAGGCGCTTGTGATCCTCTGTGCCAGCACCGTGGGGTCGCTTGAGCGCGCCATCGAACGCACGCGCGAATATCTTGCCATACGGGAGCAGTTCGGCCAGCCGCTGGGACAGTTCCAGGCGTTGCAGCACGAGGTGGCCGACCTCTTCATTGAGACCAATGACGCACGGTCCATGGTCTATCGCGCCATGTCGGCTCTCCATGAAGGCAGGGAAGAAAGCCGACGGGCCGCTGCCGCGTGCAAGGTCAAGGTGATGACGGCCGCGCGCGCCGTAACCGGGCAGGCGCTGCATCTCCATGGTGGCATCGGCTTCACCGCCGAGTATCCGATCGGACATCATTTCCGTCGCGCATTTGTGGACGAGAAGCTGCTTGGTGACAACGAATATCATCTGGAGCGTTTCATGGCGCCATCCGGTGATGAGGCTGTGGAACGCGCCGCGTAGCCCATTGTGATATGCGGGCGGAGCGTGGCGCCCGCATGAGCGGCGAAATCCGCAGCATTCTATGATTGCCAAGCAAGGCCGATGCCTGACCTGCCGGACCAAATATGCAGGGGCAGGACGTTTGGCGGAAATGATATCTGGCCATGTAAATCGCGATAGGAAGAGGCAGCCTATTGTGCTGCCTCCTCCTCCGCCCCAGTCAGGAAAAGAAGTGGGCCAGTTTTTCCGGGGCGGTCACATGTTCGTCGACGAAAAACATCACCATGGCGCTGCGGTCGAGAAAATTCTCTTCATCCGCGGCGATGCGGCCGCCGATCTCAGGATCGGCGAGCGCATCGACCATGCGTTGATAATCGTCGCGGCTGGCGAAACTGATTTCCGTAACGACATCATAATCGGGCGCAGGTGGCACATCGTCGAGATGATCCGGCTTATATGCTTCGTCCTTGATCAGGTAATTGCGCCGATATTCGGAAAAGAAAGGCAGTAGTTCCACGGCCAGATGGGCATGGTTATTTTCGTAATAGTCCTTGAACTGCTGATGGCTGAGGCTGGCCTTGCGGCGCATGAGGCAGACGATCTTCATGGATCAATCCTCCACGTCGTCCATCATGACTTCGCCAACAAGGTTGCTGAAGCCGCCTTCGACCGCATAGTCGCGGCCGGTGCAATAGGACGCCTCATCGGATGCAAGATACAGCGCCATGGACGCGACTTCCTCGGGGCGGGCGAACCGCTTGATCGCCTGCCGCTTGGGCGGCGTCAGGCCGGCGTTCATCGGGGTGTCCATGGTGCCGGGAATGACGACGTTCACGCGAATATGATATTTGGCCAGGTCTTCGGATGCTGCACGGGAAAAGCCGCGAACCGCCCATTTGCTGGACACATAATGGGCGAAATGTTTCATGCCGAATTCGCCCGCGCAACTCGCGACATTGACGATGGAGCCGCCGCCCGCGCCGCGCATGGAGGCGATCACCGCTTTGGTGCCCAGGAACGTGCCGACCTGGTTGATGTCGATGACGCGGCGATAATCGGCTTCAGTCATTTCGGCCAGATGCTTGACGGCGACGATGCCGGCATTGTTGACCAGCACGGTTACCGGCCCGAAGACCGCCTCGGTCTTGTTGACCGCGGCGGTCCATTCCGCTTCCTTGCTGACGTCGAGATGCACGAAGATCGCTGCATCGCCGAGTTCGGCGGCGAGCTTCTGCCCTGCCGCGTCATTCACATCAGCGATTGCGACTTTCGCACCGGCTTCCACGAAGAGACGGGCGCAGGCTTCGCCTAATCCCATCGCGCCGCCGGTCACGATCGCGACCTTGTTTTCCAGACGCCCTGCCAGTGAAACCATGTAAGATACTCCTTAAGAATAAACTGGAATTTTTAGCGTGGCCGCGCACCAAAGAAGGCGGACTAGGCAAGATCAAAATAACGGATAGGATCGGAGCCGTCGAAATCCTGCGCCGCACGCCGGACGAGGTCGTAGACATAGGTCACCACGGCATTCGGTTCGTACAGTTCGATGAAATGTCCGTGGGTCGCCGTGGCGTCCATCATCGTATAGGCCTGGCCGGATTCCAGCACGGCGTAAAAGGCCGTCTCCATCCCCTGATCATTATAAGCCTGGATCGCGTCGCCCAGATTGTTCACCATCAGGGCGACGTGATGCATGCCCTCGCGGCCATCGGGGAAGATGTCCCGAAAGACAGACGGTCCCGCATTGTTCTGCTGCACGAATTCGACCATGATGTCCCCCCACTGACCATAAGCGGAGCTGTGATCGAGCGTCGCTGGACGACCGCGATGTTCGCAGCGCGCCAGAGCGATATGTTCGGCGATATAGAATGGACCAGAGCCGAACAAGGCATGGTGACGACGGGCCGCAACGACGATGTCGGACACGAAATAGGCGATCTGCCGGATCGCTCCTGTTGTCGGATTTGTTGCCACGGTCATCTCTCCGGAGGTTCCTGCCGGTTAACGGCAGGGTGTCTTTGTGCGGATGCTAGATCATGTCCCGGCCCATGACCAGAACGAAAACGAATATGAATTAGAAAGTTTGCGACCCGATCAATCGGCCCGACCCGCAAAGCGCGCCACATAATCGTTCCATTTTACCTCCTGGGTATCGCCCCAGCCAATGCCGTCCATGCCCTCGCACGTCCAGCGGGTCAGCCCGACATGCAGCAGGTTATTGTGCCAAACCGTCATGGGCGCCACGCTGACCACGGTGCCTTGGAGTCGATAGGTCCGGCCCGACTGGGTGGTCATCGTCACCTGATGGTCGCGAGGGGCCAATGTGTCTGGATGACGGCGTGTCAGTTTCGAACAGGCGACGATCTTCTCTGTCCGTCCTCCATGGTGGACCCAGCCATCCTTGAACGCATTCTCGCTGTCGATTGCATAGACGCCCCGCCATTCCGGTTCTCGGGCGGGGTCGTCATGCGCTGCGACAGTGAAAGCGAAGTCCTCCGAAAAAGCGCCGGTCATCCAGGTGTAGGGGGGCAGCGCCAGACCCGCTTCGGAGCGTGGTTCCTGCCATGACCGGTCCCGCACTGTCAGATGGTCCAGCGCGTAGTCGCGTCCTTCGTAGGCAACGGTTCCGGTGCAGCGCATCCCTTGCTCGAAATGCTTGTTGTTGGATCGCATGGCGGCCGGCATGAACGCCTGCTGGATCATGTCCAGCCGGAAGCCCCGCACCGGATTGTCATAAGTGATCCGAGCTCGCTGCATCGGCTCTTCAAAGGCGATGCGCAGGCCGTTGGGCAAAGTGATATTGCCGGCTGCATCGAAAATGTCAGCGCGCGCATAGGTGACGAAATCCGAGAGTTCGCAGGCCAGCATCATCGCCTTATCGCCGAAATGCGCGAACAGGCCGCCCATGCACACATCGAGGTTGGGATGCAGCCAGATATAGACGAAGCCGTGCAGTCCCGCCTCAGCCTGCTGGAAAGCCCAGAACCAGGTTTCGGTGAGACTGGGATCGGTGATATCGCACCGCCCGTGCAGGAAATCGTCGCTTGGTCGCGCCAGGCCAAAGCCCTTGCTGTCCGCTGTCCAGTCCAGCTCCTGGGCCATGTCTTTTCTCTCCCATGTCGTGATTGCAAATCACCTGGGCTCCAGTCTTGCAAAGCTCGACAGCAGAGTCTAACATTAATTAGAGGGAATGTTGCCGCTGGCGATGCAGGCGCGCATTTTCTGGCATCATCGAATCGAGGGAATGACGGAAATGTCGGATCATATCGAAGCCTTTTTCGCACCATTTGAATATAAGGCGCTGAAGCTTCGCAACCGTGTCGCCATGTCGCCCATGACTCGCTATTTCTCGCCCGACGGACTCGCGAACGAGGATGTCGCGGCCTATTATCAGCGGCGTGCGGAAGGGGGGGCGGGCCTCATCATTTCCGAAGGCATCTTCCCGGATCGCGAGATCGCGCGCAATCAGGAGAATATCCCCTGGTTCGATGGCGAGCGACGTACGCCCTGGCAGAAGGTGATCGACGACGTCCATGCCGCTGGCGCCAGGATGGCCCCGCAAATCTGGCATGTCGGAGGCGCCCGCGACTTCAATTTCCCGGAATCGCCGCTGGGTGACGAGCTTGAAAGTCCCTCTGGCCTCTACGGACCGGATATGGCGGGTGGTCGCGAGATGACGGAAGAGGATATTGCCGATGTCGCTGCCTCCTTTGCCCGCGCGGCGAAGGAGATGCAGGCCATGGGGTTCGACGCGATCGAGTTTCACGGCGGGCACGGCTATATTTTCGACCAATATTTCTGGACGGCCACCAACAAGCGCAGCGATCGCTACGGGGGCGCCACAATTGGTGAGCGCACGCGTTTCGCCACCGAAGTCATTCGCGCCACGCGCGAAGCGGTAGGGGAAGATTTTGTGCTGTTCTTCCGCCTGTCGCAGTGGAAGACCAATGCCTATGATGCGCGAATAGCCGATAGCCCGGCCGAACTTGAACAATGGGTTTGTCCGCTGGTTGATGCGGGCGTCGATATCTTTGACTGTTCGCAGCGGCGTTTCTGGGAAACAGAGTTCGCAGGGAGCGACCTGAACCTGGCCGGCTGGGTCAAGAAGTTGACAGGTCAGCCGACCATGACCGTGGGATCCATCGGCCTGGCCACGGACCTGATGAAGGATTTCGAGACGGGCGCGCTGTCCGCACCGACGCCTTCGACGATAGAACAGGTCGCCGAGCGGCTTGATCGGGGGGAGTTCGACCTGGTCGCGGTAGGTCGTGCAATGCTGGCAGACGCGCAGTGGTCCAACAAGGTGCGCGATCGTAGGTTCCATGAACTCAAGGGCTATTCAGTCGAACTGATGAAAACACTGGTCTGAGGGCGTTCTATGATGAAGCTGATCGCTTATGGTGCGGCGGCCGATAGCGACCGCGTGGCCTATCGCAAGTATGTCCATGACGACATCCTGCCGGCTCTGATCGCCGATCGTCCCGACATCGCGCATTGCACGGTGAACCTGGTGGATGACGCCCTGACCGGAGGGCTTCCGGGGGCGAAGATGGGGGCGGAGGATGTTGATGCCGGATCGCCCTATGATCTGGTGGTGGAGTTCTGGACGAGCGCAGGCGCGACGGAACTGCCCGGTTTGATTGAGCGTGTGACCGGGTTGCCCGGTCGGATCGACGCTTATTGGGTGGAGGAGTTTGCCGCCAAGGACAGCGTGGCCGCCCAGAGCGCGCCGCCGGTTCTTCGGCTCATTTCCCCCTGCTGGCCGAAAAAGGGCATGGCTTTGCCTCAGGTCTTCCGGCACTGGCAGGAGCATGTGGAGAAGGCTAATCGTGTCCATGTAGGTATGAGCCGCTACATCCGAAACTGGCACATGGCGTCCCTGACGCCCGATGCGCCAGCCTATTTCGGCGCGCCTATGTTGAGCTTCCAGACGATGGAGGACTGGACTGACCGCTTCTATGTCGACGCGCCCGGTGGGGAAGAAATTGCCGCCGATGTCGGCAGTTTCGTGGAAAGCTTCACGCCCATGCTGACACGGGAATTCAGGCTCAAATAGAGGCGGCCTTGCTAGAGCGCGCCGCGTTAAATCGGACGCAGGACGCGCGCTCTCATCTTTTGTTGTCGCATCGCTTTTTGCGCAAAACCGGTTCCCACTTTTGCGCACGATGCTCTAAATGGCGCTGATCTGTCGCAACGCTGCCAGCTTGAACCGTGGATAAAGGCTGATGCCGGCGGCCGCCATGCGAAGATTGCCCGGCGTCCCCCGGGAAAAGGCCCGCAGCGCCCCGGCGCAAAGGCATGCGTTGCGAACATTCTGCCAGATCTCGAAATAGCGGCCCCGCACCGGATCGAACGCTGCTCCCCCATAGCCTTCATAATCCTTCAGAAATTGTTGCCACATGCCGAGCGGCTCAACGAATTGCCGGGTATAGGCAACGTCTTCCATCGGATCGCCGGGATGCGCAAATTCCCAGTCCAGAATGGCGGATACCTCGCCATCATTCGTCATCAGATTGTGGAAGCCATAGTCACCGTGAACGACCGATGCTGCATAATCGGGTTCGGGCGGGATATTGGCTTCCATCCAGCCCAGCAGAAAATCCATGGCTGGATCGGGCTCGCCACGACTGCGCCGCCAGAAATCGCGCCATTCCTCGATCTGCTGGACCAGCAGCGCTGATACCGGCAGCCCGGCCCGCGCGCCGTAGAGGCCCAGTTGCGTGAGCGGAACCTGATGGATGCGAACCAGTGTGTTCGCCAGTCGATCCACGAAGTGGCGTCGCACGCCCTCGTCGGCAAAGGGTTCATTGGCCGCCAATTGGCCGCCGACCTTCCGCACCGCGATGAAGGCGGTGCCAAGCCCCATATCGTCCGGTTCGCTCCACAGCGGCTCGGCGAGCGGAAGCCCGGCGTCATACATCGCCTGAAGCAGGGAATATTCGTCGATCGAGGAATAGTCGCTGCCGCGCTGGTCCAGATCCTTGCGCAGGACCACCCCGCCGTCGAGCGCTTCCCCGCCGCCACTGAGGTCGAACAGGATCGTGTCCTTGCTCATGCCACCCGTGAGCGCGACGACATTTTCGGCCGCGATATCGGGATGATCGCGAAAACGGGTTCGTAAATAGTTCGTGATCGCTGCCGCATCCACCGGCCGACTCGCTGCGGCGAAGCTGGGTCGTCCCATGCTCTTCCCGCCTTGATAGGCGGTTGCGGGATCGTAGACACTCTCTGGATCGAACCCTTTGTAGAAGGCGGCTTCGCCAGCGATAACCGCTTCCAGAATATTCTTGTCCGCGGCAATCGGTAGCGCCGTATCGGTAATGCCCAATATGCCGGAGAACCATCGGGTCCGATCGTCGCGAAGCGCCTCGCCGTTATCAAGTTGCATCACGCTCCAATAGAGGAGGCTGCGGATGATATCGATCATCGTGCGGGCTTCGTCGGACCGGATTTCGGGAGAGACCTTGGTTTCCAGTGTCGCGTCGATACTGCGCAACAGAAGCGGCACGAGCGTTCGGGATTCGCCACTGTGCAGATCCTGATGAAGCCGGTCATCCGCAATTGGGTCCGTCATCGGTCTCTCCTGTTGATGGGCAGGGCTACAGCCCGCTGTTATTGTGGGGCCGAGGCTAGCCGCTTCATGCGATCCGATGCAACAATAATATAATAGAAAACAGATTCTGTTTGCCTGCCTTGATATGTGATCCTAATCTGTCGATAGAATGCGGCATCGACCGTGTGCCGAGCATGATCGGAGAGGGTGAATTGGTTGATCGAGATGCACTTGGCAATTGGGCGGCCCGCGAAGCGATACGCGATTGCCTGATGCGCTACTGCCGGGCGATCGACCGCGTGGATCGCGAACTGCTGGAAACCGTCTACTGGCCCGAAGCGACTGACGACCACGGCAGCTTTTCCGGCAGCGCGCAAGGCTTCATGGACTGGGTCATTCCCCTGCTGGGCAGCATGGACCAGACCTCTCACCAGATCGGCAACATTCTGTTCGCGTTCCATGGTGCGCGGGTGAATGTCGAGAGCTGTTTCACTGCCTATCACCGGGTGAGGCGCGAGCCTGGGGCGCCCTATGACGTCATCATGGGCGGCCGCTATGTCGACTGGTTCGAGGAACGAAACGGTGAATGGCGCATTCGCGATCGGTCGGTCGTTTACGATTGGGTGCGGGAATATCCCGATTCCGCGGACTGGAGTGCGCCCGTTCTGGGGTTGACGTTCCGTACCAACCGCGCGCACTGTCCCAGCCACGCTTTGCTGGGCGCGGGCGGCGTATGAGCAACTCCTCGCAACTGCCTGCGGATGGCGCGGCCCGGCAGTGGTTTGCGATTGACGCCGTGCGGAACCTCAAATCGCGCTATTTCCGGACGATGGATGGAAAGGACTGGGCGGGGCTGGCGATGGTCTTCGCGCCGGACGCGGATTTCGACGCGCGTTGCTCCTTCAGTCTTCGGGCTGGCGACGATTCCCCTGCGGGACGTCTCGCCGCTGACTGGCATCTGTTCGGGCGCGAGGCGATCGTCGACTTCATCCGAGCGGGGACACAAGCCTATGTGACCGTCCATCATGGCCACGGGCATGAGGTGGTGCTGGACGGGCCGGATGATGCGCATGGCGTCATCGCCATGGAAGATTTCATCTTCGAACAGCGCGATGGCGCGATGCGGCAATTGCTGCATGGCATGGGCCATTATCACGAGCGTTATCGTCGCATCGACGGATGTTGGTACATCCTCTCCTCGCGGATCAGTCGTCTGTATGTCGACTACACCCCCCTGCCCGGGGACCCGCTCTGATGATGAAGGCCGCGGTCTTCCGGAATCCGGGACAGCCGCTGGTCGTGGAAGAGGTTCCTCTGCCTGCGCCGGGCCGGGGCGCGGCGCTCATTCGCGTCGCGCGTTGTGGAATTTGCGGCAGCGACCTGCATTTCACCGAACGTCATGCGCAGACTGCGCCAAGCGGGACCATTCTGGGCCATGAATATGCCGGAGAGGTGGTGGCCCTTGGCGCGGGTTGCGAAAGGCTGCGCGTCGGCGATCGGGTCATCGCCATGCCGATCTGGGGATGCGGAAGCTGTGGCGCTTGCCGGGCGGACCGTCCCATTCACTGCATACGCCTGCGTCCGATGCTGGGCGGTTTCGCCGAATATGCCCTGATCGGAGAGGCGGTCGCGCATCGGCTGCCTGCCTTGGTGTCCTTTGCGGACGGGGCGCTGGTGGAACCGCTGGCATCGGCGCTGCACGGTGTCCGGATCGCGGATGTCAAAGCGGGAGACCATGTGCTGGTGCTGGGCGCCGGAGCCATAGCCGCCGGTGCGATCTTTTGGGCGCGGCGCATGGGTGCGGCACGGATCGTCGTGCTTGCGCGCTCATCGACGCGCGCGTCTCTTGTGCGTCATCTGGGCGCCGACGCGTTCATAGAAGATGCCGGTGGCGATCTGGAACTGGTCCATGATGTCCTGGGCGGCCCGCCCGACATCATATTGGAATGCACCGGCGCATCCGGGATGATCGAGCGCGCAATCGGGCAGGTGCGTCCCATGGGGCGCGTCGTGAGCCTGGGCATGTGCCTGCATCGCGACGCTTTCGTCCCCGCGACTGCGCAGGCCAAGGAAATCGAGTTGCGCTTCGCCTATGCCTATGGAGCGCGTGCCTTTCGCGACTGCCTCAACCTGTTCGATAGTGGCGATGTTGCTGCATCGGCCATGGTCACGGGAATGACGGACCTGGCGGGATTGCCGGAGACGTTCGAGGCGCAGCGGGCCGGCGGATCTGGCTGCAAGGTGCAACTCGGCTTTTAAAGCAGCGACAAGGACCGGCATGGGGGCGCTGTACCCTTGTAGTAGGGGCGGGCGGACACGTTTGCGACCGCCCGCGACCTTTTATAAATATGTCTGGCGTTGGCCGGTTGCGGCCGCTTTTTCCATGGCCGACAGCATCCGGTGGCGCAGCACGGCATGATTGAAATCGGGCGCCCGCTTGCCGCCGTCCCGCAGATCCTCGACGATCAGGCTGTACGCCTGCGCGACGTTGAGCGCTACGCCTTCGGGATTGCCCGAAGCCCAGACGAACGAGTCCGGGGTGACGATCGGGGCCTGGGCCTCGCCCGCCTTGGCGCCGGACACATGCAAGGGCGTCATTTCGGCCAGGCCGTAGGCGGCGGTGATGGTCAGATCGCCTTCCGTGCCGTTGATTTCCCAGAGAAAATTCGTGCCTGTCGACATGCCGCCGCGATAGTGGATGGACAACATCGCACCGGACTGGAACTGTCCCGACACCAGTATCTGGTCAGGCACGGTCATGGGCTGGATGCCGCCGGTGTCGACGATATGCGATTGGGTGCGCCGGATCGCCATGTCGGCCGAGAGATGGGCCACTTCGCCCAGGCAATAGCACACGCCGTCCATCGTATGGCCGACCGGGATCATCAGCATCGACGCGCCCGACCTGGCGTCCAGGCAATAGGCGTTGCATTGTTCGACCTGTGCCCCCCAGTTGGCGCCGGACGCCACGATCGACGACGACAGGACTTCGCCGACATAACCGTCCGCGATCAACTGGCGGATGTGGTTGAACTCGGGGCCGGACCGGGCCTGGAGGCCAATGAAGTTGCGAACCCCGGCCGCATTTGCTTTCCGGGCGAGCTCGCTGGTCTCTTCAAGCCCGTTGCCGAGCGGCCATTCGCAAAAAACCGCCTTCCCGGCATCGATGGCAGCCGACACCAGTTCGAAATGATGCGGGACTTTTACGTTGACGACGACCAGATCGACATCATCGCGCGCGACCAGTTCGGCGGCGTTGTCATAGGCGGGAACGCCGAAGGCCTCCGTGGCTTTCAGCGCGGTTTCCTTGCGGGAAGTGGATACCGCTCGCAGTTCGAGATCGGGCGAGGCTTTAATGGCGGGAAGATGGGCATCGAGAGCCCAGCCACGTTCGGGGCTGCCGCCAATGATGCCGATACCAATGGGAGTGGCCATGCGAATCCTCTTTTGTTTCGGTTGAATTATCTGAGCTATATTAAAAATAATTGTTTTGGCCTTGCGCGATGGCCCAATGGGGGCAGGGTGCTGCAAGGGGCACGATCTCCCTTAGCCCTTGCACGTCTCATTTGACAGGGGTATTCTGATCCAGATTTGAAAATGTCGATATTGAGAGGCTTTGTAATGAGCGCAACGAATGATGCCCAATTTCCCACGAGCGCCATTCGGGATGACTATATTCCCAAGGAAGCCTATTTCAGCCGGGACTTCGCCAAGTTGGAGGAGGATAATCTGTGGCCCAAAGTCTGGCAACTGGCATGCCGACTCGAGGAAATTCCCAATGCCGGAGATTTTGTCACCTATGACATCATCGACGATTCGATCATCGTGGTCCGCGTGGACGAGGATACCGTCAAGGCTTATCACAATGTGTGTCCCCATCGCGGTCGCCGCCTGACGGAAGGTTGCGGCCATTCGACGCAGTTCGCCTGTCGTTTTCATGGCTGGCGTTTCGGCCTGGACGGCCAGAATACCCGCGTCGTCGACAAGGAGGATTGGGCGGGGGCCTTGCGAGACGAGGATATCAGCCTCAAGACAGTGCAGGTCGGCCTTTGGGGCGGCGCCGTATTCATCAACATGGACCCCGAATGCGAACCGCTCGAGGAGTTCCTGCAGCCGATGCGTCAGTTCGTCGACAAGTTCGAGTTCGAGAAGCTGCGCTATCGCTGGTACAAGACCATCGTGATGCAGGCAAACTGGAAGGTCGTGCTGGAATTCTTCAACGAGTTCTATCATGTGCAGCAGGCGCATCCCCAACTTCTGCCGTTCACGAACGACTATTCCAAGGCGGGTGGCTTTGGTCGTCACGGCATGATGTGGTTCGCCGCCGAAGGTGCGGTGCCGCTCGCCCGTTCTCCACGCCTTTCGCCCAAGGATGAGCCGGATTATCGCAAGATCGTGCTGGATTTTGTCGAAACTTATGATCGCGAACTTCAAGCCATGGTAACTCCCCGCAATGTCGAGGCCACACGCCGGCTGATGACCGAGGTGTCTCCCGATGCCACGCCGCACGAGGTGCTCACCAAGTGGGTGGAGTTCCAGATCGAAGCGGCCAATGCCGACGGATCGGGCTGGCCGGCTGAACTGACCGCCGAATATATCGAGAAGTCCGGTCTCGACTGGCATGTTTTCCCCAATACCATCTTCCTGCACGGCACGGTCGATGGCGTATTGTGGTATCGTGTGCGGCCCAACGGGCATGACCCGGAAAGCTGCATCTTCGATGTCTGGTCGCTTCAGCGCTATGGCGAGGGTCAGGAGCCGGAGATCGTGCGGGAATTTTATGCCGATTGGCGCGACACGGAATGGCCCAAAATCTATGAGCAGGACTTCGTGAATATTTCGGAAGTCCAAAAGGGCATGCGTTCGCGCGTATTCAAGGGGTCGCGTCCCAACCCGGTGCAGGAAGCGGCGATCACCAATTTTCATCGGTCCTTGCGTGAGTTCATTGGCCAGGGGCCAAAGCAGGGCGAGGGTAAGGGCGGATAGATGGATGCGGCTGAATAATTTTCCCTGATGCCTCGGAAGCGGCTCGATCTTCGCCCGCTTCCGGTCATTTTTTATTGGAGCCGTGCCTTTGGAAGGCGTGGCCTTTCCCTCAATGGAGTTTGTGAGCGCGTGAGCATCGCATATGATAAATATCGTTTCATCAAAGCCGAACGGGCCGGTGCCGTTCTCACGCTCACGATGGATAATCCGCCGATGAATGCGGCCGCCTTCGATCTGCACGATGAGCTTTCGCACATCTTCTACGATGTCGCGCAGGACGATTGCAGCGTCGTTATCCTCACGGGAGCAGGCAAGGCTTTCTCCGCTGGTGGCGATCTCCACGAAATGCTGGGGAATACTCAGGATCCCTCGCGTCAGGCGGCGATGATGGTTCGGGCGCCACATATCGTGCATTCGCTGCTGGCGCTGGATGTGCCGGTCATCGCCCGTGTGAACGGCCACGCCATGGGACTGGGCGCGACCATTGCACTTATGTCCGATGTCGCCATCATGAACGAGGACGCGAAGATCGGCGACCCGCACGTCAATGTCGGCCTGTCCGCGGGCGATGGTGGTGCTATTATTTGGCCGCTGCTGATCGGGTACGCGCGGGCGAGGCATCATCTGCTGACCGGCGATCCGCTGACCGGCAGGGAAGCGGCTGAAATCGGCCTGATTCATCGTGCTGTACCTCTTTCCGAACTCGATGAAGCGGTTGAGGCTTATGCCGCGCGTCTCGCCAACGGGGCGACCTTCGCCATCCGTGCGACGAAGCGGTCGATCAATATGGCCCTCCGTCAGCAAGCGGCCGCGTTGGTCGACGCCCATGCAGGGATCGAGACGCTGACGCTGTCCAGCGCCGACCATCGCGAGGCCATTGAAGCCTTTCTCGCCAAGCGCGCCCCGGCCTTCAAGGGACGTTGATCCATGTTTGAACTGACGGGAAAACGCATCCTGGTGACGGGCGCTTCGAGTGGGCTGGGCAATCATTTCGCCCGTACCCTGGCGGGCGCGGGCGCAGAGGTGATCGTTGCGGCGCGACGTAAGGATGCGCTGGACGGCCTGGTTGCGGAAATCGTGGGCGGTCGCGGCTTGGCCAGGGCCGTTCCGCTCGACGTTACGGACATGGGTTCGATCGCTGCCGCACTGGACATGGCGGGCGACATCGACGTGCTCGTCAACAATGCGGGCGTCACTAATACCAAAGCTGTGCTGGAACAGACCGAGGCTGATTTCGATTTCATCCTGGATACCAATCTCAAGGGAGGGTTCCTGGTCGCTACCGAGGTTGCGCGGCGTATGAAAAATCGCGGCGCGGCGGGATCGATCGTCAACATCGCCTCGATCCTGGGCCTGCGTCAGGGGGGGCAGGTGACGCCCTATGCCATTTCCAAGGCGGCGGTGATCCAGATGACGAAGCAACTGGGCCTTGAACTCGCGCGGTTCAACATCCGTGTGAACGCCATCGCGCCCGGTTATGTAGCGACAGAACTCAACGATGCGTTCTTCCAGAGCGAGGCCGGAAAGGCGTTGATCAAACGTGTGCCGCAACGGCGCCTGGGGAATCTGTCGGATCTGGACGGCCCATTGGTCCTCCTGGCCTCCGACGCTTCTCTTTACATGACCGGTTCCATCATAACCGTGGATGGCGGTCATCTGGTCGGCTCGCTGTAACGCAATATAGGGGGGCTTATGGCTCAGAAAATCTATCCCGATGCCGCAGCGGCACTCGACGGGTTGCTGCGTGACGATATGGTGATCGCCGCGGGCGGTTTTGGCCTGTGCGGCATTCCTGAAACGCTGATTGAAGCGCTGGTGGCAAGCGGCGTCAAGGGGCTGACCGTGGTGTCCAACAATGCGGGCGTCGATGACTTTGGTCTCGGCAAGCTGTTGCGAACACATCAGATCAGGAAAATGATCAGTTCCTATGTGGGCGAGAACAAGGAATTCGAGCGGCAGTTTCTGAGTGGGGAACTGGAAATCGAATTCTCGCCTCAAGGAACGCTGGCCGAGCGGATGCGCGCTGGCGGGGCGGGCATCCCAGGATTCTACACGCGCACAGGCTATGGTACGCAAATCGCCGAAGGCAAGGAAATCAAGATGTTCGATGGCGAGAATTATGTTCTCGAACGCGGGATCGTCGCCGATCTTTCGATCGTCAAGGCGTGGAAGGGTGATCCATATGGCAACCTTGTGTTCCGGAAATCAGCGCGCAATTTCAATCCGATGGTCGCAACCTGCGGACGCGTGACCGTGGCGGAAGTGGAAGAGCTGGTTGGGCCAGGCGAGCTGGAGCCGGATCAGATCCATACACCCGGCGTCTTTGTGCAACGCCTGATGCTTGCCACCCGCAACGAGAAGCGCATCGAGCAGCGCACCATCCGGCAGGAGGCCATCTGATGTCTTGGACAAGGGACGAAATGGCCGCACGCGCGGCGCGCGAACTGGAAGACGGTTTTTACGTCAATCTGGGCATCGGCATTCCGACGCTGGTGGGAAATCACATTCCGCCCGGCGTCGACGTGACGCTGCAATCGGAAAACGGCATATTGGGACTCGGTCCCTTTCCGACCGATGCGGAAGTCGATGCCGACATCATCAATGCGGGCAAGCAGACGATCACGGAGCTTGACCGCACCAGCTATGTCTCTTCCGCCGACAGTTTCGGGATGATCCGGGGCGGGCATATCCAGCTATCCGTGCTGGGCGCCATGGAGGTCGCGGAAAATGGCGATCTTGCCAACTGGATGGTGCCGGGAAAGATGATCAAGGGACCTGGCGGCGCCATGGACCTTGTCGCGGGGGTTCGCCGCATCATCGTCCTGATGGACCATGTCGACAAAAATGGTGTCGCAAAGTTCCGAAAGAACTGCACCTTGCCGCTTACCGGGACCAATGTCGTGGACATGATCATCACCAACCTGGCCATTTTCCAGCGGCCGACCCGCCAATCCCCGTTCCGTCTTGTCGATGTCGCGCCGGGAATGACCGCCCAGGATATCCGCGACCGTACCGAAGCCTATTTTGAGGAAGCATTGTAATGACCGTTGCCATCAGCGATCGGGCGTCAGAGATTGCAGCCCGCGTGGAAACATTCGTCCGCGAACAGATCGTTCCTTATGAAAAGGACCCGCGTTTCGAGGTCCATGGCCATGGCCCGACGGACGAGATGGTTGCGGAGATGCGTGCCAAGGCGCGCGCTGCAGGTGTCCTGACCCCGCATATCCTGGCCGATGGGGCGCACCTTAGCCAGCGCGAGACGGCTGCCGTTCTCATCAAGTCGGGCTTGTCGCCGCTGGGGCCGCTGGCCTGCAACACCATGGCGCCCGATGAAGGCAATATGTACCTCCTTGGCCATGTGGCGAGCGCGGAGCAGAAGGACCGCTTCCTGAAGCCCCTGATTGCGGGCGAGGCGCGTTCGGCCTTCTTCATGACCGAGCCAGCGGCGGAGGGCGGCGCCGGTTCGGACCCGTCGATGATGCAGACGGTCTGCCACAAGGACGGCGACCATTGGGTCATCAATGGGCGCAAGGCCTTCATCACGGGAGCCCAGGGAGCCAAGGTCGGAATCATCATGGCGAAGTCGGAAGACGGCGCCTGCATGTTCCTGGTCGATCTGCCCGATCCGGCGATACGGATTGAGCGGGTTCTGGATACGATCGACAGTTCGATGCCGGGTGGCCATGCCGTCATACAGATTGAAAATCTTCGCGTTTCCGCCGACCAGATGCTGGGCGCCAGTGGCGAGGGTTTCAAATATGCGCAGGTGCGCCTTTCCCCCGCGCGTCTTTCGCACTGCATGCGGTGGCTGGGCAGTTGCATCCGGGCGCAGGAAATCGCGACCGCTTATGCATGCACGCGTCAGGCCTTTGGCAAGCCGCTGATCGATCATGAGGGCGTCGGCTTCATGCTGGCCGAAAACCGGATCGCGCTCCAGCAATGCGAATTGATGATCGACTGGACTGCGTCGGTTCTCGATGGCGGATCGCTCGGCACCGTCGAAAGCTCGATGGCGAAGGTGGCCGTCAGCGAACAACTGATGAAAATAGCCGATAATTGCGTGCAGGTGATGGGCGGGACCGGCGTGACCGGCGACAGTATCGTCGAGCAGGTTTTCCGCGAGATCCGCGCCTTCCGCATCTATGACGGCCCAACCGAAGTGCATAAATGGAGCCTCGCCAAGAAGATCAAGCGCGACTTCCTGAAGGGGCAGGCGGCATGAGCAGCGCCGGCGCGGACGCCAATTTGGGCACCACGCCCGTGCGGGCCGGTTTCGCCTTTAACGAAGCGGCGCTTATGACCTGGATGGAGGCCCATGTGCCCGGCTTTGCCGGACCCATGGCGGTCGAGCAGTTCAAAGGGGGGCAGTCGAATCCTACCTATAAGCTGGTGACACCGGGCAAGGCCTATGTCCTTCGCCGCAAGCCGCCCGGCGAGACGCTGAAGGGCGCCCATGCGGTCGATCGCGAGGCGAAAGTGCTGGTCGGCCTTGAAAAGGCAAATTTCCCCGTGGCCCATGTCTATGGCCTCTGCACGGACGAATCCGTTATCGGCACATGGTTCTATGTCATGGACATGGTGGAGGGGCGCATCTTCTGGGACGCGACCGTGCCGGGCGTCGACCGCGCCGAGCGTGCGGCGATCTTCGACGCCATGAACGCCACTGTGGCGCAATTGCACATGGTCGATTATGAGGCTGTCGGGCTGGGCGACTATGGGCGGCCGGGCAATTATTTCGAACGCCAGATCGGTCGCTGGTCCAGGCAATATCTGGATGACGATCTGGCCGGGCGCGATCCGAACATGGATCGCCTGATCGAATGGCTGCCGGCCAACATCCCGGCCGACGATGACGCGACCAGCGTCATCCATGGCGATATCCGCATCGACAATATGATTTTCCATCCGACGGAGCCGCGCGTGTTGGCGGTGCTCGATTGGGAATTGTCGACCCTGGGCCATCCCGGCGCCGACTTTGCCTATAATGCGATGATGTATCGCATGCCGCCGCATATCGTCGCGGGTCTTGGCGACGCCGATCTTGAGGCGCTCGGCATTCCCAGCGAAACGGACTATCTCGCAGCCTATTGCCGCCGCACTGGCCGCGACGCGATGCCTGCCTATGATTTCTACATGGCGTTCAACTTCTTCCGCCTGGCGGCGATTTTTCACGGCATCAAAGGTCGCGTCCTTCGAGGAACGGCGTCGAGCGCGCAGGCGCAGGAACGGGTCAAGGTGCTGCCCGAACTGATGGCGTTGGCGTGGGCGCAAGCCGAAAAGGCGATGCGCTGATCCTTCCCATTGGCGCAACCCCGGTTCGCCAGCGCAGGAACTGCCCAAGGCAAGCGCGGTGGCATGGATCGTGTCGATCTTTCCCGCCATTTTGTGGTGAGCAGATGGTGAATTGGGGGGGCATGGGATGACGCCGTGAGTATTCGGAAAGACCGAAACGGAATAGGCAGGAGAGAGAAATGATCAAGCTTGTCTGCCATTTTCGGGCAAAGCCGGGCATGTCGTTTGAGGACTTCCGCGACTATTACGAAAATCGGCATGTGCCGCTGATCCGGCGGTTGCTGCCACCTATGGCCGACTATCGCCGCAGCTATGTCCTGAAGGATGGCAGCTTTGCCCCTGGCCATGTCGAAACGGCGACGCCAGGCCCCGATTTCGATGTCGTCACCGAATGCTGGTTCGAGGATCAGGCCGCCTATGACGCCATGCTTGCCCGCACGCAGGACGCAGAGATAGGCGGCGAAATCGCACGGGATGAAGCGAACTTCATGGATCGTGACGTTATGCTGATGTATTTGGTGGACGAACGGCGCACGTAGGGAGGTTGAGTCCCTGCCAGCCACGCGCCTTTACGGCACGTCTGCTTGGATATGCATTCCTGAACATCGTTTCGCCGGTCGGACGGATGGTCAATAACGGCGGATGATCCGCTCTCCAAATTCCTCTACGACGCGCCGCTTTTCTTCGAAGCTCGAATAAAGTTTGCCCAGCCGGTGGTCGATTGGGCCGACATGATGATGCGCCACCCCCAGATCCTGCGCGCGTCTAAAATCGTCAAGGTCCGGCAACGCGCCGCCGGTGTTGCGCGCAAGTCCTGCCATGATGGCGAAAGGCTCGCCCGTGCGGCCCGCCTCGGCGCGCCCTTCCTCGATCAGGGCCAATTGTGTGGGAAGGCCATCGAGCGTGCAGCTATGCCCCATCCAGCCATCGGCAATCCGGCCGGTCCGTCGCAGCGACGCGGGCGCGAGGCCGCCCATGTAGAGCGGAACAGGCTTCCGGGGGCGCGGATTGGCATAGGTTGCCGGGAAATCGAAGAAACGGCCATGGTGCTCTACTGGCGGTGGTCCCCACAGCTTGCGCATGATCTCGATCATCTCGACGGTGCGGGGCACGCGATCCGCCCAGGGGACACCGGCGACGTCATATTCTTCGCGCATCCAGCCGATGCCGACGCCCAGAATAAAGCGATCGTCGCTCATCCGCGCCAATGTGGCGGCTGACTTCGCCACCAGGAACGGATTGGTCCGGTTGGCGAGCACCATGATGCAGGAGCCGAACCGCAGTTTCGTCTGCGCCATGACGGCCGCGCCGAAGGCGAAGAAGTCCGGAAAGATATAATCCATCGGCAACGGCGCGGGTTCGTCGGGGTCGTGATTGGCCGACAGGGCGGGCATGAACCAGTGATCGTCGCCCAGCACGCCGGCGAAGCCGACTTCTTCGGCCAGACGCGCGAGTGCAAGTCCTTCTTCGGGCTGGGTATTGTGGATATGAAGCCAGAAATCGCTCACATCTTGTCCTTATATTGAAAGACCGCCCATGCCGGAGCACAGGCGGCCTCGGTCGATTGTTTCGACGCTGCGTTCAGGATGCGTCCGCCATCGCGCCCGGCATGGGGCAGACGGTGTCGAGATCAAGGACATGCATGGCGCGGCCCATGGCAATGAACCCGGCGACGCTGAAGGTGAGATCGACGATTTCTTCGTCCGAGAAGTGCGCTTTCAATGCCTGCCATAGGGTTTCGTTCTCGCCCAGGCCGTGGGGGTCGGCGCCCATGCCCTCGGCGAAACGCACGGCCAGCTTTTCCCGATCGGAAAGCCCTTCGAGAGAGCCGTCGTCGATCGCGCTATAGAGCTGCTCGTCGGGGGCAGCGCCATTGGCTGCGACGCCCAGCGCGCCGTCACGGCCAAGCGATGCAAGATAGCCTGGCACATCGCGCGCCGACCGCCAGTTCTGGCAGGTGATGCAGCCGTTGATCTGCGCCGTCCTATACCGCGCCGCTTCGAATTCGCGCAGAGGCAGTTTCGACCGTTCGTACACGACCTTCGAAAAATCCATGCCAGCATTCACCAACTCGGGACTATAGCTCTTGTTGAGATAGGGCATCGGATTTTCACCTGCCCTGACATCAAGTGCGATGCGCATCGGACACTCTCCTTGGTTTTGTCGACTCTCTGCCGTTCGGGGGCCGACCGTGAAAGAAATCTAACATAAAACTCACAATGGGTCAATCAATATGGCACCATATCTCTTGTCAATTGGTCGGCGCTGGGCGCGGTGCAGATCGCTGGTAGGAAATATCCACGCCTGTATTCGACCCGCCGGGGCAAGGCGTCACATGAATGCGTTGGCGCCGGGGCGATGGACGTCGTTACCTACCGACGCACGCTCCTGCGCCGCAATCGACCGCACATGCTCCGGCTCGCTCAGGACATCCTGCGCCTGCAGGCGGGGCATCAGCGGCAGATAGGCCTCGCCGCGCAGTCTGGCCTTGTCGACAGCCTGCCATGTCGAAGGCAGGTCGCCTGCAAACCGGTTCCAGCAGGCGATGGCGAGCGACAGGTCGGACAAGTGGCACAGGATCAGGTGACTATGCCGGGCGGGCAGGGCCATCATCTGATCGGTCCCGAACCGGAAAGCGGTTGTCGCAGCAAAGCCAGGCAATTCAGCGATATCTTGCAGGCCGCCTGCCGCCAGTATCTGCTCGAACGCCAGGCTGTTGGCGTCGCTGGCGGCCAGCGTTATCAGCATCACCGGCTGTTCCGCGGTGCGCGGATCAAGTCTTTCCCCGGCCCCGGGCAGGGGATCGAAATAGGCCTCATGGAAAGCCTGGAAGTCGAACGCGGTGCTGATAGGCATCCGGTCTGTGAAACAGTCATCGAAATGCCCCTTGTTACAGGCCGTCTTGTCCGCGATTTCATATAATGTCAGGTAGGTGAATGGTTGCGTACCGCTATCGGTTGCAGGCTGAACGGGACTCAGCGCGAAACGTTGTGCGGATAGCGACCCTGGCAAGCGCATGACGTCGCGAATATGGACCCAGCTATACCAGCGATTCAACTCATCGACCCGGTCCGGCAGCGGATCGCACCCGACCACCATCAGCGTTTCCATGATTGCTCTCCCATATCGGCGCACTGCTGTTGTCGAAATTATGAGAATTACATTACATTCTTTCGGCGCAGGGTGTAAAGTGTGGCATCGGCCATCCCGATGCAGCACGCGGGACATGTGTTTCGCACCGCGGCCTCGGTGAACAAGGAAAGGGCATGGAATGCCCAGGGTTGCCGCGCGCGATTTTGAGGAGAGGATATATGCAGGAAGAAGAGTCTATGATGACGCAGTCGGCCGCGAAGACCCGGCCAGCGCATGTCAGCGAATCGACTGTCATGGACATCGACATATATAATATTCCGGTCGTCGATTGCGATGTCGGCGCCACCTGGCTGGACATCAAGGCCAGGGCGCCTTCGCCCGTCATCTGGTCCGAATATAATGGCGGACACTGGATCGCCCTCCATGGAGCGGACGTGAAAACCGCCTTCATGACGCCGGCTATATTCTCCAGCACGGATATCTTCATTCCTCCCAACGGATCGCGTGACAATGTGCTGATTCCTCTTGAACAGGATCCGCCTGAGTCGCTGCTTTACCGTAAGGTGATTGTTCCGCCGTTGATGCCAGGCAATCTGGCGCCGGTGACGGACATCGCGCGCAAGACCGCCATCGAACTGATCGAAGGATTCAAGCCGCGTGGCGGATGCGAGTTCGTCAAGGAATTCGCTCTCGTCCTGCCTGTGGTCGTCTTTCTTTCGGTGATGGGCCTGCCGCTGGAGGATCGCGACTATCTCTATTCTCTCGCAGAGAAGTCGACGCGGCCGGAATCGCCCGAACAGCGGCTGGAAGGCCATATGGAACTCAAGGCGTATCTCCAGCACTATATCGCCGATCGCAAGGCCAATCCGCGCGACGACCTGCTCAGCAAATCCGTCAACGCCATCATCGACGGGGAACCGATCACGGATTTCGCCGCGCAGCAGTTCGTGCTTAACACCACGATCGGTGGGCTGGATACGGTTGCCAATCTGCTGGGCTTTGTCATGCACTTTCTCGCTCACTCGCCGGACCATCGGCGCCAGTTGATCGAGCGGCCGGACCTCATCAACAACGCGACCGACGAGTTGATCCGGCGATTCGGGATAGTCGGTCAGGGGCGGCGGATCATGGAAGATACCGAACTCAGCGGCGTCCCCCTTATGAAAGGCGACATGATCTGGGCTCCGACATGGATGTACGGCCTGGACGAGCAGATCGTTGCTGACCCCCTGACCGTCAATTTCGAGCGTCCGACGCCGCCGCACATGACGTTCGGTGGCGGTCCCCATGTCTGTGCCGGCATGCATCTGGCCAAGCGTGAGATACGTATCACCCTGGAGGAATGGCTGCCCCGCATTCCCGATTTCCATGTAAGCGGCGATGTGGTGGTGGAAACCGGCGGCGTTACCGGGATCACTCGCCTGCCGCTCGTCTGGTAACGGCTAGAGCATCGTGTGCAAAAATGGGAACCGGTTTTTGCGAAAACGATGCGACAACAAAAGATGAGAGCGCGCGTCCTGCGTCCGATTTAACGCAGCGCGCTCTAGGTTTTCGCCGCAGCTTGCATCAAGGACCGATAACGCTCAGCCGTTGCTACGATCATCAGCATCTGATGCCGCGCAGGATGATCCATCCATGTTCGAGCGCCTGCGCGGTGTCGCGCTCGCCATAGCTGGGGAGAACTTGATAGAGTCCCCGGAACAGGTTGGTGAGTTGGGTCGTGGTGATTTCCGGACGAACGAGGCCGCGTTGCTTGAGCAGATCCAGAAGTTCGTCGAGGGTTCGCCTGCATTCGTCAAATGCTGTGCGGGCCGGGCAATCGCTGCCGCCGGGCGCCATCAGGTCGGCGGTCGCCGCTATCCCCATGGTCGGCGTCAATACCGCATCGGCAAGGCCCTGCCAGAGATCCTCGCTTTCCATTGCCTTGCGATAGGATAATGTCGCCGCGCGGAGATAGGCGATGGTCAATCCTTCGATCAGTTCGTCCCGCGATCCGAACACATTGTACACGGTTCCTTTGCTGACGCCCGCTTCACGCGCCACATCGTCCATCGACAAATCCTTGCCGTAGCGGCGGAACACGGTATCGGCCGCTTCGCGAACCTTGCTTTCGTTGCGTAATGCGTCTGCCCGCCGCTGCCGCTGGTTTGCCGTGATCGTTTTCATGGATAGGACAATAGGGATATTGTCCTTGCAGTAAACCACGTTGGTCGAATTAACTTGACTCTGAGAGTCAAGTTATAAAAAATGGCGCTCAGTCACCCGGAGTTGGGGGCTTGAGAGGATTGGTCTGATATGACCCAGCGCTATCCCCATTATTGCTGTTTTCCGTTCTGCCCATGGCAAGGGGGGCGAGCATGACGACCATATTGTCTTCGGATATTGATCCACAGGCGATCGCGCGGTGCGTCTTCATCGACGGCCAGGTCGATGGCGATCGGCTCTGGCATGATCTGGAAAAGCTCCAGCGTCAGGCGCCACTGTTCTATTGCCCCGAAGCCGACCTTTGGATCGCAACGGGCTATGCCGAGGTGCGCTCCATCCTTGCCGCCAAGGGCGTGCAGGTCGCGTTCGCCGATCGGAATGATCGCCTGACGCCGGGATGGCGCGGTCATCGTTCGCGCAGGAATATGGAGGCATGGTTCGGGCACAAGGATGGCGCCGACCATATGCGCACGCGCCGCGCGTTGAACGGTTTCTTCCTGCCATCCGCGATGCGCGCGTTGGGCGCGTTCCTGGATTTAGTGATTCCGGATATCGTTGGCAATTATCGCGCACGGGGCGGCGGCGATTTCCTCGATCTCGTGGGGTTTGAGTTGACGGTTCGGGTGACGGATCATCTGCTCGGCCTCAGCCCGTCCGATCGTCCCGATTTCCGCGCGCTCATTCCCAGGATCATGAAGACGTTCGATTTTGGTCTGACGGACGCGGAGTGGCAGGCGGCCGACGAGGCATCCGACGAGATGCGGGCTTTCTGGAACGAACGGATCGGCGAGCGCATCGCTGATCCTCGCGGCGACGATATTCTTGCCCAGATCATCCGTTCGGGTGCTTTCGATCATGACGAACTCGTGGTGATGGGCGAGAATATCGTCGCAGCTGGATCGGATACGACGGCGCACAGTTCAACCAACGGCATGGCGCTGCTGATGCGTCATCCAGAGATAATGGACCGGCTTCGTCTGAATCCGTCGCTTGCCGAGCCTTTCGTCGGCGAGGTGATGCGCCTTGTGTCGGCAGCGCCTGTCAGCGGTCGCGGCACGGTGGAGTCCTCGGAAATCGGTGGGCTGACCCTTCCAAAAGGGGGGATTGTCCTGGCGGTTCTGGGCGCGGCCAATCGCGATCCCGCGATATTCGACCGACCGCATGAGGTGGACCTTGCGCGGCCGAATGCGAGCAAGGCGATTTCCTTCGGACACGGCTTGCACATCTGTCTGGGCCAGTGGGTCGTGCGCGAGGCGTTGCTGCGCCTCTATCCCGAAATGCTCCGGCAATGCGCGACGATAGAGCTTGAAGGGCCAGCGTCCGAGGCGCGCGGCTTGGGTATTCGCCATGTAAGCCTGCGGCTTCGGGTGAAATAGATCGGAATTTTCGAAGGAATAGGAATTGGTCATGGTCGATCAGCAATGGGATGCGGCGCTCGTCGATCCACTCGAGCGGGAAATTTTTCGCTATACCGCCGCCTCGATCACCGAGGAACTGGAAGTCAATATAACGCGCACGGCCTACAGCCCGCTGATCCAGGAATCGCAGGATTATTGCGTTTCCCTTATTTCCACCGATTTCAAGCCATTCATGCAGTCGGAAGCGTCGATCCCGATTTTCGTCTATGACATGGGCGAGCCGGTACGTGACGCCGTGTCCGTCATCGGCATCGAAAATCTGGAGCCGGGCGACGTTTTCGTCACCAATTTCGAAAGCGGCCAGCATATCAATAACGTCGTTATGGGCGCTCCGCTGTTCCATGGCGACCAGATCAGCGGCTATGTCTCGATCCGCGCCCATTGGGCGGATCTGGGCGGCCTGACTGTGGGCGGACAGTCCATGGGCGCGCGCAGCATCTTCCAGGAAGGCACTCGCTATCGGGGTATCCGGCTGATGCGGGCTGGCAAAATGCAGCAGGAAGTGCTGGCGACCTTCCAGGCGAACACCTATCAGAAAGAGGCGCTGACCGGCGATCTCATGGCGCAGCTTGCCGCCTGTACGCTGGGCATTCGCCGCTGGACTGAACGGGTCGTGCCGCGCTGGGACGCGCAGCAGGTTGGATCGCTGATCCACGTGCAATTGACGGCCAGTGAAGCCTTCGCCCGCCGCGCCATAGCGGCCCTGCCTGATGGCGACTATAGCGATACGCGCCGCTGGGAATTTGAATTTGGCGGCGAAGAAGTCAGGATGGACTTCGAACTGAAGATCAGGATCGACGGCGACCGGATGGTCTGCGACCTTTCGGGCCTGCCGCCCCAGACCAAATTGCCGATCAACGCAGGGACGGTGGGCGGCGCGAATGCGGCGGTAAAGCTGGCCTTCCGCTATCTTATCGGCGGGGATGCGCCGACCGACGGCGGCTTTTTCGCCCCGCTCGAAGTGGTTATCCCGGACGGTACGATCGCCAGCGCGACCGGCGATGCTCCCATGGGCTTCTGGAACATGACGATGCCGCTGCTGATCGACATGTTCATAGCCGCAATCGGTAACAGCCATCCCGATCTCGTCCCGGCGTCGCATTTCGCGCTGGTGGGCGGCGTCATGTTGTATGGCCGACGGGATGACGCGTCGGTCTGGCGCCATGTGGAAGGGTCGATTGGCGGTCTCGGCGCGGAAAAGGACTCCAGCGGTTTCGGCCCGGTCAAATGCCTGATGCTTGGCAATATGAAGGACGTGCCGATCGAGATGGCGGAAGGCCGCTTCCCGGTACGCTACCATCGCGTCTCGCTGGATCGGGAAGCTGGCGGCGAGGGGCTGCATCGCGGCGGTGCGGCGGCCGACAAGCTGTTCGAGGTGCTCGCGCCGTGCGACCTCAATGTCTATCCCGAACCCAGGACGCCGGCGCCCGGCCTTGCCGGCGGCAAGCCCGGCAAACTGGGCGCGGTCACCTTCAAGCGGCCCAATAGCGATCAATGGCAGGTGCCTCGCGGAGAGGATGGCGGCGTGACCAAGCTGGTTGCCGGTTCGCTCATCCGACAAGTCTGTGCTGGCGGCGGCGGCTGGGGAACGCCCGTCGACCAGTTTAGCGAAGCGGCCGAATAAAAAGGGTTTGATATAATGGGTACGACTCGCATTGGCGCTGACATCGGCGGAACCTTCACGGATGTGGCCGCTGTCGACAGCGAAGGCCGGCTTTATATCGGCAAGCGACTGACCACGCATGGCGCGGAACATGAAGGCGTCATTCAGGCGGTGCGCGACACGGGTGTCGATCTTTCTGCACCCGATACCATCCTGGCGCACGGCACGACGCTCGTCATCAACGCGCTGCTGGAGCGCAAGGGCGCAAAGGTCGCTCTTGTCACGACCGAGGGATTTGCCGATCTGCTGGATATAGGCCGGGGTAATCGCAGTGAAATCTTCACGCTGCGGTTTCGCCGCGAAGGCCCCCTGGTGCCGCGCGAAATGCGCTTCGAAATTGCCGAGCGCACCTATGGCGATGACACCGTCACGTGCGTGCCCACCGATGGGGAACTGGATCGGATAGCTGATCGGCTTCGCTCCGCCGGTGCCGAGGCGGTGGCGGTGAGCTTCCTCAACTCTTATCTCAACCCTGCCAACGAACTGCACGTCGCGGCCTATCTGGCTCAGGCGCTGGGTGTTCCCGTTACGGCTTCGGCCTCGCTCAGCCGCCAGTGGCGCGAGTATGAGCGGTTCACGACAGGGACCGCCAACGCCTATATCGCGCCCGTTTTCGACCGCTATCTCCAGCAGTTGATCGGCGGCATTGCTGAAGACGGTTTCAAGGGCGAATTTGTGGTGCTCGATTCCTCGGGCGGCGCCATGGCCGTCGACACCGCCAAGCGATTTCCCGTCCGTGCCGTCGAGTCAGGCCCTGTGGGCGGTGTCATCGGCGCCCGCACCCTGGCGGGCACGCTCGACATAGATAATCTGGTGACGCTCGACATAGGCGGCACCACGGCGAAGTCGGCATTGGTCGAACGGGGCGAGTATGCGACCACCGATCTGTACTGGATCGGCGGCGAGAAGCGTGGTTTCCCGTTACAGGTCAGCACCGTCGATATTATCGAGATCAGCGTGGGCGGCGGTTCCATCGCCAGCATCGATGCGACCGGCGGTCTTCAGGTCGGTCCGCATTCGGCTGGCTCCAAGCCGGGGCCGGTCTGTTACGGCCTTGGCGGGACGCGCCCGACCCTGACCGATGCCAATCTTTACTGTGGCCGCATCGACAAGGATCATTTCGCCGGCAATTTCACGCTCGACGTCGAGGGCGCTCGCCGCGCGATCGAGGGATTGGCGGCAGAGGCGGGCATGTCGCCGGAGCGGCTGGCGCTCGGCATCCTGCGCCTGGCCAATATGCGCGTCGCCTCCACCGTGCGTCGCCAGACACTTGAACGCGGTTACGACCCGCGCAGCTTCACGTTGCTCGCCAGCGGCGGGGCGGGGCCGCTCCATGCCTGCGAAGTGGCGGCCGAAGTCGGCATCGACCGCGTGCTGATCCCGCGTTTTCCCGGTCATTATTCGGCCCTGGGGATGCTGGGCGCCAATCTGCGGCTTGACCGTACAGAGGTGGTGCTCGGTGGGCTCGACGAACTGGATCCGGCCTATGTCCGGGACATTCTGGGGACGATCGCAAAGGAACTGACGTCGGAACTGACGTTCAAGGGAGCAGAAGATCCCGCCGGCATATTTTTCCAATATGCGCTTGCCATTCGCTTCCGCGGGCAGGAACACGCATTGTGGATCGCGGCGCCTGCTTCGGGCCTCGATGTTCCCGACGATCTGGCGGCGCAACTGCGCGCCAGTTTCGAGGAAGAATATGTTCGCCGCTACGGCCATCTCGATAAAATGTCGAAGCTCGAAACCGTCGAACTCAAGGTGGTGGCAGAGCGCGTCCTGCCGCCTGTGGACATCAGCTATGCCCGGATCGAGGAAGGCGAACGCACGGAACATGAGGCGCTTTGGGGTGGTGGCGAAAGCGTAACCGTTGCGGTTATCGCGCGCTCGACGCTCAAGGCCGGCGATGAGTTTGAAGGCCCCGCCGTCATCCACGAAATCGGCTCCACAACATCCGTGCCGCCCCGTGCGCGCGTCAAGGTGCTGGAAGGCGACGCCATCCTTATCGATGTGAGCAAGGTCCGCTGACGGCCCGGCAAAAAAGAAGAAAGGTACAGCATATGGACGGCACAGCGGGACAGAATGCGCTAAGGCGCATTGCACGGAACGGCAATGCCAGGCCGCTGGGCTTGTTCATCGCCTCTATCGACCCTGCCACGACCGAGATTGCAGCCGATGCCGGGTTCGATTTCGCGATGATTGACGCGGAACACGCCCCGCAGGATCGGTTGACCGTGCTGGGCCATGTGCGCGCGGCGGAGGCGCGGGGCATCGTGCCGCTGGCGCGCATTCTCGACAGCTCGAACCATATGATCCAGTCGATGCTGGATGTAGGGGTCAAGGGCGTGGTCGTGCCGAAAGTGGAGAGCGGGGCCGAAGCGGAGCGCATCGTCGCCGCCACCCGCTACGCACCGGCGGGCAAGCGGGGCATGTGCCCGGCCTGTCATGACGGACGGTATACAGTCGTCGATTTCAAGAACCGGATGGCCCGGCGCAACAGCGAGGTTCTGGCCATTCCCATTATCGAGACCGTCAAGGGCGTCGAGAATATCGAGGAAATTGTCGCGGTCGATGGGATGGACATCATCCATTTCGGTCCCGGCGACCTGTCCGCGGATATGGGGATCGACCTGAACACGGAGTTGGACAAGCTTCAGGATGCATGGGTGCGGGTGCGCGACGCCAGTCATGCAGCGGGCAAGGCGGTACTCGTGCCGAGCGGCATGGGTTTCGAGGGTGGCGATGCCCTCAGCCTGCCGATGGAACTGATGATCCTGCATTCCACGCTGACCAGCATGGTGGGGGACATGCGCAAAATCTGACGAACGCAAGCAGCGCGTCACCGCCGGAGAGGCGACAACGCAGCCAAAGGGAGAAGCCGGTCATGGCGAAATTGGCGATAGGCGATATTCAGGTTCAGCGCGTCGAGGAATTTTGCGGGCCCAGCATCCCTGCGGACTTCTTCCTCACCGATGTTCCGCCCGACGCGTTGGAGCGCCAGGCGCACTGGCTCTTTCCAGAGGTCGTGCAACCCGGCACCGATTATCTGGTGACGAGTGTGCATAGCTGGGTCGTACGGACCAGGCATCACAACATCCTCATCGACGGCTGTTATGGTAATCACAAGTCGCGACCGGGCCTGCCGGTTGGTGACATGATGAACACGGACTGGCTCGATCGACTCGCGGCGTGCGGACTTCAGCCAAGATATCGACTTCGTGATGTGTACTCATCTCCACGCCGACCATGTCGGCTGGAATACACGGCTGATCGACGGTCGCTGGGTGCCAACCTTTCCCCATGCCCGCTATCTTTTCTCACGCCGCGAATATGAACATTGGGACCCCCATGGCGACAATGCGGACGCCTATGGGCAGGCCAATGTCTTTCAGGACAGCGTCCTTCCCTGCATGGAGGCCGGCCTTGTCACCTTCGTCGAGGAAGGGCATGGCGTCGACGATCAACTGACGATCGAGGGTGCGCAGGGGCACACCATCGCGAACACCATCATCCGCGCATCCAGCGGCGGCATGACTGGCCTCTTCACGGGCGATTGCATGCATAGTCCGTTGCAGATCGCCTATCCGCACATAAATTCCATGGCTTGCGAATTGCCGGAACAGGCGCGAGCAACCCGGCTCAGGATATTGGAGGAAGCGGCCGATGGCGGTCACCTGCTGCTGCCGGCCCATTTTCCTCCGCCCCACGTCTGCCGGATTCGACGTTCGGGAGAGGCTTTCCAGTATTTACCCTATCAATGGTAGCTCGCCATTTGGCGGCGCAAATGATTTCGGGCGCTCATAATAAAAATAATATGAATCGATGACTTTAATATTTGGGAGGGATTATGAAAATGTCTGTCAATGCATGGCTGCTTCTTTCGGGTAGCGTTCTTGCCATCACTCCATCCACCGCTTGGGCCCAGGCGGATCAGTCGGCTTCCAGCGGGTTGCAGGAGATCATCGTCACGGCGCGCCGGCAGGCGGAAACGTTGATGGACGTGCCGGTGGCGGTATCCTCGATCGGAGGTGAGGCGCTTGAGCGCGCCGGCGCCACCGACCTCAGCCAGATCGCCAACCAGGCGCCGCAGGTCTCTATTGGCCGGGCGGAATCGGGAACCGGCGCAATCCTGACCATTCGCGGCATCGGCACTCCGGCTCTCGACTCCTCATTGGAACAGAGCGTGGCGCTCAATGTGGATGGGGTGTTTGGCGCCCGTGGACAGGTCGTGAATGTCGGCTTCTTTGACCTCGATCAGGTGGAAGTGCTCAAGGGGCCCCAGGCGCTGTTCTACGGCAAGAACAGCCCGGCGGGCGTGATTACCTTGCGCAGCCGCGATCCCGGCAACAAGCTCGAAGGCTATGTCAAGGCCGGCTACGAATTCGAAGCGCGGGAGAAATATGTCGAAGCGGCCATTGGCGGCCCGATCTCCGACACGCTGAAGGCGCGAATCGCCGTGCATGCGTCCGATATGCGCGGTTGGCTCAAGAATGTGGCGCGGGGCTATGCCGCCGGCGCCAATCCCTTCTATAGCGCCGCCGTGGTCGGCAAGGATTTCGCCGTTCCCGCCCCCCCGGACGGCCATAACAACAGCGAGGAATATATTGGTCGCGCCACGGTTATTTTCGAACCCAGCGATCGCTTCACCGCCAAGCTGAAGCTTTCAGGGGCACGCGCCAACAATGTAGGCACGAGCGCCCAGGCATTATGTTTCAATCCGGACAATCATCCGACCGGCTTCGGCGTACCGGATTTGCAACAGACCTGCGAATTTGACGACAATTTCGCGCTGCCTGTCATTCCCAGGGAAATTGCTGATAATACGGGTACCGGCATGCATGGCGGCGTACCCTATGGCCGCGATAAGGTGCTGCTTGGTTCATTGACGATGGATTATAACCTGGCCGATGATCTGACGCTGACGAGCGTCACGGGCTATACAAATACCAAGCATAAGCAGTTTAGCAGCTACAATTACACTTCCCTTGCGCTTATTAACTTTAATACGCAGGAAAATGGCGAGAATATTTCGCAGGAATTTCGTCTGGCCAGCAGCTATGACGGACCGCTCAATTTCTCGCTCGGTGCCTATTATGAGGATCTTAAGCGCGAATCCGTGAACAACGGCATTTATGCCCCCACCCCGCCCGATCCCGTCACAGGCCGTTATGATAACAACCACAATTTTCTTCAGATCAACGGCAAAACGGCGTCGCTTTATGGCCAATTGCGCTGGACGCCCATCGAACAGATCGAAGTCTCCGGCGGCGTGCGATATACGCATGAAAAGCGCAGCGCGAACCTGAACCAGCTATATGGCAACCCGAATGCCGCCAGCTTCGGCTTCATTCCGGACGGATCAAGCATCAAGGGCCGGTTCAAGGACAATAACTGGTCGCCTGAAGCCACCATATCCTACAAGCCCAATCGCGACTCGCTGCTGTTCGTCGCGTACAAGACGGGTTTCAAATCCGGCGGTATTTCTGCTCCCGGCTTCCTCACGCAGAACCTGACGGCCGATCGGGCTGAATGCGATGATCCCGCCAGCACGATGACCTGCCTTCTGTTCGACAGCGAAAAGGTGAAAGGTTTCGAAGCGGGCGCGAAGACATATCTGGCAGGCAGAACGATCCGTCTGGAAGCCAACATCTATTCCTACCTCTACTCCAATCTTCAGGTCAGCACGTTCAACCAGAAAACCTCGTCCTTCTTCCTCTCCAATGCGGCGAGTGCACGGGTGAAGGGGATCGGACTTCAGGGCGAATGGGCACCGATGGACGGCCTTCGGTTCCGCATGTCGGGGACAGTCAACCGCGCAAGATATAAGGCTTTTCCGACCGGCCAATGCTATTTCGATCAGGCCATTCTCGATCCTGCCGGTTGCGTCGCGGGCGTTCAGGATCTGTCCGGAAGGCGTTTGACGCGCGCGCCAAAATATACGTGGGCGGCGGGGTTCAGTTATGACATGCCCGTTACGGATAATTTGAATGTCGGCTTCAACGGCGACGCTAATTTTTCGTCCAGCTACAACACGCAGGAAGATCAAAATCCGCTGGCGGTCCAGGACAAATTCTGGCTGCTCAATGCCGGAGTTCGCATTTATCAGCCCGACCTGGGTTGGGAATTGGCCCTCATCGGCGTGAATCTCACAAACGAGCATTACCGGCTGATTTCGAACAATGCTTCGGGCGGTGGTCGTTATGACTTTTGGGGCGTCACCCCCCGTACCCGCCAGATCAAGCTTCAAGCGAGCTACCGCTTCTAAAAAGGGGGAGGGGCCGTCGCGTCATGCTGGCGAGGCGGCCCCTAATATAGAGAACGCAGAAGCAATCGTAATATTTCCGGGCGCTCGACCCCACGGTGTCCGGAAGATGACCACCGCTTTTCCGGGAGATATGATGATGACGCCTGAACTGGATGCTCTGGTGCAAAAGGACAGGATTCGCGACCTTATCTATTCCTATTGTCAGGCCGTCGACCGACTGGATTATGATCGGTTTCCGGCGCTGTACTGGCCCGACGCCAAGGACGAACACGGCTTCAATCCCGAACCGTCGGTTTCCTGTTTCATCGAATCGCTCAAGCCGCTGATGGAAGGCGCATCAGCCATCCAGCATTGCGTGACGAACATCTATATCAAGCTGGATGGCGACTATGCCGAGGCCGAGGTCTACCTGCTCAACACCCAGTTTATGACGGGACCGGACGGACCCTATCGCATGCTAGCGGGCGGACGATATAATGATAAGATCGAGCGTCGGAACGGAGTGTGGAAATTCCTGCACCGCCGTCTGGTCATGGACTGGGCGACGTCGATCCCCGGCGCCGTCAATGAATTGGATCACGGAAATGTGGTTAATCTGTCGCGCGGACGCTCTGGGCCGGACGATCCATCCTATGCGTTTTTCACCCTGTTCCGGCGCGGCGAACTCTGAACCATCGACGCGGCGAGGAAAATCCAGACCAACCGGCTGACGGTTCATCCCTCGGGACGGCTGCTTTTCTCGTAAATTCAGCCGTTGGAATAGGATTTTCCGCTACCGGCATATTTATATTATTACCGAGCTTTCTTCCGAGGATATCGCTGCTGGGCTTCCAGGATAGCGTGACCTCCGACGACCAGTTGCTGTCGCGGAAATCGCCTTGGAGAAAATCGCCCTCCGGACGCAGCAGGCTGACGAAGAGGGAATGGACATAGATATTGCCGGTGACGACGTCCTTCTTGTCCTTGGTATAGCGCGCGCCTCCAGCCAGTTCGAACATATCCATGAATTGCCAGCGGAGTTGGCTAAAGGCGGAAAGGGGACGCATGGGTTGAGGCAATTGCCGGCTTGTCGACCAGATCACCGCCCAGTCGATGTGATCGGAAACAATAGACGTTGAATAACGTCTTCATGCCTGCCCACGCCCCCTGTGGTAACGAGTATATCGCTGGCGATCGCGATATGATCCGAGTTGCGCGCCAGCGAATGCATAAGCGGATATCCGGGCCAATTCGTCATGCGTGGACTGCACGCGGATCAGCGTGTCTTCGGCGGTGGCGATGAAACGAGCGCCTTCCAGCGTCAGGCTGGCGCCTGACTTGCCCCTATCAAACATACGGATGCCATAATTCTCTTCCAGCATCGGAACGCGGCGCGTCAAAGCCGACTGTGATATGCTGAACTGCTCCGCCGCAGCGCTGAAGCTGCCCGCCCGCGCTGCCGTTAGCGCATGACGCAGCTTGTGGAGGTCGATCGTGTCGCGCGGGATGTTCATGATAAAAAGCTTGTATCCATGTCATTTGGCGAGACCGTCTGCCTGAAAGGCGGCGTCATCGTCAGCGCAAGAACGAAGTTGCGGACGCCCCGCAGGGCCTATATGGTTCAATTTCTAATTATTGTCAGAAGTATCCGGCGAATGCTGCGGGATCGCGGGTGGAGAGGCGGAGGGCTGAATGAGGTTGGAAGGCAAGGTGGCGCTGGTTTCGGGCGGAGCATCTGGACTGGGTGAAGCAATCGTTCGCCGTTTTGTCGCAGAAGGCGCGGATGTCTTCTTTGGCGACGTGGATGCGCAGAATGGCGCTGCGATCGCCCAGCAGACGGGCGCCGTGTTCGTGCTGCTCGACGTGACGCGCGAGGCGGATTGGGAAGCTGTTGCTGCCAGAATCGGCGAAGAGGCCGGACGGCTGGACATTCTCGTCAATAATGCGGGCATCCTGGGCTCACCGGCGTTCATCGAGGATATGGCGCTTGACGACTGGAACAAGGTGATGGGTGTCAACGTCACCGGCGTCATGCTGGGTTGCAAGCATGGGGCTCGCCTGATGCGTAAAAATGCTGAAGGACCCGCAGGATCAATCATCAATATGTGCTCGGTTTCCGGTATCCTGGCATCGCCCGGACCCGGCTATTCCACGAGTAAGGGGGCGGTGCGCCTTCTGACCAAAGCGGTTGCGGCTGACTTTGCCTTTGCGGGCATTCCGATCCGCTGCAATTCCATCCATCCCGGTGCGATCGACACGCCCATTTTCGACCCGTTTCGTGACAGCACGCCCGCACAACAGGCTGCCATGCAAGAGGCGCTCGACCTCCAAATCCCCATGGGGCGACTGGGCCGTCCAGAGGAGATCGCCGCTATGGCGGTTTTTCTCGCCTCGGACGAATCGAGTTTTTCGACCGGGGCTGAATTCATCGCCGACGGCGGCGGCACCGCTACCTTTGCAGCGCCGCGCCGGGGAAGCTGGATGGATCAAGGGGCGGACGTCCACTGACGAACCACAATGTCAGCATGGTTGATCGGCGGAAAAACGGGCGATGCCGCTCATTTCCGACCCTTTCCCATCTTGGAGCGGCGATCTGACTGGATCAGATCACCGTTCTAAATCCCTTGCTTGGCCGCGATTTCTTAATCAGCGTTCCGATCGCTTGGAAATCGCTCTAATGCTGCAACGGCATAACGCTTCGCCTCAATGCACAACGATTTTCAATTTTCGCGATACATCCAATAGCATTCATGCTTGAAACGAAAGGTTCCTAATGCCCGATATCATCGTTAACCGCCGTGATGGGAGTTCTGACACGATTTCGGCTCCCGTCGGCCATTCGCTGATGGAGGTCATCCGCGACGCCGGCATGGACGAACTTCTCGCCCTTTGCGGCGGATGCTGTTCATGCGCCACCTGCCACGTGTTCATCGATCCGGCTCATTTCGACTTGCTGCCTCCTCCTGGTGAGGACGAAAATGATCTCCTGGACAGTTCGGACCATCGCACCGAATATTCGCGTCTGTCCTGTCAGGTCATGCTCGACGACAGTCTTGCCAATATGAAGGTGACGATCGCGCCGGAGGATTGATCGGCGCATGGAGATGTGAGGGGAGATCAGCCCGCGCAGGGCTGTGATCTCCCCTCACAACGCGCCGCCATGTCTGGATAAACGGCGCATGGCCTTGGTCTGTTCCCGATACAGCTTGCCGCGTCGCGTCGCTTCGGTGAGGCGCATCTCCCCCTTGTTTATGGCTGCTGCCTGACATTTCCAAACGCAGATTGCAATCTGTGAGGCGGAGGGGCGACCACATGGAATGCCGGCGTCGGCTGGAGCCGTTCTGCCTCGATCTTCGCGGTTATCGAGATAATTATATAACTCTTATCTCAATTTTGTGAATCGATGGACATTCTTTCGTCACGGTCGAACCTGTCGGGCTGCAAGGCCGCTTTGG
This sequence comes from Sphingobium faniae, assembly GCA_900100475.1. Classification (GTDB taxonomy): domain Bacteria; phylum Pseudomonadota; class Alphaproteobacteria; order Sphingomonadales; family Sphingomonadaceae; genus Sphingobium; species Sphingobium faniae. Next base: position 317,104 of record FMTU01000001.1, on the reverse strand, counting down.
GCGGCGCATCCGCATATGGGCGCGCTTTCCCGACGATGGCAGCGACTGGTACGGTTTCCAAGGCTGCGACGCGGATATATCGGGATATGCAATTCGATTTGCACCTTCTTAAAATATGTATTATAAATTATCCACCCCGCGGAGTTGGGCGTTTTTGAAGGAGGATGACTGGCGAGTTCCGCTTCGTTTGCGGCCCGTGCTCGGGTCGATGTGTAATTAATCCAATAATAACATCTATGTAGCCGTGCGCCTTGGTGGATGCGGGGCGAAAAGCATATTATCAGGGAGAACGGTATGTCTAATCTGCGGAATAAATTTTACCTTCACATGAAACTGGTCTCGGCGCCGATCGCACTGATCGCCGGAATTTCTCCCCTTTTGGCCCAGGAGGCGCCGCAATCGAATAGCGGCCTTGCGAATGCGACCGACATCGTCGTCACCGCGCGTCGCCGTGATGAAAGCCTGTCGAAAGTCCCGCTCTCTGTCGCGGCTCTTTCCGGGGATTCGCTCGTGTCACAAGGGGTCCGTACCGAAAATGATCTGCAGATCGCTGTTCCTGGCCTGCAGACGGTCAACGGCGGCGCCGGATATCTGCTGAACTTTGCCATCCGCGGGCAGACGATCGACGGCTATTCCGGCTCATCCTCGGCCGTGCTGACCTATATCAACGAATTCCAGTTCACGGCGCCAGGGCCATCGTCTTTCTTCGATATAGAGAATGTTCAGGTTCTGAAGGGTCCGCAGGGCACGCTCTTTGGCCGCAACACGACTGGCGGAGCCGTGCTTTACAAGACCGTCACGCCTGGTGACGAGTTCACCGGCTTCTTGTCGGCGCGCGTCGGGAGTTTCGATCAGGTTCAGCTTCAGGGAGCGGTCACCATACCGATCGTTGCCGGAAAAGTGTCGTTGCGCATTGCCGGCAATCACAGCGACGGCGGTGCGTATGTCAAGAACAAGGGCTATTATCAGCTCGCCCCCGACTTCAGTTCCGCGACCTTCGTCCCGAAAGATGAAGAGCTCGGCAATCTGCGCAACACATCTTTCCGCGGCACGCTTCGCGTCGAACCGACAGATACGATCCGCAATGTCGCCTTGGCGCAATACAGCAAGGATGACGGCACAACCACGCCTGGTCTCGTCTATGCTCAATCCCCTACGCCGGGCGCCCAGGCATTGTTTGACGCCATCCCGATCATTGGCGGCCCCTTTGCAGGCGCGAACGGCGGGTTGAGCAAGAATATTGCCTGGCAGCGCGGCACCAATCGAGAGACATATACCGACCTTTCCTCCCGTTTTCGGGGCCGCTCATGGCTGGCCATGAATACGACGGAGATTGATCTCTCCGATTCCGTCAAGGTGAAGAACATCATTGGCTGGAGCAAGGCGGAACGCTGGGCGATCGCCGATCTCGATGGCTCGGCTTTCCCGTTATACGGCAACACGCAGTTCTTCGAGGGCAGTCCGGCAGGACGGAATGGACAGCACAATATGGACAAGTCGTTTTCCGAGGAGCTTCAGCTTCAAGGGGAAGCGATGGACGGAAATCTGACCTATACCGTTGGCGGATTCTATTCAAATCTAAGGCATCTGGAAGACAATCATCTTCAATTTTACGGCACCCCCGTACCACCTTATCGGGTGTCGCTCCGCACCCGCTCCATCGCCGGTTTTGCTCAGATTGGCTATAAGATCACGGATCAGCTCAACTTTACCGGCGGTTTCCGCTACACGAAGGATAAGGTGGAAGCGACCCAACTGCCAGGCGGTGCTTTTACCGGTGTGCCGGGCCTGGAGAATTTCCAGGAAAAATCGTTCAAGAAACCGAGCTGGACGGTCGGCCTCGATTATCAGGTTACGCCGGATTTGATGGTTTATGTTACGCAACGCGGAAGCTATCGCGCGGGTGGTTTCAACTTCCCGGCTGTGCCGCTGAACTATGACGGCAGTGGGATCGTCTCGCCGAGCAATCCGCTGGGGCTGGTCGGCAACATGTTCAATCCTGAACTGGCGCGCGACATCGAAGGCGGCGCCAAATATAGTGGAAATCTGGGCGGCATGCGACTGACGGCAGCCCTTTCGGTCTACAACCAGTGGATCAAGGGCGTGCAACGGGTGTTTTTCTCGTTTATCCCCGGCGTCGGTCCAGGCCTTGTCACCACCAACGCGCCGGAAGCACAGGTCACTGGACAGGAGTTCAACTTTTCACTCCGCACCTCCTCCTGGCTCGAGGTCGGCGGTCAGATTTCCCATACAAACGCCCGCTTCACGAAAAACAAGGTCGTAGCCGTTGGGCAAACCATTCCGTTCGGCCCGTTCGCTTTCGCGCCTGACTGGGCCGGATCGGCATATTTTCAGGTCTCCCATGACCTGGGCAGCACGGGCAACCTGACCTGGCGTGGCGATGTCTACGCCCAGAGGAAGTCCTACATGGCCAACTATATGTTGAGCGGATGCAGCAACCCCGGCACGCCTGGCGGGTGTTACAGCACCGGCGATATCAAGATTCCGGGATATGCACTCGTGAACACGCGCCTGGCCTGGAATGATATAATGGGCAGCAATGTGACGCTGGCTGGTTATGTGAAGAACATCTTCGGCAAGCAATGGTACCAGGGCGGCATCGGCACATCCCACTCTTTCGGTGTCGATGTGATCAGCCCCGGACGGCCGCGTGAATTCGGCGCCGAACTTCGGTTCGAATTCTGACCACGAACAAGAGGGCGGATACGCAATATTTCAGGGGTGTCCGCCCTCTGCTTTTCCATCCTGGCAGATCAGAATCCCATTTTGCTCCCGAATGTTTGGACTTCCATGGTCGCGCGATCGGGGCGGGTTGTGCGGAGCAAGGGGTGGGCAGGGACGACCGTTTCAATGGCGACGCCGCGCGGCTCGCTGAGACTGCGCGGCGCTCCCGGTCAGCTCCGAGCGGGGTCGGCGAAAGAGACGGCCGTCAGGCCGCCATCGCAGAACAGTTCGGTGGCCGTGATATAGGCGGAATCGTCCGACATCAGGAATGCGATCAACTTGCCGAATTCCGCCGGATCGCCCATCCGGCCCAAAGGAATCGCTTTCAGCATCGCGCTGACCGCAGGCAAGGCCTGGACCTCCTTGCTCTTCATCATGTCGGTCAGATGAGCGCCGGGGTGCACGGAGTTGACCCGGATTCCATCCCCGCGCAGGGCGCAATGGATCGCTGTCGTCTTCGCCAGATTGGCGATGGCGGCTTTGCTCGCGCCATATAGGGCCGTGGTGGGCAGGGCCATATGCGTGGAATTGGAGGCGACGTTCACGATGGACCCGCCACCGCTGTCGCGCAGGGCGGGCAGGGCGGCTTTGATGCCGAGGAAGGGGCCGATCAGGTTCACCTCCAGCAGAGCGCGGAAGGAATCGGGGGTCGCGTCCTCGATCGTGACGGGATTGTTGACGCCTGCATTGTTGAGGAGGCCGGTCAGGCCACCCCAACGCGACCGGCATTGGGCGATGGCGTCCGCCCAATGATCCTCGTTTCGCACGTCAAGATGCAGATAATGGGCTTGTCGCTCTTCATCGCGCAGTCGCGCGGCCAGTTCTTCCCCTGCATCATCGCTGACATCGGCGATCAGCACGGCTGCGCCCTCGGCGCATAGCGCTTCCGCAGCCGCACCGCCCAAGCCGCGTGCTCCGCCCGTGACGATCACAACCTTGCCTTCCAGCCGATCCATAAATTATCTTCCTGTTTTCACTATTTGGCCAAACGGCGTTTCAGCCTGTCAATACTTGCTGCGGCGAATAGATTTCGGCGACTTCGAAAATCTTCAGCGCCGACCGATCCATGAAGCGTTCTTCATCCTCCTGAAGGATGGGGCCGATCACCGGATCGCCTGCGATGCGCTGCATCTCCTCCCATGCGGCATGATCGGTAAGGCGGATTTCGGTCACGCAGTCATAGGGGCTGTCAGCGAAACCGGGATTGGGATCGTCACCATGATGTTCGCTGAATGGAACGGTGTAATTGCGCCGATATTCGGTGAACAAATGTCCCATATATTTGTGCGCCAGTTGCACATGGCTCGCTTCATAATGGGCCTTGAACTGCTCGAAGCTGAGGCCGGGCTTGCGCTTCAGCAATATGATGACCTTCATCGGCGTTCTCCGTTCGACATGGACAGGCGTCAGGCAGCAACGCGCGCTTCGATGCCGATGCTGGCAGCGGCCTGCTCCCCTGCCAGACGACCGAAGACAAGGGCGCTGGCGACCCCCATGCCGCCGCCGGAATAGCGCTGGCCCTGAACGCACCCGACTGTTTCGCCCGCCGCGAACAGGCCGGGAATGACGCGTCCATGCAGGTCCCGCACCCGGGTGTGATGGTCGATGTCCAGCCCCGCGCTGGTTTGGCCTATGGTCGACGCCCGCACTTCGGCCGCGTAAAAAGGCGCGTTTTCCAGCGGGAAATAATGCGGCGCAACCTTGCCCCAGTCGCTGTCCGTGCCGCATATCGCGTCGGCATTGTACCGTGTCACCGTTTCCTTCAGGGCCAGCGCGTCGACATTCGTCCGCTCCGCCAGTTCTTCCAGGGTGTCGGCGGACCGGATGCGTCCCGTGGCGATATGTTTGCGCAGGACAGCTTCGTCCCAGACCTGGGTCGAGTAGCCGGTATGATAGGGATTGGAAAAACTCTTGTCCTGAGAGCCTACCGCCAAAGCGCTTTCGTCGAACAGCGCCCAGGCGCGCGCTTCGGGTTGCTGGTTGATGAGATAGCCCGACACGGCATAGGGGGCATTTTCCGGCATGAAACGCTGACCGCGCACATTGACCAGCATGATCCAGGGCGGGAGATAGGCTTCCACGACATTGGGAACCAGGCCGGAAGAGGCGATCACAAGTCCCGTGTCGTGACCGACGATGGCGGCGCCGATCATTTCCCCGAATTTGAGGCCATCGCCCAGAATGAACGGTGCGCCATTATGTACGGCATAGACCGGGTCCCCATGCTGCGCGGCCGATGGGAAATATCTGGCCCGCATGCCGGGGCTGTTGCCAAAGCCGCCCGTCGTGACGATCACTGCTCCGGCCCGCAAATCCATGCCGGACGCATGGATGCCCACGACCCTGCCATCCTCGACCAGCAGCCGTTCGACGCGCGTGTCAAGGACGGTCTCGATTCCCTTTGCGCCGACCTCCTCACGCAACGCCCGGCCGATGGCATCTCCCGCGCCCACGGTGCAATGGCCGCGCGGAACCAGGTCGACCCCCGATTTTACGACCCATTCGAACGTGCAGCCCAGCGCGATCAGTTCGTCAACGGCGGCCGCGCTCCGTTCGGCCAGCAGGCGGATGATATCAGGACGGGTCTGCCACGCATTCAGCGTCATGATGTAGTCGAACATGGCCTGGGGATCGTCCTCGATCCCGTGCGCCCGTTGCACCGACGTGCCCGCCGCGTAAACCACCCCGTCGCTGAGCGCAGTGGCTCCCCCAAGCTTGCGGTCGGCCTCCAGCAGCAAGACGGTAGCGCCCACCCTGTGGGCGTGCAATGCCGCGGTCATGCCCGCGCCCCCGCCGCCCACGATGATGATGTCATAGTCGCTCATCCGGGGATCCTCTCTCGCCGTCTTTGCGGCTCGGTCTTCTGCGTCGATGATGATACGGTACCTTACTCACAAGTCAACGGTGATCGCGGTGCCACCATCCGGCCGGAGACATGAGGAAAAGGACCGCTTGCGCCACTTCCGCAGGGGTGCCGATCCGGCCCAGGGTCGTCGATCGCGCGAGGCCCAGGGCGATCACGCCTCCTATGCCGCCCGACGCGGTTATCAATGCTGTCCGACTTGCCATGGCTCCTTACGACGCTTGTTTGGCCCTACAGGTCGATCTCGATGGTTTCGCCAGCTTCCCGCAGGGGTAGCCAGACGACGGGCTTGGACGTGAGGGTCGATAGCGATTTGCCCGTGTCCATGTCGAAACGGGCGCCATGATGGGGGCAGAAAAGCGAACCCTTGCGGATGCGCGCGCCCGCGAGCGAGAGTTTTTGGTGCGGGCACATTTCGCTTGCCGCGCGCAGCACGCCGCCCGATCGACAGAGGAACAGGCGCTGTCCGTCCGCTTCCACGATTGTGCTGCCGCCATCAGCCAGATCGGGCGTCGCTATGGAAATAGTGGGCATGAAACCTCAAAATTCTCGATATTGGGGGTCTGTGGCATCGAAGGCCGGAACGTCAGCCAATCGGTTCCGGCACATGGGTATTGAGCCCCTTGGCCGCGCCTTCGGCCGCGCGCAGGCCGGAAAAAACCGTATCTGCAAGCGACATGCCACTGATATTGTTGATGGAATTCAGGCCCACTGCCACACGACCGGCCGCATAAAGGCCCGGAATATCGGTTCCGTCGGGTCGAAGCACGGCCCCGCTATCTTCATTCACTTTAAGACCGCCAAGGCTGAAGAGCATGGTGACGGTAAAGCGATTGTCGAAATCCATATTGATCGCATAATAAGGCGGCTTGTCGATCGTATCGATGTTTTCCTGCGCCTTGCCGAGTGGGTCAACCCCGGCCGCTGCGCCAGCATTGGCCGATGCGACGGTCTTCTTGAGCGCTGCGGCGTCTATTTTCATCTTGCGCGCCAGCTTGTCGAGCGTGCGGGCGCGCTTTGTCCCGCCGATGAAGATGTTCAGCAGCGTAGGCAAGGTGTAGAGATAGAGGCCCTTGCCGGGAAAGGCGCATTGTTTGAACGTGGCCCAAAAGCTGTCCTTGTCGAGGATGAGCCAAGCCTTGCCGTCTGTCTGGTCGCCTATGGCCGTGCCCAGAAAGCCGGTATAGGCGTCCTCGTTCAAGAAGCGTCCGCCCTGTTTATTGACCAGCACGCCGCGCAGGGCGGCTTGCGGCGGTGCGATCGAGCGCGCGTTGAAGAAATTTTCCATCAGGTCGATGGCGCCACCGACTGATCGGCCCAGGTCCATGCCGCTGCCATCGCAGCCCATCGAGCCCAGGCGCATGATGGATTTGTAGGATTTGGCGTAGAAGGGGCGGGCGGCTTCCAGCTTCTTCATGTCGTTGACGAAGCCGCCGGTCGACAGAATGACGCCGCCACGGGCACGGATCAGGCGCCGCTCCGTAAAACGATCCTCAAATGCACGGCACTGCGCGATCGCCTTTTCCGAGCGGGCGCCGTTCATGGGCTTCATCGGATTGACCTGGGCATAAAGCTTGTCATGCTCGGGCCAGGCGCTTTCCGGGATCGCCAGCACCTCCACGCCGATGACGGCGCCGGAAGAATCCATCACCAGGCGGCGCACCGGGGAATGTTTGACAAGCCGGACGCCCTTCTGGCTGGCTGACGTTCGCAGGGCGCCAAAATGCACATAGCCGGTAAAGCCCGCGCCAACGGCGCGGTGCCCCCGCGCGGCGGGCTTTGCCCCGGCAGCATAGGCAGGAACTTTCTCATTGCCCGAATAATAGAGGTAGGAACCCTCTGGCGGATATGTTGTCTTGCCTTTGAAAAAGGCGCTGTCATAAGGTACGCCCTGAGCTTGCAGCCATTCGAGCTGGGCGCCGCTATTCTCGCAGAAACGGCGCAGCGTTTCGGGGCGTACAGGATTTTCTTCCTGAGAGAGATAGGCGTACATATTCTCGACGCTGTCGTCGACGCCGGCTTCCCGCTGCTGCGCTGTGTTGCCGGCATAAGTGACGCCGCCGCTATAGGCGGTGGCGCCGCCGCCGTCGAAACGATCGACGGCGATCACATCGAGACCCATTTCACGGCCGCGAATGGCGGCTGTCGCGCCGGCGCCACCGAAACCAACCACGACGATATCGGCCTCGTCATGCCACTGAACGTCGGCCGCGCTCCGAATCTGAAGCGGCTGCTCTGTCGGCGTGGTGTACTGACCGGGATCGGTATTCGCCATATGCATCTCGTCCTTCTGGGAGCGTTGCCTTTCTTGCATCGGAACGCTCTTCCTATCCTCCCCCGTGATGTGCCTTGTCATTCCCTATAAGTCTAGCACAAATTAGAAATTATCATGGTGCGGGGATGAATGCAACGCAGCCGTTCGGGGTCAGGTGCTGGCTCGTGTTCGCGGCCGGAAAGCGAGATCGACCGAGTTTGTCAGCAGATTCTGTGGGGCAGGGATAGGCGGTCGAGTTCTTCCCGTAAAACCCGTTTGCGCATTGCTGCATTAAAGTCTAACAGAAATTAGAGAAATTAGGACGGGTGGAAGTTTGTGGTTGATCGGGTGACTCAGAACGCGGGCGCAAGCGCGCGCCCAGCGCATGTTCCAAATGATCTTGTCATGGATTTGGATATTTACGATGTAGCGTTAAGAGATGAGGATCTGGCCAGGACGTGGCTCGACCTGAAAGAAGCTGCGCCCGGCCCGGTTTTCTGGACGGACCGTAATGAGGGGCACTGGACCATTCTTGATGGCCGGGATGTCGAAAGAGTTTACACAAGCCCCGACGTCTTTTCCAGCATCGACATTTTCATCCCGCCCAATGGGTCGCGTGATAATGTGCTGATCCCGCTGGAGATGGACCCGCCTCAGTCGATCAAATACCGCAAGGTCATCCAGGCCGCGATGATGCCGGGCGCGATCGGCGCGCTGGTTGAGCGGGCGCGTAGCGAATCTATCGCCATTATCGAGGAACTGGCTCCCAAGGGGCATTGCGAATTCATTCAGGATTTCGCAGGGGTTCTTCCGATCATCGTTTTTCTTGCCCTCGTCGATCTGCCTGCCGAGGATCGCCATTTCCTCGTTCCCCTCGCCGAGATGTCGACCCGACCCGAGACGCCTGAAAAGCGTATAGAGGGCCATCTGGCGCTGCGAAAATATCTTGAGGAGAATATCGAACGACGGCGTGCAAACCCCGGTCCTGACCTGTTGTCGAAGATCGCGTTGGCGGAAATTGATGGGCGACAGGTTTCGATGGACGAGGCGCTTCGTTTCGCATCCACCCTCATGATCGGCGGTCTCGATACGGTCACCAATCTGCTCGGCTTCACTGCTCTCTACCTTGCCAATAATCCCGACCATCGCCGTCTGCTGTTGGAAAACCCCGATCTTGTGCCGGCCGCGACGGATGAGTTTGTCCGGCGTTTCGGAGTGGTCGCGGTAGCGCGCCGCGTGATCCAGGATGTGGAGATCGGTGGCGCGTCGATGAAGGCAGGCGATATGGTGCTGGCGCCTACCTGGATGTATGCCGTCGACGATGCGATCGTTTCAGATCCATTGACCGTCGATTTCCACCGGAAAAATGGCCGCAATCTCACCTTTGGTGCTGGCGCGCATGTCTGCCTGGGCATGCATTTGGCCAAGCGCGAGCTTCGGATTTTTCTGGAAGAATGGATTTCACGAATTCCTGAGTTTGAAGTCGACCGCGACGCGGACGTCAGTATCGCGACGGGCATTGTGTCCGGAATCACGGCTATGACATTGAAGTGGCCGTCCCGCGTGACCTGATGAGCAGGCTCGCCACGAGCGGTGCGCACTGTGCCTCGTTCGCGTCCTCTGATCCTATCGTAGGTTGTTGCCGGTGCTGGACCGAGGTGATCACCTCCACGCGATCATATTTGCCAGTCATATAACTCACACTTCCATAAGTGCGAGGAACTGTCCGGCCTTTTAGGGAACTGCTTCACAAGGCGATGTGCCGCGATGCGGCGGCGCCGGCATTGCGTCCGTTCAAGGGAGAATTTGACCTGGCTCAATGTACCGGAAGCTCCGTCATGCGATGCCGCGTGCATGTGGACCTATCATGCCGACCTGCTCGCCCGGCCAGTGCCGCGCTACACCAGCTATCCCACCGCCGCGCAATTCCATGACGGAGCGGGCGCGGACGATCTGGCCGCGCGGCTGGAGACGCTGGATACAAAGACCGATATCTCGCTCTATGTCCACATTCCCTATTGCCATGATATCTGCTGGTATTGCGGCTGCAATACGGGCGCGGCGAACCGCTCCCAGCGCCTCATCGCTTATGTAGAGGCGCTGGAGCAGGAAATAGCGGGCATGGCGCGGCGTCTGGGCGGGCGGGGAAGGGTGCGGCGGATCGCCTTTGGCGGCGGCAGTCCCAATTCCCTGCCGTTGGTCGATTTCATCCGCCTGTTGCAACAGATATTGCTCTGTTTCGATGCGCATCAGGCCGAAATTTCCGTGGAACTCGATCCCCGGCGTCTGGATCGCCAATGGATCGCGTCTCTGGCGACCATGGGGGTGAGCCGGGTCAATCTGGGCGTGCAGACCTTTGCGCCCCATGTGCAGGCCCGTATCGGCCGCATCCAGCCGCTCGACATGGTGGAGCACGCGATGGAGCAACTGGGCGGCGCGGGCATCGCGACGGGTTTCGACCTCATGTACGGGTTGCCGGGGCAAAGCCTCGACGATCTGGCCGCGACGATCGAGGCCAGCATCCGGCTCAATCCCGCGCGCGTGGCGCTGTTCGGCTATGCCCACATGCCAAAGCTGCTGCCCCGCCAGCGGCGCATCGACGCCAGCGACCTGCCGGATATCGCCGCCCGTTTCGAAATGGCGGCTATGGGGTATCGGATGCTCACGGACGCGGGCTATATGGCCATCGGTTTCGACCATTTCGCCCAGCCCGAAGACAGCATGGCCATTGCGCTGGGGGAAGGACGGTTGCGGCGCAATTTCCAGGGCTTCACCGATGATCCGGCCGAAGTGCTGATCGGTCTGGGCGCCAGCGCCATCAGCCAGTTTCCCGACCTGATCGTCCAGAATGAAAAGCGGGCCGGAAGCTGGCGTCAACTGGTGGAGAAGGACAGCCTCTCCGCCGTGCGCGGGACGTTGAGGACCGCCGACGACCGGGAGCGGGGACGCATTATCGAAGCATTGCTTTGCCGGGGCGAAGCGGATGTCGGGCCTTGCCCGATGCCGGACCTGTCCCGATTTGAAGAACTGGCATTGGTGGAGGTGGCGGCGGACCGCGTCTTGCTGAAGCCGCAGGCGCTTCCTTATGCCCGCAGCATCGCGGCTTGTTTCGATGCCTGGCTGCAACCGGCGGAAAAACGGTTCAGCCATGCGGTGTAGCGCGTGGCTGGTGACGGCGGCGCTCTGCATGAAGTTCCCGGCGGGATATATGCCGGACCGTGCCGTACCCTCGGCCTATGCCTGCGGTTCGCTTCCCGTTGGCTGGGCGCCGCCATGGCAGCGCAAGCCCGCCGGCCCGTCGCGCACGGATGCCCCCTGCCACCTGATGCTGTGTGACAGGAAGAAGTCCGGTGTCAGGACAGGCGATTGCGGCCCGGAATAGGGCCTGCGGCATAATGTCCGTTGAAATCGCCCGCCCGATGGCCCTAATGCCGCTGCATCGGGTCCGTCGCGGCGATTGCAAGCCCACAGGGGCCATTCTTTCAACAGGCCAACATTCCCCATGTCCATCCTCCCGCGCTTGAGCATCGACCGCCGCAGCCTTATCCGGGGAACGGCGGCCCTGACCGGCGCGCTGGCGCTGGTTCGCGCATTTCCTACATGGGCGCAAAGCGGCACGACGGGTCTTGTCCCCGCACCGGATATGTTGAGCGGCGATCTGATCCGGTTGACCGTGGGGGAAAGCCATTTCGCAACTGGCGGGCGTTCGGGCCATGCGGTGACGGTGAACGGGCTGCTGCCCGCGCCGCTCATCCGCCTGAAGGAAGGGCAGGATGTGCGCCTGGCCGTCACCAACCTGCTGAAGGAGGATACGTCGATCCATTGGCATGGCCTGATCCTGCCGTTTCAGATGGATGGCGTTCCGGGGGTGAGCTTTCCCGGCATCCGGCCCGGCGAAACCTTCACCTATGAATTTCCGGTGCGGCAGGCGGGCACCTATTGGTATCACAGCCATTCGGGAATGCAGGAGGCGATGGGGCATTATGGACCCATCGTCATCGACCCGGCCGGTTCCGGCCCGGTGCAGAGCGATCGCGAGCATGTGATCGTGCTGTCCGACTGGAGCCCGGTCCACCCGCATGTGCTGTTGAAGCGGCTCAAGCAGATGGGCGGCTATTTCAACATGCGGAAGCAGACGCTGGCCGGGCTGCTCGCGGGGAAGGACCAGAGCGCGAAGGAGCGCCTCGAATGGGGTGCGATGCGGATGGACCCCACCGATATTTCGGACGTGACGGGGGCCGCCTACAGCTTTCTGGTGAACGGCCATGGCACGGCGGAAAACTGGACGGGGTTGTTCATGCCGGGCGAGCGCGTGCGGCTCCGCATCATCAATGCGTCGGCGATGACCAATTTCAATGTCCGCCTGCCGGGTCTGCCCATGACGGTGGTGCAGTGCGACGGGCAGGATGTGCGGCCCGTCGAAACCGACGAGTTCCAGATCGGCATAGCGGAGACTTACGACGTCATCGTGCAGCCGGGTGAGCCACAACCCTATGCGCTGGTGGCGGAAGCGATAGACCGCTCCGGCCTTGTCCGCGCGACGCTCGCGCCGCGCATCGGCATGGTGGCGCAGGCGCCCCCGCTGCGGGAACGTCCGCTGCTGGGCATGAGGGACATGGGCATGGACATGTCGGGCATGCCTATGTCTGACATGTCCATGTCCGATGAGCACAGCGGCCATGACGGCGCGATGGACGGCCATGCGATGAAGATGCGGGACAAGTCGGTCGCGCCGCAGGTGAAGATGGGACCGGGGGTCGCCACGCTTTCGCCCATGCCCGCCGACCGGATCGCCGACCGCCCGACCGGCCTTGAAAATGTGGGGCATCGGGTGCTGACCTATGCCGACCTCAAGTCTCTGACGCCCCATGGCGACAGGCGAATGCCGACGCGCACGCTCGACATCCACCTGACCGCGAACATGGAACGCTATATGTGGTCCTTCGACGGGGTGAAGCTGTCCGATGGGGCGGAGCCTATCGCCTTCCGCCATATGGAGCGGGTGCGGGTGAACCTGATCAACGACACGATGATGCCGCATCCCATTCATCTGCACGGCCATTTCTTTGAACTGGTGACGGGGGCCGACGAACATAATCCGCGCAAGCATACGGTGAATGTGTTGCCGGGCGGGAAGGTGAGCTTCGACCTGACCGCCGATGCGCTGGGGGACTGGGCGTTCCATTGCCACATGCTGATGCACATGCATTCGGGGATGATGCGGATCGTGACGGTGCGGCATGAGGAGCATGAGGCATGAAAATGCTTGCTGTCTTCGCCACATTGATGCTCGCTTTTACGCCGCTACCCCTATGGGCGCAGGACGACCACGGCCAGATGGACCACGGCCAGATGGACCACGGCCAGATGGACCACGGCCAAGGGCAGCATCATTCCGCCCCTCCCATGCCTGCCCAGGCGGCCCCATCTAATGACCCCCATGCCGGGCATGGGCCAGCCGCTCCCGGCGACGCCATGCCGAAAGGCGCCGCCCCCATGCCGCCCGCCGATCATGCGGCCGATGCCTTCTACGACCGCGCCGACATGGAACGCGCGCGCGTCGCGATGCTCAGGGAAAACGGCGGGACGATTTTCTCCCAATTCATGCTCGACCGGCTGGAATATCAGGCGCGCAAGGGCGCGGACGGCTATCATTGGGAAGGGGAAGGCTGGATCGGCGGCGACATCCATCGCTTCGCGTTCAAGAGCGAGGGGGAAGGGGAAATCGGCGGCCCGCTGGAACGCGCGGAGGTGCAGGCGCTCTACAGCCGCGCCATCGACCCATGGTTCAACCTGGAGGCTGGCCTGCGCCACGACATCCGCCCGCAGCCCCGGCGCACCTATGCCGTCATCGGGATTGAAGGCCTCGCTCCCTACTGGTTCGAGATTGGCGCGCAGGCGTTTCTTTCCACCAAAGGCGACGCGCATTTCCGGCTGGAGGGGAGTTACGACCAGCGCATCACCCAGCGCCTGATCCTGCAACCCGCCGCCGAGGTGAATATTGCTGCGCAGGACGTTCCGGAACTGGGCATCGGATCGGGCCCGTCCGACATCGAACTGGGCTTGCGCCTGCGCTACGAATTCGCCCGCGAATTTGCGCCCTATGTCGGCATCCACTGGGAACGCAGGCTGGGCGACAGCGCAGCCTATGCCCGCGCGGCGGGAGAGGATGTTTCGTCCACCGGCATGGTCATGGGCATACGCTTCTGGTTTTGATACGGGCGGAGCCTGTCCGCATGGCGCGCGGGATCTGGCGACGTCGCGCGCCTTATCAGCAAGGACGATATGAGTAGCAACCTGACGACATCCAGGACGAGCATCCATCCGACAGCCCCTATTCTGCGCGGCGGAAAACGTGCTACCCGACTGGCCTTCTTCATCGCCGGTTTTGCGATCGCCTGCTGGGCGCCGCTGGTTCCCTTCGCGCAGGCGCGGATGAACGCGGATGCCGCCGAACTGGGGACGATCCTCCTGTGCCTGGGGCTGGGCGCGGTCATCGGCATGCCCGCCGCCGGCGCGCTTTCGGCCCGGATCGGGAGCCGCTTCGTCATCATGGCCGGCGCGGCGGGGCTGGTGATTTCCCTGCCGCTGCTGGCGTTCCTGTCCGGTCCTTTCATGCTAGGCGCCTGTCTCACCCTGTTCGGCGCGGCGATCGGCGCGATCGACGTCGCCGCGAATATTCACGGAACGGAGGTTCAGGAGGCCGCCGGCGTGCCGTTGATGTCGGGCTTCCACGGATTCTACAGCGTCGGCGGCCTTGCGGGGGCCAGCGGGATGACGCTGCTGATCGCGCTGGGCGTCGACATCCTCTTCGCCGCGAGCATGGCGGCCGCGCTGGTGCTGTTGTGCATCGTCGTTGCCGCGCCCGGCTTCTTCACCGCCCGTTCGACGGATGACAGCCCGTTGTTCATCGTCCCCCATGGCGTGGTGGTGGCGATCGGCATCCTCGCGCTCATCGTCTTTCTGGCCGAAGGGGCTATGCTCGATTGGGTGGCGCTGCTTCTGACACAGGTGAAGCAGGTTGATGTCTCGATCTCTGGCATCGGATACACGCTGTTCGCGGCGGCCATGACAATCAGTCGCCTGGCGGGCGACCGGATCGTGACGCGGGTGGGAGAGCGCAGCGCGTTGCTGGCCGGTCTGGCGTTGACGGGCCTTGGCATCGTTATCATCGCATTGGCCGTTCCGGTTCCGGCCGTGCTGGCCGGAATCGTGCTGGCGGGCCTTGCTGCGGGGAATGTCGTGCCCGTGCTGTTCACGCTCGCGGGCAGGCAGAAG
Organism: Sphingobium faniae; assembly: GCA_900100475.1. Lineage (GTDB taxonomy): Bacteria > Pseudomonadota > Alphaproteobacteria > Sphingomonadales > Sphingomonadaceae > Sphingobium > Sphingobium faniae. The sequence goes on along the minus strand of FMTU01000001.1, from coordinate 301,964 downwards.
GCGATGCCAGCATCGCACGCCATCGCCGCCGCCAGCATGCTGGGCTATTTCGGCATCTTGATGGGACCGGCGCTGATTGGCTATGTGGCCTATTTCATCGGCCTTGCGGGCGCCTTTGCCGCCATGGGAGCCATCCTTTTCATCGCGATGATCGTGGTTCCGGCGATCACCGGCGCGCGTGCGATGCGAGGCTCATGACATTGACGCCCGGCATCAGGTCAGCGATGTGAGCGTCATGAAACGCGGTCCGTCATCATGAGAATCGTCATCATCGACGACAGCGGATTGCGGGCGACCGTCCTGGAGGAAGGATTGCGCGAGGCGGGGTATGACGATATCCATATCGTTCCGCCTCGCGGCGCCTTTGTCGCGCGGCTTGAACGCATGGCGCCCGATGTGGTGCTGATGGACCTTGGCAGCCCGAGCCGCGACACGCTGGAGGAAATGCTGACGGTCAGCCGCGCGCTTGCCCGGCCCATCGCGATGTTCGTGGATCGGTCGGACGAGGCGATGATCGGCGCTGCCATAGATGCGGGCGTGTCCGCCTATGTCGTCGATGGGCTGCGCAAGGAACGGGTGAGACCGGTGCTGGAACTGGCGGTGCGGCGCTTCAACGCCTTTGCGCGCATCCAGGCCGAACTGGAGGAAGCGCGAACCGCGCTCTCCGACCGCAAGATCATCGACCGGGCCAAGTCCATATTGATGAACCAGCGCGGCCTTGGCGAAGCGGACGCCTATGCGTTGTTGCGGACGAGCGCGATGAATCAGGGGAAGAAGATCGTGGATATCGCCCAGGCTCTTGTCACCGCCAGCGATCTGCTTGGGGGATCGGCAGGATGACGACGACGCTGCGTATCGCCTTCCTGCCGCTGACCGATGTCGCCGTGCTGGCGGTGGCGCGGGAAAAGGGCTTTGCCGGACGGGAAGGGATTTCGCTCGACCTCATCCGCACGACCAGTTGGGCGACGTTGCGCGACCGTCTGGTCTTCGGTCAGGCGCAGGCCGCGCACATGCTGGCTCCGCTGGCCGTGGCGGTGACATTGGGCCTCAGCCAGCAGGGCGCTTCGCTGGCCGCGCCCTACAAGCTCAACGTCAACGGCAATATGCTGGTGATGGCGCGTGATTTTGCGCAGGCGTTGGACCCCGACATCGCCCGCCGTCTGGACGATCCGCTGGGCACCGCGCATGATTTCGCCGCAGCGATCGGCCTTTGGCGCCGCAAGCCGGTCATAGGCGTCGTCCACCGTTTCTCCAGCCATGCGATCATGCTGCGATACTGGCTGGCGAGCGCAGGCGTCGACCCGGACCGCGATGTGATATTGCGGGTGCTGCCGCCCTCCCTGACCACCGAGGCGATGAGGGCGGACGAGATCGACGGCTTTATCGCCGGCGAGCCGTGGGGCAGCGCGGCGATCGAGGCTGGTCTGGCCGAAACGGTCGCGGTCGGTGAACGGATCTGGCGGAGGGGGGTGGAAAAGGTTCTGGCGTTCCGCGCCGATTGGCTGGAGGCCAACCCCGATACCGTGGACCGGCTGCTGCGCGCTTTGGCGAGGGCCGCCGCCTGGTGCGACGATGCCGCCAATCATGAGGCGCTGGCGCATCTACTTTCCGATCCGCGCTATGTCGATCAGCCTGCGGAACTGATCCTGCGCGCGCTGTCGGGCGAGATCGTCGCGCAAGCGGGCATGGCGCCGCTTTCCATGCCCGATTTCATGCTCTTCTCGCGCGAAGCAACGCCCTTTCCGTGGCGGAGCCAGGCACTGTGGATCTATTCGCAGCTCGTGCGCTGGAAGATGGCAGAGCACACGCCCGGCAATATGGCGAAGGCGGGAGGTGTTTTCCGGCCGGACATTTTCCGTCGGGCTTTGGCGGATAGCGGTGACGTTGCCCTGCCTGGCGCCAGCATGAAGCTGGAAGGAGCGGTGAGCAGCCCGCTGGCGGTGGGATCGAAGCGGGGGGAACTGACGCTGGGGCCGGACCGATTCTTTGACGGGCGCGTCTTCGACCCGGAACGGATCGAGGATTTTCTCGCCGGTTTTGATGCGCCGCAGTAAGATTTCGCCATGAATTTGTGCCTTGCAACATGATGGCAATCGCGAGATAAGACAGGAATCGCGCGACGAGGCGCGTTTTTACAGGATGGGCCATCCCAACGCCGGGACTGCGCTTTCCCCTAACTTTTTTTGCAGCAAAGCCGCTGGCCGGACTTCGGAAAAACGAGGTCCGGAGAGCGGCTTTTTTTATGTCCATTCCACAGGATTGAAGGGACGTCATCATGGCCACTGCTTATTGGAATCGCCCGTCCGAAGGCGAAGGGGAAGCGAGCGGGACCGGTTTCTGGAAAGCCGGTCACCCGCCGACCCTGATCGCTGCCTTCCTCTATTTCGACCTTGCCTTCATGGTGTGGGTGCTGCTGGGGCCGCTGGCTCCTTCCATCGCCCAGGCGCTGGCGCTCAGTCCCGCCGAAAAGGGGCTGATGGTCGCGACACCCACGCTGATGGGCGCGCTTTTGCGCGTGGTGAACGGTCTGGCTGTAGACCGGATCGGGCCAAAGCGATCGGGCGCGATCAGCCAGGGCATCGTCATCCTTGGCCTGTTCACTGCATGGATGATGGGCGTCAACAGCTTCGGCGGGACGCTGGCGCTGGGCGTGATCCTCGGCTTCGCGGGGGCGAGTTTCGCCATTGCGCTGCCACTGGCGAGCCGCTGGTATCCCCCTGAACATCAGGGCAAGGCGATGGGTCTTGCGGGCATGGGCAATTCGGGCACGGTCCTCGCTGCGCTCTTTGCGCCGGGTCTCGCCGGGCTGTTCGGCTGGAACGCGGTGCTGGGGCTGGCCTGCATCCCGCTGACCGTCGTGTTCGTGATCTATATGCTGATGGCGAAGGACGCGCCCAATGCGCCGCCGCCCAAGCGGTTGACCGATTATTTCCGCATCCTTGGAACGGCCGATGCCTGGTGGCTGATGGCCTTTTATGCCGTCACTTTCGGCGGCTTCGTGGGTCTGGCGGCATCGCTGCCGATTTACTTCACCGATCAGTTCGGACTGAGCGCGGTAACCGCCGGATATTGCACCGCAGCATGTGTTTTCGCCGGATCGCTGGTGCGACCGATGGGGGGCGCGCTGGCCGACCGGATCGGCGGGGTGCGGGCGTTGATGATCGTGTATCTGGCCGCCGCGCTGACGCTGTCTGCGGTCGCCTTCGCTTCGACATTGGCCGCCGCGCTCGGTTCGTTCGTGGCGGCGATGCTGGCGCTGGGTGTCGGCAATGGGGCGGTGTTCCAGCTTGTTCCCCAGCGGTTTCGGGAGGAAATCGGCATCATGACGGGCCTTGTCGGCATGGCGGGCGGGATCGGTGGTTTCTATCTGGCTTCCTCGCTGGGCATCGCCAAACAGATGACCGGCAGTTTCGCGGCGGGTTTCCTGATCTTCGCGGCGCTGGCCGCGCTGGCTTTCCTTGGCATTGCCCTGGTGCGGGTTCGCTGGCGCGCGACATGGAACAGCGGCGCGCGAATCTGATTGGCGTTGCAAGCCACCGGGGATCGGCTCTCCTCGCATCCGCGAAGATCGGGAGAACTGCTTTCCTGCTGCGCTATGCTCCTTATGAGGTCGACGATTCTCCAAGCGATACCAACACATTCCAGCTCCAGGTCGACTGGATTTGCTGAGGCGCAAGAAACGCTTGACCGGAAAATGATTCGGCATATGCTGCAATGCGAAGGGCAGGGATGTCCTCTCATTTCATAGTGGAAGCAGCCCAGCGAAGGGCTGCCCAAGCGCGAATGATGGCAAGGCCGCCATCCAGACTCCGGTTTCAAACGCCGGGGTCTGGATGGCGGCCTTTTCTTTTCTGGAGAAGCCGTGATGGAATTTCAGGACGGGATCGGCACAGTGGCGGATAATGAAGAGGGCATCTTCACGCCGCAGCGCGATGTTCGGGAACATCTGGTCGTCGTGGGCAATGGCATGGCCGGTTGCCGCGCGGTCGAGGAACTGCTGGCGCGGGATGCGGGACGTTATCGCGTCACGATCTTCGGCGCAGAGCCTTATGTGAACTATAACCGGATCATGCTTTCGCCGGTGCTCGCGGGCGAAAAGACGTTCGACGACATCATCATCAACGGCCGCCAATGGTATGATGACAATGATATCGAACTGATCGTGGGCGATCCGGTGACGGCGATCCATCGCGCCGCCAAAACCGTCAGCAGCCGGTCGGGGCGCACCGTCGGATATGACAGGCTGCTGATCGCCACCGGGTCCGATCCGTTCATCATTCCGGTGCCGGGGAATGACCTGCCCGGCGTCATCAGCTTCCGCGACATGAAGGATGTCGACACCATGCTGGCGGCCGCGGCAGATGGCGGCAGCGCGGTGGTGATCGGTGGCGGTCTGCTGGGTCTGGAAGCCGCGCATGGCCTGACGTTGCGCGGCATGAAGGTGACGGTCATCCACCTGATGCCCACGCTGATGGAGCGCCAGTTGGACGAAGCGTCAGGCTGGTTGCTCAAGAGCGCGCTGGAAGGCCGGGGGCAGACGATCCTGACCGGCGCCGACACCGCGGGGATTTATGGTGAGGGCAAGGTTGAGGGGGTCCGCCTGAAGGATGGCCGCGAAATTCCCGCCAGCCTGGTCGTGATGGCGGTGGGCATCCGGCCCTCGGTCGCTCTGGCGCGCGATGCGGGTCTGGACATCGGGCGCGGCGTCAAGGTCGACGATCATATGGTGACGAGCGACCCCGCCATCCTCGCGGTCGGCGAATGTGTGGAGCATGATGGCAATGTCTATGGCCTTGTCGCCCCGCTCTGGGACATGTGTCGCAGCCTCGCCGATGGCCTCACCGACCGGCATACGGGCTATCGCGGCTCGGTCACTTCGACCAAGCTCAAGGTCGCGGGTCTCGATGTCTTCTCCGCTGGCGACTTTTCGGGCGGGGATGGCTGCGAGGACATCGTCCTGCGCGATGCGGCGCGCGGCGTGTACAAGCGCGTCATCGTCAAGGGCGACAGGCTGGTCGGGGCCGTGCTGTATGGCGATACGGCGGACGGCGGCTGGTATTTCGACCTTCTGAAGAAGGGCGAGGATGTCGGCGCGATCCGCGACCTCCTGATCTTCGGCCAGGCCTTCGCCTCCGGGGGTGGGCAGGCGGACCCTAAGGAGGCCGTTGCGGCGCTCTCGGACGATGCCGAGGTTTGCGGTTGCAACGGCGTCAGCAAGGGGCAGGTGCTCGCCTGCATCGAGGCGGGCAACGGCACGCTGGACGCGGTGCGCGCCACCTGCAAGGCGTCGGCAAGCTGCGGCAGTTGCACGGGCCTTGTCGAGACGCTGCTCGCGGCGACGCTGGGCGATGATTATTCTGGTGAGCGGGCCACCAGAACCGTCTGCAAATGCACCAGCTTCGGTCATGATGACGTCCGCCGCGAAATCGCCGCGCAGGGCATGAAGTCGATCCCCGAAGTCATGCACAAGCTTCACTGGTCGACGCCCGACGGCTGTTCTTCCTGCCGCCCGGCGCTCAACTATTATCTGCTATGCGCGCTGCCCGGCGAATATCGAGACGACCAGCAGAGCCGCTTCGTCAATGAGCGGATGCATGCCAATATCCAGAAGGACGGCACCTATTCGGTCGTGCCGCGCATGTGGGGCGGCCTCACCAATCCGCGCGAACTGCGCGCCATCGCCGATGTAGTCGAGAAATATCATGCCCCGATGGTGAAGGTGACGGGCGGCCAGCGTCTCGATATTTTCGGCATCAGGAAGGAAGACCTGCCCGCCGTCTGGGCCGACCTCAACGCGGCGGGCATGGTGTCGGGTCATGCTTATGGCAAGTCGCTCCGCACGGTGAAGACCTGCGTCGGCAGCGAATGGTGCCGCTTCGGCACGCAGGATTCGACCGGCCTTGGCGTCAGGATCGAGCGGATGACCTGGGGATCGTGGATGCCCCACAAGTTCAAGATCGCGGCATCCGGTTGCCCGCGCAATTGCGCGGAAGCGACGATCAAGGATTTCGGCGTGGTCTGCGTGGATAGCGGCTATGAACTGCATGTCGGCGGCAATGGCGGCATCCATGTCCGCGCCACCGACCTTTTGTGCAAGGTCGCGACCGAGCAGGAGGCGCTCGACTACTGCGCCGCCTTCATCCAGCTCTACCGTGAGGAAGCGCGCTACCTTGAGCGCACCGCGCCATGGATCGAGCGTGTCGGCGTCGATTATGTGAAAAGTCGCATCGTCGATGATGCGGAAGGCCGCGAGGCCCTGCGCGCCCGTTTCCTCTTCTCGCAGAGCTTCAGTCAGGAAGACCCCTGGGCCAGCCGCGCTGCGGGGAAAGACGCCGAATTGCACCAGCATCTCGCCGAAGTGCGCCCGATGGAGTTTGCCGCATGACCGCCTCGAACAATGTCGGAGACTGGCTGGATATCGGCCCGATGAGCCAGATTTCCCCCGGCAACGCCCGGACCCTGCCGGTGCGTGGCGGGGAGGAGATCGCGATCTTCCACACGCTCGACAACCATTTCTATGCCCTGGTCAACAAATGCCCGCACAAGCAGGGGCCGCTCAGCCAGGGCATCGTGCATGGCAATGTTGTCGCCTGTCCGCTGCACAACTGGAACATCTCGCTCAGGACTGGCGAAGCGCTGGGCGGCGACGAAGGGTGCGTGCCCACCATCCCGCTGAAGGTCGATGCCGGTCGCATCTTCCTGCTGCGCGACGCGGTGATCCCGTCGCGGGCGGCGAGGAAGGCGGCCTGACGGCGATGCAACCCATCCGCACCACCTGCGCTTATTGCGGCGTCGGCTGCGGCATATCGGCCACGCCGACCGGCCCGCGTTCCGTGCAGATCAGGGGGGATGTGGCGCACCCGGCCAATGGCGGGCGGCTCTGTTCCAAGGGCACGCATCTGGGCGAGACGGTGGGCCTGACCGGCCGCCTGCTCCACCCGATGATCGGCCGGAAGCGGGCTGGCTGGGACAAGGCGCTGGACCTCGTGGCGAAGCGGTTCCGCGAAACCGTGGAGCGGCATGGTCCGGACAGCGTGGCCTTCTATGTCTCCGGCCAGTTGCTGACCGAAGATTATTATGTCGCCAACAAGCTGATGAAGGGATTTATCGGTTCGGCCAATATCGACACCAATTCGCGCCTGTGCATGTCGAGCGCGGTGGCGGGGCACCATCGCGCCTTTGGCGAGGATGTGGTGCCCGCAAGCTATGACGATCTGGAAGAAGCGGACCTGGTCGTCCTGATCGGCTCGAATACCGCATGGTGCCATCCGATCGTCTATCAGCGCATTCAGGCCGCCCGCGTGGCGCGTGGCACGAAGCTGGTGGTGATCGACCCGCGTCGCACCGAAACCTGCGAAGGGGCGGACCTGCATCTGCCGGTGAAGCCGGGCACCGACGTCGCCTTGATGAACGGGCTATTGGCCTGGGTGGAGCAGGCGGGCGTGACTGACCCCGCCTTTCTGGCGGATCATGTCGCCGCGCCCGAAGGCTTCTGGGATCATATCCGCACCGGCCATGACCTGTGGACCACGGCGAAGACCTGCGACATCGCGCCCGCTTTGCTCCAGCAGTTTTTCGAACTGTTCGCCGCGACCCCGCGCACCGTCACCTTGTTCAGCCAGGGCATCAACCAGTCGATCCGGGGCACCGATCAGGTCAATGCGATCATCAATGCCCATCTTGCCACCGGCCGCATCGGCAAGCCGGGCGCGGCGCCTTTCTCGATCACCGGCCAGCCCAACGCCATGGGCGGGCGTGAAGTTGGCGGCCTTGCCTCGACGCTCGCCGCCCATATGGACTTCGCGCCGGAAAATGTGGAGCGCGTAAAAACCTTCTGGGCCGCGCCCCGCATGGCCGCGAAGCCCGGCCTGAAGGCTGTCGACCTGTTCCGCGCGATGGGCGAGGGCCGGATCAGGGCGCTTTGGGTGATGGCGACCAATCCCGCCGTCTCGCTGCCTGATGCGGGTCGCGTGCGCGAGGCGTTGGAAAGCTGTCCCTTCGTCGTCGTCTCCGACGTGATCGCCCATACCGACACCAGCGTTCATGCCGACGTGCGCCTGCCCGCTGCGGGCTGGGGCGAAAAGGACGGCACCGTCACCAATTCGGATCGCACCATCAGCCGCCAGCGCCCATTTCTTGCGCTGCCGGGAGAGGCAAGGCCCGACTGGTGGATCGTTAAGGAAGTCGGCCGCCGCATGGGCTGGCGCAACGCCTTCGCCTATGATCGGCCCGCCGATATCTGGTGCGAACATGCCCGCCTGACCGCGTATCGCAATGATGGCCAGCGCCTGCTCAATCTGCGGTCGCACGCCACCATCGGCAATGATGCCTATGATGGGATGGAGCCGTTCCGCTGGGGCGGCGCGCCCTTCGCCGATGGCCGTTTCCCGACGCCGGACGGCAAGGCGCGGTTGGTGGCCGTCAGGCAGATGGACGTGCAGGCCCCGCTTGGCGACTGGCCGATGACCCTTAACACCGGGCGCTATCGCGATCAGTGGCATACGATGACGCGCACCGGCCTGTCGCCGAAACTGGCGCGGCATCGCGAAGAGCCGCTGGTCGAAATCCATCCGCAGGACGCGCAAGCGCTCGGTCTGGAGGAGGGCGACCTCGCCCGCGTTTCCACGCCGCAGGGCTACAGCCTGTTCCGCGTGGCGCTGAGCGAAGGCCAGCGTCCCGGCGAGATCTTCACGCCGATTCATTGGACCGATCAGATATCGACCGGCGGCCGCACCGGCCTGCTGCCGCGTCCGCTCACCGACCCCCATTCCGGTCAGCCCGGCTTCAAGTCGACGCCCGCCCGCGTCGATCGGCAGGCGACGGAATGGAAAGGCTTCCTCATCCTTCGCGGCGCGGAACCGGCGCATGTTCCCTGCCTCTGGGCGACGCGCGTCACCGTGCCGGGCGGCGCGCTATACGAGATTGCGGGCAATGGCGATCCCACACGGCTGGAGGCATGCCTGCCCAAGGGCGACAGGGTGGAGGCCGTCGATATGACGCGCGGCACCCGCCGCATCGCCATCATCCGCGATGACCAACTGGCCGGGCTGCTCTTCGTCACGCGCAGCGGTATCCTGCCGTCCAGAAACTGGCTGATCGACCAGCTTCAGGCAAAGGAGGTCGGCGCGTCGGTCCTCGCCGCGCGGGGACCAGGCGATCAGGTGGACAAGGGCGCGACGATCTGCGTCTGCTTCGACATCGGTCTTCATCAGATCATGGCGGCGATTCGCGAACAGAACCTCGTCGACGTGCCCGCGATCGGCAAGGCGCTGGGCGCGGGAACCAATTGCGGGTCCTGCCGCCCCGCGCTCGCCACTATCCTTGCCCAGGCCAGACAGGAAACGCTCCATGCAGCCGAATGAGCTTATCGTCCCCGGGCAGGTCTGGCTGGTCGGCGCGGGACCGGGCGACCCGGACCTGTTGACGCGCAAGGCCGCAAAGCTGATCGCGGCGGCGGACATCGTCTTTCACGATGCCCTGGTCGGGCCGGGCGTGCTGGATCTGGTGCCCGAAGGCATAGAGAAAGTGAGCGTCGGCAAGCGTTCCGGTCGCCACAGCAAGGCGCAGCAAAGCATCAACGACCTGCTGTTAAAGGCGGCGCAAGCAGGCCGGCGCGTCGTGCGGCTCAAGGGCGGCGATCCGTCGGTCTTTGGCCGCTCCGCAGAGGAAATGGCATATCTGGCACGGGAAGGCGTTTCGGTCCGCATCTGCCCTGGCATCACCACCGCCAGCGCGGCGGCGGCAAACGGGCATGTCTCGCTTACCCTTCGCGGCGTGGCGCGCGGGCTGACGCTGGTGACGGCGCACCTCAAGGCTGGCGAACCGCTGAAACTCGACTGGGAGGCGCTGGCGCGTCCTGGCGGAACGCTGGGCATCTATATGGCGCGCGCTGCCGCGGGCGAAATCAGTCGCGCCCTGATCGCCGCCGGACGTGATCCCGAAACGCCGGTGATGGTGGCGGTCAATGTCTCGCTGCCCCACGAACGCCTGATCCGGGGCAAGCTCTCGGCGCTCGCCTTCCTCGTGGCGGCGATCAGCGACGATGACCCGACATTGTTGCTCATCGGCGAAGCGGTGAGGGAGGGAGAGAGATATGGGGCGCATCGCGGCCTCCTTCCCCTGCATGTGGCGGCCGGGGCGGGGATATAACGCCCCTCGGCATCTTTGGTGGAACCAGTGGGTATAGGGCCTACGCCGACTCCGCCCTTGCGCGCTTATCTCGCGCAAGCCGGATGCCGCTGAACGCCCACCTTGCCGCCGGAGGAAAAAAATTCCGGTAGGTCGCGCGCGCATGTCCCCCCGGCGTAGCGAGCGAGCCGCCCCGCAGCACCATCTGATTGATCATGAACTTGCCATTATACTCACCGACCGCGCCGCTGGCCGGGGCGAATCCCGGATAAGCGACATAAGGGGAGGCGGTCCATTGCCACGCCTCATCATATAGCTCGCGAAGGTCGCTGCGGCAGGCCGCGACTTCCCATTCGGCCTCCGTCGGCAACCGATGTTCCGCCCAGCGCGCATAGGCATCCGCTTCATAATGGCTGACGTGCAGGACCGGCTCGGCGGGATCAATGGCGCGCCGACCCGCAAGCGAGAAGCGGGTCCATTGGCCCGACGCCTGTTCCCAGTATAGCGGTGCCCGCCAGCCTTCGGCCTCGACGATGTTCCACCCGTCCGCAAGCCAAAGCTCAGGCCGCCGATAACCGCCATCCTCGATGAACCGCCGATAGTCGCCCGCCGTAACCAGACGATCGGCAATTTCGAACGGTTCGAGCCAAAGGCGATGGCGCGGGCTTTCATTATCGAACGCGAAACCTCCATCCGACGCGCCGATCTCGTAAAGACCGCCGGGTATGGAGCGCCAGAGCGACGCAGCGGTTCCCCGGCGCGGCGTTTCGGCTCGATATGCCGGTTGCAGCGGATTGCAGGAGAGGACATGCTGGATGTCCATCAGGATGAGTTCCTGATGTTGTTGTTCATGCTGGCAGCCCAGTTCGACGAGCGCGGTCCAGCGTTCCTCCAGAACCTCATGCATCAGCCGGAGCATCGCGGCGTCGATGTGCCGCCGATAGGCGCGAACGCGATCCAGCGAGGGCCGCGTGAGCAGCCCCCGCTCGGCTCGCGGATGGCGCTCGCCGACGCCGACATAATAGGAGTTGAACAATATGGCGAAAGCGGCATCGAACGGAACATAGCCCGGCAGCGCAGGTTGCAACAGGAACGTCTCGAAAAACCAGCTCATATGCGCCAGATGCCATTTCGTCGGACTGACGTCCGGCATGGACTGCGCCTGACAGTCCTCGGCGGAGAGGGGAGCGGCCAGCGCTTCGCTCGCGCTTCGGACGGCGCGGTAGCGTTCGATCATTTCGTTCGCGGCCAGCCCGCTCCTTGCCGGAGCCGCCCTCATGGCCGTGGCCCGTCGCCCGTCGCGACCCACACATGCAGTCCGAACATTTCGTCGGGGTCGCTCCAGAACGCGACAGGCTCCCATCCTGAAGCGCGAGCCAGCAAACGCGCCTCGGACAAAGTATATTTATAGCTGTTCTCAGTGTGGATCGTCTCGCCCCGCCGCATCGAGAAGCGCCGTCCGGCGGCATTGAAGCTGATCTCGCGCGTGGCGACCAGATGCATTTCCACCCGCCCTTGATCCTCGTTCCAGGCGGCACGATGCTCGAAGGCGTCGACCGGTATCGTTCCGCCCAGTTCACGGTTGATCCGTTCGAGCAGATTGAGATTGAACGCCGCCGTGATTCCCGCATCATCATCATAGGCGGCTTCGAGCAGGCGCGCGTTCTTGCGCGTGTCGATGCCGATCACCAGGCGCGCGTCGACGCCCAGCGTCTCGCGAAAAGAGCGGAGCAGATCCACCGCCGAGCGATGATCGAAGTTACCGATCGTCGATCCCGGAAAGAAACCCGTCAGCGGCCGTGGCAAGGCCGGCAAGTCCATGGGTTTGGAAAAATCGCCGACCACCGGCACGATCCGCAACGCCGGATGCGATCGCGCCAGATCGGCCACCGATTGCGCAAGGAAGTCGCCGGAAATGTCCACCGGTACATAAGTCGTGGCGCCCGTCGCCGCAAGCAGCAGCGGAGTCTTCGTCGCGGAACCTGCCCCGAATTCGATGACCGAACGTCCCCTCCCGGCCAGCCGTCCGAGATCGTCGGCATGGTCCTCAAGAAGTGCGGTTTCGGTGCGCGTCGGGTAATATTCCGGGAGCGCCGTAATCTCTTCGAACAGTTTCGATCCGCGCAGATCGTAAAAATACCGTGCGGGAATAGTCTTGCGGACCTGATCCAATCCGTCACGCACGGCGCGACCAAAATCGCTCAGCGTATCGGCCGTCGCTTCACTCATCGCTTTCCTCCCGCTCATATGGGGTCGGTCGAGATTTTCTGCGCTCCACTGCTCATGCCGGGATAAAGCTTGCCGTGCGGCAGGTTTGCCAGATGGGCGGTATTGAACGCGACCATCGTCGCCTTCCCCTTCATCGGAACGCCAAATGCAACCCGACCGAGACGCGCCTTCTGGCGAGGCTGGCTCTTTGGGCTGGATGTATCATCAACATGTGATATTCAATGTTGGTTCCGCGAAATCGCGCTCCACCTCGCCGACTGGCAAGCAACCGCGCTCGGCAATAATTCCACGCCAGCGGAAACAGCTCGGTCGCGCTTGGCATCGCCCTCCGCTTGCCCTATGGGCGGCGGCGTCCGGGGTTCTTCAAGCGCGCCGGGCATGATCGCGCTGGTGCCCCACGGGGCTGAAAAGGGAATGCGGTGCGGAGGGGTTCCTCCTCTTATTCCGCGGCTGTCCCTGCAACTGTAAGCGGTGAGCGCGATGCGTACGGGTCCTCACTTTCCTGCAAAGGGGGAGGAGTGAGGACCGGCCACTGGACCCAAATCCGGGAAGGCTGACGCATCGCCGCGATGACCTGCGAGCCAGGAGACCTGCCAGCGCCCGGTCGCTCTTGCCCTGGTCCAGGGATAGGCCATGGCACGGTATCTTCCGTCTGAGCGACGTTGCCAAGCGGCCGGGGCCGCATCGGTGCGCGTGGCGGAACGGGCGTTGACCTGCCGCGCATATCGACCGCGCAAGCGGAGTCCCTGGCCCTGAAAGTCGCACATACGCTCAGGGAAGAGACGAAAATGATGAAAACCGGGTTGTCGCTCGCGGCGCTGCTGGCGGCCATGCCTGCGCTGGCGCAGGATGACGATATCGTCGTCACCGCATCGGGCATCGAACAGCCGCGCGATGAAGTGGGGCAGGCGATCAGCGTGATCGACGCCGACACCATCCGCACCCGGCAGGCGGTCGAGGTGACGGACCTGCTGATGACCACGCCGGGCGTCCGTTTCAATCGCAACGGCACGATCGGCACGGTATCGGGCGTGTCGCTGCGCGGCGCGGAATCGTCCCAGACGCTGGTGCTGATCGACGGCGTCAAGGTGAACGACCCCAGCGGCGATGCCGACAGTTTCAATTTCGGCAATCTGCTGGTCGGCAATATCCGCCGGATCGAAGTGCTGCGCGGCTCCAACTCGGTCGTCCATGGCAGCCAGGCGATCGGCGGCGTGATCAATGTGATGACCGCCACGCCCGCCGAAGGCTATGGGGCCAATGCCTCGGTCGATTATGGCTATAGCGACACGCTCAACGCAAAAGCGGACGTGTCCGGCACCAGTGGCATCGCGTCGGGCGGCGTGGGCGTGGCCTATTTCCGCACCGACGGCATCTCGGCCGCCGCGCGCTCTTTCGGCGCGACGGAAAAGGACGGTTACAAGAACATTACTGCCAATGCGAAGCTGAAGCTCAGCTTCTCCGACGCGCTCAGCCTCGACCTGCGCGGTTATTATATCCATGCGGACCTTGATTATGACAGCTTCTTCGGCGCGCCCGCCGATAGCCCCGACATCAGCAAGTCCGACCAATATGTCGGCTATGCGGGCCTCAACCTGGCGCTGCTGGACGGAAAGCTGACCAATCGGGCGGCGGTCACATGGTTCCGCCATGACCGGGACTATTATCCCGCGCGCGGCGCCGATGCGTCTTTCGGCTATTCGGGCACCAATCTGCGCTTCGAATATCAGGGCGTCTATGCCCCCGTCGATCAGGCGAAGCTGGTCTTCGGCTATGAACATGAACGGCCCGATTACGACTTTTACGGCTTTGGCGACACAGCCAGCGCGAAGGCGAATATCGACAGCATCTATGCCCTCGCCATCGTGAAGCCGGTCGAAGGACTTTCCGTTACCGGCGGCCTGCGTCATGACGATCATAATCAGTTCGGCGGCGCGACGACCTTTGGCGCGAACGCCAATTACACGCCCAATCAGGGCGCGACCAACCTTCGTCTCAGCTATGGCGAAGGGTTCAAGGCCCCTTCGCTCTATCAACTTTACGATAGCTGGGTGGGCAATGCCGACCTGCGCCCCGAACGGTCGAAAAGCTATGACATCGGCTTCGACCAGAGTCTGGACGACGGACGGGCCATGCTGTCGGTCACGGCTTTCCGCCGCGACACGCGCAACCAGATCGACGGCGATCCGATGACTTTCGTCTATTATAATATCGCTCGCGCCCGCGCGAAGGGCGTGGAGGTCAGTCTGGCGCTGCGGCCGGTGGACGCGCTGAGCGTGACGGCGGCCTATAGCTATATCGACGCGCGCAACCGTTCGGACGGGTCGGCCAATGAAGGCAACCGCCTGCCGCGCCGCGCCGCCAACGCGGTCAGCCTTTCGGCGGACTATGTCTGGCCCTTCGGCCTCAGCACCGGAGCGACGGTGACGATGGTCGGCGACAGTTTCGACAATGCCGCCAATACGCGCCGTCTGGATGGCTATGCCCTTGTCGGCCTGCGCGCATCCTTCCCCATTGGCGAGCATCTGGAGCTTTACGGCCGCATCGACAATCTGTCGGATCAGGAATACGCCACGGCCTATGGCTATGGGGTTTATGGCCGGTCGGCTTATGGCGGCGTGCGTGTCCGCTTCTGATCGCGCGGCAAAGGGGCGGGCGTGAGCGCCCGTCACCTATTCGCGGGTTGGCGCGGCGTTGATCTGCGTCACGATGCTGCGCGCGGCCAGCACATAGGCAGGGCCGCCGCAGACCGTCCACGCCTGCGGCACGCGGATGCGGGGGATGTCCTTCAGGACCGGATGATGCAGCATTTCCGTCCCCTGATCGACCACCCGCTCGCTGCCGCTTTCGACGATCAGCCAGTCCGGGCGGGCGGCGATCATCTGTTCGAGCGGGATTTGCGCCAGGGAGGTCTTCCCCAGCTTCGCGGCAAGGTTGATGAGGCCCGCGCGCTGCATCAGGTCATCGACCAGCGTGCCGGTGCCCGTCATATAGCCGCGCCGCTGATAATAGGCCGCGACGCCGCCGCGCCCGGGCCGGGGCAGGGCGGCGAGGTCGCGGTTCATGCGCGCGACGAGCGCCTCGCCCCGTTCCGGGTGGCCCACGGCCATGGCGGTCCGCCGGATCTGGCCGGTCACCGCTTCGTAACTGTCCGCCGTTTCCAGACCCAGTGTGTTCCAGTGCCCCGGCGGCGCGCCCGCGACGCCGTTGCCCAGCGGAAAGCCCAGCAGCAGGTCGGGCTTGATCGCCATCACCTCCTCGGAGGAGCGGCGCAGAGTGCGGAAGGGGCGTGCCTGCGCCGCCGCCGCCGACAGTTCCGCGTTGCGGGCATTGCTGCTGAGCGCGGCGATCTGCCCCGGATCGGCGAGCGCCAGCACATATTGATCGGCGCAGACGTTGAGCGACACGATCCTGCGCGGCTTTTCGGCGGGCGATGCGGCCCCGGTCAGGCCCAGCGCGGCGATGGCCCCCAGCAATTTCATCCTGTGCATGTATCTGCCTCTAACGGCGTGAGACGGAGGCGCAAGCCATGAGTGCGCGCCACCGCCATCCGCTGCTGATGCCCCTGTTGCTGCTGTTGCTCGTGCTGGCGGCCTGCGGGTCGGTCACGCTGGGCGCCGTGCCGATCTCGCCGGAGCGCATGCTGGCCGTGATGATGGGCGGCGGCGACGATGTCGCCCGCGCGATCCTGATCGACCTGCGCCTGCCGCGCATGTTGCTGGGGCTGCTGGTCGGCGGGATGCTGGGCCTGTCGGGCGCGGCGTTGCAAGGCTATCTCCGCAATCCGCTGGCCGAGCCGTCCGTTCTGGGCGCGTCCAACGCGGCGGCTCTGGGGGCGGTGTGCGCGATGTATTTCGGGCTGGCGCAGATGCATCTTCTGGCCTTGCCATTGCTCGCCATTCTCGCCGGGATGATCGCCATTGGCGGGCTTTTCCTGCTTGCCGGGCCGTCTGAAAGCCCGCTGACGCTGATCCTTGCGGGCATCGCCATCGCCACGCTGGCGGGAGCGGGGATCAGCCTGTCGCTCAACCTGTCGCCCAATCCCTTCGCGGCGATGGAGATCATGAGCTGGCTGATGGGGAGCCTCGAAAATCGCAGCTATGCCCATGTGCTGACGGCGCTGCCCTGCGTTCTCGTCGGCGCGGCGCTGTTGATCGCGGACGGACGGACGCTGGACGCGCTCACATTGGGGGAGGACGGCGCGCAGGCCCTGGGCGTGGACCTGAAATGGGCGCGATTGCGGCTGATGCTGGGCGTCGCCATCGGGGTTGGCGGCGCGGTCGCCGTGTCGGGTTCGATCGGCTTCGTCGGCCTGATCGTGCCGCATCTGATCCGCCCGCTGACGGACCGCTCGCCTTCGGCCATCCTGCTGCCGTCCATGCTGGGCGGCGCGGCGTTGCTGACCTTCGCGGACATCGGCGTGCGGCTGATCCCCACGACCAGCGAACTGAAACTCGGCGTGCTCACCGCCATGCTGGGCGTGCCGGTCTTCCTTGTCTACCTCATGCGGGAGCGGCGGCTATGGTGACGGTTCGCACCAAAGAAATGGGCGTTCACCTCGGCCGCCATGCCGCCGTGCGCGGGGTCACGCTGGACATGCCGCCGGGCCAGCTTGTCGGCATCATCGGTCCCAACGGCGCGGGCAAATCCTCCCTGATCCGCGCGATGCTGGGGCTGGTGCGCCTGAGCGCGGGCAGCGTTGCCATCAATGGCCGCGATGTGGCCGCCCTGTCCCGGCAAGAGATTGCGAGGCATATCGCCTATCTGCCACAGGGGCAGACGTTGCACTGGCCACTGGCGGTCGAGCGGCTGGTGGCGCTGGGCCGCCTGCCGCATCTTGGTCCCTTGTCGCGCCTCACGCCCGCCGATGAAGCGCTGGTCGACGCGGCGCTGGCGCGGGCCGATGTGCTGCACCTGAAGGGCCGCATCGCGACGGAACTGTCAGGCGGTGAGCGCGCCCGCGTCCTGCTGGCCCGCGCGCTGGCGGTGGGCGCGCCCGCATTGATCGCGGACGAGCCGCTCGCCTCGCTCGATCCGGGGCATCAGATCGACGTGATGGAATTGCTGAGCGCGGAAGCCCGGTCGGGCGCTCTGGTCGTCACCGTCCTGCACGACCTGGGCATGGCGGCGCGCTATTGCGACCGGCTGATCCTGATGGACCGGGGCGAAGCGGTTGCGGACGGCCCCCCGATGCAGGTGCTGACGCGGGCCAACCTTGCCCGCGTCTATGGCATCGACGCCTGGATCGGGGAGGAGGCCGGGCGGCCGGTGATCCTGCCGCTCAGCCGCGTCTGATCGCGTCAGTCGGCGAAGCTGCGCGGAGCCGCATCGACGACGGTGAAGGTGCCCGTGCCCACTTCGGACACTTCCAGCGCCCGTTCCGCCACGCCGTCGCGGTTGAAGCGGAACGCGCCGTCGATCCCGGCGAACCCGCCCGAATCGCGCAGTCGCGCGGCGGGGAAGGGCGTCCCGACCTTCCAGTCCCGCGCGATCCGCACCGTCAGCAGCACCGCGTCATAGCCGAGCGCCGACAGCCGGAACGGCGCATTGCCGTACCGCGCCCGATATTTGCTGGCGAGCTGACGATAAAGCCCGTCCGACACGCTGGCGAACCACGCGCCGCGCAGCACCGGGCTGGACGCCAGCGCATGATCGGTATTCCACAGCTCCGTTCCCAGCAGCCGGGCATTGGCCCCGCCATTCTTCCGCACCACCGGCGCGATCTGGAGCGCCGCACGCCCGCTGTCCGCGATCAGCAGCGCGTCATAGCTGGAGGATGCCTGCAATTTCTTGACCGCCGCGGTGATCGAACCGGCGGAACGGTCGAAGGTTTCCAGCGACACGACATCGCCGCCCGCCTGTTCGACGGCGCGCAGCATCGCCGTGCCCGCGCGTTCGCCATAGACGCCCTTGGGCACCAGCCCGGCAAAGCGCGACAGGCCCTTTTCCCGCGCAAAGCCGATCACCCGCTCGATCGACTGATTGGGGCTGTAGCCCAATATATAGGTGCCCTTGCCCGCGACGCTCACATCGTTGGAAAAGCTGATGACGGGCACGTTCGCGCGCGCGGCGATGGGGCCGATCACCCGCGCATCATCCGCCAGCAAGGGGCCAAGGATCAGGCGGTTGCCGTCTGCCAGCGCCTTGTTGACCGCCGCCGCCGCGCCGAGATTGGTGTCATAGGTGGTGATGCGGACCTTGTCGGCCTTCGTATCCAGCAGGGCGAGCGTGGTCGCATTGGCGATCGACTGGCCAACCCCGGCATTGGTCCCGCTCATCGGCACCAGCAGGGCGACGCGGTGCCGTTCCGTATCGGTGGGCAGGCCCTGCGTCACTTCCGGCCCGGTGGGGGGCGGAGGAGGCGCGGGCCGTTCCCCCTTGGGCACGATGGACTGACAGGCGGCGACCAGCAACGTGCTGACCGCGAAGAGAATGCGCGCGCCGCGCTTCGTGGCGGTCCATATGTCCGCTTGCCGGGGGGCATCCGTCTCTGTCATTTGATGTCCTTATGGAAACTCAACATTCGGGGCTTGAACCCGGTCTTTATATCGTCGCCGGTCCCATCGGCAACCTTGGAGACCTGACGCCGCGCGCGGCGGAGATATTGCGCCGCGCCGATGTGATCGCCGTGGAAGATACACGGGTCAGCGCGCGCCTGCTGCGCCATGCGGGGTCGGATCGGCCGATGATCCCCTATCATGATCATAGCGCGGAGGGCGTCCGCGCCCGCCTGGTCGAGCGGATGGCGAGCGAATCGGTGGCGCTGTTGTCCGACGCCGGGACGCCGCTCATCTCCGATCCGGGCTACAAGCTGGTGCGTGACGCGCGGGCGGCGGGGCGGCGGATCACGACGCTGCCCGGTCCCAGCGCGGCCATCGCGGCGCTCACCCTGTCGGGGCTGCCGACCGACCGTTTCCTGTTCATGGGCTTCCTCCCCGCCAAGGCCAAGGCGCGGGCAGATGCGCTGGCCGAAGTCGCCGCCCTGCGCGCCACCCTCATCTTCTACGAAAGCGGCCCGCGCCTCTCCGACAGCCTCGGCGCCATGGCCGAGGGGCTCGGCGACCGCGACGCCGCCGTCAGCCGCGAAATCAGCAAGGCGTTCGAGGAAACAGCGACCGGCACCCTCACCCAACTCTCCGCCCGCTATGCCGACGCTCCGCCCAGGGGTGAGATCGTCGTCATCGTCGGCCCGCCCGGCGAAGCGCCCCCCGCCAGCGCGGAGGATGCCGACGCCGCGCTGCTTGAGGCGATGGCGCGCCTCCCCGTCTCCAGGGCGGCGGGGGAGGTGGCGAAGAAACTCGGCCTCGACCGGCGCGCCCTTTATGCCCGCGCGATGGAACTCAAGGGATGAGGAAACAGGCTGCGGAAAAACGCGGGCGGCAGGCCGAACGCATCGCCGCATGGTGGCTGCGCTTGAAGGGCTGGCAAATCCTCGCCCGCCGCGCGCGGACGCCCGCGGGCGAGGTGGACCTTGTCGCCAGGCGCGGCGCCGTGATCGCCTTTGTCGAGGTGAAGGCCCGCGCCACCGTCGCCGATCTCGACATCGCCATCGACGAACGCCGCCTGTCCCGCGTCGCGGCGGCGGCGGAAATCCTGTTCCATGAACATGCCAAACCCGGGGACGACATGCGAATCGACGTGATGCTCCTTGCGCCGGGGCGTCCGCCACGCCATCTGGCGAATGTCTGGCATGGGGGCTGACCACTCTCCCGGCGCTGCGCAGCAAGAAGGAAGAACATGACCCAGTTGAACCCGCTCACCGTCGCTGTGCAGATGGACCCGATGGAAGGGATCAATATCGAGGGGGATTCGACCTTCCACATCATGCTCGCCGCGCGGAAGCGGGGACACAGGCTCTATCATTATCTCGCCACCGACCTCACCTATAATGAAGGCCGCGTGCTGGCGAAGGCGCGCCCGGTGCGGGTGCAGAAGGTCGCGGGCGATCATTTCATCTTCGGCGAACCGGAAATGCTGGACCTTGGCCGCGACGTGGACGTGGTGCTGATGCGGCAGGATCCGCCCTTCGACCTCTCCTACATCACCGCCACCCATTTGCTGGAGCGGGTGCAGGCCGAAACGCTGGTGGTCAACGACCCCGCCGCCGTCCGCGACGCGCCCGAAAAGCTGTTCGTCCTCGACTATGCGCGCTTCATGCCGCCGACGATGATCACCCGCGATCTGGAGGAGGTGAAGGGCTTCCTCGCCCAGCATGGCGAGATCGTGGTGAAGCCGCTCTATGGCAATGCGGGCAACGCCGTCTTCCATGTCGGGCAGTCGGGCGCGAATCTGTCCGCGCTGGTGGAACTGTTCAAATCCTCATGGGTCGAACCCTTCATGGTTCAGGCTTTCATCCCCGGCGTCGCCAAGGGCGACAAGCGCATCGTCCTTGTTGACGGTGAAGTCGCGGGCGCGGTCAACCGCATTCCCGGCGCGGGCGAAATCCGCTCCAACCTCGCGGTTGGCGGGTCGGCAGCCAAGACGCAACTCACCGAAAAGGAAGAGGAAATCTGCGCCGCGCTCCGCCCGGAACTGAAGCGCCGGGGGCTGTTGTTCGTCGGCATCGACGTGATCGGCGGGGAGTGGCTGACGGAAATCAACGTGACGTCGCCCACCGGCATCGTCTCGATCGACGCCTTCAACGGCACGGACACCGGAGCGATGATCTGGGACGCGATCGACGCGCGTCTCGCCGCGCGGGCGGCGGCATGACGGAACGGCGCTGCAAGGCATGACCGATTTCGTCCTGCGCCTGATCGACGCGGGCGGCTATTGGGGCATTTTCCTGTTGATGGTGCTGGAAAATGTCTTTCCGCCCATACCCTCCGAACTCATCATGGGGATCGGTGGCATCCGCGTCGGGCAGGGGCGGATGGAGATGGAGTGGCTGCTGCTCGCGGGCACGCTCGGCACCACGGTCGGCAATTATTTCTGGTATCTGGTCGGCCATCTCCTCGGTTTCGGACGGCTCAAGCCGCTGGTGGATCGTTATGGCCGCTGGGCGACGCTGGAATGGAAGGATGTGGAGGCACTCGACCACCTGTTCGGCAAATATGGCCAGATCGTCGTCTTCGTCTTCCGTTTCATGCCAGCCTTCCGCACGATG
The DNA here is from genome assembly GCA_900100475.1 of Sphingobium faniae. GTDB lineage: Bacteria > Pseudomonadota > Alphaproteobacteria > Sphingomonadales > Sphingomonadaceae > Sphingobium > Sphingobium faniae. The sequence goes on along the minus strand of FMTU01000001.1, from coordinate 280,501 downwards.
ATCTCCCTGCCTGCGGGCCTGTTCCGCATGGGGCATATGAAATTTTTGCTGTGGACGACCGGCGGGGCGCTGATCTGGAACGTCATCCTTGCCTATGCCGGGTTCATGCTGGGCCAGAATTTCCGCGACATCGACAAATATGTGGGGCCGGTGGCGACCGCCTGCGTGGTCGGGGCGGTCATCCTTTATCTCTGGCGTCTCGTCACCTGGAAGCCGCGCGGCTGACTGTTCAGGCCGCCTTGCCATTGGGCAGGCCGACATTGACCATCGCGCGCGCCATCTGGCCGAGCGCCTCTGCCATCGCGTCTCCCAGAGCGTGATCCATATCCTCCTGCGCGGCGATGGCGCAGGCCATGGCGAGCGCCCATTGTTCGCCCAGCGCAGGGCCGATCGGAAGGGCGCGATGCAGCGACATCATGCACGACCCGCGCTCGAACCAGTCGCGCGGCCCGCCCATCCAGCCGACGAGAAAGCGGGTCAGCCCGTGGCGGACGGGGCCAAGGTCCGTCGCATGGATCGCCCGCAGATCGGCGAAGTTCGGGTCCGTTTCCAGCAGGTCGTAGAAATGGTCGACAATGGCGCGCACGACCGGCTCGCCGCCGATGCGGTCATAGGGGCTGGAGGGGGCTGCGCTGTTCATCGGCTGATTTCCTTCCGGTGGAGGGATCAGCTTGCCGCGCGCCGCAGCCCCGTCATTGATCGGCGTCAAATCATGCGCGCGGATGGGCGTTGCGATACACATCCAGCAGATGCGCGGCATCGACCTGCGTATAGACCTGTGTCGAGGAAAGGCTCGCATGGCCCAGCAATTCCTGGAGCGAGCGCAGGTCCGCGCCCCGCCCCAGCAGATGCGTGGCGAAGCTGTGCCGCAGAGCATGGGGCGTGGTCCGCTCCGACAGGCCCAGCCGTCCCCGCGCGCCCTGCACCGCCCGCCGGATCAGGGCAGGGGAGAGCGGCCCGCCCCGCGCGCCCCGGAACAGTGGCCCGCCCCGCGCCATCGCATGAGGGCAAAGCGTGACATAATGTTCGATGGCCTGCCTTACCTGCGGCAGCAGCGGCACCATCCGCGTCTTGTTCCGCTTGCCCGTGACGCGCAGCGTATCGCCGAGCGGCAGCACATCGCCGGTCAGTCCCACGGCCTCCCCGATGCGAAGCCCCGCGCCGTAAAGCAGCATCAGCACCGCCCAGTCGCGTGCGCCGATCCATCCGTCCCGCGCCGCTTCGGCGATGTCGTCGGCCAGCGCCACCGCCTCGTCGGGGGAAATGGGCCGGGGCAGTCCACGCTTCACCCTTGGCCCCTTCATCACGGGAACGCGCCCTTCCTCGCCGCCCACGAACGTCAAAAAGCCCCGCACCGCCGACAATTCCCGCGCGGCGGACAGATTGCCGATCCCATCCATGCGCCGCGCCGTCAGGAAAGCGCGCAAATCCGCCTGATCCAGCCGCGCCAGCATCGCCTGCGTCACCGCTTCGCCGCGATGCTCCTCCAGAAAGGCGACCAGCCGTTCCGCCGTCGCCATATAGGCGCGCACCGTATGCGCCGACCGCCGTCGGTCGAGCGCCAGATGACGCCGCCAGTCTTCGATCAGGGCGGAGGATGCGGTCATCCCGTCACTCTAGGTCATGCTCCGCCCAAACGGAATCCCTCTCTCGCCGCCCTTGAAAAACTCCCCGAAATAGGCACATGGGGTGCATGAACGCCCCGATTGATCCGGCCGACATGCCGACCGGCATCCGCATGACGCTGTCCCCGCTGGTGGCGCGCGTGTTGGCTCCGAACCCGTCCCCTTTCACCTATACGGGGACGCAGACCTATGTCGTGGGTCAGAATGACGTGGCGGTGATCGACCCCGGCCCCGACGAGACCGAACATATCGCGGCTATGGTCGCGGCGGTGGGGCGGCGGCCCGTCCGCGCGATCCTGTGCACCCATACCCATCGCGACCATAGCCCGGCGGCCGCGCCCCTTGCGCGGATCGTCGGCGCGCCCATCGTTGGCTGCGCGCCGCTCACCCTGGAGGATGACGGCCCCCGCGCCGATGCGGCCTTCGACGCCTCCTACCGCCCCGATCGCATCCTGGCCGATGGCGAGCAGGTGGCGGGAGAAGGCTGGACGCTCGAAGCCGTCGCCACCCCCGGCCACACCTCCAACCATCTCTGTTTCGCGCTGCGGGAGGAAAAGGCGCTTTTCACCGGCGATCATGTCATGGGCTGGTCCACCAGCGTCATTTCCCCGCCCGATGGCGACATGACGGACTATATGCGCTCGATGCAGCGGCTGCTCGACCGGGATGACGTCATTTACTATCCCGCCCATGGCGAACCCGTCAGCAACCCGCAGCGGCTGGTGCGCGGCATGATGGGGCATCGCAAACAGCGCGAGGGGCAGATCGTCCGCTTCCTCAAACGTCATGGCGTCTCGCTGATCCCAGACATGGTCGCCGACATGTACAAGGGCGTCGACCCCCGACTGCATGGCGCGGCCGGGCGCTCGGTTCTGGCGCATCTGATTGATCTGGACCAGCGCGGCGTCGCCGCTCCGCTGGATGACGGCCGATGGCGGCTGTGCTGAAACGCTATGGCGCGCCGGCGGCCGTCGCGCTGCTGGTGCTGATCGTCGCCGGGACGATGCTCGCCGGTTGGCAGCGTTACAATCGCGACTATGTCGTCACGGTGGAGGAGGACGGGTCCGCCGTGACGCAGCTCATCGCGGAACAGTTCGCCGGCGCGAGCAGCCTCAAGGTGTCCGAATTTTCCGGCACGGTCCAGAGCACGGCGCAGGATGTGCGCGGCTTTGGCTGGCTGAAGTCGGATCAGGTGGTGAAGATGCCCTTCTCCGTCGATTATTTCATCGACGTGAGCCATATCGGTCCGGACGATCTGGAATGGAACGAAAAGACCCGCACGCTGATCGTCAACGCGCCGGATGTGAAGCCCGCGCGGCCCAATGTCGACGAAGCCGCCCGCACGTTGGTTCGCACGACGGGCATGTTCGTCACGCGGCAGGCGGCCGAGGAGTTGAGCCGCCGCACCTCCGCCCACGCGCAGGGCCGGGCGGACAAGGAAGCGCGCTCGCCCGAACGGATGGCGCAGGCGCGCGATTATGGCCGCGCCGCGCTAGGCAAGCTATTGGGCGCGCCGCTCGGCGCGATGGGCTATGGCGATGCGCGGGTGATCGTGACTTTCCCGCCGGAAAGGGCCAATAGCAATAAAGAGCAATGGGACGTGACCACACCCATCAATGAGGTGCTGGAAAACAAGCGGCAGGCCCGCTAGGGGCCGCCGCACAGGGTAGTCGAGGAGTTGAAGGACATGAACGCGATCACCGCAATCCCGCAGGGTCTGGATCTGCGCGCGGAAATCGACCGGCTGCGCAAGGAGCGCAACGCCGTCATCCTCGGCCATTATTACCAGAAGCCGGAAATTCAGGACCTGTCCGATTTCGTGGGTGATTCCCTCGAACTTTCCCGTCGCGCGGCGGAAACGGACGCGGATGTCATCGCTTTTTGCGGTGTGCGCTTCATGGCGGAAACGGCGAAAATCCTCTCGCCTGAAAAGATCGTGGTCCTGCCGGACATGGACGCGGGCTGCTCGCTGGAAGATTCCTGCCCGCCCGCCCAGTTCAAGGCGTTCCGCGAAGCCCATCCCGACCATATCGCCTTGAGCTACATCAACTGCTCGGCGGAGGTGAAGGCGCTTTCGGACATCATCGTCACCTCCTCCTCGGCGGAAAAGATTCTCGCGCAGATTCCGAAGGACCAGAAGATCATCTTCGGCCCCGACAAGCATCTGGGCGGCTATTTGAAGCGCAAGCTGGGTCGCGACATGCTGCTGTGGCCGGGCGTGTGCATCGTGCATGAAGCCTTCAGCGAAACCGAACTGGAAAAGCTGAAGCTCCAGCATCCCGGCGCACCCGTCGCCGCGCACCCCGAATGCCCGAGCCACATCGTCGATCTGGCCGATTATGTGGGATCGACCAGCGGCATCCTCGATTACGCCAGGCATATGGAAGGCGGCACGCTGATCGTCGCCACCGAACCGCACATCATCCACCAGATGCAGAAGGCGATGCCGCACAAGAATTTCATCGGCGCGCCCGGCGCCGATGGCAACTGCAACTGCAATATCTGCCCCTATATGGCGCTCAACACGCTGGAAAAGCTCTATCTGGCCCTGCGCGACCTTCAACCGCGCATCGAAATGGATGAGGGACTGCGCCTGGGAGCGAAAAAGAGCCTCGACCGGATGCTCGAAATGGCGAGCGGCACGGTGGGGCAGGGCGACCTCGGCAACCGTTAGGCGGGCCGGGGAGGGGCATCATGTTCGGCCTTCCCGACAATGAATGGGGGGTCGCCTTTTACGTCCTGGAATGGGCGATCCGCATCGGCGCGCTGGTCGCCATCCCCTTTCGCCGCTCGCCCGCCGCGACGCGGGCATGGCTGCTGCTGATCTTCTTCCTGCCGGTGCCGGGGCTGCTGCTGTTCCTGGCGATCGGTTCCCCGCGCTTTCCCGAATGGCGGCGGGATCGGTTCGGGGAACTGGACGGCTGGTTCCACATTCTGGGCTCTCGCCTTGCCGCCCATGCCCCGCCGCCCGATCAGCAGCGGGACGCCATCGTGACGCTCACCGCCTCGCTCGGCAAGATGCCTGCTACGACCGGCAACGCGGTCGACCTGATCAGCGACTATGACGCCGCGATAGATCGGCTGGTCGCAGACATCGACGGCGCGCGCAGCCATGTCCGCATCCTCGTCTACATCCTCGCCAATGACGCGGTGGGCCAGCGCGTCGCAGATGCGTTAAGCCGCGCCGTCACGCGCGGCGTCGCGGTGCAGGTGATGTTCGATCCCGTAGGATCGCGCCCATGGCGGCGCGGCACGCTGGCGATGCTGGAGGCGGCCGGCGTCGAATATCGCGAGGCGCTGCCCTTCCGCTGGTTGCGCGGGCGGACGCGGCGCGACATGCGCAACCATCGCAAGCTCTTCGTCATCGACGGCATGATCGGCCATGTCGGATCGCAGAATATCGTCGCCAGGGATTTCAAGCCTGGCATCGTCAACCGCGAACTGGTCGCCCGCGTCACCGGCCCGGTCGTGGCGGAGATGGAGGCGCTGATCCGCGCGGACTGGTATCTGGAAACCCACATCCTGCCGCCCGCGCCCGTCGCGGTGCCGCCGCCCGCCGGCCGGGCCGTGGCGCAGCTTCTGCCCAGCGGCGCGGAATATCCGCTGGAAGGTTTCAAGACGCTGCTGGTGTGGCAACTGCATCAGGCGCGCAGCCATGTGACCCTCGTCGCCCCCTATTTCATCCCCGACGACGATCTGGTCGACGCGATGCGGACGGCGGTTCTGCGCGGGGTGCGGATCGACATCATCGTGTCGGCGGCGGTGGACCAGTGGCTCGTGCGCCTTGCCCAAAGCTCCTATTATTCGGAACTGCTGGCGGCGGGCATCCATATCCACGCCTATCGCCGCTATCTGCTCCACGCCAAGACGGTCAGCATCGACGGCCGCCTCGCGCTCATCGGTTCCAGCAATGTGGACCTGCGCTCCTTCCAGTTGAACGAGGAAGCCAGCCTCCTCCTGTTCGACCCGGAATCGGTGGCGGCGGTGGACGCCGTGCAGCGCGAATGGCTGGCCCACAGCGACGAGATCGAACGGGCCGCATGGAGCGCCCGCTTCTTCCCGCGCAAGATCGCGGAGAATATCGCCCGCATGGTCGGATCGCTGCTATAGCGATGCTGCACACTGGCGCGCGGCGGCGGGATCGCTTATCGCCTTGGCCCATGAAAAAGCTGCCCGTCATGCTTCGTTCGAGCGCCCTGACGCTCGCGGCCCTTCTCGCGCCCGCCCTGACCGCCGCACCCCCCGCCGACCCCTATCTCTGGCTGGAGGACATTGAAGGCCCCAGGGCGATCGCGCAGGTCGAAAAGTGGAACGCGGACACCGACCGCCGGCTGCGCGCCGATCCTTCCTTCGAACAGGACCGCGCCCGCGCGAAGACGATGCTGGACGACGAAAGCCAGATCGCCGCCCCCGATCAGGTGCTGGGCGATCGCGTCATGAACCTCTGGCGCGACGCAAAGAATCCGCGCGGCCTGTGGCGCTCGACGGACCTCGCTTCCTACCTCGCGGGCCAGCCGGTATGGAAGACCGTGATCGACGTGGATGCGCTCGGCAAGGCGGAGGGCAGGAGTTGGGTCTGGCACGAAGCGGACTGCCTCGCCCCCGATTACACGCGCTGCCTGATCTCGCTCAGCCCCGGCGGCACGGACGCCGATGTGGTGCGCGAGTTCGACCTTTCCACCGGCCAGTTCGTGAACGGCGGCTTCACCCTCCCAGAAGCCAAGAGCAACGTCGCCTGGGCGGACAGGGATACGCTGCTGGTCGCGACGGATTATGGTGCGGCCAGCCTGACCGCATCGGGCTATCCGCGCATCGTCAAGCGTTGGAAGCGCGGCACCCCGCTCGCCTCCGCGACGCTGGTGAAGGAAGGGGCGGTCAGCGACATCGCCCTCGCCCCCCGTGTCGAGCAGGACGGCGACAGGCGCTGGGCCTTCATCGACCGCGCACTCACCTTCTACACCGCCGAACTCTGGCTGGAGGGGGAGGGCGGCCACCTTGTCAGGACGCCGATGCCGCAAACCGCCGAACTGCGCGCGATCATCGGCGGCCGGATGATCGTTTTCCTGAACGCTCCACTGGGCGACATTCCCGCCGGATCGCTGGTCGCATGGCCGCTGGCGGATGTGGCGGCGGGCAAGGCAGACGCGCCTGAAATCGTGCTGAAGCCCACGTCTCATGCGGTGGTGGAGGAGGTGCGCGCCACCGATCATATCCTCTGGGTCAAGCAACTGGACGATGTTTCCGGCGCGCTCCTTGCGCTCACCCGCGATCCGGCGACCGGCGCCTGGACCAGCCGCGTCGTTCCGCTCGCCGACAAGGCGACCGTCCATCTCGTCGGCGCGGCGGACAGGCGGGACATGATTTTCGTCTCGGTCGAAGGGATGCTGACCCCGCCCAGTCTGATCGCCGCCGGACCCGAAGACCCCGCGCGCACCGTCCAGCAACTCGCTCCTCGCTTCGATGCCAGCCAGTTCTTGGTCGAGCAGCGTTTCGCCACATCGAAGGACGGCACCCGCATCCCCTATTTCCTCGCGCGGAAAAAGGGAGTCACCGGCCCCGCTCCGGCGCTGATCCACGCTTATGGCGGCTTCCGCGCCGCGCAGACGCCGACCTACCTCACCACAGAGCCTTATCGCGCCGGGCCGCTCGGTCTTTTCTGGGTGGAGGACGGCAATGCCTATGTCCTCGCCAATATCCGGGGCGGCGGCGAATATGGCCCCGCCTGGCATGCGGCGGCTCTGCGGGAAAAACGGCAGAACGCGTTCGACGATCTCGCCGCCGTGGCCGAGGATCTCGTGAAAACCGGCGTCAGTGAAAAGCGGCGCATCGCCATTTCCGGCCGGTCCAATGGCGGCGTGCTGGTCGGCGCGGCGATGACGCAGCGCCCCGACCTTTACGGCGCGGTGATCGCCGGTTCCCCGCTGGAGGATATGAAGCGCTATTCCCATCTTTCGGCAGGCGCATCCTGGGTCGCTGAATATGGCGATCCCGACAAGCCGGAGGACTGGGCCTTCATGCAGAAATGGTCGCCCTATCAGAATGTCCGCAAGGGCGTGAAATATCCGCCCGCCTTCTTTTATCTTTCGACAAAGGACGATCGCGTCCATCCCGGCCACGCGCGCAAGATGGCCGCGAAGCTCAAGGATTATGGCAACATGGTCTACTATCATGAATATCGCGAAGGCGGCCATTCGGTCGGCGCGGACCATGCGGAGGATGCGGTCCGCGCGGCCTTGCTCCATGCTTTCCTGAAGCGCGAGATCGGCGGAGAGAAGAAATGATGAGTGCATTCAACCTTTCCGGCTTCGACCTTGACGCGTTCGTCCGCGCGACCCTCGCCGAAGACCTTGGCCCTGACTCCCGCGACGTGACCAGCGAAGCCGTCATCCCCGCCGATGCGATGTTCGAAGGCGTGATGGACAGCCGCGACCCGGTGACGCTGGCGGGCCTGCCGGTCGCCGCCGCTTTCTTCCGCCATCTCGACCCCGATGTGGAGATCGAGTTCCTCGCGCAGGATGGCGATCGCGTACCCGCCGGAACCGACATCCTGCGGATGAAGGGCAAGGCCCGCGCCATGCTGACGGCGGAACGATCCGCGCTCAACACGGTTCAGCACCTGACCGGCATCGCCACCATGACCCGCGCCTATGTGGACAGGATCATGGGCAGCGGCGCGACCCTGCTCGACACGCGCAAGACCATCCCCGGCCTGCGCCTGCTGGAAAAATACGCGACCCGCATGGGCGGCGCGACCAATCACCGCATGGGCCTGTGGGACGCGGCGATGATCAAGGATAATCATGTCGCCGTCGCCGGATCGGTCGAGGAAGCCGTCCGCCGCGCCGCCGCCGCCGGGATCGGGCGCATCATCGTGGAGGTCGACCGCGTCGACCAGATCGAACCCGCGCTCGCCGCCGGGGCGACCCATTTGCTGCTCGACAATATGGACGCGCCCACCCTGCGTGGAGCCGTCACACTGGTCGGCGGCCGCGTGCCGACCGAAGCATCGGGCGGGGTCACGCTCGACACCATCCGGGCGAAGGCGGAAACCGGCGTCACCTATATCAGCGTCGGCCGCCTCACCCAGTCCGCCCCTGCCGCCGACATCGGCCTCGACTTCGCCTATGCTTAGGGCGGCGCTGGCCCTGCTTGCCCTCGGCGCGCCCGGCGTCGCGCTGGCGCAGGCGGTCCAATGCAATCTGCCCGCGCAACTGCCGCGCCCGCGCATGGTGCTGCCGGAATCGGGCGAGACCGGCCGGATCGTGCCGATCGGCGGCTACACGCTCGCTCTGTCATGGTCGCCGCAATATTGCTCCACCGCGCGCGGGGGCGACAGCGCCTTGCAGTGCAAGGGCCGCAATGGCCGTTTCGGCTTCGTCCTGCATGGCCTGTGGCCGGACGGGCCGGGCAATGCATGGCCCCGTTTTTGCCGTAAGGCCGACCTTCTGCCGCGAGAGGTCATCCGCCAGAATCTGTGTATGACGCCTTCGGTCCAACTGCTCCAGCATGAATGGGCCAAGCATGGCACCTGCATGGCGAGCAGGCCGGAACTTTATTTCGACCTCGCCCGCGCTTTCTATCAGTCGATGCGCTTTCCCGACATGACGGCGCTGGCGCGGCGGGGCAAGCTGACCGTGGGGCAGTTCACGGACGCCTTCGTGCGCGCCAATCCCCGGCTGCGGCCCAACATGATCCGGGTCAGGACGATGCGCGGCAACTGGCTGTCGGAAGTGTGGATCTGCATGGACAAGACTCTGGAATATGCCCGCTGCCCCGCTGGCAAGGCGGGCGCGAAAAGCGGTGCGACGCTCCGCATCGAACCCGGCCCGGCCATGACCCGGCCCCAGGCGGCGCCGGTCGTGCCCGCGCGCAAGCCCGGCCTGATCCTCGACCTCGATCCCAACGCGAAGGTACCCGGCGAAGGCGGACGACCCTAACCGTCGATGACGACCGTCGAAGGATGATGCCGGTCCAGATGCCGTCGGATGATCCGCAGATTCTTCGTATTGGACTTGTAGAGGAAATCGAACACATCCCCCGCAAAGGGAATCGCGCCGATCAGCGTGTCGACGCCGACATTGGCGGCCATGCGCGTCAATTGCCATTTGGACATGCCCAGGTTGCGCGCTTCCCAGACCATCCACGCGCCCATGGCGGCGGTCGCGAAGTCGCCCACCACCGGGATCAACCCGACAAGGCTGTCCAGCCCGACGCGCCGGTTCGTGCCTGGAATGACGAACAGCCCTTCCAGCAGGGCCTCCATCGCCTCGATCCGGCGGCGCACCGAAGCGGGATCGCTGCCCATTCCGGGCAGGTCGCGCACGATGCGGTCGAACTGATCCTGCCGTATCGCCATCAAAGCATTCTCCTTGTCCGTCCTAATTGGTGGCGCGGAACAGATGATTCAACGGGTGCCGCGCACGGGGCGAGGGCGTGAACCCTGTCAGCCGTCGTGCCACCAGCGACCAGCGCACGGGCGCGCCCAGCGGAACATAGCCGTCATGCGCCTGCATCAGCGCTACGGCCTGCGCGATCCGGGCGGCGCGCTCTTCCGCGGTGGTGGCAAGGCTGGCGGATTGCAACATGGCTTCGGCCTCCTTGCTGCAATGGATGCCCCGCGCGCAGCCGATGCGGCCCAGATACCAGAGCGCGCTGTCATAGGCCGCCACTTCGTCGATCAGGCGCAGGTCCGCATCCTGCTTCACCGCGACCCTTTCCGCCGCAAGGCCGATGGCGCGCAGCCCTTGCGCCACCAGAGCGAACAGCATTGTCGATCCCGCCCCGTCCGGCAGGGCAATGCGCAGCACCGGCGGATCGCCATGCTCCGCGCGCCAGCGGTCCACCACCGCGCGCCCCTGCGCCCGGCGTTCCTCGATCGGCAGGGCGGACCATGGCGGCGGCGCGGCAGGGGCGGGCAGTTCGAACTGGCCGGGCAGCAACTGCTCGCTCGTCGCCCAGCCGCCCAGTGGAAACATCGTCGGCAACTGGTTGCGGTCGATGCTCATATTGATGGCGCGGCGGATGCTGCCATCGTCCAGCAACGCGCCCTCGCCCGTGATCGCCAGGCCCAGTAATCCCTGCACCGGATCGACGCGCACCGCATCCCGGTCCACGCCCGAAGGGACCAGCAGGGGCAGGTCCGCATAGCGCCCGCCCAGCACCAGTTCCGTTCCCCCCTCGCGAAAGCGCACGATAGCGAGCGCCGCCCGTTCTGCCCGTAGAATCCGGGTCTGCCATGCCGGAATCGCGACTTCGGCTTCATGGGCCTCCTCCGCCTTGTCCAGCGGTTTCAGCAGCAGCGCCTTGCCCCATTTTTCGCTGCGATAGGGGCCGGTGCCGCCCACGCTCGACAGGATCGCCATTTGCGGTTGCGCCAGCATCTGCAACAGAAAGGGACGAGGGACGGTGAGGCGGATTTCCACCACTTCGCCGGTCATCGCCACCACCGCCTCCACCGCATCGAGCGGGCCGTTGGGGTCCATCCGCCGCAAGCGGTCGATACGCGCCGACAACAGCCGCGCGACTTCCTTCGCCATCACCCGCTCGCCATCGGGCCAGAAAGCGCGGCGCAGGCGGAAGATATAGCTTTTGCCATCGTCCTGCACGATCCAGCGCTGGGCCAGGGCAGGCAAAATCTCTCCCCCCGCGTCGAAGGCCACCAACCCCTGGGCGGTCGCCTCCAGCATCAGCTTCGCGCCCGGATCGGGTAATTGCTCCAGCGGTTTCGCGAAATCGTCCCGAACGCCGATTACGCTGACTGTCACCGGCCCGCTGCTATGGTCCGAACAAGCGCCGGCAAGGGCGGCCGCGCACAGGGCGCCCGCCGTCAAGGCGAGCCGGACGGGAGGAAGGGAAAGGCGTGGCAGGAAAGACATGGGCGGAGAAACTCTAACCGCCGCGCGCCCCGGCGCAACCATGATGGTGAAGAGAAACGCAAAAGCGCCGCTGCCCAATTGTCATGAAACAGACATATATTGTGCACGGAATTGAAACAAAAAATTCATATCTGCATCGCAATCCAATGAGGGGCGGAAATGAACAGCAGGATTCCACTTCGGATCGGCACGGCCATGGCGCTGGCCGCCGCGCCATGGCCGGCGGCGGCGCAGGCCATCAGCGCGTCGGAAGCGACCGAACTGCGGGCGCAAATCGCTGCTCTCAAAGCACAGGTGCAACAACTGGAATCGCGGCTCGACGGCATGGCGGCCCCGGCGGCGCAGGGGCAGGCCACGCCCGCGCCCGCACCAACGGGCCAGCCCCCGGCGCAAATGACGCAGGCCGCGCCTGCTCTGCCCGTGCCCGACACCGTGACCGGCTGGAAAGGCGGCCCGGTCTTCAGCAAGGGCGCCGCCAGCTTCAAGGTCAAGGGCCGCATCCAATATGATGCCGGCCTGCTCAAGGCTCCGGGCAGCGTCGATGACGGGGCGAAGGGCTATTCCAACGAACTGCGCCGCCTGCGCCTGGGCGGGGAAGGACAGTTGGGCGGCGGCTTCGGCTACAAGCTGGAAGTCGAGCTTTCCGATAACAAGGTCGACGCCGTCGATACCTATATCAGTTATGAGCGCGGCAAATGGCTGGTCATGCTGGGTAACCAGAACCAGTTCCAGTCGCTCGATGAACTGATCGGAGACACCAGCGGATCGGTGATGGAGCGCGCCGCCTTCACCGACGCGTTCGGGTTCGAGCGGCGTCTGGGTCTTGCCGTGCAGTATAAGTCGGGCATCGTGCTGGCGCAGGCCGGGATTTTCTCCGACAGCATCGACTCGCTGGTCAATCCCGATGGGGATCAAAACAACAGCTATGGGGTGGACGGACGCGTCGTACTCGCGCCGAAATTCGGCAAGACCCAGTTGCATTTCGGTCTGTCGGGCCACTGGCGCGACCTTCAGCGCCTGTCCGGGAATCCGGTGGAATATCGCCAGCGTCCCTTTCTCCATACGGTCAACAGCTATTTCCTGAACAGCGGGAAGATGGCCGTCCATGGCGAGAATCATTATGGTCTCGAACTCGCGGGCGTCCATGGGCCGCTCTGGTGGGCGGGCGAGGGGCACTGGTTGCGTGTGCGGCGGCCGGGGCTGGCCGATCCGACCTTCTTTGGCGGCTATGGCGAGGTCGGCTATGTGCTGACCGGCGAAACGCGCAGCTACAAGAACGGCATTTTCGGCGGCGTGAAGCCCGACAATCCGGTTGGCAACGGCAGCGGCGGCCTGGGCGCGTGGCAGGTGGCGCTCCGCTATGACCATCTGGACATGAATGACCGCGACATCGTCGGCGGAACGCAAAAATCCTATATCGCGGCGCTGGTCTGGACTCCGATCGAATATCTGCGCTTCAACGTCAATTATGCCCATATCGACTATATCGACGCCGCGATTCGGGCGGGGAGCCGGTCGAACTATGGCGTCAACGTCCTTGGCTGGCGCGCGGAACTGGATTTCTGAGCGGCTGAACCCTCCATAAGCGCGGTCAATGGACTGATTCATGGCGGAATCGCTACCTATCTCTCCGGTCGGGCGCTAGATTGCCTTGTCCCCCTGGAGCCGTCCCCCGGCTTCGACCATTGGAGAATATGATGTCTGGAGTTGATGCAGCCAGCCTGATTGAACGGCCGGATCAGTTTTTCATCGACGGCCAATGGGTCGCTCCGTCGAGCGATTCGGTGATCGAGGTCATCAGTCCGTCCACCGAAGAAGTGTTCATGCGCGTCGCCGAAGCGCAGGCGCAAGACATCAACCGCGCCGTCGCTTCGGCTCGTCAGGCTTTCGACAAGGGGCCGTGGCCGCGCATGACCCATGCCGAGCGCGCGAAATATCTGCGCGCCATGGCCGAGGAAATCCGCAAGCGCGCTGACCCGGTGGGCAAGATGTGGACCGGCGAAATCGGCGTGGCGCAGCGCGCCGCCAAGTCCATGGCGTCGGGCGTCGCCTATGCCTTTGATTATTATGCGGGCCTTGCCGAGACCTTTCAATGGGTCGAACGCCATGAGGCGCTGCATTCGCCCGGCGCGGTCGCCAGTTTCCTGGTGCGCGAACCCGTCGGCGTCGTCGGCGCCATCGTGCCGTGGAATGGCGCGCTGAGCCTTGCCGCGTGGAAATGCGGGCCTGCACTGCTGGCGGGCTGCACCATCGTACTCAAGGCCTCGCCCGAATCGCCCGGCGGCCCGCTTCAGCTTGCTGAGGTCGCCAGGGCGGTCGGCTTGCCCGCAGGCGTGCTGAACGTCCTCACCGCCGAGCGCGAGGTATCGGAACTGCTGGTGCGTCATCCGGGGATCGACAAGATCACCTTCACCGGCTCCAGCGCGGCGGGGAAGAAGATCGCTTCCATCTGCGGCGAGCGCATTGCGCGCTGCACCCTGGAACTGGGCGGCAAGTCGGCCGCGGTCATCCTCGACGACTATGATGTGGCGGAGGCTGCCGCGCATATCGCAACCTATGCGCCGACCCTGAGCGGGCAGGTCTGCTCTTCGCTGACCCGCCTTGTGATCTCGAAGCACCGCCATGATGAATTCGCCGAAGCCCTGGCGGCCGCGTTCAAGCAGATCAATGTCGGCGATCCTTTCGAGGAAACGACCGGCATGGGGCCGCTTGCGATGCGTCGCCAGCGCGATCGCGTGGAAGGCTATATCGCCAAGGGCCGCGATGAAGGCGCGAAGATCGCGGCCGGCGGCGGGCGTCCCGCGCACCTCAATCGCGGTTTCTTCATCGAGCCGACCGTGTTCGCCAATGTGAACAATAATATGACCATCGCCCGTGAGGAAATCTTCGGCCCCGTGGTCAGCATCATCCCGGCCGACAGTGAAGAACATGCGATCGAGATCGCCAACGACACCGTCTTTGGCCTCAACGCATCGGTCTTCACCAACGACGCGACCCGCGCTTATCAGGTGTCTCGTCGCCTTCTGGCGGGCACGGTGGGCCATAACTGGTTCCGCACCGACTTCTCCATCGCATTTGGCGGCTTCAAGCAGTCGGGCCTCGGCCGCGAGGGCGGCGTCGAAGGCCTGCTGCCCTTCCTGGAGGCCAAGACGATCATCCTGGAAGGCGAACCGGATCTGGGTTGACCCTCCCCATCGGCCGGCGGCCTGACGGTCGTCGCTCCCATTGCCGGCTCATCCTTGCGAGAGGGTGAGCCGGTTTTGCGCTGGTGATGGTGGGGAGGGCAGGATCGCTCTGTTTTGCGTTCCGCTCTATATCCACAAAAAAAGGGCGCCCCGAAGGACGCCCTTTCCCTTGTCCGGCCTGCCGTTGACGGCTCGGCCGAAAATCCGTCAGCCTTCCACCTTCGCATATTTGGGCGCGGCCTCGTTGAGAATGTGCAGGATCTTCGTCAGCGCGCTCGGCTCGTCGGTCTCTTCCATCGCCGCCAGTTCGCGGGCGAGGCGGCTGGAGGCCGCTTCGAAGATCTGCCGTTCCGAATAGCTCTGCTCAGGCTGGTCGTCGGCGCGGAACAGGTCGCGCGTCACTTCGGCGATCGACACCAGATCGCCCGAATTGATCTTCGCTTCATATTCCTGCGCGCGGCGCGACCACATGGTGCGCTTGACCTTGGGCTTGCCCTTCAGGGTTTCCATCGCTTCCTCCAGCGTCTTGTTGGAGGACAGCTTGCGCATTCCGACGCCTTCGGCCTTGTTGGTGGGGACACGAAGCGTCATGCGCTCCTTTTCGAAACGAAGCACGTAAAGCTCCAGATCCATGCCGGCGATCTGCTCTTTTTGCAGCTCGACCACACGGCCCACGCCATGCTTGGGGTAGACGACATAATCACCGACGTCAAAGGACAGCGCCTTGGCAGCCATTTGAAACCTTTCCATTCAATGGGGGAGACGGGGCCGTCACGAAACGCATGCGAGTCAAAACATGCCGGGGAAGACCGCGGCGCCGCCATTAGGACATGAGACTATTTCTCCTGAGCGAGCGCGACCAAGCCCGCCGTTGCGAAGCTGTTTAGCAGATTCGTAACAAAATTGCCACCCCCGGACACAATCTCCGGTTTTCCCGCCGCAAATTGGTCGCGCCAGGCTCCCGGACGGTCAGTCCCCCGAACCGGGATTGGGGGAGAAGAACTTCTCCAGCTTGTTCTCTACGCCGCTCATGGCGTCCGCGTCGGCGGGCGCATCGCCCTTCACCGTGATGTTCGGCCATTCGGCGGAATATTTGGTGTTCAGTTCCAGCCAGCTTTCAAGGCCGCTTTCGGTGTCGGGCAGGATCGCTTCGGCCGGGCATTCCGGTTCGCACACGCCGCAATCGATGCATTCGTTGGGATTGATGACCAACATGTTCTCGCCCTCGTAGAAACAGTCCACGGGACAGACCTCGACGCAATCCATATATTTGCAGCGGATGCAGTTGTCGGTCACGACATAGGTCATTGTCAGGCACTCTTGAGGGGTCGAAAATCGCGCCCCTGCTATGCGCCGTCCGGGCGCGCGTCAATGAGGATATTATTGTCCCCTCAATGCCCCAGCTTCAGTTCTTCATAGCAGGATTGCGCTTCGGGGGCAGGGCCGCGCCGTCCGGGAAGTTGCACGACTCGCACCACCCGCACGCCGCCGGGATGGGGAAAGGTGACCAGATCGCCTGTCCTCACCGGCGCATGGGAGCGCTCGATCCGTCGTCCGTTGACGCGGATATGGCCATCCTCAGCCATTTTTTGCGCAACCGACCGGCTCTTGGCGAGTCGCGTGAACCACAGGAATTTGTCGATCCGCAGGGCAGGGCCATGCGAAAGGCCGTTTCCGGCCTCAGCCATTGCGCCCCAACAGTTCGGCGAGACCGGCAAAGGCATTGGCGGCGGCGGGCTTATGCCCCGCACCGGCGGCGACGGGTTCGCGCCGCTGCGGCGCGTCGCGCTTGCCTCCATCGCGCTTGCCCCCGCGCTTGTCACCTTCGCGGGCGGGGCGATGCTGATGCTGGGCGCGCGCCTTCTGCCGTCCGCGAAACGCCCAGTTCGGGCCGCCTTCCTCGGGCGCTTCCACCGGACGGAAGCCCGCCAGCCGCATCAATTGCAGAAAGGATGCTTCGGACAGTCCCAGCGACACGATCTGCGGGCTGAGCGCGGTGAAGGACTCGCCCTTCGCAATGGCTTCATGCGCGGCGCGGGCCATGCGCTCGGCCATGTCGATCCGCAGCATCTGTTCGCCAAATCCCCGGAAACCGGCGATCCGCGCGCCCATCTGCTCCGCCCGCTCGCCCGCCGGGATCAGCGTCAGCCCCGCTTGCGGCAAGGGAAGGCAGGGCTTTCCCAGCCGTGCCGCCAGCAAGGCCGATCGCCAGCGCGCCGCGCCCGGTTTCAGCAACCCCGGATGATAGATGTCGAGCACGCCGATATCTATGCCCGCGCGGCGCAGCAAATGCCGCTGCTCCTTGTCCAGATGGCCCAGCGCCGAATCAAGCTCCGTCCGCGCGCTGACGCCGCCTGCATCGGCGAGTTGCGTGAATACGGCGCGCACCACGGCGGGGACTTCGGCATCCGAAGCGCTCGCCGCCATCTTCACCAGCGGCAGCAGATGCTTTTCCTTTTGCGCGTCGAACCATGTGGAAAGGCGGGCGGCGATCTGCTTTTGCACATCCTGCCCCAGGGCGGAAAGCGCGCGATCCAGCCGGATTTCAGGTGTCAGCAGCGTGGGGCCGGCCAGCAGGGCGGCGACCGGATTGCCCTGCCAGCCGATGCCGGGCACCTCGCCGCCTGCATCCATCAGCGCGAAATCCGTATCCGCCGCGCCCAGCAATTCGTCAGCCTTCACTCGTAAAATCCTTCCAAGGCGGCGTTCGGCCGCCGCCAGCAACATCTTTCTGTCCTGATGACGCGTAGCGGGATCGACCGAGAAACGAAATCCGTCAAGTCGCCCGATCGTCTCGCCATCGACGCAAACCGTCCCGTCCGGCTCCACCTCGACGGGCAGGCTGTCCACATTCTGCCCGATATCGCGCAGCAGCACGGCGGTCCGCCGGTCCACGAAACGCTGCGTCAGGGCCGCGTGGAGCGCATCCGACAGCTTTTCCTCCAGCGTCCGCGTCCGCTCGGCCATCTCGGCGGGATGGGCCAGCCAGTCGGGCCGATGCGCGATATAGGACCATGTCCGCGCCGCCGCCATCCGACCGGACAGGGTGTCGATATCGCCCTGCACCGAATCGAGTCGCGCCACCTGCTGCGCGAACCAGTCGCGTGGAATATGTCCCGTGCCTTCGGACAGGAAGCGCCAGACGCGACTCACCATGCGGGCATGATGCTCCGCGCCCAGCTTCTGGAAGTCAGGCAGCCCGCAGGCGTCCCACAGCCGTGCCACGGCTCGCTTGCCCCTTGCCCTTTCTATAACCAAAGGGTCATCGGCCAGCCGCTTCAACACCGCCAGATCGACCGCTTCGGGCGCGGCGCGCAGTTTCGGGCGGTCGGGCCGTTCCTCCAGATCGGCGATCAGCATGTCGAGGCTGTCCAGCCGGGGCGTCCCGTTGCGCCAGAAAAGCTGCTCCACCGGCGGAAAGCGATGCGCCTCGATCGCCTCGATCTCCTCTGGCGTGAAGGCGGCTTCGCCATCCTCCGACCCCAGGCTGCCGAACGTGCCGTCCTTATGATGTCGCCCCGCGCGCCCCGCGATCTGCGCCATTTCGCTGACGGTCAGCCGTCGCGTCCGCCGCCCGTCGAATTTGCGGAGCGAGGCGAAGGCGACATGCGCGACATCCAGGTTCAGCCCCATGCCGATGGCGTCGGTCGCGACCAGATAGTCCACCTCGCCGTTCAGGAACATCTGCACCTGCGCGTTGCGGGTGCGCGGCGACAGCGCGCCCATGACCACCGCTGCCCCGCCGCGAAAGCGCCGCAGCATTTCGGCCACGGCATAGACTTCCTCGGCGGAAAAGGCGACGATGGCGGACCGCTTGGGCAGGCGGGACAGCTTCTTCGCGCCCGCATAGCTGAGCGTCGAAAAGCGCGGCCGTCCGATGATCTCCACATCGGGCACCAGCGCCTTCACCACCCGCGCGATGCTGGCGGAACCCAGGATCATCGTCTCCTCCCGCCCGCGCGCGCGCAACAGCCGGTCGGTAAAGACATGCCCCCGTTCCGGGTCCGCGCCCAGTTGCGCCTCGTCCAGCGCCACGAAGGCATAATCCCCACGTCTTTCCTGATCGCTGCCTGCCTGCTGGCCTGAACCGATCGGCATGGATTCGGCGGTGCACAGGAAATAGCGCGCGTGCGGCGGCACGATCTTCTCCTCGCCGGTGATCAGCGCCACCTGCTCCGCGCCCTTGATGCCGACGACCCGGTCATAGACCTCACGCGCCAGCAGGCGGAGCGGAAAGCCCATCATGCCGCTCGAATGGCCGCACATGCGTTCCACGGCCAGATGCGTCTTGCCGGTATTGGTAGGCCCAAGCACGGCAGTGACGGGCGATCGGGCGAATTGGGCCATGGCCTTTATGTTGGGCATGAAAGGGGGCGGGGCAAGGGACTTTGCTCCGTGGGGGGCAACTTCGGTCCTGTTTCCAATCGCCTGTCCGGCCTCGCGCACGTTTCGTCGCAAGCAGGGCGATCCTTTCTGCGTCTTAAATTGACTTTAACCCTATGCGTTCACAACAGTGCGGCTTCGGCGCGGCGCGGGGGCCGTTGTCTTTGGGCGATGCGACGAACTGTCCCGGGGGGGACGCGATTTGTTTCAGGAAAACCAGATCGGAACGCAGCAGGGGGGAGCGACCGCATCCCTTTGGCTCGCCGACTCCCTGAAAAAACCGTCTCGTTCTGCTGCCCGCTCCCTCGGCTGGCGCGCCCGGCTCAGGGACTGGGCAGAGGATGTGGAGCTTGTCCCCGATCTTGGCCAGCGCGTCGGCAGCCTCACATGGTTTCGCGGCCTCGCCACCTGTTTTGGCCTGTGCGCCACCGCCCTCTCTCTCTCCCCCGGTTTTCAACCTGTCCCCGGCGCGCCCGGACCGCTGATGGCGCAGCCGCAGTTCGACGAAGTCCGCAGCCAGATGATCACCCCGCTCGCGATGGGCGCGGACAGCGGGCATCGCATGGGGCCGACCGACGCCGTCCAGCCGCTCCGCCAGACGCCCGAGCGCCCGCAGGTCGAACTCAACGCCCAGATCGGCAGCAGCGACACGCTTTCGCGCGCCCTGTCCCGCGCGGGCGTCAGCGCGGGCGACGTGGCGGCCGTCAACGCGCTGGTCGGCGGTGACCTCGCGGGCGGCGCGAAAGCGGGCACGCGGCTCGACATCGTCCTTGGCCGCCGCGCCAGCCGCGACCGGCCCCGTCCGCTCGACCATCTGGCCTTTCGCGCCCGCCTCGACCTCGGCATCGAGATCAACCGCGTCGGTGGCGCGCTTGAGGTAAAGCGCATTCCCATCCGCGTCGATGAAACCCCGCTCCGCATTCAGGGCGTGGTGGGCGACAGCGTCTACAACAGCGCCCGCGCGGCCGGAGCGCCGCCCAAGGCGGTACAGGCTTTCCTGCGCGTCATCGCGCAGCAGATGGATCTTGGCTCTGTCCATGCGGGCGACCGCTACGACATCGTGACCGAATATCGCCGCGCCGAAACCGGCGACGTGGAGGTGGGGGACCTGCTCTATGCGGGCCTGCGCCGCGCGCGCGGCAAGTCCATCGACATGCTCAAATGGACGGCCGGCGGCCGCACCGAATGGTTCGAGGCGTCGGGCGTCGGCGAACGTCGCGGCGTGCTGGCGCAGCCGGTGTCGGGACGCATCTCCTCCGGCTACGGCCAGCGCCGTCATCCGATCCTTGGTTATACCCGGATGCATGCGGGCGTGGACTTCGCCGCGCGCTACGGTTCGCCCATCTACGCCGTGACTGATGGCAGGGTTTCCTATGCCGGACGGCATGGCGGCCATGGCAATTATGTGCGGCTGGAACATGGCGGCGGCCTCGCCACCGGCTATGCCCATATGAGCCGCATCGCCGCCGTTTCGGGCCAGCGGGTGCGGCGCGGGCAGGTGATCGGCTATGTCGGCTCGACTGGCCTCTCGACCGGTCCGCATCTCCATTATGAGTTGTACCGCAACGGCCGCACGGTCAATCCGTTGTCGGTGACTTTCACGACCACCGCCCAGCTTGCGGGCCGCGACCTCGCCAATTTCCGTGCCCGTCTGGCGCAGCTCAAGGCGTTGCGTCCCGGCCTCCACGAAGGTTTCGCGCAGAAAACAACGGTCGCGCTCGCCGCCACCGGCCAATAAGCCGCTTGGCGGACGAACCGCGCTTGCGCTAACGCAGCGGCATGACCGATCCGACCGTCACCGCCATCCTGCTCGCCGGCGTACGTCCCATTCCCGATCCGCTCGCGCAGGCGGCGGGCGTTTCGGCCAAGCCACTGGTTCCGGTCGGGGGCGTTCCGATGATCGACTATCCCGCCCGCGCGCTGGTCGGGCATCCCGCCATCGCCCGCGTCCTGATCCTCACCCAGTCGCCGCGGCTTTATGCCGATAACCCCGCGACCGCATGGCTGGCGGACCACCCCAAGGTTGCGTTCGAAACCAGCGGCTCCGGCATCGCCTCCTCCCTCCTTGCGCTGATGGACCGGGCGGACCTGCCTTTCCCGCTGCTGATGACCACTGCCGACCATGTGCTGCTCGACGCCGCGATGCTCGACCAGTTCGTCGCGCAGGCGTCCGGCGCGGACATCGCTGTCGCCATGGTGGAGCGCGCCACGCTGCTCGCCCATTATCCCGCGTCCCGCCGCACATGGCTCAAGTTCCGGGACGGCTGGTGGTCGGGCGCGAATATCTTCTGGTTCGGCAGCGCGAAGGCCCGCCCCATCATCGCCCTTTGGCGCGATGTGGAGCAGGACCGCAAAAAGGGCTGGAAGATCCTCGCCGCCTTCGGCCCCTTCGCCCTGATCGGCGCGACGTTGCGGCTGCTGACGCTGCGTGGCGGCATCGCCCGCATCGGCCGCCGCTTCGGCCTCATCGCCCGCCTCGTCGCACTGGACAAGGCCGAAGCCTGCATCGACGCCGACAAGGCGGAGGATGTCGCTCTGATCGAATCCATCCTCGCCCGGCAGGGTTGAAGGTTCAGGTCCGGGCCGCGCCGTTTCCCTCCACCGCTCTGCGGCTCGCCAGCCCCATCATCAGGAAACCGATGCAGGCCGCGACGATATTCGCCGCCGCCGCGCCGATGGTCCCGTATAGCGGCAGCAGCGCCGCCTGCATCCCCAGCAGCAGCGCCGTCGCGACGAAGGTGATCCGCAGCGACAGGCCCGCCCGGTCCGTCGCCATCAGCAACGGGCGATAGCTCACCCCCACCAGGTCGATGCAGGCCGCGATCCCCAGCAGCAGCAGCAGCGGATAGGCGGGCAGGAATGCCTTGCCCGCGATCAGGCCCAGCAACGGATGGCCGATCGTCAGGATCAGCGCGATGATGACCGCCCCTGCGATCAGCGCCAGCCGGTTGGTCCGCCGGAACAGAGTGCGCAGCGCATCCGCGCCATGGCTTGAATGGGTGCGCGTCAACTCCACGAAGATGCTGCGCGATAACAGACTGGAAATCTTCGTCAGCGAATTGGCAAGCTGGTTGGCAAGGCGATAGAGACCCGCGCCCGCCGGGCCCACGAACAGGCCGACGATCAGCACCGCCACCTGTTGCCCCACCGACGACAGCGTGGTTTGCAGATTGGTGGCGGTCAGGAAGCCGACGATGCCCGGATTTTCATGCCGCGCGTCTTTCGCCCGGCCCGCGCGCCACCGGCCGATCCGATCGCCCCCCTCGCGCAGCGCCAGCAGCCAGTAAGCGATCGCGCACAGCAATTCCGCGACGGCCCAGGCGATCAGGAATCCCGTGATCGTCGGCATCAGCGCCAGGGCGATCCCCGCGCCGATCATCCGCCCGACCGGGATCATGGTTTCGGCGAGCGCGCTGGCGTCGAAACGGTCGAACAGGCGCAATATGCCCATGGGGCTGGACCGGATGGTGATCATCATCATCATGCAGAACAGCCATGTCTGCCAGCCCATCTGTGCCGACAGGCCCAGCAAATGACCGCAAGCGAGGATGATGCCGCCCGCGATCACCCCTCCCGCCGCGGCCGAAGCCAGATCAATCAGGATGCAGAAACGCAGCACGCGATTGAGCGCGTCGCCATGTCCCGCCGCCAGATGCGGCTGGCCGTAACGCACGACGATCTGCCAGCTATCGAAACTGACCATCGTCTTGATGACGTTGGCGGCGCTCAGCACCAGCGCGAAACGGCCGAAATCGGCGACCCCCAGCGTACGCGTGACGATGGCGAGATAGGCAAGGCTCAGCACCGCGCCCACGCCCTTGCCGCCCAGCAGCCAGCCGGTATTCGCCAGGATGCGCGCAAAGCCGTCGCTGGCCTCGCCCGATCCGCTCTTCCTTTTCACCCGTGCCAGGCCTTTCGCTGGAATATCGCCATTCAACGCGCGGCTATCTAGGCGGTTGGGCGGCATGGAGTAAATGGGGGATGGAGTCCGGTCGGTCCGGAGCAAGATCCGGCTTGACCCTCGCCGCCCCTTCGAACCGACTTTCCACCCACTCGCAAAAACCTGTTCCCACTTTTCCGCCTGATGCTCTAAAGCAGCGCCCATGAGCATCAGCAAAGCCATCATCCTGTCGGCGGGCCAGGGTTCGCGCCTCCTTCCGTTGACCCGCGACATTCCCAAATGCATGATCGACTTTAACGGCCGCACCCTCATAAGCTGGCAGGTGGCGGCGCTGGCCGCTAACGGGATCAGCGACATCGTGGTCGTCACCGGCTTTCGCACCGAACGGGTCGAGGATCACGCGCTCCAGCTTTACCGTGACACCGGCGTGCGGGTGCGGACGCTGTTCAATCCCTTCTTCCAGGTCGCCGACAATCTGGGCACCTGCTGGATCGCGCGGGAAGAGATGGACCGCGACTTCATCATCCTGAACGGCGACACCATCGTTTCGGATGAGATCGTCGCCAGGCTGATCGAAGGCGCGCAGGACGCGATCACCGTCACCGTCGACGTGAAATCGGACTATGACGATGACGACATGAAGGTGAACCGCGACGCCAGCGGCCGTCTCCATGCCATCGGCAAGCGCCTGCTGCCGCCTGACACCAATGCCGAATCCATCGGCATGCTGGCTTTCACGGGAGAGGGGCCAGCGATCTTCCGCAACCAGATCGACCAGATGATGCGGACGCCCGAAGGCGTCGAACGCTGGTATCTGCGCGCCATCGACATCATCGCCAAGGGCAACCGGGTCGGCACCGTCTCCATTGAGGGGCTGGACTGGCAGGAAGTCGATTTCCCGCAGGATGTGGAAGCCGCCGACGCCCTGACCGCCCGCTGGGCGGCGGAAGGCCGCTACGCAAAATAGCGGATTGGAGCCGGAAGCCCGCTCAGCCCGCGTCGAAATATCCCTTCAGCCACGCCACCAGCGCGTCCCGCTGCTCCGCCGATAATTTCACCGCGCTGCCAAGGTCCGGCTGCCCCGGCCACCCCGTGTCGGGAACACGGACGCCCGCTTGCTCGCGCGCGCCCTCATAGCGTGGGATGACGTGGAAATGGACATGCGGGTCCACCATCATCAGCATGAGATAGTTGATCTTCGCATAGCCCACGGCCTTTTGAAGCGCGCCCTCCACCGCCTTCGTCACCACCGCCAGTTCGGCATGGGCCTCCGCGGGCAGATCGCCAAACGCCACCGCCTCGCTCTTCGCCGCCAGCACCAGCGACCCCAGCGTCGGCTGCGCGGGCCGCAGCAGCACGACCCAATGTTGGAAATCTCCGACAAGCGTCTGCGGAAACCCGAATCTCCCGATGGTGTCATTCATGCCTGTGCTTCCATCCAACTGACGATCGGCTGTCCCGACCGCTTTGCGCCATAGGCCTGCGCCAGTCGCACGGCATGGACCAGCAGAGAGATCGCCGTCCACCATGCCACCGCGATCAGGCCGATATCCGGCCGTCCTGATAGAAGCGCCACGAACAGGATCGCCATGTTCGGATTGCGCCGCGCGGTAATCAGCCGAAACCGGCTGTCAAAGGGCCGCCAAACATGGATGTCCATGCCGAAGTCCTTGATGAACATCCCTTCGATCAGCCGTTGCAGCACATAGCCCAGGATCACCGTCGCCATCACCAGCGCAAAGGCCTGCGACGAAAGCGCCAGTCCCCATGCGCCCAATCCCACGCCCCAGAAATACCACCAGAAGGGCGGATGGACCAGATCGACGCCATGGTCGAATACATTGCCCCATTTGGATGAGGTGATGGTGCATCGCGCCAACTTTCCGTCCACCGTGTCCAGCACCATGAAGGCGAACCCCGCCAGCATCCCGCTCCCGTAAAGCCCCTGCGAGAAAAGATAAGTCGCCAGCAGGCACAGCGCCGCGCCGATGCCCGTCACCATGTTCGGCGTCATGCCCAGCGACGCCGCCAGCCGCGTCAGCCACAGCGCCAGTTCGGGCCACAGATATTTTGTGAGAAGATCGGTCACGCCCTTATACGCGCCGAAATAGCTCTTCCGCTCAATCTCCCTCCGGGTCGCGGGGGTCAGCCGCTGGATGAAGGGGCAATCCAGCTTGCGAAGCTGACGGTTGTAGATCTGCGGATTGTTACGATAGTCGATGAAGGTCAGTTCGCTGCGATGCCGCTCCAGATTGTCGGGCGCAATATCTCCGGTCAAATGCGCCAGCACCAGAACCTCGCCATCCATCACCACCATGCCGGGCGTCGCCAGAACATGACGCAGCCATGACGGATCGAATACATAATCCAGATTGGCGTAAAGTCGCGCGTCCGATGACGATGCGTCCTCCGACAATCCCTCGGCTCGCGCCAGACGGCGCAGGCGCTCTGCGTTGGTCATGCCCCAGATCGGCGTATCGTTGTTGCCCAGCAGGCGAAGGGCGATTGTCCCGCTCATCGACGCGCCTTCCATGCTGCGGCAGGGAGCCTGTAGAGAATGGCGTTACCATAAGGACTTTTCATCATCTCATAACCATGATTGCGGGCGAACAGGTCCAGAGGCTTTTCCAGATTGACCGAAAAGGCGTTTCCATTGCCATTCTCATATCCGGTCACAATGGCGGCCGGAGGCCGTTTCGACAACCAGCCCGTCACGGATTTGGCGCTGATGCCTCCCATATCATATATTTCCTTCTGCCGATCCGTATTGCTCCAGCGGTAGACGAACACGCCCGACACGAAGCGGGGATGGATGAGCGCTCCGCTGTCGACGATCAGATGGGGAGAGAGCGCGACGACGGCATTCTCCGCTGTCGTTCCCTGCGGTAAATGAGCGCCGATCCAGCGGGATTCCTTCCAGCGCGTCACTATGCTGTTTTCTGGATGCCGCAATATTTTGGCGGTCTTGATGGTCCATGCGGTCAGTCCGGCGCAAGCGAACAGGGCCAGGCCCAACAGGCCCACCCGCACCTGTCGCGGCGACCGATGGTCAAGTGCGATCGCCAGGCGCATCGCCAGGGCGGGAAGGAAGGAGACGAAATATTGCCGCCATGCAGGCGTCGGCGCGATCGCCGCGATCAATCCGAACAGGATGACGAAATCCAGCAGGAGAGCGGATCGCGCAGCCGCTGCATCGGTGTCTTCGGCGGGCCGTAACCGGTCGAAGACAATCATGGCGAGCGCGAGCAGGGTCGGCCCTTGCACCAGAATGAGAAAAATGTCCTTCACCTTGCCAGTCATGGTGATGCTGTCGACATCGCCGACGCTGCGATACCAGTCCGGAGGGGCCGCCAGGGCGAACTCCACGACCTGCCACATGAATTGGGCCGGGTTCAGCGCCAGATAGAAGAATGTGGGCAAGGCTCCGACCAAGCCGCCGGCCAGGAACAGGGCCAGCCGTCGGGTCCGGGCGGCGAAAGCGATCCCGGGCGCTGCGGCGATCCATGCAGCCGGTGCGAAGCAGAGAAGCAGATAGTTCACCTTGGCCGAAGCCGCCAATGCGAGCAAGGCGCCCGCCACCGGCAACACGCGATCCAGACGCGCCGCGCCATCCTGCGCACGCAGGACCAGCAATCCAATCGCCGCCGTTGCGAACAGGCAGGGCAGCATATCGTTGCGAAACACGGTGGTCGCGAAAAGGAAGCTGTAGCAGCCCAACATCGACCCCGCGCTGAACAGGGCGATGCGGAAGGATCGGGTCAGCCTGTTGCAGGTGAACAGGACGATGGCGAAGGTCGCCGCTCCGATCAGGCCTTGGACGATACGGAGCAGCCACAGGGAATTGTCCGGCGACAGCAGCATGACGCCATATCCAAGCCAGGCATTGAGCGGGGTCTGGAGGAAGATGAAATCGCGGTAGAGCGCGCCATGCAACATGGCATAGCTGGCGCCATAATATTGATCCTCGTCATGGTTGAAGGCCGCCGCCAGACTCGCGAGGGCGAGGAACAAGGCGACGACCAGACAGGCCAGAATGCTTTGCCGCCGGTTGCCGGCTGATGGACGCGTCATTGTCTATTTTCGATTTGAAGCCGTTGAACCCAAGCGGCCATGCAATTTTCCAATCGCCAGTTTTCCGCGCCTGCCCGCTGCCTGTCACGGGCGCGCGGGTGACGCAGTTCGGCTTCCACTGCGGCAGCCAACGCTGCCGCATCCTCCACCGGCACAAGGCGGCCATAGGGGCCATGGGTAACGATCTCACGATTGCCGGTGGGGCAATCCGTGGCGACCAGCGGCAACCCGCAGGCAAGCGCTTCGATCAAGGCATTGCTCGCACCTTCCCAGCGGGACGCGCTGATGAACAGATCGCATCGCGATAATATGGCGGCGGGATTGTCCTGATAGCCCAGGAAGTCGACGCGGTCCGCGATCTTCAGGTCGCGAGCCAGAGCGAGCAGGCTTTCCTTTATGCGCGAAGGGCCGGTCCCGATGATGAAAAGGCGGGGCAGCGGGTCATGGCAAAGCTGCGCGAAGCCGCGAAGGGCGATATCGAAGCCCTTCTGTCGGCTGAGCCGTCCCATGGAGACCAGCACGGGGTGGCCGTTTTCCCGATCCCGCAGGAAGGGGTGCTCGAACGGCGCCTCGCTCATCCGGCGCAGTTTCGCGACGTCCACCCCGTTGGGAATGCAATGGATGGGGATGTTCATGCCCAGTTGAGTCAGTTCGCCGGCCAGTTCCTGCGAAACCGCGACGATGCTCTGGCTCCCGCCATATTTCAGCTTTTGATCCCACCGGTTCAGAAAGCCGTTCCTTTTGCCCTCGTGCGAGGAATTGCTGACGCGCAGAAGAAGACGGCTGGTTTTCCGGCGTCCACTGAGCGCGAGCGCCGCGCGGGCGGGGAGGTGAAAATGATTGCCTCCCGACAGGAAAAGGGTGGGGCGGCGCGTCCTGATCGTTCGGGCCAGCGCCGGGATATTGAGAGCCAGATCCTGGGCGCGCGACGCCGCCTTTAATCCGCCTCCTGCGGCGATGACCGGAATGCCGGCAGGAATCCGCGCCAGCATCGGGCCGTCGGCCCGGATCGCCCACAGTTCCACGGCCATTCCCGCGCTGTGAGCCGCGCTGGCGATTTCAATGGATTTGAGGACGGTCCCGCTTGCACGGAAATCGTAATTGCCGATGGCAATGAGCGGACGTGCGGCGGTCAAGGGCGTCTCGTTCTTTGAACGGGGCGACGACTTGCCACAGCGCGACGTTATGTCAATCGGAAATGCGTATTTTGGGGAAAGCGCAAGAAAATTGTCTGTCAGGGCTTCCGGTAACCGCCCGCTTTGGCTATTCGCGCGCCTAACAGAAGGGAACGCGACAGATGGCTGAATTTGCTTTGCCCAGGAACAGCAGGATCACTGGCAAGGGCGTTGTGCATCGCGCGCCGGATGGCGCGACCAACGTCAAGGGCTTCAAGGTTTATCGTTATGACCCGGATTCAGGCGAGAATCCGCGTTACGATACGTTCGAGATCGACCTCGACAATTGCGGCCCGATGGTTCTGGACGCGCTGCTCAAGATCAAGAACGAATATGATTCGTCGCTGACCTTCCGCCGTTCCTGCCGCGAAGGCATTTGCGGTTCCTGTTCGATGAACATGAACGGCAAGAACGGTCTGGCCTGCACCACCGCCATCGACGAATGCGCGGGCAAGGAAGTGCGGATCACGCCTTTGCCGCATATGGACGTCATCAAGGATCTCGTCCCCGACTTCACGCATTTCTACGCGCAATATAGTTCGATCAAGCCATGGCTGCAAACCGTCAGCCCCGCGCCCAGCGGCAAGGAACGGCTCCAGTCGCCCAAGGATCGCGAGAAGCTGGACGGCCTCTATGAGTGCATCCTGTGCGCCTGTTGCTCGACGAGTTGCCCGAGCTATTGGTGGAACAGCGACAAGTTCCTTGGTCCCGCGATCCTGCTGCAAGCCTATCGCTGGCTGGCCGACAGCCGCGACGAATATACCGGCGAGCGCCTCGATGAACTGGAAGATCCGTTCCGCCTCTATCGCTGCCACACGATCATGAACTGCGCCAATGTCTGTCCCAAGGGCCTCAGCCCGGCCAAGGCGATCGCGGAGACCAAGAAGATGATGGTCGAACGGCAGCTCTGACCGGCGTGGTGCAGGATCTGAGCAGGATAGTTCCCGTGGCCGACGGGCCGTGGGCGGGATGGTATCGCTGGCCGGACCCGATCGAAGGGACGTTCCTGGAGCCGCTTGGCCTGAGCTATTTTCGCAGCGACGCGCCCGGCAAGGCGACGGTGATGCTGGAAAGCCTGCCTACCCATGTCAACCGCCTGGGCGCGCTGCATGGCGGTTTTCTGGCGACCCTGGCCGATCATGCCTATTTCGCCGGTCTTGCCGCCATGGACAGGCCTGAACAGGTGGCGGCCGTGACCGTCGATCTGACGATGCAGTTCTGCGGGGCGGGCAGCGTCGGTCCGCCTGTTCGCACGGAAGTCGAAGTGTTGCGCGAGACGGGACGGCTGCTCTTCATGCGGCTGACGATGGAGCAGGACGGCAATCTGATCGCGGCTTCCACCGCGACGATCCGGAAGGCATCCGCGCCGAAATGACGGGTGTGATGGATCGTTACAAGGCGCTGGTCGCTGCGAACGAGTTGCGGGCGGACCCTGACCAGGAAGCAGCGGCACACCGGCTCGACCGGTTGCAGAAGGAACTGGAAACGGTCCCGCCGCGCGGATCGACGCTCTGGAAATTGTTGCGGAAAGCGCCTGAGCCGCCGCGTGGTCTCTATATGTGGGGCGGCGTGGGGCGCGGCAAATCCATGTTGATGGACCTGTTCTTCGACACGGTGCAGGTCCAGCGCAAGAAGCGCGCGCATTTCCACGAATTCATGCTGGATGTCCATGCGCGGCTGGCCGAGGCGCGCAAGTCGGAAACCGGCGATCCGATCCCGCCCGTGGTGGAATCGCTGGCCGAGGAAGCGCGGCTGCTCTGCTTCGACGAGATGGTCGTGAACAATATGGCGGACGCCGCCATCATGTCGCGCCTGTTCACAGGGTTGCTCGACAAGCGCGTGACCATCGTCACCACGTCGAACCGCGCGCCCGACGATCTCTACAAGAACGGTCTCAACCGCCAGCTCTTCCTGCCTTTCATCGACCTCATCAAGCAACGGCTGGATGTCATGACGCTGAACGGGCCGACCGATTACCGGCTCGACCGCCTGGGCGACGCGACCTTGTGGCATTGCCCCAATGGGCCGGAGGCGACTGCTGCGCTCAGCACCTCTTTTTTCCGCCTGACCGACTATCCGCCCGAAGACCGCGCTCATGTGCCGGCGGAAGACATCGCGGTGCAGGGCGGCCGGACGCTCCATGTGCCCAAAAGCCTGAAGGGCGTTGCGGTATTTTCCTTCAAGCGGCTTTGCGCCGCGGCGCGGGGCGCGCCCGATTATCTCGCCATCGCGCGTAAATATCACACCGTCATCCTCGTCGGCATTCCGGTGCTTGGCCCGGAAAATCGCAATGAGGCGGCGCGTTTCGTGACGCTCATCGACTCGCTCTACGAATATAAGGTGAAGCTGCTCGCCGCCGCCGACGCCGAACCTGCGCGGCTTTATCCCGAAGGGGATGGCGCGTTCGAGTTCGAGCGGACCGTTTCCCGCCTGATGGAAATGCAGTCGGACGATTATCTGGCATTGGGCCACGGCACCAGATAGCCGTTCCCGCGCTGGACGAGCGGCTTTTCTTCCTTATTGTCATGAAAATAGCCCGGATACCTCCCAAAATGGGGAGGCATCCGGCAGGTGGCCTTTGCGGGAAGGGGCCAGACGCCAGGGTAGGAGCGTGCGAGCAACAAAGGCGGATTCCCTCTAATGCAATTGCGAATAAATTGCAAAGATAAATTGCCTTGCTCTCTCATGGCAGGTTGAAACCTTTACGATATCGGCCTAAGCGAACGGCAATTCCAATATTTCGAGCTTGGAGGATGATTGCATATGGCCCGTAAGAAGATCGCGCTCATCGGCGCAGGCAACATTGGCGGCACGCTCGCGCATCTGGCGGCCCTCAAGGGACTTGGCGACATCGTCCTGTTCGACGTGGTCGAAGGCGTGCCGCAGGGCAAGGCACTGGATCTGTCGCAATGCGGCCCGGTCGAAGGGTTCGACGCCAGGATCACCGGCACCAACGATTATGCCGACATCAAGGACGCCGATGTCATCATCGTGACCGCTGGCGTCGCCCGCAAGCCGGGCATGAGCCGCGACGACCTGCTGGGCATCAACCTCAAGGTCATGAAGGCTGTGGGCGAGGGCATCAAGAACAATGCACCCGACGCCTTCGTCATCTGCATCACCAATCCGCTTGACGCGATGGTATGGGCGCTGCGCGAATTTTCCGGCCTGCCGCACAACAAGGTCGTCGGCATGGCGGGCGTGCTCGATTCCGCGCGGTTCAGCCACTTCCTGGCCGAAGAATTCCAGGTGTCGGTAAAGGAAGTGAACAGCTTCGTTCTGGGCGGCCATGGCGACACCATGGTTCCCGTCGTGCAATATTCGACCGTCGCGGGCATCCCGATCCCCGACCTGATCAAGCAGGGCCGCTCCACGCAGGAGCGCATCGACGCCATCGTGCAGCGCACCCGTTCGGGCGGCGGCGAGATCGTCGGCCTGCTCAAGACCGGCTCCGCTTTCTATGCGCCCGCCACCAGCGGCATCGCGATGGCCGAAGCCTATCTCTATGACCAGAAGCGGCTGCTGCCCTGCGCCGCGCATCTGACCGGCCAATATGGCGTCGACAATCTCTATGTCGGCGCGCCCGTCATCATCGGCAAGGACGGTGTCGAGCAGGTCGTCGAGATCGCGCTGGACGCGGAGGCCAAGGCCAATCTCCAGGTGTCGGTCGATGCCGTCAAGGAATTGCTGGAAGCCTGCAAGGGCATCGACTCGTCGCTGGCCTGAAAATAAGAACTGCACCAGTGCGTCCCAGGTGAGTGCGCAGCCTGGGACGCGCTGTTTTCCACCCGAAAATTGCCACGTCGCGAGAAAGTGAAGGGACAAGCATGTCCATTCTGGTGAACAAGAACACCAAGGTCATCACCCAGGGGATGACCGGCGCCACCGGCACCTTCCACACCGAACAGGCGCTGGCCTACGGTACGCAGATGGTTGCGGGCGTCACGCCGGGCAAGGGCGGCACGACCCATATCGGCCTGCCCATGTATGATACCGTCGCCGAAGCCAGGGCGAAGACCGGCGCCGAAGCGTCTGTCATCTATGTGCCGCCGCCATTTGCGGCCGATTCGATTCTGGAAGCCATCGACGCGGAAATCCCGCTGATCGTCTGCATCACCGAAGGCATTCCGGTGCTGGACATGGTGAAGGTGAAACGCGCCCTTTCGGGCAGCAAGTCGCGCCTGATCGGCCCGAACTGCCCCGGCGTGCTGACCCCCAATGAATGCAAGATCGGTATCATGCCCGGCAGCATCTTCAAGCAGGGCAGCGTCGGCGTCGTCTCGCGCTCGGGCACGCTGACCTATGAGGCGGTGTTCCAGACCTCCAATGCGGGCCTTGGCCAGACCACGGCCGTCGGCATCGGCGGCGATCCGGTCAACGGCACCAACTTCATCGACGTGCTGGAACTGTTCCTGGCCGACGACGCGACCGAATCGATCATCATGATCGGCGAAATCGGCGGCGACGCGGAAGAACAGGCCGCGCAGTTCCTGATCGACGAAGCGAAGAAGGGCCGCAAGAAGCCGATGGCCGGCTTCATCGCGGGCCGCACGGCGCCTCCGGGCCGCCGCATGGGCCATGCCGGCGCGATCGTGTCGGGCGGCAAGGGCGACGCGGAAAGCAAGATCGCGGCCATGGAAGCGGCTGGCATCAAGGTTGCAGCCAGCCCCTCCGAATTGGGCACGACCCTGCTGGAAGTGCTCAAGGGCTAATCTCGCAAGGCGGACGGCCGGGCTGCACCCCGGTCGTCCTTCCCGTTCCGCGATGCAGGCGGCAAGGATGGGATGACGGTGATGGGTTACGAGAATCAGGATTTCGAAGTCGAGCGCGGGCCAAGCTGGGCGCGCACCAACTGGCCGCCGATTGATACCGACGACCTGACCGGGGCGCTGGACCCGACGCAGATGCAGGTGGCGATCAAGGCCGCCGCGAAGTCCGTGGGCAAGGTGGCGGGAGAAGCCGAAGTCGCACAGGCGGCAGAGGATGCGATCCGCGCCCAGATGCTGATCCGCACCTATCGCGTACGCGGCCATCTGGCGGCCAATCTCGACCCGCTGGGCCTGTCCCAGCGCCAGCTTCCCGCTGACCTGACGCCGGAATATCACGGCCTCGACGATCTTAGGAAGCGGGTCTATCTCGGCGGCGCGCTGGGTCTCGACTATGCGACGGTCGAAGAGATCGTCGCGATTCTGCGGCAGAATTACTGCGGCAATGTCGGCCTGGAATATATGCACATCGCGGATGTGGAGGAGCGCCGCTTCCTTCAGGACCGGATGGAAGGCAAGGACAAGGAAATCCACTTCACGCCCGAAGGCAAGCGGGCGATCCTGTCCAAGGTCATCCAGGCCGAGCAGTATGAAAAGTTCCTGGGCCGCAAATATGTCGGCACCAAGCGTTTCGGCCTCGATGGCGGCGAATCCATGATTCCCGCGCTGGAAGCCATCATCAAATATGGCGGCGCATCGGGCGTGCGGGAGATCGTTTACGGCATGGCCCATCGCGGCCGGCTGAACGTGCTCGCCAATGTGATGGCCAAGGGCTTCCGCGTCATTTTCCACGAATTTTCGGGCGGCACCGCCAATCCCGAGGATGTCGGCGGTTCGGGCGACGTCAAATATCACCTTGGCACCTCGACGGACCGGGAGTTCGACGGGATCAAGGTGCATATGAGCCTCGTGCCCAATCCTTCGCACCTCGAAACCGTCGACCCGATCGTGCTGGGCAAGGTCCGCGCGCAGCAGACCTTCCGCGACGACCTTGAAAAGCATGAGCAGGTTCTGCCCGTGCTGATCCACGGCGACGCGGCCTTTGCCGGGCAGGGCATCGTCTGGGAATGCTTCGGCTTTTCCGACATCCGGGGCTACAATACGGGCGGCTGCATCCACTTCGTCGTCAACAACCAGGTGGGCTTCACCACTTCGCCCCAGTTCGCGCGTTCCTCGCCCTATCCGAGCGACGTGGCGAAGGGCGTCCAGGCGCCGATCCTGCATGTCAACGGCGACGACCCCGAAGCCGTCACCTTCGCCTGCAAGCTGGCGATCGAATATCGCCAGACCTTCCACCGCGACATCGTGATCGACATGTGGTGCTATCGCCGCTTCGGCCATAATGAGGGCGACGAGCCAAGCTTCACCCAGCCGCTGATGTACGCGAAAATCCGCCAGCATCCCCCGGTGAGCGACGTTTATTCGGCGCGGCTCAAGGCGCAGGGCGTGGTCGATGACGATTATGTCAATCAGGCGACCGGCGATTTCGTCAATCATCTGGAGGAAGAGTTCGAGGCGGCCAAGAGCTACAAGCCCAACAAGGCCGACTGGTTCGCTGGCCGCTGGTCGGGCCTGCACAAGCCCGCCGACGCGGAAACCACCCGTCAGAACGTGGAAAGCGCGATCAGCCAGAAGCTGTTCGACAGCCTCGGCAAGACGCTGACCACCGTTCCCGAGGGCGTCAACATCCACAAGACACTGCGCCGCGTGCTCGACGCCAAGGCGGAGATGTTCAGGAGCGGCGCGAATTTCGACTGGGCCACGGGCGAGGCTCTGGCCTTCGGTTCGCTGCTGTCGGAAGGCTATGGCGTGCGGTTGTCGGGACAGGACTCGGGGCGCGGCACCTTCAGCCAGCGCCACTCGGTCTGGGTCGATCAGGGCACGGAAAACAAATATGTCCCGCTCTCCACCGTCCCGCATGGCCGGTTCGAGGTGCTGGACAGCCCGCTGTCGGAATATGGCGTGCTGGGCTTCGAATATGGCTTTGCGCTGGCGGAGCCGAAATCGCTGGTTCTGTGGGAAGCGCAGTTCGGCGACTTCTCCAATGGCGCGCAGATCATTTTCGACCAGTATATCAGTTCGTCGGAAAGCAAGTGGCTGCGCGCGAACGGTCTCGTCTGCCTGCTGCCGCACGGCTATGAAGGGCAGGGGCCGGAGCATAGCTCGGCGCGTCTGGAACGCTATCTTCAGCTTTGCGCGGAAGGGAATATCCAGGTCGCCAACTGCACGACCCCGGCCAATTATTTCCACATACTGCGCCGCCAGATGCTGCGGTCCTTCCGCAAGCCGCTGATCCTGATGACCCCCAAGTCGTTGTTGCGGCACAAGCTGGCCGTCAGCAAGACGGAGGACTTCCTTGGCGAAACGCATTTCATGCGCATTCTGTCGGACACCAATCCGGCGCCGGACAAGGAAACCAGAAGGCTGGTGCTCTGTTCGGGCAAGGTCGCCTATGACCTGATCGAGGCGCGCGACGCGGCAGGGGACAAGAACACCCAGATCGTCCGCATCGAGCAACTCTATCCCTTCCCGGCCGATGCGCTGGCCGTGCGTATCCAGCGCATGACGAACCTGGAGGAAGTGATCTGGTGCCAGGAGGAACCGCGCAACAATGGCGGCTGGTTCTTCGTTGAGCCGTTCATCGAGGAAGCTTTGGCTCAGGCCGGCAGGGCGCCGATGCGGGCGCGCTATGCGGGCCGCAAGGCATCGGCATCGCCTGCCACGGGCCTTGCCAAGCGCCATGTCGCCGAACAGGGCGCGCTCGTCGCCGATGCGCTGGGCCACAGCGTCCGTGAAGAAATCCGCCGCCAGAAGAAAGGCTGAAGAAGCTCATGGCAACTGAAGTCAAAGTCCCCACGCTGGGCGAATCCGTTACCGAAGCAACCGTTGGCCAGTGGCTCAAGAAGCCCGGCGAGGCGGTGAAGGCCGATGAGCCGATCGTGTCCCTTGAAACCGACAAGGTCGCGGTCGACGTGCCCGCGCCCGTCGCCGGTACGCTGGGCGACATCATCGCGAAGGAAGGCGATACGGTCGAGGTCGGCGCGCTGCTCGCTACCATCAATGAGGGCGCGGCCGCTGCGGCGGCTCCGGCTCCCGCTCCCGCTCCCGCTCCCGCTCCCGCTGCCAGGGCGGAGGCCGCTACCCCCGCGCCGGGCGCGTCGGGCGGAACCGAGGAGGATGGCGATGCGGGCAACCTGACCCTCTCGCCCGCCGTGCGCCGTCTGGTGCTGGAGCATGGCCTCGACCCCAGCAAGATCAAGGGCACCGGCAAGGACGGCCGCCTGACCAAGGATGATGTGGTGGCCGCCGCCGCCGCCGGCACCGCGAAGGCTGCCACGGCCGCCGCGCCTGCCGAAGCCGCTTCCGCCGCCGATGCGCCCGCCGCCGGTCCCAGCCGTCGTCAGGAGCGCGTCAAGATGACCCGCCTGCGCCAGACGGTCGCCAAGCGGCTCAAGGAAGCACAGAACAACGCGGCGCTGCTCACCACCTATAATGACGTCGACATGACCAACGTCATCGAGGCGCGGGCGAAGTATAAGGAACTTTTCGAAAAGAAGCACGGCGTCCGCCTGGGCTTCATGGGTTTCTTCACCAAAGCGGTCTGCATGGCGCTGCGGGACATTCCCGGCGTCAACGCGCAGATCGAAGGC
This sequence comes from Sphingobium faniae, assembly GCA_900100475.1. Taxonomy (GTDB): domain Bacteria; phylum Pseudomonadota; class Alphaproteobacteria; order Sphingomonadales; family Sphingomonadaceae; genus Sphingobium; species Sphingobium faniae. Next base: position 243,870 of record FMTU01000001.1, on the reverse strand, counting down.
GATGAGATCGTCTATAACGACTTCGCCGACATTTCCGTCGCGGTGTCGGCCCCGAATGGCCTGGTCGTGCCGGTCATCCGCAATGCCGAGAGCCTGAGCGTCGCGGAGATCGAAAAGACCATCGGTTCTTTCGGAAAGAAGGCCAAGGAAGGCACGCTCACCCTGGAAGATATGAAGGGCGGCACCTTCACCATCTCCAATGGCGGTGTTTTCGGATCGCTGCTGTCCAGCCCGATCATCAATCCGCCCCAGTCGGCGGTGCTGGGCCTCCACCGCATCGAGGATCGCCCGGTCGTGCGCAATGGCGAGATCGTCATCCGCCCGATGATGTATCTGGCATTGAGCTATGATCATCGCATGGTCGACGGGCGCGAGGCGGTGACGTTCCTCGTCGCGGTCAAGAACGCGATCGAAGACCCGACCCGTCTGCTGATCGACCTGTAATCACCCCGTCATCGTTCGGGCTGAGCCTGTCTAAGCCCCGCCCTTTCTGTGCTAAAGGCGAAAGAATCACAGCCCTTTGACAGGCTGGGCCGAGGCATCACCCGGCCCAGGGGCGAACGGAGATTGGTATGGCAGACTTCGACTATGACGTTCTGGTGATCGGCGCTGGCCCCGGCGGCTATGTCGCGGCGATCCGCGCGGCGCAACTGGGCCTCAAGACCGCTTGCGCCGAAAGCCGTGAGACGCTGGGCGGCACCTGCCTCAATGTCGGCTGCATTCCGTCCAAGGCGCTACTCCACGCTTCAGAACTCTATGAGGAGGCGGCCGGCGGGGCGCTCGCGAAGCTGGGCGTCAAGATCGACAAGATGAGCCTCGACCTCGACACCATGCAGGGCCAGCGCAAGGATGCGGTGAACGGCCTGACCGGCGGCATCGAGTTCCTGTTCAAGAAGAACAAGGTGACGTGGCTCAAGGGCCTTGCCAGCTTCACCGGCGCCAACACGGTCGAAGTGGCGGGCGAGAAGGTGACGGCGAAGAATATCGTCATTGCCACCGGCTCTTCGGTCACGCCGCTTCCGGGCGTCGAGGTCGACAACAAGAAGGGCCTCATCGTCGATTCCACCGGCGCGCTGGAACTGGACAAGGTGCCCGACCATCTCGTCGTGATCGGCGGCGGTGTCATCGGGCTGGAACTGGGCAGCGTGTGGCGGCGTCTGGGCGCGAAGGTCACGGTCGTCGAATTTCTCGACCAGATACTGCCCGGCATGGACGGCGAGGTCCGCAAGGAAGCAAACAAGATCTTCAAGAAGCAGGGCTTCGACTATAAGCTCGGCACCAAGGTCACGGGAGCGAAGGTCAAGGGCAAGCATGTCGAATTGACCGTCGAACCGGCCGCCGGTGGCGATGCGGCAACGATCGAGGCGGATTGCGTGCTGGTGTCGATCGGCCGCCGTCCGAACACGGAAGGTCTGGGGCTGGACAAGATCGGGCTGGACCTGAACGGGCGTGGCCAGATCGAGACGGATCATGATTTCGCCACCAGGGTTCCGGGTGTCTGGGCCATTGGCGACGTGATCCCCGGCCCGATGCTGGCGCACAAGGCCGAGGATGAAGGCATCGCCGTCGCGGAGAATATCGCGGGCCTCACCGGCATCGTGAACCATGACGTGATCCCGTCGGTCGTCTACACCAGCCCCGAAATCGCGGGGGTCGGCCTGACCGAGGAAGCGGCCAAGGAGCGCGGCGCGGTCAAGGTCGGCAAGTTCCCCATGCTGGCGAACAGCCGCGCCAAGACCAATCATGAGCCGGACGGCTTCGTGAAGGTCATCGCGGACGCGGAAACCGACAGGGTGCTGGGCGTGTGGATCATCGCCAGCGTCGCGGGCACGATGATCGCGCAGGCCGCGCAGGCCATGGAATTCGGCGCGTCGAGCGAGGATATCGCCTACACCTGCCACGCGCACCCGACGCACAGTGAGGCGATCAAGGAAGCCGCCATGGCCGTGACGGGCAAGCCGATCCATATGTGATGGGTTGGCAACTGCGGTTGATTTGAGAGGAGGGACGGCGTGCCGGGCGCGCCGTCCCTTTTTCGTGGAGCTTGCAGAACCGCCTCGCAGCGCGTCAGCCGGGCCATTGCTCCAGAAGCGGCACCAGTTCGTCGAAATGATGGATCACCGCGTCGGCTTCCAGATTTTCGACCGGGCCGTCGAGGAAGCCGAAGCTGACCGCTACATTGGGGATGCCCGCATTGCGCGCGCCCGCAATGTCGTTGATCGTGTCGCCCAGGAAGATGGCGCGGCCTCCGCCCGCCCGCGCGATCATCTCGCGGATCGGGGCCGGGTCGGGCTTGGCGACGCCCACCGTGTCGCCGCCCACGATGCTGGCGAAGCGTTCCGACAGGCCGAGTTGATGCATCAGCGGAATGGTGAAGCGTTCCGCCTTGTTGGTGCAGATGGCGAGCTTCACGCCCCGTTCCGTCAGCCGGTCCATGGTTTCGATCAGGCCGGGATAGGGCAGGGAATGGATGGCCAGATTCTGCTCATAATAATCGAGCAGGACGGGCAGATTTTCCTCCAGTTCGGCCGCCTCATAACCGCCTGACGCGGCGAGCGCGCGTTCCAGCATCACCTTCGCGCCCTTGCCGACGAAGGGATGGATCGCCTCGACCGGGAAGGGCGGGCGTCCCAGCTTGCCAAGGGCGTAGTTGACGGCTGCGGCAAGGTCGCCGCTGGTGTCGATCAGCGTACCGTCGAGGTCGAAGCCGACGATGTCGAAAGGAATCTGCGTCATGGCGCGGCCATGCCCTTGCGGCGGTAGAAAAGGCAAGCCAAACATGGCAGAGCGAGCGCCAGCCCTATCGTTCGATAACAGGAGTCGCCGCGCCGTGACCGCCAGCCGCCCCCTTGCCGTCATCATCCTTGCCGCCGGGCAGGGTACGCGCATGAAGTCGTCGCTGCACAAGGTGCTGCATCCCGTCGCGGGCCATCCGATGCTGCTGCATCTGCTGGCGAGCGTGGCGGAATTGCAGCCGGACCGGCAGGTGGTGGTCGTCGGTGCGGGGCGCGATCAGGTGGAAAGGGCGGTCGAAGGCAAGGGCGTCGTCCTCGCCGTGCAGGACCGGCAGCTTGGCACCGGCCATGCCGTCGCGCAGGCGCATGACGCGCTGGAGGGCTTTGCGGGCGAAGTGCTGATCCTTTATGGCGATGTGCCGCTGGTGCGGGCGGAAACGATGCGGGCGATGCTGGACCGGCTCGCGCGCGGGGATGAGCCGCGCGCGGTCGTGCTGGGCTTCCGGCCGGACGATGCCGCCGCTTATGGCCGGATCGTCGCGGATGGGCAGGGCATCATCGAAAAGATGGTGGAATTTAAGGATGCGAGTGCCGCCGAGCGGGCCGTGACGCTCTGCAACAGCGGGCTGATGGCGGTGCGCTCGACGGATCTGTTCGTGTTGCTCGACCGGATCGGCAACGACAATGCGGCGGGCGAATATTATCTGCCCGACATCGTGATGCTGCCGGGCGCGCAGAGCGCCGTGATCGAGACGGAGGCGTGGGAAGTCGCGGGCGTCAACAGCCGGATCGAACTGGCGGGCGTGGAGGCGCTGTGGCAGGCGCGCCGCCGCGACGAAGCGATGCGCGAGGGCGTCACGCTGGTCGCGCCGGAAACCGTGTTTTTCGCGCATGACACGATATTGGGCCGCGACGTGGTGATTGAACCGAATGTCGTGCTCGGCCCCGGCGTGAGCGTGGCGGACGATGTCGTCATCCATGCTTTCTCCCATCTGGAAGGCGCGCGGGTGGAAAGCGGCGCGGCGATCGGTCCCTATGCCCGCCTGCGTCCCGGTGCGAAGATCGGCCCCAGGGCGAAGGTCGGCAACTTTGTCGAGATCAAGAAGGCGGAACTGGCCGAAGGCGCGAAGGCGAACCACCTGTCCTATATCGGCGACGCCAGCGTGGGGGCAGGGGCCAATATCGGTGCAGGCACCATCACCTGCAATTATGACGGCTTCTTCAAATATCGGACGGAGATCGGGGCGGGGGCCTTCATCGGCTCCAACAGCGCGCTGGTCGCGCCGGTGCAGATCGGCGCGGGCGCGATCGTGGGCGCGGGCAGCACCGTGACGGCGGATGTGGCCGCCGACGCGCTCTGCCTCGTCCGCCCCCGGCAGGACGCAAAGCCCGGCTGGGCCGCCCGCTTCCGCAAAAAGATGCAGGAGCGCAAGGCAGCCAAAGCGAAGGGCTGAACGGATTTAGTCGTCCGATGCCGGGACGGCGACTTCGATCGCGCCGCCTGCGATCTTCGTGGTAAAGGGCGTTTTGGCCAGCACCTCCCCGTCGATGGACAGGCGCTGCGGCGGCCGGGCGCTCAGGCGGAAGGATTTGCCACGAAATTCCTGCGTATGGGCGTTGCGGTCGCGCAGCCGGAAGAATTTTGCATACCAGTCCCAGGCGAGGCGCATGTGGCTGCGCCCGACGATGGCCTGCACGATGATCTCGCCGGTATCGACATCGGCTTCGTCGGAAAGTTCGACCCCGCCATGGAAAGGGCCGTTCAGGATGCGGACTTCGGTGGACCACATGCGATGTTCCCTGACGCCATCGTCGACCACCAGCCGAAACGCCCGAAACCCTACGGAGCATTTGACCGCCCAGAACAGATAGCCCGTGCGTCCCAGATAGCGTTTGAGCTTATGCGGCACCGTGTCGCCGATCATCGGGGACAAGCCCATGCAGGCCGCGTTGACGAAATAATCGCCATCAATCATGCCGAGGTCGATCCGCCGCCTCCGTCCATGGGCTATGGCGTCGACAGCGCCTTCCAGTTCCAGCGGCAGGCCCAGCGTGCGGGCAAAGCTGTTCGCGGTGCCCAGCGGCAGAACGGCGAACACGCAATCCTTGCCGACCAGTTCATCCACCGTTCCCGACAATGATCCGTCGCCGCCGCCTATGATGACCATCGGCGCACCGGACGCCACCGCCTCGCGCACGGTGGGAGCCATCCGATCCGGGTCCTTTACGGCATGGGCGGCGATCAGGCGGACGCCCGCCTTTTCGATAGCCTCTTTCGCCTCCGCGAAGGTCGTCTCGCCCTTGCGGGACTGGGCATTGACGATAAGAACCGCCTCGCGCGGCAGGGGTTTCGTTTCCATGGCATAACAACTCGCCAAAGCCGGATCGGCTCCCCGCGCAACCCGATGGCGCGCGGATCGTTGGGGGAATATGGCTCGCATCGCCCATCTTTCCGACCTGCATTTCGGCGCGCATGACGGCAGGATCGCAACAGCGGCGGAAGCATGGCTGCTGGAAAAGCGACCCGATCTGGTGGTGATCAGCGGCGACCTGACCCAACGGGCGCGGGTCGCGCAGTTCCGGGAAGCTTCGGCATGGATCAACCGGCTGCGCGCGGCGGGCCTGCCGCTGCTCGTCATTCCGGGCAATCATGACGTGCCGCTTTTCGACGTGATGCGGCGGTTCGCGCGACCGCTCGACCGCTACCGGCGCTATATCTCCAACGATCTTTGCCCCTTTTACGAGGATGAGGCGGTGGCGATCCTCGGCCTCAACACGGCGCGGTCGCTCACGATCAAGGACGGGCGGCTCAATCAGGAGCAGATGGAATTGCTGCGCGCGCGCTTTGCTCCGGTCGCGCCGGAAAAGACCCGCGTCCTCGTCACCCATCATCCGCTCTTCGCCATGCCCATCGGCGAGGGCGGCGAATGGAGCGAGGCGGTCGGCCGCCATGACGACGCGGTGAAGGCCGCGCGAGAGGCAGGCATCCACATCGCGCTCGCCGGTCATTTCCACCGCACCTATGCACAGGCCGCGGAAAAAATGACGGAGGATGCGGGCGGCGCTCTGGTCATTCAGGCGGGAACGGCGACTTCCACGCGCCTGCGCAACGCGGAACCGCAGAGCTTCAACTGGCTGCACGTCCATCGCCATGACCGGATCGAATTGCAGGTCGTGACATGGGACGAGGCAGCCTTTCGTCGCGGCAGCCATGTCGAATATGCCTTCCGCTTCGGCGGCTGGCAGTCATGGACGGTGGCCGATCCGCCGATGCCGGGCACGCTCCGGCGCGACGGCGCGGCCTGAACCGCGTTCAGTCCTTGCGCTTCAGGGCCTGCGCCAAAGAGACGGTCGCGCTTCCCCGTCGCGCCGGCTGCGCCTGACTGGGATCGGGTTTCCAGCCGCTCAGATAGACGAGGCCGATCTGCTCGGCGGTCCGTCCGTCCGGATCGGCCGCTTCGGCGAAATGCGCCATCGCGCCTGCCAGCACATCGCGCCGCAAGGCCGGAGGATGCGACGCCAGCGCATTGCCCAGCCCCATGCCGCGCAGGTCGTGCATCAGGCGGATCATGTCGCCATAGCGCACGGTCAGCATGTCGCCGTCCGCCACCGGCATGGCGAAACCGGCCCGCGCCAGCAGGTCGCCCGCCGACCGGACATCGACCTGCGGATGGATATGCTGTCCGGGCCGATCGCCTTCCCCCGCCATCAGCGCGGCGCGCAGCCGGGGAAGGCTGCCTGCCCCCGCGAACGCCGCCAGCATCAGTCCGTCCGGCCGCAATATCCTCCGCATCAGGATCAGCGCGCCGGGCAGGTCGTTGACGCTGTCCAGCGTCCCGCAGGCAAGGATCAGGTCGAAACTGTCGTCGGCGAAGGGCAGGGCGTCCTCATCCCCCTGCACACCACCTGCCTGCCGCGCCGCAAGGAAGCCGGGATCGGCGCAGGCGACCTTCTTGCCCATCGCTTCCAGCGCGGCCTTCGCGCTGCCGTCGGGGCAGCCGATCACCAGCGCCTCGGGCAGGTCGCGCTGCACATCGGCCAGCCGGTCCAGCAATTCGTCCAGCATCGCGCGATAAAGGAAATCATGATCCGCGAAACGGGCCATCATCCGGTCGCGCCGCAAGGCGCGCAGCCGCCGGTCGAAGATGTCGGGGTTGGTCATGCGGGTCTTGTGCATCGGACGCGGAGCGGGAACAAGGAGGATCATGACGGTCCTCCCCCTTCTCAAGACCATCGGCGCGTCGGCACTGGATTATGCGCTGCCGCCGCGCTGCCCCGGTTGCGGCGTCGTGGTGGACAAGGAACAGTCCTTCTGCCTCGCATGCTGGAGCGGGATGGATTTTCTGGGCGACCCCTGCTGCGTCCGCTGCGGCGTGCCGTTCGATCATGCGATGGGGGACGGCGGGGAATGCGGCGCCTGCCTCTCTGACCCGCCGCCCTTCGACAGCGCGCGGGCGGTACTGGCCTATGGCGACGTGGCGCGGGCGGTGGCGCTGCGGCTCAAATATGGGCGGCGCATAGGCCTCGCCCGGCTGATCGCGGGGCATATGGCGCGGCATGTCCGGGCGGAGAACCGGCCGCTGATCGTCCCGGTCCCGCTGCATCGCTGGCGGCTGTGGTGGCGGGGGTTCAATCAGGCGGCCCTGATCGCCGATCATCTGAGCCGGGCGACGGGGCTGCCCGTCGAAAAGCATGCGCTGCTGCGGACGAAGGGGACCAGGCCCTTGCGTGGCATGAATCCCCGCCATCGCGCAAAGGCGGTGCGCGGCGCTTTCGCGCTGGCGACGGGCCATGGTCTTTCGGGGCGCACGATCCTGCTGATCGACGATGTGCATACCAGCGGAGCGACGGCGGCGGCCTGCGCGCGGGCGCTGAGACGCGGCGGCGCGGCGCAGGTGCATCTGCTCTGCTGGGCGCGGGTGCTGCCGGATGGGGAACCGCTCGATTGACAAAGGCACCCTCGACTCCCCATCTCATGCGATGAAGGAGTATCGGGAAGCAATGGCGAAGGTCGAAATCTATACCAAGGCATTTTGCGGTTATTGCGCGCGGGCCAGGGCTTTGCTGGAAGGCAAGGGCGTGCCGTTCGAGGAATATGACATCACCATGGGCGGGCCAAAGCGGCAGGAGATGCTGGAACGCTCCCAGGGCGGGGTGACGGTGCCGCAAATCTTCATCGACGGCCAGCATATCGGGGGCAGCGACGACATGGCCGCGCTCAACCGCCAGGGCAAGCTCGACCCGTTGCTGGGCCTGTGACCATCATGCGCGCCGCGATCTTCCAGATGACCAGCGGCATTGATCCCGCCGCGAATGCCGCCGCGATCGTGGAGATGGCCGCGCGCGCCAGAGCGGAAGGCGCGGATATGCTCTTCACGCCGGAAATGGCCGGCTATCTGGATCGCGACCGCAAGCGGGCGGCGGGAACCCTGCGGACCGAAGCGGACGATCCGGTGCTGGTCGCCCTTCGCGAAGCGGCGGCGAAGCAGGGGCTATGGGTGCATGTCGGTTCGCTCGCCTTCAAGGATGAACGGGCCGACGGGCGCTGGGCCAATCGCAGCTTCGTGATCGACGACCGGGGCGAAATCCGCGCGCGCTATGACAAGATCCATCTGTTCGACGTGGACCTCGCCACCGGCGAAAGTTGGCGCGAATCCTCTGTTTATGGACCGGGCGAACAGGTCGTGGCGGTGAACACGCCCTGGGCGCGCATGGGGCTTTCCGTCTGTTACGACATGCGCTTTCCCGATCTTTATCGCGCGCTGACCAATGCGGGCGCGACCGTGCTGCTGATGCCCGCCGCCTTCACCGTGCCGACGGGGCAGGCGCATTGGCATATATTGCTGCGCGCCCGCGCGATCGAGGCGGGATGCTTCGTTATCGCCCCCGCGCAGACCGGATGCCATGCGGATGGGCGGGAAACCTATGGGCACAGTCTGGCCGTGGGTCCATGGGGCGAAGTCCTGCTCGACATGGGTGAGGAAATGGGGCTGGCTCTTGCCGACATCGACATGGCTCGCATAGAGGAAGTGCGCGGGCGCGTGCCCGCCATCGCCAACCGTCGTGAAATAGCAAGGGACGTAGTCATCGCGTGATCGTGTTCGACCTTAAATGCGAAGGGCAGGGCCATGTGTTCGAAGCCTGGTTCGGCTCCAGCGCGGATTTCGAGGATCAGAAGGCGCGCGGCCTGCTGTCCTGCCCGATGTGCGGGGATGTCCGCGTCGTCAAGGCCCTGATGGCGCCGGCCGTCGCGGCCAAGGGCAACAGGCGATCCGTTGCGGCCGCCGCCCCCGCCGAGGGCGCGCCGGTCCCCATGGGCAATGCGGATGAGGGGCGGATGCGCGCGCTGATGCAGGCGATGGCCAACGCGCAGGCCAAGGCGCTGGAAGGGTCGACCTGGGTCGGCCGCACCTTCGCCGAGCAGGCGCGGGCGATGCACTATGGCGAAAAGGACCGCGCCAGCATCCACGGCGAAGTCGCGCCGGACGAAGCCCGCGCCCTGATTTCCGAAGGCGTGGAAGTCGCGCCTTTGCCTTTCCCCATCATTCCTCCCGAAGCGCAGAATTGACGAAGCCCAAGGCATGATCGCGTCACATTTCCCGACCATGTTGACGAGCAGAATGCACGCGGCTATCGCCAAAGCGCGAAAAGCCAAGGCTTTCGCACAGTGCACCCATAGCTCAGCAGGATAGAGCGTCGGATTCCTAATCCGAAGGCCACAGGTTCGAATCCTGTTGGGTGCACCACCTTTGGCATTTAAGCCTCCTTTTCTAGGGGGTTAGAGACCCGATTGGCTAACCTATCGGCAAGGTTAGCCATCAGCATTTCAGCGGCAGCGTCCGAAAGCGCCTGCTGATCGGCGGCGGCTGTGTAGCGCGCCACCTCGCTATCGGTCGTGTGGCCGGTCCAGGATTTGATTTGCTGATTTGTGCAGCCAGCTTCCGCGAAGCGCCGCGCGGCGGCCTTACGAAGCCCATGCGCCGAACACTGCGACAGGCCAGCCTCATCGCACCATTGCCGTATCTTGTTGCCGAAGCCTTTGCGGCTGAATGGTTTACCGTGTTCGCTGAGCAGGAAAACCATTGCGCCCGATGGGGTGGCGAGGATGGATGACGCCAGCGGGGAAAGGATCGGCAGCGAGACCGTCGCACCAGTTTTCTCCTGTGTCACCACGAGCCGCTTGTTACGAATATTTCCCGGTCCCATCACGCGGGCATCGCCGCCGCGCTGGCCTGTCCATAGCATCAGGTCGAGCGCGAGACGCGCTTTCGTGCCTAGCGGATGGCGCGCCTCATAGGCCGCGATCTCCGCCTCGCTCCATGTGTGGAAGCCCTCCCCATCCACCCTATAAGGCTTCGTTGCCGTGACGGGGTTATTCGTTGCCATGCCCTGCCGGATGGCAAACTTCATCAGAGCATTGAGCCGCTTCCGCAGCATGTTCGCGGCTGTCCGATGCGGCAGCATTTCCGCCATCATGCTTTCGACATGACGCGCAGCCAGGTCGCGCACCATCGCCTTGCCATATTTGATGCGCCACCGCTCGATCGCGCCGCGATAGACGACGCGCGTACGCTCGCCGGGGTCGAGAAAGTCAGGGGAGCGATAATAGCGGGCGATCAAGTCGTTGAAACTGCCGGGGACAATGCGATCGACGCCGGGGGCGATTGGCTCCGCAGCAATGCCTTGTTTGCAAGCCTCATATTCCTGCCGGAAACCATCCGTGCCGGGAGCGTGCTTGAACAGATGTTGAGCGAAGCCCTTGCGCCGGAACCGATAGCGAGCCTTCCCGTGCCGGTCCTTATATTCGCTTACCCATTGCGGGAGCCACCGCTTAGCCACGTGCACCACCCATCATCTGATCGAAGCTATTACCATCGTCGCGTACGCGCCCCGGCTCCACAAGAACTTGCACTGTGCCATCGGGAGCGATGCTGCCACGGATCGCCACGCCCTCATCGCGAGCAATCCGCGCCCAGCGGCGCAGATCAGCTTCACGGATCAAGGCGCGGCGGGCAGCCATCAGACCTCCAACCTCCGCAATGGCGTCAGCATGGGCAGTTCGCCCTTGCCCGCCTCGATGCTATCGCGCTTGTCGAACATGATCGCTACGCGGGTCAGGACGGCCAGTTTCAGGCGGACGGGGATGGCGCCGGGGGCGATCTCCGCCACCACGTCCGCCACGGCTTCCGACGCCGCCGCGATCATCATGGCGATGGCCGTATCCTCATCGTCATGGGTGACGCGCAGGTGCAGCTTGGCTTCCGCGAGGGTGACAAGATCAGTCATTCCGTAACCTCCCCAGTTTTAGGGGCGTCGACGGCGCGCGGGTTCCAGCCCTCAATCTGGCGAACCTCGTTGGCGTCCAGCACATTGTTGCGCAGGGCGATTTCGTGGGCCTGCCAGCGGGTTTGCGGGTCGCCGCGAAGGAAGCCGGACAGATCCAGTTCCAGTTCGTAAGGACCATTGGAGGGGAATACGGATCGGGCAAATTCCGCCTCGATCTTTCGCGCCCACGGGGCCAGCGTGAACATGGCGAACCAGCGCCCGGCCGTCTCGCTGTTCGTAAAGGTGTTGTGCGAATAGTCCTGCACCAGCGGGGGCGGCACCTGAAAGAGACGGCAGATTTCTTCCGTGCCGAACTTCCGGGTTTCCAGCAGTTCGCTGTCCTCTGGAGACAGGGACACGCCCTTCCACGTCATCCCGCCGTCCATAATCATGGTCTTGCCAGCATTGGCCGCGCCGCCGTGGCCCGACTGGATTTGATCGCGCAGCGCCGTGCGCTGATCGGGCTTCATCGTACCCGGCACCTCGATAATGCCGCTGGGGCTGGCGCCATTGGCGAGGAAGGACCGCGCATGGCGGTTGGCAAGGTCCACGGCATTGACGGCATCAGCGGCGCGCGACAGGCGCGACACGCCGATCTTGCCGTCATCAGTCCGGTCGCGAAGGTGGATGACTTCACCGGCCAGCAGGCGGCGCCCATGGCCGCGCCCGTCCGACACATCATAGGCCAGCCTGCCGCTGGACAGTTCCGCGACCGTCACCATGCCCCACGGGATATAGGCGAGGCCCGACAACTGCCCGTTGCCCGCCCGGATGATCTCGGCAAGGCCGTTGCCGGTCAGCAGCGTGGAGGCGACCAGATGGCCGATGAACTCCGGCCAGGTCATGCCCTCATTGACGCCGTTGACGGTCAGGCGGCGCAGGGGATGGCTCATCGCCTCGATCCTGTTTTCGCCCTCCAGCCGATAGACCAGCGCCGGGATGCTGGCGAGGCTGTCCGCGATCACGTTCACGCAGCCCAGCACCGCGCTCATATTCTCGGCATAGCGCGCCGACACGCCCGCATGATAGCCGATGCCCGGAGCCAGCGCCGCCCATGACGGATCGCTGGCGTCGCGGCGCTCATAGCCCAGCCGGGACAGGATGCGGTCAGCCAATCGCACGGGCCACCTCCGCGAGAATGAGGGACCGGCGGCGGCGCAGGCCATGGTCATCATGGCCACGGTTGCGCAGCGCGATCTCCGTGTCGGGATAGGCGGGCCACGCCTGCACGACGCTGATCTCTTTCAGATCCACGGTGCGAAGCGTCCGGGTCTCCCCCTGCCAGCTTTCGCCGCCTTTGGGCACCGTGAAGCCGAAGGACATGCCGCCAAGGTCGCCGCGTTCCGCTAGCGCCAGCACGTCACGGCCCGCCTGCGTATCGGGAAGGTCGAGCGAGAAGGCGAGGCCCCTCGCGTCCTCTGTGAGCCGCAGCGTGCCCGAACGGGTGCGCCCCAGCACCTTGCCGGGGTCATGGTCCAGCATCGCCAGCACGTCCCCCGCCAGCGCGCCACGAAAGGCACCGGGGGCGATACGCTCGCGGAAACCGCCGATAGCCGCCTCGCTGCCGAAGGTGGCGGCATAGCCTTCCAGCCGCCGCCCGGAGGCGCGGACCTCGCTAAAGGCCCGCCGCTCCATATCGTCCCCGGCCGCCATTACGGAGTCACCGCCGGCATGGCCGCCGTGGCGGTCGTCACGTCCTCGATCGACACGAACGCCTTGGGGTGGCGCACCGCGCAATCGACCGTCGCCATGGCGCGGATCATGACATTGCCCTTGCTGTAGGCCGTCGATTCAAACGGGTTCACGAGAATATCAATCTCGCTCCAGATGCCGATCAGCAGCTCCGACCAGTCGCCGTAGATCATGCCATGTTCGGTGCCGGGAGTGCCGCCCAGCGTTTTGGGCACCTGATTGGAGAAGGTCGCCGATACGCCGCCGAATACCTTGTCGATGCCGATCGGCAGGCCGTTGGCGTCCAGCGCCTTGGCGGCGATCTTGCGGATTTCCGGGGTAGTTAGCAGGCCACGGGATGCGCCCACATTCGCCACGTCCGCCAGCGCCACGGCATCGGCCACCGCATCGAACAGCGAAGTCGGGGCGGTGATCTTCTGAATACCCGCCGTGGACAGGACGCCCTTGGGTTCATTCGTCCCGCCGCCAAGGATCGCCGCCTTGTCGATCGCCAGCGCGAGGTTGCGGGCCAGCATCTCGCGCAACAGGCTTTCCACGTCCGGGCTGGCCTGCATCAGCATGTTACGCGACCATTCCGACAGCGCGCCCGCGTGCTTGGGCGACAGGGTGATGGCGTCAAAGTCGGCATCGTCGGAGGTCAGGGCGCTATTCTCCGCGACCCAGCCGATGGCGGGGCTATCGGTCTCACGGGGGATGGAGAGATTGCCGGTCAGGCCCGACAGGACACGGGCACCCATGCCGCGAACGACGCTGGAGGCGGTCAGGGCGCTGATATACTGATCCGGGCGATGCTCGGTCGGGACCAGCTCGGAGCCGGTGGCGGTGGTCAGCACGCGGGTTTCAAAGCACTCGGTCGGGATGAAAACGCCCTCGGCGTTGCGACCGGCGCGCTTCGCCAATTCGGTCTGCACCTCGCGTTCGAAACCCCAATCGACCGCCAGCCCCGCAGCGCCCGCGATGGCGCGGCCGATGTTGAAGCGGGAACGGATCTCGCTGGTCAGCTTGTTGTCGCCGTTGAGCGGCGTGCCCGGTTCGGCGCGGTCGGCGTCGTCGATCTTGCGCTGGCGATCCAGCTTGGCGTCGAGCGCCCGCAGTTCGGTTTCGGCCGCCTCGAAAGCAGCATTGTCGTCGGCTTCGTGGGCGGTGTTCATGCGAGCGACGATCCCCGCCCGCTGTTCGATCAAGTCACTCGTTTTCATGTTACTTCCTCAATCTGGCCGGGGACCGAAGCCCCCGGCGCGGTGAAAACCGACGCTTCGCAGCGTGGGCAAAACGTCCCCATGGGGTGCACCCCTTCCGCAGTGCCAGACGCGGCGGCGGACGCCTTGGGGAGAGGCGATTTCGTCATTCGTGGCTCGCCTCGATTTCCTTGCGGATGAGCGGCTTCCCGCCAGCGCGATAGAAGATTTCCAACCCAAGTGTTTCGCAGTCTAAAACCAAAAACAGGCCAAAGGTGCGCTCGGTGAGAAAGTCGTCCATGCCCGCCAAGGAAGAAAAACGCGCGGTTTGCACCGCTTCGCTGACAAAATCTCGACCGATAAACAGATAGTGGCCCGGCTCACGTCCGGGGGAGCCGTCCGAATTACGGGTCTGGATGCCATCGGCGTAGAGCATAGCTGTCAGGAGCTTGTCCGGCACTTTCGCGCCAGTGATCTCGATTGCGCCGTCAATTGCGTAGATGCATCCAAAGGTGGGCAGGACAGCCATCGCGGCTGCGTCCAGGGTCTTTGATACATCAATCCCCGCATCCGAAAGGCGCTTCATGACGGCCAGCCCGATAACGTCTTTCAGCGTCCAGCGCGTCCACTTACCTTCAACTTTCTCTGCCAGTATCCCGCGCCGCCGCCAGTCACGTTGAAGCGCGGTCGATACGCCCGTGATCTCCGCCGCCTCGGCTGGCGTGAACTCGCGCTCTATGTTGCGGACGGTATATCTCATGGCGTGCTCCAAATATAGAGCGTGAGATAAGGCACGCTTTTAAGCGTGTCAAGTGCCGCGCTTTGGCCTGCCCGCCAAAAAGCGGGTGGGCACAATCCTCAATCCAAGCAGCCCATATCCCTCCGATGTTGGCGATAAGCCTCGATCTCATTGATCGGCCCCTTGGTCTGGTCGATGCCGTAACGGGGCGGCAGGCGATAATAGTCCTGTCCCGCTGCCATTTGTCGTTCATCCTCGACGTTACCGCCCGCCGGATCGTCGTCCTCGTCCGCGTCGCCGTCCTCCAGATCGGGATCGCCGTCCATCAGGTCCATGAGGTCAATTGCAATAGCGACAAATCCTTCCAGTCGCTCGCGGTCATAGCGGGACAGGATGCGCGCCACGGCAGGCATGGATGGTAAGCAATTCGGTAGGGTGACAAGGGCGGAATCCGCCCGTAGATCGGTGTTAGCCATGATCGTCTCCAACTAGACGGTTGCGGTTAGACCTGAGGGAAAGCTCCAACTTTCCTTCAGGTCGGCTTTGTGATATCCCCAATGTTGCATGTCGTCAATTAGTGATATCCCGAAAAAGCGAGGCAGACCCGCCACCACTGGCAAGGGCTTGGGAATACTCGTCCGCCTACAGCCCGCCGACCTCGCAGCCCTCGATGCATGGATCGCGCAACAAGAGCCACGGCCGTCGCGGCCAGAGGCTATTCGCCAGATTCTGGCTGGCAAGCTGATAGGGCATGAGTAGCCCGCCCATTGAGCAACCGCTTGAGCCTTGTCCGTTCTGCCTCGCCACCAATCTGATTTTTTACGAGCACGTCTTTTCCAAGGCTTTCGCAGTAAAGTGCCAGGTTTGCGGCGCGGAGGGGCCAATGCGCGATGACCAGGCCGAAGCTGTCCGATTATGGAATCGGCGGCCAAAGTTGTGATCCCGGTGCCAGCCGTCCCGAAGCGATGCGGCGAATTTTGCGGCTGGTCGCGATACGACTTCCCTAAACCCACATCAGCCCTTCACCGCGATAGACTTGCGGCCCCTCATCGGTCGCCGCAAGTCCGCAGGACATGATGGCGGACACGATGCCGTCGATCCGGTCCAGCGACTTCGCCTTGGTCGGTTTGCGGTTCCCAGCCGGGTCCGACTCCACGATCACGTTCCCGGCCTGCCAGCGCAGCAGGGGATTGTTGTTGTGCTGCATCTTTCGGCCCAGCACCGCAGTCTCGAATGCATCCACCGCCGCTGCATAGGATCGGAAGCCGGGGACGAACTCGACCATGGGCAGGTCTATCCCTTCGTCCGACAGCAGCTTGTTGAGCCGCGCAATCTGCCAGCGGTCGAAGGCGATGCCCTGAACGTCATAGCGGGCACGAATGTCTGCCAGTTGCAGCGCAATCGCCAGATCATCGCGGGCATTGCCCACCGTCACCTCTGCCCAGCCATCGGCAGTCCAGCGGTCATAGGGCACGCGGTCCCGCTCCACCCGCGCCGCGATGGTATCGGCGGGGAGCCAATGCCACACCAGCAGCTTGCCTTCGTCCGGGAACCATAGCGCCAGTGCGGTGAGGTCGCGCGTGCTGGACAGGTCGAGGCCACCATAGCAACGCTTGCCCTCCAGTTCCGTCACGTCGAAGGGATCGCCGTTCGCGTCCCAATCTGCCTGTTCGATAAACCGGCCCTCGGCGGCAATCCGCTGATTGAGGTTGAGCAAGCGGAAGGCCGGGGCGAAAGATGGCGAGCGCATGGCCATGGCCGCTGCATCGGCAAATTCATCCTCGTTGAGGAACGCGCCCAATGCCGGGTTTGCCGCCGCCCACGCCTCGCGATCGTCCAGCGCGCAATCGTCAGGGGCCGCATGAAGCTGGATATAAACCGATGGCGCCGGTTCCGCGTCCAGCATTTCCGACCAAAAATGCAGATCGTCCGCAGCTTGCGTGCTGATCGTCACGCCCAGCGCGTGCTTGCGCTTCGCCATGCCGGTCCGCAGATTGTCCCATAGTTCGCGGGAACGCCATTGCGCCACTTCGTCCGCGATCCAGAATGAGGGGGCCAGGCCGTGCGCCTTTCGAGCATCGGAGGTCAGGGCGCGCCAGATCGACCCGCTTTCGTGATCCGTGATTTCCTTTGTCTGGTCGCGGATATTCACCCGTCCGGCCATCCATGGGGTTTCGTAGATGTAGGCGCAGGTCATGCGGTAAAGCACGCTCGCCTGTTCGCGGTCGAGGGCGGCGGCATAGCACTCGCCATAGGGTTCCATCATCGGCCCCAGCAGATGCGCGAGGCCCAGCCCAGCCAGCAGGCCGGACTTGCCGTTGCCGCGCGCCACGGACAGGCCAGCAAGGCGCACCAGCCGCTCGCCTTCCGTCTCGGCATACACGCCGCGCACGAAACGCTCCTGAAAATCCAGCACCTCCATTTTCTCGCCAGCCTTGAGGCCCGCGACAATCGGCAACGTGCCCAGAAACGCCAGCACGCGGTCAGCAGCAGGCATCCCGGCCTTTTCCCACGGGTTGGCAGCGGTAGCAGGTGCCCGCGCCGCAACGGCTTTGAGGCGTCCCGCGCCCGGTCCTCGGGCTCCCATTATAGGTTGTCCTTTGAAACTAACTGATTGTGAAGGTTCGGCGTCGGTCTTGGATCGTCAGCCCTGAGCGATTTTTCGCTGTTCCACGGATGCGCCGGGTCGAGCGGCCAGCCGTCCACATCGCAGCCCTTGCGCGGCTTGGTCGACCGGATCGCGCCTGCCTCGGTGCCCCGTGCAGTCTTGGCGCTGTGACAGGCTTGGCAGTATGATCTTAGCCCATCATGACCGGGGAAGGCCGCGCCGCCCTCGCTGATCGGCACGATATGATCGACGGTGTTGGCGCGGGTGAGCCTGCCCATGGCCTCGCAGCCCTTGCAGGCCGGGAACAGCGCCAGATGCGCAAAGCGAAGGTCGCGCCATGTCGTCGTGTTGTAGGGCCATTGGGCCATCAATGGTTCTCCAGTTGCTTGGCGAGCCGCTGCAACGCGCGCTCGATCTCATTGCGGTTGAGGAAGAAGCGTTCCGGGTTGCGCCAGTCGGGGGAGAGCCGGGACAGGTCGCGGGCCAACTGGCGGGCGGTGCGGGCAGGGGTCATGCGCGCCACCAAGGGACACTAGGGACGCTTAGGGACGGATATACCCTATGAATCTCCATGCGCGCGTGCGCGTGTGGGCGATTAACACTTTGAAGTGTCCCTAAGCGTCCCTTGCGTCCCTGCCTCATGGCAGGCCACCAGCACACGGGCGCAGCGAAACGCCATAGTATGCCCGAACGCCGTTGTTCTTCCCATATCGGAAACCTGCTCTTTTGAGCCTGCCGCTCATAGCGCGCTGCGAGCCGGGATCGTCGCCTGCCGCGCGCGCATAAGATGCCCAGTCGTTATAGAGAGGCGTGGGCAACTCGAACTTGTTGGCCGAACGCTCGCAGCGATCATTGATCCACTGGCCGAACAAATCCTGATCATCGAAGTATTCCGCCGTCGCTGCCGTCACGATCTCCGGCCGCACAAGCCCGTTTGCCTGCCAGTCCCGGCAACCCCGGATCGCCCAAGCGAGGATGCGCCCGGCTTCCTCCTTCAGCCTCTCCTCTAGCATCCTGTCCGGGCTGGCGGGCTTATGCGTGAACGGGATGATGTTGAACCGCCGCCGCGCTGCCTCATCGACGTTCGCCAGCACCGGGGCGTGGTTGCCGACGATCACCAGCTTGAATGCGGGAATGAACTCGAAGAAGTCCTGCCGCATGAACCGGGCGCTGATCTTGTCGCCGCCGGTCATCTGCTTGATCCGGCTTTCCGCCCATGCGCGGCCCTCCTCCGTTTCGCTGGCGGATACCATCCTCGCGCCCCGGAGCATGGCAAGGTCGGTCGGGTGCCGGTCGCTCTTGCTCGCCGTGAAGGTATCCATGCCCGCTGTCGTGGCATAGTCGCCCAGGATGAAATTCAGGATATTGAGGAACACGGACTTGCCGTTGCCGCCCGGCCCGTAAATGAAGAACAGCGCGTGTTCGTTCGTCAGGCCCGTCAGGCAATAGCCCGCCACCTGTTGCAGGAAGCGCATCAGTTCATGGTCGCCCGCCGTCGCCTCTTCAAGGAACTGGAGCCACCGCGTCGGTTCGCCATGTTCCGGGGAAATGCCCGTCAGTTTGGTGATATAGTTATCGGGCTTCGCGGGGGCATATTCCCCCGTCCGCAGGTCCACCGTGCCGCCCGGTGTGCCCAACAGCAGCGGGTCGCTATCCCAGATTTCGGACGTGACAGCATGAACGGGATCGGCGCGGGCGAACTTCTCCACGCCCCCGGCGAAATTCGCCTTGCCCGCCGCGCCGCGCTGGCGGCCTATCTGCCGGGCATAGGTGAACGCCCTGTGGCAGCTATCCTTCTTCCACCGGGTTCCGTCCCACTCGAACCATGCGCCTACATTATGGTCGAAGCGGAGCGTCTGACCGTGGCGAGCGGCGAAGGCGAGCGCTATATCATCCTCAGACGGGTCACGGTTCCGCTTAGGCGTTACATGCCCCGCGCCTAGCCCGCTGGCGAGCGTGGCGCGCGTTTCCTCGTCGTCCAGTCCAGCCGCGCGCGCTGCATCCGCCAACGCCGCGCGCGCCTCGCCCTGATCCACATGCCCGCTTGCCGCTTCCTGCCCCAGCCGGAACGCGGATTTGTTCAACTGGTCGTTCCTTGCGCCGGGCTGGGCTTTGCGGACCTTCCCGGCCTCGACAGCAACCAGCGAAGGCGTCCTCAGCATGTCCATTAGCCAATCAGGGACCGGGGCAAGCTGGAACAGGCCGGGCGGGTTCAGCCATTCATAGGCCGTGCCGCTCTCATGGATCGAGCCAGGCGCGACGACATAGCCGCCATCGCCACGAATATCGGCACCGGGGAAGATGCCTGCCCGGTTGCCGACGATCCCGCCCGGATGCGCGAAATAGACATGCTGCCCCTTGCCGGTGCGAACCGTGATGGTGTCGGGGATGCCCCGCAGTTCCGCCTCTGCAATCGCCTCTGCATTGTCCAGATCGAGGACCAGCAGCCCGGAGACGGCTCCGGTCGCGACGCCGATATTGGTGTCCCGGCCGCTCCACTGCCGCACCGTGGTGATGTCGGGGCGCTCGGCCTGATAGGCTTTCCATTTGCCCAGCGGCTTCTTGCCGCGCCGCTCGACGGGAAAGGCGCTAAAGCCCAGATCAACGAGCCGCTTCCAGCGGTCGGGGAGCGCGAAGGCGCGTTCGGCCTGCATGACCGTCATTGCACAGCCCTCCCATCGCTGGTAGGGTTTCCGTGCCTATCCGCCGCTATGGAAAGGTATTCCGCCCTCGATCCGGTTGCCGCCAGATCGGGGGCTTTTTCGTGGCCGGGGGGAGAGAAAAGGTTAGCCAGCGGGGATGCGACTCGCCGGTTCCCCGTGAGCAACAAAGTGCCCGTTAGCCTTCGCTCCGCGTTGTTTTCGCTGGAATCTTGCACCCCTGTTGGGTGCACCATTCTCGAACAAAAGAGAGAATTGCGGGCGTGGTCTTGGCCACGCCCCCCGGCGGCACTCCGGGCCAGCACGGCTTTGGAGCCGCTGATGCGGATTTTCTGATCGTCCACGCGAACCTCGCTGAGTAGTAGCCGGGCATAAGCCTGGCGCAGATCAGGTGAACCGTGATGCAGCTTCTCGCGTAGGAGTACAGCTAGTCGGGATAGTGGGCGATCCGGTTATAGATGGCTCCTTCGCCGCCCAGATGGCTTTCATATAAGGAAAAGCCTTCCACCGCGAACGGGACGCTGGTGAGGCCGGCGTTGCGTTCCATGAAGGGATCGGTCGGCGCGGTGGAACGTCCGCAGCGGGCGATGGTGATATGCGGCAAATAAGCGCGCGCTTCCGGCTTCAGGCCGAGCGTGACGCAGAGATGGTCCATCTTGCGGTGCAATGCCGCGAGTGGCTCACGCGGTTGCACACCAGCCCAAAGGCTGTCGGCCCGGCCATTTTTCTCGAAACGGCCGACACCGGCCAGTTCGATCGAAAAGGGAGAGAAGCGGACTGACCTCAGAAGGTCAGCCAGATCTTCTGCGATATGGCGCTCCACTTCGCCGATGAAGCGGAGCGTCAGATGCAATTGGTCATCATTCTGCCAGCGCGCGCCGGAAACGCCCTCCATCAGCCCCAATAAGCGGGACCGGATGAACAGGGGCGGGCGAATGGCGACGAACAGGCGGTGCATCATCTTCTTATAGGTTTCGGCTGAAGGTTCGTCACGTCGGCAAGGCGGGTTGAATTAAACGACGGAAAAGCCGATAATGAAGGGACCGGCGGATAAATGCCGACTAAGGAGAAGTTACCCATGGCCAACTGGTCCGATCCCCGCTCCGGCATTGCGGGCTTTGGCGGCGGCGCCACTGCGGCGCGCGGCGAGGCGTTCGACGCCGGTCTGCGCAGCTATATGCTGTCGGTCTATAATTATATGGCGAGCGGCGTTCTGCTGACGGGCGTTGTGGCCATGCTGTTCGCAAGCAGCGGCCTTGCCTATCAAATCCTCGCGGGTCCCGGCATATTGAAATATGTCATCATGTTCGCGCCGCTGATTTTCGTCATGGTGATGAGCTTTGGCGTCAACCGGCTTTCGACCGTGACGATGCAGGCGATGTTCTGGGCCTATGCCGCGGTGATGGGGCTGTCGCTGTCGTCGATCTTCCTGGTTTATACCGGCACGTCGATCGCGCAGACATTTTTTGCGACGGCCGCGGCTTTCGTGGGCCTCAGCCTTTGGGGCTATACCACGAAGAAGGATTTGTCGGGTTTCGGCACCTTCCTCATCATGGGAGTGGTCGGCCTGCTGGTGGCGAGCCTGATCAACCTGTTCCTGCGGTCGAGCGCGATGGATCTGGTGATCAGTGTCATTGGCGTGCTGCTGTTTGCCGGGCTGACGGCTTATGATACGCAGAAGATCAAGAGCATCTATGCCCATGTCGCGGGCACGGACATGATGGGCAAGTCGGTGGTGATGGGCGCGCTGAGCCTCTATCTCGACTTCATCAACATGTTCCTGTTCCTGCTGCGTTTCATGGGCAGCAGCCGGGACTGAACATTCCCTGGCTTTATCGAGAGGTCCGGCGGTTCATTCCGCCGGGCCTTTTTATTGGCTGCCTTCCTGCATTTTCGCGATCAGGGCGTTATCCAGTTCCTTTTGCCGTTGATAGGCAGGGCGGCCGCGAAGGCGGGCGGCATAGGCTTCGAAGGCCGGACGGCTGGGCATGGTGCCGAAGGCCAAACCCCAATCCACCTGCGCGCCGGCATAAACATCGACGGCGGTGAATTGATCGCCGCAAATCCATGCGGGGCCTGAGATGGCGCTTTCCAGTGCGTCCATGGTCTGGTCGAATGTGCCATAACCCGCCATCCGCTCCCGTCCCTCCGGCATGACGAAGCCCAAGGCTTTGTTCGTGACCGCCGCTTCCACAGGACCGGCGGCGAAGAAGAGCCAGCGATAATAGTCGGCGCGGCGATCCGGAGGCGGAGCAAGATTGGCGGTGGGAAAAGCATCGGCGAGATAGGCGCAGATCGCGGCGGCTTCGGTGACCGTCTTGCCCGCATGGACGATGGCGGGAACCTTGCCCATGGGATTGATAGCGAGATAGTCCGGCGCCTTCATGCTGGCGCCATAGTCGAGTTGGACCATGTCATAGGGTTCGCCGACCTCTTCCAGCATCCATCGCACGATCTGCGCGCGCAACATGGGATTTGTGTAGAAGGTGATGTCTGCCATCGGAACTCTCCCTTGCCATGGCCGCCTATGTAGCAGGTCTGGAGGGGGGGATGCTACTTCCGGCCGCCGAACATGCCGTGATGTTCGGCGAAAAAGAAGAGAGACGCCGGAGTGACGGCTGTGGATGAGGTGAGGCTCCGTACTCTTCTCCCAAGGGAGCAGGGAAAAGTTTCTCTTGTCGAACCCAGTCGGCGCAAAAATTTGATTTCATTTCTCAAAAAAAAGGGGCGGTCCGATAGACCGCCCATTCTTTCACCTTTGACAAAGGCGTTTATTTTGCCGGTTCGGTTGCCTTCGATTTTCCGCCCTTCCTGCCTTTTTTGGGCGCGGCGGGCGTGATTTCGAAGGCCAGGGCATCATCCTTCAGCCGGACATGGACTTCGCCGCCATGGACAAGCTTGCCGAACAACAGTTCCTCGGCCAGCGGCTGCTTGATCTTCTCCTGCATCAGGCGGCCCATCGGGCGAGCGCCATAGAGCTTGTCATAGCCGCGCTGCGTCAGCCATGCCTTTGCGTCGTCGTCCAGCGTAATGTGGACGTCGCGATCGGCAAGCTGGAGTTCGAGCTGGAGCACGAACTTGTCGACGACGCGGGCGACGATTTCCGGCGGCAGATAGCTGAAGGGCACCACCGCATCGAGACGGTTGCGGAATTCCGGGGTGAAGAGCTTCTTCACCGCATCTTCCTGCACATCGTCGCGGGTGATCGACCCGAAGCCGATGCTTTCCTTCTCCATGTCCGACGCACCGGCATTGGTGGTCATGATGAGGATGGTGTTGCGGAAATCGACGGTCTTGCCGTGGTGATCGGTCAGGCGGCCATTGTCCATCACCTGCAACAGGATGTTGAACAGGTCGGGATGCGCTTTTTCGACCTCGTCCAGCAACAGGACACTGTGCGGATTCTGGTCGACCGCGTCGGTCAGCAGGCCGCCCTGATCATAGCCGACATAGCCTGGAGGCGCGCCGATCAGGCGGCTGACCGAATGCCGTTCCATATATTCCGACATGTCGAAACGCTGGAGCGGGATGCCGAGCAGATGAGCAAGCTGGCGCGCGACCTCCGTTTTTCCGACGCCGGTGGGGCCGGAGAAAAGATAGTTGCCGATCGGCTTGTCGGGATCGCGCAGGCCCGCGCGGGACAGTTTGATCGCGGAGGACAGCACCTCGATCGCCTTGTCCTGACCGAAAACCACGCGCTTGAGATCGGTTTCCAGCGAGCCGAGCACGGTCTTGTCGTCGCTCGACACCGTTTTGGGCGGGATGCGCGCCATGGTGGCGATGACCGCCTCGATCTCCTTGGGGGTGATCGTCTTCTTGCGCTTGGACGGGACGACGAGCATCTGCATCGCGCCCACTTCGTCGATCACGTCGATCGCCTTGTCCGGCAGCTTGCGGTCGTTGATGTAGCGCGCCGAAAGCTCAACCGCCGACTTGATCGCGTCGGCAGTATATTTGACGTTGTGATGCTCCTCGAATGCGCTCCGCAGGCCGGCGAGAATCTTGATCGTGTCCTCGACCGTGGGCTCGTTGACGTCGATCTTCTGGAACCGGCGCAGCAGGGCGCGGTCCTTTTCGAAATGATTGCGGAATTCCTTGTAGGTGGTCGAGCCGATGCAGCGGATCGTGCCGCCCGAGAGAGCGGGCTTGAGCAGGTTGGAGGCATCCATCGCCCCGCCGCTGGTCGCGCCAGCGCCGATCACCGTGTGGATTTCGTCAATGAAGAGGACCGCGTGGGGCATCTTTTCCAGCTCGGTGACGACAGCCTTCAAGCGCTCCTCGAAATCGCCGCGATAGCGGGTGCCGGCGAGCAGCGCGCCCATGTCGAGCGAGTAGATCACCGCTTCCTTGAGCACGTCGGGCACGTCACCCTCGACGATCTTGCGCGCCAGGCCCTCCGCGATGGCGGTTTTGCCCACGCCCGGATCGCCCACATAGAGTGGGTTGTTCTTCGACCGGCGGCACAGGATCTGGATCGTCCGGTCGACTTCGGCCGCGCGGCCGATCAGCGGGTCAACCTTGCCCCGTTCGGCCTTCTCGTTGAGGTTGACGGTGAACTGGTCCAGGGCGCTGTCCTTCTTGCCCTTGCTGTCCTGCGTCTTCTTTTCCTCTTCCTGCGGGCCCTTGGCCTCGCGCGGTTCGGGCGCGGATGTGCCCTTGCCGACGCCGTGGCTGATATAGCTCACTGCGTCGAGGCGGCTCATATCCTGCTGCTGGAGGAAATAGACGGCATAGCTTTCCCGTTCGGAAAAGAGCGCGACGAGGACGTTGGCGCCCGTCACCTCATCCTTGCCCGACGACTGGACGTGCAGGATCGCGCGCTGGACGACCCGCTGGAAGCCGCTGGTGGGGGAGGGGTCGGATTGCCCTTCCACCTTCAGGCTGTCGAGTTCATGGTCGAGATATTGGGTGACGGCGTCGCCCAGTTCGCCCAGCTCCACGCCGCAGGCCTGCATCACCTTCGACGCATGCTCGTCGTCGATCAGGGCGAGCAGGAGATGTTCCAGCGTCGCATATTCATGATGACGCTCGGAGGCATGAGTCAGCGCATTGTGCAGCGTGGTCTCAAGAGCGGGGGCGAAAGAAGGCATGTCTGTTCTACTCCTGGCCCCGAAGAGGGGCGGTCTTGAACCCTATGTCGGCATTGCTCGACGGCGGATCAAGGCGTCTGCCTGGATCACCGGAATTGCCAGGCTGCCCGTGTCCGATGAAGCCCTTCGTGTAGCCGCAGAGGATGGGGCGCGGGTTCATCGCTTGAATAACGCCTCGGCGGTTGATCTATGGTTAACGGCGCTTTCAATTTTTGATCGAGTGCGGGTGATTTCGCCCTCCAGCGTAGCGACGCGCGCTTCCAGTTCGACAAGGGACAGCGGCTCCAGATCCTGTTGGATGAGCCGGTTCAGCGGATCATCGGCCCTGCGTGGCAGATCGTCGTCCAAGTCCATGAAAGCCAATGTTGACCCTGTTGGGCAGTCTGTCAATAAGGGCGCAAACTTCAGACGCTATTTCAATGATGGCCGGGGGCAGAGTATGAACTTCGATAGCGTAGTGCCGACGGAAATGACGGCTATCGCCATTCCGGCGCCAGGCGGGCCGGAGGCGCTGGTTCCCGAACGCCGCCCCGTGCCGGTCCCGACAGAAGGCGAAGTCCTGATCCGCGTGGCGGCTGCTGGCGTCAATCGCCCGGACGTGCTGCAACGCATGGGCAAATATCCGCCACCCCCCGGAGCGTCCGACATTCCGGGGCTGGAGGTGTCAGGCACCATCGTGGCGGCAGGATCGGAGGCGCAGGATCTGGTGGGGCAGCGGGTCTGCGCGCTGCTGCCCGGCGGAGGCTATGCCGAATATGCGATCGCGCCTGCTGGCCAATGCCTGGCGGTGCCGGACAGTTATGACATCGTCGAGGCGGCGGCCTTGCCGGAAACGCTGTTCACGGTGTGGACCAATCTTTTCGAGCGCGCCTATGTCGTCGAGGGCGATACCGTGCTGGTTCATGGCGGGACGAGCGGTATCGGCACCATGGCGATCACGCTCTGCCGCCTGTTCGACATCACCGTCATCGTGACCTGCGGCAGCGACGGGAAATGCGAGCAGGCGCGGCAATGGGGCGCGCATCATGCGATCAACTATCGCACGCAGGATTTCGTGGCGGAGGTGAAGCGCATCACCGGCGGGCAGGGATGCCAGGCGGTGCTGGACATGGTGGGCGGCGACTATGTGCCGCGCAATATCGAGTGCATGGCGGAGGACGGACGGCATGTGTCGATCGCCGTGCTGGGCGGTCCTAAAAGCACCCTGTTCTTTCCCACCATAATGGCCAGGCGGCTGACGCTGACCGGATCGACGCTTCGCGGCCGTCCGGTTTCGTTCAAGACTTTGGTGGCGGAAGAATTGATGCGGGTCGTCTGGCCTCTGGTCGAGGAGGGCAGGCTGCGGCCCGCCATGGACCGACGCTTTCCTCTGGCCGAAGCCGGAAAGGCCCACGCGCGCATGGATGCGGGCGAGCATTTCGGAAAGATCGTTCTCACCATTTGATCCCGAAAGGTCGTATTTCCGTAACATTCGGCGCGGATTTGTAACATTGGGACGTTAAGGCCCTGTTCCGAGGACAACAGCCTTGGGGACAGACTGTGATGGACGCCGTGACGCGCCTGCCTTTCCTTTCCGACCTTGAAGAAGGTCTGACGCAGGAACCGCATTTTCCCGAACGGCCTGGCCATGGACGCCGTCGTTACCGCACCATCTGGATTTCGGATATTCATCTGGGCACGCGCGGCTGCAATGCCAGGATGCTGATCGATTTCCTCGACAGCGTCGATAGCGACACCATCTATCTGGTGGGCGACATCATCGACGGCTGGCGCCTCAAAAAGCGCTTCTACTGGCCCGCCAGTCATAATGACGTGGTCTGGCGCCTGATGAAACGGGCCAAGCGCGGCACCCGCGTCGTCTATATCCCCGGCAATCATGACGAGATGTTCCGACAGTTCACCGGCCTCAACTTCGGCGGCGTGGAGATCAGGCGCAAGGCTATCCATGATACGGCCGACGGGCGCAAGCTGCTGGTCCTGCACGGCGACGAGTTCGACACGATCATGCTGGCCCATCGCTGGCTCGCCTTTGTGGGGGATGCCGCCCACACCCTGCTCATGCGGCTCAACGTCATCGTCAACGCGGTGCGTCAGCGCATGGACCTGCCCTATTGGTCGCTGTCGAAAATGGCGAAGCACAAGGTCAAGAACGCTGTGTCCTTCATCTCCCGCTTCGAGGAGGTGGTGGCGCATCAAGCAGGCGCGCGCGGCGTGGATGGCGTCGTCTGCGGCCATATCCACAATGCCGAGATACGCGAGATCGGCGGCATCCAATATTATAATGACGGCGACTGGGTGGAGGGCTGCACGGCGTTGGTCGAGCATTTCGACGGGCGGATGGAGATACTTCATTGGGCCGATGAGATCGCGGCGCGCAATATGCGCGAACAGACGCGCATCGCGGCGTGACGGATCGGGCCATGCGCATCGCTATCATCACCGACGCCTGGTTGCCGCAGGTGAATGGCGTGGTCCGCACGCTTCAGATGATGCAGTCGCAACTTCTGAAAAAGGGGCATGTCGTCAAGATCATCTCGCCCGATCTTTATGGGTCCATTCCGTGCCCCACCTATCCCGAAATCCGTCTGGCGCTGGTGCGCTCCACCGTGATCGGACAGGCTATTGCGGCATTCCGGCCCGACGCGGTGCATCTGGCGACCGAAGGGCCGCTATGCCTTGCCGCGCGGCGCTGGTGTCTGCGGAGCGGGGTGCCGTTCACGACTGCCTATCACACCCATTTCCCGGAATATGTGGCGCGGCGCACGGGCCTGCCCGCGGGATGGTTCTGGCGCTATATCCGCTGGTTCCACGGACCGGCGCAGGCGGTGTTGGTGTCCACGAGATCCGTGCGGCGGCAACTTCGCGCGCATGGCGTCGCGCAGGTGCGGCCATGGGGCAGGGGCGTGGACCTTGCCGCCTTCACGCCGCAAGCGGAGCCGCTCGCGCTGTTCGCGCAACTGCCCCGGCCGATCCAGCTTTATGTGGGCCGCGTCGCGGTGGAGAAGAATCTGGAGGCCTTCCTCGCCAGCAGTCATCCGGGGAGCAAGGTCGTTATCGGGGATGGACCGGCGCGGCCGACACTGGAACGCGCTTATCCGCAGGCGCATTTTCCGGGCGCGATGTTTGGTGAGGCGTTGGCGAGCGCTTATGCGGGCGCGGATGTTTTCGTCTTTCCCAGCCGGACCGATACATTCGGCCTCGTCATGATCGAGGCGCTGGCTTGCGGGACGCCGGTCGCGGCCTATCCGGTTTCGGGGCCGGTCGACATCGTCACCTCGACGACCGGGGCGCTGGCGGAGAATCTTGACGAAGCCATCGCCGCCGCCTTGCAGTGCGACAGGGGGCAGTGCGCAGCCCATGGCCGGACATTCACCTGGGAAAACAGCGCGGAAGATTTCCTGTCGGGATTGCATCCGATCGGCCGCGCAAGGCTTGACGGCGTCGCCTGACGCTTTTTCTTGCTCACAAGGGCGTGATGCATTATCTCCAAGCTGTCATGGCCGCCCTGCTTGGGCGGCCCTTATTGTTTTTACGTGGAGAATATTCCCGTGTCCCAGCCCCTCATGCCCCACGCGACCGCTAGCTGGCTTGTAGACAATACGGCGCTGAGCTTCGATCAGATCGCGGAATTCTGCGGGCTTCATATATTGGAAGTGCAGGCGATCGCCGACGATACCGCCGGCACCAAATATACCGGCCGCGACCCCGTCCGCGCCCATGAAATCACGATGGAGGAAATCCACAAGGGCGAAGCGAACCCGGATTACCGCCTGAAGATGCTGAAAGGCCCGGAGCCTGTGCGCCGGACCAAGGGGCCGCGCTACACGCCGGTTTCCAAGCGGCAGGACAAGCCCGACGGCATCGCATGGATACTGCGCAATCACCCCGAAATTTCCGATGGCGCGATCGGCAAGCTGATCGGCACCACGCGCACCACCATCGCCGCGATCCGCGACCGGACGCACTGGAACATCTCGAACATCGTGCCCAAGGACCCGGTGACGCTGGGTCTGTGCTCGCAGCGCGAACTGGACGCGCTGGTCGCGAAAGCCGCGAAAAAAGCGGGAATCGAGGCGCCTGCCGATTCGCGTCTGGATGGCGACCGCGCGGCTCTGATCGAAGAACTGCGCCGCGAACGCGATGACGCCGCGCGCCGCGCCGAAGAGGCTTTGAACAGCCAGGCGGAACTGATTTCCGACGTGGCGAAGATACTCGATCCCTTCAGCGACAATAAGGGCCATGTCTGATGCCGCAGGGTCATTTCTTCCCGTGGAGAAATGACCCGCGCAAAGGCTTGAAAGCAAGGGCCGCGCCGCAATGGTGGCGTGGCCCTTTGCCGTTGCTTTACGCTTGCGTAAAGCAAATGCGGCCCATACATTCCTGTCTATGGACAAGAACGAAATCATCTGGAGAGAGCGTTACAACCATCCGACTCCATGGGATCAGCAATTCGCGCCCATGTCGATGGTCGAGATGTTCGAGCAAAGCGCGCAGGCCCATCCCCAGGCGCCGCTGATCGACTTTTACGGCCGCATCTATTCCTATGCCGAGGTGCGCGAGGGAGCCAGGCGGGTCGCCTGCGGCCTGATGCGGATGGGCGTTGAAAAGGGAGATCGGGTCGGTCTCTATCTGCCTAATGTCCCGCATTATGTCGCCGCTTATTATGGGATCATGATGGCGGGCGCGACCGTGGTGAATTATTCACCACTCTATACCGCCGCCGAACTGGAGCATCAGGTCGAGGACAGCGGCACCACCATCCTTTTCACCTTATCCGCCAGCGCCCTTCTGCCCACGGCTCTGGAAGTGCTCGACAACAGCAGCCTTGAACGATTGGTCGTGGGATCGGTGGCGGGCGCGCTTCCGCCGGTGAAGTCCCTGCTATTCCGTCTTTTCAAGCGGAGCGAGACGACAGCCCGGCCCAGTGATCCGCGCGTCACGACTTTTTCCAGCCTGATCGATAATGACGGGAATTGTCCCATCCCGGCGATCAATGCGGAACAGGACATCGCCCTGCTGCAATATACCGGCGGCACGACGGGCCAGCCCAAAGGCGCGATGCTGACGCACCAGAATCTGACCGCCAATGCGCGGCAGGTGCAGATGATAGATCCCCTGCCGGGATCGGTGGACCGGATCATCGGGGTGCTTCCCTTCTTCCATGTCTTTGCCAATACCTGCGCGCTCAATCGCACGGTGCTGAACGGCGGCGAGATCGTGATGCTGCCGCGGTTCGATGCGACGCAGGTTCTGGCCGCGATCCAGCGGACCAAGGCCACGGCGCTGCCCGGCGTGCCGACCATGTATCAGGCGCTGCTGGACAATCCGGCGACGCCGAATATTGATTTCTCGTCGCTGCGGCTTTGCATTTCCGGTGGCGCGCCACTGCCGCTGGAGATCAAGGAACGGTTCGAGGCGATGACCGGCTCCAACGTCGTGGAGGGCTACGGCCTTACCGAAAGCAGTCCGGTCGTGTGCGTCAATCCCTATGAAGGTCTCAACAAGAGCGGCACGGTGGGACAGCCCGTTCCCGGTACGCGCGTGCGTGTCGTGGACCGCGAAGATCCCACCAAGGAAGCCGCTCCGGGCGTGCCGGGCGAACTGACCTTTGCCGGGCCGCAGATCATGAAGGGCTATTGGCGGCGTCCCGATGCCGACAAGGATGTGTTTATCGGCGAATGGCTGCGGACGGGCGATGTCGGCTTCATCGACGAGGATGGCTATGTGAAGATCGTCGACCGGCTGAAGGACATGATCGCCGTCGGAGGTTTCAAGGTCTTTCCAAGTCAGGTCGAAGCGGTGCTGTATCATCATCCCTCGGTCAAGGAAGCCCTGGTGATCGGCATTCCCGACGCCTATCGCGGCGAATGCCCCAAGGCCTTCGTATCCTTGCAGGAAGGTGCCACGGTCAGCGGGGAGGGGCTGAAGGAATGGCTCAATCCGCAACTGGGCAAGCATGAGCGGGTCTGCGCGGTGGAAGTGCGCGACAGCCTGCCCAAGACGCTGGTCGGCAAGCTTTCCCGCAAGGAACTGGTGGCCGAGGAAAAGGCGAAGGCTGACGCGCTCAAGGCTGGAAGCCCCGCCTGACATTTCCTATCTCTGCGTTCGATACAGGATAAGGACGCAGATCATGGCGGATGAGGTCGCGACGCTGGCAGGCGGTTGTTTCTGGTGCACAGAAGCGGTGTATCAGAATCTGAAGGGCGTGAAGTCGGTGGAAAGCGGCTATATCGGAGGCGCTTTGCCCGATCCGACCTATGAACAGATATGTTCGGGCGCGACGGGACATGCCGAGGCGATCCGTATCGCCTATGATCCGGCGGTGATTTCCTATGCCGATCTGCTCGACATTTTTTTCGCGACGCATGACCCGACGACGCTGAACCGGCAGGGCAATGACATCGGCACGCAATATCGCTCGGCGATCTTCCCTCATTCAGCGGAGCAGGAAGCGGAGGCGCGGGCCGGCATCGAGCGCGCCCAGACCGCTCAGTCCAGCCCCATCGTCACCGCCATCGAACCCGATGCGCCATGGTATCCGGCGGAGGATTATCATCAGAAATATTGGGACAGGGTGGGCGATCGCAATCCCTATTGCATGGCCGTCATTCCGCCCAAGCTGGCCAAGCTGCGCAAGGGATTTGCCGAACGCATCGACGCCTGATTTTCCGTAAGGGGCGGTTTTGCGTGACAGGCCGCACATTTTACCTGCTATGTTGCGGGACGGGATCGCAAGGGACGGAATGATGAACGCAACACCGATGGGGATGGCCATCCTTGCCTTGCTGCTGTTGCCGGGCTGCGTGGCGAAGACAGCGCTTGATGTCGCCACATTGCCCGTGCGCGCCGGTTCACAGGCCGTCGACTGGAGCACGACCAGCCAGGAGGAGGCCGACCGGAATTACGGCCGCAAGATGCGCAAACAGGAAGCGCGCGAGGCTCGGGAACGGGAAGAGGCGGAGGAACAGCGCCGACGCGAATGTCGTCGGGCGGGCTATGGCAACTGCCAGTAAGGATCAGGCGGCGGCGCGGCGCAGGCGGTCGTTGATTGCGATACCGATGTCTTCCTCCGGGATCGGCGCGACGGCGATGCTGCTGGCGGCGCTGGCGTCGGCCAGATGCAGGGCGGTGAACAGATTGGCCGCCGCTTCTTGCAGGTCCGCGTCCGGGCTGAGGTTGAAGTTGCACGGCATCAGCCCGAAACCGATCAGATATTCGTCCTTTTCCGCTTTCAGCGCATGGAGGCGGACCGGCTTGGACGGGGCATAATGGCTTGCCATCTGGCCGGGCGCTTCGATGCTTGCATCGGCCTTGCCCGTCACGACGGGCAGTCCGCTGGCTTCCTCCAGCATGGCGGCGGTCACGGGGCCGGGGCGCAGCAAGCGGATGCGGCCTGCCTCCGGAGCGGCGATGGTTGATTCCAGCCCCTCGCTGGTGGGGCCTTCGTCCAGGATCATGCGGATCTTGCCGTTCAGGCTCGCCAGCACATGTTCGGCTCTGGTCGGGCTGATCGAACCGCTGCGATTGGCTGAAGGGGCGGCGAGCGGCCGCTCGCTTTCCCGGATCAGGGCACGCATAGCGGGATGAGCGGGCAGGCGGATGGCGACGGTCGGCAAACCAGCCATGACGAGCGGGGACAGCCCGCTATCGTCCCGTGCCGGCAGCACCAGCGTCAGCGCGCCGGGCCAGAAGCGGTCCGCCAACAGGGCGGCTTGGGGAGAGAAATATGCGAGGCTTTCGGCCATGGTCCGGTCCGCCACATGGACGATCAGCGGATTGAAGCTGGGCCGGCTCTTCGCACCATAGATGGCCGCGACGGCGTGGCTGTCGGTCGCATCGGCGGCGAGGCCATAGACCGTTTCCGTCGGCACTGCCACCGGCTCCCCCGCGCGGATCAACAGGGCCGCTTCACGCAGGGATTCCGCGCCGTAGCGGCAGATTTTCGTGGAAAAGGCTGAATGTGCGATAGTCACGGCCCCCGCGCTATAAACGTCTCCTCCAGCCAGTAAAAGGCCAATGCGAAAGAAGGATGACAATGCCGTCCCGGCTTGCCGGGGGCGGGGCGGAAGATTAAGCGCGCAGCATGACTGACGCACTTCTCACCCGCATCGCCGAAGCCCTTGAGCGCCTTGCTCCGCCCGCCGCGCTCTCGGCCGATTTGATTGCCGCTTCAGCCTATGTCTGGGACGGCGAAGCCATCAGGCCGGTGGAGGCCTTCGATCCGGTCGCTTATGACCTGCTTTCCGGCATTGACCGGCAGAAGGAGGCATTGCTGGAAAATACGCGTCGCCATGCCGCGGGCCATGCCGCCCATGACGTGCTGTTGTGGGGCGCGCGCGGTACGGGCAAGTCGGCGACGGTCGCGGCGGTCGTCGGCAAGCTCCAGCGGGAGGGACAGGATGTCGCCTTGCTGCAATGCGCGATAGAGGAACTGGCGAGCCTGCCCCGGCTTTTCTCGCTCCTGCGCGAAACGGACCGGCCTTTCATTCTCTTCCTCGATGATCTCGGTTTCGATGAAGGGGTGGGGGACGCCCGTTCGCTCCGTTCCCTGCTGCAAGGCGGAACGGCGGCGCGACCCGCCAATGTGCGGCTCTATGTGACGTCCAACCGCAGGCATATCGTGCCCCGTCACCTTTCGGAGCAGGACGATCCCGTCAATCCGCGCGACGTGATCGACGACAAGATGGCGTTGTCGGACCGTTTCGGTCTCAGCCTCGGTTTCCATGCCATCGACCAGCAGGCCTATGTGGACATCGTCGCCGGCTATGCCAACAGCCTCGGCCTCAGTTTCGATCCGCTCGAAGCGATCCAGTGGGCGACGCAGCGCGGCAGCCGGTCAGGCCGCGTCGCCTGGCAATATGTGGTCGAACTGGCAGGACGGAACGGGCTGGCGCTCTGAAGCTCAGTCCGCCTTCACGACCCGCCAGATCACGCCGCCCACGTCGTCACTGACCAGCAGCGCGCCCTTGCCGTCGGCTGTTACATCGACCGGACGGCCATGCGCCTTGCCATCCTTGTTCAGGAAGCCGGTCAGCACATCGACCGGCTTGGCGGTGCCCACTTCCCCATTATTCTGGAACGGCACGAACACGACCTTGTAACCGGCGACGGGCTTGCGGTTCCAACTGCCGTGCAGCCCGACGAAAGCGCCGTTGGTGAAGGGTGCGCCCAGCTTCACATCCTTGGAAAAGGACAGGCCCAGCGGCGCGACGTGGTTGCCGAGCGCATAATCGGGGCGCTTGGTATATTCGCGGACTTCCGGCCGTTGCGGCTGGACCCGGCGGTCCTCATAGCCGCCCCAGTAATTCCACGGCCAGCCATAGAAAGCCCCGAACTCCACCCGCGTCAGGAAATCGGGCACCAGATCGCTGCCCAGCATGTCGCGCTCATTGACCACGCCCCAAAGCGCGCCGCTGGTCGGTTCGAAGGCAAGGCCGGTCGGATTGCGCAGGCCCGAAGCGAAGATGCGATAGCTGCCGGTCTTGGGATCAACTTCCAGCACGGCGGCGCGGTTCTGTTCCTTGTCGAGTCCGTCTTCGCCGATATTGCTGTTCGATCCGACTCCAACATAGAGCAGCCCCTCCGGACTGGCGACCAAGCTCTTGGTCCAGTGGAGATTGGGGGCCTGCGCGGGCAGGTTCAGGATCTTGCGGCCTTTGTCCACCATCTTGGTTTCGCCCTCCTTATAGGGGAAGGCCATCAGCGCATCGGTGTTGGCGACGTAGAGCGTCTCCCCGATCAGCGCCATGCCATAAGGCGAATTGAGTCCTGTGAGGAACGCCGTTTTCGTGTCCGCCCGTCCGTCTCCGTCGGTGTCGCGCAATAAGGTGATGCGATTGGGGGAGGGGCCGCCCGCTCCCGCCTTGTCCATCATATAATTCATGACGCGTGTGGTAATGCCGCCTTGCGGGCGCGGCGGGCTGTTGGTTTCGGCCACCAATATGTCGCCATTGGGCAGGCGCAGCATGGAGCGGGGATGGGTCAATCCATCGGCGAAGCGGCTGACCGAAAGTCCCTCTGCCGCCACGGGTTTTTCACCCGCATTCCAGCCCGCCAATTCGGCGATGTTGACGGTCGGGATCAACTCATTGCGCGCCGTGGTGAAGACGGGTTCCTTGCCGACGTCCGCGCCGGGGGCCAGTCTCGCGGTATCGCCCCGCGCCAGATAGAAGAATGCGCCGCCGACGATGAGCAGCGCAATAAGGGTGAGGGCGATGATATGCTTTTTCATGGCGTTCACATTTATGTCGCCATGGCGCGTCCGGCAAGGCGCAGGATGCGCGAGCCGCGTGCTATTTTCCGCGCTCGCGAAGCCACAGCAGCAGCGCGATCGCCACGCCGATGGCGCCGCCGACCAAAAGCCCCACGCTCGGTTGCCCCATCAATCCGCCCACGATGGCGCCGCCCAAAATCAGCAGGGCGATGATCGCGCCCGCGCCGGTGGGGTTGTTCTTTCCTGTCGTCATGATCGGCCATTGCCATGAGGCGGGCTTCAAGGCCAGCCGCTTTTGCGAGCGCCCCTTTTTTGGACGGTCTGTGCCTTTATGGGATTTTCGTGCCGGATCGGGACTTGGCTAATGCACGATAAACTTTTCTGTCCCGCCAGATCCCTTAAAACGGACAAATGGCACGCTTTTTGAGGAGGGATATCCACGGGCGCTGGCCAGATGGGGGAATTGATGAACTTGCCATATCTTTCGGATCGCAAAAGTTATGAAGAAGCGGCCGAATTGATCAGCCTGTTCGGCGACAATGCCGGTTATGAAGCGGCCGCGCGCGCGGATCGCAGCCGCGACCTTGGCAATCATATTCATTTCTGCCGCTGGCGGCAGATCGAGAGGCTGATCGTGCTGCTTTCCTATGATCAGCCGCTCGGCACCATCCACTGAACGTCAGAGGCGCAGGCCTGCGGTTTCCGGCAGGCCGGCAAGGATATTCAGATTCTGGACCGCTGCTCCGGCAGCGCCCTTGCCCAGATTGTCGAGCGCGGCCGCAAGGCGCGCCTGCCCGCTATCTTCATTGCCGAAAACGAACAATGTCAGGCGGTCGGTCGCGCCGACATGTTCGACCCGCAATTGGGTCATGGCGGCGCTTTCCTCCAGCGGTACGACCGTGACGATGGGCGAGCCCGCATAAGCAGCGGCCAGCGTTTCATGCAGGCTGGCGACCGAAGGCTTGCCCGGCATGGCGCGCAGTTGCAGCGGCACTTCCACCAACATGCCGCGATGGACGTTCGCGACGGCGGGTGCGAAGATCGGCGGATGCGCCAGCCCGGAATAGCGCGTCATTTC
The DNA here is from genome assembly GCA_900100475.1 of Sphingobium faniae. Taxonomy (GTDB): domain Bacteria; phylum Pseudomonadota; class Alphaproteobacteria; order Sphingomonadales; family Sphingomonadaceae; genus Sphingobium; species Sphingobium faniae. The sequence continues at coordinate 207,552 of FMTU01000001.1, read as the reverse complement.
CGGAACATGCTTGTGCGCCAGATTGAGGCCATAGGCGCGGAAGGCAGTGGGCGCGCCATCGCCGTTCTCATATTCCGCGATCATCGACTTGCCGCCGCCCGAATAGCCGGACGCGCCAGACACGGTGACAGGCCAGTCGGCAGGCAGCAGTCCCGCCAGCGTCAGCGGCCGGACCAGCGCCAGGAAGCCGGTCGGCCAGCAGCCGGGATTGGCGACGAAACGGGACTGCGCCAGCTTCTCGCGATGGCCCGGCTCCAGTTCGGGAAAGCCATAGGTCCAGCCATCGGCCACGCGGTGCGCGGTCGAGGCGTCGATGACGCGGGTACGGTCATTGTCGATCAACGCCACCGCTTCGCGCGCGGCGTCGTCGGGCAGGCACAGGATCACGATGTCGGCGCTGTTGAGCGCTTCGCGCCGCGCCGCCGCATCCTTGCGGTCCTTCTCATCCAGCGTGATGAGCGTCAGTTCAGGCCGTCCGGCCAGCCGTTCCCCGATTTCGAGGCCGGTGGTTCCGACGCCGCCGTCGATGAAGATGTGAGTCGTCATGCGCTTATTCTCCGCCGCGCGATAATGGGCTCGGCATGATCGACCTGCAAGCGCGCCACGACATCCGCCAGAGGTTCAGCGATCACGGTCATCCAGTGTGCGTTCGCATGCAGCAATGTCTCGTTGTCCGTCATGATCCCCACATGGCCGGGGAAAAAGACCAGATCTCCCCGGCGCAGTGGTGCGTCCTCGGCAAGAGGCGATCCGATGCCTTCGCGTTGCAGGTCGGTGTCGCGCGGCGCGCTGATGCCGCATTGTCCCAAGGCGACCTGCACCAGGCCGGAGCAGTCGATACCCCTATGGCCGCGCCCGCCCCAGACATAGGGCTGGCCCAGATATCTTTCGGCCACCGACACCCAGTCCGTTTCCTTTTCGCCCACCATCCTGGCGTGGCGGCTGTGGATGAAGCCTTCACCCAGCGCGATGAAAGGACCATCTTCCACTCCCGCGAAGAGCGCGTTCCGGGGCCAGTAATCCGCGACAGGCGCCTTGATGTCGGCCACGCTGAACAGGGGCGCGCATGACGCCGTCACGCGATGAGTGGTTTCTTCCAGCGCGTCCAATGCTTCCCGCCGGAGATACCCGACATAGCCGTCATGGCCGCAAAAGCCCCATGCCCAATCGGTCGTCACATCCAGTGCATGGAAAATTTCGCCGCGCAGCAATTCGCTGACCGCTTGCGCGTTGGTGCCAGGAGTTGCCAGCAGCGGCGCGCCCGCTGCGACGCAGGTTAATTTGACCGCTCGTGCATAATGTGCCGAAAACAGCATGCCCGCCAGAGAAACATCGGCAAGATCGCCCCGCGCCGCATGGGTACGGCTATCCAGCGCCACCGACCGGCCCTGAAGGTTGAAGCGGATTCTTTCAGGCGGACTGGTCCGCGTGGGTGTGTCTATGACGTTCATCGCGCGCGGTTCCTGCGATGAAATGGTGAAAGGCGTCAAGGAATTCCGCCCCTTTAGGGGTCCGTACGATGAAAATATTGCGTCGGTCGGCGATATCGCGTTCCCGCCGCACATAGCCGAGCGCGGACAGCTTGTTGAGCGCGCGGGTGATAACGGGCTTGGAAACATGGAGCACTTCGGCCAGCCCGCGAACCGTGTGAGGCCCGGAGCCGATATAGACCGTCATCATCAGCGCCATTTGCCGATTGGTCAGATCGGGCTTTCCCGACCGGACATAATCGACCAGAGTCTGCATCCATTGACCAAGTGGCCCCATATCAGGACGTTCGTTTCGCGTGGCCGATTCTTTTGCAGGTGAGGCATCCATGTGCCCCTAACGCACGATAGCCAATCCGGTTGCGTAACGGCTCGACGGATTGTCCGCTTTAACCCTGCCGCCCATAGCGTTGCTGCAAAACCCTGAAAATCGCCCGCAATCCAAGCGCTTCGCCGCCCTTGGGCCTGCCGGGCCGGGCCGATGGCCGCCAGGCGAAGGTGTCGAGGTGCAGCCAGGACGTATCGTCCGGTACGAACCGCCGCAGGAACAAGGCCGCCGTGATAGCTCCGGCAAAGCCGCCTTCGCCCGCATTGTTGATATCGGCGGCATCGGATTTCAGCATGTCCGCATAACCGTCCCATAGCGGCAGCCGCCAGCTCGGATCATCCACTTCCGTGCCAGCGGCGCTCACGGCGGCGGCAAGATCGTCGTCATTGGCGAAAAGGGCGGGAAGATCGGGACCGACCGCCACGCGCGCCGCGCCCGTCAGGGTCGCATAGTCGATGATGAGTTCCGGCTGCTCTTCGCCCGCGCGCGTCAGCGCGTCGCCCAGCACCAGCCGGCCCTCCGCATCGGTATTGCCGATCTCGACGCTGATCCCCTTGCGGCTCTTCAATATGTCGCCGGGCCGGAAGGCGTTGCCGCCTACGGCATTTTCGGCCGCCGGGATCAGCAGATGCAGCCGCACGGGCAGTCGCGCGCCCATCACGAGTTGCGCCAGCGCCAGCGCATGAGCCGCGCCGCCCATATCCTTTTTCATCAGGAGCATGGCGGAGGAGGGCTTGATGTCCAGTCCGCCGCTGTCGAAGCAGATGCCCTTGCCCACGATGGCGATGCGCGGATGGCCGGGTTCGCCCCATTGCAGTTCGATCAGGCGCGGCGCGAAGCTCTTGTCCGCCGCTTTGCCGACAGCGTGGATCATGGGATAGCCCTGCTCCAGCGCGTCGCCCTTCGTCACCGTCATGGCGCCGCCGAAGCGTTGGGCGATCGCCCCCGCGACCTCCTCCAACTGGGCCGGACCCATGTCGGCGGCAGGCGTGTTGACCAGATCGCGGACAAGCGCGACGGCCTGCGCCAACTGCACGGTCGCGTCGATGTGGGCCACATCCTGCGTCAGCAATATGCGGGGACCGGCCGGACTATCCTCCTTGCGATAGCGGCTGAACCGATATTGCGCGGCCAGCCAGCCCAGTGCGGCCTTGTCTGGCGTTCCTTCGCTCAGCCGATATTGTCCTTCGGGCAGGGCTTCAGCCAGCTTCGCAAGGCACCAAGTGCCAAGATTCTGCCGGTCGGCGACACCGGCGACAACGGACCAGTCCTGCTCTCCTTGCGCGGGCAGGATAGCATGTTGGTTCGCCTTTCCCTGGAATTTCTGCGCGCCGACAATGGCCCGGACAGGTTCCGGTTGGCCGTTCAGCCAGACTTCGAATTCCTTGCCGTCCAAAAGGTGGATCGAACGGGCGGGCTGATCGTTGTCGGCTTTGAACAGGTCGGAAAAGTCGGTCATTCGGCAGGATGTAAGGGAAAGGCGAGGGTGTTGGAAAGGGCATTTTTCGTCGCCCCATCCCTTCGCTCGGCCTCGCCCGCCCTTGCGGCGGGCAGGCGTTGCGCTAACATTTGTTCCGACAATAATCGTGAAGGAGAATCAAGGATGTTCCATGCTGATGATAGCAGCCTTCAGGCTCTTCGCTCCCGCGCCTATACGCTGGCGGAAAGCGGCCAGTTCGATGGCGCTCACGCGATTCGGCAGGCGTTGATAGCCGAAGGCTGGTCCAATACCGGCCGCGCCTTTCAGAGCGAATATATGCGAAAGGCGATCAGCGAGCGTTGCATGGCGGCGGTAAAGCTCCATTAATGCGCGACGCTTGCTTTTGGGCGATGGGGCCGCTGGCAACGGCGGCCCTTTTCCTGTCCGCCTGCTCCCCCTCGCAGCATGATAATTCCGCACCGGCCAACCATGCGGCCAATGCGGAAGCGACGGACTTCGCCAACCGGATGGCAGGCGCGGAGCAGCCGGTGCCGGCGGGCAAGCCCTTTGCGGTATCCGAAAAGACCGATTTGCTGGAATTTGTCTATGACTATCCGGGGCAGGTCGCGGCGGTTCCCGCATTGGTGTCGAAACTCGGCAAGGCCATGACGGAGGCGAAGGAGAACGCGCTCAAAATGGCGCGGGAGGATCAGAAGTCTGCGAAGGAATCGGGCTATCCCTTCCGCAAGCACAGCCTGGAAACGCATTGGGCGGTGGCGGCCGATACGCCCCGGCTTCTGGCGCTGAAATCGGAAACCTATATTTTCACCGGCGGCGCGCATGGCATGACCGGCTATGACAGCCTGTTGTGGGATCGCCGCATGAAGCGGGAAACGAGCCTTGCGGTGATGATGACTTCCCCCGAGGCTTTCGCGTCGGCGATCCATGATGGTTTTTGCAAGGAACTCGACCGCCAGCGCGCGGAAAAGCGTGGCGCGCCTGTCGTGCGGGGCGACGACGACTTCACCAAATGCATCGACCCGATGAAGGAAGTGCTGGTGCTCACGTCGAAGGACGGCAAGCTGATCGACGGCGTTACCGTGATTGTCGGCCCCTATAGCGCCGGTCCTTATGCGGAAGGCAGCTATAATGTGGCGCTCCCGGTCGACGGGGCGATTCGGGACGCGATCAAGACGGAATATCAGGACGCCTTCATCGCGGCGTGATGCAGGGAAGGCGGCGCATTCCCGCCGCCTTCAATCCTTATGCGACGGGGGCTTGCGGAACGCCATAAAGGTCGTGTTCGTCCGCATCCTCGATCAACACCGTCAACACATCGCCTGGCTGCCGCCCTTCGCCGACATCGCGCAGGAACACATTGCCGTCGATCTCCGGCGCATCGGCCTGGCTGCGCGCGGTCGCGCCGATGGAGCCGTCTTCGTCCGCTTCGCCCACCTCGTCGATGATGACGGGCAGGACGCGCCCGACCTTGGCCGCCAGTTTCGCGGTGGAGATCGCGGCGGTTTTCTCCATGATCCGCTGGTAGCGTTCTTCCTTGACCTCTTCGGGCACGGCGTCGGGCAGGGCGTTGGCCGCCGCGCCCTCGACAGGCTCGAAGCGGAAAGCGCCCACCCGGTCGAGCTGCGCTTCGTCCAGCCAATCCAGCAGATATTGGAAATCCGCTTCCGTCTCACCGGGGAAGCCGACGACGAAGGAGGAGCGGATCGTGATGTCCGGGCAGATATCCCGCCACTTGCGGATGCGGTCCAGCACCTTGGCTTCATTGGCGGGGCGCTTCATGGCCTTCAGGACATTGGGCGCGGCGTGCTGGAAAGGAATGTCCAGATAGGGCGTCAGCAGCCCGTCGGCCATGAGCGGGATAACCTGATCCACATGGGGATAGGGATAGACATAATGCAGCCGCACCCAGGGCGGCGCGCCCTCGCCGGTGCGCAATTGGCCCAGTTCGCGCGCCAGATCGGTCATATGCGCGCGGACCTCCCGGCCCTTCCACTGGCGCGGCTCATGCCGGGTGTCGACGCCATAGGCCGACGTGTCCTGGCTGATGATCAGCAGTTCCTTCGTGCCCGCATGGACCAGCTTTTCCGCCTCGCGCAGCACCGCGTCCACCCGGCGGCTCACCAGATCGCCGCGCAGTGACGGGATGATGCAGAAGGAGCAGCGATGATTGCACCCTTCGGAAATCTTGAGATAGCTATAGTGGCGCGGCGTCAGCTTGAGGCCGCCTTCGGGCACCAGATCGACAAAGGCGTTGGGGACCGGCGGCGATGCTTCATGCACCGCGTTCACCACCGCCTCATATTGATGCGCGCCGGTGACGGCCAGCACCTGCGGGAATTTCCGGCGGATCAGGTCCGCTTCATTGCCCATGCAGCCGGTGACGATGACCCGGCCATTTTCCGCGATCGCCTCGCCAATGGCTTCGAGCGACTCCTCTTTCGCCGAGTCGAGAAAGCCGCAGGTGTTGACCAGCACGACATCCGCGCCGGAATAGTCGGCGGACATCTGATAGCCGTCGGAACGCAGCTTCGTCAGGATGCGTTCGCTGTCCACAAGGGCCTTGGGACAGCCGAGCGACACCATGCCGACCTTCGGCGGTTCGGGAAATTTGGTTGCCATGATCGGCGCGCACATAGGGATTTTCGCGCCAAATGTCACGGCCTGCTTGCGAAATGCCTGATTCAGGCCGGATCGGGGCTTTCGGCGGGGACTTCATCGACGATCTCGATGATCATGTCGCCCGTCTGGAGCTTCTGCGCGCCTTCGTCCTGGAAGCCGACGGGGCGATCCTCGCGGTAGATGCGGACGCCGATGCCGGTGGCGATGGCCGAAAGCGGCTTGCCGATCTCTTCAGGCAGCACGAAGCGTTCGTTCAGCTTCACCCGACCGCCCGACGCCGCCAGATCCGCCATATAATCGGCCAGATGCCGCCCGCTGGTGCTGCCCGCCAGCAGCAGCCCCGCGAAGCTCACCGGATTGATGACGGTGGTCGCGCCTGCCTGCCGCGCGGGCAGTTCATTATCCTCGTTCCGCACGACGATGCTGATCGGCAGGCGAGGGGCCAGATGCCGCGCCGTCAGGGTGATGAGGATGGACGTGTCGTCTCGCCCCGCCGACACGATCAGGGTGCGGGCGCGGTGGATGGCCACGTCCTTCAAGGTCTTGTCACGCGTGGAGTCGCCGCACATGACGTTGCAGCCCAAATCCTCCGCTTGCGCAAGCGCCCGTTCCGATGGGTCGATCACAACGATTTCCCGCGCATCGACGCCCCGCGCCAGCAGTTCGCGCACCGCTTCGCTGCCCGACGTGCCAAAGCCGGTGACGACGATATGATTGTGCAGATCGGCCTGAATGCGTGCCATGCGCCACCTGTAGAGGATGTTGCGGAAAAAGAGATGATAGGCCGTTCCAAGGAAGATCAGCCACACGAACAGCCGAATCGGCGTGACCAGCACCGCTTCGAACAGCCGGGCTTCGGGGCTGACGGGAACGATGTCGCCATAGCCCACCGTCATGATGGTGACGGTGGTGAAATAGAGTACGTCCACGAAGCTGATATTATTGTCGAGATTGTCCCGCAGCCCGTCGCGGCCGATCCAGTGGATCAGCAGCACCAGCCCCAGCAGGCCGAACACCAGCGCCACGCGCCAGGCAAGATCCGCCCAGATCGGGAGGGACGATCGCCGCCGAAGAAAACCGGCGGTGGGCGACCGCAAGGGAACGTGCATGATCCTCATCGCGCTTCCTTTGGCAGATGATCGACCGGATGGACGGGCAGGCGACCCTTGCGACGTTCGAAATGGAACCTCTTCTCTAGCCGGGCGGCCGTCTTGCGATCAATCCGCGAAAGCGTGAGTGGTCGCCGCCATCGCGCGGTCCTGCGTCAGGTCGAAGTGCAGGGGAGTCACCGTGACATAGCCTTGCGCGATGGCGGCAAGGTCGGTTCCTTCCGGCACGGAATCGCTCGTCCCCAGTCCGAACCAGTAATAGCGATAACCGCGCGGATCGACACTTTCGACGATGGAAGTGCGGTCGATATCGTGAAAGCCCTGCCGCACGACGCGCACGCCTTTCACCTGATCCGGTTCGATGGCGGGGAAGTTGACGTTGAACAGCGTCCGGGGCGTTTCCGGCATGGCGATCAGCGGCCGCAGCACCTTCTCTCCCCATGCCCGCGCCGCGGCGAAGGGGACCGCGTCGCCCATGCCCTCGCGCGGATAGACCTGGCTGAGCGCGATGGACCGGATGCCCGAAATCGCGCCTTCCATCGCGGCGGAGACGGTGCCGGAATAGGTCACGTCTTCGGCCAGATTGGCGCCGCGATTGACGCCGGACAGCACCAGATCGGGCTTGCAGTCCTTCATCAGATGCCCAACCGCCATCATCACCGCGTCGGTGGGTGTGCCGGTGACGCTGTAATGCCTTTCGCCATGCTTGCGGATACGCAGCGGACGGGTGAGTGTCAGGCTGTGGCCCGCGCCGGATTGCTCATCCTGCGGCGCGACGATCCAGATGTCGTCGGACAGGGTGCGCGCAATTTCCTCCAGCACCTTGAGGCCGGGGGCGTAAACGCCATCGTCATTGGTCAGCAGGATTCGCATGGGCGCACCTTCAGTTGGGCCGTAGCCGTGTGAGCCCGCCCATATAGGGTGCGAGCGTTTCGGGAACGATGACGCTGCCGTCTTCCTGCTGATAATTTTCCAGCACAGCGACCAGCGCGCGGCCGACCGCCAGTCCCGACCCGTTCAGCGTGTGGAGGAAGCGGGTCTGCTTTGCTCCCTCCGGCTTGTAGCGGGCATTCATGCGCCGCGCCTGAAAGTCGCCGCAGTTCGAGACGGAACTGATTTCGCGATAGCTTTGCTGGCTCGGCAGCCAGACTTCGAGATCATAGGTCTTGCGCGCGGAAAAGCCCATGTCGCCGGTGCAGAGCAGCATCTTGCGATAGGGAAGGTTCAGCGCCTGGAGGACGCCCTCCGCCGCCGCGCACATGCGTTCATGTTCGGCTTCGGACTCTTCGGGCTTGCAGATGGCGACCAGTTCCACCTTCTCGAACTGGTGCTGACGGATGAAGCCACGCGTGTCGCGTCCCGCCGATCCGGCTTCGGAGCGGAAGCAGGGGGTGAGCGCGGTGAGGCGCATCGGCAGGCGATCCGCCGCCACGATCTGTTCGCGCACCAGATTGGTGAGGCTGACTTCCGCTGTGGGGATCAGCCAGCGGCCGTCGGTGGTGCGGAACAGATCCTCGGCGAATTTGGGAAGCTGGCCGGTGCCGAACAGCGCTTCGTCGCGGACGAGCAGGGGCGGGTTCACTTCCTCATAGCCATTCTCGCCCGACTGGCGGTCCAGCATGAACTGCGCGAGCGCCCGGTGAAGCCGCGCCATCTGTCCGCGCAGGGCGGCGAAGCGGGCGCCCGACAGTGCAGCCGCGCTCTCGAAATCCAGACCCAGGGCGGGGCCGAAATCGGCATGGTCCTGCGGGGTGAAGGGGAAGCTGCGCGGCTCGCCCCAGCGGCCGATTTCCACATTGGCCGTTTCATCCTGCCCCCCGGGCACGTCGTCGGCGGGAAGGTTGGGGATGGCGGCGAGCATCGCGTGAAGCTGCTCGCCGGTTTCGCGATCCTCTGCCTCCAGAGCGGGCATCCGTTCCTTCAGCGCGGCGACTTCGGTTTTCAGGCTTTCGGCCTTGTCCGTGTCCTTGGCGGCCATGGCCTGGCCGATGGCCTTGCTCGCTTCGTTGCGGCGGGCCTGGCCGTGCTGCAATTCCGTCTTGAGCGCGCGGCTGCGTTCGTCGAGCGCGAGGATGCCGGCGGAGAGCGGCTCGACGCCACGGCGGGCGAGGGCGGCGTCGAAGGCGGCGGGGTTTTCGCGGATGAAGCGGATGTCGTGCATGGATCAGCCCTATGCCGTTCCGCGATCAGCGGCGCAACCCTGCGCGCCGCCGTCCGTTGATGCGGGGAATCCATGAAAGGAGTTGGTGATGCGGATTGATTTTGACGGGGTGGTGATGGTGGTGGACGGGCGCAAATTGTTACTGCTTCGTAACAAAGGCGACGGGGCGTTTCCCAATCTGGAAGCGGAGACGGTGCGGGAACAGGACAACCCGCCCGATCGCGATCAGGCGTCGGATGCGCCGGGGCGGGCGTTCAATTCGGTCGGCAGCCATCGCAGCAGCATGGAGCAGACGGATTTCCACGATCTGGAAGAAGCCCGTTTCGCGGCGGAAGCGGCGGACCTGCTGAAACGCGGCGCGCTGGCGAACGATTATGGGAAGCTGATCATCGTCGCGCCGCCCGCCATTCTGGGCGAGATGCGCAAACATTATCACAAGGAAGTGCAAAGCCGCCTTGTCGGAGAGATCGCCAAGGATCTGGCCAACCATCCGGTGCCGGAAATCGAGCGGATCATTTCCGAAAGCTGATCCATCAACAGGAAAGGGGCGGGACCGTCGCCCGGTTCCGCCCCTTTCCCTTGTTCTGGAAAAGCCGTCCTGTCAGGCTGCGGCTTTGGCCTTTCGTTCGGCGAAGCGACGGCGGGCGACCAGCGCCACCGCGCCCGCGCCGAAGAGCAGGATCATCGGCGGCGCGGGGACCGGCGTACCCCCTGTGCTGCTGGAACTGCCGCCCGAACTGCTGGAGGAGGACGAACTGCTCGACGAGGAACTGGAGGAGGAACTGCTGCTCGTCGTGCCGAAACTGGACGAAGAGCCGTTCGAGGAACTGCTGCTGCTCGACGAGGAACTGCTCGAAGAGGAGGAGCTGGACGATCCGCCGCTGGAACCATGATCATCGCCGCCCGAACTGCTCGACGAACTGGAAGAGGACGATGAACTGGAGGATGACGACGAACTGGACGAGGAAGAACTGCTGACGCCGGAGGATGTCGATACATTGCCGGAGGATGTGGAGACATTGCCCGAGGAGGTGGAGACGCCGCTCGACGTCGACACATGGCCGCTGGACGTGGACACGCCTCCCGTGGAGGTCGAGACGCCGCCGGTCGAGGTCGAAACCCCGCCCGTGGACGTGGACACGCCGCCGGTGGTCGAACTGGTCGAACTGCTGATGCCGCCGGTCGAGCTGCTGGTGGAGGAGATGACGACGGAACCGCCTCCGCTGCTGCCGCCACCGCCGCCGAAGAAGCCGCCGACGAACCCGCCGCCGAAACCGCCAAAGCCGCCGCCCATCACGACCGGAACGGCTGACCCGCCCGATATCATCGGCATTTCAGCCATCGGCATGGGCGCGGGCAGCGGGATGGGCGCGGCCTGCGTCGTGACGGTCACGGTGGAGGGCGCGCAGGCTGTCACGGTCTTGACCGCCTTGGGCTTCACCTTGTGGGAGGCATAGCGTTTCCGGGGCGCGGCTTTCACGCTCTTGGTGCTTTTGACGACCGCCGGGCGCGCGCTTTCCGCGACATGGACGGCGCCCCCGCCGATGATCGCGCCGCCGCAGGTGCAGGCGCATAATTTAGCCAATGCCATCCGTACCGACATAGGTTCACTCTTGTCCTTTTATCCGCGGCTTTCCCATCGCCGGCCTGACCCGGTAAAGGGGAGGGCAACGGGTTTTCCCTATGTGCAGGAACGCAAAATAAAGCGTTAACCGCAATGCTGTTAACCCTGATTGCCACCTTCAGGTCGAGGAGATTCACGGTCTTGGGTAGCCAGATATGGTTAACGTCCCACTGTGGAACATGTGCGGGAGGCGAAATGAATCCGGCTTGCCGCAACTCTCTCTCTCTCCAAGCCCGTCCGGAAGGGACTCGGCGCATGTCCTGACCCGACGGGAAAACAGGTGGGCGGCGGACATTAACGAGCGGAGAATGTTCGCTTGTGTCGTCTCCCGCCCGTGGCTATTAGGGCGCCCAACCATAGGGAATGGCCGCCGGTCCGTTCAGCGCCGGGGGCACATCGAGTCGGAGAGCCAGATGGCATCGGTTTTGAATTCCGAGAAGGACGGCGGAAAGCCGCCGAAATCGGCTGTAACACTCCCCCCCGATTATCGTCCGTCGCCGGACGAGGACTTCATGAACCCGTTGCAACTGGAATATTTCCGGCAGCGCCTGTGGGGATGGAAGAAGGAAATCCTTACCGAAGCGGAAGGAACGCTCGCGGTTCTCCAGAATGAACCGCTGCGCGAGCCGGACCTCAACGACCGCGCGTCGAGCGAGACGGACTGGTCGATCGAACTGCGGACGCGCGATCGCCAGCGCAAGCTGATCTCCAAGATCGACGCCGCGCTGCGCCGCATCGACGAGGGCGAATATGGCTATTGCGAAGTGACGGGCGAACCGATTTCGCTGGGCCGCCTGGAAGCCCGCCCGATCGCGACCATGACGGTCGAGGCGCAGGAACGCCATGAGCGGCAGGAAAAGATTTCGCGCGACGACTGAGGATTAACATTTTGTCCATGCGCCAATGGCAATGACCCATCCTTCAATGGATAAAATACGGGTCAGTCGATGGGCATGGATCAGGATGGTTTGGAGCGTGGGCCGGCCAGAACTTCACCGCGGGACAGTCTTTTCCTGCTGACGAATCTGGTCAGGGATGACGGGATGCCGCTCTGTCAGGCGCGCGTCCGCAACCTGTCGGCCACGGGGCTGATGGCGGAATGCGAGCGGCGGGTCGCGGCGAAAACTCGCCTGACGCTGGAACTGCGGGGTGTCGGCCGGGTAGCCGGTCAGGTCGCCTGGACTCATGGCGAAAGAATCGGCGTGGCGTTCGATCGGCCGATCGACCCACGGCTGGTCCGCCGCCCGGTGGGAAGCGGCGAGACGCATGTGCTTCCCGATTATCTGCGGTGGCAATCGGCGCGGGGGCGATGAGGCGAGGTCCTGCGCTATCCCGAAGGCGGCTTCCCCCTCACCCAGCTACGACCAGCCAGCAAGCTGCCAGGTCTGCGCAACCCTCTCCCCCATGGGCGAGGGAGAGGTGGTGCCCGCTCTCCACGCAAAGCCGCCCTTTGGCACCGGGCCGCAAGCTGCCATCGCCAAATAAAAAGCCCCGCGTGAGACGGGGCTTTGTCTTTCGGGCTTCACCTCCATCCGATGAAGCCCGCCATGACAAATGGCTGCGCTTAGTGGTGCGCCGCCATTTCTTCCTTCAACCTCAATTTCTGCTTCTTCAGCGAAGCCACCAGCGACGCGTCCGGCATGGGACGACTCGTCTCCGCCTTGATTCGCGCTTCAAGTCCGGCGTGCTTGGCTGAAAGGGCTGAAATATGACTGCTTTCCATGACATTCTCCTTACGAGGGTGATGGATGACGAAATAGATCATGAAATGCCGCCCTTGTCTCCCGGCTATTTGGGCTTTGCGATAGCCCGCGCTGAAATTTGCGATGGCCCGCATGACCGGGGCGGGCTATCAACGATCCGTCATGGGAACGGGGTTCTGGGAAGCAGGTGCGGTGAGCCGGGAAGACATCATGCGTCGATTGGAAATGCTGCGCATCGAGCATCGCGACCTCGACGACGCGATTTCCGCTCTGGTTGATTCAGGCGGGAGCGACCAGATGCAGATCGCCCGGCTGAAGAAGCGCAAGCTGCGCCTGCGCGACGAAATGATGGTGCTGGAAGATGCGCTGGTGCCGGATATTATTGCGTAGGGCGACCTGAGCCGACCGCCCCTGAATGGGACAGCCGTTTCATGGCGCGCGGGGCGGGACTGACAAAGCGAGAGGAGTGTGCCAGTCAGGCGTCATGGGGAAAGCTGCATTGCTTGATCGGGGACTTCACCAGCGTCTGGTGGACAGCCTTTATGTGGAAGCCATGGTGATGGCGGACGAGGCGCGTTCCTATTTCGATTCCGCCGCCTTGCCGTCGGATCTGACCGGCGATCCGTTGCAGCGGGTCGCTTTCGCCTGCGAATCGCTGAAGGTGACGACGCGACTGATGCATGTGATCGCCTGGCTGCTGAGCCAGCGGGCGTGGCAGCGGGGCGAGATCGGCGATGCGGAAATGGGCGAGGAGAAATACCGGCTGGGCGTTGCGGCGCAAAGCGATACGGCGCTGGCGGCGTCTTTTCCTTTCGCGGCGCGGTCGTTGGTGGAGGCCAGTCAGGAGCTTTACGAGCGGGTGGCGCGGCTTCAGCAGCGGATCGAGCTGATGCGGCGGCCGGACGGGGGAGGCGCGCCAAGCCCCGCGCGGGCGCTGATGGACCGGCTGAGCAGCGCATTCTGAAAAGCGGGGCGCTGCGATGGAATGTGCGGCCTGCGTGCTTCTTGGCTGGCGTCTGGCGGGACATATGGGTTAGATCGGGCGGATGACCAACGGCTTGCGGACCCGACGCCGCTTTTCAGGCTGCCCGCATACCGCACGGCTTTTCCTTGCGCCCTTGCTGCTGCTGGCCGCGCCCTGGGCGGCGCGTGCTCAGGTCGATCCGGCGCCGGTGCGGGATGAAGCGCCCTCGCTCGACCCCATGCCGGATATCGGCGTGGAGTGGCCCGACATGGGGCAGCCCGACAAGGTGGAGCCGCTGGCGGATGAACCCCAGGCCGATGCGGTGGGTTCCGATGACGCGGCGATGGCGGAAGCGCCCGGCGCCGAAGAGCCGGTCGAGCAGACCCCTGTCTTTACCGATGCGGGCGAGGAACGGCGCTACCGCGTGACGCTGAACGGCGTGGAGGGGATTGCGGACGAACAGTTCAATCTGCGCTTCGCGGAATTGTCGACGCTCGCGCAAGGCGAAAAGCGGCGCGCCAATCTTGCCCAGATCAACCGGCGGGTGAAGGAAGATCAGGAACTGCTGGACCAGTTGCTGCGGGCGAAGGGCTATTATGCGGCGCGCATTCGCGGGTCCGTGTCGCCGCCGCCAGCCGGGAGCGATCGGCTGGCGGTGCGGTTCGACGTGGTGCCGGGGACGCGATATCTGCTGTCTTCCGTCGAACTGATGGGGCTGGCCGAAACGGGCGCGCGGGAAGGGAAGCTGCGGGAGGCTTTTCCGGTCAAGGCTGGCGATCCGGTGGATGCGGACAAGATATTGGCGGGACGCGATTCGCTGTCCACGGCGCTGGCGGAGAGCGGTTTCCCCTTCGCCAGGGTCGATGAGCCGGAAGTGCGCATCGACCATGAGGAGCATAAGGGCGATCTGGATATCGTGGTGACGCCGGGGGGCTACCGGACCTTTGGCGATATCGTGCTGAACGACAACAGGCTGTTCAATGCGCGGCATTTGCAGGAGATCGCGCGGTTCGATCCGGGCGATCCCTATATGGCGTCGGACGTGGAGGATCTGCGGCGCGCCATCGTGGCGACGGGCCTTGTGTCCACGGTGACGCTCAAGCCGCGGGATGCGGGCGATGGGGAGCATGTCGACCTGGACGTGGATGTCCGGCCCGCTCCGCTCCGCACCATAGCGGGGGAACTGGGTTACGGAACGGGCGAGGGCTATCGCGCGGAGGTGAGCTGGCAGCATCGCAACCTGCTGCCGCCCGAAGGCGCGGTGACGTTGCGGGGCGTCATCGGCACCCAGGAGCAGACGGCGAGCGTCCTTTACCGGCGCAATAATTTCCATCGGCGCGACAATGTGCTGACCGGGCTGCTGTCGGTCAGCAACATCAAGCGCGACGCCTATGACGCGCGGACCATCACCATCGCGGGCGGGCTGGAGCGGCAGACCAATATCCTGTTCCAGAAGAAATGGGTGTGGCGTGTCGGCACGGAACTGGTGGCGTCGGACGAGGCGGATTTCTTCAGCGGCGGATCGCGGCGGACCTTCTTCATCGGCGCGGTGCCGCTGAGCCTCACCTATGACGGCAGCGACGATCTGCTCAATCCGACCACGGGTTTCCGGCTGGGCGGGCGGCTCAGCCCCGAATTGTCGTTCCAGAGCGGCACTTTCGGTTATGCACGGGTGCAACTGGACGGCAGCGCCTATCAGCCTGTGGGCGACCGCGTGGTGCTGGCGGCGCGGACGCGGTTCGGGACGATATTGGGGTCCACCGTGGACCGGATCGCCCCGTCGCGGCGCTTTTATGCGGGGGGCGGCGCGTCGGTGCGCGGCTATGGCTATCAGAAGATCGGGCCGCGCTATGGGCCGGACGACGATCCGGTGGGGGGAAAGAGTCTTGCCGAATTTTCGCTGGAGGCACGGGTGCGCTTCGGCAATTTCGGGGTCGTGCCGTTCGTCGATGCGGGCAATATCTCCACCAGCTTCCTGCCGCGATTCCGGGATTTGCGGATCGGGGCGGGCATGGGCCTACGCTATTATAGCAGCTTCGGACCGATCCGCGTCGATGTCGGCACGCCGCTCAACCCGCAGAGCGGCGATCCCAAGATCGCGGTCTATGTGTCGCTGGGGCAGGCTTTCTGATGGCAGAAGAACAGCCCCTTGACGCCGCCCCACCGCCGCCCCGGCCCCGCCGGGCATGGGACGGACGGTGGCAGCGTTGGGTGACGGCGGTGCTGGCGGCGCTGCTGCTGATCGTCGTGGGGTCGCTGGCCTGGCTGGATACATCCGCCGGGCACCGTTTCCTCGTGTCGCGAATCGCGGCGATCAGCCCGCCTTCGGGCCTGCGTATCCGGGTCGAGCGGATCGACGGCAGCATCTATCGCCGGGCGGTTCTGCATGGGCTGGAACTGTCCGATCCCAAGGGTCGCTTTTTCGATGCGCCGAAGGTCGAACTGGACTGGTGGCCTTTTGCCTGGTTGTCGAACCGGCTGGACATCGACCGGCTCGCGATCCCCCGCGCGACGCTGCACAAATTGCCGAAACTCAATCCCAGCGAACGGCAGGGGCCGATCCTGCCGGGCTTCGATATCCGCCTGATGCAATTGTCGGTGGATCGTCTGGCCATCGCCCCCGGCATCACCGGAAAGGCGCAGCAAGCGACCCTGAGCGGCGACGCGGATATTCGCGGCGGTCGCGCCATCATCGACCTGTCGGCTCGCGTGCTGGACGGAGAGGATGCGCTGAACATCGCGCTCGACAGCCGCCCCGATGACGACAAGTTCGACCTTGAGGTCATCATCAACGCGCCCAGGGGCGGCGTGCTGGCGGCGATGGCCGGATTGAAGCAGGACGCCAATCTGCGCGTGCATGGCAAGGGTAGCTGGACGCGATGGGACGGGCGGCTTGCCGGAACGCTGGACGCGCAGCCGACGATGGCGCTCGACCTGACGGCGCGCAAGGGGCGTTACAGCGCGCAGGGGTCGATCGAGGGATCGGCCATGGCGGGCAAGGGGTTGGTCGAGCGGCTGTCGACGCCGCGCCTGTCGGTGCGGGCGGAAGGCAGCATGGAAAACCGCGTGATCGACGGCATCTTGTCGCTGCGATCCGCCGCCATCGACCTGACGGCGGACGGGGCCATCGACCTGCGGAATAATGCGCTCGACAATATGCTGGTCGACGTGAAGCTGGCGCGGCCCGAAACGCTGCTCAGGAATATGCGCGGGCGCGACGTGGGCGCGCGCATCCGTCTGGATGGCCCTTTTGCCAGTCCCGGTTACGAATATCTGCTGACGGCGAAACAGCTTGTGTTCGACAAGACCACGATCAGCGACGTGCGCGCCGATGGCAAGGGGCGCAAGGCGAAGAACGGCCCGGCGCTGATCCCCGTGCGCCTGCGGGCGCGGCGGCTGGACGGGCAGGGCGAACTGGTCGAGGGTATTTTCCGTAATTTCGCGCTGGACGGGGTGCTGCAACTCAAGGGGCAGCAGATTGTCAGCAACCCCATGACGGTGCGGTCCGACCGGCTGAACGGCAGGCTGCTGATGATGGCGGACCTCAAGACCGGGCGCTATGATTTCGGGCTGGACGGGCAGATCAGCGGTTTGCTCATTCGCGGGTTGGGCGTGGTCGACCTGACGTCGAAGCTGCGCGCGGTGCCGGGACCGAGGGGGGCATTCTCCCTGAGCGGGCATGTGGCCGCGCGGATGCGGCGGCTGGACAACAGCTTCCTTCATTCGCTGGGCGGCGGATTGCCGACGCTGCGGAGCGCATTGGCGCTGGGGCCGGATGGGCAATTGACCTTCACCGACCTGCATCTGCAATCGCCGCTGCTGGCGCTGGATGCGAAGGGCTATCGCCGCCGCGACGGGACGGTCCATTTCGAAGGGAGTGGGAGGCATCGGCAATATGGGCCGCTGAACCTGACGCTGGACGGGCAGATCGACCGTCCGGCGGTGGAGCTGCTGCTGCATCGGCCGATGGATGCACTGGGGTTGCGGGAGGTGAAGGCGCGCTTCGATCCCGATGCTACCGGCTATGCCTTCACGGCGGAGGGTGGGTCGACGTTGGGGCCGTTCACTGGCAATGGCGCGATCCTGCTGCCCCAGGGCGGTCAGGCGATCGTGCGCGTGGCGCGGTTGGCCGTGTCGGGCGTGAGCGCGAGCGGGGATATCCGGCCTGTCACCGGCGGGCTGGACGGGCAGTTGGCCGTTGCCGGGCCGGTGACGGGCACGGTCGGGTTCCGGCCCGTAAACGGCGTGCAGCAATTGCAGCTTCAGCTTGCGGCCAATCGCGCGAGTTTCGACGGGCCGACCGCCATCGCCGTGATGCGCGGGAATCTGGATGCCGTCATCCTGCTCGATCCGGACGGCACGTCGATCGACGCCACGGTGCAAGCGCGCGGCTTGCGGGTGGGTGGCATATTGCTGGGCCGGATGGCGGGCAATGCGAAGCTGGTGGACGGCAAGGGCATGGTGCGGGGCAGCCTTTCGGGGCAGCGCGGGCGGTTGTTCGACCTTCAGGGCGAAGCGCAGGTGGAGCCGGACCGCATCCGCCTGTCGGCCAGCGGGACGGTGGATCGCAAGCCGATCCGGCTGACGCGCGCGGCCGTGCTGACGCGGACGGAGGAGGGGTGGCATCTGGCGCCCGCCACGATCAGCTTTGCGGGAGGATCGGTGCAGCTTGGCGGCGATCTGGGGAGCGAATCCGTGGCGATAGAGGCGCGGATGCAGGCCTTGCCGCTATCGCTGCTGGACATTGCCTATGACAATCTGGGACTGGGCGGCGTGGCGACGGGGACGCTGAGCTACGCCCAGCCGCGCGGTGGGATGCCGACGGGCAAGGTCGAACTGCGGGTCCGGGGGCTGTCGCGGTCGGGCCTGTCGCTCAGTTCCCGGCCGGTCGATGTGGGGGTCAACGGCATCCTCAATCAGGACCGGCTGGCGACGCGCATGGTCTTCGTGTCGGACGGGCGCACCATCGGGCAGGCGCAGGCGCTGATGACGCCGTTGGGGCAGGGGGGCAGCCTGGCGGAGCGACTGAACCGCGCGCCCTTCTTCGCCCAGATGCGCTATCATGGCGCGGCTGATACGCTCTGGCGGCTGACGGGCGTGGAGATCGTCGATATCGTGGGGCCGGTGAGCATGGCGGCGGACGTGCGGGGCACGCTGGGCGAGCCGGTGATCGCCGGGACATTCTCCACCGACAATATCGCGATGAACAGCCCGGTGACGGGGATGCGGCTGAGCGGCGTCAAGGCGCAGGGACGTTTTTCGGGCGACAGGCTCTTCATTTCGGACTTCGCCGCGAAGGCGCGCAATGGCGGGTCGGTGACGGGCAGTGGGTCGTTCACCTTCAAGGGCACGGCGGGCGTCGGCATGGACCTGGCGTTGCAGGCGGACAATGCGACGCTGCTGGAGCGGGACGATCTGGCCGCCACGGTGACGGGGCCGATCACGCTGCGTTCCGATGGGTCGGGCGGCACGATCGGGGGCGACCTCAAGCTCATCAACAGCCGTTTCACGCTGGGCCGGGCCGCTGCCGCGGCGCAGCTTCCGCAGCTCAAGGTGGTGGAGATCAACCGGCGGGGCGAGGAACTGGAACGGCCGCGCAGCAATGCGCCATGGGCGCTCGCGATCAAGGCGCAGGCGCGCAACCGGCTGATGGTGACGGGGCTGGGGCTGGACAGCGAATGGCGGGCCGATCTGGACCTGCGCGGGACCGTGACCAATCCGGCGATTGCAGGGACGGCGCGGCTGGTGCGGGGCGATTATGAATTTGCCGGGCGCCGCTTCGAGTTGCGGGAAGGGCTGATCCAGTTCGATGGAAAGACGCCGGTCAACCCGACGCTCGACATCACGGCGGAGGCGGATGTGTCCGACCTGACGGCTTCGATCCATGTCGGGGGCACGGGGCTGGCGCCGGACATCAGCTTTACCAGCGTGCCCGCGCTGCCGCAGGACGAACTGCTCTCCCGCATCCTGTTCGGCACGTCGATCACCAATCTGTCCGCGCCCGAAGCCCTGCAACTGGCGTCGGCGGTGGGATCTTTGCAGGGCAATGGCGGGCTTGACCCCATCAACGCGGTGCGGCGGGCCGCAGGGCTTGACCGGTTGCGCATCATCGCCGCCGATCCGACGCAGGGGCAGGGCACGTCCATCGCGGCGGGGAAATATCTGACGCGCAAGACCTATGTGGAGCTGATCACCGACGGGCAGGGCTATTCGGCGACGCGGATCGAATATCAGGTCACGCGCTGGCTGTCGTTGCTGGGGGCGATTTCGACGCTGGGCCGGGAAAGCGCGAACGTGCGCGTTTCGAAGGATTATTGAGCGGCGCAGGAGTGAGTCAGATCCGCGCTTCGTCTCGATTGGCGCACGGCTGTGCGGCGAGCCGCCTCCAAATGTGGCATTTCGGCAACATAAGTCCTTGTTTATCCTGGGTTCATGCAACCAATGGCTTCACCCGGCTTTCACCGTCTTCCCCCTTGCAGGGGATGAAAGAACAGGAAGACGGAGCTATTTTTATGCGAAAGATAATGGTCGCAACCCTTCTGGCCGGTGGCGCGATTTCCGCCCCGGCGCTTGCGCAGGATGTTGCCCCGACCTTTACGGGGCCGCGCGTGGAAGCCATTCTGGGCTATGACCATGTCGGCGCGGGCAGCGATATTGATAATGACAATGGCCGCGACGACCAGTCGATCGACGGCCTGCTCTACGGCGTCGGCGCGGGCTATGACGTGAATCTGGGCAGCGCGGTGGTCGGCGTGGAAGGCGAGTTCACCAACTCCACCGCCAAGAGCAGCCGCCATGATTTCACCGACGATTTCGGTTTCGGCCGGGTGAAACAGGGCCGCGACCTCTATATCGGCGCGCGCGCGGGCATCCTCGCGGACCCGGCGACGCTGGTCTATGTGAAGGGCGGCTATACCAATGCCAAGCTGAAGGTGCTGGCGGGCGACACCAATCAGACGACCGACACCGCGTTCAAGCTGGACGGCTGGCGCATCGGCGCGGGCGTGGAGCGCGCCCTCACCACGAACAGCTTCGCCAAGATGGAATATCGCTATTCCAAATATAATAAGGGCCGGATTCGCTTCGAGGATGGCGCGACCAGCCGCAATTTCGACGTCGATACCGACCGGCATCAGGTGGTCGCCAGCGTCGGCTATCGCTTCTGATGGAGAAAGGCGGGGGCGGTCGTGATGCGGCTGCCCCCGCCTATCCAGATGGACTGGCTCTATAGCGTCGCTTCGATTTCCCGCGCGGCCATGTCCGGATTTTCAGCGAGGCTGATCGGGCGGCCCACGACGAGGATGGATGCGCCGCGATCCAGCGCCTCGCGAGGCGTGACGGCGCGTTTCTGATCGCCCATCGCGCCGCCGGCCGGGCGGACGCCGGGCACGACGAAGAAGCCTTCGGGCCACATCTGCTTGGCAAGGCCCACTTCGGCCCCCGAACAGACAATGCCGTCCAGCCCCGCGCTGCGCGCCAGATCGGCGAGGCGGGCCACCTGGTCCTCCGCCCTGCCGCCGACCCCGATGTCGAGCAGGTCGCCATCGTCGAGGCTGGTCAGCACGGTGACGGCGACCACCTTCGTGTTCGCGCCCGCCGCGGCCTTCGCATCCTCCAGCATGGCGCGGCCGCCCGCCGCATGGACGGTCAGCACTGCGGGTTCCAGCACATGCAGCGCCTGCATGGCCTTGGCCACGGTGTTGGGAATGTCGTGCAGCTTGAGGTCGAGGAAGATCGGCAGGTCGAACTTCATCATTTCCCGCACGCCATGGTGGCCATGAGCGCAGAAAAATTCCAGCCCCAGCTTCAACCCGCCGACATGATGACGCACCTGCCGCGCCAATCCCTGCGCCTTTTCAAGGTCGGGCGTGTCAATGGCGACGTAGAGGGGGCTGCTCATGCTGTTCCTGTTGTATGAAAGGGGGAAGGCGTTGCGGGCAGGGGCGCTTCGTCATCCTGCGGCGCGGGCAGGGGAGGCGTCGTCACGACGGACGTCGCCACGACGGGCGGAGGCGTGGAAGGCGCGGCGGCTGCGGTGACGGCGGCCAGCGCGCGCTCTGTGCTGTCCAGCCTGCGCTTCATGCGCCAGCGCGTCGCCCGCGCCATGATCCAGAACGGTCCCGCGCCCAGCAGGAACGCGCCGATCAGCAGCACCGGCAGCTTGGTTTCCATCACCAGATCGCCCCACAGCCGGACAGTGACCGGCACATAATTCGCCATGCAGAAAAAGGCGAGGGTGACGGCGATGACGACCCAGAAGGCGGTGCGTAGAAATTGCATCGGCGGTCCTTTGGCTGCTGATCCGGCAGATAGCTTAGGCGATTTTGACGGATGGCGGAAGCGTCTCGTCCGGGTAAGCGGCATCGTTGCGAAAGAGGTATGATCATGCGTTGGCGTGAAGGACGAAAAATTATCGCGGTATCGCCCCCATGTGGGGCATTTTGACCTCTTTTCTCCAAGGGCTTTGTTGCCTAGCATAGGGCATCATGAGCAAGCCTGAAGACAATTCGCCCGAAGTCGCACCCCGAGCCGTTGAGGAAACGGGCGCATCGACCAATTCTGCTGCCGCCGCAGACGCTGCCTCGCGCAAGGGTGGCAAGGGCGTGTGGATGGGGACGGCCGTGGGCATCGGTTCTGCCGCGCTCGTGGCGGCCCTGCTTTACGCGAACAAGAAGCGGCCCTGAGCTTTTTCTCGCGGATTTGGGCGGAGTGGGATGAGGCGTGGACGCGACAGTCCACGCCATTTTGAAGTTGCATCCTCTCCGCGCAGCCCCAAAATCTGTGCAACCCTCCCCCTGTGGGGTGGGGATTCGATTCTGTCCGGCGTCGGCAAGGTGAAAAAAAGGCGGCGTGGCTTTTCGCTCACGCCGCCTCGATGCGACCCTTCAGGGTTGGGTTATGGCGTGATCAGCCAGCGCCGCCCAGGAAAGCGATGAGTTCGGGCTTGCTGACATTTCCGCTCTTGTCGGCGTCAGCCGTAGCGAAAGCGCCTTCGGCCCAGGCCGTCACTTCAGCGGGCGCCAGCGTCTTGCCGGTCGCCTTCATCTCCTGATCCTTGAGCGCGACCATCCATTTGGAAAATTCCGCCTTGTCGAGCTGCTGGTCCTTGTTGGTGTCATAGGCGGGGAACTCGCTCTCCACGATGGAGGCGACCGTGGTCGCCTGGCTGGAGGGCTGGGCCGCTTCCGGCTGCGCCGCCGCGCCGGGCTGGGCGGGCGTGGCTCCCGGAGCCGGCTGTTGGGGCATGGCGGCGTCCTGCGCGATGGCGGGCACGGCAATGGCAAGAGCGGTCGTGAAAATCATCGTACGCAACATGGGAGTCTCCAGAATAATCATTCTCTTGGGTAAAATTGTTCACATAAGATCGCCCTGATCTTTGACGGGTATAATATCCCAATACTCGACATGGTTCCTGAACGGTTGTTCATGATCTTCCATTGATCTTTGCAAAAAGGTCGTTTCGGCTCCGATTTCCATTGTAATCGGGATGAATGGATGCGGATTGCGGGACGCGCTCTGGTGATTTGCTCTTGGAAAGGGACGCTGCTAGGCGCGCGGGATCACTTCCATCTTCATGCAGGATTCGCCATGGTCCCCCGCTACGCCCGCCCGCAAATGACCGCCCTCTGGGAACCGGAGGCCCGCTTCCGCATCTGGTTCGAGATCGAAGCGCACGCGACCGAGGCGCTGGGCGACCTCGGCGTGGTGCCCCAATCGGCGGCCAAGGCGCTGTGGGACTGGTGGGCGACCAACCCGGCCATCGACGTGCCGGCGATCGACGCGATCGAGGCGGTGACCAAGCATGACGTCATCGCCTTCCTCACCTGGGTCGCGGAACAGGTGGGCGACGAAGCGCGCTTCATGCATCAGGGCATGACGTCGAGCGACGTGCTGGACACCTGTCTTGCGGTGCAGTTGAGCCGGGCGGCGGACATTCTGATCGAGGATCTCGACAAGCTGCTGGAGGTCATCCGGCGCCGCGCGTTCGAGCACAAGCTGACGCCGACCATCGGCCGCAGCCATGGCATCCATGCCGAGCCGGTCACTTTCGGCCTCAAGATGGCGGAAGCCTATGCGGAGTTCTCCCGCTGCAAGGCGCGGCTGATCGCGGCGCGGGCGGAAGTCGCGACCTGCGCCGTTTCGGGCGCGGTCGGCACCTTCGCCAATATCGACCCGCGCGTGGAAGAGCATGTCGCGGCGAAGCTGGGCCTCGCCATTGAACCCGTCTCCACCCAGGTCATTCCGCGTGACCGCCATGCGATGTTCTTCGCGACGCTGGGCGTCATCGCTTCGTCCATCGAACGGCTGGCGGTGGAAGTGCGCCACCTCCAGCGGACCGAAGTGCTGGAGGCGGAGGAATATTTCTCGCCCGGCCAGAAGGGCAGCAGCGCCATGCCGCACAAGCGCAATCCGGTGCTGACCGAGAATCTGACCGGCCTTGCCCGCATGGTCCGCAGCTATGCGATGCCCGCGATGGAGAATGTCGCGCTGTGGCATGAGCGGGACATCAGTCATTCGTCGGTCGAACGCTATATCGGACCGGATGCGACCATCACGCTGGATTTCGCGCTGGGGCGGCTGACGGGCGTGATCGACAAGCTGCTCGTTTACCCTGAGCGGATGATGAAGAATCTCGACAAGATGGGTGGGCTGGTTCACTCGCAGCGGGTGCTGCTGGCGCTGACGCAGGCGGGGGTGAGCCGCGAGGACAGCTATCGTTACGTCCAGCGCAACGCGATGAAGGTGTGGGAATCGGACGGGCAGCTTTCGCTGATGGAATTGCTGAAGGCCGATCCCGAGGTGTCCGCCGCGCTGACCGCGAAACAGATCGAGGAGAAGTTCGATCTGGGATATCATTTCCGTCAGGTCGATACGATCTTCCAGCGGGTGTTCGGGGAAGCCTGAGATCGGCGGGCCGGGGCGCTTCGCTTCTGCCCCCATTCAAAAAAAGAACCCGGCCGCTTTCGCAGCCGGGTTCTTTTTTTGCGATAAAGCCGTGATCAGAGGCTGTAATACATGTCGAATTCGACCGGCGAGGGCGCCATTTCCCAGCGATAGACTTCCGGCCATTTGAGTTCCAGATAGGCTTCGATCTGATCCTTGGTGAACACGTCGCCCTTCAGCAGGAAATCGTGGTTATCGGCCAGCGCGTTCAATGCTTCCCGCAGCGAGGCGCAGACCGTCGGCACCTGGCTCAGTTCCTCGGGCGGCAGGTCGTAGAGATTCTTGTCCATCGCGCTGCCTGGATGAATCTTGTTCTCGATGCCGTCGAGACCGGCCATCAGCAGCGCGGCGTAGCAGAGATAGGGGTTGGCCATCGCGTCGGGGAAGCGGAACTCGACGCGCTTCGCCTTGGCGCCCGCGCCATAGGGGATGCGGCAGGAGGCCGAACGGTTGCGCGCCGAATAGGCCAGCAGCACCGGCGCTTCAAAGCCCGGCACCAGCCGCTTGTAGCTGTTGGTGGTCGGGTTGGTGAAGGCGTTCAGCGCCTTGGCGTGCTTGATGACGCCGCCGATGAAATAGAGGCACATTTCCGACAGGCCGGCATAGCCTTCGCCCGCGAACAGCGGCTTGCCGCCGTCCCAGATCGACATGTGGGTGTGCATCCCCGAACCATTGTCCTGCGCGATCGGCTTGGGCATGAAGGTCGCGGTCTTGCCATAGGCCTGCGCGACCATTTGCACGACATATTTGTAGATCTGCATCCGGTCGGCGGTCTGGACGAGCGTGCCGAACATCATGCCCAGTTCATGCTGCGCGGCGGCGACTTCATGATGATGCTTGTCGCAGGGCAGGCCCATTTCGAGCATGGTGGTGACCATCTCGGCGCGGATGTCGGTGGCCGGATCGACCGGGGCGACGGGGAAGTAGCCGCCCTTGGCGCGCGGACGATGGGCGAGGTTGCCGCCTTCATATTCGCGGCCGGTGTTGGTCGGCAGTTCGATATCGTCGATCTTGTAGAAGGATTCATTATAGTCCGAGTTGAAGCGGACATCGTCGAACATGAAAAATTCGGCTTCCGGGCCGACATAGACGGTGTCGCCGAAACCGGCCGACTTGACGAAGGCTTCGGCGCGCTTGGCGGTCGAGCGGGGGTCGCGGGCATAAAGCTCGCCCGTGTCAGGTTCCATGATGTCGCAGAAGAGGATCAGCATCGGCGTCGCGCTGAACGGATCGACATAGACGGCGTCCAGGTCGGGCTTGAGGATCATGTCCGATTCGTTGATCGCCTTCCAGCCTTCGATCGACGAACCGTCGAACATCAGGCCCTCGTTCAGTTCATCCTCGCCCAGCACGGTCGAAACCATGGTCAGATGCTGCCATTTGCCCTTGGGATCGGTGAAGCGCAGATCGACCCACTCGATCTCTTTTTCCTCGATCATCTTGAGGATGTCTTTAGGCGTGTTGGCCATGTGAACTTGCCCTTCTTTCGTCAATATCGTTGATACCGATGCCCGCCGACCCCCTGAATGGAAGGCGGGAATGCGATGAAATCAGATGGCGTCGCTGTCGCGTTCGCCGGTGCGGATGCGGACCGCGCCTTCGATGGGAGAGATGAAGATCTTGCCGTCGCCGATGCGCCCGGTCTGCGCGGTGGAGGAAATCGCCTCCACCACCCGGTCGGCCAGTGCGTCGTCGACCACGACCTCCAGCTTCACCTTGGGCAGGAAATCGACGACATATTCCGCGCCGCGATATAGTTCGGTATGCCCCTTCTGGCGGCCAAAGCCCTTTGCTTCGGTGACGGTGATGCCGGACACGCCCACTTCGTGCAGCGCTTCCTTCACCTCGTCCAGCTTGAAAGGCTTGATGATCGCTTCGATCTTCTTCATCTCAAAAAAATCCCACCAGACGCATTTTCGAAGGGGAAAGCCCTTCGCTCCCGACTCCCGAGCGACGATCGTCATGCCCCCTGTCAGACACGGGCCGCCTGCTCTCTCAATCCATTCCCATGCCAATCGGCGAATCGCCGGATATGCTTTCGGCGATGCAGCAAAATTTGTCCATATTGCCCGGATTCCGGGCAATTTCACGCATATGTGCCTAATTTTTAGGCATAGGGCGGCGCATCGAGTCCGGCGGGGCTTTTCGTGAAAATCTCGCATCCGGTTTCCGTGATGCCGATGCTGTGTTCGAACTGGGCGGAAAGGGAACGGTCGCGCGTCACGGCGGTCCAGCCATCGTCCAGCATCTTCACGCCGGGCTTGCCGATGTTGATCATCGGCTCGATGGTGAAGAACATGCCGGGACGCAGTTCAGGGCCGGTGCCGGGACGGCCGATATGCACGACTTCCGGGCTGTCGTGGAACACGCGGCCAAGGCCGTGGCCGCAAAAATCGCGTACCACCCCATAGCGATGCTTTTCCGCATGACTCTGGATCGCATGACCGATATCGCCCAGATGGTTGCCGGGCTTCGCCTGCTCGATCCCCAGCATCAGGCATTCATAGGTGACGTCGACCAGCCGCCGCGCCTTGATGGAGGTTTCCCCGGCAATATACATGCGGCTGCTGTCGCCGTGCCAGCCATCCACCATCGGCGTCACGTCGATATTGAGGATGTCGCCTTCCCGCAGCTTCAGATCGCCGGGGATGCCATGGCAGATCACATTGTTGATCGAAATGCAGCAGCTATGCGTATAGCCGCGATAGCCCAGAGTCGCGGGCACGCCGCCGCCGTCCAGCGTCATGCGGCGGACGATGTCGTCCAGTTCCCCGGTGGTCACGCCCGGCACGACATGGGGCGCCAGTGCGTCGAGTATCTCCGCAGCCAGCCGCCCGGCCTTCCTCATGCCTTCGAAACCTTCCGCATCATGAAGCTTGATCGCGGTGGAGCGGGTAATCGGCGCGTCGGCCGTCATCGTCATATATTCGGTCATATCCGCGATTATAGGGCGATGCGCGCGATAATGCGAGGGGTGGCGAAGCGGTCGCCGGGATGGGCCTCTAGGCAGCGCGCCAAGCGCAGGCTATGGCCGTGGTCATGGCTGATCCCCAACGCATCTGGACCGCGGCGCTGGTCGTCATTGGCGATGAAATCCTTTCCGGCCGGACGGCGGACAAGAATGTCGCGCAGATCGCCACCTGGCTCAATGTGCAGGGCATCCGCCTGAAGGAAGTGCGGGTCGTCGCGGATGACAGCGCGGCGATCGCCGAGGCGGTGAACGCCCTGCGCGCGCGTAACGACTATCTGTTCACGACCGGCGGCATCGGGCCGACGCATGACGACATCACCGTCGATGCGATCGCGGGCGCGCTGGGCGTGGAGGTGGAAATCAACGCGCAGGCGCGGGCGATGCTGGAAGGCTATTATGAGGCTCGCGGCGGCCTGACCGAAGCGCGCCTTCGCATGGCGCGGGTTCCGGCTGGATCGCGCCTCATCGAAAACCGAATGTCGGGGGCGCCGGGCATCCGGCACGGCAATATCTTCATCATGGCGGGCGTGCCCTATATCACCGCCGGGATGCTGGAGAGCCTGACCGGTACGTTGGAGGGCGGCCTGCCGCTGCTGTCCGCCACCGTGGGCTGCTGGGTCGCGGAAAGCGAGATCGCGGACCTGCTGGCCGATGCCGAACGCCGCCATGAAGGATGCCAGATCGGCAGCTATCCCTTCTTCCGCGAAGGACGCACGGGCGCCAATTTCGTGGTCCGCTCGACCGATGCGGGATCGCTGGACCGCTGCGTCGCGAACCTGATCGCCGCGCTGGACACGGGTGGCTGGCCTGCCATAGCGGGCGGAATCTGATCCATAAAATTGATTGAGGCGACGAAATGGCGTCCCCGTGCGCCGATACGTGGCGGGCTGCGTTGCGCGGAGGCGGGGGCCGACGCTATGTTGCGATGCGTCAACGGCTGATCCTGTCCTTGCCCCTTGGGCGGGACGGCGAACGGATTGTCTCGAAAGAATAGGTTGAGGGTTATCCCGATGCTTTTCGGGGGTGGCTTTGTGCGCCCTGTGAAAACGCCAGGGGATACGCGAAACATCAGGACGAAGGAGAAACTGTCATGCGGATCGTGATGACCGGATCAGGCTATGTGGGATTGGTGTCAGGGGCATGTCTGGCGGATTTCGGCCACGAAATCATCTGCGTGGACAAGGACGAGCGCAAGATCGCGATGCTGCGCGAAGGGGGCGTCCCGATCTATGAACCGGGCCTCAAGGAACTGATCGCGCGCAATGTGGATGCGAGCCGGCTGACCTTCACCACCGATCTGGCGGGTTCGGTCGCGCAGGCCGATGTCGTCTTCATCGCCGTGGGAACGCCCGCGCGCCGGGGCGACGGTCATGCGGACCTGAGCTATGTCTATGACGCGGCGCGGGAGATCGCGGGATCGCTCAAGGGCTTTACCGTCATCGTCACCAAATCCACCGTCCCGGTCGGCACCGGCGACGAGGTGGAGCGCATCATCCGCGAAACCAACCCGCAGGCCGAGTTCGCCGTCGCCTCCAACCCCGAATTCCTGCGCGAAGGCGCGGCCATCCAGGATTTCAAGCGCCCCGACCGCATCGTCGTCGGCATAGAGGACGAACGCGCCCGCCCGGTGATGGAGGAAGTCTATCGCCCGCTCTACCTCAACCAGTCGCCGATGGTCTTCACCGGCCGCCGCACCAGCGAACTGATCAAATATGCCGCCAACGCCTTTCTGGCGATGAAGATCACCTACATCAACGAAATCGCGGAACTGTGCGAACAGGTCGGCGCGGACGTGCAGCAGGTGGCGCGGGGCATCGGCCTCGACAACCGGATCGGGTCGAAATTCCTTCACGCCGGACCGGGCTATGGCGGTTCCTGCTTCCCCAAGGACACGCTGGCGCTGGTCAAGACGGCGGAGGATGCGGGCGCGCCCGTGCGCCTCATCGAAACCACCGTCGCCATCAACGAAAGCCGCAAGCGGGCCATGGCGCGCAAGGTGATCGCGCTTTGCAACGGTTCCGTGCGGGGCAAGACCGTCGCGGTGCTGGGCCTGACCTTCAAACCCAATACCGACGACATGCGCGACGCGCCATCGCTCTCGATCATTCAGGCGTTGCAGGACGCGGGCGCGCAGATCCGCGCCTACGACCCCGAAGGCATGGAAGCGGCCAGCGCCATGCTGAAGGAGGTGGAGTTCGCCACCGGCCCCTATGTCGCGGCGGAAGGGGCAGCGGCGGTCGTCCTCGTCACCGAATGGGACGCCCTGCGCGCGCTCGACCTCAAGCGGTTGCGCGGGGTGATGGTGGGCGATGCGCTCGTCGACTTGCGGAACATCTACCGCCCGGACGATGCGGAAGCGGCGGGCTTCGTCTATGCCAGCGTCGGCCGGGGCGCGCCTCCACTCGCCGAGCCGCTGGTAGAAGCGGCGGAGTAAAACTCAATCCGACCCATAAAGTGTCTGGGAGCCGCCCGCAAAAGCATGAAGGCGGCCCCAGCACTTCACCCATTGCCCCGCAATATCGACCCGCCGCGCGCCGGGCAGCAGCATCCCCGCCAGCCCCGCCGTCCGCAGGCCGAGCAGCGCCACGGATCGCGCGAACAGCGCCAGTCCGCCGCCGAATCCCGGCCTCTGCTTGCGCCGCGCCAGCGTTTCCGTGCAGCCGATGCGTTCCATGCGCCGCAGCACCCATGACAGGCGCACTCGTTCCGGCGGCACCCATTCGCTGACCCGCGCCCGTGGAGACCAGCCGAATGTCGCGCCCGCCGCGCGGAGGCGCATCAGGAAATCCAGATCCTCCCCGCCGCTACGGTTGAAGCGCATGTCGAACCATGGCGGCGCGACCCGCTCCAGCGCCTTGCGGGTGAGGAGCAGGTTGTTGCTGGCCCAGAGCATGCTGGTCATGCCTTCGGTCCGTTCCTCCGCGCGAAACACCAGCGTTTCCTCCACCCAGCGGGGCGGCGGCGCGGCGAAATGCGGATCGACCGGTCCGCCGACCGCTTCCGCGCCCGTTTCCGCCTGACAGGCGAGCAGCGCGTCGAGCCATCCCGGCTGCGGCCATTCATCATCGTCGATCAGCGCCAGCATCCGCATCGCCGGATCGGCCATGGCCGCCGCCGCAATCGCGTTGCGGACGGCGCATAATCCCGGCCGCTCCACGATCAGCACATGCAGGGGCAGGGGATAGCCGTCCGCCGCCATCGCCTGCGCGACCGCCGCGCCTTCTTGACCCTTCACATCATTTTCCGCGACCAGCAGCGCCACATCGTCGCGATGCACCACTTCGGCCATGCGTTCGAGCAGATAACGCAACCGCTCCGGCCTGCGGAAAGTGGGCACCGCGATCCACACCGGCGCGCTCGGAGGAGAGATCACCAGGCGGCGGCTCCAATGGCCTTGGCGCGGGCGCGGTGGCCGTCATAGAGCCATTTGATCGCCCGATGCCCGCGCACCTCGATCAGATGATAGCTCGCCCAGCACAGCAGCCATGTCGCCGCCACCGTGCCGATCAGGAACAGCGCGTCCATCCCCGTCACGCCGTGCCGCTGCGCCACGCTCAGCGCCCGCGCGCCGATGTCGCGCACCAGCGGATGCCACAGATAGATGGAATAGCTGATCAGCCCCAGATGAAAGCTCAGCGGATTGGCGAGCAGTCCGCGCGCGACCGCCCCGTCATAATAGCAGCACAGCACCAGCGCGGGCATGATGCAGACCGCCAGCAAATCCTGCTTCTCCGGCAGCCACAGCGCCAGCGCCAGAACCGCGCACACGACAAGGAACGCACCCGGCCTGTCGAACAACGCTCGCGCCCAACGCATCTGGGCGCAGCGATAGGCGATCACCCCCAGCGCAAATCCGCCCAGGCATCGCAGCAAGGTGAGCACGCTATCGGACGCCAGCACATCCATCGGTCCGCTCGCGCCGAGGCCCGACCGCGACACCAGCCACAGCAGCGCCACCGCCGCCAGCCCCTGCACCCAGACCCATCGCGAAAAGGCCACCGCCGCCACCAGCGGATAGAGCAGATAGGCCGCCATTTCCGTGCTGACCGACCAGCTATTGCCCGCGATCGGTTCGGTGCCCCATCCCCAGCTTTGCACCATCAGCAGGTTGCTGAGGATATTGGCGGGGGTGAGGGGGATGCTCTGGCTCCCCGATATGTTGACGAGGATGCGGGCGATGCACACCAAGGTCACCACCAGATGCAGCGGCCACACCCGCGCCGCCCGGTTGACGAGGAAATCGCCATAAGCGGGCAGGCTCCATTGCCGGGCGACCTTCTCATAATAGCCGACCGAAATCACGAAGCCGGACAGGATGAAGAACAGGTCCACCGCCAGATAGGCGCGCGAAAAGAGCGGCATGGCAAAGCCTGCGAAAACCGCCTGCTGCGGGATATGGTAAAGCAGCACCGCCACTGCCGCGATCCCGCGCAGGCCCGTCAGGGAGGCGACCCTCATGCCCTGCGCTCGCGCATTTGCGGCGCGGCTTCGAAGGCGGCGGCGATGGCGCTCCAGAGCGGCTTGCGCTTGCCCGCCGCGTCCAGGGGAAGGCCCCGCGACAATTGCCCGTCAGGCCATTTATATTCGGGATAGTTGGACAGCCAGGAATAGCGGTCCGACAAGCCCCAGCACACCAGGCCTCGCGTCGCCGGATTATCCAGCGCCACGTCGAGGAACGCCTTTGCGAAGGCCGCGACTTCCCGGTCGCGCTTGTCGGGATCGGGCGGCCCGCCGCGATCCGCCAGATCGAACTCGCAGATCGAAATGTCGAGGCCATAGCCGGTGATCCGGTCGAGGAAATCGGCGAAGATCTTCTGGCTGAACCCCTCCTTATAGGGTTTGAGATGTCCCTGTATGCCCACCGCATCTATCGGCACGCCCCGCGCCATCAGCCGGTCGAGCAGCTTGAGGAACGCCGTGCGCCGCCGTTCGCAGCGGACCGAATCATGCTCCAGCCCGAAATCGGTCAGGAACAGCGACGCCTTGGGGGCTACCTCCCGCGCGGTATGGAAGGCGTTGTCGATATAGCCCTCGCCCATGGCGCGCAGCCACATATTGTCGGCGCGCATCCCGTCGGGGCGTCCGTCATTCGGCTCGATCGCCTCGTTCACCACGTCCCATTCGGTGATCCACCCGGCATAGCGGCGCATCGCCACGCGGATATAGTCCGTCATGAGCTTTTCGCGCTGTTTCGGTTTGCCGGCCATCAAAGCCGGTTCCAGCCAGTCGGGATTGGCCGCGTACCAGACCAGCGGATGCCCGCGCCCGGCTATGCCATGCTTGCGGGCGAAGGATTCGATCTGGTCGGTGCCGCTGAAATCATAGCGGCCCTGCTTGCGTTCGGTGGTGCGGCGCTTCAGCTCATATTCCTGCACGACGATATCGCATTCGCGCGCCACGGCGGCGGTGAAGTCCGGGTCTTCGCGCAATTGCCGCGATTTCACCGCGCAACCGAAATAGCGCCCCGTCCGCCGCGCCAGCGCCGCAAGGCCGGGGGAGGGCGGGATCGCCGCGCGCGCGGGAGCGGAGGGAAGGACTCCCAGCGCCAGCGCGCTCATGACGAAATCCCGCCGCCTCACAGCCGGGGTCTTCCCGCGGCCATATGGGTGAGGTCGATCCAGCGGTCGGACAGGCGGCGATAGACCGGATCGGGCAACACGATCTGCATCAGCACCGTGGCGGCGAGGCGTGGGCCGAAAGCGCCCCGGCACAACGCCTCCAGATAATAGCGCATCGCCCGCGAACGGCTGGTCGGCCAGATGCTTTTCGCCGCGTGCCAACCCATATAGGCGGAAAAGGCGCGGGGCGAGATATGCGGGCGCAGGTCGCGCAGCCACATGAGGCTGCCCACATTGCCGCGCACATGGGACAGGCGCTGGTCGGTCTTGCTGTCGGCCCAGATCGTTCCGGGCCGCTCCGTCATCAGGAAGCGCGCTCCGGCGAGCGACAGGCGCACCGCGAAATCGGTGTCGTCGCCGAAACGCACATCCTCCCGATAGCGCACCTTCTCAGCCAGCGCGCGGCTCAGCGCCATGCTGCTGGTCTGGATGAAGCCCCGGTCGCACATCAGATAGCCGTCGATCGTCTCGCCATCGGCGATGGCGCGCGGGGGTTTAAGGAAATTGCGCCCGCCGCCCCGGTCGGCCAGCACCTGCCCATAGGCCACGACATTATCATCCTGCTGCACCAGCGGCAGCAGGTCGGCCAGATGATAGGGCAGGAAACGGTCGTCGCAGTCGAGGAAGGCGATATAGCGCCCGCGCGCCTCGTCTATCCCCCGGTTCCGCGCCGCCGCAGCGCCCTGATTATCCTGCACGATGACGCGCAGGCGCGGGTCGCTGACCGCCGCCAGAGCCGCCTGCGTGTCGTCGGTCGATCCATCGACGACGACGATCACCTCGACCATGGCGATGGTCTGTTCCAGCGCGGACATGACCGCGCCGACGATGGCGTCGGCGCGCTGATAGGTCGGGATCACGACGGAGAAGAGCGGGCGCGCGGCCGCAGCCTGTAAGGATTGGGGGGATTGCCAATCGCTCATCACGACTTGAAGCCGTGACTGGGCTCCGCCTTGCCGAAGCGAAGGACGAAGCTGTTGACTAGCGACCGATAGATAGGCTTGGGCAGATAGGATCGCAATATCTGCCGCGCGATGATCTTCGGCGGCACCCCGCCCGCGACGCATCCCACGATCAGGTCGCGGATCGCCGCCACCGGCCGCACCGGCGCCATGTGATAGGCCAGCACCGTCGCCCGATAACCCCGCCGCGCCCGCCCGGTCAGCATGTGCCCGCACCGGTCCAGCCAGTCGAGCGACGTCTCATAACCCTTCACATAGGATGTCCGCCCCGCCTCCGTCGCATCGAGCCAGATGGTGAGCGGCTGCTCGATCATGCGGAATCGCGCCCCTCCGCCCTGAAGCCGGACGCAGAAATCCAGATCCTGCCCTTTCTTCAGCGTCGGGTCGAACAGCACCTTTTGCGCCAGCGGCGTGGACACCACCATGGTGGAGGTCTGCATGAACTGGTTGGCGCAGAACAGATATTCGCCGACATCCTCACCCTCGCGGATGCCCCGGTCGGGCCTGATCCAGTATCGGTCGACGCCCCGGTCCACCTTCATCCGCGAATAGAGTACCGTCAGGCCGTCATCGTCCTTCAACGCCGCCGCCATGATGGAAAGCTTCCCCGGCAGGAACAGATCGTCGGAATCGAGAAAGGCGATATAGCGGCCCTGCGCGGCCTTGATGCCCGCATTGCGCGCCGCGCCGCCGCCTGCATTGTCCTGCCGGATATAGCGGATGCGGGGATCACCGATGGCGTCGATCACGGGTCGGGGATTGTCGCGCGACCCATCGTCGATCACGACGATCTCATAATCCGTCCAGTCCTGCGTCAGCACGGACCGGATCGTATCGCTCACCTGATCGGCGCGGTTGTAGAGGGGGACGACGACAGAGAAAAAGGGCGTGGTCATGCGCCGTGCACCTTCCGATATTCTTCATAATGGATGCCGGTGAGGCCCGCGATCTTTCCGGCGGCGCGATAGAGCCTGCCCAGGCGCTCGACCCGCTTGCCCCGATCCAGCGTCGTCACCGCGCCGAGGCCGCCCATGATGAAGCCGCCGACGATCCTCGGCGCTTCGGTCGCGGCGGCGCGCAAGGGGCCATGCTGGGTCCGGGCCACGATCATGTCGGTCATGCCGACGCGATAGCCGCGCATCAGCAGCCATTTCGCCGTGACCCGGCTCGCCGGGATCAGTTCGGTGACGACGGCTTTCTCCGACCATGCGAAGCGATGGCCCGCCCGCTTCATCGCGGTGAAAAGCTGCTTGTCCGATCCGCCGGTCAGCGCCATGCGCTCATCGAAGGGGCACGGTCCCATGGCCCGGAGCGCCCGCGCGGCGATCAGCACATTGGCGGTGCTGTCGACCAGCTCGACCGGCCCGGACCGGCCCCGACTCTTGGGTTGGAGCAGGGGATGGCGCGCCGCCCAGGGATCGACTTCGCTGTCCATTTCCCGCAGCACCGCGCCGCCCACCACATCGGCCCGCCATTTTTCCGCCGCTTCGACCAGCGCGTCGATCCAGCGGGGGGAGGCCGCCTCGTCATCGTCCAGCATCGCGACATGGGTGACGCCCTCGCGCGCCAGAGCCGCTTGCGCCAGCGCGTTGCGGACATGCGGGATGCCCCGGCGGGCTACGGACATTCCCATGATCGGCCAGCGATAGCCGGCGTTGGCGATCCGCTTGATGGCGATCAGCCCCTCGCGCCGCTCGGCGTCGTTGTCGCCCACCAGCAGTTCGACCTCATGCCGCGTGTCCAGCGCCGCGAGGGACTCCAGCGTTCGCGTCAGCCCTTGTGGGCGGGCGCAGGTGGCGATGCAGATGATGACCTTAGCCAAAAGCAGGCTCCTGCGATTTCGGGTTTTGGAGGAAGCGCCGCCGCCACACCGATTGCGGCCGCGCCTTGTAGGTCGCGTGCGCGGTGGCGATGGCGGCGAGGAAGATCACCCAGACCTGCCGGTCCTTGTCGAAAAAGGACGTTTCCAGCAGGTTCTGGTATAGCACGAACACCCAGATCGCGAAGGCGGGCACCATCAGCTTCTGATTTTCCCGCGTCGTGCCGGTCAGGAACCACCAGGCGGGCAGCGCGACGAACGACAGCAGCAGCATGACAAGGCCCAGCGGCCCGGTCGTCACCCAGATTTCCAGATAGCCGTTATGCGAATGGGCGGTGCGGAGCTGAAACGCCTGATTCATGTAATTCCGCGCCGGCGATACGTCCCCCACCTGCCAGAAACCGCCAAAGCCTGCCCCCAGAAACGGATGATCATCCAGATAGGCGAGCGGCACATGCCAGATCGACACGCGGCCGGTGAAGGATGTGGGATCGGCGAACAGGCGTTCCACGACCGGCTGATAGGCGACATAGAGCCACAGCACGCCCACCATGCCCAGCGCCAGCAGCAACAGCAGGACCGCCCGCTTTTGCGTCG
The DNA here is from genome assembly GCA_900100475.1 of Sphingobium faniae. Lineage (GTDB taxonomy): Bacteria > Pseudomonadota > Alphaproteobacteria > Sphingomonadales > Sphingomonadaceae > Sphingobium > Sphingobium faniae. The sequence continues at coordinate 171,205 of FMTU01000001.1, read as the reverse complement.
AATCGCTGAGCGCCCGATAAATGGCGCACACCATCAGGATCGCGAAGGACAGGGCGAGCGAGGTCTTGCTCTTTGTCCCCACCACGAAGACGAAGGCCATGACCGACCACAGCGCATAGATCCACTTCTTCGTGTCGATCCACGCATTGACCGTCACCATGAAGCACAGCGCCATCACCGCGCCCGCGATATTCTTGTGGAAGAAAAATCCGCGCCATGCGCCGATCAGCGCCTTGTCGTTCTCGCTGGGCGGATGCACCGCCGCCGGGATGATGGGCAGCGATACCCAGCAGATGATGAGCGACAGGATCAGCGCCGCCCGCAGCGATTGCATCAGGCGTTCCGGCCCGATCATGGAAAGCGTGCAAAAGGTGATGTAGATCACGATCACCTGCTGCATCACGCGCTTGAACGAAATGAACGGGTCCGCCCCCCATGTGCAGGTGACGAGGAACCAGAGCAGCATGATGACCACCGGCCAGTAGCTGAAACGGTAGCGCGGCGGATGCTTCCGTACGATCTGCACGCCTGTCAGCAGCAGGGCGAAGCCGATGAACAGCGCCTGCTTGAACAGGTCGCCTCCGTCATTGTTCGCCGCCAGTTCGACCAGTTCCTCCTGCGTGCGCTCCGCGAAGGGGCGCTGGCCGATGAAGACCATCATCAGGAAGACGAAGTAGAATATCTGCGCGGTCAGGACGAGGCGCCCAGATTCGCGCGGTTCGGAGGGCCTGGCCTCCAGAGGCGCGCTGCGCCGCCATGCGAGGGATGCCATGGGTCAGCCCTCCGCCCGTTGTTGGCGCCGCCAGCGCCGGTCGAGGTTCCAGATGCCCAGCATCATGACAAGCTGCGACAGGACCACGCCCGCGATGGAAAAGACCGGCGCGACCGTCAGCGTCAGCGCGGTCACGGCGGCGATGCCGACGACGCAGCTCCGCATGCTTTGCGCGGCGAGCGGGCGGAACGCCTTGCGCGCCTGGGTCAGCACGCTCATCGGCGTCTGGATGCACTGGACCAGCGAGAGCAGGGCGCACAGCATCACCGCCGTCGCGACGAGGCCATGGTCCAGCGTTGGTTTCAGGATCAGCCCTGGAAAGCCGTAAAGCACGATCGCCGCCAGCACGCAGGTCGCGAGCCACAGCATCGCCAGCGCGCCCATGAAGAGGCGTTCCGACTGGATCGCGGCCCGTCCATCGCCCCGCGCCACGGCGCGGGTCATGCGGGGGCGCTCCAACTGGGTGAGGGCGGTGATGCAGACATTGACCGGGCGGAAGAACAGCATTCCCACCGCGATCGGCGCGAAGGCGGCAGGCCCGGCCAGCAGCGTCACGGCATAGCTGTGCGCGTTGGAGGTGGCTTCGGTCGACAATACGCCCACCAGCGTCCAGGCGGATTGTTCCTTCCAGACGGCGCGATAGTGGCGCAGCGCGCGAAGGGGCTTCATGGCGACATGGCGGCGCAGATAGGCGGTGCCGAAACACAGCATCCCGACCAGCCCCGCCAGCGCGATGATCGCGCCGATCCCGGCCAGATCGGCTCCGGTCCGCGATGCGACCAGCAGGCCGGTCAGAATGGTGGCGGCATAGGCGAAGTCCGACTTCGCCGCCCGCATCGGGGCATGATGGGCATAGGCGTTGGACCGCCCGAACCAGCGCACCAGCGACAGCGTCCCGGCGATCCCGAACAGCAGAGCGGCGGTCGGGGACGCCATCGCCCACGCAATGATCGCGCAGATAAGGCCCTGGCTGAGGCACAGCAGCAGGTTGACGGGGAAGAAGAAGTCATGCGCCCCCGCGGCGACTTCCTCCTCCTGATTGACGGCGATGGTATAGGGGGTGGAAACGAGCGCGTTGGACAGGCTGTAGCCGAACTGGATGATGACCAGCAGGAAGGCGAGGACGCCGATGCCGCTGGCGCCCAGATGATGGATCGAGAAAAGCTGGACAAGCAGATGGCTGACCGACACGACCGCCGAGGACAGGCTGGCAAGGCCGAAGCGCCCGAAGACGCCGCTGATCTTCTGGATGCGTCCGCCCGTCGCGGGGAGTTCTTCAGCCGTCCGGGCCTCAGCCATGGCGATGCTTCCAGATCAGCCAGAGCGCATGGGGATTGGTGGTGAGGTAGCGCCAGGCAAGCTGCTTGGGCCGCGTCGCCATGCGGTGCAGCCATTCGAGGCCCGCCTTCTGCATCCACATCGGCGCGCGCGGATAATCGCCGGTCACATAATTATAGAGGCCGCCGCAGGTGACGATCCACCCGGCCTTGATCCGGTCGCGGTTACGGACGCAAAAGGCCTGTTCGCGCGGCTTGCCGGTGCCGACCCAGAGGACATCGGGAGCGACAGCGTTGATCGCGTCGATCACCGCGTCCTCCTCCTGCGGCGTCCAGAAGCCGTTGCGGCGGCCCGCCAGTTTCAGTCCCGGCGCCATCTCACCGATCCGGCGGGCGCATTCCGCGTTCACCCGCTCATCGCCGCCCAGCAGATAATAGCGGACGCCCGACGCTGCCGCGCTCTTCAGGCTGTCGATGAACATGTCCGTCGTGCTGGAACGGTCGGCGATCGCCGGTCCGCCGACCCAGCGGGACGCAGCGACGATGATCTGCCCGTCCGCATGGATCAGGTCCGCCTGGGCGAGGTCCGCGCGAAAGGCGGGATCGTTCGCGTTCATGGACAGGCCCTGCCCATTGCAGTCGAAGACCAGCAATGCCCGCTCGCCTAATGACCGCCGCAACGGCGCTTCCTCCAGCATCCGCCGGATCAGCGCCTGAAGCGACAGCGTTGATACCGGCACGCCGCCGACACGGGCGACGCCGCCATGATCGTTGCTGCCGGGCCGTGCTGGCTGCGGGCGGGGAAGGGCTTGTTCCGCGCTCATGCAATCACCGTTCCGGCGATGGGCACCTTGTGCCGGTCCAGATCGTCGATCACGCGGCGCATGTCGGTGATCGCGGTGCCGCCGCGCCGCACGACCAGCGTCACCGCGTCGAAGCCCGCGAGGATCGAGCCGAAGGGCGTCTGATCGCCCCGCCGTTCGGCAAGGTAGAACAGCATCCCCATCTCGCCCAGACCCCAGCCGTCCGCCGTTTCCGCCAGCGGCCCGCGCGTCAGCAACCCCTTGGCGCTGCCCGAAGGTCGCCCCGCCGTCATCAGCCAAAGCCCTTCAAGCGCCGTCTGCGCGGCGGGGAGCAGCGCGGCGCTGCCCATCAGTTGTTCTGCCAGCCCCGACCTGTTCGCAATGCGAAACAGCCGGTCGAGCGAGGGATTGCCCATGTCGACATCGACCGCCATGGTCGGGCCGTCCATCTGCGCCATCACCACCGCCAGATTGGCGGCGAGGATCGCCGCTTCATCGCCCGTTTCGATGGACAGGATCGCCATGCGCGGCGTGGTGGAATCATTGCCGCTCGCCGTGGCGCGCATCTTGGCGCGGATCGCCCGCACCTTCGCCGCATAGGGATCGGCGGGGTCGAAGGCGGTCACGACCAGCGGGTCGATCCGCTCGTCCCCCGTCCGCAGCAACGGAAAGCCGCCGCCCATCGCATCCAGCAGGCCCACCATGTCCGCGTCGAACAGGCCAAGATCGACCGCCGCTTCCCCGAAGCTGAGGTCCGACGCGCGGGCATGGGCGTCGGTCCGCGCGGCTTCCGCTTCGGTCAGCAGGCCGTGCTGCACCGCCAGCCTTACCGGCTCCTGTGCTTCGCGGGCGCGGGGTTTGAGGCCCGCGGAAGTCCCCGCAGTCAGGCCGGGATGAACATTGGCCGTGGAACGCAGTCTCATGCCGCCTCCTGCTGTTTGTGGAACCAGAGCGCGCGCGTCTGGACCGGGTTCAGTTCGATGATGACGTCGACATCGGTGGCCCGCGCCACGCCGGAGGCGGAGCGGACGCGCGGCGTCACGATTTCGCCCAGGATCACGAAGGCGATCCCGCCGACCAGACCCAGCGCCATGCCGCCGACCAGCCAGAGCGGGATATTGGGCTTGGCCGGGAGCAGCGGCACGGTCGCCTCATCCAGCAGGCTGGCGTTGGGCTGCGAAATCTGGCTCTTGAGTTCCGCTTCGTTGAACCGCTGACGCACCGTGTCATAGGTCTGCCGCGCCGCATCCACGTCGCGCTGGAGCACCATCAACTGATCCTGCACGTCGGACATGCGGATCATCCTGTCCTCCTGCGCCGACATGCTGGAGCGCAATGTGCCTTCGCGCCGTCCCGCCGCCACGCTGTTGGCGTTGACCGCCGCCGACTGGCTGCCCCGCGCGGCCGCGAGCTTGGATTGCAATTCGCGAAGCTGGGCGTTGGCGGCCACCATGGAGGGATGGTTGGGACCCAGCGTCTTGGCCAGTTCAGACACGCGGCCCGATTGTGTCGCGACCTGTTCCTGCAGGTTCTGGACGATCAGCGACCCTTCGATGTCGGACACCGATCCCGCGCCCGTCTTGGAGTGGGCGGCGGCGGCTTCCGCCTGCGCCTGGGTCAACTGATAGGACATGTTCTTGAGCTTTTCGGCCTCAAGGTCCATGCGGTTGATGCCGATGATGTCATGGGCGCGCTGGAAGTCCGACAGCCGCTTCTGCGCCTCCTCATAGCGGCGGCGCACGTCGGCGGTCTGCTCGTTGAACCATTTGGCCGACCCGCGCGCGGGGGACGCCCGCAACTCCACCTGCTCGCGCATGTAGATTTTCGAGGTCAGGTTGGCGACCTTCGCCGCGATTTCGGGATCGGGATCGAGGAACTGGATCTGCATCACATTGCTCTGCCGCCCGGTCGTGATGACGAGGCCCGCGCGCACCCGCGCCGCCGCCGCCTGCAACCGCTGATTGGCGGGGAGGTCGGTGGGCAGGGCGTCGACGAAACCCGCTTCCTTCGCGACGGCGTTGATGACCTTCGCGCTACGGATGATGTCGGTCTGCGTCCCGATGATGCTTTCGGTGTCGACGCGCACCTGATTATTGCCGTCCTCGGTCGGATCGGTCTGCGACAGGTCCAGCATCAGCGAGGATGTCGCCATATATTGCCGGGGTTGCATGAACGCCGCGATGGCGATCAACAGGAACAGGATTCCGCCCACAAGAGCGGCCGAGCGCCAGCGCGCCTTGAGCGCGCTCAGCAGGTCGATGGGGTTGAGGATCATAGCCCGTCCACTCCTTTCAGCATGGCGCGCATTTCTTCGGTGCGGTTGGGCGCGATCGTGCTGGGCGCGGGCTGCTTCGCCATCAGCAGCAGGAATTGCGGCGCGAGCGTATCTTCGAACATCCAGGATTGCCCGCCCGATGTCGGCGCCAGGGCGGGGGCGAGCCGGGCCAGCGCATCGGCCGCTTCGCCATGAAGCCGGTCGGAAGGCCCGAACAGTTCGGCCCCCGCCTGCACCAGCAGGTCCTGCGAGATCGCATAGCTTTGCGACGCCACCACCGCCGCCAGCGCGATCATGCGGCGGTTATGCGGCGCATCGCGCAGCGCGCGGGCGAGATGGCCGTGCGTGATGGCGCTCATATCGGTCCAGCCCTCCAGCGCGGCGATCAATCCCGCCTCCACATCGGCGGGCGTGATGCGGGTGCGCCCCGCCGCTTCAGGGATCAGCGCCGCCTGCATCCCGAACAGCCGCGCATGATAGGGCGATCCCATCGCCGCATTTGCCAGCATGTCGAGCGCCTCAAGGTCGATGGAAAGGCTCGCCCGATCCGAACAGCTCAGCAGCAGCCGGGCCAGTTCAGGCGTCGGGATGGGGTTGACCCGCTGGGGCGCGATATGCCGCCGCAGCGACGGATGCGCCGCGATCAGCCCGTCGATGTCGCTGGCGATCCCCACCAGCACCAGTTGCACCGGGGAATGAAGATCGGTCAGCAGCTTCATCAGCGCCGCCACATCCTGTCGCGGGGCTTCGGAATGGACCCGGTCATATTCGTCGATGATGAGGATGGAGCGTTGCCGCACATCCTCCACCAGCAGGCTGGCGAGGCGCGGCACGTCGAAGGAACCGGACAGCAGCGCCCTGGCCTTTTCCTTGCCCGCCGCGCTCATCGGCAATTCGGCCAGGAAGGGACGGAACAGCGTTTCGAAATCCGTCTCGCCATTGGCCGATCCATAAAGCGCGACGCAGCCCGCTTCGTCCGCCAGATCGCCGAACACGCGGGCAAGCGAGGTCTTGCCTGACCCGCGCGTGCCGAAGATGACGGCGTGCTTGCGCTGGACGACGATGGATTCGACCAACTTCTCCAGTTCCGCATTGCGCCCGGTCAGGCCGTGGCGGTCCGTCACCGGCATGGCCGTGTTGAAGGCGGCATAGATGGAATCCCGGCGCAGGCTGATCGGTTTGAGCGGTTGCGCCATCGCCCCCATGGAAAGCGGACGGGCGCCATCCGTTTCAGGGTCGCTTCCGGCAGAGCGGCTGAAGCTGGGCGGCGCCAGTTCCTCCAGCAGCAGCGGCGTGGCGTCGATCGGCGGGGACGCGGGAATGGTCCGCTCGTCGCTTTTGTCCACGCCCGCCAGCTTGCGCGGCAAGGTTCGCAGCCAGTCGAGCGTCCCGCCTTCGGAGCGCGGCGGCTGCACGAAATCATGGTCGATGGCCGTCAAAACAGCTTCTCCCTGATGATGAGGACGTCTTCGGGCTTGATCGGATCGTCGAGATTGGCCTCGACCTCCTTGCCGTCGCGCTTGACCTTGATGCGCCTGGTCGAACCGGCCAGCGTCGGCCCGCCCGCCAATGCCAGCGCCTGCCGGAAGGTCTGCCCCGGCGCATAGGCGAAGGCGCCCGGTTCCTGCACCTGTCCGTAGACATAGACCTTCTCGGCGGGCGGCACGAACAGGATGTCGCCCGGTTGCAGCGCGCGGCCTGCGCCCGCGCTCATGTCGGCGAGCGAGATGCGGACCGGCCCGCTGCCGTCCGCCGGGGTCAGGATCACCGCATTCGCGCCCGCCGTGGTCGATCCGCCCGCCTTCGCCAGCATGGACGCGACGGAGTAGTTGCGGTCCAGCGGATAGTTGCCCGCCTGTGGCACATTGCCCAGCACCGTGACGAAGCGGCTCACATATTGGCTGACTTCCACGCTGACCGACGGATTGTTGAGATATCCGCCGCTGGCATAGGCAGACGCGATGGCCTGCCCCAGTTCGGCGGTCGTCTTGCCCTGCGCCGGGATCGGCCCGATCAGGGCGAGCGTCAGCGAACCGTCCGCCTTGACCCGGCTGGTGGTGGAAAGATCGGGCTGGCCGAAGATCGAGATCTTCACCTCATCGTCCGCGCCCAGCCGATATCCGGCATTGGCGGTTGCGGAAGGGGCCGCGACCGCCGCCGGGGCAGCGGCGGGGGCGGCGGGTCCGGTCTGGGCCGCCAGCGTGACTGGCGTCGCCGCCGTCAGCAGGAGGGACAAGGACCGGAGGAGTTTTCCTGTTCTCACAGCTATCGCTCCCATGTTCATGTCTAGAATCGCAGAAGGGTGGACAGCGTCACCTGCGTGCCGCTGTAATTGGACGAACTGCTGTCGGTGCGTCGCCGATAATGCTGCGCGTCGAGCGCCAAATCGGCCCGATCGGTCAGTTTGCGCTTCACCGCTGCGCCGAAACGGCGGTTCTTGTCGGCGGCGATGTTGAACGGGCGCAGCGCGGCGTCCTGCCGGAATTTGCGCCGCTCCCAATCGGCATAAAGACCGATGGAGGTCAGTTCGCTCAGCGCATAATAGCCTTCCACCCGGTAATTGGACCGGATCGCGAAGCCGCTGGCGATCAGGCTGTCGTTCACGATGTCGCGCTTGGTGGAAACCGCCAGTTTCAGGCGCGGCACGAACGCGCCGGTCAGCTTCACGTCCCATCCCAGGCCATCATAATCGCCCACGACATCGGAATCGCTTTTCACGTCCAGCCATGCGATCTGCGCGTCGATCTGGGTCAGCGGCGACACCGACCGCTGGAACCGCAGCGCATAGGCGTTGATACGGTTGGTGATGCCCAGATTGTCGCGGTCGCTTGAGATGTGCTCATAATAAGCGGTGATCGTGCCCAGACTGGGCTTGTTATAGCCCACGCCCACCCGGAAGCTGTCGCTCGTCTGGTCGGCATAGTCGAACCTGTCGTCGTTGCGCGTCATCGCATGTTCGTAACCCGCGACGGGGAAGAAGCCGGGACGCTCGCAGGAAAGATCGGCGGCCAGCGTCGTGAAACGCTGGAGATTTTCGGTATTCTGGTTGATGTCGCCATAATCGGCGCGCTGCTGGCGATATTGCGCGCTGGGCGTCAGCACGCAGGTCGCGCCGAAACGGATATTCGCCCGCGCCTCGCCATCCAGCCGCACTTTGCTGCGTTCATTGTGCGACAGGAACCAGTCATATCCCGCCTTGGCGCGCAACAGCACATCGTGACGGCCGACGGGATGGGCGTAGGTCAGTTGCAGGGATGGCGTGACGATGATGTCGTCGCTGGGCTTTTCGACCCGGTCGTCGACCCGGAAGACGTTGTCGTCATACAGCAGGTCGAGGCCGGTTTCGATCTGAAGCCCCAGCTTGTCCGGTTTGGTCGCGCTGTTGCCATAGTCCTGGGCGTTTGCCGCAGCGGACAGCATCATCGCGCTGCCCAGCGCCGCCGCCGTGACGGTTCGCTGCCAGGGATGTTTATCTATTGCGGGCGCACAAAGGCGCTCCTGCAAATGCAGGTGGTTGGCTGTTCTCAAATGATATGACCCTTATTGCATTGCAGCAACGAGGGGGCATGCTAGTCCCATTTCAGGGAAAATATATAGGGTCGGATGCGGCTGGTCGCATCAAAGCAACGGCTCGTTTCATGCGCGGCGCAGGCCCTGCAAACCGGCGCTTTTCCGTTCATCTGACAGCAAGGAAAGAAGGGCGGACCTTCAGATCAGGGCAAGGATCAGCGCGCCAAGGGCCATGGCGAAGGCCGCGACGCCGGCCCAGCGGGACAGCCATTGCACGGACCGTTCCGCTTTTTCAGCGAAGGACAGAGCCGTCGCCGCACGTCCCACGGAGCCGAAATCGGCCCCTTTGAGCGATTTGACGGTTTCAAGCTGCGCGCTTTTGTCGATCACGCTGTCACCCCTTGCGACGGATTTGTCGCATGAGGCTATTCCCGTTTTTGGTTTACAAAAGGTTAGCGTCGGGGAGGGTCACGCTCGGCTCACCGCAAAAGGACGGGGAGCGCGGGATGAGAGGGGCAGTTTCCCGATCCCCGCTTAATAGGCGTTGCGGTGGATCAGGACGTTCGCCGTGCCGATCAGGATGGCGATGTCGCGCGTCAGGCTCCAGCCGTGCAGATATTCAAGGTCGGCTTCCACGCGGTTCAATATGTCGCGCCGCGTTTCCGTCGCGCCCCGGAAACCGCGCACCTGCGCGAGGCCGGTGATCCCGGGTTTCAGCGCGTGGCGGTGCCAATATTGCCGGTCGACCTGCCAGAAAAGCTGCTGCTCCGCCGTGGAGCCAAGCGCATGGGGGCGCGGCCCGACGAGGCTCATTTCTCCCAGCAGCACGTTGATGAGCTGGGGCAGTTCGTCGATGCTGGTGCTGCGGATGAAGCGTCCGATCCGCGTGATGCGATCGTCGTCCCGCTGCGTGGACGCCGCGCCGGCCGCATCGCATCGCTCCATCTTCATGCTGCGGAACTTGAGGATGTGGAACAGGCGGTTGCCCCGGCCGATCCGTTCCTGCCGGAAGAAGACCGGCCCAGGCGAATCGATCTTGATGGCGATGGCGACGACGATCATCAGCGGCATCAGCGCGATCAGCACCGGCACGGTAAGCGCGATGTCCAGCAGCCGCTTCTTGGCCCGGTTGGCGAGGTTGAGCGGTCCCCGCGCTACCACCAGCGTGGCGACGCCCCGGCAATTCTGCACCGCCAGCGGAGCCATGGGCGCCAGTTCGGGCACCACGATCTCACCTAATATATTCGCGCCCTTCAACATCTGCGCCCAGTCGGCCTTGCGGTCGGCGGGGCAGGAGATCACGACCCGGTCGAAATCCCGCAGCACCATGCCCAGACGGTGCAGCATATAGGGATCGTCCAGATCCGCCTTCAGCCCGATGGCCGGCGCGTCCAGGATCACCATGCCGCTCACATCTTCGGGAATGAAGCCTTCGTCGATGATGAGAAGCTGCGCGAACAGATCATGGCCGACATGCCGCTGCACGGCCCGTGTGATGAGCAGGCGCTGGACCAGCAGCAGGCTGCCGCTGCACAACAGGCCCGTCGCGATTCCAAGGCGCGAAAGCTCCGATGTCGCCTTCAGCGAAAAGAGGACGAGCAGGAAAATCAACAAGGTGCCCGCCAGCGCCAATGCTGCGCTGCGACAGGATGCCGTCGCATCGGTCAGGCAACGGGGGTTATAAGCCTGATTGTGGAAGGCGACGAAGCCATAGACGATCATGCCGCCGAACAGGGGCTGCCACAACCCGGCCGATAGCACGGGGATCGCGGCCGTGCCCATGCCGATGGCGAAACCGGCGCCCAGCGCCGCCATATCGGCAAGCAGAAGGAGCAGGCAGAGCCACAGCCTGGTATTTTGACGGACGGCGGTGGCGGCAGGCTGGCGACCGGGGACTCCCTCGATCGCCAGATCAATCTTAGACATCTGCAACCCTTTTCTGCGTCAGGACATCGAAAACCGTCAGCCATGCGAGGCGCGTCCGGCGGGCGCCATCAGGACACTCCCCTCCGGCGATCTTTGACTTTGACTTATGTTGCAAAGCAGCAGGACATAAATGCCTTGTCCTGACAATCGGCTAGGGACATGCGGACGCGGTTTTCCGACGATCCGTTGAAGATGAAACAGATGCGGGTTTGCCGCGCGCTGCTGCGACGTGGAATTTTATTATTCGATTTCCGTATGCTAGCGCGGAGATTAGCGCAGGAACAGCCAACCGATCAAAATCAGGGCCGCGCCAAGCACCGCAGGGCCAGCCCAACGCGAAAATAGCGAAACATACCCGTCCAGCCTTTCCATGGCGGAAAGCCGTGCGCCCCGATTTTCATCCGCGGCAGAGGTGGCGCGGTCATGCTGCGGTCGGTGGCGTGTTGTCGGGGCTTTGGGGCTTTCGTCAAAGGGAGGAGGGAAAAGTTCGACCATCTTTCATCCTCGCAACCCGATGAAGCCCTGAAGATCAGGCCTGAAGGTCAGGATAGCCTGAGTTGGAGGAAAACGAAACCATCTCCATCTTTTCCATGCATCAAATTGTTCGAAAGGCGCAACAAAGCCGCACTCATCTTTCCGCCTCTTTCCATCCGGTGCGGCAGGAAGGGCAGGGACTCGCGAGGGGAAAGGTCATTGTTTCAGGCGCGGACATCGCCGTCCGCGCCTGAGCATGGGTCAGTATTTCACGCGAATGCTGGCAAAGAGCGTGCGGCCCGGTTCGGGGTAGCCATCCGTCAGCATGTAATCATCGTCGAACAGATTGCGCCCGCCGATGCCGATGTCGATCTTGTCCGTCAGCGCATAGTCGATCCGCAGGCCGGCGTTCACATAGGAACCGGTCCGGTAATAGCGCACCGGATCGCTGGCGGGCGTGGCGGTGAACAGCGCCCAGCGTTTCGACGCCAGATCGACGCCGGGCACGATATGCAGCCGCTCGACGGGCGACCAGTCGAGCCAGACGAAGCCCTTGTGCGTCGGCACGCCCGTCAACTCGAACGCGCCCTGCCCGGCATAATGCAGCCGCCGTCTGGTCAACGTATAGTTGAAACCGGCGTCCAGCCCCGGCGTCAGCGTCGCCGACACAGAGAATTCCCCGCCATAATAATGGCCTTTGCCGACATTCTGGCTCTGGTTCATGAAACGTTGGGCGCAGCCGGGGGCGGGAACGGCGGGCGGGGCGGTCGATGCGGTGCAGGGATAGGCCAGGATCGGCACGGATTGGATGATCGCATTGTCGATCCAGCTATAGAAAAGCGCGCCTTCCAGCTTGAGAGCGCCGCTCAGCCATGTTCCGCCGATTTCCGCGTTGGTCGCGCGTTCCGCTTTCAGGCCGGGATTGGGAATGGCCTGATTGAAGCGCTGGCCTGCCAGTCGAGGCGGCCTTGCAGGTTCCATGTATCGGCGTCCCGTCGCGGATAATTGTAGAGCGTGGCGGACGTGCCCGACGTGCCCAGCGGCGAACCATATTCCTCCGCCCGCTTGAGATCGCGCCAGTCGAAGCTGCCACCCAGCGTGAAGGTGACGTCGGGCGTCAGCTTCAGTTCGTTTTCCAGCGCGATGGAAAAGACATTTTCCGTCTGCGTCTGTTCCGGCTCCGTGCCAGGGACGCTGGTCGTGGAAAAGCTGGTCTGCGCTTCCACATGCCTGTCGTGGCGGTAATGGAAAGCGATCCGCAGCGTGTTGGTGTCCGACGCCCGGAAATCGAGCTGGGCCGAACCGCCCCACGCGCGATCCCGATAGGGGCTGTCAAAGGCATAGGGACGGCTTTGCGTGTCCAGATCGCGGTCGTTGAAGGACCGCAGGATGGAATCGAAACTGTTATGATAGGCGCGGGTCTTGAGCGTCGCCCGGTCGCCCAGCGCCGTGGTCGAGAGGAAATAGACGCTTTCCATGTCCCATGACGGCCATGTCCAGAAGCGCGGCGTCGATACCGTGTCGCTGACGTGCAGGGGCGCTTCCTTCGCGCCTTCCTGCCGGGTGTAGCTGATCGCATATTCGTCGGTGTCGTTCGGCGTGAAGCCGATCTTCGCATTCACGCGCCAGTCGCGGGTGGAGGAAAAGTCACGCGCGCCGCCGTCCTCCAGCGCGGGAACGGTCGCGCGGAAGTCGTTGGGCAAGTCCCAATGATCGGTGAAACTGCGCGCATAGCTGGCCTGCGCATACCAGCGGTCCTGCCTCGTGCCCGCCATGGCGGAGGTCGAATAGCCTGCATAATCGGCGTCATTGTCCAGATTGATCGTACCGCGCACGTCGATGTCGAGTGCCTTCGCCGGCTTGCGCGTGACGAGGTTGATCGCGCCGCCCATGGCTCCCGGCCCGTCGAGGACGGAGGCATAGCCCTTCGCCACCTGAATCTCCGCGATGTCGGCGGTCAGGAAGCGGCCATAATCGAGGCGGTTGTCGGCGGGCAGATAGACGCGGATGCCGTCGATCGACAGCGGCACCTGAAACCGGTCGAATCCGCGCACGAAGACGAGGCGCTCGTTGCGCGTTCCGCCGCTATTGCCTGCCGCCACGCCGGGCATCAGGTTGACCGCATCATCCAGCGCGGTGCGGTTGAAAGTGTAGATGGCGTCCGAGGACAGTGTCTGGGCGTCGATGCCCGCGCCGCCCGGACGGGGAGCGGTCACGATGATCTGGCCCAGCGAAAAACGACCCGATGGGTCGGCGGCAGGCGTTCCGTCCGTCGTCTGGGCCTGCGCCACTGGCACAAGAGCAATGCCCGCCAGCAAGGCGGCGGCAAACAAGATGCGCATGAAATCCCCTTTTTTGGTCGTTCGACTCACTATATTCATCCATATATAGTGTTGTTGGAGGGAGAAAAGTTTCCTGGCATCTCGTGCCGACCGATAGCGTCATGACATGGCGAAGGCCGAACCGGGCCGCCGCCTCTTCTACGATGCGGACCCTGTCGGTAGACGGCACGCTTTTCGGCGCGCAGGCGTCAATTATGAGGCTTGTCGGGACGGCATCGGCGCGTCCCTCAACAGGTTCTTGAGATGTCTGAAATCTTCACCCGTCGTTGCTGAAATGGCGGCTTTTTCGATAGCGCGGTAATCGCTCAATATTTGCCGCCCCGCGGCCGTCAGCTTCGCCCCGCGCTGCTTTCCCCCGCCTGCGACCGTTTCCACCAGCCGGTCGTGCCAGCAGCGGTTCATCGCATCGACCAGAAGCCATGTCCGGCGATAGCTCATGCCCATGGACCGTCCGGCGGCGGAAATCGAACCATATGCGTCGATGGCCTCCAGCAGGTCGGCTTTCCCCGGACCCATGGCGATTTCGTCGCCGCAGAAAATCTGGAGCTTGAGCTTGAGGACATCGGCGCGCATGTTCCTCCCTTATCATCCTTTTCCGGCTTGCGTTAAGCTGTCATGCTTTCCTAAACCCCATGGGGAGACAGAGGAAGGCGCCGGGTGGCATGACGGGCGGGATATTGGGCGTCGTTCTGGCGGGTGGATCGTCCAGCCGGTTCGGGACCGACAAGGCGAAGGCGCTGTATCGGGGGCGGACCCTGCTCGACTGGTCTGTGGGCAGTCTGGAAGGCCTGGTCGATAATATCGTGATTTCCGGACGGCCGCATCCCGTCCATCGCAGCGTGGAGGACCGGCCGCATGACGGGCTGGGACCGCTGGGGGGCATTGCCGGCGCGATGGCGACTGCAGCGGAACGGGGTTTCGCGCATGTGCTGTCGCTGCCCTGCGATACGCCGGAAGTGCCGCGCGCCTTGTTGGTGGAACTTTGCACGCAAACGCGCGCGGCCTATGCGGCGACCTGTCCGGTGATCGGGCTTTGGCCCAGCGCGCTGGCGGGCGAACTGGACGAGCATTTGCGGCGGACGGACGACCGTTCCATTCAGGGCTGGTCGCGGCGCATTGGCGCTCAGCCGATAGGGATCGGGCTGGACATTCCGAATATCAATGATGTCGGCGATCTGGAGCGGCTGACGCAACCGCCAAAAGAGCGCTCATAGCGCTTACCCTTGATCGTCCTCGTCATCAATGAGGATACGCATGCCTGCCCCATCGGTGTCGTCGAATTGCCCGGATCGCAGCGCCCAGAAAAAGGCGCCAAGGCCGAGCAAGCCCATGCACAGGGCGAGCGGGATGAGGAGCGACAGCCCCGTCATTTCGCGGCCCTCCGCAGGCGCAACGCGTTCGTGATGACGACCAGCGAGGACAGCGACATGGCGACGGCGGCGACCAGCGGCGTCACCTTGCCCGCAATGGCCAGCGGCACCGCCAGCACATTATAGCAGATGGCGATCGTGAAATTCTGCTTCACGACGCGCACGGTCCGCCGCGCCGCCCGTACCGCGACGGCGACGGGCGCCAGACGGTCCCCCAGGAACACGGCGTCGGCCGTCAACTGGCTGGCGTCGCTGGCGGAGGCGGGAGCCATGCTGGCGTGACCGGCAGCCAGCGCCGGGCCGTCGTTCAGGCCGTCGCCCACCATCAGGACGCGTTCGCCCTGATCCTTCAGGCGTTCGATCAGCGCGAGCTTGTCAGCGGGGCGAAGCGCGCCGATGGCCGTGGTGCCGGTCTGCCGGGCGATGTCCTCCAGCGCCTCGGGCCGGTCGCCGCTGGCGATCAGTGTCTTGAGGCCCATGTCGCGCAGGGATTGCAGGGTTTCGGATGCGTCGGGGCGAAGTTCATCGGTGAAATGCAGCAACAGGCTATGGCCGTCCCGCCGATATTCGGTGGCGAGGCCGAACAGGTTGATGAGGCTGCGTGGCCTGCCCAGCGACACGGTTTCGCCATCCAGATCGCCGGACATCCCTTCGCCCGCCACTTCGCGCAGTTGGCCGAGCGGGACAGGGGCGACGCCCTCCGCCTCCAGCGCCATTCGCAGCGCGATGCTGAGCGGGTGGCGGCTGGCGCGGGCAAGGCCGAGGATGATGGCGCGATCTTCGGCGGCGAGGCTCGACAGATTGGTGGGGATCGGACGCCCCAGCGTCAGCGTCCCGGTCTTGTCGAACACGGCTTCGCTCACTTCCGCCAGACGTTCGAGCGCAGACCCGTCCTTCACCAGCACACCGCGCCGCATCAACGCGCCGCAAGCGACGATCTGCGCCGCCGGAACCGCCAGTCCCAGCGCACAGGGGCAGGTGATCAGCAGCACCGCCACCGCGATCAGCAGAGAGTGATGCACGCCCGCCCCCGCGATCATCCATCCGGCGAAGGACAGCGCCGCCAGCGAATGAACGGCGGGCGCATAATAGCGCGCGGCGCGGTCGGCGAGACGAACATAGCGCGACTTGCCCTGACTCGCTTCTTCCATCAGGCGGGCGATGTCGGCGATGATCGTGTCGGGGCCGGCGGCGGTCACTTCTATGGTGAGCGGGGCTTCGACGTTCAGCGCGCCCGCCTGCACCATATCGCCACGGCGGACGCGCACCGGCGCGCTCTCGCCCGTCAGGAATGCGATATCAAGTCCGCTTTCCCCTTCGACGACGCGGCCGTCCGCCGCCAGCCGCTCGCCCGCAGCCGCGAGCATCTTCATGCCCGGCCGCAGGGCGGTGGAGGCGGTCCAGCGGCTTTGCCCGTCCGCTTCCAGCACCAGCGCGCCCGGCGCGGTTTGCTTGAGCAGGGCGGCGACGCCCGCCCGCGCCCGCCCGCGCATCATGCTGTCGAGGCAGCGCCCCGCCAGCAGGAAGAACATCAGCATGACCGCGCCGTCGAACCATGCATGTGGTCCGTTCGTCGCCGTCTCATAGAGGCTCATGATCGTGGTGAGCAATATGCCGATGCTGATCGGCACGTCCATATTGGTGCGTCCATGCCGCAGCGCCGCCCAAGCCGAACGGAAAAAGGGCTGCCCGGAATAGGCGACCGTCGGCAGGGCGATGAGCGCGGAGAGCCAGTGGAACATCTCCCGCGTCGCGCCGTCCGCGCCGGACCATACCGATACCGACAGCAGCATGATGTTCATGGACGAAAATCCGGCGACGGCCAGCGCCCGGACCAGCGTCCTGTTTTCGGCAGCGGACAGATCGACGCCCGGATCGGCCAGCGGCTCCGCCTCGAAGCCCAGCGCGACGATCCGGGCCTTGAGGTCGGGCGGCGTCATCGTGGGATCGTGGCGGATGGCGACCCGTTTGGCCGCCATGTTCACGCGCGCGGAAAGGATGCCGGGACTGTTGGCGAGGCCGTTCTCGATCTTGGAGATGCAGCCCGCGCAGTGGATGCCGGGGACGGCGAACAGGCTTTCGCCTATGTCGTCCTGCCCGATCTCGATCGGTCGCGCCGCCATCAGTCGATTTCCCTCAGCAGATGGTGCTTCCCGTCGCCATGGCGAATGGCGAACCGCACGTGCCAGCGGCCGGCGGGCAGGGTCTGGTCGCTCAGATAGGCTCCGTCCGCGCCCTCATGAAATGTGAGGGCCATGTCCGCCGCGCGGCCGAGCGGATGCTGCGCGGTGGCGCTGATCGTCGCGCCCTGTATCGGCGCCTGGGCGGCGTCGGACAGGGCGATGCGGATTTCCCGCCCCTGGGTCAACGCCACATCGTCCCGCCAGCCAAGCCGGTCCTGTTCCCGCGCCTGTTCCAGCCAGCCGTTAAACTTCTGGCTCGCCACATAGCTGTTGTCCACGACGGTGCCGCCAAAGGAACGGACGGCCAGCGTCGCCATCAGCATGTTGACCGCGATCACCACGCCGAAAAAGGCGATGAGGATGGCCGCCATATGCCAGCCGGTGAAGCGGGAAGGAGAGGATCTGTCACGCATCATTCGGGCCTTTCGAAACGGGCGGGCTCCCGGTTGTCGCCGCCTTCCTTGTCGAGCGCGCGGACCGCGAAGTGGAAATCCTGCCGGGTATCTCCCTCGCCCGGCATGGCCACGAAAACGCGCAGCCTGGCGACGCTGTCGGCGGGAACGGTGGTGGACAGCGTCCGACCGGCCTGCTCGCGGGCGGTGGCGTCCGTCCAGAGCTGCGCGCCGGGCAGTCCATCGACGCTGATCTCCATCGGGCGGGGCCGCGCCTCCATATTGCGGATTTTCACCGTATAGGCGTTACGGATCGTGCCGTCCGACAGCCGCACGAAGATCGGGTTGCGATCCTGCTGCGCGCTGATGTCGACACGGGTGCGGGCGCCCAGGGCAAAGAGCATGGCGACGCCGACGGCCGACCACGCCATGAAATAGGCGATGGTCCGGGGACGTAGCAGCGTCCGCAGCACGGGGCGCGGCGCGGCGCCTTTCTGTTCGGCCTCCGCATCCTCTTCGGTGCAATAGTCGATCAGGCCGCGCGGTCGGCCCACCTGCTCCATCACCTTGTCGCAGGCGTCGATGCAGAGCGCGCAGGTGATGCAGCCGACCTGCGATCCTTCGCGGATGTCGATGCCGGTCGGGCACACGGCGACGCACTGGTTGCAGTCGATGCAGTCGCCGAACTCGCCCGGTTGCGCTTCCGCTTTCTTGAGGCTGCCGCGCTTTTCCCCCCGCCAGTGCTTATAGGTGACGGTCAACGATTTTTCGTCCAGCATCGCTGCCTGGATGCGCGGCCAGGGGCACATATAGATGCACACCTGTTCGCGCAGGAAACCGCCCAGCAGAAAGGTCGTCGCGGTCAACAGCGCCACGGTGAAATAGGCGACGGGCGCGGCCACGCCGGTCCAGAATTGATGCTGGAGCGTCGGAGCGTCGGCGAAATAGAATATCCACGCGCCGCCGGTCATGAAGGCGATGAGCAGCCAGACCGACCATTTGGTGAGCCGCCGGGCCAGCTTGGCCGGTCCCCATGGCGCATTGGCGAGGCGGATCTGCGCGTTGCGGTCGCCGTCGATGAAGCGTTCGATATGCTGGAACAGGTCGGTCCACACTGTCTGTGGACAGGCATAGCCGCACCATGCGCGCCCGACCGCCGAGGTGACGAGGAACAGCCCGATCCCCGCCATGATGAGCAGGCCCGCCACATAATAAAATTCATGCGGCCAGATTTCGATGTCGAACATGTAGAAGCGGCGGTTGGCGAGGTCGATCAACACCGCCTGATCGGGTGCATAGGGGCCGCGATCCCATCGAATCCAGGGCGTGATCCAATAGATCGCCAGCGTCACCGCCATGATCGCCCATTTGAAGCGGCGGAAGAAGCCGTCCACCGCCTTGGGATAGACGCCCTTGCGCTTTTCGTAGAGCGGGCTGGAGATGCCTGGTATCAACATGATGAGGTTTCCCCGACCGCAGGACGTTCGACGAAGGCGTGAAGCCCTGTCGAACGATCATCGGAGAATGGGGAGGCCGTCATGTCACTGCCCCGCTTGCGCCTGCGCGACGGCGGGGGTGGCTTCGCCGCCGCCCAGGCTGTGCACATAGATCGCCAGCATGCGGATCGTCGTCTTGTCCAGCTTGTCGTCCCAACGGGGCATGACGCCATGGCGGCTGTTCCAGACGGTGTCGTGGATGCTGCCCGTGTCTCCGCCAAACAGCCAGATCGCGTCCGTCAGATCGGGCGCGCCCAGTTCGCGGCTGCCCTTGCCGTCCGGGCCGTGGCAGATAGCGCAATTATCGGCGAAGATAGCCGCGCCGCGCTGCGAGGCCGCATTGGCCCTGTCCTGATGGCTGATGGTGCGGACATAGGCGACGACATCGTCCACCTGCGCGGCTTGCAGTAACTGATCCTTGCCGAAGGCGGGCATCAGCGACTGGCGCGTGTCGTCATGGTCGGGATTGCGGACGCCGTCGGTGATCGTCTTTTCGATCGCCATCAGGTCGCCGCCCCACAGCCAGTCGTCGTCGTTCAGGTTCGGATAGCCCTTGGAGCCTGCCGCGCCCGATCCGTGACACTGCACGCAATGCACGCGGAAAGCGGAGCGACCGCCCTCGATCGCGGCCTGCATCAATTGCGGATGCGCGGGCAAGTCCTGGATCGGGGTCTGCGCGATGGCCTTGCGGATCGGCGCCACCTGCGCCTCGCGGGCGGCCAGTTCCTTTTCCAGCGCGCCGCGACTCGACCAGCCCAGCACCCCCTGCGTGGCGTCGTCGATCAGCGGCCAGGCGGGATAGGCGATGGTATAGCCGATCGCGAAAACGATGGTCGCGTAAAGGGACCACAGCCACCAGCGCGGCAGGGGCGTATCCAGTTCCTGAATGCCGTCCCATTCATGGTGCTTGATCTCGGTGCCGGTGGCGGCGTCTATCTTCGGCTTGTTGTCGTCAGCCATTGTCGGCCTCCGTATTCTCGTCCTCGTCGAAGATCATGCGGGCGGCCTTGTCGCTGCGCTCCCTTCCCTTGGGCAGGAAAACCCAGCCCACCAGGATGAGGTAGACGACCGCCATGCAGACCAGCCCCCAGCTATCGGCCCAATGCCGCAATTCATTGTAGCTCATCGCTGAACCTCTTGCGGCTTGGCGGATTCCACGTCGACGAGCGTACCCAGCATCTGAAGATAGGCGACCAGCGCGTCCATTTCGGTGAGCCGGTTCGGGTCGCCGTCGAAGTCACGGACCTGCGCCTTGGGATAGCGCTTGAGCAGGTCGGCGGTGTCGGCATTGGGATCGGCCTGTGCTTTGAGGTCGTCATTGGCCTTGGCGATGTCCTCCTTCGTATAGGGGACGCCGACGCGGCTCAGCGCCGTCAGGTCCCTGGACATGTCGCCTTGCTTCAGGTCCCGCCGGGCGAGGAAGGCATAAGGCGGCATGATCGATTCCGGCACCACCGCGCGCGGGTCGATCATGTGTTGGACATGCCATTCGTCGGAATAGCGGCCGCCCACGCGCGCCAGATCCGGCCCGGTGCGCTTCGACCCCCATTGGAACGGGTGGTCGTACATGCTTTCCGCTGCAAGGCTGTAATGGCCGTAGCGTTCCGTCTCGTCCCGGAAGGGACGGATCATCTGGCTATGGCAGTTATAGCAGCCCTCGCGGACATAGATGTTGCGCCCCGCCTGTTCCAGCGGCGTGTAGGGGCGCATCCCCTCCACCTTCTCGATCGTGTTGTCGATCCAGAAGAGGGGCGCGATCTCCACGATGCCGCCGATCGCCACCACCACCAGGGACAGCGCCGCCAGCAGCGTGACATTGCGTTCGATCTTCTTATGGTCGAAGAATTTGGTCGCCATGATTGCTGTTCCTTATTCGGCGGGCTGCGGAGCGGCCACGATGGGCCGGTCTTTGGCGACGTCATGGCGGGCGGTGGACATGGGCCGTTCTTCCCGCTGCCGTCCGGCGATCGTCTGCCAGACGTTCCACACCATCACCACGGCCCCCGCGAGGAAGAGCGCGCCGCCCAGCGACCGCATGACATAATAAGGGAACATCGCCGAGACGACTTCGGAGAAGGCGTAGACAAGATAGCCGTCCGCGCCATATTCGCGCCACATCAGGCCCTGCATGATGCCCGCCACCCACATGGACGCGGCGTACAGGACGATGCCCAGCGTCGCGAGCCAGAAGTGCCAGTTGACCATGCGGAGCGAATAGAGCCGCTCGCGCCCCCAAAGGCGGGGCACCAGGAAGTAGATGGCCGCGAAACTGATCATGCCGTTCCAGCCCAGCGCGCCGGCATGGACGTGGCCGACGGTCCATTCGGTATAGTGGCTCAAGGAGTTGACCGCCTTGATCGACAGCATCGGCCCTTCGAAGGTCGCCATGCCGTAGAAAGCGAGCGCCAGCACCATCATGCGGATGATCGGATCGGTGCGGACCTTGTCCCATGCGCCGTTCAGCGTCATCAGGCCGTTGATCATGCCGCCCCAGCTCGGCATCCACAGGACCACCGAAAAGACCATGCCCAGCGTCTGCGCCCAGTCGGGCAGCGCGGTATAGTGCAGGTGGTGCGGACCCGCCCAGATATAGAGGAAGATCAGCGACCAGAAGTGGATGATCGACAGGCGATAGCTGTAGACCGGCCGTTCGGCCTGCTTGGGCACGAAATAATACATCATCGCCAGGAAAGGCGTGGTCAGGAAGAAGGCGACGGCGTTATGGCCATACCACCATTGCGTCAGCGCGTCCTGCACCCCCGCGAAGGCCGAATAGCTCCGCGATCCGAAGAAGCTCACCGGGATCGCCAGATTGTTGACGATGTGCAGCATCGCGATGGTGATGATGAAGCTGAGGTAGAACCAGTTGGCCACATAGATATGCGGCTCGTTCCGCTTCAGCAGGGTGCCGACGAACACCACGAAATAGGCGATCCAGATGATGGTGAGCCAGAGGTCCACATACCATTCCGGCTCGGCATATTCGCGGCTGTCGGTGACGCCCATCACATAGCCGGTCGCCGCCAGCACGATGAACATCTGATAGCCCCAGAACACGAACCGCGCGAGCGTCGGGAAAGCGAGCCGCGCGCGGCAGGTGCGCTGCACCACATAATAGCTCGTCGCGATCAGCACGTTGCCGCCGAAGGCGAAGATGACAGCGGACGTATGAAGTGGCCGCAGCCGCCCGAAGGTGGTGAATTCCGTACCGAGGTTGAGCGCCGGAAAGGCCAGTTGCAGGGCGATGAACAACCCCGCAAGGAAACCGATTATGCCCCAGAATATGGTCGCGAGTATGCCCCAGCGGATAGGGTCGTCGTCATATTTCCCCTGATCGGCGGGCATTTTGAGCAACCCGCGCGCGATTCCTGCATAATCGGCATTGCGCATCGTGAACATGGCCAGCAGCAATGCGGTGATGCAGACGATGCCCATATGGACGGCAAAGCCGGTGTCCACCGCCAGCAACGCGGCGACCAGCGCCGCGAGCGCGAGTGCAAACCAGCCGCCCGTCCTGAAAACCAGTCTTTCCATGGTCATTCCCCGTAAAAGGCCCTGCGACGCCCTTTGGTAAAGGCGCCGCCCCCTTGCCGCAATCCCTCTGTCAAAGCATGATCGCGGGGTCTTTACGGGATAACACTTAGGCAATTTGTCCCACCCCAGAACAAGGCGGCAAACGGACGGTCGGCGCCCTTCACATCGCGGCGAGGGCCTTCACCATGAAGGGAAGCTGCTCGCCATCCGCCTCGGTCAGCGTCAGATAGCTGCCCGGCAGGATCGGATGCGTGTCGAGGCGGAAGAAGCGTTCGTCATCCTCCTCTCCCGGCTCATAGGACAGCGCCCAACCTTCCGCGGTCGGCAGCAGGCAGCCATGCCTGTCCGGTTCATTGGGCCAGAAGCGCCGCACGGTCGCGAGTTCGGGGTGACTGCGATATTCCTTTTCGTCCACCGTGCCATCCCTCGTCAGCGGCAGGCGCAACACATAGCTGCGCGCGGCGGACCCCTTGGGGAAAGCAGGCGTGCGGGCCAGTTCGAGGCGTATCGTGGTCCAGGTCATCCCCTCCTCCATCGGATTCCGCCACGGGAAAGACTATAAGGACTATCCCGGATGGCTCCTTCCCTGGCGCGAGATCATAGGGCAGGGAAGGGCATTTGCCGGTCTTGCTGGCATGGGCAGGAAACGGCATGAGGGCATGATGGGCGTTACGGACGAGGAAACCGAAGGCTTGATCGCGCGCGATCACAGTCTGGAGCAGGCGTTGCTGGGGTCGATCCTGGCGACGGTGCCCGATGCCCTGATCGTGATCGACATGGCCGGGCGCATCATATCGTTCAGCGCGGCGGCCCAGCGCATGTTCCAATATGCCGAAAGCGACGTGCTGGGCGAGAATATCTCCATGCTCATGCCTTCCCCCGACCGGGAAAGGCATGATGGCTATATCGACCATTATGTGCAGACCGGCGAAAAGCGCATCATCGGCGTCGGCCGCCTGACCACCGCAAGGCGGCGGGACGGATCGACCTTTCCCATCGAATTGTCGGTGGGCGAAGTCCGTGACGAACGGCAGCGGTTGTTCACCGGCTTCATCCGCGACCTTACCGAACGCCAGAAGACCGAGCGGCGGGTGGCGGATTTGCAGGCGGAGCTGGCCCATGCCTCACGCGTCACGGCGATGGGCACGCTGGCCTCCGCGCTGGCTCATGAACTCAACCAGCCGCTAACCGCCATCGCCAATTATCTGGAAGCCGGGCGCGACCTGCTGGATGGAGAGGGGCCGGTGGACCGCGAGATGCTGCGCGAGGCGATGGCTGAAAGCGCGGCGCAGGCGTTGCGCGCGGGCGAGATCATCCGGTCGCTGCGCGAATTCATCAGGCGCGGCGAAACCATGCGCCAGCCTGAACCGCTGCGCGGCCTGCTGGCCGAAGGGGCGGCGCTGGCCTTCATCGGCATGGACAGCCGCGGCATCGACATGGACATCAGCGTCGACAAGGACGTGGACAAGGTTTTCGTCAACCGGGTGCAGATGCAGCAGGTCATCATCAACCTCACCAAGAATGCGGTGGAGGCGATGGATGATTCCCCCGTCCGCATCCTGCGCCTGACGGCCGCCCCGGCGGCGGACGGCCGCGTCGAGGTGGTGATCGCGGACAGCGGGCCGGGGCTGGAACCGAACATGTCGCGCACGCTCTTCACGCCCTTCACCACCAGCAAGGCGTCGGGCATGGGCGTCGGCCTTTCGATCAGCCAGACCATTGTCGAAGGGCATGGCGGACGAATATGGGCCATGCCTTCCCCATGGGGCGGGACGGCCTTTCACTTCACATTGGACAGCGCGGACTGAACGGACGAAACAGGATGAGCGAACTCTATCCCATCTATATCGTGGACGATGACGAAGCGATCCGCCGGTCGCTGTCCTTCATGCTCAAGACCAGCGGCTATGCCGTGCGGATGTTCGATGGAGCCTTGTCCTTCCTGAAGGAGGCCGATGCGCTCGTCCCCGGCTGCGTGCTGCTGGACGTGCGGATGCCCGACATGGACGGGCTGGAAGTGCAGGCCGAACTGCGCGGGCGGGGGATCATGCTGCCGGTCGTCATCATGACCGGCCATGGCGATATCGACATGGCGGTGCAGGCGATGAAGGCGGGCGCGGGCGATTTCATCGAAAAGCCCTTTGAAAAGGCGGTGCTGATCCGCTGCATCGAATCGGCGCGGCAGCAATCCGTCGCGGAACGCGGCGCCAACGCCCGCGCGCAGGAGGCCCGGTCGCGCCTCAATGCGTTGACCGACCGGGAACGCGACGTGTTGAACGGGCTGGTCGAAGGGCTGCCGAACAAGACCATCGCCTTTGATCTGGGCATCAGCCCGCGCACCGTGGAAATCCACCGCGCCAACCTGATGCAGAAACTGGACGTGAAAAGCCTGGCCGAAGCGCTCCGCATCGCTTTTCAGGCGGGACTGGAGTAGCGCGCGCCCGACGCCGGATAGGGATCATTACGGATAGGTCCGCGGCGGCGCGCGCGCCATGCACGGGTCATGACATTCGATTTTGATCTGGTGCAAAAGGCGCAGGATGACGGCGCTCCCATCACGGCCATGCCCGCGCGCGAATGCGGCGTCCATGGCTGCGATCATTGCCATGTGCGCGATCACGCAATCTGCGCCGATCTGGATGGGGAAGAGTGTACGGCGCTGAGCCGTATCGGACGCCGTGTGCAGCTTCAGGCCGGGCAGACCGTCATGTGGGAAGGCGACAGTTCAACGCTGGTCGCCAGCGTCATCGAAGGCACGTTGAAACTGTCCACCCATAGCGGCGACGGGCGCGAGCAGATTGTGGGCGTGGTCTATGCCTCGGACTTCGTCGGCCGCCCCTTCGGCGCGCGGACGCCGCACAGCGTCACGGCGCTGACCGATGCGCGGCTCTGCCTCTATCCCCGCGCCGCCTTCGACAATTTCGCGCGCAGCCATTCGCGGCTCGAACATCGCCTGCTTCAGCGCACGCTCGACGATCTGGACCGGACAAGGGCGTGGATGCTGCTGCTCGGCCGTAAAAGCGCGCGCGAAAAGGTGGCGACTTTTCTCCTCGACATGGCGCGGCGGTTGCCGACGAATGACGAAGGGGTGATCGAATTGCCTCTGTCCCGCCAGCAGATCGCCGATATTCTGGGCCTGACCATCGAGACGGTGTCCCGGCAGATGAGCGATCTCAAGCGGCATGGCGTCATTGCGCTGGCGGGACGGCGCGGCGTGCGCATTCTCGACGCCGACAAGCTGGAGGACATGACGGCAGCAAGCTGAGCGGGTTTCAGCCTGAAGGAAAGGCGCACGTCCGCGCCTCTCCCCTTTCCAGTCCCTTAAAATGTAGACGATCCGCCGGACTTCGCCGGGGAAGGCAAAAAATGGGATGACCTCGGGCCATGCCCGGCGCCAGCTCTGGTCGATGGCAGGATAACGCTGCCCCCAGAACCGGCTTCGAAAGCTGTCAGCGCTTCTTCGGCGGCTGCGGCATCGACGGCGCGGCAGATGGCCTTCAGGGCCGTTCCGAGCGCCTTGCGATCGTTATGCCCTGCGGACATGGCCTTTGGCTCCACGCCACGAAATCACCATCAAATCCCGGGGCTAAACACCTAGAACTCGATTCCCGCCTGCGCTTTCACGCCTTGTTCGCGGAACGGATGCTTGACCAGCGTCATCTCGGTAACGAGATCGGCGGCAGCGATCAGCGCTTGCGGCGCGTTGCGGCCGGTGACGACGATGTGCGTCATTTCCGGTTTGGCGCCCAGCACCTCCAACACCTCGTCAAGCGGCAGGTAATCGTAACGCAGGACGATATTCAGTTCGTCGGCGAGGACCATTTCATAGGATGGATCGGCGATCATGCGCTTGACTTCGTCCCACGCCGCGCGTGCGGTCGCGATATCGCGGGCGCGGTCCTGCGTGTCCCAGGTGAAACCTTCGCCCATCGGCTTGAATTCGACGAGATCGGAAAAGCGGTCGAACACGGTCTTCTCGCCGGTGGTCATCGCACCCTTCACGAACTGGACGACGCCCACCTTGCGGCCATGCCCGATCATCCGCACCACCATGCCGAGCGCAGCGGTGGTCTTGCCCTTGCCTTTGCCGGTATGGACGATGATGAGACCTTTCTCGACCGTCTTGGCCGTGACGATCCTGTCGTGCGCCGCCTGCTTCTTCTTCATCTTCTCAGCGTGCTGTTCTTCGGTGCGTTCAGCCATTGTCATGCTCCGGCAAGTTCGGCGAGCAGGGTGCCCGCGCTGTTGGATCGGGGTTTCCAGAGGTCGCGCTCCAGCGCTTCGGCGAGCCGCGCAGCGGTTTCGCGCAAGGCGGCGGGATTGGCCTCGGCCATGAAGGCGCGGACCGCTTCATCTTCCATGAAGGCGGCGTAAACGGCGTCGAAATGGTGGTCGCGGACGGCGTGAGTCGTCGCGGCAAAGGCGAACAGATAGTCGACGCTGGCGGCGATTTCGAACGCGCCCTTGTAGCCGTGGCGCATGACCCCTGCGATCCATTTGGGGTTCGTCACCCGCGCGCGGACGACCCGGCCGATCTCGTCTTCGAGCGTGCGGACCATGGGGCGTTCGGGACGGCTGTGATCGTTATGATAGCTGTGCGGCTTGCGGCCCTTGAGGTGCTCCACGGCCGCGGCGATCCCGCCTTCGAACTGGTAATAGTCGTCGCTGTCGAGCAGGTCGTGCTCGCGGTTGTCCTGGTTCTGCACGACGGCATCGATCGTGGTCAGCCGGGCGGCGAAAAGCGCGCGCTCGGCCTCGCCTTCGACGCCCGCGCCATAGGCGTAGCTGCCCCAGTCGAGATAGACATCGGCAAGATCGGCTCGTCTGTGCCACAGGCGTTCATCGATCATCGCCTGCAATCCTGCGCCATAAGCCCCCGGTTTGGAGCCGAACACGCGTGCACCGGCGCGCCGGGCAGCGGCTCCGGTATCTGCTCCATCCGCGATGAGGGCGGCCGTCTCGGTGCGGTGACGCGCGGCTGCCGGATTGTCCTCGTCGTCTTCCTCAAGCGCCATCACCGCGCGCGCCGCGGAATCGATAAGGTCGATCTGCTCTGGAAAGGCGTCCCGGAAGAAACCCGAGACGCGAAAGGTCACGTCGACGCGTGGCCGGCCAAGTTCTGCCAGCGTCATCATCTCGAAGCCGATCACCCGGCCCGATGTCCATTCCCATCTTGGCTTCACGCCCATCAAGGCGAGCGCCTGCGCGATATCGTCGCCGCCTGTCCGCATGTTGGCCGTGCCCCACGCCGACAGCGCCATCGCCTTGGGATATTCGCCCTCGCGCTGGAGATAGTCCTGCACGAGCAATTGCGCGGAGCGGTAGCCCAGATCCCAGGCGACGGCGGTCGGCACCGATCGCGTGTCGACCGAATAGAAGTTGCGCCCCGTCGGCAGCACGTCGGGCCGTCCCCGCGTCGGCGCGCCCGATGGCCCCGGCATGATGAACCGGCCATCGAGACCGGCGAGAAGGGCGTCTGTCTCGGCCGGGCCGCAGGCATCGACGCGCGCGGCGAGATCGGAGTTCACCGCCCGCAGGACGGCGGCGCTTCTTGCTCCCACCCCTTCAAGGATTCGGGCTTCGACCAGATCGGCGGCCAGAATCTCAAGGCGTTCGATGGTGTCGCCGTGGTTGCGCCAAAGGTCTTTCGTCACCGCCGTGAGAATGGCGGGTCGCGGGCCGGTCCAGGGATCGCCCATCTTGCAATCGAGGGGATCGAATTTCAGGTCCAGGTCGTCCGCCAGCGCGCGCAGCAGCGATGCCTGGCCCGAATGATCGTAACCTCGTGGCGTCCGGGAGAGCGCCACCAGCAGATCGCGCCGGACCCGGCCCTTGGGCGAGCGGGTAAAAATATGCAGTCCGTCGCGGATCTGCATTTCCTTCAGTTCGCACAAATAATTGTCGATCGCTGCCAGCGCGTCGTCACCGTCGCCTATCGCGCCGGCATCCTGATCCAGTCCCTGACCGCGCGCGAGATCGAGGATGTCGCGGCGCAGCTTCTCCAGCCGGCGCGGGTCCATGCCGGCAGCAAGATAGTATTCGTCGACCAGCGCTTCGAGCGCCTTCAGCGGGCCATAGCTTTCCGCGCGGGTGAGAGGCGGGGTGAGATGGTCGATGATCGCCGCGCCGATCCGCCGCTTCGCCTGCGTGCCTTCGCCCGGATCGTTGACGATGAAGGGGTAGAGTTGCGGCACCGGCCCGGCGCAGATTTCCGGGAAGCAATCCGCCGACAGCGAGACCGCCTTGCCGGGCAACCATTCGAGATTGCCGTGCTTACCGACATGGACCACGGCCTGCACGCCGAATTCGCGTTCCAGCCAGACATGGAAGGCGAGATAGGCGTGCGGCGGCGGCAGGGCCGGATCGTGGTAGGTTTCCTTGGGGTCGATATTGTAGCCGCGCGCGGGCTGCACCGCGATGATGAGATTGCCGAAGCGGTGAACGGGAAGGCGGAACGCTTCGCCTTGCACGAAGGGGTCGGCTTCAGGCTCTCCCCACCGTGCGATCATGGCGTGCCGCGCGGCTTCGGGCACCGACGCGAACGCCTGACGATAGATCGTCAGCGGCAGCGCGATTTCGCCGGGACGGTCCAACGATGACAGGTCGTTGGTTACGCCGCCCGTCATCAGCCGCATCAGGGCCGCGCCGTCTTCGGGGGCGTCACCCGTCGCATAGCCAGCCTGGCGTAAAGCGCCGACGATCGCTGTCGCGCTTTCGGGCGTGTCGAGGCCGACGCCGTTGCCGATCCGTCCATCACGGTTCGGATAGTTGGCGAGCACAAGGGCGATGCGGCGGTCGGCGGGACAGGTCCGCCGCAACCGTGCCCAATTGGCGGCAAGCCTTGCGACGAAGGCAATCCGGTCGGGCACCACTTTGGGAACGATGATGCCGCATTCGGTCACCGGGTCGAAGTACTCTGTCGTCTTGAAGGCGATGGCTCGACTGAACAGACGGCCGTCGACCTCGGGGAGCGCGACATTCATCGCGAGATCGCGAGGGCCAAGGCCGCGCGGGCTTTCGCGCCAACCGGCTTCATCGACGCCGGCGAAAATGGCCTGAAGGATCGGGCAATCGGCGGCTTCCAGTACCGAGGGGAGGCGGTCGTCCCCCGTCGAGGACGCCGCGAACGAGGTCGCATTGACGATCACGTCCGGCATGATCTCGCCCAGCGTTCCCCGCAGCCAGTCGCGGGCGAAAGGCTCGCGCAGCGCGCGAACGTGCACCGCGGCGACATTGAGGCCCTGCGCCGCAAGCCCCGCCACCATCGCGTCGACGGCATCGAGCGTCCCGGCGACCATCAGCGCGCGGTAGAAGACGAAGAGCGCGGTGGGTTGTCCCTCGGCCCAGGTCGCGCGCAGATCGGTGAGCGTCGGTCGCGCGGCGCCGGGCAGATAGAGCCCGGCGTCCGCCACCGGCACCGGATCGTCGGGCGTGCCGGCGTCCTTGCCGATCAGCCGTGCGGCGGTGCGCAGGAAGCCCAGCGCGTTGGCGACCCCGCCCTGCCGCAAGTAGCTGCGCAGGCGCTCACAGGTTTCGGGCGGCAGGGTCGATGCCGCAGCGAGCGAAGGATCGTCCTCCCGTCCATCGGCTATGGCGGCGAATGCTATGCCTTTCTCGCGCGCGATTTGCGCGATCTCCTCGACCCCATAGGGCCAGTAGCTTTTGCCGCCGAGCAGGATGACGCAGACGAATTTGGCTTTCGCTATGACCTTCTCGACATAGAGATCGACCGAATAGGGGTGCCTGAGCTGCAATAGATTGGCGAGGCGGACGCTCGGCCCGTCAAGACCCAGTTCGCCAGCCGCCCGCGAGAAACACGCGAGTTCGCTGTCGGCCACAGTCAGGACGACGATATCCCCCGGCGACTGATCGAGGTCGATTGCCTCGTCGCCGTTGGAAACCGTCCCCGGTGTTGCCGAAAGCAGATGCATGTCAGCCGATCACGGCCTTTAACCCGCCTTCGATCGCCGGACGGTCGAGACCGCTCTGGCCGATCACGACGAGCTGGGTGCGGCGGATCTCGGCCGGTAGCCATCCCCGGTCGAAATGGTGCTGGATACGCGGCCCGACCGCCTGTACGACGAGCCGCGCCGGCTTGCCGGCGAGCGCGACCATACCCTTGATCCGCAGCACGTCGTGCTCGGCGATCAGCGCCGACATCGCCGCGAGCAGGGCATCGAGATCGGCGACCTCGCCGCCCTGGGCGACGAAGCTGTCGAAGTCGTCGTGATCATGCTCTTCGCCATCGTCGATGTGCGACTTGCGGCTATCGAGATCGTCCTCGGCCGCTGCGGTGATGCCTAGAAACGCCGCAATATCGACGGCACCATGATCGGCCCGCACGATCTTGACGCCGGGCCGCGTCTTGGCCTCGACCAGAGCTTCGACTTTCGCGAGCGTGGCGGCATCGACCAGATCGGTCTTGTTGAGCACCACCATGTCGGAACAGGCCAACTGTTCCTCAAACAGTTCCTCCAGCGGGCTGTCATGATCGAGCGTAGGGTCCGCCGCGCGCGCTGCCGCCAATGCGTCGAGGTCGGTGGCGAAGCGTCCGGCCGCAACCGCGTCGGCATCGATCAGTGCGACGACACCATCGACGGTCGCGCGGGTGCGGATGTCGGGCCACTGGAAGGCTTTCACCAGCGGCTTGGGAAGCGCCAGCCCCGAAGTCTCGATGATGATGTGATCGGGCGGATTGGGCCGGTCTAGCAGCTTCTGCATCGTCGGCAGGAAATCGTCGGCGACGGTGCAGCAGATGCAGCCATTGGCCAGTTCGACGATGTCGTCCTCGGGGCAGGCCTCGTCATTGCAGCCGCGCACGAGTTCGCCATCGACGCCGACATCGCCGAATTCGTTGATGACGAGGGCGAGGCGCTTGCCCTTCGCATTCTGGAGCAGATGGCGGATGAGCGTGGTCTTGCCCGCGCCCAGAAAGCCGGTGATGACAGTGGTGGGGACTTTGGTGACGACTGGGCTCACGCTTCTTCTCCTTCTTCGGTCTCGCCGATGTTTTCGGGGGTTGTGCGATTGAACAGGGCGCGCCAGGGCGCGACCCGTTCGTCGCCCGCAGCGGCCATACGGCGCAGCACGATCCGGGCCTTGGTCCGTCCGCACCGCGCATCGGGCCACGCGACAAATTCCGGGCTGGCGCCGCGCGATATCGCGGCGCGCAACTGCGCATCGACCGCGCGGTTTTCGGCGAGGCCGTATTTTTCCAGCAGCGGCATGAAGGCCGTGTCGATGTCGGGGCGATGGGGATGCCGTTCGCCCAGCAGCGTCCGCCAGGGTGAGCGCGGGTGGATGTTGAGGATAGATTGACAGCCCTCCGGGATAGAGACGTTCGAGGAGTGGGGGCGATCCTTTTTCACCAGCTTTGCCAGCAAGTGCGTATGCGGTCCTTCCGGCGACTTGCCGTCGGGCGGCGGAACGGGCTGGAAGATTTCGATCCGGCCGATCGGGGACAGCAGGACGCGGTGCGGCTGCGCGCGCAGCACATGACGCATGATCTCGTCATGGCCGAGGAAGGCTGTTCCAACGGAGCGGTCCATCGCCGCGATCAGATCGGCATCGTCGGTCCGCAGCGCCATGTCGACCGCGCCATGGCCGCCGCCGAGCCCAAACAGGCGATGCGTGCGATCGTCCGGGCGCAGGGCTTGCGCGTCAACGCCCAGCGCGTGGATGGCGCGATGCGGGGTTGCGGGCACGGCCATGCAGATCGCCATGCCGTGACCCCAGCTTTCGCCATCGGCGGACAGGCTGTCCCAGGCGACGGTGTGCATGTCGTCAACTGGCGCGAACCGCATGGCGCCGCGCGGAGTGACGATCTCGATCCGTTCGTCATCGCGGTGAATCGTGGCGGGCTCGTCGGTATCGCGCATGAATTCACCGGCCACGCCGAACGTGCCGATGCTCCAGCCATTGGCGGGATCGGCGGCAAGATCGGCGAGCAGGGAGAAAGGGAGGGATTGCATGGTCATTCCTCTGGGGCAAGAAAGCGCACGGCGATGCCGTCAGCATCGCGGGTCAGGCGAACGGGCAAGTCGTAAAGCGCGGCCAGCAACGCCTCGGTCGCGGTCTGGCTGACGAGGCCGGCGGCAAGGAGCCTGCCGGCCTTGAGCGCGATCAGATCGTCGGCATGGCCCAGCGCAAGGTCGAGATCGTGGATCGCCATGATGACCGTGCAGCCGGCATCGGCCCGCGCGCGCAGGCGGCGCATGGCGTCGAGGGCATGGCGCGGGTCCAGTCCGGCGGTGGGCTCGTCCACGATCAGCAGTTCCGGATCGGCGACGATCGCGCGCGCCAGCATCGTCCGGGCGAGTTCGCCGCCTGAAAGGCTGGTGGCGGGACGGTGGCGCAGGCCGAGCAGGTCACAGGCCGCGAGCGCGTCGTCGATCGCCGGACGCATCGTCGATGGCAGGTCGCCGAAGGCCGGCAGGGTTGGCGTCAGGTCGAGCGCGACGACCCGTTCGACACTGATCGGCCATTCAACGCCGGCCCGTTGCGGCAGATAAGCCCGGCGGCGGGCGCGTTCGCGCCGGCCGATCGCCGTCAGGCGCCGTTCGCCCAACCGCACCGATCCCGCGCCCGGCGTCAGCAGCCCCGCCGCGATCGCGAGCAGGGTGCTCTTGCCCGCGCCGTTGGCGCCGATCACCGCCGTCATCCGCCCCGCCGCGAAGGAAAGGCCGATATCGTCGAGGACGCGGCGTCCGCCGCGATCCATGGTGATCCCGTCCAGCGTGAGCGCGCTCATGGCGATCGCCTCCGGATATGCAGGACCAGCCAGAGGAAGAAGGGCGTGCCGATCAGGCTGGTGAACACGCCGACATTGAGCGGCGCGCCGCCGAACACCAGCGCGCGCGTGGCGATGTCGGCGAGCGTGACCAGGATCGCGCCCGCGAGCATGGCGGGCCCCAGAACCCGGCCCGGCCGATGCGCCACCAGCGGACGGACGACATGGGGCGCCATCAGTCCGACGATGCCGATGTTGTCGGTATGGCGCTTGCGGTCGAATGCATCGTAAGGCGAGCCGGTCCCCGGCGTCTTGTTCTGAAACTCCTCACGCTCCATGTCGACCGCGGCTGTGAGGCGGTGGATGACCGTCTCGCTGCCGAAACGCAGGCTCGATTCGAACGACCCTTTGAGACGGCGGCCATTGTTACCATAATCGAGGCCTGCCGGGGTGAAGCCTCGACGTCTGGTGTCGGCGATCTGGCCCGAAAGCGCGTTGGTCCAGCGGCCATCGAGCGCCGCGAACTCAGCGCGAACGAAGCCATAAAAAGCCTTGTTCTTGTAATAGGTTCCCGGAGCGTCGAGTGCCAGCAACAGGACGTCGTCACCCGGCGTCGGGTCGGGTGCGGGCGGAGAATCGACCGGGTCCAACCCGAAGTCGCCAAGGTCGGCGTCAGTGTGGCTGTACCGTGCCACTCCGGTCAGCTTGAAGCTTTCCGTTGGTGACCAGATCAACTTCGCGTTGAGGCCCAGGCTGTCCGACCCGACGTCGCGCGTGCCGAACTCCGAAATCGGCCGGCCATCGGTATGATAATAGGAAGCCGACACCGCGTAATCGAGCGCGCCTGCAACGCCAGCGGCGCGTGCGCTTCCGCTATAGGTGCCCAGAGAACCGCCTTCCGCGCGAACCGACAGGCCGGGCGCTTCGGCGCCGATAAGGGTGATATAATGAATGACGCCGCCGATCGCATCCGAACCATAGAGCGAGGACTGCAGCCCGCGCAGCACTTCGATCCTGGCTTCCGGATTGGCGATAAGTGTGCCGAAATCATATTCGCCGACATAGGGATCGGCCGCCTCGATGCCGTCGGGCCGGATTTTGCGCCGCCAGCGCCGCCGCGCGGAACCGACATCCCGCGATGCCTTCCTGAACCCCATCCATGTGCCGGTCGCGCAGACGAGCGTCACCGCCGCCAGCAGCGGCAGGACGATCAGGTCCCAGACGGGCCGGCGCCGCATGAAGGGCAGGTCAAGGCTGTGAAGCCCGTTCTGCAACCAGCGGAAATTGCGACCGTCGCGATCGAACGCACGGATCAGGCTTCCGGTCTGCGGATCCATATAAAGTCGCGTCTGCTCTTCGTCCGCAAGAATGGCGCGCCATACCGGCAGGCTCATGGGGAACTTGTGCGTGTAGTAATAGCTGTCCTCGGACCTCAGCAGGGCCAGCGAGGCGATCGGCGGTCCGTCGCGCAACGCCGCTGCGAGCGCCGCCCGGTCGAGCGGCGCGCGACGCCCATCGGCGCCGAAGCGGGCCGCATCGCCGTCCCGGTTGACGGCGACGACGAAGGACTGCCCGCCAAGCGGAGCCGATTGCAGGCGCGCCGTCCCTTCGGGCAGATCGCCAACCGCGCTCATCGCGTTGCGGACGTGGCCCCAGGTGGACTTCCCTTCGAGCCTTTGGGCCTCGGCGAAGCCCGCCATGCTGCCGAGGAACCCCCAGGGATTCATCGAAAAGAGGCCGCTCGCAACCCAGGTGAGGGTCAGGATGCCGAAGAACAGACCAAAGATATGGTGCCACCACCACAGGCCACGATAGGGAGAGCCCAGTGAACCGTCTCGCCGGCGGCGCAGCCGGCCGATGCCCACCCACAGCCCGGTGGCGGTCAGGAAGCAGCCGAGAAGCGAACTCCACACGATGACCTGGCTCCACAGCGCGCCGTCCTGCCGGAGCATCGTGGGATAGAGCCAGTGCGGCACCGCGCCGAGCCATCCCCAGAAGCGTTCGAACCGGGTCGTCTGCTGGACGATCTTGCCGCTGTTGCCCGCGACATAGACGGTCGATCCTGCGGGATCGTCAAATTCGACGCGGTAGAGCGGCTGATGGCCGCGGAAGGTCTGCACGGTCCATTGATCCATCCCGGTCGGGACGGCGGAGGTCGCCTTTCCAGCGATCCCGAACCCGCGCGCGAAGCGCTCGCCGATCGACAACGCCTGGCTCGCGGAGACCGGCGTGAGCGGCTTGCCGGTCTGGAGATCATATGCCTGGGGCAACGCCCGCGTCTGCTCGATCGGACGCGACGGGTCGAGCGCGGGGCGCAGCCGCAGGACCGGGCGTCCGTCCAGCATCTCGATCCTCGCGGCCGACAGGGCGGTGTCCGCCGGAATGTCGATCCTCTCCAGCACGCCGGGCGCGGGCAGCACCAGCGGCTCAAGGCCGCTGAGCTGTTCGGCCGGCAGGAGCCGGGGGTAATCGACATACATCATGACGAAGCCGGACAGGCACCAGATCGTCATGATGAGGCCGACCAGAACTCCCAGCCACCGGTGGATGAAGAGGATCGGGCCTGACATGCTGTCCCTCGCTAGAACGTCAGGCCATAGCTTACGCGCAGCGTGCGCGGTACGCCGCGATTGTAGAACTCGAACCGGCTGCTGGTGCCGTCGAGAACCCCGGCGTCGGTGACGCCGGATCGGTAGCCGCGCGTCGCATAATCCTTGTCGAAGATATTTTCGACGTTGATCGCGAACCTGTTCCGTCGGGCCTCGCCATCGACGTAGAGAAACACGCCTGCGTCGACGAGCGCATAGTTCCCGTAGTTCCGCCGTGGGAAGCCGCCCGGCGCCCGCGCGAACACATCGCCCACCCAGCTCACCGTGATGTTGCCGCCGAACCGCTGATCGTCCGGGGCGTAGGCAAGCCCCCCCTTTGCGAACTGCTTGGGATTGCGGTCGCGCTGCGTCGAACTGCCTGAGTTGCGCACGCGCGCGTAAGTATAGCTGGCCAGCGCGCTCCAGCCGTTGTCCCACGATGCCCCGACCTCAAGCTCGGCGCCTTCGGACTTCACCTTGTCTTCCACATTTTTGTAGGTGCCGCCCGGAAAGGCCGGGTTGTCATAATCATAGTCGATCAGGTCGGTGATCCGGCGGTTGAAGTAGGTTGCCTTCCAGCGCAGGCTTCCCGCGCCAAGGCCGATCTTGCCGCCGACCGCGGCATTGAGGTTGAGGCTTTCCTCGGGCTTGAGATTGGGATTGCCGGTCTCGCAGCACGGATCGTTGCCGTAGAGCGCAGAGGCGTCGGGAAAGACGAAGGCCGTGCCGCCGTTCGCCTCGACGAACAGCGCGTCGCTGAAGGTATAGCGCCCGCTGACGTTCCAGATCGTCTTCTTCGTGCCGTCGCCCTTGTTGTATCGCAGACCGGCGGCGATACGCCCTTTTTCCGAGATCTCATCCGTGGTGCGGACCTGAAAGATGCCGGCATGCACCTGCTCGCTGGTCGGTGCGATCAGCAGCACGTCGTCGCGGCCGTTGAAGTTCTGGTAATCATAGCCCACCAGATATTCGAGACCGCGGTGCAGGTGCAGCTTGACCACGGCGCTGCCGCCCCAGTCGCGATAGCCCCAGAAAGTGCCGGGCGGGAACACGGTGATCGGCGGCCCGGCCGGAATCGGATTCAGGATCTGGACGTAGGCCGTCTTCCAGTCATGGAAATATCCCTTGAGGAAGAACTGGACGCCGTCGTCGGCCGTATAGTCCAGGCGGACGCTGCCGATCTCCTCGTTGCGGTCGTTGCGGCTTTTGTTGACGCGCGACGGGGCGAGATTGTCGATCTTCGCCTCGGTGTGCTGCCACTGCGCGTTGAGCGTGAGGTCGGGCGCCAGTTCATACTGATATTTGAGGCCCGCCGACCACATGTCATAGCCGTATTTCTTGTGGGTCAGGCTCGGCTGCGAGACGCTGAAAGGGTTATAGCCCTCCGCCTGGTTGTGCGAGGCATAGGCCACGAAGCGATGCCCGCCGCCCAGCGAGCCGCGAACATAGCCGTCGACGCTTGTGCTCGCACGATTGTCGACGCTGCCGTTGATCTGCCCGTTGAGATCGTCGGTGAAGCCGCGCGTCACGACGTTGATCATGCCGGCTGCGGCCTGCGTGCCGTAGAACAGGCTCTCGCCGCCCTTGAGTACCTCGATCCGCTCGATCATGCTGGCGGGCAGGGTGTCGTTGGGCGACGTTGTGCCGTATAGCCGGTTGTTGAGGCGGATGCCGTCCATGGTCCACAGCACGTCCTGGGTGCGCGAGCCTTGCAGCGCGATGTCCACATAGCTGAACGGGCCGTTCTGCGAGCGGATGTAAAGCCCCGGCACGAGTTCGAGCGCGCGCGCCATGTCCAGCGGGGCGATGTCCTTGATCCGCTTTTCATCGAGGATGGCGATGTCATGGCCGTAGGTTGCCAGTTCCTGCGGGAGCGTCTCTTCGAGGCTGTTGCCCGTGACGATGATGGTTTTGCCAGCTTCATCGGCCCATGCGTGCGATGTCCACGTGAATGAAAGAGCCACGGCCAGCGCAGCTTGCGATACGAATTTCTGTTGCATTGTGTTCCCCTGTCGGCGCCGCGCGACGTCAGGCAGGAGCGTACCGCTTACGCGAACGGCCGGAACGCGCGGCAGCCGGGCGCCCCGAGGGCGACCGCCATGCGTCTCCGTGCGGCTCCCACCGCTCGTTCGTCGCTCAGACGGAAAACACCGTGCCCCGGCCATCCCCTGGACCAAAGCAAGAGCGACCAGACGCAGGCAGGTCTCCTGGCTCGCGGGTCATAGCTTGATGCACGGCCTTCCCAGGCCTCGCATGATTTAGCGTCCGGCCCAGTGACTGGCGGCGCGGGACGCTTTGCCCTCGCCGCGCATGTGCATCGCGCTCGCCGCTTACAGTTGCAGGGACAGCCGCGGATTAGGACGACACCGGACCAGCCGGAGATCGTCCGCACCGCGTTCCCATTTTAAGCCTCTTTCGAGGCACCGGCGCGATCATGCCCGATCGGAACCAATGGCACCGACCGAACGTGCGGGCCGATAGACGGTGATGCGGGGCTTGGCAAGGGGGGAAGCGCCAAGGGGCAGGACCCTAAAGCGGCCTGAGTTCCTGAAGGCGCCACGTCCGGTTGAACGACAGGAGCATGAATGAAAGCGGTGCGATATCGATGCTGAACGTCGATCGCGCGGGGATGTGCAGCGTGCAGGCCAGTACCGCCCGCATGACGGCGGCATGAGTGATCGCCAGCACGGTTCCACCGGCGCTCATTTCGCGGTCGAGCCATGGACCTGTCCGCTGCATGACCTGCCCAAGCGTCTCGCCGTCTGGCGCGCCGCCACCCGGATCGGCAAGCCAGCGGGCCAGGAGTTGCGGCTCCTCGCGCTCGATGTCGGTCAGCGGCCGGCCGGCCCACCGTCCATGATCGCTGTCGGCAAGCGCCGGTTCCTCGTCCGGATCGAGACCCAGCGCCGCCGCGGTTTCGCGGGCGCAGCGGAGGGGACTGCAAACCGTCCGGTCGGGCAGCGGGGCAGGGACGGCCCTGCTTTTGGCCTTCCGCCACCCGCCTTCGTCAAGGCCTTCGTCGGCCGCGGCAAATGCCCCGATGCGGGCCGATGCGGTGCCGCCCGCGTTGAGAAGGATCAGCCGGGTGGTCAGGCGCGTTCTCCACAAGGTTGACGCCGCGGCCTGTTCGCTCCTAATCAGGGCGAACTAACCAGGGGAAAGAAGCCGGTGTGATTCCGGCACGGTCGCGCCACTGTTATCGGCAAGCATGCCCTGCTGTCGAGAGTCAGACCTTTTCCCGGTTCCATTGCCACCACGGGACGCGCAATCCCGAACGGAGTTGTTATGATGGCCAGTGCCGCTTCAATCCTTGACGATCGTTTCATTCCCATTGGCGGCGCGAATGCGATCCCCGTCGGTGATATCGTTCCCTGGGCGGTCCTGGGAATCCTGATCGCCATCCTGTTCCTGTATTTCGTGAGCACCGAGCAGGGCGCGGTGTCGCTGTTCGACGGCATGTATGTGCATGAATTCGTCCATGACGGACGTCACCTCCTCGGCTTCCCCTGTCATTAAGGCCGGCCGATGACCAGGGACCTGCTCTGGCGGGGAATGCTGGCCGGCATTCTCGCGGCCTTGCTCGCCACGCTGTTCGCGCGCCAGTTCGCCGAACCGCAGGTGGACGTTGCCATCGCTTTCGAGGCGACACAGGCCGAACATGCGATGGGCGGCCATCAGGCATCGGCATCCGAACATG
This sequence comes from Sphingobium faniae, assembly GCA_900100475.1. Lineage (GTDB taxonomy): Bacteria > Pseudomonadota > Alphaproteobacteria > Sphingomonadales > Sphingomonadaceae > Sphingobium > Sphingobium faniae. Next base: position 131,837 of record FMTU01000001.1, on the reverse strand, counting down.
CGGGCGAAGAACCCGAACTCGTCAGCCGGGAAACCCAGAAGGGCTGGGGGTTGCTCACCGCCACGCTGCTCTATGGCGCCGCGGTCGGCGGGATATTCTCGCTCATCTTCGCCGCCGGCTATGGCCGGCTCGCCATGATCGGGCCGCGCACGCTCGCGCTTATGCTGGGCATTCTCGCCTTCCTTGTCGTCGCTCTTATCCCGGCGATCAAATATCCTCCCACGCCGCCCGCCGTGGGGCAGCATGAAACCGTGGCGCTGCGCACGGTTGCCTATTTCGCGATGATCGTGCTGTCGGTCGCCGGCTGCATGATCGCGATCAGGGTGCGAGGCTCGCTTGTCGTCCGGCTGGGGGCATTCAACGCGCTTCTGGCGGGATTTGCGGCCTTCGCCGTCGTGGTCGGCATCGGACAGTTGCTGTTGCCGGCAGTGAACGAGGTTCCGCCCGGTTTCCCGGCGACGTCGCTGTGGGATTTCCGGGTAGCGTCGCTGGGCATGCAATTCGTTCTGTGGATGGCCATCGCGCTGATCTTTGGCGCCTTCGCCCATGACGTCATCAGGAAAGCAGTGACGTCTCGCCAACGGTGACAAGAGCGATATACGGCGCGGCCGCAATCAATCGACAAGACAGGGCGCGCGGGTGGAACACTTTCCAGTGTTCCGCTCAAGCGACCGGATAGGGTGTCAGACTGTTCCGATTCTCGTGGACCGCGAGGCTTCGGTCGATGGGTGGAAAGGCGCGCTGCGGGCAGGCCGGACGCTCGCAGACCTTGCAACCCGCGCCGATCGGTGTCGCGGTGCCAGGGTCGGTGAGGTCCAGCCCCTTGGCGTAGAGCAGCCGGGCAGCATGACGGACATCGCAGCCAAGGCCGCTGGCGAACGTCTTGCCCGGAACGCCGTAGCCGGCATTGCCGCGCCCGACCGTGCGCGCGATCCACAGATAGATGCGGCCGTCCGGCATCCGGGCGAGCTGGGTCAGCACCCGGCCAGGCTGCGCGAACGCCTCGTAGACATTCCACAGCGGGCATGATCCGCCGACGCGTTAGAAGTGGAAGTCGGTGGCGGACTGGCGCTTGGAGAACTGCTGCGCCTCCGCCGTGGGCCGGAAATCCCCATAGGGGAGAATCAGCGCGCCCGCGAAATAGTTGGCGAGTCCGATCCGTGCGAGGTGACGCGCTTCATCCCCCCGACAGGGCGGGGGGCGAGCCCAGCGGCGGCATAGAGCCGCTCGGCCGCGCATCGAGTTCAGCGATATGGTCCGTCGCAGCAGTGATACAGGGTTTGAAAAGAGAAGAGTCCGGATAAGATCGGCCTTACGTCTGCTGTCGCTCATGCGGAAGCGGGGCTGAAGCGTCCGACGCCGGTTCGGCGTGAAGAAAGCGCAGGATGCAAAAGCGATCGATAGTGGCGCGTAAAAGCGTCAACGCCTGTCAAACTTGTGTTCTGAGACCAACGAGAATCCGGCGCGGGGTGCCCGGTCCCAGGCTGCGGGGATTGGAGGCGCCGGGGGCTTTGATAAGATCGACGCTGCCGGTCTCGCTGAATGTGCCGAATGTTGCATAATGGCAGTTAAGGATGTTGCTGGCCCGCCCGAACAGCGTCAACGGCCCGGTAATGCGCACGCTGCCGCGCAGATTGAAGATTGCGAAGCTATGAGTGGGCGGCTGTTGATTACCCTCACCGCCGAACAGACGCTGGCCGGACTGCGCCTGAATATTCCCGCCTATCGTGAATCCGCCGGCCACATAATCGTCGGAGAGCAGGCCCCGGTGGCGAGGAATACCGGGCAGCCGATCCCCCGGCGTGACCGGGATCATGCCGTCGATCGCGGCGGGATTGTCGGCGCGATTGTCCGCGCGCCAGGCGGAGATGGACCAGCGCACCGTCCAGTCCCGCTCCACCGCTCCCGAAACGCCCGTCGACCATGTTCTGGCCACCACCTGCCGCAGCGGCGGATCGCCGACGAAGAAGTTGGTGAGGCTGCATGGGGCTTGCGGGCTGGCGCAGGCAAGCTCGGCGAGTGTCGGCGTCCGGTTGCTCTCGGCATAGCCTGCCCGCAGTTTGACGTGCTGCGTAGGGCATAGTCGATTTCGATCCCCGGATTGAATCGCGTGAAGCGGTGACGGCCGTCAAGGTCGCCGCCCAGCCGATCGTCGAGCATGAGACGGGCGATATTGTAGCGCAGGCCGATCTCCGCGCGCAGCCCGCGCGAGTGACAGCGTGTCGGACAGGAACAGCCCGGTGTAGCGCGTGCGCGCGATAAGCGAGACCGGCGTGATCGTGCCATCGGGCTGGGCGATGATGGGATCGAGACCGGCGACGACGAGGCTTGCCTTTAGGCGATCGGTCCCACACGATTTTCCACCCAACGCCCCTTCTTCTTGATATCTGCTACTCGTGATCGCGGGTTCAACGGCCCTGCTTGCCGCCTGCAACAATGCGCGGGATGCCGCAGGAGACAAGGTCGAGCGTGACGCCGAGGCGAGTGCAGTTGCGGCGGGGCCGGCGGATGCAGCGCTTGGCCTGTCGGAAGCGCAACTGCTCGATGCGGACCTTCGCGGCGCGAGCGGCGTGGAACGCGGTGATGTCGTCCAAATCGTTCGCGGAGCCGATGGCAAAGTCGACCGTCTCCTGAACGAAATCGAGGACAGCAATCCCGATCGCTTCGTCCATGTTCCGATTGCCGGCCTTTCGACTGTACCGCGCGGCGACGACACCGACTTGTCGACCAGCATGACCCGTGGCCAGATGATCGCTCTGCCCGAGGTGAAGCTGCTGAGCCCTTGATCCGGCGGGGATGGTCCAGAACCGGGGAAATTCATCGCTGGAACGTGGGTTATTCGATACCGTTCGTTAGGTGTTTGATCCCACGGTTTGATGGTGCGATCCTTTCGTTGGAATGGAAGGAAGCATTATGGGGCAGGTACGTCACGGGAGCGCCACGACCACGCACGCCGTCCGAGCAGCAATACAGCGATCGCAGGCTTCGCTCGCGACGCTGAGCCGGGAGCTTGGGATCAACCCCAAGACGGTGGCGAAGTGGCGTAAGCGGACGACGGTGGAGGATTTGAAGACCGGGCCGAAGGCCCCTCATTCAACAACCCTGACCGAGGCGGAGGAGGCGATGGTCGTCGCATTTCGGCGACACACGCTGCTGCCGCTGGACGATTGCCTCTACGCGCTCCAACCGTCTATCCCGCACTTGACGCGATCAGCACTGCATCGTTGCCTCCAGCGGCACGGCATCTCACGCCTACCCGATGTCGAAGGTGACAAGCCCAAGCGCCAGCGCTTCAGGCGATATCCGATCGGCTTCTTCCACATGGATATCGCCGGGGTGCAAACCGCCGAAGGCAAGCTCTACCTGTTCGTCGCCATCGACCGCACCAGCAAGTTCGCCGTCACCCAGCTCGTCGAGAAAGCCGACAGACGAACGGCCTGGGAGTTCCTCGAACACCTGCTAGAAGCGGTGCCCTACAAGATCCACACCATCCTAACCGACAACGGCATCCAGTTCGCCGACCAGCCGCGCAACCAGAACACTGCCTTCTCGCGCCAGATGCGCTTCGACATGATCTGCGAAGCAAACGACATCGAGCATCGCCTCACCAAGCCGAACTACCCTTGGACCAATGGGCAGGTCGAGCGGATGAACCGCACCATCAAGGACGCCACCATCAAACGCTTCCACTACGACAGCCACGAGCAGCTTAGGACCCACCTCGCCGACTTCATCGCCGCCTACAACTTCGGCCGCAGGCTCAAGACCCTCAGCGGCCTCACACCCTACGAATACATCGCCAAGGTCTGGACTTCAGAGCCAGATCGATTCATCCTCAATCCGATCCACCAAATGCCGGGACTGAACACCTAGGGCGTTTCCCGATGTCAGCGCAGCAGGAAGCGTCCTTATGGTCCTTGTCTTGCCGCACTTCCTTATCGGAAAACCGGTTCCCACTTTTCCGGGAAGTGCTCTGGCAATGTCGCTCGCGAATGCCGCCGACTATCCGATATGGGCCAATGTCCTGATCTTTGTCGTTGTCGTCGGCGTGCGGGATCACATCGCTTCCTGAACTCGCCAACGTCGCCACGGCAGCGGCAATCCCAGCCTGGCGGTCAACAACCTGCTGGGGTCCATCGCAATCAACGTCCTGCTGCTGGCGATCGCGGATGCACTGGTCGGCCGCAAGGCAGTGACGTCGATCGTCGCGCAGCCATCGACCATGATGATGGCCGCACTATGCGTGATCGCCCTCATGATGATCGCCGGGCTTGTCACCGACTCTTGCAACAAGATTTGGCGGCGGCCGACTGGTGCAGGGATGGGTGGGATCCCTATGCCAAGCACGCACAGGATCGATCCACAAGATCATCCACGGCAAGGAAAAAGGCCTTGGGGTACTCAAGCCACATGGTTGGGTAATTATCCCTCATGATTGGGAGTCGGAGGCCTGACTATGACAATAAAGAAGTCCTAAATCACGCAGGTTATCTTAAACATGATGGAGGCAATGAAGCTACCCCGATTTGAATGATGCCATCCACATCGACGACCTTTGTCCAGCCGATCATGATAGATCGCTTTTGATCCAACGGATAATGCTAAGCCAGCATCCAGTCGCTATCTGCCGTATAGATCGCCACAACATCGAAGTTGTCGCATATTGCCGCTAATTACTGAGATAATGGTATTTTTTTGACAAATTATTGTTGATTTCTGTGTGAGAAGTGACCTGCCTGATGCGCTGAACGGCAGATAGCCGAACTCGTCCAGGATCATGAGGTCGGAGTAGGCAAGCCGATTGGCGCTCTGGCTCACCTTACTCTAGGCCTTTTCGTGTTCGAGGGCATTGACCAACTCAACCATAGAGAAGACGTGCGCCGCTTGCGATGATGCTCGATGGCCTGGATGCCCAGTGCGATGGTAACATGTAGGGTCTGGACAGAAGAAAGACGCATTTTTGAAGTTTCGGCGCTGGTGACCTCTCTACGTCCCCGCCATTCGATCCGATATGAGTTTGCTCGCTGCGAGCCTCCCCGTTCTCAAGGCAGTTTCCATGGAGCCAGCAGAGTAAAAATCGCCGGCAAGATATATGCTCTTCAGTTGATCCAATCGGTTCGTTATCTTCTGCACGATGCGGTAATAGCCGGGCATCGCCAGACTTCCGGCACGCTCCCACCGCTCGATCTGCGCGAACAGGAACGCCCCCTCCAGTTCAGGAGCCAGCCTGTAGATCAAGTCCTTGGCTCTGTGAATGACCTCGTTGTCCGTCAGGCGAAAATGATCTCGCGCCGTTCTGTCGTCGATGTAATATGTTATCAGACTCTTTCCGCTCGGCGCCCGATCCGGGGCCTTGTTATGCTCAAAAAACATGAGTAATTCGTCAGGATGCTCCACTGATGGGAGCTGGATAGCATAAGCATTCGATTTAGTAGGTTTTTCGAATGCCATCGAAATGGTCATGAGCGCCAGCGCGCCGATTGCCTGCTCATCATCGCCGAGCAAATCTGCGATATCTTTGGACATCTTCGCGGCCGCGTCGATCTGGGCTGAAATCACGACGCCTTCGAATTCCCCGTTATTCAGAGTGCCGTCGGCAGCGCGCCACGTGGCGCCGACACTTCCGTTCCTGCGCTCGATCTCGGTAACCTCCACGCCGAGCGTCACATCGATCCCCTGCGACAGCCGGTCCGGCAGGGCGGCAAGACCGCCAGCGATATTGATGATGGGATGAGACCATGTCGACAGCACCCCGCGCACAGACAATAGGGATGCGCGGTCCGAACTGGTGCCGACGACAAGGCGTACGAGCGGATCGATCAGATAGTCTGCCAGCTCCCGTCCGAAATAATGGCAAGCTTCGTCATGTGCGTTGACGTCGGGCCGGTCATGCTGCGCCTGATCGACCAGATTGAACATATCAGTCTTATTGATGTCTTTCCGCATTCGCCACATGCCCGCAGCGAAGCGAAGTTTTGACGCATATGATATGAAAGGCGAAACGGCCGCTTTCATGAGCGAACTGGTATCAACATCATGGATGCAGCCGTCGCGGACGAAACCTATCACCGGACTCGATTTGACGATGTGCGGGGACATTCCCAACTCTTCGGCAATGCGAAGATATTCCGTATATGCAGTCGTAATGGCGTCGGGGCCTACGTCGATGACAAACCCGTCGCGGTGTTTCGTCATGACCCGCCCGCCAATGTGACTGGATTTTTCAAGGACCGTCACCTGCCAGCCGTTTTTCTTGAGATGGTACGCCGCGGCCAGGCCGGATAAGCCAGCGCCCACGACAAGTGCGTGTTTGGTTTTCATCTTGCATCCAGATAAGATCTTGCAGATATCGCCTGTCGGCACGTCAGCAGTGGGTATTGGAACTCAGCTAGTTGTGTTCACTCGAATTCGGGAAATATGGACCCTGGAGATCTTCCAAACCCCGTCGCTCTTCACGTAGCGATCGTGCCAATGGCCAAAGCCGTGGAGCGTGCGGTACGGTCTGCCGCCGTCCCACCAGCAAAAGTCTTCGAGCGACCAGATCGCTGTGGCCTCGCTTTCTGAAAGAATGTCGATTTCGGGCATGTGTCCAAAATGCGCCGACTGAAAACCCTCGCACGCAATGCTGGACATGAACTCGACGATCGCCTCGCTTCCATGGACCAGTCCTTCTTCGGAAAAACGATCGGGATTGAGGGCGGCCGCTTCCTCGTCTTTGCTGCCGCCCAGACGGAGATCCAGCACGCCGTCCGGCATCCATATCTCCAGCATCCCGTCCCAATCACGCGTGTCCATGCAACGGATGTAACGCGCCTTCAGTCGGCGAATGTCTTCTATCGCAATGAGGCGCTGCAGGTCATCCATGACGTTCTCCCGTCGTTGCGCGGTTTAGCCGGCGATACACATGCCGGCTCCATGGTCGATAACATCCTCATCGAACTTTTCGTCGATGATCCAGCGCGCCATGCGGCGTGTAAGTTCGAGTGAATCATGAGGATTGGCCATGCCGGCGAAGACCGCACAACCCAGCGACGTGAAACGCTGAACCCCGCGGAGCGACAGATCGTCGCGAAGCATCTTCTTCAGGTGATCGGGATATACTCCCACCGTCTGCGTATCGAGGGTCACCCAACGGGCGACATTCTGAACGTCATCAAGCGGAACAAGATTGGCGACGCGGCAGGAAAGCCTGTCCGAGAAGTCGACCTGCTCGTCTTCCTGGGATACGATGATAGCCCCCTCGGATCCTTTGCCACCTATCAGCCTGAACGCATCGCTGAAGCGAATACCGTCAAGCTCTTCGCGCAGGACAGGATCGAAGGCGGGGTGGTGGCCGCTCAGGTGAGCAGGCAGTGCCTGCATATTGTCGAACACGGCTTTCCCAAAATCATTCAGCCTGGTGATGCCATCCTCGCCTGTTCCGGATTCGACGAATACAGTCCGGGAACTGACGCAACCGGACTGATTGAATGCGCCGATATCCATGGCCAGCCGGGACGCCGCTTCAGCGGTCTTCTCGGCTGTCGCGAACGCGTCCTTGCCGATGATCGAAATGCTCAGCTTTGGATCCAATGCGACCAAGTCGATGCCCGGCACGAGATATTTTCTGATGGCGCCCATCGAAGCAGCACCGCCCCACGCCACGATCTTTTCGATATTGGCGGGCTTGTAGAGTTCGCTCTCGACCCGGGCGTCGCCTCCCTTCCAGTAAGCCACGGACATATGCCGCGTGATCGGATGTTCCGGCGCCATATCTATCATCGTCAGCGCGACAGCCGTTGCGGTGAACGGATCGTTTGAAGGGATCTTCACGATATTGTCGCTGCGCAGGATGGCGCCGTTGAGGGTGCCATACATGGAGATTGGTGGACCGTTGCCTGCATTGATGTGGACCGTCCGTGCGCCAAACGCCCGAACCGAAACCTTGCGATCCTGCAGGACGCGCTCGCTCCAGCCTTCCAGATATTCGCGACCGACATTGTGATCGATGACCGCGTTCACATTTTCGCGGAACAGCGCCTTTCGCATTCCTTCGTACATGCCATGCAGCATCTCTCGCGAGTGAGACCCCGACAGCATGTTCATCTCCAACGCTCGCGCGATATGTTCGTTCTCGTCCGGCGCCAGGCGGTGTCCCAGTTCATTCAGAAAATCGACGATCTCATCCAACGAGATTTCGTATAGGTCTCCCATCTTGCTTGGATCGGAAAGGGTAAGCTGGGACAGGTGTTTCTGCGTGTCGGGTGTAAGGATTGTACATTCACCCCGGCGCGTGTCGAAGGGGATGAGGTCGTCGGTGATCACGTTGCCACGAATGATGAGCGGGACGACGTAGCTCTTCGTCGACGATTCTGCGCTATGTTGATTCACAAAGGCCTCCATAATCAGCCTGGGCAATTGCCTTTTTCAGTTTTGAAGATTGGGCGCATCGAGCGGTCAGCCGCGCCGGCGTCTGCACGTTGGGTCAAATTCGCGACATCAATCTGCGAACGCATAACGCCCGCCCAGATTCTTCAATTCTGTGAAGATGCGCCATCCTGCCGGAGCATCGGCGACGCTTTCGATCGAATTGACCAAACGCGACGACGTCATCACCATCGCGTCCGACCAGCTCGCCCCGGTTCCGCCGGGCAAGCCGAAAAGAAATTCCGCCTTCACAGGCGGATAGGAATCGATGTCGATTGCGTAGCCGCCATCATGGCCGATGCGATAAAATTGTTCGCCCGCTTCCTGCCGCATGCGGGTGACGTGATTGACCGTAAACACCGGCGTACCATCGCGCAGGCCACTGACGCGAAACGCGATCGCCTCGATCGTACCTTCGGCAATCTTCAGTCCTGACTCGGACGTGAAGGTTTCCTTGGCGACTGCGACGTCTGCAGAAGCCACTACTTCGTCTATCCGCACTCCGAACGCCTCGCCCAGAAGATAGGGGCATCCTCCCCATGCCGTGCGGATGACGTCCATGCTTCCTGCCGGAAGGTCTTCGGGGCGGCTGCCGAATCCTAGCGATCGGATCGTCGGCAGCTCCGGATAGGGGCCATAATCCAGCACTTCCCATGTATTGATGGCCTTGACTTCGCTGACCACGCCGCACGCCGCATAGGCAAGCGCGTCTGGAATGAAGCCGGGATCGATCCCGGTCACGAACAGCGTCGCATTACCTTCTCTCGCAGCCGCATCCAAAGCGGCATGTAACTGTTCGCCGTTCTTCAAATGGCGCCAATGCGCAATGGACAGCATCGACGCGATCACGTTCTTCCCGCTGCGAAGCAGATCCAGCAAGTCGGGAACCCAGGCCGACGACGGCGTGCCCGCTACGGAAGGGTCCGACAGTGGGTCGAACGGCGCAAACAGGACGATGTCGGCCTTCATGTTGATGATGGCCTCACGATCGCGCGTCAGCTTAATTCCAGTTGGAGCGAAATCGCCGGCCGCTACGTCGGCGGCGTCCTTGCCGTCCTTCGCTTCGTGGTAGCACTTGACGCCGACAAGACGTAATTCCGGGTGGGGAATAACATAACGCAGGCAATGCTGCCCCACCATTCCCGTTCCCCAAACGATTACGTCGTAGTTCTTGCGGTCCATCTCGCTTCTCCAGGTTCTAGATTATCGGTTGTTCGTGGCTGATGCCGAAGGTTACTCGAAACCAACCGCAAACTCGCGTAGCTGATTGTAGGCGTCCGGGGTCTTGGCGCACGAAATCTTGTCATCTCCCGCCCTGGTGTCGATATATCTCGTAATATTGTTGTTGTAGAACGGCCCAACCCGCCCGCACGAGCAACCCCCATCCCAATGGACTGTCACCTCGTCGCCCGAGACTGAGCCGCCCCAGTAAGTTTCGGCGAGGATGTCGAAGCCGGCGAAACGACCGGTTTGCGTCCCGGTGCGCGGCAATGGTTCGCCACTGGTGGGATCAAGTACGAACGGAACGCTCCACGGCACGGGATGCAGGTGCCCCTTATGGCAGCGGTAGGCGCCAGCGATATGCTCGGTGGATCCATATGCTTCGGTATAGCGATCAGGGTAGGCGACAGGAATCGCCTCGAAGATTTCCTGCTGCCAGCCATCAGGGAAGGTATGCCCCTTGCTTCCGCCGCCAGTCCATATCAAGCTGTCCGGGGCCCAGCGGATGGGAATGCCCTTGTCCCGACAGAACGTCACCAGGCGGTAGATCTGGTGCCAAGCGCCGAAGAAGACCACCCGCTTGCCCTCCTGCTCCACAACGGCTCTCCGGACGAAGGTTTCGTAACTGGCCTCGTCGTCCACGCCACGCCTGGCGAGTTCTTCGAGCGTCGCGCGCTCTGCATCGGTCAGATTGATTTGCTCTCCGCGGTTCTGAGCTCGCCGAACGCGGCCGCCCAGCCACAGCTCGTTAGCGGTGATGCATCCCTTGCCCAGCGTTACCACCATATCGGGATCATGCGGGTAGACGCGTTCACGAAGCTGACGGAAGATGACGGGGATGTTGTGACGCCCCTCGTCGTTCGGCCAAGGCGTCAGAAACGGCACGTCGCCGCCAGTGATGTCAATGCCGCCCCGGCCATGATAGCCCGCGAAATAAAGTTGTGTCAGACGCCAGTATGTATGCTCCTCTTCATATTTTCCGCGAGGGAAGATCGAAATCTTGCCGCTCGTCCCGGAAGAGGAAACCGGGCGTAACGGAGCATCGCGTTCGATCCGGTTGAGCCAATCCTCCAGGCTATCGCACCCGTCCAGATCCACTTTGGACAGGTCCACCGCCGTCAGCGTCGACAGCCATTTGATCAGCCGATCAAACCGCCCGTTTTCAACATCGGACTCCCGATATCCCTTGTACACCGTATGGGGGAAGCACATCGGCACGACGTCTTCCAGTGTTTCCAGACGGTCGATGCCGAGGGTGCTGGCGAGATTGTCGACCGCCTTGATCTTGAGACGTAGCTCCGCGAACCTTTTCTGGACGAAATGTAGCTGAATCTGCTTGACCACGTCGTAGTCGATCCGGTCGAAGTCCTCGAAGGTCAACGTGAGAAGAACGCGTGGATCTTCGTATATGGCCTTGATGAGATCAGCGTTACCTTCGGAGGCGCTCATGCTTTGTAATCCCTCTGTCAATATTCGAGATTGATCGGTGGGCGGATGACGATCCTGTCGATGTTGATCGTGCTGTCCGATTCCAGAATCCATGCCATGGCTTTCGCTACTTGCTTGGGATCACCGGCGAAGCTCATGTCCGGCTGGGCGAAATCCAGGCCCTTCGCTGCTGCGCACTTCGCGATGACTTCAAAGGTTTGCGGTTCGAGATCGCGGCCGAGATTGGTCGCAAACAGGCCGGGCGTCACGAGCGACGCTCGGATCTTGTCACGCTCCAGTTCGGATCGCAGCGTCTGGTGGATCATCTCAAGTGCGGCTTTGGAAGCGGCATAGACGCTGCCTTGCTGGAATGTGACCGCAAGTGAACTGACGTTCAGGATATGAGCGTCCTGGCCATGGGATCGCATGACCCGGACCGCAGTCTGACATCCTTCAAGTACCGCCAGGACGTTGATATCGAACATGGCTCGCCATCGGGCTGGCCGCGCATTGAGGATGGGCTCGGGAAACATCACGCCCGCGCAATTTACGAGCCCGTACAGATAGGAATGCTTCTGCGCGACCTCCTCGACGACCCGCTGCATTGTCCCCGGTTCCGCGATATCGACCGGGAAGAGCGACGGTTCCACACCGCCTGCTGAAACAACCATCGCGGATGTGGCTTCCAATTCGGCCTGCGAACGCCCGATCAGCATGAGGGCAGCCCCCGTAGGCGCCAACTGGATTGCGAGTTCCCGGCCAATCCCGCTCGATCCGCCAGTTACTATGATTGCTCTTCCCACATGAATTGACATAATGACTTCCTTGGCAAATGTTTTACTGCGGCCGCGCTGTCGCCAATGCTCAATTGAACCTGGCGGAAAGCGTTATACCGTAAGTGCGCGGTGGCGCGGGAACGAAGCTCTCTCCGCTGCCACCCTTGTTAGCGCTCGCATAATAATATTCGTCGGTGATGTTCCTGGCCCAGACCCGGACCCCCCAGACGTTGCGGGGTGATTTCCACCCGACCGAAGTGTTGAGCAGAGTATAGGATGGCTGCTGAAATCCATTATCTACTGAAATCGCGTAACCATCGTTGTAAGTGAGTGTGGACGACAATTCGAAGTGCCCCACGCTGGTCGCGAACTCATAGGATGCGTTGAGGCTTGCGGTATATTTCGGTGTACGGATGGTGTCGTAACCGGACGCATCGAATTTCGAAGGCGGACCCAAAACCGGGCTGCTAGGGAAGAACTGCGCGTTTTTGAAATCGAGATATTCGCCTTTCATATATCCGGCCGTCGCGGACAGCAGCAGGCCGTCCATCGGAGCGAATTGCATATCCAGATCGATACCCTTGATCCTGGCGCTGGACGCGTTGGTCGTGATTGCAGTGCCCTGAGGAATGGCGATGATCTGAATGTTCTTGAAATCATTTTGGAAGGCCGAAACATTAAACCTGGCCTTACGATCGAGGAACTGCGACTTGAGACCGATCTCATAAGCGTCCACGACTTCCGGCGCAAAACCGGCGCTGCCGGGCGCCAGATAATCGAACCCGCCGCTCTTGATCCCGCGATTATATGATGCATATGCGTGAACGTCGTCATGGAACGCATAGTTCGCGGCCAAGCGCCATGTCAGCTTGCTGTACGCACGATCCGGAACGGGAGCGGCGACGTTTCCGTTCAACGAACCGGTGGCGTGCACATTTTCCTTTGTAAAGCGAAGGCCGCCGGTCAGCTTGAGCGAAGGCAAAACCTCAGCCGTCGCCTGTCCGTAGATCGAACCGGACTTGGTCCGCAGCCGGGTAACGATGTTCCGCCTGCCCAGCGCCGTGCCGGCGATGACGCCATCCGTAATCGCCACGTTGCGGTAAAGGAAAGCGCCCACGGTCCAGTCGATCGCTGATTCTGCTGGCGAGAGCAGTTGAAATTCCTGGCTGACATTATGTTGCTTCGTATCGAACACGCCGCTGACCGTGAATGCAGCGCGACCGTCGGAGTCGATCGAGTTGAAAGCCGGATTTTCCCGATATGCGGAAATACTGACGAAACGCAGGGCCCCGAAATCCTGATCCACACGCAATGATGCGCCAAACGGCTCGGCCACGGCCCTTGTCTGCCCTTCGCCATCGATATTGACGTTGATCGCCGTATCGTACTTGCCGGGCGGGGGTAGGACGCCTCCTACGCCGGGAAGGTCGCGGGGCGATCGGTAGGCGGGCAGATCGCTCTTCAGCTTTGCATAGTCGGCGCCCAAGCGAATCTCCGTATTGTCTCCTGGCGTCCACAACAGCTTGGACCTGACGGAATAATTCTTGTGCCATAACGACTTGACGTTGAGCGTTACGTTTCGACCAAAGCCATCGCGCTGATCATCGATCTGCGCTGCAATGTCGATGGCAAGATTGGGCCCCAGTTCGGTTGTCGCATATAGCGAGCCCTGGATGGTGTCGTAATTTCCGTATCCGACACTAACCTCTGCCTCAGGCGACTGCTTTGGGTCGCGCGTGATTACTTGAATGACACCGCCAGTCGCGTTGCGACCGAACAACGTACCTTGAGGACCCTTTAATACCTCGACACGCTCTATATTGTTGAAGTCGAGCATGTTCGAATATGGCGACGCCATGTAGACTCCATCGACATACAAAGCCACGGAAGGTTCGTTGCCAGGCCCAGCATTGGTCGTCCCCACGCCGCGCAGAAAGGGCGTGCCGCCAACTCCGGTGGCCGTGAAATCGAGCCCCGGGACGACGGCCTGCAGGGCGGTCGTCCCTGAAAGGCCTGCTTCGACAAGGCGATCGCCGCTCAACACGTTGACCGCAATCGGCACTTCCTGGAGGCGCTCCTCCTTTCGCTGTGCCGTAACTATGATGTCTTCAAGGCCGCGATTGGCAACCTGCCCGCCGGTCGACTGCGCCTGCAACGGCGACACCGGAATGGCGATCACAATCGCGCACGCGCCAAAAGTCAGTTTCTTTGATTGTTTCATGCATTCCCTCCCGCAGTCGGCCAGTGATCAAGCCCTTGTTTCTATGCGATGGGCGGTAATTATCATGGCAGTTATGCCTACGCAAGTGAATACACATTTGTCTGCGGGTCTGCGGAAAAAATTCTATCATATCATTGTTTTAACGCGATTATATTTCGTTATGAGGCATACTATATTCTTTTTTTTTGCCAAAAAATCGCGTTGATTTTCGCAAGATTGGCGCCCGTTGTGCTTTTCTTTTCTTTGCCATCCCCAGGCTTCTGAGGCAGATGCCCCTGCGAAGTGAAGAGACTGAACCGGAGGCCGTGCAGGGTATGAAATCGCGAGATAAGCATTTTTTGGCCGCCGCCGACCATGGGGCCAAGCAGGCCACGAAACGGCCCGCGGCCGCCAATCTTGCGGCCATGGTGGCCGGCAGGATCGACGCCATGCTCGGATCTGGCGAGCTTGCGCCAGGCCAAAGGTTGATGGAGAGCGAGATTTCACGGATGCTGGGCGTTGGACGCATGCCGGTTCGCGAAGCGCTGCGCATATTGGCGGGAGACGGAGTGGTGGAGATCATTCCCAATCTCGGTGCGCGTATCAGGACTATGAACGCTCAGCAGGTGGCTGATATGTTCAAGGTTCTGATGGGCATGATGTTCGTAGCGCTTGAGGCTTTCCCCTTCGTCGAGGACCGGGAAGGGGCAGTAAAACGCCTCGAAGAAAGGCGGGATGAGATTATCAGAAATGTCCGTGAACAAGACGACGTGGGTACGGTATGTGCAGCGATGCAGTATCAATTGGAGTTGATCAAGATATCCAATAATGAATTCCTGATGGCGTCCTTCAAGCATATCCATTCACAATTTTACGCGAGGCAAGTTGTAAAATACCTTCCACATTCCCGAATAAAAAAAATCGGTCAGGCATATGACAAGATTACCTCGTGCCTGGCGCAAATGAAACTTCAACCCGTTCGCAACCATTGGCGGAAAAATCTACGGGAAAATGCCGCTTTTCTGGAACGGAAAAGCGAATAGCCGTAAGGTTCGCGCTCTCCCTGCGCCAAATTGATAATTACAAGTGTGTATGATTGATGGAGAGATGATACCCCCTTTTCCGTCACCGGCACAACGGTAGACCTTGATGCAACTGCTATCGATAAGCAGGCGATCTGGCGCATCACTAGGCTTCGTGGACAAAGGGTATCCACAGCAATGCGGGAGCGAGGCTGACGAAGCCGAGGTAGGAGCTTTTGCTCTTGTCGTACCGGGTGGCGATGCGGCGCCAGTTCTGGAGCTTGTTGAAGAGGCGCTCGATCTGGTTGCGTAGGCGATATTTCTGGCGGTCATGCAGCGCGGGGGAGCATCGGCCTTTCTTTGCCGGGATCACGGCCTGGGTTCCGGCGATGGCGATCTCCGCTCGGATGGCATCGGCATCATAGCCGCGATCGGCGAGAAGCGCGTGGACCCGATCGGACAGCGGGCCGAAGCCCTGAATATCATGCGCCTGTCCCGGCATCAGCACGAAGCCGAGCGGACGACCTTTCGCATCGCATCGGGCATGGAGCTTGGTGGTGAAGCCGCCGCGCGATCGACCAAGCGCCTCGGTTTGCTGAGTCCCCTTTTTATGCCGACCGCGCAATGGTGCGCCCGGACGACTGTGCTGTCGATCATGTCGGCGGTGCGATCCCGACCGGCCATCTCGGCCAAGGTCTCCAGCATCGCGTCGAACACCCCGGTCAGGACCCAGCGCCGGTAGCGTCGGAACACACTGTTCCACTTTCCATATTCATCCGGCAGGTGCCGCCATTGCCATCCCGTCCGCGCGATCCACATCATCCCTTCAAAATATGGCCGATTATCACCCGTTGGTCGGCAACCTCGCCCCCGTTCCGATGGCAGAAGCGGCCCGATCAGCGCCCATGCTTCGTCCGACACTCCGATCCGTTCACCCAAGCCTGCCTCCCAAAAGGCAGCCTTGAAGCAATCAGGCGCCACGCAGTCAAACTTTGTCCACGAAACCTAAGCGCGGCTTGACGGCCGTCTTGTGCATCTATGCAAAGCGATCACCGATCAGGCGATGTGGAATAAGTTCATTGTCACCTACAAGGTGGCGGGCGGACGCGAAGTGTCGCAACTAGCGATCGCTTACCGCCACTTGTTCGCGTTCTGTAAGATGTGAAACCCAGCGTTCCGTCCGATAACGGTGGTTGCGCTGCATAAGCCTTAGCCGAGTTGATTGCACTGAAATGACAATGACGTTCCCGGAGTTGAGCGCGCCGCACTGCCATTTTGCAAGATATGTTGGCCTACCGGGAACACCACGAGTGCTACAACAAGTGCTACAATTTGATGCAATGCGTCCGTAAAAAAAAACGCAGAAATCCGCCATTTTTGGATTTGGCTGGGGCGGCAGGATTCGAACCTGCGCATGGCGGTACCAAAAACCGCTGCCTTACCGCTTGGCTACGCCCCATCGGATCGCCGGAAATGGCTGATGGGGTTCGCATATAACGTCTGATTTGCGAAAGGAAAGCCTAGTCATTGCGATCTTTGCACGGCAATATGACAGGATCGAACGCCGAGGGAAATCGCTGGTTATGCCTGCAAACAACAGCTTGACCGCATCGCAGATTGCTCCGGCTTCCCCGCTCTTCCTGCGCGAGGATGAGATACGGCGCGGTATAGAGATGCTCTATTTCGGCTATTCCGCGCTGACGCGATCCATTGATGAAGGATTGGCGGCGCAGGGATTGGGACGCGCGCATCATCGGGCGCTTTATTTCATTTCTCGCCAGCCGGACCTGACCGTCAAGGATTTGCTGAGGCTTTTGGCGATCACGAAACAGTCGCTCGGACGCGTGATCAACGACCTGATCGAGCGCGGTTATATAGAAACGCGGCAGGGCGCGAACGACCGCCGGCAAAAGCTGTTGCGGCTCAGCACGGCGGGCGCGGCGCTGGAAGCGGAACTGTTCCGTGCCCTGCGGGAGAAAATGGCGGCGGCCTATGCGCAAGCGGGGCAGGGATCGGTCACGGGCTTCTGGCGCGTGCTGGAAGGATTGATCCCGGATCAGGACAAATCCATGGCTCTGGGCTTGCGAGGCCGCTGAACCTTTCTGCCGACGCAACCTTATGGCGACTGATGCGCTTATTCCCGGTTCACAGGTGAAACGAGGGAGCAATCATGAGGAAATCCTTTCTGGCGGTCGTCGCCATTCTGTCCGCCGCAGGCTTGGCGGCCTGCTCGGAAAAGGCGCAGGACAGTCTGGAGAATAGCGGCTCTGCGATCGGGAATGACATCAGCGGTTCCATGGAAAGCGCTGGCGACCGGATCGACAATGGCCTGGATCAAGCGGGACAGGCTATTGATGAAGGCTCCCACAAGATCGGTGCGGCTGCCGGCAATGCCGCCCGCGATGCGCGCAGCGAAGCGGGAGATGCCAAGCGTGACCTTGGCGAATCGCTGGAAAAAGCGGGCAATGACCTGAAGAATTGATTGCAGCGCCGCCGGCCCTGAAAGGCGGCGGCGCGCATTCTCAGAATGGGCGGCGGAAAACCGGCGCGCGCTTTTCGAAAAAGGCGGTGAACGCCTCCCGTGCTTCGGCGGACTGCATCGTTTCCATGAACAGGCGGCCTTCTTCGTCAATGCGGGCGTAAAGTTCATCGCGATTGCCCTTGAGCAGGGCGCGGGTCGCTGCAAGCGCCTGGGGCGGCCTTGACGTCAAAGCGGCGGCCTTTTTCCGCGCATGGTCGAGCAGGACATCGCTCGGGACAACGCAACTGATCAACCCGGCCCGATCCGCGGCTTCCGCATCCATGGGATCGCCGAGCAGGAGCATGGCGGCGGCCTTGGCATAGCCCATGGTCGCCGGAGCCAGCAGGCTGGAGCCAGCTTCCGGCACGATCCCCAGATTGACGAAGGGCATGATGAAGCGGGCGTCGGGCGCGGCGTAGACAAGGTCGCAGTGGAACAGCATCGTGGTGCCAATGCCTACCGCCAGCCCCTGCACCGCCGCGACGATGGGCTTGTCAAAGGCGGCGATGGCACGGATGAACTCGAAGGCCGCTTCACCGCCTTGCGGGCCTGCCATGAAATCCTTGAGATCGTTTCCGGCACAAAAATCGCTCCCGCGCCCGGCGATCAGCACGGCGCTCACATCGCTGCGGCAGGAGGCATCGGCCAGCGCGGCGGTCATGGAACGATACATGGCGGTGGTGAGCGCGTTTTTCTTGTCGGGGCGATCAATGTGGATTTCGATGACGCCTTCATTCTCCGCCAGCACTATGCCTTCGCTCACGATCACGCTCCCTGAAATGGCCAAGGCGGAACTGTTGGCCGATGATGACCGTCGCGTCTATCCTTTGCCGTCTCTTTTCAGCACATAGGCTGCATGAGTCGGCTGAGATTATTCCTGGACCCCTTCCTGCTGCTGTTGATCGCCATGGTGGTGCTGGCGTCGCTGACGCCTGCTCACGGCCGGGGGGCGCAGGCGGTGGATATGGCCGCGGATGTCGGCATCGTGCTGCTGTTCTTCCTCCACGGCGCGAAGCTGCCGCGAGAGGCGATCTGGAACGGGGCGCGGGCGTGGAAACTGCATCTGGCCACATTGGGCACGACCTTCGCCGCTTTTCCGCTGCTGGGGCTGGCGGCGATGCAGATCGGGGCGTTGCCCGCGACGATGCGGTCGGGACTGCTGTTTCTCACATTGCTGCCTTCGACGGTGCAATCGTCCATCGCCTTTACCGCCATAGCGCGGGGCAATGTGGCGGCGGCGGTCGTGAGCGCGTCCTTTTCCAACCTGCTGGGCATATTCCTGACGCCGGTGCTGGTCGCGCTGCTGATGGGGGGCGGGGGGACGGCAGGGATGATCTCGCTCCATTCGATTGAGGGGATCGTGCTGCAATTGCTGTTGCCTTTTGTCGTGGGGCATTTGATGCGGCCGTGGATCGGGGGCTTTGTCGGTCGGCACCGGACGATGCTGGGACGGGTGGACCGGACCTCGATCCTGCTGATCGTCTATTCGGCGTTCAGCGCGGCGGTGGTGGAGGGACTGTGGCACAAGGTGTCGCGGGCCGAACTGGCGCTGCTGACCGGGGTGTGCATCGTGATGCTGATCGTAGTGCTGCTGTTTACATGGGCGCTGGGACGGGCGCTGGGCTTTGCGCGGGAGGATGCCATCGTGCTGCAATTCTGCGGGTCGAAGAAGAGCCTGGCGTCGGGCGTGCCGATTG
Source organism: Sphingobium faniae (assembly GCA_900100475.1). Taxonomy (GTDB): domain Bacteria; phylum Pseudomonadota; class Alphaproteobacteria; order Sphingomonadales; family Sphingomonadaceae; genus Sphingobium; species Sphingobium faniae. The sequence continues at coordinate 112,566 of FMTU01000001.1, read as the reverse complement.
CCGGGGTGCTGTTCCCGGCGAGCATGGTGGGGCCATTGATCCTGCCGCTGATGCTGTTTCATCAGATCCAGTTGATCGCCTGTGCGCTGATGGCGCGGCATTATGGGGTGGAGCGAAACCCAGAGCGAAGTGGTGACGTGAGCGCGGTTTGAGTTTTTCGTTTCGATCATGAAACGATAGGAGATGGGCGTGGGCCGGCATGTGGACGCGGTGATCGTGGGCGGCGGGCATAATGGGCTGGTCTGCGCCTTTTACCTGGCGCGGGCGGGATACAAGGTCCGCATCCTTGAGCGGCGCGCGATGGTGGGCGGGGCGGCGGTGACGGAGGAGTTTCATCCCGGCTTCCGCAATTCCACGGCGAGCTACACCGTCAGCCTGCTGCAACCCAAGGTCATCCGCGACATGAAGCTGGCCGATCATGGCTATCGCGTGATCGAACGGCCGGTCAGCAATTTCCTGCCGCAGCCCGATGGCGGATATCTGAAGCTGGGCGGCGGGCTGGCGCGGACGCAGGTCGAGTTCCGCAAGTTCAGCGCGAAGGACGCCGACGCGCTGCCTGCCTATCAGGAGGCGCTGGAGGTCGTGGCGGACGTGCTGCGCGCGCTGGTCCTGAAGGCGCCGCCCAATGTCGGTGACGGGCTGGCCACGGTCGTGGAGACGGTGCGGCAGGGGCGGCGGGTCGCGGGGCTTCCCATTGAACGACAGCGCGACGTGCTGGACCTGTTCGCCAAATCGGCGCGGACTTTCCTCGATAGCTGGTTCGAGAGCGAGGCGGTCAAGGCGGCGTTCGGATTCGACGCGGTGGTCGGCAATTATGCGTCGCCCGACACGCCGGGAAGCGCCTATGTGCTGTTGCACCATGTATTCGGCGAGGTGAACGGCAAAAAAGGTGCATGGGGCCATTGCGTCGGCGGCATGGGCGCGATCACGCAGGCGATGGCGAAGGTCGTGACGGCGATGGGCGTCGAGATCAGCCTGGAAGCGCCGGTCGAACAAGTGTTGGTGGAGGGCGGGCGCGCGGTCGGCGTCAGGCTGGAAAGCGGGGAAGAAGTGACGGGCCGCGTCGTCATCGCCAATGTCGGGCCGAAACTGCTTTATGAGCGGATGATGGACGCGGCCGACCTGCCCGCCGATTTCCGCAAGCGTATCCGGGCGTTCCGGACGGGATCGGGCACGTTCCGCATGAATGTGGCCCTGTCGCGATTGCCCGATTTTGCCTGCCTGCCGGGCATGGGGGAACATCACCAGTCGGGGATCATCATCGCGCCGACACTGGATTATATGGACCGGGCGTTTTTGGACGCGAAGCGGGACGGTTGGTCGAAACGGCCGATTGTCGAGATGCTGATCCCTTCCACGGTCGATGACAGCCTCGCGCCCGGAGGCTGTCATGTGGCGAGCCTGTTCTGCCAGCAATTCGCGCCGGAACTGCCGGACGGCAGGCATTGGGACGAGGAGCGGGAGGTGGCGGCGGACGCGATCATCGCGACGGTGGAGGAACATGCGCCCGGTTTCGCGAAAAGCGTGATCGCGCGGCAAATCCATTCGCCGCTGGATCTGGAACGGAAATTCGGGCTGGTGGGCGGCGACATCATGCATGGCCATATGACGCTGGACCAGCTTTGGGCGGCGCGGCCGGTGCTGGGGCATGGAGCCTATCGCGGGCCGGTGAAGGGCCTGTATATGTGCGGCGCGGGCACGCATCCGGGCGGCGGCGTGACCGGCGCGCCGGGCCATAATGCGGCGCGCGCGGTGCTGAGCGACCGGGCCGTGACGGGGCGGCTGTTCGGGCGGGGATAGGGTCGCCTTCGAGTGGGGCGAGATGTTTGCGCGATTGCGCACTTGCAGACCGGACGTCGGGGCGGTTTCGGGTGGAGAGCGCATCGTCTGCTTCCAGACGACACATCTGCCGATGCGGACGTTGAGTGCGTCGGATTGGCCTGTGGGTGTGAAGATAGATGATACCCGCAGCAATCAAACTGGCGAGCAGCGCGGTCGCATAGGTGACAGGAAGTTTGAACCTGTCGAGCATGAGTTTTCGCTATATGGTGTATTTTATTTGCATGTTTTATCGCTGCGATATAGGTGCATTTTAAATGCATGATTGGAGTCGCGGCGATGAGCGGATCAAGTGCCGGCTTGCGGATGGATGAAAGCGGGTTGGGGCAATTGGTGGACGCTTTCTATGCGCGGATTCGGGCGGATGAAGAGCTGGGGCCGATCTTCAACGACGCCATCGACGATTGGCCGGAGCATATCGAGAAGCTGACCGCTTTCTGGTCATCGGTCATGCTGACGAGCGGACGTTACAAGGGGCAGCCCGTCCCGGCCCACAGGAAGCATCGCGACCGGATAAGCCCGGAATTGTTCGACCGCTGGCTGGCGTTGTGGGCGCGGACCACCGATGAGATGATGCGGCCCCAAGCCGCGCGCGATTTGCAGGACAAGGCCGCCCGCATCGCCGAAAGCCTGCAACTGGCATTGTTCTTCCGCCTGGACGGAGCGGGTTCGCGCAAGGCTTGCCCGGCGTCCGGGGCGGCGCCGTCATGAGCGCGCAGATCCCACGACCCTATCGGTCGACCCCGGTTTTCGATCAGGACACATTGCCCGCGGCGCTGCGCCGCGATCATTCGACGAAGGCGGGCGTGTGGGGCGTGATCCGGGTGATCGAGGGGCGGTTGCGGCTGACCTTCATCGACCCATTTGCCGAACATGTGCTGGAGGCCGGCGATGCGGCGGTTTCGCAGCCGCAACAGGCGCATTTCGTCACGCCGGACGGCGCGATGAAGATGCAGGTCGATTTTTACGACCGGCCGCCCGGAGGCTGAACCCTTTCTTTTCTTTCCTGTTTTGATCCCAAGGAGACTTGTATGTCGCAGACGTTGAACGAGCAGACCATCGGGCTGGTCAAGGCCACGGTTCCCGCGCTGGAGGCCCATGGGCTGACCATCGTGCGGGAAATGTATTCGCGCATGTTCCAGAACCCCGAAATCCGCGACCTGTTCAACCAGTCGCACCAGGACGAAGCCGGATCGCAGCCGCGGGCGTTGACCGGCGCGATCCTGGCCTATGCGAGCAATATCGACAATCTGGCCGCGCTGGCCCCCGCCGTCGAACGCATCGCGCAGAAGCATGTCGGCTTGCAGATCCTGCCGGAACATTATCCCCATGTCGGCGAGGCGCTGCTGGGCGCGATCAAGGCGGTGCTGGGCGATGCGGCGACCGAGGAAATTCTTGCGGCTTGGGGGGAAGCCTATTGGTTCCTCGCCAATATCCTGATCGCGCGCGAAAAGCGGGTCTATGATGAGCAGAAGACGGCCGAGGGCGGCTGGAACGGCTGGCGGGATTTCCGCGTCGAAAAGGTGGTGCGCGAAAGCAGCGTCATCCAGTCCTTCCTGCTGCGCCCGGTCGATGGCGGGCCGGTGATCCGCCACAAGGCGGGGCAATATCTGACCTTCTGGCTGGAGGTTCCGGGCCATCCGCCGGTCAAGCGCAACTATTCCATTTCGGGCGAGGCCAATGGCGAAACCTATCGCATTTCGGTGAAGCGCGAGCCGATGGGGCTGGCTTCGGGATGGCTGCACGACCATGCGAAGGAAGGAGCGGTCCTGAAGGTCGCGCCGCCCGCCGGCGAGTTTTTCCTGGCCGAGCATAGCGATCGTCCGGCGGTGCTGCTGTCGGGCGGCGTCGGGCTGACGCCGATGGTCGCGATGCTGGAGACGATCGCTTCGCGCCATCCGCAGCTTCCCACATGGTATATCCATGGCACCCATGACCGCGAAACCCATGCGATGCGCGACCATGTGCGCGCGGTGGCGGCAAAGGGCAGCGCGATCAAGGTGATCGACTTCCACCAGACGCCGCTTCCCGGCGAAGTGGCGGGGCAGGATTATGACCATGCCGGGATCATCACCGACGAATGGCTGATCGCCAACACGCCGGCGAGCGAGGCGGATTATTATATCTGCGGGCCGCGTCCCTTCCTGCGCGCGGCGGTTTCGGCGCTGTCGCTGGCGGGGGTGGAATCCAGCCGCATCCATTATGAATTTTTCGGACCGGCGGACGAATTGCTCGCCGCATAGGGAAAGGGTTTCCGCATGGACGATTTCGCGCTGGCCCGCGTGCTGCATGTCGTGGCGGTCCTGTTGTGGATCGGCGGCGTGGCGTTCGTGACGCTGGTGGCGATGCCGTCCGTGCGGGCCGGGCATGAACCGGGGGAAAGGCTGGCGGCGTTTCATGATCTGGAGGGCCGCTTCGCTCCGCAGGCGCGGTGGTGGGTGTTGATCGCAGGGGCAAGCGGGCTGTGGATGACTTGGCGGGCGCAGATGTGGGACCGCTTCGCCGATCCGCATTACTGGTGGATGCACGCCATGCTGGTCCTGTGGCTGCTCTTTGCTGCGATGCTGTTCGTGGTGGAGCCGCTGTTCCTGCATCGGCGGATGAAGGCGTCCGCTGACCCCGCGGCGGATTTCGCGCGGATGGAGCGGATGCACCGGATCGCTCTGGCGGCGTCGATCGTGACGGTCGCGGGGGCCGTGGGGGGCAGTCATGGGCTGTTTTGAAAGGGGCATGCCGCAATAATCTTGCGGGCAGGCTGCAATAAGATTCGCTTGCCTGCCGCCGCCTGGGCATTTCATCTTCCCTGTCGTGGACGGCGAGGAACGCCGCGCGGAGAGGATGGCGATGAAGGAACGGGGCACGCGGCGGCTAGCGGTCTGGGTGGCTTTTGGGATGGCGTTGCTGGCCGGTTTCGCCTGCCTTCACCATCGGCATGTCCTGGGCGAGCAGCAATTGATGCTGCTGCTGTTCCTGTTGCTGCCTGTCGGCGCGTTCCTCCTGTCGGGCGCGGGACAGGACAGGTCGGAGGGGGAAGAGCGGCGCAGGGCGGATCGCCGCATCGGTTAGTGCAAAAATATTGCGCTTATCCATCAATATTTTGATCTATAGCCTGACCGTGCCTCGCGACTATTGAGCGCAGCCGAATCCGGGGGAAGCCTTGGGGTCGCTGGCGGTCGTGACAGTCCCGACCGTTGTCTGTCACGGGTTGCCCCACATGAAGTCTGCGTCATTGCGCGGCATCGGCCTGCCGCTGCCTTCCCTGATGGTCGATCCGCAAAGGCTGCTCTTTTCGATGAGCAGCTTCATCGCCGCCGCCCTGACGCTCGCCATCGCCTTCAGCGCCAGCCTGCCCCGGCCATGGTGGGCGCTGCTGACGGTCTATGTGACGGCGCAGCCCATGGCGGGCGCGTTCCGGCCCAAGGTGCTCTATCGGCTGGGCGGCATCGTCACCGGCGCGGCGATGACGATCCTGCTGGTGCCCAATCTTCAGAATTCGCCGGAACTGCTGGTGCTGTGCCTGTCTGCATGGACGGGCTTTTGCATCTATCTGGCGGTGCTGGACCGCACGCCGCGCGCTTTCCTGTTCCAGATGGCGGCGTTCAGCTCGGCGGTGATCAGCTTTCCCTATCTGGACGATCCGGCCAACATCTTCGACACGACCATCGCCCGCGTGCAGGAAATGACGGTCGCGATCCTGTGCGTCACCGCCGTCCATGCCCTGTTGCAGCCGTGGAGCGCAACGCCCGTCATCCGCGCGCGGGCGCAATCCTTTCTCGATCATGCCCGGCGCTGGGCCGCCGAAGCCATCGGCAGCCGCCACACGAGGCTGGAGCATGAGCATCGGCGGATGCTGGCGGCCGACATCACCGAATTGGGGATGATCGCGGTGCATCTACCGTTCGACCAGCGATGGGCGCCCGCGACCAGGAGGCGGGTGACGGCGTTGCAGCAGCAGCTTGCGCGGATATTGCCGCTGGCGTCGGCCGCCGCGAACAGGCTGGACCTGCTGAGGGCGCAACCGGGCCTGCCGCCGGATTTGGCGCCGGAATTGGCGGCGTTGCTGGACGATGTGCGGGCGTGGCTGTCCGACCCCGACAGCGGCGTGCACCAGTCCGGGCCGTTGATTCGCCGGTGCGAGCAGATGGCGGCGGACGGGGAGGAGAGGGGCGATTGGGCGGGCCTGCTGACCGCGAGCGCCTGTGTCCGGATGGCGGAGTTTTTGATGGCGCTCGCCACCAGCCGCAGGCTGGCGGGGCGGATCGGGTCGCCCGGCAGGCCCCGGCTGGAGGCGCGGGTGGCGCAGCCCTTCGCGCTGGCGCGCGATCATGGCGTGGCGGCGCTGGCGGGCCTTGCGACCGCCACCGCCATCGCGCTTTACTGCGCGGTCTGGATTTTGCTGGCATGGCCCAACGGGTCGGCGACGGCGGCGTTCGCGGCGCTCATCACCTGCTCCTTCGCCGCGCAGGACGATCCGGCGCCGGTGATCGGCCGCTATCTGGTCGCGACGCTCAAGACATTTCCGGTCGCGGCGCTTTATCTGTTCGTCATCCTGCCGCGTGCCGACGGTTTTGAGATGCTGATCATCACGCTGGCCCCCGCCTTGCTGTGGATGGGTTATATTCAGGCGGACCCGGCGCGCTCGCCGCAGGCATTGCCAATGTTCTCCTGCTTCATCGTCGCCATGGGGTTCCTGGCGCGGTTCCAGGGGGATTTCGCGCTGTTCATCAATACCGGGCTGGCGCAACTGGGCGGGATCGTCGCCACGCTGGCGGTGACGAAGATGTTTCGGTCCGCCAATGTGCTGCACACGGCGCGGCGCATCCTGCGCGCCAATTGGGCGGAACTGGCCCAGCTTGCCGACATCAGGCGGCCCTTCCTGCCCGAACGGTGGACGGCGCAGGCGGTCGACCGGCTGGGGCAGGTGGCCGCGCGCATGGCGGTCGCGCCGGAGGGGGACGCGCTGCACGCCGCCGATGGACTGGCGGACCTGCGGATCGGGCGCAACATCATCCCGATCCGCCGAGCGCTGCCCCATGTGCCGCATGACGCGCGGCACCGGCTGGGCGCGGTGCTTTCCGGCCTGTCCGCCTTTTATTCCGGCCGATGGCGGCGCGGCCATGCCGATCCGCCGCCTGACGGGCTGCTGGGGGCCATAGATGAAGCGCTTCACGCCCTGTTGGCATTGCCGCCGGAGGAGCCGCGCCGCAAGGCGTTGCGCGCGCTGGTCGGGATGCGGTGCAACCTGTTCCCGGCGGCCGACGCCCTGGCGGCGGAGGGACGGGCATGATCGAGGAAGTGCATGTGCTGGGCGTTTATATGCCCGCCGCGCTGCTGTGGGCGGTGCTGGCGGCGGTGCTCGTCTATCTGCTGCGGGTGCCGATCCAACGGCTGCCGGTTTATCGGATATTGTGGCATCCGAGCCTGCTCGAACTCGCGCTGTTCGTTCTGCTGTGGTGGGGGCTGGGCGCGTTCGCCGATCTTTTCCTTCATGAATGGCTGTTTTCCTGACCATGTTGCAACGGCATAATCTTTTGCGTTCGATCGCGACGCTGCTTGTCCTGATCGTCATCCTCGCCGCCATCTATGCGCTGTGGCTGCGCTATCAGGTCGAGCCTGTGACCCGCGACGGCAAGGTGCGCGCCGACATGGTGCCGGTGGCGGCTGATGTCAGCGGCCTCGTCACCGAAATCCGCGTTGCCGACAATCAGGCGGTGAAGAAGGGCGACGTGCTGTTCGTGATCGACCGGCCTCGCTACCGGCTGGCGCTGGAGCAGGCGGAGGCGGCGATCGCGAGCGACCGGGTTGCGCTGGCGCAGGCGGTGCGGGAGGATCGCCGCAACCGGGCCATGCCCGATGTGATCGCGGCGGAGGCCATCGAGCAGGGACGGGCGCGGGCCGAGGGGCTGCGGGCTGTGCTGGGGCAGGCGGTCGCGGCGCGTGACCTTGCCCGGTTCAATCTGGAGCGGACCATGGTGCGTGCGCCGGTGGACGGGACGATTTCCAACCTGTCGTTGCAGCCGGGCGTTTACCTGACGGCGGGGAAGGCGGCGCTGGCGCTGGTCTATAACCATTCGATGCGGGTCGAGGGCTATTTCGAGGAAACGAAATTGCCGGCCATTCGCGTCGGCGATCCGGCGAGCGTCTACCTGATGGGCGTGGCCGATGAGATCAAGGGCCATGTGCAGAGCATCGCGGGCGGCGTGGAGGACCGGGAAAGGGCGGGAGCAGACGGGCAGTTGGCGAACGTCAATCCATCCTTCACATGGGTGCGGCTGGCGCAGCGGATTCCGGTGCGGATCGCCATCGACAAGGTGCCCGCCAATGTCCGCATGATCCCCGGCCAGACCGCCACGGTCGTCATCCACCCCCGCAAGGATGGCCGCGAAGTGCATCGGAGCCTGCCATGGTGAAAAGGGGGGTGAACAGGAAGGGAAGGCGCGTTGCGGCTCTGGCGACGGTCCTGTGGCTGGGCGGCTGCGCGACGGTGGGGCCGGATTACCGGGTGCCCGATGCGGCGAAGGTCAACGCTCCGCGGGCGCAGGAGGCTTTTGCGTCGGCGTCGGCGGCGGTGACGGCGGAGCCGCTGCCCGACCGTTGGTGGAAGCTGTATGACGATCCGGTGCTGGACCGGCTGATCGCGCAGGCTCTGGCCGCCAATACCGATTTGCGGGTGGCGCAGGCCAATCTGGAGCGCAGCCTTGCCCTGCTGGACGAGCGCGGGGCGGGGCGCGAGGTGCAGGGCATGGCGAACGGCGAGGCAAGCTGGGCGCAACGCTCCGCGCAGGCGGAGTTGCAGCATGTGAAGCCGCCGGTGCGGACGATCTATAATGCGGGCGTGGCGGTCAGCTATGACCTGGACCTGTTCGGCGGCATCCGGCGCGGGATCGAGGCGGCGGGCGCGGACATGGAAGCGGCGGTCGCGGCGCGCGATCTGGTGCGGGTCCATGTCGCGGCGGAAACGGCGCGGGCCTATGTCGATATCTGCAATGGGGGTTATCAGCTCGACGTGCTGGGCCGGGTGATCGGGGTGCAGGAACGAGGCTTGCGGCTGACCCGGACGCTGATCGCGCATGGACGGGCTGCTGCTTTTGAACAGGACCGGCGGGAGGGGTTGCTGCAAGCGGCGAAGGCGCGCCTGCCCCGGCTGACGGCGCGGCAGCGCAATGCGCTGTTCCGGCTGACGGCGCTGATGGGGCGGACGCCGGGGAAAGCGGACATCGCCTTGTTGCAATGCCGGCGGCCGCTGGCGGTGACGCAGCCGATCCCGGTGGGAGACGGCGGCGCGCTGTTGCGGCGAAGGCCGGATATTCGCGTGGCGGAGCGGCATCTGGCGGGGACGACCGCGCGGATCGGGGTGGCGACGGCGGCGCTTTATCCCGACATCCGGCTGGGGGCTTCGCTGGGGTCGACCGGGGCGGTGGCGGATATGTTCTCGCCACTGACCAATCGTTTCGGGCTGGGGCCGCTGATCGGATGGACGCTCAACCGCCATGCGGCGCGGGCGCGGATCGCGGCGGCGGAAGCGCAGGCGCGGGCCGATCTGGCCGCCTTTGACGGGACGGTGTTGCGGGCTTTGAAGGATGTGGAGATGGCGCTGACCAGCTATGCGGCGGGGCTGGAGCAGCAGGAGGGGCTGGAGCGCGCGCTGGAGGACGCCCGGCGCGTGGCGGCGCGCACGGCCCAGCTTCGCCGGGGCGGGAAGATCGGGGAACTCCCGGCGCTGGAGGCGGAACGGGACATGGTCGCGGCCGAGCAGGCGGCGGCGGAGGGCAGGGCGGCGATCAATGACGATCAGATCGCCCTGTTCCTGGCTTTGGGCGGAGGGTGGACGGCGGACTGAGGCCGCATCCCCCTCATCCTTTGGCGCTTACAGATCGACCAGCCGTAGATAAGGCTTCAATGTCCTGTAACCCTGCGGGAACTGGCGGTCGGCTTCTTCCTCGGACAATTTGGGGGAGATCACGACGGACTGGCCCGGTTCCCAGTTGACGGGCGTGGCGATGCTGCGCGCGTCGGTCAGTTGCAGGCTGTCGATGGCGCGCAGCACCTCGGCGAAATTGCGGCCCGTGCTGGGCGGATAGGTGAGGATCAGGCGCACTTTCTTCTGGGGGTCGATGACGAAGACCGAGCGCACCGTGACGGTCGGGTCGCTTTCCGGATGGATCATGTCGTAGAGGGTCGACACCCGCGCGTCAGGGTCCGCGATCATCGGGAAATCGAGCTTGTATTTCTGCGTTTCCTCTATGTCGATTTCCCATTTGTGGTGGGCTTCGACCGGGTCCACCGACAGGCCGATGGGCTTGACGTCGCGCTTGTCCCATTGCGGGCGCAGGCGCGCGACTTCGCCCAGTTCGGTCGTGCAGACGGGGGTGAAATTCTTGGGATGGCTGAACAATATCCCCCAACTCGATCCGAGCCAGTCGTGGAAGCGGATAGGGCCGTGGGTGCTGTCCTGTTCGAAATCGGGCGCGATCTGCCCAAGCTGGATGGTCATAGGAATTCCTTCATGCAGACGACCCAATGTGCGGCAGACTTCACCCATGAACAAACGAATGTTATATGGGGTTTAGTGCATTTTATTTGTTGTTAAATAACGCGCTATTTCCGATGCTTGCCGGGCCGCCTGTCGATGGTGCCGGGGAGGGGCGGCCAGACCGAAAAGATATCGGCGGGGGGAGGCACTTCGCGATAGGGCGGGCGCCTGTGGCTGGGCCGATCGACGTCGATGACGATGAGATAGCCTATCAGCGGCGCGATGACGAGCATGAGCAGGGGGAACAGCGTCTGCGCGGTGATGATGCGGGCCATGAACAGGCCAAGGAGCAGCGCCGCCAACAGCATGGCGGCGATGCCGGGCCACAGGGTGATCCGGCGGCGGTCCGGCCCCGGTGACGGCGCGGGCTTCCATGGGTCCATGGACTTCATGACAGGGACGGCGAGGGTGTCGGCCTGCCTCCGGGATCTGTGTGGGACATGGCGTGCTCCCTCTTGTGAGGGCATCATCCACCCGCTATCATGCAACAAGCAAATGAATATAATTTCAGATTGAAATGAAAGAATTTGCCTTATGGACATCAGCGTCGCTCGCACCTTTCTGGAGGTCGTCAAGACCGGCAGCTTCGTGAGCGCGGCGGCCAACCTCAACCTGACCCAGACAGCGGTGAGCGCGCGCATCCGGGTGCTGGAGGACCAGCTCGACCGGCCCGTGTTCATCCGCAACAAGGCCGGCGCGAAGCTGACCCCGGCGGGCGAGCAGTTCCTGCGCTTCGCCACGACCATGGTGCAGGTGTGGGAAAGGGCGCGCCGCGCCGTGGCGCTGCCGCCGGGGCGGGAGACGGTGGTGACGGTGGGAGCGGAACTCAGCCTCTGGAGCCCGCTGCTGCGGCACTGGCTGCTGTGGATGCGGCGGGAATGTCCCGAAATCGCGGTGGCGACGCACATCGCCCCGTCGGATCATCTGATGGGGCAGGTGCAGGACGGATCGCTGGACGTGGCCGTGCTCTATGCCGCGCCCAGCCGCCCCGGCGTCATCGCCGAACTGCTGTTCGAGGAGAAGCTGGTGCTGGTGCGGACCACCCCGGCCAACCGCCCGCTTGGGCCGGAGGACCATGTGCAGATCGACTGGGGCGAGGACTTCGCGGCGAGCTATCAGGCCGCTTTCCCCGACCAGCCCAATGCGGTGGTGTCGATCGGCTATGGACCGCTGGCGCTGGACTATATCCTCGCGACGGGCGGCAGCGGCTATTTCCGCAAGGGGTTCATCCGCTCCTATCTGGAGGAAGGGCGGCTGGCGCTGGTGCCTGACAGCCCGGAATTTTCCTATTCCGCCTATGTCGTCCATTCGACCAAGGCCGATCCGGGCGTGATGGGCAGGATACGCAGCGGCCTGCGCGCGGCGGCGGCGATTTCGGCATGACGGACGAACCCGCCTCTCCCCCATGCTATGCCGCCGGGTGCGACGACGCCTATATGGGCTATGCCGGAAGGGAAGAGATCGTCGCGGCGCTCAATGAGTTGCTGGAGGCGGAACGGGCGGGCGCGCGGGTGGCGCTGAAAGCGGCGAAGGAAGGGCCTGAGCCGGCGTATAGCGAACTGATGCGGGACGTGCGCGGGGATGAGGCGCGCTGGTGCGCCATGCTGTCGCGGCAGTTGAAGCGCCTGGAGACCGCGCCTTCGCGCAGGACGGGAGCCTTTTACGGCAAGGCGATGGCGATTGCCGAGCCATGGGAGCGGCTCGCCTTCCTCAATCGCGGGCAGTCATGGGTGGTGCGCAAGCTGGAGGCGCTGACGCCCCGCGTCCGGGATGAGGGCCTGCATCGGGACTTGCGCGCGATGCTGGAAAGTCACCGGGTCAATATCGAGCGGGCGGGCGCGTTGCTGGACGGCAGGGACGGCCGCTGATTGGTCCCGCCCTTCATTCCAGTTCCATGCCGAGCGGGGACTGGCCAACGGTCAGGCGGCGCATCGTGTCGCGGTCGGTGAGCAGGTCGGCGATGCTATAGGCGTCGAACACGGCGAGCATGGCCTGTACGCCTTTGGACAGAACCCCCGTCAGGCCGCAGGCGGGCGAGAGCGAACAGCCCGAACAGTCGGCAAGCTGAAAGCCTTCCTCTGTCCGGCGGACGACTTCGCCGACGCCAATGTCCTGCGCCGGGCGGGCGAGCCGCATGCCGCCGCTGCGGCCACGCAGGGTTTCCACGAAGCCGTCATGGGCGAGCGCGTTGACCACCTTCATCAGATGATTGTGGGAAATGCCATAGGCGCGGGAAATCTCCCCGATGGAGCAGAGCCGCTCATCGTGCAGGGCGAGGTGGATGAGCACCCGCAGCGAATAATCGGTGTAGCGTGTCAGCCGCATGGACGCCTTCTAACGCGTTCCGACCGGCAATACATGTATAAAGATCACATCTTCAGGCGGCTGCGCCTTCAGCGCGCGGGAGGCATGGCGTCCCGGCGGCCGATGAAGCGGTTCCTGCCCGTTTCGGCGCGCCGATGGGCGCTGCGGGCCTTGAGCAGATCCTGCCGCGACAGGATGCCCAGCACGCGGCGGCTGGCGGGGTCCACGATGGGGATGCGGCCGATTCCCGATTCGATGATGAGGTCGGCGACCACGCCGCTGGGCGTGTCGGGATAGGCGGCGGGCTGGGCGGCGTCGGATATGGCGTCGGCGAGGGAGGTGGTTCCCCCATTGTCCTCCATCTGCCAGCGCAGGGCGTCGGTGCGCGATACCAGGCCCAGCAATCGTCCTTCGGCATCGACCACCGGATAGCTGCGATGGACGGCATCCGTCGCGAAGAAGGACAGCGCTTCGCCGATCGTCATCGAACCCGCCAGCGTCGCGGGATCGCGAGTCATCAATTGCCCGGCCTGCAACAGGTCGAGCGGGTCCACCGTATATTCCTGAAGAATATGCCGCCCGCGCCGGGCGATCTTTTCCGTCAGGATGGACCGGCGCATCAGCAGCACGCTGACGGCATAGGCGGCCCCCGCCGCCGCGACGGTGCAGGGAACCGCTTCGAAATGGCCGGTCAGCTCGACCGCGAAGATCGCGCCGGTCATGGGCGCGCGCATCGCGCCGCTCATGATGCCGGCCATGCCGATCATCGCCCAGAAGCCGGGGTCTCCGGGCAGGAATTGCCCCATGAGGAAACCCGCCGCGCCGCCCAGGATGAGCAGGGGCGCGAGGACGCCGCCCGATGTGCCCGATCCCAGCGCGACGAGCCACACCACGCCCTTCACGACGAGCAGCGCGGCGACCACGCGGAGCGGGAGCGAGGCGGCGAGCAGGGCCTCTATGCTGGCATAGCCCGCGCCCAGCACATGCGCGTCGATGAGGCCGCCGATCCCGACCACGACCGCGCCGATGGCGGGCCACCACATCCAATGGACGGGGAGCCGGTGGAACAGATCCTCGATCCGGTAGAGGGCGGTGGACAGAAGGGTCGCTTCCAGCCCGACGATGATCCCGATCCCGGCCGCCGCCAGCAGATCGAAGGCCGATCCGGGCATGGCGAGGTCCGTCGCGAACATCGGGCCGGAGCCGATGAGGAAAGGCCGCCATGCGAAGGACACCAGCGCCGCCACCACCACGGGCACGAAGCTGCGCGGTTTCCATTCGAACAGCAGCACCTCCACCGCCAGCAGGATGGCGGCGAGTGGCGTTCCGAAGATGGCGGTCATGCCGGCCGCCGCGCCCGCGACCAGCAATGTCTTGCGCTCGGCGGCGCTCAGGCGAAAGCATTGGGCGAAGAGGGAGCCGATCGCGCCGCCGGTCATGATGATCGGCCCTTCCGCGCCGAAGGGGCCGCCGCTGCCGATGGAAATGGCGGAGGACAGCGGCTTGAGCAGCGCGACCTTGACCGACAGGCGGCTTTCGCCGAACAGGATCGTCTCTATCGCTTCGGGGATGCCGTGCCCCCGGATCTTGTCGGACCCAAAGCGCGCCATCAGCCCGACGATCAGGCTGCCGATGATCGGGATGAACACGATCATGAAGCCGACCGAGGCATCGGTGATCGCGGCATGATCGGCGGACAGGCGGCCGAACCAGAAGAGGTTGATGGCGACGGCGATGAGCTGGACCAATATCCACGCGCCGATTGCGCCGCCGGTGCCGACGATGACGGCCATGAGCGCGAGCAGCGCCATGCGGCGATCCACGCTATGATCGGCCAGTTGATGTGTTTCAACCGCGCGTGTTGGGGTAAGCGACATGAGGGAGCGGCACTTTCGGAAGGATCGAGGCGCGCCAAATATATCGTAATGCGATATAATTCAACAGGGAGATCGGGGTGAAGCAGGACAAGGAATTGACAGACGCGGATTATCGCGCGCTGGCGGCGTTCCGCCATGCGATCCGCCGGTTCCAGTCGTTCAGCGAAGGGCAGGCGGCGCAGGCCGGGCTGACGCCGCAGCAGCATCAGGCGTTGCTGGCGATCCGCGCCGCCGCGCCGGGTCAGGCGACGGTCGGCCATGTGGCGGAACGGTTGATCCTGAAACCCCATAGCGCGACGGGGCTGGTGGATCGTCTGGTGGCGCTGGGGCTGGTCGCGCGGGAAGCGGCGGCGGAGGATCGCCGCCGGGTCTTGCTGCGCCTGACGAAGGATGCCCATGCGCTGCTGGCGACGCTGTCCGCCATTCATCGCGAGGAAGTGCAGAGGTTGCGGCCGGTGCTGCTGGATCTTCTCGAACAACTCGCATGAGTTTTAGGGCAAAAATATTGTTCTTAAATACAAATAATAGTCATTTGTGTTATTCTATTTGGGCGCTCAAATAGGCCTTCTGAGTGAAAGGATGCTTCACGACATCGGCGCCGGAAAGGACCCTGTTCAGGCAGGCCGGAGCGCGGGAGGGAGCGGAGCCGGGGATAAGCGCGAATGACGACATCGGATCATCCGGGGAGTGCCTTGACCCTGGAGCAGTGGCGACTGGCAGAGCAGCTTTCACAGTCGCTGGACCCGATGCAGGCGCGCTGGGTCAGCGGCTATTTCGCCGGGTTTGACGCCGGGCTGCGCCACCCCTTGACGCAGCCCGCGTCATTCGCGCCCGCCGCCCCTGCACGGGGGCTGACGATCCTTTACGGCACGGAAACGGGCAACGCCGCCGAACTGGCGCGGGCGCTGGAGGACGCGGCGAAGGCGGCGGGACTGTCCTGCGTTGTTGCCGACATGGCCGATTACAAGGTGCGGCAATTGGGGCAGGAACAGGACCTGCTGGTCATTGTCAGCACCTATGGCGAGGGCGATCCGCCGCAGCCCGCGACGGGCTTTTTCGAATTTGCCGAGGGACGCAAGGCGCCCAAGCTGGAAGGCGCGCGCTTCGCCGTGCTGGCGCTGGGCGATTCCACCTATGAATATTTCTGTCAGGCAGGCAAGCGGCTGGACCAGCGGTTCGAGGAACTGGGCGCGCAAAGGATCGCGCCGCGCGTCGATTGCGATGTCGATTATGAGGAACCGGCGGAAGCGTGGATCAAGGCCATCGTCGCGCAACTGGCGAGCGAGGCGGAAGCCGCGCCCGGACCGGCTGTCGCCGCCACGCCCGGTGAGAGCGTTCCTCCCATGGCCGCCTATGACAAGCGCAATCCCTTTCCGGCGCAGATCGTGGACAATATCGCCATCGTCGGGCGCGGGTCGGACAAGGAGACGCGCCATGTCGAATTTTCGCTCGCCGGGTCGGGACTGCATTATGAGCCGGGCGACGCCATGGGGATCGCCGTGTCGAACGATGCGCAGGTGGTCGCGGCGCTGCTCGATGCGCTGGGCCTGCCGCCCGATGCGGCGTTCGAGTGGAAAGAACAGGCGCTGACCATCGGCGAGGCGCTGACGCATCGGTTCGAGATCACGGCGGCGACGCCGCGCTTCCTGGATTATTGGGCGTTGCTGAGCGATGCCGCGGCATTGAAGCAGTTGCAGCAGGAGGATCGCGCGGGCGAGCGGTCCGTGTTCCTGCGGACGCATCATATCGTCGACATCGTGCGGCGCTTCCCGGTGGGGGAGGTGATGCCGCAGGGTTTCGTATCGGCGCTGCGGCCGCTCCAGCCGCGCCTCTATTCGCTGGCATCCAGCCTGTCCGCAGCGCCGGAGGAAGCGCATCTGACGGTGTCGCCGGTGCGCTACACGCTGCATGGCGAGGCGCGGCACGGGGTCGCTTCCAGCCTGCTCGCCGATCGCGCGCCGCCCGATACGGTGCTGCCGGTCTATATCCAGAGCAATCCGCATTTCCGCCTGCCTGGCGACGACAAGCCGATCGTCATGATCGGGGCGGGGACGGGCGTCGCGCCCTATCGCGCCTTCATGCAGGAGCGCGAGGCGCGGGGCGCGGGCGGCAAGAGCTGGCTGTTCTTCGGGGAGCGGCGGTTTCGCACGGATTTCCTCTATCAGACCGAATGGCAGGGCTGGCTGAAGGACGGGACGCTGGGGCGGATGGATGTCGCCTTTTCGCGCGATGGACAGCAGAAAATCTATGTCCAGCATCGGATGATGGAGCAGGCCAGTGACCTGTTCGGATGGCTGGAGGACGGCGCGCATGTCTATGTGTGCGGCGATGCGGCGAACCTTGCGCCGGACGTGCATCGGGCGCTGATCGACATCGTGGCGCAGGAATCGCGCACCAGCCATGAGGCGGCGGAGGATTATGTCCGCTCGCTCCAGGCCGACCATCGCTATCAGCGCGACGTTTATTGAAGGGACGCCATGACCAGCCCGACCATCGACCGCAGCCATGATCTGTCCCAGCCGCTCGACAGGCTGAGCGCCGACGAGCGGATGAAGGACGCCAGCGACTATCTGCGCGGGACCATCGCGGAAGGATTGCTGGACCGGATCACCGGCGCGGTCCCTTCGGCCGACGATGTGAAGCTGATGAAGTTCCACGGCATCTACCAGCAGGACGATCGCGACGTGCGCGACGAGCGGCGGCGGCAGAAGCTGGAACCGGCCTTTCAGTTCATGATCCGGGTCCGCCTGCCCGGTGGGGTGTGCACGGCGGCGCAATGGCTGAAGCTGGACGAGCTGGCGCGGGCGCATGGCGGGCAGACGCTGCGGATCACGACGCGGCAGACGTTCCAGTTCCACTGGGTGCTCAAGGACAGCTTGCGGCCGATCATCCAGGGATTGCACGAGACGCTGCTCGACACGGTGGCGGCCTGCGGCGACGACAGCCGTGGCGTCATGTGCACGGTCGATCCGCAAAGCTCCCGCTTCCATGCCGAGGTGGCGGCGATGGCGAAGCGGGTGAGCGACCATGTGATCCCCAGGACCCGCGCCTATCATGAAATCTGGTATGGCGACGAGCGGGTGGCGTCATCGGAACCGGAGGAGCCTTTTTACGGGCGCACCTATATGCCCCGGAAGTTCAAGATCGGCTTCGCCCTGCCGCCGTCCAACGACATGGATGTCTATGCGCAGGATCTGGGCTTCATCGCCATTGAGGGGCCGAACGGGCTGGAAGGGTTCAATGTCGCCATCGGCGGAGGCATGGGACGCACCGATCAGGCGCCGCATACCTATCCGCGTCTGGCGAGCGTGATCGGTTTCGTGCCCGCCGACAAGGTGATCGCCTGCTCCGACGCGGTCATGACGGTGCAGCGCGACCATGGCGACCGCAAGGACCGGCAGCGGGCGCGTTTCAAATATACCATCGACGACAAGGGGCTGGACTGGATCAAGGGCGCGATCGAGCGGGTGATGGGCGAGCCATTTGCCGAGGCGCGGCCTTTCCATTTCACGTCGAACGGCGACAGCTTCGGGTGGAACCAGACCCCCGATGGCCGCCTGCACCGCACGGTCTATGTGCAGAACGGGCGGCTGGACCTGAAGCTGCTGGACGCCTTTCGCGACATTGCGCGCATCCATCGCGGCGCGTTCCGCATGACGCCCAACCAGAATGTCATCATCGCGGGCGTGAAGGCGGAGGAACGCGCGGCCATTGACGCGCTGTTGGAGGAACATGGGCTGGCGCAGGAAAGCGCGTCCCCGTTGCGGCGCAACGCGATCGCCTGCGTGGCGCTGCCGACCTGCGGCCTCGCCATGGCGGAGAGCGAGCGCTACCTGCCGGACCTGCTGGACAGGATCGAGGCGCTGCTCGACCGGCACGGCCTGACCGGCGAGCCGATCACGGTGCGGATGAGCGGGTGCCCCAATGGCTGTTCGCGGCCCTATATCGCGGAAATCGGCTTCACCGGGCGCGCTCCGGGCAAATATAATCTCTATCTGGGCGGCGGTTTCCATGGCGAGCGGCTCAATCGCATGGTGCGGGAGAATGTGGGCGAAGCGGCCATGCTGGACGTGCTGGACGATGCGCTGGGCCGCTATGCCCGCGAACGGGAACCGGGCGAGCATTTCGGCGATTTCACCATTCGGGCGGGGATCGTGCGCGCGGTGACGGAAGGACGCTTTTTCAATGACTGATCAGGATCGGCACCTTCCACAGGTGGAAACCATCGCGGCGGCCTATGGGGTCGCCATGGACCCCGCTTTCGGCGCGATCGCGCCGCCGCTTTACCTGTCCAGCACCTATGAGTTCGCCGGCTATGGCCAGCCACGCGTCTATGATTATGGGCGGTCGGGCAATCCCACGCGGGACATGCTGGCCGACGCGCTGGCTGAACTCGAAGGCGGGGCGGGCGCGGTGATCACATCCAGCGGCATGGCGGCGCTCGACCTGCTGGTGAGCAGCCTGCGCGTGGGCGATTGCGTGGTGGCTCCGCATGATTGCTATGGCGGGACCATGCGGCTGCTCAAGGCGCGGGCGGATCGGGGGCAGATCGCCCTGCGGCTGGTGGATCAGGGCGACGAAGCGGCGTTCGGAGCGGCGCTGGAAGGATCGCCCGCGCTGGTGCTGATCGAAACGCCGAGCAATCCGCTGATGCGGGTGGTCGATATCGTCGCGCTCGCCACCAGGGCGAAGGCGGTGGGGGCGGAAGTGGCGGTCGACAACACCTTCCTGTCGCCCGCCATCCAGCGCCCGATCCTGCTGGGGGCCGACTATGTCATCCATTCGACCACCAAATATCTGAACGGCCATTCCGATGTGATCGGCGGCGCGGTGGTGGCGGCCGATCAGGGGAAGGTCGACCAGCTTCGGCAATGGGCGAATATCGTGGGCAGCGCGGGCGCGCCGTTCGACGCGTGGCTGACGCTGCGGGGGTTGCGGACGCTCTTTGCGCGGCTGGCTTATCAGCAGGCCAATGCGATGGCGGTCGCCCATCATCTGGAAAATCATCCGGCGGTGGCGAAGGTGCATTATCCGGGCCTGCGGTCGCATCCGGGGCACGGCATCGCGAACCGGCAGCAACGGGGCTTTGGCGCGATGCTGAGCTTTGAACTGGCGGGCGGCGCGGAGGCGGTGCGGCGGTTCCTGGCGGCGGTGCGTTTCTTCACGCTGGCGGAATCGCTGGGCGGGGTCGAGAGCCTGGTCGCCCATCCCGCGACGATGACGCACGCCGACATGGGCGAGGACGCGCGGGCCGTGGCCGGGATCGGCGAAGGGTTGCTGCGCTTTTCCATCGGGCTGGAGGCGGAGCGAGACCTGATCGCGGGATTGGAAGAAGGATTGACGGCATGCATCTGATAAATCCCTTTCGCCACGGCGGGGCGTGACATGCCAGTTCATGTCTGGATCATTGATCTGTTCGGGGCCGCGCTTGTCGCCATGGGCTTCATCATGGCGTTCCGGCAGGATGTGGCGCGGCGCATCATCGGCAAGCCGCAGGCCCCTGCTACATTGATCGCGGCGGCGGAGGAGGGTGGCGATCCGCTGACCTATATCCTGCGGATCGCGGGCGTCATGTTGATGGTTTTCGGTTTCGCGATGGGGCTGATGTTCACGCTGTTCAACCTTTCATAGGATGTAAAGGCCATGGGAAAGATCGGCATCAAGCGCATTTATGAACCGCCGGAACCGACGGACGGCCAAAGGATATTGATCGACCGCCTCTGGCCGCGCGGCGTCGCGAAGGAGGCGGCCGAGTTGACCCTGTGGCTTAGGGAGATCGCGCCTTCCGCCGACCTGCGCAAATGGTTCGGCCATGATCCCGCCCGCTTCGATGCATTCCGCGACCGCTACCGGAAGGAGCTGAACGAAAATGGAGAGGCCGTCGCGGCGCTGTGCGACCGGGCGGCGAAGGGCGATGTCACCTTGCTCTATGGCGCGCATGATGAGACGTGCAATCAGGCGGTCGTGCTCGCCCAATATCTGCGCGAGCATTGCCGATAGGCGAAGCCCGCCCCGGCGCCTTCAGCCGCCCAGAGCGAGCGCCGCCGCCAGCAGGCCACCGCCGATCACGCCCGCGCCCAGCAGGAATTGAAGGCCACGCCTGATCGTGTCGGGAAGGCAGAGGGCGGCGATCAGGGAGGCCAGCAGGAGCAGCCAGAAAATCGCGACGAACGGCGCTTCGTTGCCGATGGTCAGCCGCGCCAGAAAGGTCATGCTGAGGGCGAAGGGGACGCCCCATATGATCGCGTGCCAGGCGGCGCGCAGCCGGGGGTGATGAAAGCCGCGCCGTTCGCGCTTGCCAAGCCAGATCAGGACGCCGGCCGCTATCATGCCGCACAGCGCCGCGCCGAAGAGGATATAGGCCAGCTTGACCGGCCAGCCGCCATAATTGCCGAAATGCAGATTATAGGCCGAGGCCGCGACCTGCTGGCCGATATGGCCGTCGGACAGGCCCGCCTTGCCCGTGAACCGCCCCTGGCTGTCGAAAGCATAGGTTTCGCCAAAGATCAGGCGGCGGTCATGGCCGGCCAGCACCTGCACCTGCTGCCCGGCGGTAAGGGGTTCGTGGAGGATCACATAAAGGGGCCGCGCTTCGGGAAAGCGCTGGGCCATGGTCCGCAGGGCCGCCGCGACATCGGGCAAGGGCGCGGATTTGGGGTCCGGCTTCCCTTCCTCGCCGAAGATCGGCGCATAGGCCGCTTCCAGATCGCCCTTGTAGAAAAGCCCTGCCAGCCCATAGCCGTTGATGGACCCAAGCCCGATCATCGCGCCCGTCAGCGCGATGGCGATCGCGAAGGGCAGGGTCCACACGCCCAGCCGGTTGTGCCAGTCGGCAAGGCCCACGCCCCCCTTGTCGCGCGCGCGCAGGCGGAAGGCGTCGCGGAAAATACGCGGATGGGCGATGATGCCGGTCAGCGTGAGCGCCAGCATCATCACGCCCAGCGCGCCGACGATGGTCATGCCGATGACGCCCGGCACGTTCAGCATATCATGAAGGCCGAGGAGAAATTCCGACCATGCGTTGCGTTCCGGCATGGCGAGCGCGCCGCGCGCATCGACATGCGCCGCCTGATTGTCCGTCGTGATCGTCGTGCGGGGCAGGGCGTCGGTCGGCAGGTGGACATAGAGATGCCCGGTCGCCTTGCGGCCCTTCTCCCCGGCCAGCAGGTTCGCGATGGCGGTCTGGACGGCGGCGGGCGCGATTGCGGTCATTTCCGGCGCATCGGGCTGTTCCACCCGCTGCCATTCTTCATAAAGGACCGTAACCGTGCCGGTCAGGCACAGGATATAGAGCAGGGCGCTGGCGAGCAGGCCGAGAGCGGCATGGGCCGAAAGGCTGCGCTGCACCGTGCTTTTATGGACGACCTGATTCATATGTGCGTTCCTGTGGCGGCGAGGATCAGCAGGCTGGCCAGGGCGGGCAGGGAAAGCCAGAGCAGTTGCGCGCGGCGGCGGTCCTGAAACAGCAGCAGCATGACGAGCAGCATCCAGAGCAGGGGCATGAGGAACAGCATCAGCACATTGCCGTCCGCGTCATGAAGGCCGATCCGGCCCGCGACGGCTCTTGCCGCGAGCGCGATGGCCAGCGCCGTGAGGCAGGCGCCCGGAACGGTGAGGGCGAAAGTCAGGAACCGCGCGCCCAGCCGCAGCGGCTCTGCGCCTTCGGGCAACATGCGGACGCGGCGGTTGGAAGCGGCCTGCCTGCCCGGCGGGGCGGCAAGGGCGGCGTGCGCGAGGCAGAGAAACGCCGCGGCGAGCGCGGCCAGCGTGACGACCGCCATGCCCCATGCGCCGGAATCCGCCATGCCGCACAGCAGGGCGGCCAGAAGCGTCGCCCATGCGCCAAGATTGAGGGGGACGGAGCGGGACGGCTTTCCCCAGGCGTGGCGCAACAGCGCCATGGACGCGACCGCCCCGCCGCCGCCGATCCAGAGCAGGCCGATGGGAAAGCTCATCCCGGCCCGCTCAATAATCGAAGCTGAGCGTGAAAAGCGCGCTGCGCGGGGCGGCGTAAAAGGCCTGCCCCCATTTCAGGCTGCTCAAATACCGGGTGTCAGTGACGTTGCGGACGTTCACGCTGGCGCGAAGATGGTCGACCAGCCGGATGCCCGCCATCAGGTCCAGCACCGCATAGCCCTTTTGCCGGATGGTGACGGGATCGGTGACGATGCCGATGTCCACGATGTCGCTGTCGATCACGCCGATGCCATTTTGCCAGCGCAGTTGCGCGCCCAGTTTCAGGTCGCGCCATTCCGGCACGGCATAGGTGGTGGCGAGCTTCAGGGATTTGTTCGGCACGAAGGTCCGCGTCGGATCGCCATCATGGTCCCTGATCCGCAGGCCGGTATAGCCGCCGCTGACCGTCCAGCGATCCGTGACATGGCCGGTCAGCTCGATCTCGAAGCCTTTGGAGGTGGTGTCGACGCCCCGATAATAGGTGTCGCCCGGCTGGCCCCCTTCGCCGGGTTCGAACTGGCCCGCCGCCTCCGCCAGATTGGACTGGCGGGCGCGGAAAAGGGCGGCGCTGACATAAAGGCGCTTGTCGAGCCATTCGCTCTTGATGCCGCCTTCCAGGCTGGTGCCCTTGGCGGGATCGAGGCGGCGGTTGGTGACGTCGACTTCGATCTGTGGATTGAAGATGCTGGTGTAGCTTGCATAGAAGGAGATGTTGGACGTCACGTCGAACACCGCGCCGAAATAGGGGCTGACCTCGCTGTTCTTGCGCGACTGGTCCACATCATAGGAAAAGCCGGTGGTCTTGAGCCACATGGCGCTGGCCCCGACCACGGCCTTGAGCGCGTCGGTGAGGTTGAGGTGCAGGGCGGCATAGGCGCGCGTCAGGTCGTCGCGCGTCTTTTCCGCCAGATAGGCTTCGGGATAAGTGGGCCTTGCCACCTGAAAGCCGTTTTCCGCCCATTCACTGACGGAAGGGTATTCGGGATATTCGTCGGAGAAGGCTTCATATTCCCGGCTGTCCATGCGGGCGGTGGAAAGGCCCAGCGCCAGTTCATGTTCGCGGCCGAACAGCTTGACCGGGCCGGAGGCAAGGAAATCGCCCAGATACTGCTCCGAGGGCGATGTATAGATGCCGCTCATTCCCCCGATGCCCAGCCCCGTATCCTTGTCGGGATAGCCATAGGCGTAGAAGAGATTGGCCTTTGAACGCCTGCGGATATAGGTGAAGCGGCCTTTGGCCTGCCAGCCATTGTCCGCCGCATAGGCCAGTTCCGCAAAGGCGTTCTGGTCGTGGACGTCCCAATAGGTCCATTCAGGGGAGGTGGATGCGGACACCGGATAGGGAATCCGCTCGCCATTGGAATAGAGCAGCGGCAGCGCGCCCCAGAGCACGCCGTCGGATTCATTGTCCTGCCGCGTATAGCCGACGGTCGCGGTCAGATGCGGCACGACCTCCCACGCCAGGATCGCGCCGTAGACGTTGCGGTTGGTCCTGTTGTAGCGAAGATAGCTGTCGCGGTCGTCATGAGCGAAGATCAGCCGGGCCGTCAGCGTGCCCGACGCATCGAGCGATCCCGATACGTCCGCCTCGACGCGCTTCTGGTCCCATGATCCGAGCATGGCGGAGGCGGAAACCTGCAATTCCCGCGTCGGGCGCTTGCGGACATAGTTGATCGTCGCGGAGGGATTGCCGATGCCGGTCATGATCGCATTCGCGCCGCGCACCGCTTCAACCCGGTCGAAAAGCGCGGTGTCGAGATCGCCGAACTGGATGCCCCAGCGCAGCGGCAGGCCGATATTGTCAAGTTGGAAATTGGTGATGTCGAAGCCGCGCGAATTATATTCGGTCCGGTCGGTTTCGTAACGCTCCACATTGATGCCCACGACCTGCGCCAGCAGATCGTTCACATTGGTCAGCGCGAAATCATCCATGCGGTCGCGGTTGATGACGGTAAGGGATTGCGGCGTTTCGCGCAGCGTCAGCGACAGGCCGGTCGCGGCATCATTCTCCCGCTCCAGCCAGCCCGTCACGATGATGTCGTTGCGGTTTGGGCTGGCGGAAGCGTCGCTTGCCTCCTCGGCCCACGCGGCCTGGGAGCCGCCCATGGCAATAGCGGTGGAAGCAAGAAGGAGGGATGCGATTCTTTTCACCGGGGGTGTCCTTCACCGGAGGGGGAGGGGTGTCGGCGCGCCCTAACTTTATCGCAAATGCGAGTCAATCGCATATTTCTGAAATAGACATATCGCGGCCGCGGCTGACGAGGCGCCGACGCGATCATGCCGGGATATCCCGGCTACCCTTTCGATAACCGGCAGCGCCGATCCGCAAGCGGTGGCCGCCAGCAGGCTTTCCTTCGCCGATTTTTGTCCTAAGAAGGCTTTTACGTGGAATTTTGGACAGGGAATTTTGGGCATGGAATTGGGAGCGCACTCATGAAAACCAGAGCCGCTGTCGCGTTCGAGGCGAAGAAGCCTCTCGAAATCGTCGAGGTCGATCTGGACGGCCCGAAGGCGGGCGAGGTGCTGGTGGAGATCATGGCGACCGGCATCTGCCATACCGACGCCTATACGCTGGACGGTTTTGACAGCGAGGGCATCTTTCCTTCGATCCTCGGCCATGAAGGCGCGGGGATCGTGCGGGAAGTGGGGCCGGGCGTCACGTCGGTGAAGCCGGGCGATCATGTCATTCCGCTCTACACGCCCGAATGCCGCCAGTGCAAAAGCTGCCTGTCGGGAAAGACCAACCTGTGCACCGCGATCCGCGCGACGCAGGGCCAGGGACTGATGCCCGACGGCACGACGCGGTTCAGCTACAAGGGGCAGCCGATCTTTCACTATATGGGCTGTTCGACCTTCGCCAACTTCACCGTGCTGCCGGAGATCGCCGTCGCGAAGATCCGGGAGGACGCGCCCTTCGACAAGAGCTGTTATATCGGCTGCGGCGTGACCACGGGCGTCGGCGCGGTGGTCAAAACCGCGAAGGTGACGCCCGGTTCCAACGTCATCGTCTTTGGCCTTGGCGGCATCGGCCTCAACGTCATTCAGGGCGCGAAGCTGGTGGGCGCGGACATGATCGTCGGCGTCGACATCAATGACGGCAAGGAGGAATGGGGGCGCCGCTTCGGCATGACCCATTTCGTCAATCCATCGAGGGTCGAGGGCGATATCGTCCAGCATCTGGTCGCGCTGACCGATGGCGGCGCGGACTATAGCTTCGACTGCACCGGCAATACCGGCGTCATGCGGACCGCGCTGGAAGCCTGCCATCGCGGCTGGGGCGAAAGCATCATCATCGGCGTGGCGGAAGCGGGGAAGGAAGTCAGCACCCGCCCGTTCCAGCTCGTCACCGGGCGCGTCTGGAAGGGCAGCGCCTTTGGCGGGGCCAAGGGGCGCACCGACGTGCCGAAAATCGTGGACTGGTACATGAACGGCAAGATCGAGATTGATCCGATGATCACCCATGTGCTCGGTCTGGAAGAGATCAACAAGGGCTTTGACCTGATGCACGCAGGCGAAAGCATCCGGTCGGTCGTGGTTTATTAAGGAGAGAATAGCATGTTCAGTCATATTGTGGTGGGCGCCGACGATCTGGAGAAATCCCGGACATTCTATGATGCGGTGATGGGCTCGCTCGGCTATGGCCCCGGCGTGGCGGTGGGGGATGATCGTTATGTCTATCCTTCGGACACCGGCCTTTTCCTGATCACCCGCCCCATCGACGGCAATAAAGCAACCCATGCCAATGGCGGCACCATCGGCTTTACCTGCGATTCTTCCGAGAAGGTCGAGGCATGGCACGCGGCGGGCGTCGCCAATGGCGGCACGTCCGTCGAAAGTCCTCCCGGCGTGCGGTCCATGCAGGCTGGCAATCTGTATCTCGCCTATTTGCGCGATCCTTGCGGCAACAAATTGTGCGTTTCGCATCGGATGGCGGACTGATCGGGCAAGGCATGGAAACGCTCTCGACCAATCAGGCCCATGGCGGCGTGCAGGGCGTCTATCGCCATGCCTCGGCGGCGACGGGGACGGAAATGACTTTTTCCGTCTTCGTGCCGCCTCATGCGCAGGGCGCTCGGCTGCCGGTCGTCTGGTATCTGTCCGGCTTGACCTGCACCCATGCGAATGTGACGGAGAAGGGCGAGTTCCGCCGCGCCTGCGCCGAGCTTGGCCTGATCTTCGTCGCGCCCGACACCAGCCCGCGGGGCGATGGCGTCGCGGACGATCCCGAAGGGTCCTATGATTTCGGACTGGGCGCGGGCTTCTATGTCGATGCGACGCAGCCGCCCTTTGCCGCCCATTATCGCATGTGGTCCTATATCACGGAGGAATTGCCCGCCTTGGTCGCGGCGCGGTTTCCCGCCGATCTTTCCCGCCAGTCGATCATGGGGCATAGCATGGGCGGCCATGGCGCGCTGACGATCGGGCTGACTTTCCCCGACCGTTTCAGAGCCGTTTCAGCCTTCGCGCCGATTGTCGCGCCTGCGCGGGTTCCGTGGGGGGAAAAGGCGCTGGCGGGCTATCTGGGGGAGGATCGCAGCGTCTGGCGCCGGCATGACGCGGTCGCCCTGATCGAGGATGGGGCGCGGCTGCCCGACCTGCTGGTGGATCAGGGCGATGCCGATCCGTTTTTGGAGGAGCAGCTTCGGACGCCCCTGCTGGAGGACGCCTGCCGCGCGGCCGGGCAGAAGGCGACCATTCGCATGCAGCCCGGATACGACCACAGCTATTATTTCATCTCCACCTTCATGGACGAGCATTTGCGCTGGCATGGCGACCGGCTGCGCGGGGCCTGAGCGGCGGGCAGCGATAAGCGGGCCATGCGCCGTTGATCCCGGCCGTCAGCCGTCCAGCATGGCGGCAAGGGCGGGGGTCATATATTCCTGCGCGCGCTCGCCCTCCCGTTGGATGAGGCGCCGGACGAGTCTGGCCGCCAGGCCGTGGCGGGTGGCGAGCGTCATGCCGCGATCATGGCCAAGGACGGTGATCGCGGTGGCCCATGCGTCGGCGAGCATGGCGCTTTCGTGCAGCACGGTGACGGCGGCCACTTCATGGGCGATGGGCGCGCCGGTCGCCGGGTCGATGCTGTGGGAAAGACGCTGGCCGTCCTCCATGCGGAAGCGGCGATAGTCGCCGGAGGTGGCGACGGACAGGCCGCAAAGCGCGATGCGAAGCGTGGGGACCGCGAGGTCGGGCGGGGCTTCGGCATCCACCCACCATGGCTGGATATCGGGCTTCGCCCCTTCGCCATGGAGTTCGCCGCCGATCTCGATCAGGAAATGGCGGAGGGATTGGGCTTTCAGGGCCTGCGTCACGGCGTCGACGGCATAGCCCTTGGCGATGCCGGAGAAATCGAGCGCGACGTCGGCGAGGCGGCGCGCGCGGGAGCCTTCCACCTCTATCGCCTGCCATGGCGGGAAGGGGGTGGGCGCTGCTTCTGTCCCGCTGCCGGGGCCAAAGCCCCAGCGGGCGACCATATGGCCGACAGCGGGGTCGAAGGCTCCGCCAGAGAGGCGCGCCATGTCCAGCCCTGCGCGCAGGACCGTCATCATCTCATCGGGGAGGGGCATCCATTGGCCGGGGGGCAGGCGGTTGAAGCGGCTGATGTCGGAATCCGCTTCCCAATTGCTCATCTGCGCAATGATGCGGGTAAGGACGGTTTCGATCAGCGCCGCGCAGCTGGAAGGAGCATCGACGATGCGGGCGGACCAGCTTGTGCCCATGGTCGGGCCGCCGAAATCCGCGATCCGGCCCGTGCGATCGCGCCCCTCGAACGCGTCGGGCGAGAGGTTGGGCGGGATGGCGATGCGCAGGGCGGGGGGCATGGATGGTCGTTTCTTCGCAGGCTATCGGTTCCATAGCCCCGCGCAGCTTCCATTGATGGACCGGCGCTTCAAACCCTTCCCCTCCCAAAAAAAGGGGAAGGGTTCGGCGCGTGGTTCAGGGGGCCAGCACTTCCAGTGTGGTGATGTAGGACGCGCGGCGCTGCGGGGGACCGGCGGGGCCGTCTTCACGTTCGCCTGCAAGGCTGGCGTTCATCCAGTACATGCCCGGTTGCGGCCAGGCGACCGACACCTTGCCGTCCGCATCGGTGGTGAGGTCCATCTGGCCGAGCGAATCCCGGTAGCGGATGCCGCCGGGGATCACCGTGACCTTGAGGCCCGAAGCGGGCTTGCCATCCAGCAGGAACTGGAAGCCCGCGCTTTCGCCGGAAACCAGGTCGTTGGGATGGGTGACGGGCACCATTTCGATGCCTTCGCCGGTCGGCTTGAAAAGATTGGAGGTTGGCCCGCCCAGCGTCACGAAAACCTCGTTGCGGGTGATGGATTCGGCGGTCTGCACATCGGTCGCCCCGGCGGGAATCGCCTTGGCCAGCGTGTCCTTCGTCGTGCCGCGCGGGAGGCGTTCACGCTTGCCGTTCAGCATGTAGCTGCCCATCAGGCCGTTCATGACATTGGCGATGCGGTAGGTGCCCGGCTGCGTCAGATGCACGTCGAAGGTCGAACGATAGCGCCCCTTGGCGGCGTTTTCGATCTTGCCCGTCGAACCATCCGGCTGAGTCACGGCGACATGATCGGTCGCCATCGGGAAATGCTCGAAATAGAAAAGGTCGTTGGAAATGGCGGCGTCCACCGTGACCCAGCTATCCGTGCCGGACAAGACGGTGGAGGACGGCATCATCCATTGGCGGTGCGCCTGCGCCGCGCCGGAAAGAGACAGGGCGGCAAGCGCGCCCGCGATCAGAAATCTGGCTTTCATTGGACTTCCCCTTACTTTCCGATGTTGAGGCTGACCGCCCCCAATTCCGTCGATCCCTTCGCGCGCAGCACGGCGCCGGGTTTTTGCGGCCATGTGAACGGCACGCGCACGACTTCGCGGCCGCCGACTTCGCGCGCGGCTTCCACGATCAGCGTGTAACTGCCCGGCGCAAGCTGGCCCAGCGGCCCCTTGCCGGTGGCGAAGCTGATCTTTTGATCGCCCGGCGCGCGGGTCGCGCCGGTGACGCCATCGGCCGGGAACTTCATCGTCCGGCCCGAAGCGCGCCACCATTGCCGCACGTCGCGCAGCCATTTGGTGCCTTCGCCATTCTTCATGTCATAATCATACCAGACCGACAGGGTGCGCGGCGTCGCGCCTTCCTTTTCCAGCCAGATGGCGACATAGGGGCGGTGATATTCGGCCACCGACAGGCGCGGGATATTGACGCTGAGGTTCAGCGTTTCCGCCTGCGCGGGCATGGCGGCGAGCGCCCCGGTCGCGCCCATCGCGGCTCCGCCGGTCAGCAGCAGTCTGTGGCTGATCTGCATGGTTGTTCTTTTCCCTGTCAATGGATGAAGACGATGGCGAGGACCGCCGGGAGGGCCAGGCCGATGGCGACCAGCGGCCATGTGCTGGGCCGCCGGGCCGCGTGGAGTTGTAGCAGCACCAGGCCGGTGAGCGCGAAGAGGAAGCAGGCAACGGAGAAGATGTCGATGAACCATTTCCATACCGCGCCGGTGTTGCGGCCCTTGTGCAGGTCGTTCAAATAGCTGATCCAGCCGCGGCTGGTCGCTTCGCTGGTGACTGCGCCGCTGTGCCGGTCGATCGCGACCCAGCCGTCGCCGCCGGGGCGGGGCAGGGCCAGATAGACTTCATCGGCGGACCATTCCGCCTCGCCCGTGCCGCGCTGGCCGATTTCCTTCTGGACCCACTGGGCGATGCCGGCGGGAAGCGGTTTCTTGCCGTCGGGCTGATCGTCCGGCGCGATCTGTTCGAGCAGGGCGGGCGGCAGGGTCGCGGCTTTTTCCACCGTCTGCGGCGCGCCTTCCACATCGGCGGCATGGTTGAGCGTAATGCCGGTGAAGGCGAAGAGCAGCAATCCGATCAGGCTGACTGCCGAACTGATCCAGTGCCAGGCATGAAGCTGCTTCAGCCAGAAAGCCCTGGGGCTTTTCTTCTTCTTTTTTGGTTGAAGGCTGACGGGAGCGTGCATTGGAAAGCGGCGAATCCTGAGAAGTGTACGGCGGACCGAATAACGCGAACGACTCGCAATTGCAAACCTGCACACAAGGGAAATTGTATCAAAATGTAAGCGGAACCCGTCCTTCCCTGCGGGGGGAGGATTTTACCGCCCCAGCAATCCGCGCGCTTGCCCGGCGATTTCAGCGAGCATGGCGACATTGGGGACCGCCGCTGTTCGGGCACGCTGGACGAGGGTGCGGAACTGGCGGATTCGGGAGTCCTTTTCCTTCAGCCAGTCGTCGACATGGGCGCTGATGTTCTTGCTCTTCGCATGGGCGAGCAGGTCGAGCCGCACCTGCTGCATGTCGCGGGCGACGCCGGAAATGAGCAGCCGTTCCCATGGGTCGGTCGGCTCCATGCGGGCGGCGACGGACTGGACCCAGTCGATGCCGACCGCTTCGCCCAGATGGGTGAAGGCGCGGGTGAGGGCGACTTCGTCCACGCCCAGCTTTTGCGCCAGCATGGCGATGCCGACCGCGCCGTCCAGCTTGAACAGGCCCGCCGTGCGCTGGACCAGGTCGTCGGGCGCGCCGAGCGTAAGGAGGTGATCGGTGACGGCGGCGGTGCGGCGGATGGCTTCGCTGGTGAGGAGGTCGTCGACCTTGCTGGCGAGTGTGCCGACGCCCCTGGCGAGCATCGCATGGCCTGCTTCCGGCAAGGTGCCGGTGGGGACGGAGCGGAGGATGTCGGCGATCTGCGCCCGCATCCCGCCGGCGATATGGCCGAACAAGGCGAGGCGGGCGGCTTCGGACATTTCGGCCGCGTCGATGTCGTCCCACAGCTTGTGGATGTCGTAGAGCCGTTCGGCGATCAGGAAGGCGCTGGCAAGGTCGCTGATCGAACAGCCTTCCTCCTCCGCCAGTTCGAACGGGTGGATGAGGCCGAGGCGGTTGACGATGCGGTTCGCGACCTTGGTGGCGATGATTTCCTTTCTGAGCGCATGGGCGACGATGGCGTCGGCTTCCTCCTTTTGCATGGCGGGCGGGAAGGCGGCCATGAGTTCGCCGCCCATCGAGGGATCGGTGGCGAGGTCGCCCTGCTCGATCGCGTCCTGCAAGGCCAGTTTCGCGGTGGAAAGCAGCACGGCGAGTTCGGGGCGGGTGAGGCCCATGCCGTCCTGTCCCCGGCGCAGAAGCTGGTCGTTCGCCGCCAGCCCTTCGACTTGCCGGTCGAGCCTGCCCGCTTCCTCGAAGGTTTCGATAAGGCGCACATAGCTGGCAAGGTCGGCCGCGCCGCCGCTTTCGGCGATGGAGAGGCCGAGCGCCTGAAGCCGGTTGTCCTCCAGCACGAGGTCGGCGACCGCCTGCGTCATGCTTTCGAGCAGCGCGTTGCGCGCGTCGAAGGCGAGGCGGTCCTCGGCCATTTCCTTGTTCAGCGCGATCTTGATATTGACCTCATTATCCGAGCAATCGACGCCCGCCGAATTGTCGATGAAGTCGGTGTTGATCCGCCCGCCGCGCAGGGAAAAGGCGATGCGCGCCGCCTGGGTGACGCCCAGATTTGCGCCTTCGCCCACGATCCTGACGCGCAAATC
Organism: Sphingobium faniae; assembly: GCA_900100475.1. Lineage (GTDB taxonomy): Bacteria > Pseudomonadota > Alphaproteobacteria > Sphingomonadales > Sphingomonadaceae > Sphingobium > Sphingobium faniae. The sequence continues at coordinate 80,525 of FMTU01000001.1, read as the reverse complement.
CTCCGCATTGACGCGCAGCCGGTCGTTGGCAGGGTCGCCGACATCGCCATGGCTTTGCGTGGCCGCCTTCACATAGGTGCCGATGCCGCCGAACCAGAGCAGATCGTTGGGGCTTGTGAGGATCGCGGAGATGAGCGCGGTGGGTTCCATCTCCGTGGCGGTGACGCCGAGGATCGCCTGCATTTCGGGGGTGAGGGGGATGCTTTTCAGGGAACGGGGGAAAACGCCGCCGCCCTTCGAGATCAGCGCCTTGTCATAATCGTCCCAGCTTGAACGGGGGAGGTTGAACAGGCGCTGGCGTTCGGCCCAGCTTTTCGCCGGGTCGGGATCGGGATCGAGGAAGATGTGGCGGTGGTCGAAGGCGGCGACCAGCCTGATTGCCTGGCTGAGCAACATGCCGTTGCCGAACACGTCGCCCGACATGTCGCCGCAGCCCACGACGCTCACCGGCTCGCTTTGCACGTCGATGCCCATTTCGGCGAAGTGACGGCGCACGCTGATCCACGCGCCGCGCGCGGTGATGCCCATCGCCTTGTGGTCATAGCCATGGCTGCCCCCGCTGGCGAAGGCGTCGCCCAGCCAGAAGTCGCGTTCCAGCGCGATGGCGTTGGCGACGTCGGAGAAACTCGCCGTGCCCTTGTCCGCCGCGACGACGAAATAGGGATCGTCGCCGTCATGGACGACGACTTGTGGCGGGTGCTTCACCTTGCCCTTGACGATATTGTCGGTGACGGAGAGCAGCGCGCGGATGAAGATGCGGTAGCTTTCCTTGCCCTCGGCCGCCCAGGCGTCACGGTCGACCTGCGGGTTGGGGAGTTGCTTGGGATAGAAGCCGCCCTTCGCGCCGGTCGGCACGATGACGGCGTTCTTGACCCGCTGCGCCTTCATCAGGCCGAGCACTTCGGTGCGGAAATCGTCGCGCCGGTCGGACCAGCGCAGCCCGCCGCGCGCGACGGGACCGGCGCGCAGATGGATGCCTTCGACGCGAGGGGAATAGACCCAGATTTCGCGCCAGGGGAGCGGGGCGGGAAGGCCCGGCACGCGCGCGCTGTCGAGCTTGAAGGCCAGCGCCTCGGCAGCGGCGGGGGCGAAGAAATTGGTCCGCAGCGTTGCGGTGATGGCCGCGCGCAGCAGGCGCAGCACCCGATCCTCGTCGATGGCGGTGACTTTTTCGAGCCCTTGCTCGATGGCGGCCTGCGCTTTGGCGGCGCGGGCTTCGCCATCCTTCGCGGCGGGATCGTGCAATGCGGTGAACAGTTCGACAAGCTGATGCGCCACGTCCTTTTCGCGGCGCAGCGTGTCGGCGACGGTGGCGCGGCCATAGGCCATGCCGGTCTGCCGCAGATAGCTGAACAGCGCGCGGAACAGCACCACCGCGCGCGGCGACAGGCCCGCCGTCACGATCAGTTCGTTGAGGCTGTCATCTTCCGCCACGCCCTCGATCACCTGCGCGATGGCTTCGGTGACGACATCGGCGCGGGCGATGACCGTTTCGGCATCGCCGCCCGCAGGCAGTTCCAGCACGAAACGCTGCACATGGCCGAGCGCGCCGCCGTCGATGGCGGTCGTCATCTCGTCGATCACGCGGAAACCGAAATTCTCGAAGGCGGGGACGACTTCGGACAGGGCGATGGCGTCATGGCTGTAGAGTTTCAGGCGCAGGCGTTCGGCATTGTCCTGTGGGTTGCGATAGACGCGGATCGACTTGTCGTCCGGGCCGGAAAGGCCGTGGATCAGGCGGATGTCGATCGCCGCCTCCGCCGCGCCCGCGCCGTTGCGATAGGCCATGGGGAAGCCGTTGGCGAAACGCTGGGCCAGGGCGGCGGCGCGGCCCGGCTCTTCGGTTTCGGCGAGCGATTCCTCGACGGCGGGGAGCCAGCCGCGCACCATCCGGCGCAGGCGCTCGTCCAGTTCGCGGTCGTCGGGCACCACGCCGCCATCGCGCAGGTCGAGCGTGATGCGGAGCAGGGCGAGGCCGCCTTCCTCCAGCGCGATGGACCAACTGAGCACCGCCGCGCCATTGGCGGCCTGCGACAGCATGTCCTGAATGGAGACGCGGCGGGCGGTCGAAAGCTCGTCGCGGGGCAGCCAGACGAAGGCGTAGAGGTGGCGGGCGAGCGCGCTGGTGGCGAGCGCCAGTTTCGGGCGGGGCCGATCGGCCAGCGACATGAAGGTGAGCGCCAGCCGCTCCAGCGTCTCGCGGTCGAAGCCGATCAATATGTCATGGGGCAGGGCGGTCAACGCATGGACCAGCGTCTTGCCCGCATGGCCGACCGGATCGAAACCGAATTTCTCCATCAGCAGCGACAGGGCGGACCGCAGCAGCGGCACCTTGTCCGGCGGCGCGGTAAGGGCGGAACTGGTCCACATGCCCGCGTGGATGGACAGGGCCACCACCTCCTTGCCCTGCCGCACCGGCACGATGACGAGGTCGAGCAGCACATGGCGATGCACGCGCGAGGCGATGTTGGATTTGATGATGAGGGGGACGCGCTTGCCCTCTTCGAACCAGGCGAAGGCGGCTTCGCGGGAGGCGGGCGCGATCATCGGCTTGTCGCGCAGGGCGCAGATGCCGATGCCGTCCCGCGCCTTGCCGTCGCGGCCGCAGATTTCATGGCCGGTCTGGGTGAAATGGCGCGAGAGGAACCAGCGCAGCAGTGCCGCGCCTTCCTCGTCCGGGATGGCGTCGGCGTCGGCGGCCATCGCTTCCTGCATGCGCGGCCAGTCGGCGACGGCGGCGCGCACATCGGCCAGCGTGTCGCGCAGATCCTTTTCCAGCGCGCGGCGTACCTTCGCATCGGCGCGGTCGGCCTCGATATAGATCATCGATTCCCGGCGGGCGCCCGATGCCTCGTCGTCGAGGATCGCCTTGAGCGCGCCTTTCGCCTCGCGGCTGACCGACAGGACGGGGTGGAGCAGGCGGTGTATGGTGATGTCCTCTGTCGCCAGCGTGTGGGCGATGGAATCCACGAGGAAAGGCATGTCGTCATTGACAAGGGCGATCCGCATGAAGCGCCCCGACACGCTTTCGCCCAGCGTTTCGATGGCAATGGCCGCCGCGCCGGGCGCGCGGCTGCTGGCGGTGGCGGCGAGGAAGGCGGCGGCGTCGGCCAGGGCGGCTTCATCAAAGCCCTCGCTTTCGCCCGGCAGCGCGCCGCGGGCCAGCGCATCCTCCAGCGCCTGACGAATGGAAAGGTCGACTTGCTTGATCTTTGGCTCAGCCGCGGCCGTCATGCGTGCACCTCATCCTCGCGGGTTTCCCGCCTTTTTTCCCGGAACAGAGGAGACGCTGGACCGCGATCCGACGACTCCCGGCTCGCACCCTTATATGCGCCCGAGCGCGCTGTGGCTCAAGCGAGAATGAGAAATAATATTTCAAAGATTGGAAATATTACACCGCAACAGCGCCTCCGCCCCGGAAACGCCCATTTGCCCTTTTTCTATAGGGTCAGGCGACCTGCATGTCCATCGCGCGCGGGATCAGCGCATGGCGGCGAGCATCACCTTCGTTCCCAGATTCGATCCTTCCGGCAAAGCGGCGACAAATGCGAGCGAACCGTCGGATTCCCGACGGGCGACGAGGATGGCCAACCCGTCCTCATCGGTGAGGATGGATTGCGGCGTGAGGGGCGGGGCGACCTTGATCGCGTCGCGGGCGGCGCGGCCGCGATCGGGCCTTGCGGGCATGTCGGCCCGGCGCGCCGCGCGGACATCGCGGATTAGCGCCTTGAGGCCGCCTTCATAGGCAGCGAGGTGCGCGGCCAGCGTGCCCATGCCCATGTCCCGCGCGCGGGCATGGTCGAGCGCGGCCGCATATTCGGTGACGCGCGTCTTGTCATAGGTGGCGCCGAAGATGAGTTTGATGACGGCGGTCATCGGGCTGCGCGCCTGCACCTTGATGCTCGCATCGGCGAGCAGTTCGGCATAATCCTCGGGCGCTTGTCCTGCGGCGAGGGCGAAATCATAAGCAAGGCCGATGGCGTTATAGAGCGCGCCATGGCTGCGCGCCTCGCTGGCGCGGGCCTGCTCGGCTCCGTCGCGGGCGGCGGCCAGCCAGTCGGCCAGCGATGCATCGGCGTCCGGGACCGGCATGTCGATCATGTCCGAAACGGTGAGGTCCAGCACCGAGGGGGGGGCGATGATGGCGTCGTTCGTCACCAAATCGTTCAGGCCCAGCGCCTCGCCGACCTCCCGTTCCAGCGCGTCGGTTTCGGCGCGGCTGGCGGCTTCCTTCCAGTTGATGACGCCGAACACGAAGTCGATCGTTTCGTCATCGGAGGAAAAGGGCATCAATATGCCACGATAGAGCAGGTCCGCGCCGCGCTGGTTCACGAACTCGGCTTCAAAGCCGATGGGGGCGGCATTGGCGATGATCTGAAGATAATGGTCGGTCAGGCGTGACAGCAGCGAGCGGTACGGCACGTCGCCGATATGATGGATCGGCGCGGCGATCTCGCACTCCTCGCGCAAGGCTTCCCCCATATAGATAACCGCTGGGTTATCGACGCCAGCGCTGAAGTCCAGCAGCACGCTGTAAGGGCCGAAATCCTCCAGCCGGTCGGGCCGAAGATCCTCGATCGACGGCAAGGCGCGGTCGCCCAGCAGCGACGCCCAATAATTATAGGCGCGCACCTGCATCCGCCGTTCATGGGTGGCGATGGCAGGCGGGCATTCGATCGCGGCATCGCCAGCGTCATCGAAATCATCCCGATCGCCCTCGATTTCATGCCCCCGCAGAATGTCCATCCGGTGATCCTTGACCAAAAAACCAGTCTTTGGGGCCTACAGTGGCATCAGATGGTAAATGCCGGGTTAATAAGGAGCCAAGATTTTCTGCGGTTCCCGGCGCATCTGGGCACAAAACCATGCCCAATATTGCCAATCACTTAGCATTGGAAAGCAAAACCAAAAACGGGTCGGAAGCAGCGTTGGTGCGCTGCCCGGCCCCGCATAGCGAAGGGATAGTTCGCCATGACTGACGCGCAAAATGCACACTCGGAATCCGCCTTGCAAGATCGACTGCTGAAAGCGGTAGGCGGCTTGGAGCACTTCTCCAGAAATTGGAGTTGGCGCTCACACTCTCCAAGGCAGCGCGCGGAAAGCGCTATTCTTGGCGGGACTGAAACCATTGGCGATGGAATTGCCGCGCTTACCGATAAGGGCGCGACGGTCGAGCAGGTCGAAGAATGGACCGCAAAGGCGATCCGGCTTTGGCTGACATGGCAGGCTGCTGGCGCTCGCACCGCCAACCCTATGATTACCGGCCCCGCAAACTTTCCGGTGGCCCGCAACCAAAAGGCAAACGCAGCAGAGCAGAAGCGCGGTGAGGAATTTTATCTCTTCGCCCATCGCCCGACATCGTGGCTGGATCGCCGTGACCGCAGCGCCGAAAAGGCGGCATTGAGCGCCAAGGCGGCGACAATCGAGCATCGCGCGCTCGAATTTCCGGGTGTGAAGCTGGTCCAGAATACGACGCTTGATCGCATTCAACTTCTATTCGATGGCAAGCCAGAACACGTTGGTCGAAGGCGTCCATCATCGCAGGGATGCCAGTCCAGTTGACCTGATAGTCTTCGATCACCTCGCCCGGATCGTCAGTGCCACCGGATGCTCGGTAGATGGTCGCATTGAGAATATTCGCACCCTGCGCGATCAGGGCCACGCGCTTGTTCAACTGCTCCTGATCGTAATCCTCCAGCCCCGGCACGCCGAAACGCAATTCCTTTGCCTTGCGCACCAGCTCAGCGAACCACGCCTGCGCATCGTCCGAGCAAGTCGCTCAGCTTGCTCTACGGCCTCTTCCTCAGTCTCCAGCCTGAAGCGCGGATCGCGCTCCGGGTTTCGGCGCCACGCCATGAAGGCGAAATTATCGCGACGCTTCCAACGAATGCCCATTCCTTCATTCTCCTCACGCAGCGACGTGTGATGGTGCCCGTCCATCACCATTCTCCATCCCGCAAACACGACGCGCGAGTCCACTTTAATCGACATTTCACTTGACCTTGCGCATCCGTCCGTCTACTAAAATGTACATGATCGAAGTCCGCCAGACCGTTCACTTCCGCACTTGGGTTGCCGATCTCGATGTTCAGGCGCGGGCGCGGGTTGAGGTTCGTATCCGCCGCCTGTCGCTCGGCAATTTCGGAGACGCCAAGTTCTTCGATGGCATCGGCGAACTGCGGATCGACTTCGGGCTGGGATACCGCGTCTACTTCGTCAAGAAGGGCAACGCGCTGGTGATCCTGCTGGCTGGCGGGAACAAGAAGACGCAGCGCCGGGATATCCGCGATGCAATCGAGATGGCGAAGGAGGTTTGAGCCATGGTTACGACGACCCCCTGGGACCCTACCGAGTTCCTGGACAATGAGGACGCGGTTGCTGCGTACCTCGATGCAGCCTTTGAGACCGGAGACCCCGCGCTGATCGTTGCCGCGATTGGCGACGTTGCCAAGGCGCGCGGCATGACGGACATGGCGGCCAAAGCGGGCCTGTCCCGCGCTGGCCTGTACAGGGCGCTGGGTGAGGGCGGCAACCCTACCCTGAGCGGGCTGCTTGGCATCATGAAGGCGTTGGGCGTCAGGCTGGCTGTGGCGGCGTAGGCCACACAACCTCATAATCCCTCCCTTGCGCTGGCTATCTGTGGACATTGCGCCAATAGAACTCTGCGTCATGCTGCATCTGCCCAATCTGTGCCGGTTTCAGGCGGTATCTCCACACTCACCTCGATATGGTCATTGCGTACGCTCAGCCGGTGCGCGAGCGCGTAAGATGCGGCCTGACCGCCAAATTTCGGATCGTTGTCGCCGAAGATGCGGAGGCGCTTGACGATGACGGGGGGCGTGAACGCCTTGAGGCCATCGGCGCTGATAAGAGACCAACATGGAATGCCAAACCGTTGCTGGACGCGCAGCGCCGTTTCTATGCCTTCCGCAACGCCCATCTCTTCGGCTTCCGGGGAAAGGTCGATGTAGGAACCATGCGGCGTCTCGCCTGGCATCAGGCGCTTCGGGCTGGAAATGTCGGCCTTGGCTCCGTTCTGCAAATAGGTTCGGTGGAGCGTGAGCGGTTCGCCTTTCGGATCGCGAACCAGAGCGATCATTGCCGCCAGATGAGCAACCTTCTCCCCTGTCACCTTCAAGCGGGGAATGAAGCGAAGCGCGGGACTGAACGGCGGCGCTATGCCTCGCGATAGAAGATAACGGCCCGCGTCGTCCTCAACAGTGATCGCTCGGCTTGCCTTCCATGCTTCACGCAGGGCATTGACCCTCTGTTCCTCTGTCATAGTCCTCCGAGGTTTGGACGGTTCGCAACCGGGAGCGACTTCCCGGATCATCTCAGCGGCCTCGCGGAAGGTTTTGCGATAGACCCTCATGACAAGATCGACGCCGCTGCCTGCGCCGCACTGGTTGCAGTAGAACGTCCCGCGCCCCTCCTTGTCATCGAACCGGAAGCGATCCTTGCCACCGCATACGGGACAGGGCGCTTGCTTGCCCGTCAGATATTTGGGCGAGACACCAAACCGAGCCATTCGAAACCGGTGAGCATCAGCCGTGGCCTGAGAGCCTGGTGCGCGATGCTCTTGCGGCTGGTGACGATCGCGTCCGACTTGGCGTGCATCTTCTCTATTACACAGCCCAGCGGATCGGCGATGTCGTCCAGATGCAATTCGGCCAGATCAGCGACAATGTCATCTGCATCCGACAGCAAAAGACGGGGAAGGAGCTTTTCATTCCCGTTCACAAGGAACTTCGCAGGGAGATAGCGCGGACAGGTCGCCAGATCGGCCCTATCGTTGTCGGCGCGCAGGGAGCTGGTATCATGGCGAACGCCTTGCGTCGCGAAATCCAGGCATGGGCGCGGAAGCGGCAGCAGAAAATCGTGCCGCATGGACTACGCAAGAACGCCATCAACGCATTGCTGGAAGTCGGCTGCACTGTTGCCGAAACAGCAGCGATCAGCGAGCAGACGCTCCAACTTGTCGAGCATTATGCGAAGCTCAGGAACCAGCGTCGATTGGCGCAGCAGGCGATGAACAGGTGGGAGGGAACGGATGGTGATTCTTCAAACTGACAAAACCTTACCTCGCGGCCCGCAGTTTCGCTTGCAGGGCAGATTATGCCGGGTAAAGAACGCGGTGGCGGAATGAAAAACGCAGGATGGAGGGAAGGAAGCGAAAATGCCCGCTTGTCCTGCGCCCCAACCGCTGTTATCTGCCCGCCCGAAGCCGCTTTAGCTCAGTTGGTAGAGCATCGCATTCGTAATGCGAGGGTCAGGTGTTCGAGTCACCTAAGCGGCACCACTCTCTCCTATATATACCGGTAGTCCCGAGAACCGTGCGGTAATGGCAGAATTTCGCTGTCATTTCCGTGGCTTGTAGAGGCTAGCTCGCGCACTCGAAAACGGAGACCAATTCGGCCTACTGGGGAGGCCGGATCTGCGCCGATATCTCTAAGGGCCATTTTGGCGGACCCGAAAATGACGCGGGGCGGAATGAGAAGCGGGGCCGATCAGCCCCACGCTGGGATTTCACTTATGGACGACCTTCAGCCGAAGCCAAACATCCGCTCCTGACCGTTCCAGTCCAACGGGATGCGGTTGGTCTGCATCAATTGCTTCCGGCTGAGGTCCGGCTGCTGCTGCCCTTCTGATCTTCCCCCGATTTGGCGGACACCGATGATAGGTTCTGCGGAGCCAGGAGGTGTTTTGATGGCGAAGACGAAGCGTCGTTTCACTGACGAGTTCAAGCGCGAGGCGGTAGCGCTTTGGGAGACGAGCGGTCGGCCGCAGACCGAGATAGCGGGCGAGCTTGGGATCATGCCGACGATGCTGCGTCGCTGGCAGCGCAAGTTGCAGGAGGGCGGCGTGCCCGCAAGCCCGGCGGCGAAGCCGCCAGTATCGACGATGGCGTCGCCGGCGGATCAAGCGTCCGAGATTGCCCGACTGCGGCGCGAGTTGGACCGGGCGCGGATGGAGCGCGACATTCTAAAAAAAGCCGTCGGCATCTTTGCGGAGATGCCGCGGTGAAGTTTGCCTTTATCGAGCAGCATACGTCCACCTGGCCGGTGAACGTCATGTGCCGCATGCTCGGTGTGTCGCGCAGCGGCTATTACGACTGGCGCGGTCGCTCACCGAGCGCGCAGACGACGGCCAACCTGGCGCTGCTGGACGACGTGCGTCGGCTCCAGACGCGCCATCAGGGGCGATATGGATCGCCGAGAATGCATGCGGCCCTACGTGCAGAAGGCCATCAATGCAGCCGTGGCCGCGTCGAGCGATTAATGCGGCAACATCGTATCCGTGCGCTGGCCGGACGCCGGTTTGGGCCATGCACGACCGACAGCCGCCACTATCTGCCGATCGCACCCAATCTGCTGGCCCAACGTTTTTCGGCGCCGGCGCCGAACCGGATCTGGCTTGCCGATATCACCTACATCGCGACTGGCGAAGGCTGGTTGTATCTGGCCGCCGTGCTCGACCTGGCGACCCGCAAAGTCGTCGGCTGGGCCATGCGTGACCATATGCGCACCGAGTTGCCGCTCGCTGCGTTAATGATGGCCGCGCAACGGCAGCGACCAGCGTACGGCCTCATTTGCCACTCGGATCGCGGGTCGCAATACGCGGCCGGCGCCTATGTCGATTACCTGGCTGCAATCGGCGCCACGCCCTCGATGAGCCGAACCGGTAATTGTTATGATAATGCCCCGGTGAAGAGCTTCTTCCACACACTGAAAGTCGAACTCGTCCATCAATGCCAAGGGGCGACCCAGGCCGAGGCACGGCAAGCCCTGTTCGGCTACATCGAAGGATACTACAATCGACACCGCATGCACTCGGCTCTCGGGTATCTCACGCCCGAACAGGCCGAACAGCGCATGACCGGTTAACCCAGCGTGTCGGCCAAATCGGGGGAAGATCAGTTCCGGCTTGTGCTTCTTGCTCGGCATTCAATGTCCCTTTCGTGGTCCAGACTATGATAGTCAATGGGCCACCCAGAAGGGGGCAGATCATTCGCCTTCTTGCGTCATTCGGCGCTAGTCACGGGGTTGTCGGGGATCATGGTGCGGGCTTGGGCAATGACTTTCTCCAATTCACCGCTGTCGTCTCGGAATGCTGACAGGCTTTTTTCAACGACGGCCCGTCCTGTCCCTCGCATGATCCCGGACATATAAATCAGCATCGATTCCAGGATCAGTCTCGAGACATCGTCCTTGTCGATCGTTCCGATCAACCACTCCTGATTGATAGAGAAGTGCAGGCTGGAAAGATTAGCAATCGTGCGGTCAATGTTCACACCTGGAAGCAGGTGGCCACGGGCCAGATTGAGTTCCAGCCACGGGCGTAGGAAGCCGGCGCCGATATGGCGTAACTCTTCCTTGACCGAAGAATCAATGCTTGTGGAAAAGTATAGGTTTACCAGCACGGAAACATAATAGGGGACTTGCTGATGGCACAGGTTGATAGCGACAACGGTCCGGATGGCCCAGTTGAAATCATGAAAATTGGCATCGTTTGCTAGTGGATTGAGCAGGCTATCGTAGTAATTTCTGATCGCAATCGCGATGATGTTCTCTTTGGACACAAACGCATTGTACAATGTGCGCAGCGACACGTCGGCACGTGTTGCAAGCTTGCGCATGCTCATACCCTCAGGGCCGTCCTTTTCCAGGATCTTGCGCGCTTCCTGTAAAATTCGTCTCCGCCGCGCGAACATGTCGTCGCTCAGCCTTGTCATGGTGCCCAGGGAGGCGATGGCGATGTCGTCGGCCGCCTCCACGCGCATATTACGGGGTTTGCGCATTATGCAGGCGCCAACAATATGTAGCCGTCGGCGGCAGGCTTCGTCGCCAATGTGGTCCGATCGGTCACATCCGGTCCCGATGCATCGATTGCACGCGGGCTGCCGTTCGCTCCGGAAGGCATAAGGAGGGCGTGGGCAAACGTCATTCGGGACTTCTCTCGCGATCGAGCGTGCGGAGCAAATCCTCGTGAAACTCGAACCATGTCGTGTGATAGGAAGGGAGCAGAACGCTGGCGATATAATCTGTCTCGCCCTTGGTGATCGCGTCCATGGCCTGATTGAGACGCTGGCTGAACTCTCCAAAACGCGGCAGAATATTGCTGTAGATGGCGACGAAATGAAGCAGTTTGGCATGGAGTGCTGTAAGAGCTTCTATGGTCGCCATCCTGGCGTCCCAGTCGTCTCGCTTGTCTGCGTCCTGCCAGGCTATCGCGATACGTTTGACTTCGATATCGAGCGGATTGAAGTGATCGATGATTTCGTCCCGCTCGCTTTGCGAAATATGTTCGCGGGACCGGGAATACCACTCCGCCACGGCGGCCTCGCCCGCCGTAGTCGGCGTCAGCCAGGCATCGTAGAGAATATGCCCCGCAATCGCGAGATCGCAAAGATCGGATTCCAGATTCTCTCCGTTATATCCTGGAAAGCTGCCGCTCTTGCGCTCTATGGCGCCTGCAAAGACAATGGAGCGCAACAGCCGGATTTGCCGCTCGTTTGGCTTTAGATCGTTCATTTTACAGCGCCTGACGTTTCGGATCCCAGCGACGATCCAGCAGATAGGCCAGGTCGTTGTTCCTTATATCTTTGGCCGATAGAGGCCAGATCGGCAAGATGCTAGTTTGCGCGCGAAACGCCAATAGGCAAGAGGCCGCCTAGCAGGGCTGTTTAATGCGGCCGAGGCGTGTGATCCTGTGTCTGCTTTTACCGCCTCATCGCCTGAAAGGTACGAGCGCGCATAGCCGCATTGAGCGCTCCGCAACACCCCTATGATGCACACTGTTGCATTTCAATCATATATTTAGATGCGCCATGGCGCAAAAAAGTGCTTATGAGAGTGGCCTGAGCAACCAAATCATACCAAAAAAATCCAGTAAAACTCAATAATTTAAGGATATTTCTGCGACGCACAACATAAAGCGCTTGATCGTATGAGAATCATGAAATATCCATAATTGCACTACGTTATACAAAAATGCCGTGCTTATGGCGCGGTATATCCTGGGAGGGGAAAATGAAGGTACGCATTCTGGGGCGGCTCGCGACGGTCTCGTTTCTAGCGATGCAAGGGCAGTGGGCCTATGCGCAGCAGACGCCGCAGCAGGGGGCTCCCGACGGAATTCAGGACATTATCGTGACGGCCCAAAAGCGCAGCGAAAGTGTGAATGATGTGCCCATGTCGATCTCTGCGTTATCGGCTGACACGCTGAAGGCCCGGCAGATCAATACAATTTCGGATTTGGCCGTCGCGGTTCCCAGTCTGTCGGTGGCCGCGAGCCCGCGCAACACTCCGATCTTCACGTTGCGAGGTATCGGCACGAACGACGGTGCGTTGAGCGCCTCGCCTGCCGTCAGCGTCTATCTCGATCAGTTCCCGCTTCCCTATTCGGTGCTCGCCACCCATTCGCAGTTCGACCTGGAGCGCGTCGAGGTCCTCAAGGGGCCGCAAGGCACGCTGTTCGGCCAGAACGCAACGGGCGGCGCCATTAACCTGATCGCGGCCAAGCCGACCGATCATTTCGAAGCAGGCGGCCAGTTCACCTATGGCCGCTTCAACCAGATCGACGGGGAAGCCTTCGTCAGCGGGCCGCTCAGCGACACGCTGAAGGGGCGGTTGGCTATCCGTGCCGAAACTGCTGACGGCTGGCAGGTCAGCAATTCCCGTCCCGGCGACCGCAACGGGCGCGTGCGCAACTTCATGGGCCGCGCGTTGCTCGATTTCAATCCGGCCGACGGTATCGAACTGAAGCTGAACGTCAATGGCTGGATCGACAAGAGTGATACCCAGGCGCCGCAGTTCATCGCGATCAAGCCGGCCTTTTCCGGCGTGCCCAACCAATATGTGACGCCAGACAAGCTGTCACCGGAAAAGGATCGGGCGGCGGATTGGACGCCGGACCTGCCTTATGCCGACAACAGTCTGTATCAGATCGCCCTACGCGGCGATTTCGAACTGGGTAGCGGCATCACCCTCACATCGCTTTCTTCCTATGTGAAGTTCAAGATGCGCCAGCGTGAGGATCTGGACGGTCTGACCGAAAGCACGATCGACAACCAGTCGAACGTAGGCTCGATCTCCAACTTCTCGCAGGAAGTGCGGCTGGCGAACGACCCGCGCGAGGATTTTAAATGGGTTCTGGGCGGGAATTTCAGCCGGTCGAAGATCAATCAGGCGGTTACAATCGATGTCTCGGACTCTTCGACCAACGCCATCTTGACGACAATCGGCTACCCGGTCACATCGGACACCAATGAGGGTGATCAGATCGCTAGGGACGTCGCTGTCTTCGGCAATCTCGAATATAAGCTGACCGACACCCTGTCGGCCCGCGCCGGCGGCCGCTACACTTGGTCCAGTCGTCGCGCCGACCTGTGCGCCTATGACGATATTCCAGACTATTGGATCGGCAAGTTCTTCTACGATGTGCAGGCGGGCGGCGTCGCCGGCCCCTACGTTCCGGGCGCCTGCTATGCGATCAACAACCTGACCAGTTCGGATGGCGTGATCAGCGCGCCGGCGTTCAACTATCCTGGCCGCCTGATCGCAAAGCTGAAGGAAGAGAATTTCTCCTGGCAGGCAGGCCTGGACTGGTCGCCGACGCGGCAGACGCTGATCTACGGAACAATCTCTAAGGGCTACAAGGCCGGCGGCTTCCCGAACATCGCGGCGTCCACCTTCTCGCAATATGTGCCGGTGAAGCAGGAATCGGTCGTCTCCTACGAAGGCGGCTTCAAGGTTGCGACGGCGGGTGGCCGCGCGCAGCTGAACGGTTCGGCCTTCTATTATGACTATACCGACAAGCAACTGCAGGCGAATATCGTCGATCCCGTTTGGGGCGTGCTGAGCATCCTGCAAAATGTGCCCAAGGTCATTATCAAGGGCGCCGAGCTCGATTTCACCTTCGTTCCTGTCAGGGGCCTGACCCTGAACGTTCAGGGCACCTATCTGGACGCGAAGATCGACAAGTTCGTCGGCATAACATCGGCTGGCGTCGCGGGCGATTTCGCCGGGACGCGGGTTCCCTATACCCCGAAATATCAGCTGAACGGCAACGCGGACTACAAGTTCGCCGTCAACCCCGGCCTCGATGCCTTCGTCGGCAGCACAGTGTCCTACCGCTCCTCGACCGTTGCTGACATCGGCGGCGACCGTTCTCCGCCGGAAGTTTCGGGGCTGACGCTGACGCCTTATGTCATCGACAGCTATGCGCTCGTCGATTTCCGGGCTGGGCTGTCGGCGTCCGACGGACGGTGGCGCGCGATGGCCTGGATCAAAAATGTCGGAAACAAATATTATTGGACGAATGCGAGCCTGGCGACGGATTCGATCAGTCGCTACGCTGGACGGCCGCGCACGTTCGGCCTGACGTTGGCGATGTCCTTCAAATGAGTGCCGGAGTATCTTCCGCTATTCCGCGAACCGGGGGAGCCGATCCATCTCCCCCTGCATATCATTTGCTGAAGGATACACCCATGTCGCCATCTCGGCCCGTTGATCCCAATATGCCCCTGTCGGAAGAGGAACGGCATATGGGGTACTTCCTGCGCGAGGTTCGGCCCATCGGCGAAGAAAAGTCAGAACTCTATCCCGAACCGCAATATTTCAACCTGGCGCTGATGTCGGGAGCAGTCCGGTTGCCCGAGACCATTGCGAAGATTCGGGCACGCACGGGTGGTGCGCAAGCATATGCCAAGCGGATCAAACGGGTTCTTTCTGGCACGTCGGCGGTGCAGTTGACCGGCATTCCCCTGATGATGAGTTGGGGACGGGAAATGCTTCACATCGAAGAAGAATTGGCGCCGGGGACGGTGTCGCCCCACACGGTCCTGACCGATCAAGCCGCAGCCGACACCATGGCGTTCGCCTGGGATGTTGTCAGCCATTATCGCGACGACTTCTATCCCTATGCTTCCCAAAATTCTGCTTACGGTCCGAGCTATCGCATTCTGGAAGAGCCGGCTCTTGATGAACTGAAAGCCTTTATCCATCCGGTCGACGGGGAATCCGCACAGGATCTGCTGTCCCTGATCGCCTCTACCCGCGCGCTCTCGTTTCTTATGGAGGCTGAAACGCGGGACGGACTGATGATGCACGGCCCTTATCCTGCATCGCGGTCCGACGAGCAGATCATCGTCTATGAGTGCGTCGACCTCCACTGGTCACTTTTCCCCCACTTCAACTTCCCCAGCGGTCAGAAGTGGGAATTGCCGGCGGAGCCATTCCCTTTGGCAAATGTGGCGGTCGCGCTTCAGGTGAAGGGGGCTGCGATCAGGTCCGATCGATTTGGAACATTATATGTTGATCCCTTGGGGCCTGAAAATGTGGTGGCCGGCGCGTTGCTCACGCGCGGCGTTGATGCGTTTACGGATGAAGAACTGAAAGCCGTGCCGGTAAAGCAGGCCCGTAGCCTAAGTCGCAAGGCGAACGAACTGCAGTCGGAATTCTTTCTGCAACTCGCGCAATGGTCATTCGAGGACAGGCTTCTCGCCGGGGCGATGGAGGAGGCCATGCTTCAGCTTCGCATGTTGAGCGCTGCGGGTTTCACCCGGTCGGAAATCGAGCGGGAGCAGCAAGAGATGCAGGCATTTCAGGACCGCTTCTGGCCGAGGTTCCTGCCGGCAATCAGCAAGCGCGCTGCTGCCGATATCGTCTTCTTCCAAAGACTGGGCGAGTTCGCTGCCGGACAACGCGAAACGATGTTTCGGCCATTCAAACTGGGGCCTTCAGCGGCCTGATCAATTTGCGGAGTGTAAGAGTGACAATGGGTTGGAAGACTTTAGCCACGGGCAATTTCGCCTGCTCGCCGGAGGCGATGGAAGGCGAATTGCGGGTCGTGGTCGGCATCGACGCGATCGTGAAGCTAATGAAAGAGCCTGCATCTGACCAGAAGATCATCTTTACGAACGTCGCCGGCGGATCGGCCGTGTCGACAATCATCCAGAAAGCAAGCGCGATCGTTTCCACCATCGGCGGTCCCAATTCGCACATCGTTGTCGTTGCTCGGGACTATGGCAAGCCGTGCATAGTCGGTGCAAGCGGCATCGACCTCAACAGCTTACCCGACGGCAGCCGTGTTCGCCTCGATACGGACGGCAGCGTCTCCATTCTGTGTGACGACGCGGCAGAGATTGTCGAGCCTGACTATTCAATCCTCCGCAAGATCGCCTTTGCTGGCGTGGTTGCTTCTGTCGAGGCGATTATCGGTGTCCCGACGGAAATTTTGCCGGGTCATGTCGACGCACTGGCATCGCGCGATCTTCTGGCGACCGAAGGCCTTATCATGCTGACCGAGCGCGGCACCCAGGCGGTTGAAGCCCAATATGCGCGGGAGCGCGAGGCCTTCGCCGGGCTGGAGGATCAGGTCATCAACGATTTCCGCCCCCTCGATCTGGAACTCAAGCGGATCGCACGGTCTTGGCAGGACTATGAGGCGGCAGACGACTGGGATGGCAAGCTCACGGAAATATTGGCGATGGCCAAGTTGCGGACGGACACTCTTACATTCGTTGGGCGGTACATTGATCGACTGCCGCGACTGGAAGAATATGAGCTTCGTCTGACAGCGGCCTTGCGTTACGTCGAAGCTGGTGAAACGGACTATGTGGTGTCTGTAAAGGCGGACTCCCTTCACACTATCTGGTTCCAGTTTCACGAGGATCTGCTGCGACTGCTGCAGCGCGAGAGGGATGCGGAATGAGCGCCGTGCCCTATCTCGTTGTTCTCGATGCGAACGCGCCATCGTCTCCGGATTTGGTAGGAGGTAAGGCATCCAGTCTGGTCAGGCTGATGAACAGTGGTGCACGCGTGCCGGCTGCCTTCAACCTTACGACGGAAGCCTATCGCCGCTGGTCGCAGGATGAAAACCTCGATTTCGTGCGGGAACTGATCCGAAAAGGGTTGGCCAAACTCCAGCTTCAGGAAGGCGGCTGGAAGCCATTGATCGTATCCATCCGCTCCGGCGCTCCGATTTCGATGCCAGGCATGATGGACACGGTACTCAACGTCGGTTTTGGTGAAACCCGCGAAGGCTGGGAAGATTTCCAGTATGAGGCGCGCTCGGCCTATCTCGACCAGTTCGTGGAGTTGGTCTTGGGCATCGAGGACCCTGCCGAAAATGAACGATCCGCGCGTGCTAGCACGTTTGAGGACGTTCGTGACAAAGAGGCGCATGTGCGCCAGCTGTGCGAACAGATGGGTAAGCCCTGGCCTGCCGACCGCGTTGAAGAAGCGTTGATGGCGTCGGTGGCGGTATTTCGCTCCTGGAATTCTCCGCGCGCGCAACTTTATCGCAAGATGCGTGGTATCGATGATGCTCTAGGCACTACGGTTACCGTGCAGCAAATGATATTTGGCAATCGCGATGCGGAGTCGGGCTCCGGCGTTGCGTTTACGCGCAATCCGACCACCGGCGCGCCCGGACTGAACGGCGAATTCTTGTGGGCAGGTCAGGGCGAGGATGTTGTGGGAGGCAAGGAGACGGCCTCGGACCTCACGACATGGCAGAGCCGGCACCCGGCATTCTATGCGGAAGTGGAAACGATCGGGCGAGCGCTCGAAGTCGCGTCGGGCAAGGTTCAGGAACTCGAGTTTACCGTCGAAGGCGATCTTGTTTACCTCCTGCAATGTCGGCCGGCCAAGCTTACCAAGGTGGCGGCCGTCGTGGCGGCCACCGATATGGTCGAAGAGGGCATTCTCGATAAGGTTGCCGCGCTCGCTTACACGGCAAGCCATGGGGTGGAGCTCTCCGCGCTGGGCGAAAGCCGATTGCGCGTATCTGCCACGGCACGTGAGATCGGTGGCGGGTTGGGCGTGGGAGGAGGGGTCACGCAGGGACGGCTCGCGCTTTCGCTCGAATTTGCGCGCGAGTTGGTCGGAAGGGATGAGCCTGTCATTTTCGCGTCCATCGAAACCTCGCCCAAGCTGCTTTCCGTGATGGAACGATCAGCCGGACTTCTGACGATGCGCGGTGGCGCTTCCTCTCATGCTGCTGTGGTCGCGCGCGAATTGCATGTGCCTTGCGTTGTGGGTTTGAACGGCGTTGTCGATGACGGACATCTGTTTCTAAACGAACATTCTATCGCGCAGGGTGACTGGATAACGATCGATGGCGACAGTGGTCGTATCTTCCCCGGCCGGGCTGGCGAGAGTTTCTCCGAGATGTCGGCTGCAGAATTGAAGCTAATCGAATGGGCAAAAGCTTCCGCTTCATGAGCGGTCGCGCCTGAGCTGAAATCTCAATCCCGAAAAATACAAACCCGTAAAGGAATAAATGATGCCACTTTTGCCTGACGATGATCATCTTCCGCATCAGAAAACCGACGCTCCGGACTGGCGCGAGAGCTATTATTGTAATTTTGTCGATATGAACAGCGATGTCTGTGGTCTGTTCTGGCAAGGGGTTCGTCCCAATTCCCAGAACGGGGAGTCCGTTTTTCTCCTGTTCGACGATAAGACCGACATCAAGCGACAGATCAATTTCAATGTCGATTGGCGAACTGACGTTCCCGAGCAGCGCAGGATAGTGGATTATCAGACATTCACGTGCCTGGATCCCTGGAATCACTGGCAGGTCGAATATGAGAATGGTGCTGATCGCCTGCTTGTCGACTGGAAACGCCTGTCTAAGACCTGCGATTGGGAATGGGGTGAGGAATCCAGGCATTTTCAGGCGGCTGGGTGCGTTTCCGTCAAGGGCGTTGTCGGCGGTCGCGAAATCGCCTTCAATGGCTATGGCGAGCGCGACCGGGCTTGGGGCATCCGCAACTATGGCCCGATCAAAGTGTGTTTCTTTTACACGATCCAATTCCCGGACGACACCGCCATCCATGCCTTCGTTCAGCTGGATCCCGAGACGGATCAATATCGATTGACCGGCTATCTGCACAAGGACGGGCAGACGCGCGGACTGCTGCTCTTTGAATCTGAAAATAATTTCTCCGATTATGACAATCATCCCACCCACGGGCGCGTGCGGTTTGTTGATGATCTTGAGCGGGAAGTGTTGATCGACCGGTTTGAGGTGATCAACTATCTGGGCAAAGGGCTGGAACCAGGAGGCGCGCATTTCAAGGAAGGCGCGGCGGGCGCTGAGAAGCAGGCGTTTTTGACGTTCCAACGCTTTCAACGCAGCGATGGCGTCCTTGGACGAGGCATGATCGATTTCAACTGCTGGGCCGGTCAGAAGCCGACGCGTGTCGTGGCCGTGGCGCCGCCGCTCTATTCGACCCTCTACGATTTCGGCGACGAGAAGTAAGGCGCGTCGCTGTTCGATCCGTTCGTCCGGCCGGTCATTTCCCTATGGCCGGACGCTCTGGGATGTCGTGCAGCAGCAGCCGGACAATGCCGCGGCCCCGCAACATAGGCAAGCCTTTCCCTCGTCCTCGCCGGTTCCAACCGTCGTAAGGGCAGGGTGCTATTCTGATAGCGACCAGCACTCGGAAAGCGGCGTTCAATAGAGGCTGAATATTGTCGCGTATTGACGGCGATTGTCCCCTTGAGCCGTTCGCTGCCCTCAAGGCCAGTGTTAGAAGGGCGTTCGCAAAAAGCGCATCGACCGGGAGGAAGCATGAAGATCAGCAACGCCATCGCAGCAGTCGTGACGGGAGGCGCGTCCGGTCTTGGAGAAGCCACCGCAAGAGGCCTGGCCGCCACGGGCGCCAAGGTCGCGATCTTCGACATGAACGCGCCCGTAGGCGAGGCCGTCGCAAAGGAGATTGGCGGCATATTCTGCAAAGTGGACGTGACGTCGGACGACGAGGTCCACGCCGCGTTCGCAAAGGCGCGAACGGCTCATGGACAGGAACGCATATTGGTGAACTGCGCCGGCATTGCAAACGGGATCAAGACCGCCTCCCGCAATAAGACGGACGGTAGCACTTCGCGCTTCCCGATGAAGGATTTCGAGCGCGTCGTTCAGATCAACCTGCTGGGGACGTTCCGATGCATCGCGGCCGCAGCACAAGGCATGCTTGAGCTTGACGCGCTGGATGACGGCGAGAGAGGCGTGATCATCTGCACCGCAAGCGTGGCGGCGCAGGATGGCCAGATGGGGCAGGCCGCCTATGCGGCATCGAAAGCGGGCGTCCTTGGCATGACCCTGCCTATCGCGCGCGACCTGATGGCCGAGGGCGTCAGGATCAACACCATCCTGCCGGGCCTGTTTCTCACGCCGATGATGCGCGGACTGCCCGAAAATGTGCAGGTCGCGCTCGGTTCGTCAGTGCCTTTCCCCAAACGGCTCGGAGCGCCCGAAGAATATGCGGCGCTCGCGATGCACATGATCAGTAACGCCTATCTGAATGGCGAAGCCGTACGCCTCGACGGCGCTATCCGGCTTCAGCCGCGCTAACTGGGAGAGGACGCGAACATGACCGTGGCTTATATCTATGACGCGGTGCGCACGCCGCGCGGCAAGGGGCGGCCCGACGGCGCGTTGCACGAGATCACCGCGCTCTCGCTCGCCGCGCAGGCGCTGGGCGCGATCCGCGATCGGAATGATCTGGATACCGGCATGATCGACGATGTGATCCTAGGCTGTGTCATGCCCGTAGGCGAGCAAGGCAGTGATATAGCACGCATCGCGGCGCTTGTGGCGGGCTACGAGCAGTCGGTTTCCGGCGTAGCCGTCAATCGCTTCTGCGCGTCTGGCCTGGAGGCCTGCAATATGGCTGCCGCCAAGGTGGCGTTGGGTGAAGCGCGTTTCGTCGTCGCGGGCGGCGTTGAATCGATGTCGCGCGTTCCGTTGGCGGCGGACGGAGGCGCGATGATGGTCGATCCTGTCTTCGCCTTCGATCGCTACTATGCTCCGCAGGGGATCGGCGCGGACATGATCGCCACGATCCACGGCTTCAGCCGGGAAGATGTCGATGGCTATGCCGTCGAAAGCCAGCGCCGGGCGGCGCAGGCCTGGAAGGAGGGGCGCTTCGCCAGGTCGATCGTGCCGGTCAAGGACCAGGCCGGCATCGTCATTCTCGACCATGACGAGCATATGCGGCCGCAGACCGACATGCAGTCGCTGGGTGCGCTCAAGCCCGCGTTCGTGAAGATGGGCGCGGCCGGTTATGACGCGCTGGCGCAGGCGCGCTATCCCGACATGGGGCCGATCAACCATGTCCACCATGGTGGAAACGCGTCGGGCATCGTCGATGGCGCGTCGGCGGTGCTGATCGGATCGAAGGAAGCGGGCGAGGCAGCCGGCCTCAAGCCCCGGGCGCGGATATTGGGAACGGCATCGATCGGTTCGGAGCCGACCATCATGCTGACCGGCCCCGAATTCGTCACCCGCAAGCTGCTCGACCGGCTCGGCATGACGAAGGACGATGTCGATCTGTTCGAACTCAACGAAGCCTTCGCGGCCGTCGTGCTACGCTATGTGCAGGCACTGGACATCGATCCGGCCAGGCTGAACGTGAATGGCGGCGCGATCGCCATGGGCCATCCGCTCGGCGCCACGGGCGGCATGATCCTGGGCACGATGGTGGATGAACTGGAGCGGTCGGACAAGGAAATCGCTCTCATCAATCTGTGCGTCGGCGCCGGCATGGGCACCGCCACCGTCATCGCGCGCGTCTGAAGGAATGGCTGTCATGGAAAATTTCGCTCTGGAAATCGACGCGGCGGGGATCGCCGCCGTCACCTTCGACATGCCTGGCCGGTCGATGAACACGATCAGCCATTCCGTACAGGACGATCTCGGCACGCTGGCCGCGACCATCCGCGACGATCAGCGCATCGTTGGGGCCATATTGCGGTCAGGCAAAGACAGCGGCTTTTGCGCGGGCGCTGACCTGGGCGAATTGCGCGACGATATCGATCGCTGGGCTGCCGCCGCGTCTCAGGATGAACTGCGCGCCGCCCTGGCAGAGGCAAGCCATTTCAGCCGCCGCATCCGCGATCTGGAAACGACGGGTAAACCCCTGGTCGCGGTTATCAATGGTGTTGCGCTTGGCGGCGGTCTCGAACTGGCGCTGGGGTGCCATCACCGCATCGCGATCGACGATGGCAAGCTGCGGCTGGGACTGCCGGAGGCGACGCTGGGCTTGATGCCGGGCGCGGGCGGTACGCAGAGGCTGCTCCGGCTGGCTGGGCTGATGGAGACGCTGCCCTATCTGCTGGATGGCGGGCCGATCGAACTGGCCGAGGCGCTGCGGCTGAGGCTCGTTCATGAAAGCGTCGAGGCGGCGCAGGCCATGGACCGCGCCAGGCAGTGGATCCTCGAAAGCGCGGATGCCATCGCACCCTGGGATGTCAAAGGCTTTCGCCTACCGGGCGGTGGTCCGCATACATCGGCGGCGTATGCTCTGTTCGGGCCTGCCATTGCCGCCCGCCGGGGCATGGAGACGCCGGGCGATGCCGATGGCAATATCCTCAAGACCGTCTATGAGGGCGCGCAAGTGCCGATCGACGCTGGCTTGCGGATTGAAAGCCGCTATTTCCTTAATACCCTGCGCACGCCGAGCGCCGCCGAAAGGGTCAGTGGCTTCCTGTCGAGAAAGTCGAAGGCGCCGGCCGGCTAGGCCGTCAATGGAGGCAGGGGTCCGTCATCGCGCCAATGGCAGACGCATCAACGCGATCCCTGCCAGAATGAATATCAGCCCGGCCGTCTGCAGCCGGCGCGGTCCGCCATAATGTGACGGCGAGAATGATCGGCAATATTCCGCCCGCCAGAAACGGCGTCCGCCAGTCGCTGCCCCTGGCGGCGCCCAGCAGGCTGACGAGGATGCCGCCGATTGGCACGCCGCAATAGAGCAGCGCCACGGCTCGCCGTTCCTGTCCTTTTATCGCGGCTTCCGACGTGATCGCCAGAAGATTGGGCAGGGCGCCGCCTAGGCCCAGGCCGGTTGCAAAGCGGGTGGCGATCAACATCGCCGGACCCGAAGCCAGGCCCGTCAGCATCGATGCAGCGCCGAAGGCCGCGACCGACCAGCATAATGTCGCGCCGCGGCCGATCCTGTCGGACAGGTGCCCGCCCGCCAGTGCGCCGATAAACAGGCCGATGGTGCTGGCGCTGAAGAACCAGCCCAGCGTCACGGGATCGAGGCTGAACTGCGCTTTCAGATTGGGTGCGGCTATTCCCGCAACCTGAAGATCAAAGCCTTCAAGGATAGCCACGAGGAAACAGAGAAAGGGGAACTGCGCGCGCCCCGCCTCACGCGATGGAGACGATCGGGTGTTCATCAAGCCGCCGGATCAGCCGATCACGCGATGCGGATTGGCGATAAAGGACAGGCAATTATCAAGATCGACGAAATTAGGCTCGTCGGGACGGACATCTGACAGATAGGCCGGCTCGGCGAAGGCAGCCGTCATCGCCTGCGGGTCGGCGAAAGTGATGACCGCCACGCCGTCATAATCGCCTGATACGCCGAACATGGCGCCCAGATCCGCCTCATCGCTCGCATGAAATTGTTCATAGCGTATGATATGGCGGCTGAAATCCGTGCAAGCCGAAAGCAGCGGTCCGTGCGTGTCGCGCCAGTAGGTCGAAAACTCCGCCGGTGTCATGCCGGGACGCCGCCGGATGAAGACAATGAGCGAAGTCGTCGTCATTCCGGCGCTCCAGAACCGAAATCATGGGGCGGAAAATGTGGTATGTCGATCTGGTTGAACATGCCTCCATAGCCGAGTGTAATCGGCATGTCCCAGGCCAGCATGGAATAGGGATGGCCGGCATCAAAGGCGCTTGCGGCATGCAGGCACGTCATTGCCTCCTGCGGCAACTGTAGTGTGGCTGCAGCCAGATTTTCCTTGATCTGTGCTATTTTGGTCGCGCCGACGATCGGTATCGCGCCGCGTGCAATGATCCACGCAAGGGCCACTTGCGAAGGCGCGACGCCCAAGTCGCGAGCGATATCGCCCACCGTCGTCGCGATCGCCCGGTTGCGGGCGTCAAGAGGCTGCAGTCGCATGGAATCCATGCGCCTGGGACCGACATCGCCCGCAGCCGCGCCGCCGGTATATTTACCGCTCAATAAGCCGCCGGCGAGTGGCGACCAGGCCATGATGCCGATATCATGCGCCTGCGCCAGAGGAATATGCTCCCGCTCAATGGAGCGTTGGACGAGACTATATTCCAACTGCATGCAACTGATCGGCGCCAGCCCGCGCAGATCGTGAAAAGCCTGCGCGCGGGACACGACCCAGGCGGGCACGTCAGACAGGCCGATATGCAGGATCTTGCCGGCGCTGACGGCGTCGGTCAGCGCACGTTGCACTTCCTCCACCGGAGTCGTGAAGTCCCACCAGTGCACGATGTAGAGGTCGATATAGTCCGTGCCGAGCCGTTTCAGGCTATCGTCGAGCGATCGGGTCAGGCTCTTGCGATGAACGCCGGCTTCGTTGGGGTCGCCGCGGCCCGGCGCGGCATTGGCATATTTCGTGGCGACAACGAAGCGGTGGCGATCGGGCGCAATAAAGCGCCCGATCATCTTCTCGCTCTCACCGCCCGTATAGATGTTGGCGGTGTCGATGAAATTGCCGCCCGCCTCGACATAGGCGTCGAAAACCGGACGGCATTCCTCCTCGGAGCGTGACCATTGCGTCGCCGTTCCGAAGGTCATGGTTCCCAGCGCGAGTTTCGATACGCGAAGGCCGCTGCGGCCCAGCAGGGAATAGCGCATGCCCCGTCCAATCAGTTGTCGAGACCCGGATTGTTGCGCCAGGCCTCATCCGGCGGCGGGATGATGCCCAGTTGCATGGCGAACTCGCGGAAATTCCAGTGGGTGCGGCAGCGCACGATCTTGCCGTTCCGGTACATCTGGGTCGTGGTGCCGCGCGTCACCGTTGTCTTGCCGGCCGCCGGGATGCCGAAAAAGTCGCTGTTGTGCGTGGCCTTCCACACCCACTGCATATAGCCCCACTCGTCATAGTCGAAGTCGGCGCCCAGATAGATGTTGTTGGCGAAGCGGGCATAGTCGCCCTCCAGCCCGTCCCGCCATTCGGGGGGCGTCCCTTCGGTGCGGCGCACGCCGCGCGACTTGCCGGCCGGGCCGCCATCATAGGTCAGCACCTCGAACTTGTGGACGCCAAAGGGGCTTTCCGGGCCGCTATTGTTGAACACGACGAAAGCCTTGTAGAGATCTTCCTTCGTCGTGATCGTCTGCATGAACTCAATGTCTTCCCAGACGAAGTCGTCGGCATAATAGCCCAGCACTTCCTCAGCGCCCTTGTCGAAGAAGGCGGTGACCCAATCCTGCGCCGCCTCGAAGCTCTTATGCTCGCGCGCGCCGCCGCCCGTGGAGAGCGGCGCATCGGCGGCGATGCTTGCGGTCCCGCCGCCGCGCAGGCCGTGCAGCACGTCCTGCTGTTCGGGCGAGAGATGGGCATCGGTCACGAACTGCGAATAAAGAATATGCATGGCTCAGGGCCTCTCCTACCGACCGTTATGCGCAAATAGTGCGTCCAACGCCCGGACAAATCTACAGCCGATTGCGACAATGCAGGGCGGAACGTGACATTGGGTCTGAACCGCCCCGGGATTGCCGGAGGCCATTCGGCTTAAATTATGCAGCGATGGGAGTGTCGTCCAGCATGGCGTCGTGCGTTGGCGGCTGATCGACTTGGCGCGGGCCTGTCAGATATTTTGTGCGCGGGGCCGGTTTCGTTCATCAGACCGTGAACCTGTCGCCGAAGATGATGGCGAACTGCGTCTTGGCCTCGAACCACTCGCGCGGCGGCCGCTTCCATTCTTCGGCCGCATGATTGAGAACAAGATATAGCAGTTTCATCGCGGCCTCGTCACCCGGGAAGTGGCCTCGGGTGCGAACCGCGCGGCGCAGTTTCGAGTTCAAGGCCTCGATCTGATTCGTGGTGTAAATGATCCGCCGGATCGGCGCGCTGAACGCAAAAAACGGGATGACCTGCTCCCAGTGCCGCCGCCAGCTCATGGCGATGGCCGGATATTTCTGGCCCCAATGCCCCTCCTCGAACGCATCGAGCGCCGCGAGGCCCGCGTCGGCATTTTCCGCGCGGTGACGCTGCGCAGGGACTGAGTGATGGCCTTCCGATCCTTCCCTTCCAGGACGCGAAGCCCATGCTGTTTCTAATCAGATGCACAATACAGGTTTGAACGACCGTTTCCGGGAACACCGCGTTGATGGCATCCGGGAAGCCCTTCAGGCCGTCGACGACAGCGATCAGGATATCGGCTACACCCCGATTCTTCAACTCGTTCATGACGCGCATCCAGAATTTCGCGCCCTCGGTTTGCTCGATCCAGATGCCGAGGATTTCCTTGGTGCCGTCAGGCAATATGCCGAGCGCGATGTATACCGCCTTATTGCGGACAAAGCCTTCGTCGCGGATTTTCACCCGGATCGCGTCAAAGAACACTAGGGGGTAGCAGGCATCGAGCGGGCGCCCCTGCCATTCCGTCACCGTTTCCAGAACGGCATCGGTCACCGTTGATATCAGGTCCGGCGACACGTCGATGCCGTAAAGCTCCTCAAGGTGCCCGCGGATCTCGCGTACCGTCATCCCACGCGCGTACATCGAGATGATCTTCGTATCGAAGTCCGGGAACCGCCGCTGATATTTGACAATCAACTTCGGGTCGAAGGTCCCCGAGCGGTCGCGCGGAATGTCCAGCGTCACTTTCGACGTGCCCGTCAGCATCGTCTTCTTCGATGTGCCGTTGCGACGATTATCCGCGCCGGCTTCGGCTTCTGATTCCAGATGATCCTCTAGCTCTGCCGACAACATCCGCTCCGACAGCGCCTTCTTCAACTCATCGATCAAGCCGTCTTTGGCAAATAACTCCTCCGGATCACGCCCCGCCAGAAGCTGATCCAGTAATTCCTTGTCAATCGCCATATCGATGGTCCTTTCCTATCCATCTCTATGGCCCCGCGCACAAAATATCTGACAGGCCCGGGTGCGAGGAGCCGGCGGTTGTTGAACCAGTCCACCCATTCGAGCGTGGCGTATTCAACGGCCTCGAAGGATCGCCACGGACCTCGCCGGTGGATCACCTCGGCCTTGTAGAGGCCGTTGATCGTCTCGGCCAAAGCGTTGTCGTAGCTGTCGCCTACGCTGCCCACCGATGGCTCGATCCCAACTTCGGCAAGGCGCTCGGTATACTTGATCGAGACGTATTGGCTGCCACGGTCGCTGTGATGGATCAGGCCGCCGCGATGGGTAGGGCGCCGATCATGGATCGCCTGCTCGAGGGCATCGAGCACGAAGCTGGCGTGCGCCGTCCTGCTCACCCGCCAGCCCATGATACAGCGCGCATAGACATCGATCACGAAGGCCACGTAGACGAACCCTGACCACGTCGCGACGTAGGTGAAGTCCGAGACCCACAGCATGTTCGGCGCCGGCGCTTGGAACCGCCGGTTCACCTGGTCGAGCGGGCAATGTTGAAGCCCTCGCGCTGCATCTGCCGCCACACCTTGCGCACGCCGTAGACCCTGAAGTTGGCGTCGAACACGCGCCAGACCTCAGGCTTCATCGCCTCATCGCGCCGGGCACGCGGCGACAGACGTGATGGATCGCGCCGTTGCGCCACACGCTCATGGTAGGCGGATGGGGCGATCGGCAGAACCCGGCAGATCGGCTCGACCCCAAAATCACCCCGATGCTCATCAATGAAGCTGATCATCGCTTGAACGGGCGGTCGAGCTCCGCCTGGGCAAAATATGCTGACGCCTTGCGCAGGATCTCGTTGGCCTGGCGCAATTCACGGTTCTCGCGTTCCAACGCCTTGAGACGGTCTGCCGGCTCGGTGGAAACGCCAGCACGCTTGCCGCCGTTCACCTCCGCCTTCTTCACCCACTCCAGCAGCGTGTGACCCGAACAGCCAATATTCTCGGCAATGGATGTGATCGCAGCCCAGCGGGACGGATGGTCGCCTTCGTGCTCCAGCACCATGCGGACTGCTCGCTCACGAACTTCCGGTGCAAACTTGTTCGTCGTCTTGCTCATCGTAGACCCTTCCTCTCAGGAGTTAGGGCCTCCGGCAATCCCGGGGCGGTTCAGTCCAATATTGGCACTTCCTGCCGTACACTGGCACGAACCGCCCTTTGGTGATCGAGCGGAATAGCGCAATCATCCTTGGGAAAGCAGCATCCACGATGATGATGCGCCCTCGAATGGAGACGGATAGAAAATGACCGTGTTGAGCAAGCCCGAGGCGGGCGACCTGGACTATGATCCGCTCGATCCGGCGGTCAAGCACGAGCCGTATCCCTATTATGTCGAGCTGCGTCGCAATGAGCCGGTAAAATGGTTGCCGGGGCTGCAGGCCTGGGGCGTCGCGCGCTATGACGACATCGACATGCTTTTGAAGGACGGCCGAACTTTCAGTTCGGGGCAGTTCTGGCCTGCGCTGCTTGGTGAATATGATCCGGTTCCCGAAGAGCCGCCGATGATTTCGATGGATCCCCCTGGCCACATGCAGTTGCGTAGGATCGCCAACAAGGCGTTCGTGCCGTCAAAGGTGAACGGACTCAAGGACCGCACTTACGAGATCGCAAACAGTCTGATTGACGACATTCTCGCCAAGCATGGGCCTGAGGGGGAATTTGATTTCGCTTGGGAATTCACTGCGCTCTATCCGGTGACCGTCGTCGCCGAGGTTCTGGGAGTGCCGACCGAGCGTCGGGCCGAGTTTAAATATTGGGTGGATGATGTCCTCTCAGCTGCCAACCGAGCTGCATACGGCCCGGAAAAGCTCCGGAAGATTGAAGAATCATCCAAGAGGATGCGCGATTTCTTCGAAGATCTGTACGATGAGCGCATTCAAAATCTGGGCGACGATCTTCTATCCACCTTCATCCAGACGGAAGTCGATGGGCAGAAGTTGACCCGCAATCAGGTCCTGTCCATGGCGTGCCTGCTCCTGATCGGCGGTGTCGAGACAACCACCAATCTGCTTGGGACCACGTTGATCGAGCTTAACCGTCATCGCGATGTGTTCGATCGCGTCCTGGCGGATCATGGTTTGATCCCGGCTGTTCTGGAGGAAGTTCTCCGATACAATCCGCCGGTGCAGATCATTTTCCGACACACCACGGCGGAAGTTGAGATCGCGGGCACGACCATTCCGGCAGGTGCCGCCGTCATGCCCATCCTTGCCTCCGCCAATCGTGACGAGAGCAAGTTCGACAATCCCGAGATCTTCGACATCGACCGCAAGATCGAAGTGCCGCTGATGTCCTTCGGTCAGGGGCCGCATTTCTGCCTCGGCAACTATCTCAGCCGGATGGAGGCGAAATCGGCACTGGAAGTCGTATTCTCGCGCTTTTCGCTGATCGAGCCCGTTTCCGACGACGTGCATTGGCTTGATTCCTATTTTGCCCGCGGCCCTCATGTCCTTCCGGTCAGGTTCAAGGTTCGATAGCAGCAGCTCCGGTTCCAGACCGGACGGATTTTCAGGACGCCGGTGCGCCGGCGCCACCGAGGGGAGGCCTGACGGGCATGGCTCGAGCCGGCAAATGCTATAATATCGCCGACTTCGAACGGCAGGCGCGCAGGAAGCTGCCGGGGCCGCTCTATCACTATATTGCGGGCGGCGCTGATGACGAACATACGACTCTCGCGAATGTCCGAGGGTTCGACCGTTATGATCTGAGACCGAGCTATCTTAAAGATATTCGATCCATTTCCATGCGTAGAAAGGTTTTGGGGCGCGAACTTGAATGGCCGCTGGTGTTGGCGCCGACGGGCATGAGCCGCCTGTTTCACAAGGATGGCGAGATAGGGGTCGCGCGGGAAGCAGCCCGCAGCGGTGTCGGATATTCGCTTTCGACCATGGCGACGGCCAGTATCGAGGACGTCGGGGTCATTTCGACCGGCAGCAAGATGTTCCAACTCTATCTGTTGAACGACGAAGCGATGAATTTCGCGATGATCGATCGCTGTAAGGCCGCCGGCTTCGACGCCTTGTGCTTGACAGTCGATACGGTCGTTCCGGGCAACCGGGAGCGGGATCTGCGCACGGGCCTCACCGTTCCGCCCCGTTTGTCGCCCAGCAGCCTGTTGGCATTCGCCATGCGTCCTCGCTGGTGCTGGGGATATCTGAGCGGCGGCGCGTTCAGCCTTCCCAATGTGGGAGGCACCGCAGGTGGCGATCTCTCAACCTTGGCATCTTATTTCGCGACCCATATGGAACAGAATATCACCTGGGCCTCGGTCGAGCGGATCATACAGCATTGGGGCGGTCCTTTTGCGATCAAGGGCATCCAGTCAGCCCGGGATGCCCGGCTCGCGGCATCAGCGGGCGCGAGCGCTGTCATTATATCCAACCATGGTGGTCGTCAGTTGGACGGCGTCCCTCCAACGATCGATATCCTCGCGAATATCGCCGATGCGGTAGGCGACAGGATGGAGGTCATCCTCGACGGGGGCATCCGGCGCGGTTCGCATATCGTCAAAGCATTGGCCATGGGAGCTACGGCTTGCATGGCTGGTCGGCCCTATCTTTATGGACTTGGCGCCTATGGCGCACCAGGCGTGCGACGGGTTCTAGCGCTATTGCGCGCTGAGACTGAGCGAACACTCGGCCTGCTCGGCTGCGCGCGGATCGATGAACTGTCGCGCGATCATATCCGTCTAGCGGCGGAGATTCCGGATTTTCTTCAGCAAGGCGAGCCGGAACAGCGCGCGCAAATTGCGCTCCATTCTTCAATAGGTAAACTGCCATGACCCTTGATTATCAGACCTTTATTGGTGGCACATTTTTGTCATCTGCGGCAGCAGTCGATGTGTTCAACCCTGCCACCGGACAGGTGATCGGACGAGTGCCGAACGACGATGCTAGAGTAGTCGACGCGGCGTTGAAGGCTGCCGAGGCAGCGCAGGAGGGCTGGGCGCGTCTTCCGGCTCACACGCGTGGTCTGGCCTTGCGGGCCATTGCTTCGAAAATTCGGGAAAAGCTGCCGGAACTGGCGCAGATCACGGCGCTGGAACAAGGCAAGGTGTTGCCGCTGGCGCAAATGGAGATCGCTCTCACTGCCGAATATCTCGACTATATGGCCGAGTGGGGGCGGCGCATCGAGGGGGAGGTCATCACGAGCGATCGCCCCGGAGAAACCATGTTGATGTTTCGCCGACCGATGGGGGTCGTAGCCGGAATTTTGCCGTGGAATTTCCCCTTCTTTATGATTGCGCGCAAGGTAGCTCCGGCCCTCGTTACCGGCAATGCAATAGTGGTGAAGCCGTCGGAGGAAACACCCTTCGGAGCGGCGGCTTTCGCCAGGATCGTGGCCGAGACCGATTTGCCCGCCGGCGTGTTCAACCTGGTGTGTGGCACCGGACCGACTACCGGCGAAGCGCTGGTCGCCAATCCCATCGTACAGATGGTAAGCTTTACCGGCAGTTCCGCCGCTGGATCGGCCATCATGGCCAGCGCCGCCCGCAACATCACCAAAGTCAATCTCGAACTGGGCGGGAAGGCCCCTGCGATCGTTTTGGACGACGCCAATATCGATCTCGCTGTCGGATCGTTGGCTGCTTCCAAGACGATCAATACAGGCCAGGCCTGCAATTGCGCCGAACGCGTCTATGTGCACAGGGCTGTCGCGCAGGAGTTTCGCGACAAACTGGCCGCCGCAGTGGCTGGTATCAGTCAGGGCGATCCGTTGGGAGACGCCGCGGTTGCCATGGGACCGGTTATCAACAGGGCTGCCGTCCAGCGGATCGCCGGGCTGGTCGAAAATGCAAGATCGCTTGGCGCGCAGGTTCTGACCGGCGGAGAGATTCTGGAAGGCCCTGGCTGTCATTATCGTCCTACTGTGGTGGCGGATACCACCCCGGGAATGGACATCATGCACCGCGAAATTTTCGGTCCCGTTATCGTGGTCAACGAAATTGACAGTTTGGACGAGGGCATCGCGCTTGCCAATGCTAGCGAATATGGGCTGACGTCATCGATCTTCACAGAAAGCCTGTCGAGTACGATGAAGGCTATCGCCGAGCTCCGCTTCGGCGAAACTTACGTAAATCGCGAGAATTTCGAAGCGATCCAGGGTTTCCATGCCGGCGTGCGCAAATCGGGTATCGGCGGCACTGACGGCAAGCATGGCCTCTACGAATACACGCATACGCAGGTCGCCTACATTCAGACCTGACAAGGCGACGCAACGACCAAGAAAAGACGTGGAGACCTATCGTCGGGATAGGAGAGGAATGTCCGGATGTCGAAAGTGAAGATATTTGCGGCGATCCCCAAGAAGCAGGGAATTTCCTTGCAGGAATTCCACGACCATTGGCGTCATCCGCATGGCACGCTTGGTCGCAGGATCAGCACGATGCGAAAATATGTACAGAGCCATCGTGTCGAAACAGATATGTTGCCAGGCCCCTTTCCTTATGAGGAGATCGCCGAGGTTTGGATGGATAGCGCCGACGATGCATTCGCGCTTGGATCCGAACCGAAATATGTCCGTGACGCGGTGCCCGATGAACCCCTTTTCATAGAACTGACCGAACTGCGCTTTCTGGTGACAGTTGAAGATGTCGTCAGTTCAGGGCCCGACCATCATGCGCACTTGTCTCCAGGAGATGCAGCCTGGTTCGACGACGGCCGGGCCGTCGATATAAAACTCATTCAGCTGATTCTTGACGAAGATGAATGGGCTTCCAATAGTGATGCGCAGCTAGGCTTGGAAATTGGCGCATTTCGCCATGTTCGCTGTAACCCCGTCGAAACACCCGATGGTTCGGTTCCATATTTCCGTGGTGTGCGGGAATTGTGGTGGCCAACCCTATGGGCTTTTCAAGAAGGCACGAGGCGATCGCCAGAGGCCTTCGCCACGCTTATTTCCCGTCCGCAAAAGGCGATTACTTTGCTGGCTCAAGCGGAGCGCTTCAAATAAGCGTGATCAATAGTCTCATTACACAGCCGCTTGTCTTGGCGTGATATCGGGTCGGTTCACTGTGCTGGGGCGACGACCCGTCCATTGCTTGAAGGCGCGGGAAAATGTCCCGTTGTCCGAAAAGCCGAGCAGATAGGCGACGTCGCTGAGGCACATTCCCCGTTGCAAATATTGGAATGCCATCTCTTCCCTCAGCTGCCGCAATACATCTGCGAAGGTCGTTCCTTCGGTCTTCAACCGACGCAGCAGCGTCCGCTCTGTCATACCGAGACGTTTTGCGGTTTCGGCCTTGGACGGCACTTCATGGGGCAATTGGGCGATCATGAGATCTCGAACCCGCGTGGCGAACCGTCCCGCCATCCGTTGCTCCAGATGCCGATTGGCGGCGCCGTCCAGCAATGTTGCCAGCTCTTCGTCGGACGACAAGATGCGACGCTCGAGATCTTCCTTCCGGAAAATCATGCAGCACCGGGCTTCGTTGAACCGTACCGGGCAGCCATAGAATTTCCAGTGGGCCTCGTTGTTACTGGCAGGTCGATGGGAAAAGCGGACTTCGAGGGGGACGACCCTCTCGTTGCTGATCCAGCGCAAATAGGACAGCACACTCGCGACGACGGTATCTACCGTCTGGTAGATTGGCGGCGCACCGCCCGTATCGAAGTGAAATTCCAACAGGACTTCGCTCTGCACTTCGGTCAGAGTTGCCGTGGCAGAATCGGATATCAGCCGACAGTAATGCGCAAAACGATGAAGTGCTTTTGCCAGGGTTGCGCTGCAACTCATTGAGTAGCCGACGACGTGGAAGGTTGCGGGTCGCACCTCGGCTGCAACCTTGAAACCGAAATCGGGATCGCCCGTGAGATCGATTGCCTTGCGCCATAATTTGCTCACATCGGCCTGAGAGTATCGACTGTAGCCACCCTCCAGCAGCGCTGGATCCATTCCGATTTCCTGCAGGACGGTACTGGTATCGACTCCTTCCGTGCGCATGGCGCGAATGATGGCCAAGACCCATCCAGTCAATGCGGAACGCGGCTCTTCCTGGCCCATGGACCGTCTTCCTCATCCTCATTTCGCGCGATATGTTCTGATGCTTTGTTCTGCGCTAGCGTTCACCCCCTTGCGCGATAGGTCAATCATTTTCTTGCTGAACTTGGCTTAGTGTCACGTTTTGCTCTGTCATGGCTTTGCTTGCCATGCCTTTTCGCCAAGCTCCCCTTTAGGCAGATCACGGCCTGAGAGGGCGCGGGAGAGAAGATAGCGATGAACAAGGTCGGAACCATGTCGGAATTGTCGGCGGGCAAGCCCATCAGGGCGACCGTTGATGGAGAGAAGATCCTGATCTTCCTTGTGGACGATCGCCCTGTCGCGACCGCGGCGCGGTGCCCCCATGCGCAAGGCCCGCTGCACCAAGGCGAGATTTGCGGATCGCAGCTCATCTGCCCCTGGCATGGATGGACTTTCAATCTCCCGTCCGGTTCCTGCGAGGAAGACCCTGATCTTTTTTTGAAGACGTATAAGGTCGAGTGTGAGGGCGACGACATTCTCGTGTCCGTAGATGCCCATGCATGATTGTCTGGCGCTTCACGGCTATCCTGTGAGCAATTATTTCAACGCGGCGCATGCGGCGCTGATTGAGAAGGGGGCGGCCTTCACGGTGGTGCCGACCCGGGCGGCGCAGGACGAGGCGTTTCTGGCGCAGAGCGCGATGGGCAAGATCCCCTTTCTGCGCACGGCCGAAGGCTGCATCGCCGAGACGGTGGCGATCCTGGAATATATCGAGGATGCGGTGCCCGGCGTGGCGCTCTATCCGGCCGACGCTTTCGGGCGGGCGCGGGCGCGGCAGGTCATCAACATCGTGCAACTCTATGTCGAGGCGCCGCTGCGGTCGCTGTTCCCCGGCGTCTTCATGGGCGGGGAGAACCAGCCCGAGACGATCGCGGCGGTGCGCCCGGTGATCGACCGGGCGCTACGGGCGCTGTCGCATCTGGTGACGCCCGCGCCCTATCTGATGGGGGCGCAGCTTAGTCATGCGGACCTGTTCGCCTTCTACACGTTCGACGTGGGCGAACGGGTGATGCGCTTCACCTACGACGCCTCGCTGATCGATGGCGTGCCGGGCCTCACCGACTGGTTCGCGGCGATGGCGGCGCGGTCGTCCACGCACGCGGTCCTTGCCGATTTCCACCCTGCCTTTGCCGCCTATCTGCGCGACAAGGGCGCCGCCTGGCGCGAGCCGGAGCCGAAAGAGACCGCCCATGCGTGACGTGAAACTGGACGACAAATATACGGTCGATGACGGCCGCGTGATCATGAGCGGCACCCATGCGCTGATCCGCGTGCCATTGCTGCAGAAGGAGATCGACCAGCGCAACGGGCTCGATACCGGCGGCTTCATCTCGGGCTATCGTGGATCGCCGCTCGGTAGCTACGACCAGGAGTTGTGGCGCGCCCGCAAGTTGCTGGAGGATCATGACATCCTGTTCCAGCCCGGCGTGAACGAGGATCTGGCGGCGACTGCGGTATGGGGCACGCAGATGCTGGCGACCACGCCCGGCGCCAACAAGGATGGCGTCTTCGCGATCTGGTACGGCAAGGGGCCGGGCGTCGACCGCTCTGGCGATCCGTTCAAACATGGCAATATCGCGGGTACGCATCCCAATGGCGGCGTGCTGATTGTCGCGGGGGATGATCATTCCGGCAAATCATCGACCGTCGCGCATCAGAGTGAGGTCGCGCTGATGCATGTCGGCATGCCGATCCTGGCGCCGTCCAATGTGCAGGACGTGATCGACTTCGGCCTGCTGGGTTTTGCGATGTCGCGCTATACTGGCCTCTACACGGGCTTCAAGCTGACCAACGAGACGCTGGAACAGACCATGACGGTCGATATTCGTTCCGGCGACCACGGCCCGGTGACACCAGATCGCGGGCCTGCCCCGGCCAACGGCTTCCACAATTACCCGACCCATCTCGACCGCATCGCGTCGGAGATGGTGGTCAAGCGGTATCGCTGGCCGCTGGTCGAGAAATTCGTCCGCGCCAACCGCATCGATCGCGTGCTGATCGATGCGCAGGTTCGCAAGCTGGGCATCGTCACCACAGGCAAGGCGGTGCAGGATGTGCGGCAGGCATTGAAGCTGCTGGGCCTCACCGACGAAGCTGCCGCTTCGTTGGGCCTCGGCATCTACAAGCTGGGCTGCATGTATCCGGTCGAACGGTTGGGCCTTGCGGAATTCGCCGCCGGGCAGTCGGAACTCCTCTTTGTAGAGGAGAAGGATCCGCTAACCGAGAACCAGACCAAAGCGATCCTGTATGGCCGGCCGGATATGCCCCGCATCGTCGGCAAGCAGGACGAGGACGGCGTCTTCATGATACCGTCCGACGAGCAGCTGGAGCCGGTGCAGATCGCGCTGGTCATTGCCGAGCGGCTGCGGCGGCTGGGCGTGAGCGACACGGCGTTGGCGGAACGCGCCGAACGCCTGTCACGCCAGATGGAGACGGTGAAGGCGCTCAAGCCCACCGACGCGGCGCGCTCGCCCTATTTCTGCTCGGGCTGTCCGCACAATACCGGCACGCGCTTTCCCGAAGGGTCGATCGCGGCTGGCGGCATTGGCTGCCATGCCATGGCGATGTATTCCGGCCCCGAAATGCTGCCCAACACGCAGATGGGCGGGGAGGGCGCGCACTGGTACAGCCAGGCCTACTTCTCCGACATGAACCATATCTTCCAGAATATGGGCGACGGCACCTATTATCACAGCGGGCTTCTGGCCGTGCGTGGTGCCGTGGCGGCGAAGGTCAACATCACCTTCAAGATATTGTTCAACGACGCCGTCGCCATGACCGGCGGCCAGCCGGTCGACGGCCCGCTGACGCCCGGCGACATCACGCGGCAGGTGCTGGCCGAAGGCGCGGTGCGCTGCGTCGTGGTCACGGACCGCCCCGATCTGTACGGATCGCACAGTGGTCTTGGAGAGGGCGTCACGGTCCATCATCGCGACACCTATGACGCCGTGCAGAAGGAATTGCGCGACGTCGCCGGCGTCACCGTCATCGTCTATGAACAGACCTGCGCGGCGGAAAAGCGCCGCCGCCGCAAGCGCGGCAAGTTCCCCGATCCGGCCAAGCGCATGTTCATCAACCCGGCCGTGTGCGAAGGCTGCGGCGACTGTTCCGTCCAGTCCAACTGCGTCAGCGTCTGGCCCAAGGAGACCGAACTCGGCCGCAAGCGCCAGATCGACCAGTCGAACTGCAACAAGGATTATAGCTGCGTGAAGGGCTTCTGCCCCAGCTTTGTGACCGTGCTGGACGCCGAACCGCGCAAGCCCAAAAAGGCGCAACTGGACGGCGAAGCCGACATCGCGCTGCCCGACCCGGTCATCGTGCCGCTGCATGAGGGCGCGTACAATATCATGATCTCGGGCATCGGCGGCACCGGCGTCGTCACAATCGGCGCGCTGCTCGCCATGGCGGCGCATCTGGAGGGCAAGTCGACATCGGTGTTCGACATGACCGGCCTGTCCCAGAAGAATGGCGCGGTGTTCAGCCATTTGCGGATCGCGGACAGCAACGACGATCTGGGCGCGCAGAAGTTGGGTATCGGTGAGGCCGACCTGGCGCTGGCCTTCGACGCGGTCGCGGGCCTCGCCAAGGAACCGGCGATCACTTTGTCCGCCGATCGCACCAGGGTAGTCGTCAATGCGCGCGTGACGCCGACCCCGGCCTTCCAGCGCAACCCCGACCTAACGCTGGATCAGAGCTTGCTGGTGCGCCGGTTGCAGAAGATGTCGACCGACCTCCATGGCGTGGACGCCACGGGGCTGGGCCTAGCGCTGCTGGGTGACACTATCGCGGCCAATCTGTTCATGCTGGGCTATGCCTGCCAGCTGGGCTTGCTCCCGGTCGCGCCCGCCGCGATCGAGCGCGCGGTGGAGATCAACGGTGTCGCCATTCCGTTCAACAAGGCTGCCTTCGCGCTCGGCCGGTTGCAGGCGATCGATCCCGCGCGGATCGAGAAGGCGGTCGTGGCGCATGTGCAGGAACTGGAGTTCCAGCCGCTCACGAAGCTGAACGAAATCGTCGCGCATCGGACGACGCTGCTGACCGACTATCAAAACGCTGCTTGGGCGCAGCGCTATCGCGATCTGGTGGATATCGTCTCCAAGGCTGAAGCGCTGGCGACGCCCGGAAAAGACGGGCTGTCGGTCATGGTCGCGCGCAACTTCGCCAAGCTGATGAGCTACAAGGACGAATATGAGGTTGCCCGGCTGCATGCCGATCCCGCGTTCAAGGCGCAGCTCAGAGATGCGTTCGAGGATGGTGCGAAGCTGCGCTACAATCTCGCCCCCCCGCTCTTTTCAAAGCGCGACGCCGAGGGGCACCTCGTCAAGCGCGAGTTCGGGGCCTGGATGGGCAGCGCCTTCGCCTTCCTCGCCCGCTTCAAGGGCCTGCGCGGCACGGCGTTCGACATATTCGGCTACACCGAAGAGCGCCGCATGGAGCGCGGCCTGATCGACCAGTATGAGGCGCGGATGCAGAGGGTCGCGGAGCGGCTGACGCCCCTCAATCATGCCGCCGCTGTCGAGCTCGCTTCGCTCCCCGCCCAGATCCGCGGCTATGGCCATGTCAAACACGCCAATGTCGAAAAGGTCCGTGCCCTCGAACCCATGATCCTCAAAAAGTTCGAGGACGCAGGGGTTAAAAGCGACGGGCTCCTGAGCGAAACCGTTAGTCATCGAGCATAGAGTCATTATCGGAGATCAAAATCAGCGGTTGTTTTTGCCGGCACCCTCCGATTTGCGAGGCCGATACCGGCAGCTCAGAATCCTGAAAATCGCTTTTGAAGCCTGCGTTCAACCTCCCGGAACGATGAAGCTTATCGTCCCCGAAACGGGCTATAATTTCGACCAAGATACATCAGACAGCATTGGCGCGTTTTGCTGAAAACTGTCCTCTCGCGCCCTGTTTTGGGCGATGCCCTTCTCTATCGTCGTCAACATTGAAAATAGCGTCGCACGCAGCGCGGCGGATCAGGGGAGAGTATCAATGACGAGAATTTCGTCACTTAAATTCATGTCTGCCATTTCATCCGGGGCTATCGCATTTGCTGCGCCGCTTCTGGCGCAGGATGCGCCGCAGCCGCAAGCAGCAGAACCGCAAGGCGGCGTTGCCGACATTGTCGTCACCGCGCAAAAGCGTGCGCAGAACCTGAACGATGTCGGCCTGTCGATCACCGCCGCTACCGGCGACCAGTTGCAGTCGCTTGGCGTCGCCAGCGCGGGCGATCTCGCCAAGATCACGCCTGGCTTCACCTTCACCAAAAGCCAGGATGGCACGCCCCTCTACACGCTGCGCGGCGTCGGTTTCAACGACTATACGCTGGGGGCCAGCCCTGCGGTGAGCGTCTATGTCGATCAGGTTCCGCTCGCTTATGGCGCGTTCACGCAAGGCGCATCGCTCGACCTGGAGCGGGTCGAAGTGCTCAAGGGGCCGCAAGGCATCTTGTTCGGACAGAATTCGACGGGCGGCGCGATCAATTATATCGCCGCCAAGCCCACCAGGGATTTTGAGGCAGGTTTTTCAGCGTCATACGGCCGCTTCGACACGTTCGACGGCGAAGCCTATATCAGCGGGCCGGTGAGCGACACGCTGTCTGTCCGCCTCGCCGGGGCAACGACGATCTCCGGGCCGTGGCAGTATAATTATAATCGCGATGAAAGTCTGGGGCGGCAGGACACGCTGCGCGGCCGTTTCCAGGCGGAATGGAAGCCGACCGACCGGCTGACGCTGCTGTTCAGCGCCAACGGCTGGCGCGACAAGTCCGATACGCAGGCGGGACAGCTTCAGGGCCTGTTCCTGCAGTTGAACGAGGCGACCGCGCCGGGCGCCGCGGCCGCAGGCGCAGCCGATCTGACCGAGACGCTCCGCCGGATCGCGGTGTTCCGCACCCTGACGCCCGCGCCCGACAATGCGCGCGCGGCCGATTGGGATTCTGATCGCGATCTTGAACGTGACGACGGCTTCTTCCAGTTGTCGCTTCGCGGCGACTATGAACTGACTGACCGGATCACGCTGACGTCGATCACCGCCCTGTCGCGCTACAACGAAAATTATGTCGTCGATCGCGACGGCACGTCGCTGAAAAATGCCGGCGTCAATGCCGACGGCCGGGTGAAGAGCTTCAGCCAGGAACTGCGCTTTTCCGGCGACATGGGCGGCATCAACTGGCTGCTGGGCGGCAATTATGCGAAGAACAAGGTGCGAAGCGCCAACGACATTCTGACCGGCGATTCCACCAACACCGCGATCCTGCCCGGCGGCCCCTGGATCGCCGCGTCCACGACCACCATCACCCAGGACATCATCGATTGGGCGGTGTTCGGCAATGTCGAGGGCGAGGTTAGCGATGCGCTCACCTTGCTGGCGGGGGCCCGTTACGCGAAGAGCAAGAACGACTACAGTTCCTGCATGATCGGCGATATTGGCATGCGCACGACGTTCGGCGTGCTTTCCGACGCGATCTCCGGAACGCCGGGCGCGCCGCTGACGCCGACATCCTGCCTCTCCATGGACGCGACGACTTTCGACAATACGCGAACGCCCTATCTGGACAGCATGAAGGAGGATAATTTCTCCTGGCGGCTTGGCGTGAACTATAAGCCGTCGCGCGATGTGCTGCTCTACGCTTTGGCCTCGCGCGGTTACAAGTCGGGCAGCTTTCCTACCTTGCCGGCATCAACGACCGCCCAATTGACTCCGGTCAAGCAGGAGTCGGTGACGGCTTATGAAGTGGGCGCCAAGATTACGGCGCTCGATCGAGCGCTACAGTTCAATATCGCTGCGTTTCATTACATCTATAAGGATAAGCAGATCCGCGGCCTCGTCATCGATCCTGTGTTCAATCAACTCGAAAAACTGGTCAATGTTCCGAAATCCAGGATCAACGGGGCCGAGGTTGAAATCACCGCGCGCCCGACCAACGGCCTTACGCTTCGCGGCGCGATCACCTATGTCGATTCAAAGGTATTGAAATTCACTGGCATTAACAATGAACGCGTGTCTGGCGATTACAGTGGATCGGCCCTGCCATTCTCGCCGAAATGGCATGTTGTCGCGGACATAGATTATGGTTGGGACATCAGCGATCAATTGGGCGCCTTTGTAGGGGGCAACCTGCTTTATAACAGCAGCACCAATTCGACACTTGGCGCGGCGCCGTCGTCGGTAATCAGTTCGTTCACAACTGTGGACCTGCGCGCAGGTATCAAGGCGATAGATGATCGCTGGACCTTTTCGATCTGGGGACGCAACGTCTTCAACGAATATTACTGGACCAACCAGTTTGTCACGCAAGACGTCGTGGTTCGCTATGCTGCAAAGCCGGCAACCTATGGCGCCACATTGAAATTCGCTTTCCGCTAATCTGCTCCTCCCCGCAGATTATTGCCTGCCGCAGAGCGCAACGCTCTGCGGTATTTTTTGGCAAAGCGGGTCCGTGAAGCGAGATAGTCCATCTGCTGCGCAACTCGACGGATTTCGTTGCATGGAAAGACCATAAGGCGCCCTGCTGGCCGGCAAGAACTAGGATGCGGATGCCATTCGAGCCGATCTTGCCGAGCGCAGAAAGGCCGTGAGCATATCAGCGCTTCACCCGCACCATGTTCAGGATCAATTCCTTCATTTCGGCGACCAGCTTGTCAGGCGCCAGGCGGCCGGTTGCGCGATACCAGACGTAAGCCCAGCTGACCATGCCGCCAATAGACAAGGCCGCAACGTGCGGATCGTCTATGCCGAACTCGCCGGCATCGATCCCCGCTCGTAATAATCCGGTAAGTTTGCGATCGAAATCGCGCCGCATGCCATTTATCCGATCGAAATCCGCCGGCATGAGATTTTTTTCTTCGCGAGAGAAGATCGCGATATGTTTGCGATTTTCAAGAACCCCGGCAATGAATCTCTCACTCAACAGAATAAGCTTTTCTGTCGGCGTAAGATCCAGTGTGAGAACGCTATCCATCGCTTCCTGCGAGGTGGCGATGCCGCGGGAGCAGATGTCTGCCAGCAATTCCACCTTGGAACGGAAATGCGCATAGATGAATGGCTTGGTAACGCCCAGGCTCTGTCCGATCGTTTCGAGCGTCGTATTCTCATAGCCATTTTCGTAGAAAAGATCGACCGCCGCAGCCACCGTGCGCGCGCGCTTGAGAGCGGCGACCTCGTCTCGAAGGCCTAGGGCTTGCGTTGCAGATGCGGGCATATTTATAAACTCACCAGTAGATATTTCTACCGCAACTAGCGCCTAATGTGAGCGGTGTCTACCCGGCTCTCATTTCGGCATGAGCCATTCGTGCCATAATGACTTAAACTGCCATATTGCGCGGAACGCCTGATACGGTGCGGACAGATTTTTTTATGCCAAATCAATCCCTTGGTTAGCGAAAGCGGCAGCGAACTGCAACGAGATGCAGGATTGATGGCCGATGGGCGCTCAGGGGTAAAAAACTCTCTAGATTAAATAAGAACTCATGGGTATGAAGATGTTCGCGTGCGAATGCATGCCGATAAAATGATTCCAAAATGGGAGAGACGGAATGAAAGGTGGGTTCCTCCGGCGGGCGGCTTCTGCATGCGCCATGGCGTCCGGTTTGATGAGCGCGTCCGCAATGGCGCAAAGTGCGCAGGAGAGTGTGGGGGTGGCCGATATTATCGTCACCGCCCAAAAGCGCGCCCAGTCACTGAATGATGTCGGCCTGACCATCAACGCCGCCACCGGCGATCAACTGGTCAGTCTGGGTGTGCGCGACACTGGCGATCTCGCCAAAATATCGCCCGGCCTGGTGTTTACCAAGAGCCAGGACGGGACGGCGCTGTTCACCATCCGCGGCATTGGTTTCAACGACTATACGCTTGGCTCAAGTCCCACGGTCAGCGTCTATGTGGACCAGGTAGGGTTGCCCTTCAGCCAGATGACGACCGGCGCAACGCTCGATCTGGAACGGGTCGAGGTGCTGAAAGGTCCACAGGGCATTTTGTTCGGGTCAAATTCCACGGGCGGCGCGATCAACTATATCGCCGCGAAACCGACGAAGGAACTTGAGGCCGGGTTTACCTCCAGCTATTCTAGGTTCGACTTGTGGGAGGCCAGCGGTTATATCAGCGGTCCGGTCACCGATACTCTGGCTGTCCGTGCCGCGATCGGAACCTCGCAGGGGGGCGCCTGGCAGAAAAATTATACGCGGAAGGACAGCCTGGGGGATCAGGACGTCATTCGTGGCCGGTTCCAGGCTGAATGGGAACCGACCGACCGCCTGACCATGCTGTTTTCGTTCAACGGTTTTCGTGACAAATCGGATACGCAAGCCGGCCAGTTCCAGGGCCTGCTGCTCCAGACACCGAGTGTTCCGTGCTTCTGCGATCCTGTCGAAACGCAGCGTCGCATAGACCAGTTGCTTGCGATTCCGCGAGCACCCCAAAATGCCAGGGCAGCTGACTGGAACCCGGAACTTGGCGACGATCCGCTCCAGACGCAGCGTCTCCACCTCGACAACACTTTTTATCAGGCGTCTCTGCGCCTGGACTATAAGGTCACCGATGAGATCACGTTGACCTCGCTGACCTCTGGGTCGAAATTCAAGCAGAATTACGGGATCGACCGCGACGGGTTGATGCTGATCGATGCCGAGTCCGAAGCGCATGGCCGTGTGAAAAGCTTTGCGCAGGAATTGCGTCTGGCTGGTGATACGCCGCGGCTGAACTGGCTGGTCGGCGCCAATTACGCATCCAACAAAGTCGTCAGTGCGGACTCCGTCTTCACCAAGGATGCGACGAATACGGCCATTTTGGAGGCTCCCGATCCGTGGATCGCGCGGTCGACCACGACCATTACGCAGGACGTGAAGGACTATGCCATTTTCGGCAACGTCGAATATAAGGTGATGGATCAGATCACCCTGTTGGGCGGCGCTCGCTACGCCTGGCACAAGAATGATTTCACGGCCTGCAATCGCGGCGATGGCGACCTGGGCATGACCGCCACTTACACTGTCCTCAATCTTGTTCTGGGCGGCGCGGCCTCTCCGCCGCTGGACACGTTCGTTTCGTGCCTCGTCCTGCGTTCGCCATCGCTGGCGGACGCCACGGGACTGCCCGCCAATCAGTTGATCATGACGCCGTTCGAGGACAAGCAGAGCGAGAAGAATTTCTCCTGGCGCCTCGGTGCGAATTATCAGCCTAACTCCGACACGCTGCTCTATGCTCTTGTGACGAAGGGCTATAAATCAGGCAGCTTCCCAACCGTGCCGGCTTCGGCGACCGATCAATATTCGCCGGTGAAGCAGGAATCGGTGATGGCCTACGAACTGGGCGCCAAGCTGTCGTTGCTCGACCGCAGGGTGCAGTTCAACGCCTCGCTGTTCCACTATCTTTACAAGAACAAGCAGGTTCGCGGTCTGGTGATCGATCCCGTCTTCAACCAGCTCGAACGCCTGCTCAATGTTCCCAAGTCGCGGATCAACGGCGCGGAAGTCGAGGTGACCGCCCGGCCGGCCGAAGGTCTGACGCTCAAGGGCGCCGCGACGTGGATCGACTCGAAGATCACCAAATTCTCCGGCATCAACAACGCCCGGCAGGCCGGCGATTTCCGCGGGTCGGAACTGCCCTTTTCGCCGAAATGGAATCTTGGCGGCGACATAGACTATCAGTTCCCGCTGAACGGGAGCCTGGGCGGCAGCGTCGGAGCGCATTTCCAGTATAACAGCAGCACCAACGGAACGTTCAAGCTGAAGACTGACGCGGTGGCTCCGCCGAGCTCCTTCATCAAGAAGTTCGCGACGCTCGATCTGCGCGCGGGCATCCGCTCGCTGGACGATCGCTGGTCCTTCATGGTGTGGGGCCAGAACGTCACGAACACCTATTATTGGACCAACCAGTTCGTGACCCAGGACGTGATCGCCCGGTATGCCGCCAAGCC
Organism: Sphingobium faniae; assembly: GCA_900100475.1. Lineage (GTDB taxonomy): Bacteria > Pseudomonadota > Alphaproteobacteria > Sphingomonadales > Sphingomonadaceae > Sphingobium > Sphingobium faniae. The sequence goes on along the minus strand of FMTU01000001.1, from coordinate 35,724 downwards.
GGTCACCTACGGCGCCACCTTCTCGTTCAATTTCCGTTGATGGCGTGGGACCGGCGCGCGGTGCGCGCCGGTCCTCCGTCCGGGGAGTGTGACAATGATCGGACAGCCTCGCATGCCTTTTGCCGGCACGGATCCGGTGCCGTTGCAGGAGGCCGCGACGCAGTCCTTCACCGCCGCGGCACGATATTGTGCGTTGCCCTGGGCGGCAGGCTGACCAACAGGGAGGAGAAAGGACAATGATGACCACGACCGACCGCCATGGCTGGGAACGACCCAAGCATGTGCCGGAGACGCTAGTTGTCGATTTCGACCTGTATAATGTACTGGGCGCGAACGACGACCCGCAAGCGGCATTCCTTTCCGTGCAGCGAAATTCTCCCGACATATTCTGGACGCCGCATAATGGCGGGCACTGGGTCGCCACGCGGGCCGAGGATGTTGACGCGATGCTGCGTGATCCAGCGCGCTTTTCCAGCGAGCGCGTGTTCCTGCCGCGCGACGACAATACGCCGCAGACGCTGCCGACCGAAAGCGACGGAAGCCGTCATGCCGATCTGCGCAAGCCGTTGACGCGCGCGCTGATGACGCAGGTGGTCGCCCAGATGGAGCCGCGCGTCCGGCAACTGGCGCGCGATCTGGTCGACAGGGTGATCGCAAAGGGACAATGCGAGTTTGTGGCGGAATTCGCCAATGTCATGCCGATGCACATCTTCCTGGATCTGGTCGATTTGCCGCATGAGCAACTGCACAGCTTTCTGCCGCCGGTGGAAGCCTTCATCAAAGGCGGGACCAGGGAAGCGCGGCATGAAGCGCAGATGCTGATTTATCAGCAAATTTCCGAAGTGGTGCGGGCGCGGCGCGAAAATCCGGGCGAGGACCTCGCCAGCATCGTCGTCAACTGCAAGGTCGGCGGCGAACGCATCAGCGTGGAGGAAGCCAACGCCTATATGACGCTGGTGCTGCTCGGCGGGCTGGACACCATAGCCGCCGTGCTCTCGCATATCGCGCATTTCCTGGCGGTCAGTCCCGTACATCGCAGGCAACTGGTCGATCGTCTCGACGACGAGATGTTTATGAAGTCGGCCATGGAGGAGCTGTTTCGCCGTTTCGGCATCGTCAACTCCGCCAGGATTGTGAAGCAGGATATAATCTTCAACGGTGTGCAGTTCCTTGAGAACGACACGGTGCTGCCGATCAATATGCTCTACGGCCTAGACGAACGCCGGGTTGACGATCCGCTGGCGGTCGATTTCAGTCGCGGTGGGGCAGGGCGTCATCTCATCTTCGGCGCCGGACCCCATACTTGCCCCGGTGCGACGCTGGCTCGGAGGGAGGTCATGATCTTTCTCGATGAATGGCTGCGCCGCATTCCTGAGTTCAGCCTGAAAGCCGGGACGAAGCCGGTCGGGCATACCGGCGTCACCTGTAGCCTGGACGCGCTATATCTGACCTGGCCCACGGCATGATGAAGCTTTGCCCGGCAGCTGTGCGATAAGCAAAAGGCCGCGCCGCTCCACCATAGGCGGTTCGTCGGCAAGCGCGCGTCGCGTATGGAAATATACCAACTGGTATAATGATGAATTATCAGATACATAAGATACTGTTCGGAATGACATGGAGGTCGGAGACGCTATGACGGACGAAACATATATCGGGCGGGTGCCCGGCCGGGTCGGCCGCGCAAGGCGTCGGTCATGATCGCGGAAACAGTCCGTCCCACCAACGTGCCCGCGGATCGCGTCTATGATATAGACATTTACGCGCCTTCGCCGGAGGGGCGCGACTATCATGAAGCCTGGTCGCGAGTGCATGCGGCGACTGACAAGGGGCTGCTCTGGACGCCGCGCAACGATGGCCACTGGTTTGCGGCCCGCGCCGGTACGATCACCACGATCCTGTCGGACTATGAGCATTTTTCCAGTCGGGTTCTGTTTGTGCCGCGAGCGGCTGGAGAGGCGCATGATCTCGCCCCGACCACGCTTGATCCTCCACGGCACCGCCCTTTCCGCACGATCGTCAACAGTGGACTTGGCCCCAAGGCGCTGGCACGCGTCGATGCCATGTTGCCATCGCTTTCCGGCGCGCTGATCGATGAATTTCTGGCGGACGGCGGCTGCAATTTCACCCGTCAATATGCCGAACTGTTCCCGATCCGAATCTTCATGACCATCGTCGATCTGCCTGTGGCCGATGCGCCGACGCTGAAAGCCTTCGCGGACCAGACAACGCGGCCGGATGGCACCATGAGCTATGAGGATGCGCTACGCGGCATCAACGCCTATCTGGAGCCGGTGATCGAGGCGCGCCGGGGCGGGGACGGCGAGGATCTGCTGAGCAAGATCGTGAACGGGCAGGTCAATGGCGAGATACTCGATAATGAAAAGGCCATGGAGATGTGTACGCAGGTGCTGATCGGAGGCCTGGACACGGTGGTTAACATGCTGAGCTTCATGATGCTTTTCCTGGGCACGCATGAAGAGCATCAGCGCGAGCTCGCCCAGGATCGGTCGCGCATCCCGCTCTTCATCAACGAATTGTTCCGCCGCTTCAGCATCGCCACCACCGGGCGCATGGTTGTCGAGGATTATAGTTTCGACGGCGTGGACCTGAAGGCCGGTGAGATGGTGATGGTGCCGACCGCGCTTCACGGCCTCGATCCGCAGGTGAACCCCGACCCCTTGCGCGTCGATCTGGAGAGGAAGGCGGCGCGCCATTCCGTCTTTGGCAGCGGCAACCATACATGCCCCGGCTCCCACTTGGCGCGCCTGGAATTGCGCGCGACGCTGGACCAGTGGTTTGATCGGATTCCCGCCTTCCGCCTCGCTCCCGGACAGCCGGTCCGTTACGCTGGCGGCATCGTCGCGGGCGTTAGCGATGTGTCGCTGACCTGGTGAACGAAATCTGAAAATCAAGGAGAGCATCATGACCGATACCCGCACAGTCGTTACGGCATATATGGACAATCTGTGCGCCGGGCGCTTCACCGAGGCGTTTGATCTGTTCGCGCCCGATGCCGTTTATACCATCACCGGCAAGACTAAAATCTCAGGGTCATATAAAGGACTGGAAAATATTCAGACCGCCCTGGGCGCCATCATCAGCAACTATTTCAAGACCCTTCCGGCCTTCACGGTCGGCGACACGATCGTCGATGGGGATCGGGCCGCGGTGCTGCTCACCAGCACGGCCGAAGCTGTCCACGGAATCTACGACCAGAATTATGTGTTCGTGTTTCGCGTGAAGGATGGGCGGATCGTCGAGAAAATCGAAAATCTTGATTCCATAGCCGTGGAGACCGCGCTGCTGGGGCGGAAGCTGGTCGACGCCTGATCGCCGGGGCAGGGCAGGAAAGTTCCCGATTTGCAGCGTCACGCCGAAAATCATCGCTTTCCTACTCATTGGAATTAATATATACTTATTGGTATAGCCTTTTCAATCATGAGGGGGCATAATGGAACAAGAAGATCGTGCGCCAAATCCACCAGCCCCCAATGAGCCGAACCTTGGACAGCTTGCTGAAGGAGCAGGCATTCCTGCATGCTGATCGGCTGGCGGTGATCACGCCGACCAATTCCGTCACCTATGGCCAATTGCATGAGCGGGCGAGCCGGGTTGCGGCCCGGCTCCGCAACGACGGGATAGTGCGCGGCGACCGGGTCGGAATATTGGTGTCCAACCGCATAGAATGGCTCGAAATATTCTTCGGCGCCGTGACGGTCGGGGCTGTCGTCGTGCCGTTCAGCACATGGTCCACGTCGGCTGAGCTGGAGGCCCTCGTCGAGGATGCGGACCTCAAGATATTGTTCGCCGCGACCGCCTTTGGCGATCGCGATTTCATGGCGGATTTGCAGCGGCTTCAAGGCGAGGGGCTTCGCGTCGTGGCACTTGATGCACCGGGCACGGATATGTTCGATCGCTATGAGGATTTTCCCGCGGAAGGGCCTGTTGAAATTTTGCCGCCCGGCGCGGGGTCCAGCGCGGGCGACGATGCGCTCATCCTCTACACGTCGGGATCGACGAGCGTGCCCAAGGCCGTCAGGCTGGCGCATTTTGGCCTGATCGAAAATGGCTTCAACATCGGCGAACGGCAGGGCCTGTCGGGAACCGACCGCATCCTGCTGTCCGCGCCGCTCTTCTGGGCCTATGGCGGCGCCAATGCCCTGCAGGCGACCATGACGCATGGCGCGACCCTGGTGCTGTTGGAGAAGTTCGACGCCGGCCTTGCGCTCGACATGATAGAGCGGCACAGCTGCACGTCGATCTATACATTGCCGGCGATGACCGGCGCCCTGGTACGCCACCCCGCCTTCACGCCCGCGCGCACCGCCAGCGTGAGGACGGGCGTGACGATCGGCAACGAGGAGGAGTTTCTGCTCGCCGCCGACGGCCTGGGCATTCCCCATCTGTGCAACGTCTACGGGCTGACGGAAACCTACGGCAATTGTGCGGTGACCTGGCATGAATGGCCGCAGGAACAGCGAGCGCGATCACAGGGGACGATGCTGCCCGGACAACTGATCCGCATTCGCGACGAGGCGACCGGCGAGATCATTCCGTCCGACCAGTTGGGGCTGATCGAGATCGGCGGCTATGTGACGCCAGGCTATTCAGGCAAAAGCGCGGCGCTGAATGGCGATATTTTCACCGAGGACGGCTATTATCGTACCGGTGACATCGGGCACCTCAACGAAGCGGGCGGGCTGATATTCTCTGGCAGGAGCACCGAGATGATCAAGCGGGCGGGCATCAACGTGTCGCCCGCTGAGGTCGAGGCGGCGATGGCGCGCCATGGCTCTGTCGCACAGGTTGCGGTGGTCGGTGTGACGGATGACCGACGCGGCGAGCTGATCTTCGCCTATGTCGTGCCGACCGGCGACGGCGCCAGCGTGGACGAAATCTATGTGTTTCTGCGAGCACAGATATCAAAATACAAGATACCCGACTGGATAGAATTTTGTGACGATCTGCCGTTGACGGTCACCGGAAAGCTGCATCGCAAGCAGATGAAGGAGAATGCCAAGGACCTGATGGCGCAACGCCTGCGGAGCGTGTCATGACTGTCGCCTGGGGAAAGTGGGGCGAGGAGGATGAACGCGGCGCGCTCAACCATATCCAGCCCGAACAGGTCCGCGCCGCCGCCGCGCTCGTCCGCGAAGGGGTGGTCATAAGCCTGGCTCAACCGCTGTTTCCCGGCATGATGATGCCTGAGCATCGTCCGGGTCTGATGCATTTCATGGATCGCGATGGCGGCGATTATGCCGCAGGCGCGCGAGCGCCGGGCGGGTTCAAATTTTCCGAGGATAGTGTCGTCATGCCCTTGCATGTCGGCACCCACATCGATGCGCTTTGCCACTGCTGGTACGGCGACGAGCTCTATAACGGCTTTCCCGCCAACGAGATACGCAGCACGCGCGGCGCGTCCCGATGCGGTGTGGACAAGATTTCGCCGATCTTTACGCGGGGCATCCTCCTGGATTTTGTCCACCTTGAGGGCCAGCCGCTTGCTGACGGCGACAGTATCGGTCTTGATCGCGTCAAGGCGGCGCTGGATCATGCCGGCACGGATGTGAAGGCCGGCGACGCCGTTCTTCTTCGCACCGGATGGCTGGAGCGACAGCGAAACGGCGACAAACCTGATTATAATCGGGAACCGGGAATTGATCTGGAGGCGGCCGAATATCTGGCTGTGAACGGGGCGGCCGTGATTGGCGCAGATAATTTCGCGGTGGAGGTTCTGCCTTTTGTTCCCGGCACGATATTTCCTGTCCATCAACTGCTGATCCGGGATTTCGGCATACCCCTGATGGAAGGGTTGGTGCTGGCACAATTGGCTCAGCATGGGCGTGGCGATTTCCTTTTTTCGACGGCGCCGCTGCCTGTCCGGGGTGGAACGGGAAGCCCTATCGTTCCGGTCGCAGTGCTATGATCACGGCTGTATCGTGCGGGGAACAGGGGCAATATGTCTGATCTCTCAAATTTTCTTCTGGGCGTGAAAATACTCGATCTTTCGCAATATATCCCAGGGCCGATGGCGACGCTCCTGCTTACCGACATGGGAGCGAACGTCATCAAGATCGAGCCTCCCGCGGGCGACGAGATGCGGCACCTTGGTCCCAGGGACAGGGCTGGGCAACCGGTCTTCTATCATGCGCTCAACGCGGGGAAGGCGATCCAGCGCATAAATCTGAAAGAGGAACAGGGCAGGGCTGCCTTTCTCCAAATGGTCGAGGAAGCAGACATCGTAGTCGAAGGGTTTCGGCCTGGCGTTCTGAAGCGTCTGGGCGTCGACTATGAGGTGCTTGAAGCCGTAAACCCTTCCATTATCCTGTGCTCGCTTAGCGGCTATGGTGCTGGAACGCGTAGCGTGCAGGCGGCCGGACATGACGCAAACTATCTTGCCCTGGCGGGCTTGTTGCATCGCAACGGTCGTGAGGAGCCGGTGTTTTTGGACCCGCCGGTTTCCGATTTCGCTGGCGCGCTTTTCGCGGGCATGGCCATTTTGGGTGCTCTCAACTGGCGAAATCGGGAACGGCGTGGATGCCATATCGATCTCGCTCTTGCTGATGTGGCCATGCCGATGCAGTTGATGCAGGTTGCCGATTATGGCGCAAACCGCACCGTGCCTGCCCGCGGTTCCTATTATCTTAATGGGGGAGCAGCCTTCTATAATATTTATGCGACTTGCGACGGTGAACATGTCGTGGTTGGCGCTGTGGAGCCCAAATTCTGGGAAAGCTTCTGCCGGGCGGCTGGCAAGGACGAGTGGATCGCGAGGCGGTTCGAGCCGGAACCGCAAATCGCGCTGCGTGGAGATCTAGCGGCTTATTTCGGTTCCCTGACATTGGAAGAAGCGGTTGCGACATTCGACGGTATCGATTGCTGCTTCTCGCCTGTGAAAGATCTGAAAGCAGCGCTTGAGGATCCCAGGATTTCAGAGCGCCAGCTTGTTCGCTATGGTGATTGCGGCGATTTGCAGGCCCTGTTCCCCGCCTGGATCAATGGTGCGCCGCCTCCTTCAAGACGGAGTGCGTGGCATCGAGAAGGATCGTCGGCAGCGCCGGCGATCTCCGATGAGGATGAGAGCGCATGACGGGGCGGCTGGACACCGTTTGACCGGGGACGCCGCATATCGGCGGTGAGGTCGACCGCATCAGTCCGATCGGTCAGGACGGTGATAAAAGAGCGGGCACGGGATGCTCGCCCTTATCGTCTCCGGGATCGGCTCATTCCTCCGCGACGGTCGGTTCCGGGGCCGGTTCCGGGCCAAAAGCGCCTTGCCGGGCAAAAGTCTCGATAGCGTCGGAATCGAGATGCAGAATATCCTGCAATATCTCCTGATTATGCTGTCCCAGCAGTGGCGCTGCCACCGCATCCATGCACGGCGTCAGGCTCATGCGATAGGGCGAACGGATATTGGGCACTGCCCCGGCTTTAGGGTGCGGGATTTCGGTGATGATGTTGCGCGCCGTCACATCCGCTGACATTACGGCTTCTCTGATCGTGGCCACAGGAGCGACCGGGACGCCTGCGCCGGAAAGCCGATCGATCCAATATTCACGTGTGTTGGACGCGAAGATATCGGACAGGATTTCCGTAAGCCGGGCGACATTGTGGACACGGTCCGAGTTCGTGGCGAAGTCCGGGTCGGTGACAAGGTCGTCACGCTCGAACCCTTCGACACACAGGCGCCGAAACAGATTCTGGTTGCCGCAGGTCAGGAACAACGGTCCCGTCTGTGTCTGATAGACATCGCTGGGCGCGGTCTGCGGCGCGCGATTGCCGTTGCGCTGCATATCCTTGCCGCTCACCAGATGCGCCATGCCATACATGGTGAGGCACGACATGGCGACGTCCAGCAGGGCGACTTCGATAAATTGCCCTTTGCCCAGGCGATAGCGCGCGATCACGGCGGCCAGGATGGCGCTGGTTGCGGTCATGGCGGTGACCGTGTCGATGATCGGAACCGTCGTGCGCATCGGCAAACGGTCGGCGTCGCCTGTCATGGACATAAATCCGCTGCATGCCTGGAACATCGCGTCATAGCCTCGCCTGGCCACGGGCGCCGCATCGTCGCGACCGTAGCCGGAGATCGAGCAATAGATCAGCTGCGGGTTGATGCGCGAGACGGTGTCATAGTCAAGTCCGAGCCGCTCCATCACGCCGTTGGAGAAATTTTCAACGACAATGTCCGCGCCCGCAATCAGATCGAGCGCCAATTTGCGTCCGGCCCCGGTTTTCAGATCAAGGGTGAAGCTTCGCTTGTTCCGGTTGGTGCTGAGATAGAAGGCACATTCTCCGGCCAGGGCGGTGGTCGTATAGTGGCGACTGTCATCGCCTTTGCCCGGAACCTCGACCTTGATGACGTCGGCCCCTAAATCCGCCAATTCCTGCGTGCTGTAGGGGCCGGCCAGCATCTGCGTGAAATCGATCACCCGCAACCCTTCCAGCGCGCTGGGAGCATTGGCCTGCCGCCGGATATAGTCTGGGAAACGCGATGCCGTCATATTCACTCCCCTTGGCCGATGTGGCCAGGCCTAACTTAGCAGTTTTAATTTATACCAGACAGTATATTGACCATTGCGGGGCCTTGTCAACGAAAGAGGGCGTGCGGCTCCCGACAAAAATATCCCCGTAGGAATAAAAATAGATTTGCAGATATAAAAATATACCATATGGTATGGCCTGCGAAAGCGAGAGAAAAAGGTGAGGAATGCCTGAAACAGGGGACGTATCGAAGCACGTGCTCGCCGATCAACTGGAAGCGTTTATCGGGAGAAGCGGTCATGAGAAGGTCGCGAAGGATGCCGTAAACCCGGCCATGATCCGTCACTGGTGCGTGGTGCTCGAAGACCATAATCCCGCCTATCTCGACGATGCGTCCGCGCGCGCCGCGGGGCAGGGTGGAATAGTCGCGCCATCCGCCATGATGCAGGCATGGACGATGCCGGATTATGGCGACGAAAGTGCGCCGGATGCCATTAACGAGCTTTACGCCCTGCTCGACGCCCAGGGCTATAGCGCGATCGTCGCGACCAATAGCGAGCAGGATTATTTCGTGCCGATCCGCGTTGGCGACACGCTGCGGTCGGTGAAGACGATCGAGGCCATTTCCGGCGAGAAGAAAACCGGATTGGGGCAGGGCTTCTTCATCACCTCCATCATCCGCTTCACCAATCAGGACGGCGTGGAGGTCGGCCGGCAGCTGCATCGCGTGCTGAAGTTCAAGCCGCCGGTCAAGGAAGCGGCCGAGCCCGTCGTGCCCCGTCCCCAGCCCAACCTGACTCAGGACATCGCCTTCTTTTTCGACATGGCCAGGCAGCACAAGCTGGCGATTCAGGGATGCGACGCCTGCAATCACTTGCAGCATCCGCCGACGACGGCCTGTTATATGTGCGGATCGCTGGACCTAAGCCCGCGCGAAATGTCGGGGCGTGGTACGCTATTCACCTACACGATCGTCCATGCGCCGGTGGTCGCGCCCTTCAAGCCGCCCTATCCGGTCATTCTGGTCGAGCTGGAGGAGGGGCCGCGTGTCGTGAGCGAACTTCACGGGACCGGCCTTGCGGACATACGGATCGGCATGCCGCTGGAAGTGGATTTCCTGCACTGCCCCGATGATCTTGTCCTTCCCATCTTCCGCGAAAGGAAGCCTCATGACTAACGGCCTGGCAGCTGTCGCCGCCCGCGTGGGCGATTCCCTTCCCGAACTGTCGCTTCCCCTCGACCGCAGCTTCATCGTCGCGACGGCGATCGCGTCGCGCGATTTCCAGATCGTGCATCATGATCCTGACGTGGCGCGGGCGCGCGGATCGCAGGACGTGTTCATGAACATCCTGACGAGCCAGGGGCTGGTGGCGCGGTTCGTGACGGACTGGGCCGGGCCGCGCGCGGTCGTGCGCAGGAACGCGATCAAGCTGGGCGCATCCAACTATCCGGGCGACACGATGGTGATGTCGGGCGAGGTCGCCGCGCGGCGCGAGAGCGAGGACGGTGTCGAACTGGACGTCGCCGTGGTCGGCAAGAACAGTCTTGGCGACCATGTGTCGGGGACCGTCGTGATATTCCTTCCCGCAGGAGGCACCCAATGAGCCGTTCCCATGTCGACAACATGTCGCGCCGCGCGGCGATCGTGGGGATCGGAGCGACGGAGTTTTCAAAGAATTCCGGCCGCAGCGAACTGCGACTGGCGACCGAGGCGATCCAGCACGCGTTGAACGATGCGGGCCTCAAAGCCACCGATGTCGATGGCCTTACCACCTACATGATGGACACCAATCCCGAAGTGATGGTGGCTCAGGCGATTGGCGCGGGTGACCTGACGCTGTTCAGTCGCGTGCATTATGGCGGCGGCGCGCCAGCTGCCATGGTGCATCAGGCGGCGATGGCCGTCACCAGCGGCGCGGCCGATGTCGTGATATGCTATCGCGCATTCAATGAACGATCGGGACTGCGCTTCGGATCGGGCGTGCTGAGCGATGTCAGCGCCAGCACCGCGGAGGCGACGCGCTACAGCTGGGTGTCACCTTATGGCCTGCGCACACCGGCCAGCTGGGTCGCGATGTTCGCGCAGCGCTATCTGCACCGCTTCGGCGCGACCACCGAAGCGTTCGGCCATGTCGCCGTCGCCTGCCGCAAGCATGCCGCGACCAACCCGGCCGCCCATTTCTACGGTCGACCGATCACGCTGGAGGATCATCAGAAGGCGCGCTGGATTTCCGAACCGTTGCGCCTGCTCGACTGCTGCCAGGAAACCGACGGCGCGCAGGCGCTGATCGTCACCACGGTCGAGCGCGCGCGAGATCTGCGGCAGGATCCGGCGATCATCGCTGCCGTGGCGCAGGGATCGCCGCGCGGCCAGCAGATGATGACCAGCTTCTACCGCGACGACATGACCGGCCTGCCCGAATCGCGGCTGGTCGGGGACCAGCTCTGGCGCAATTCCGGCTTCAAGCCGTCGGACATCGACGTCGCCATCCTCTACGACCACTTCACCCCCTTCGTCCTGTCACAGCTGGAGGAGCTGGGCTTTTGCGGCGTGGGCGAGGCAAAGGATTTCGTGAAGGACGGCGCGCTGGAGATTGGCGGGAGACTGCCGATCAACACCCATGGCGGGCAGCTGGGCGAAGCCTATCTGCACGGCATGAACGGCGTGGCCGAAGCGGTGCGGCAGGTTCGCGGAACCGCCGTCAACCAGGTGGCGGACGCCAGGGCGGTCATCGTGACCGGCGGCACCGGCGTCCCGTCCAGCGGGCTGATCCTGGAAAAGGCATGATGGCCAGGACGGTTGCCCGAATGGCGACCGCCCGGTGAACCGATTGAGAGAGTGCAATGATCCCGCGTAGTTTGTTCGACAGCGATCACGAGATGTTCCGCGATTCGGTCCGCCGTTATATCGCCAGCGAAATCATGCCGGTCTACCGCGACTGGGAACATGCCGGTGTCGTCCCGCGCGACGCCTGGGCGAAGGCGGGCACCGCCGGCCTGCTGTGCTGTTCCGTGCCGGAAGCCTATGGCGGCGCGGGCGGCGACTTCCGCTATGGCGCGATCGTGATCGAGGAGATGGCGCGGGCCGGGGCGACGGCGCCGACCTTCTACCTGCACTCTGAAATCATCTCGCCCTATTTCGTCAATCACGGGACGGAAGAGCAGAAGCGGCGCTGGCTGCCCAGGATGGTGGGGGGCGAGGCGATCGTCGCCGTGGCGATGAGCGAGCCGTCCGGCGGCAGCGACCTGCAAAATATCAAGACCCAGGCGATCCGCGACGGCGACGACTATGTCATCAACGGCCAGAAGGTCTTCATCACCAACGGCATCACCGCGGATGTCATCGTGCTGGCGTGCAAGACCGATCCGTCGGTCGGGGCCAGGGGCGTCAGCCTGATCCTGGTCGAAGCCGATCGCGCGGGGCTGTCGCGCGGAAAGCCGCTGGAGAAGATCGGATCGAAGGCGCAGGACACGGCCGAACTGTTCTTCAACGACGTGCGGGTGCCGGCCACGAACCTTCTCGGCGCGGAGGGCAAGGGCTTCTACATATTGATGACGGAACTGGCGCAGGAACGCCTGGTGCAGGCGATCCGCGCGGTGGCCGCCGCCGAGGCGGCCATCGAATGGACGATCGACTATGCGCAGAGCCGCAAGATGTTCGGCCAGACCCTGGCGGATTTCCAGAATACGCAGTTCAAGCTGGCTGAACTGCATGCCGCGACCCTCTCCCAGCGCGTCTTCGTCGACAGGTGCATCGAACTGCACCTCAATGGCGAATTGAGTTCCGCCGATGCCGCCGTCGCCAAGATGGTCACCACCGAACTGCAAGGCAGGGTGATGGACGAATGTCTGCAATTATTCGGTGGCTGGGGCTATATGACCGAATATCCGATCGCGCGCGCGTTCGTCGATGCGCGGCTGACCCGGATCGGCGGCGGCAGCATCGAAGTGATGAAACAGATCATCTGGCGCAGCATCGTGTCGTGACGAGCGCGCAGGGGCGCGGGCTGCGCCGTGGCATATGACCCCGGCGACAAGATAATGAGGTGAGGATCGTGGATATTGCGCTGCATCAGGTAACGGCCCTTGACATCGGCCCGCTTGAACTCGTCGATATGGCTGCGGACAATGGCTGCGCCAGGGTCTGCATCTTCACCAACGCGCCGGCCTTGCCGACGGAGGATGGCGGCGTTGATCTGGGCTTTCCGATGGTGACGCGGACGCTGCTGCCTGCCTTCCAGGCGAAGCTTGCCGAGCGGGGCCTGGCGGTCGGCAATATCGAATTTTTTCCCCTCGATATCGACCCGCCCTTTGAACAATATCGCGAGGGTCTTGCGATCGGGGGCGAACTGGGCGCGGTGCGGGCGGTCGTGCATATGTTCGATCCCGATCTGGATCGGGGCGCGGCCAGCCTGGCCCGCTTTGCCGCGATGGCCGCGGAATATGGCCTTGATGTCGGGATTGAATTCATGCCCCTGTCTCCGGCCTGCCCGACGGCGGGACGGGCGGCCGACTATATCCGCGCTTCAGGCGACGGCAATGTCAGGATCGGTGTCGATGCGCTGCATCTGGCGCGGTCGGGCGGAAGTCCCGCCGATATTGCGGCGATGGATCCGTCGATGATCGGCTATTGCCAGCTGTGCGACGGACCGCTTGGCGTCAAGTCCGACTATCTGGCGGAAGCTCTGGATCGCAAGGTGCCCGGCACCGGAGATTTTCCTCTGGTCGAAATGATCCGGGTGCTGCCGCTCCATACGGATTTCGATATCGAGACGCCGTTGCTCGGTCTTGCCAATGCCGGTGTCTCCGCCGTCGAACGCGTTCGCAAGGCGGTCGAAGGCGCCCGGCGCGTCATGCAAGAAGGTGGCAGGTGATAAGCGACGAGGGCCAAGGGCGTGACAGGCCCGATTAGCGGCTTGGCAATTAATACCAATCAGTATAATAAGATTCTTATTGGTTATACAACGGACGCCGCGGCCTCGGAAAGCGCGAGCGACCGTAGAGGGGATGTAAATGCAAAGAAAGCATTTCGGCATTATCGGCGCGGGTGTGGGAGGGCTGTGCACGGCCCGCCACTTGCTTGCCGCGGGCTTCGACGTCACGATCTTTGAGGCTGGCAGCACGGTCGGCGGCCTGTGGGTTTACAATAACGACAGCGGCCGCAGCCCGGCCTATCGTTCCTTGCGCATCAACTCGGAGGCGAAGGTCACGTCCTTCGTCGATTTTCCCTTTCGCGACGATATTCCCCTCTATCCCGGCCATGAGGAAATGGCCCGTTATCTGCGCAGCTATGCCGACCGTTTCGACGTCTACCGACATGTGCGCTTCCGCAGCGAAGTGACGGCGGTGGAACCGGAGGGCGACGGCTTCCGATTGACCCTGCGCGACGGCGAGAGTTTCCGTTTCGACGGGGTGGTCGTGGCGACGGGGCATCAGAGCATTCCGCGCCATCCGCCTGAGATCGCCAATTTTACGGGCGATTATATCCACGCCCATGCCTATCGCGTGCCCGAACCCTATGCCGGGCAGCGCGTGCTGGTGATCGGGCCGGGCAATAGTGGCGTCGATATCGCATCGGACATTTGCACCGTCACGGACAAGACCTATCTGGCGGCGCGTTCGCCGGTGCTCATCATGCCCCGCCTGATGTTCGGCGTCCCCAATTCCCGTGTCCTTGGCAAGATCGAACTTCCCTTCCTCCCCTGGCGCGCGCGCCTGTGGTTGCGCACCATGATGACGCGCATCTTTCACGGCACAATGGAAAGCTGGGGGTTCCGCACGCCGCGCACGCGCACCCATGCCATCAGCCATCCGACCCTGATCTCGCACATCGCTTGGGAGCGCATAATGGCCAAGCCGGCGATTGACCGCATCGACGGGCGATCCGTGCATTTCGTGGATGGGAGCGAGGAACAGATTGACGCGATCATCGCCGCCACCGGCTATGAAACGGATCTCCCTTTCCTGTCCGAAGCGACCTCGCCGATGCAGGGGCCAAAGATGATGCTCTATAATCGCATTGTTCATCCCGATTATCCGGGACTGTATTTTGTTGGCTATTTCGATGTCACGGGCGGCAGCAACATCCGCATGATGGACGAACAGGCGGAATATGTGGCCGCCGTTGCGAGCGGCGCGATCGCGCTCCCGGATCCGGAAGGGATGAAGCAAGCGATCGAGGAGGACTATGCGTGGCAGGCCCGCCAGTTCCCCGGCAGCCCGCGCTACGCGCTCGAACTGGATCCGGTGCGCTACCGCAAGAGGCTGGCCGCGGATTATGCGCGCAACGGCGGTCGCCAGCGTCGTACCGCCCCGGACCAGACGACGCCGGCGCCGCCATATGCCGTCCCTCATAGCTAGACTTTATTTGCCGCGATTTCCGAGCCGGCAGGTGATTGGCTACGCCGAACTGCGTTCCACCTGCCTCGAAATCGCTCTGAAGCTGAAACAGCAACAACGACCAATGCGAGGATGACATGACCAGGCCGACCATCGCCGAGCTATTCGACCTTTCGGGCAAGACCGCCATCGTCACCGCGGCGGGGCAGGGCATGGGCCGGGGCATCGCCCTGCGCCTGGCCGATGCCGGCGCCAATATCGTCGTGTCGCACCGTCATCTCGACAAGGCCGAGGAAACGGCCGCCGCTATCCGTGCCAATGGCGGCAAGGCGGTCGCAGCGCTGGCCGACGTCACGGATCTCGGCCAGATCGGCGATACCGTTCGGACCGCGCTCGACAGCTTCGGCGCGATCGACATTCTTGTCAATAATGCCGGTGGCATGCACCCCTTCACGCCGTTCCTGGATGTGACGCCGGAAATGTTCCAATGGACGATCGACCGGAACGTGACGGGCACCTATTTCTTCACCCAGGCCGTCGCGAGGGCCATGGTCGATGCCGGGCGCCCCGGCAACATCGTCAATATCGCGTCGACAGCATCGACTCGCCCCGACATGATGGTGGCGGCCTACAATGCGTCGAAGGCGGCCGTCGTCTCGCTCACCCAGTCGCTCAGCGTCGAACTTGCTCCTCATGGGATCCTGGTAAAAGCGGTGTCTCCCGGCCCGATCCGGACAACAGCAACAGAGGGACTCTATACCGATCCGGGGATCGCAAAGATGATTTCCGATCGCATCCTGCTGGGAGCCGCTGGCGTGCCCGACGACATCGCCGCGGCGGTTCTGTTCTGCTGCGCGCCCGCGTCCCGGCACATGACGGGCGCCAATCTGGTGATCGACGGCGGCTATGTGCTGACCTGAACCGGCGCGTTGAAGAAGCAGGAAGACAGGGCGCGACAAGCGCCGGTTCCGGCAGGAGAGGAAGACAGTGAGCGCGGGAACGAAAGCGACAGCCATAGCGTCGGGCAGATATGCATTGGCGTGCCTGTTGGCGCTGGTGGCGGCGATATTGGCCGCCGGGGGCGCATGGCTTATCGCGCTGGGCGGATCGCCTTATTATCTGCTGGCCGGTCTCGCCGTCGCCCTCAGCGCCTATTGGAGCTGGCGCGGCGATGTCCGGGCGATGTGGTCCTATGGGCTGATGCTCGCCGCAACATTGCTGTGGACCCTGTTCGAGCGGGGCCTCAGCCCGTGGGCGCTTCAGGCCCGGATGCTGGCGCCGCTCGTCCTGGGCCTTTGGCTGTTCTGGCCGCTGCTTCGGCGCCTGTCGTGGAAGATCGGCTTGCCGCTGTTCCTGGCGGTCGTCGTCCTTCCGGGCCTTCTGCTTGTCCGGGCCGACTCGGTACAGGCGCCGGCCGCGCAATTTCAAGGGGCCGCGCAGCAGGGCAAGGGGGATTGGGAACATTATGGCAATGATCTGGGCGGCAGCCGCTTCTCGCCGCTGACGCAGATCAACAGCGGCAATATCGACCGGCTGAACATCGCCTGGACCTTCCGCACGGGATCGAAAAAGTCGGGCATGGGCTTTCAGGCCACGCCGCTCATGATCGACGACAGCCTGTTCCTCTGCACGCCCGACAACATCATCATCGCGCTCGACGCGGAGACGGGGAAACAGCGCTGGCGCTTCGATCCGAAGGTGGATGCCCCGCCTGCGGGAACCTGCCGGGGCGTTGCCTATTACCGCGTGCCGGCCGCCGCCGGACACTGTGCCGAACGGATCATATTCGCGACGGTCGACGCGCGCATGATGGCGGTCGATCGTCGCAGCGGCGCCCTGTGTCGCGATTTCGGGCAGGATGGGACCATCGATCTGAAACATGGCATGGGTCAGGTTCTGAAGGGCTATTATTATATCAGCTCGGCGCCGACCATCGTGCGCGGACGCGTGGCCGTGGGCGGATGGGTCATGGACGGGCAGCATGTCGGCGAACCGTCCGGCGTGGTGCGCGCCTATGATGCGACAAGCGGGCGGTTCGCCTGGGCATGGGACATGGACCGGCCCGATTTCCATGGCGAGCCACCTGCCGGGCAGACCTATTCGCGCGGAACGGCGAACAGTTGGGCGCCGATGAGCGGGGATGAGGCGCTTGGACTCATCTATGTCCCGACCGGCAATGCAACGCCGGACTATTGGGGCGGCGCGCGGTCCCAGGGATCGGAAAAATACGCCAGTTCGGTCGTTGCGCTCGACATGGCGACCGGCGCGGTGCGCTGGTCGTTCCAGACCACGCATCATGATCTGTGGGACTATGACGTTGCGTCCCAGCCGACGCTGATCGATCTTCCGATAGGGGGAGGGACCGTTCCCGCGCTGATCCAGCCCACAAAGCGCGGCGAAATCTTTTTGCTTGATCGGCGCGACGGCCGCCTGCTCTCGCCGGTTCGGGAACTGCCCGTGCCACAGGGGGCCGCGGCGGGCGACTTCGTGTCGCCGACCCAGCCCTTTTCGGTCGGGATGCCCGCCTTCGATCGCACGCGGCTAAGCGAAGCGCGCATGTGGGGCGCCACGCCCCTCGACCAACTATGGTGCCGGATCAGATATCGCCAGGCGCGTGACGACGGGACGCTGACCCCGCCAGGCGTGCGGCCCGCGATCCTCTACCCCAGTCAACTGGGCGGCATCGGCTGGGGCGGCGTTTCGATCGACCCTGAGCGACGGCTGATGACGGTGAACTGGAACCGCATCGCGAACTATACGCGACTCGTACCACGCGACGAAGCGAAGGGGGTCCAGGCGTCCACCGATGGAAGCCTGCATATCGGCGCGCCCGTGGCGCAGATCGGCACGCCGTTTGCCGCCGATGCAAAAGCATTTCTCTCGCCGCTCGGCATTCCCTGCACCGAACCGCCGTTCGGGAAGATCGCTGTCGTCGATCTCGATACCCGCAAGATCATTTGGGAACGACCTCTGGGCAGCGCGGCCGGAAGCGGCCCGTTCAACCATGCGTCCCATCTCCCCCTCGCGATGGGCGTGCCGAACGCGGGCGGATCTCTGACGACGCGCGCGGGACTCGCCTTCATCGCCGCAACTCAGGAGCGCGCGATTCGCGCGTATGAAACGGCTAACGGACGGATGATCTGGCGGCGGCCGCTGCCAGTGGGCGGGCACGCGACGCCGATGACCTATATCAGCCCGGCGAGCGGCCGGCAGTTTGTCGTCGTCGCGGCGGGCGGCAATGCTACGCTTGCGTCGGGGGCCGGTGACTATGTTATGGCCTATGCTCTGCCAGGCCCACATGCCGACCAATGACGCCCAGGCGAGGCCGCCAATCGGCGCGGGACGGCGTTTGAAAGCTTGACTTGCGCGAAAATACTGATGAGTATATAACAATCCCACACAGTTCGGCACAGGAGAGAGAAACATGGATAGTCGGACGGCCATCAGGTCTGATCGTAACTATCGCAGCTTTGGCGAAGCCAATGGCCGCGTTGTGGTTCATACAGAAGAATTGCCATGGACGCCTTGGGCGCTCGAAGGGCTTCGCTTCAAACTTCTGTCGATCAATCGGCGCACGGGCATGTGGAGCTGCATCATCCAGATCGACCCCAATACCGAAACCGATCTCCATTATCATTGCGGGGATGCGCATATCTTCGCGCTCAAGGGCGGCTATCGCTATGAGATGGAGCGTGTGAACACCGGCGAGCAGAATGTCGAAATCGGCAGCATCGCGCATTCCCCGATCATCGATCCCGAAGGTGCGGAGGTCTATATCTTCTTCAACGGGGGCATCACCGGCGCCGATGCCGATCGCAATCCGCTTGGTGATTATGTCAATGTCGACTGGATGTACAAGGCGGCTTTGGCCAACGGCGCCGCTGATCATCTACCGCCGCCGCCGCTGGAGCGCTCCAACTGGATGTAATGTGCCGGTTCCGGCTTTGGATGATGATGCGGGCGCCGGCCGCTCTAGTTCATTGTTTTTACGCGTTTTCCGAGCTAGCGGGTGATGCCGTCTACCGGTTCGGAAATCGCGGCGAATACACATTCTAACCAGGTTCTGAGGATGTCTCACGATGATTGCAGCCGAGAAGAAGGAAGGTCTGGTGGACTGGGAGAAACGCGTGAAGGGCGGCAGCCTGTACGCGGACGGCTCGGCCGTTATCCGGCCCGCCGAAATGGAATGGAATGACGGGCCGATTGAAGGGCTAAGGTTCAAGGTGACCTTCGCCGATCCCAACACCGGCGACTGGACGGCCCAGATCAGGCTGGAAGCCGACCAGAT
Organism: Sphingobium faniae; assembly: GCA_900100475.1. Taxonomy (GTDB): domain Bacteria; phylum Pseudomonadota; class Alphaproteobacteria; order Sphingomonadales; family Sphingomonadaceae; genus Sphingobium; species Sphingobium faniae. The sequence goes on along the minus strand of FMTU01000001.1, from coordinate 16,613 downwards.
ATTTCCCGCTCATGTGAACCATGCGGAAGTGCATTACATGATCCTGGAAGGGGAATTGCATACGGAGGTCGGCGTCTTGAAAGCCGACAACTATATGCGCGATCCGGGCGGTTTCGTGCCGGAACGACAGACCGGCCCGGAAGGGCTGACCTGCTTCGTCAAATTTCTGGGAGGCATCAGCGCCGCCGATGCGAACGGCAAATCCGTCGGCCCCGTCGTCGACGCCCTGCGGGTCAGGGAAATGGCGGAGCAGAACGGGCTGGGCGACGTGCTGTTCGTGCCGATCCGGTGAAGAAAATGGGAGAGCGTGTCGGCACCAGCGGCCGAGAAGCTCTCCTCCTCATGAAAGCACGCCCACCGCTCCGAATAGCGCGTTTTTGCGGCGCAAGCCCGGAAGCTTTTTGCGCGGCGCAGAACTGGTTCGGGTTCCCGCCGACATCCCGCCCGCGCCATGGCGGCAAGCGGCTTTCCCGTTCGGAACGGGGCGAGCCTGGTTGCGCGCACGCTATTTTGTCTGGAAAATTATAAGGATTATCTATGGTTTCCGTTGTCGACAATGCCGTGGTGCAAATCTGTTTCATCGTGCCGGACCTGGATGTCGCGATGCAATCGTGGAAGGACATGGTTGGGGCCGGTCCATTCTTCGTGGAAAAGAATCTGAGCGTGCCGGTCAATTACCGGGGAACGCCTTCCTTCCTGGAAATCCATGTCGGCTTGGGCCAGATCGGTTCGATCCAGCTGGAATTGATCGAACTGACCTCCGACATTCCTTCCGTCTATCGCGATATGTTTCCTGAACCCAAGGCCGGCGGTTTCCACCATGTCGCCGTGTTCGTGGAGGATATCGAGCGGGAGATCGCTGCTCTGGAAGCGCAAGGTCACAGCATGGGCGCGCGCGGCGAATTCGCCGGCACACCCTTTGCCTATATGGATACACGATCGAAGACCGGCGCTTTCACCGAACTTTACCAATATGCTGACGGTATGCAGAGCTTCTACGGCAACATAGCGGCGGCCGCGCGCGGCTGGGACGGTGATCGGCTGGTTCGTCCGATGTCGGACGTATTATAGTGTCGATCGCGAACCGCGGCACATTGTCTTGACGTTCGCCAATTCCAGCCCGCCGGATGCCTGCTTGGCCTCGCCTCATTTCTGGAGATCAATAGATGGATGCCGTCCTGGAGATGCCGGTCGAAGACCTTCTTGAGTACAAGCTGACGCGCTTCCTGCGCGCCACTCTTGACAAGCCGGACTTGTCGATTGGCCGGCTCGAACGGAAATCGACGGGGATGTCCCGCGAAAACTGGACATTCGCCGTTATGGACGGTTCCGCGGCCCGGCCGTCCGAAGAACTGATCCTGCGGCGCGATCCCGTCGGCGGCATGCTGGAAACCGACCGTAGGGCGGAATATGAGATATTGGCGCGCCTGCGGGCCGCCGGCCTGCCGATCCCGGCGGTGATCGCGGCGGACCTTGAGGGGCGGCATCTGGATCGGCCGTCGCTGATCATGGAAATCGCGCTGGGCGACTGCGAATATAATGCCCTGAACGGCGGCCGGCCGCTGGCCGTGCGCATGGAACTGGCCGAAGCGTTCCTGCAACTGCTGGTCGATATGCAGCATGTCGATTGGCGCGCCGCGGGCCTTTCCGAAACGCTTGAGAACCCCGGCGCCAACCCGGCTCTCCATGAACTGGGCCGCTGGGGTGGCGAGCTTGCGCGCGTGGCGCTGGAGCCGATGCCAGAAATGGAACTGATAGGCTCCTGGTTGAAGCGCAACGCCCGGCCCGCACGGAAGATCGTGGTCGTGCATGGGGACTTCAAGCCGGGCAACGCGCTGATCCATCGCGACCGGATCAGCGCCATGCTGGATTGGGAAACGGCGCATCTGGGCGACCCGCTGGAGGATCTCGGCTGGATTACAAATCCGGCACGCGCCAGCGAGCATCAGATCAAGGGGCATTGGGAGCGGGCCGACATCGTCCGGGGGTTCGAGCAGCGGACGGGCTACGCAGTGGACCACCGTGAACTGCACTGGTGGAACGTGTTTTCCTGCTGGAAGCTGGCGATCATCGTGCTGACCGGCCTCAGATCAACGGTCGATGGGAAGTTCGATCGCATGCATCACAACCCGACATGGCTCTATCGCCGTATGCTCAAGATGGTGGAGTTCTGAATCGATGAGGCCGACGATCAGCGAACAGTTGCGGGAAACGCGGCGTATCATGAACGATGTAATCGCGCCGAATCTGCATGACGGATATAGTGCTCAGATACTTGAAAAGCTGCTGTCCAACCTTGGCATGCTCGAAAGATGCTGGGCGAACGTCGCGCCCTTCCTGGCCTGGGACAATGAACAGGCGTTCGCCATGCTGGAGGCGATATGTTCCGGCGTCAGCGCCGATCTGGCGCAGGGGATCGACCGGGTCCGGCAGGACGCGGCGGGCGATCCGTTCGACATGCAGGCGCTGGAAGATCGCAACACCCGCATCCAGGCGCTGTTGCAGCGGGCGATCCGGGAATGCGGGCCCGACGATCATCGCAAAATCCAGGTCTATCTGATGGAGCGCACCGCGCGATATCCGATGCGGCCGGATATTGGCACCGCCGCCAGCGGCGGCGGGTTGAAAAAGGAGGTCGCCCATGCTGACTGAACTTGACGATTGCCTCTGGCACCAGTTGCCCACGACGTTCGATCATGTCTGGACCAGCGATCCCCGCTTCTTCGACCGCTTCTGGTTTGCGTCCTACGCGCCTGACGGATCGGCGGCGATGCAGTTCACCATGGGCGTCTACCGGAACATGAACGTCATGGACGGCGGGTTCGTCCTGGTGGAAGGCGACCGGCAGTATAATATCCGCGTGTCGCGCACGCTGGGGCAGCATAATGTTATGGAATGCGGCCCGCTGTCGGTCGATGTGCTGGAACCGCTGCGGACCCTGGCGCTGCGGGTGCGGGGCGGCGATCGGGTCAACGGCGAACTGACCTGGACCGCCGTCGCCCGGCCGGTCGAGGAAGCGCCCCACTTCCGGCGCCTCAACGGCCGCACGATAGAGGATTATCAGCGTTACAATCAGATCGGTTCGGTCAGCGGCCATCTTGTCGTCGACGGTCGCGAGGTTCGGGTTGATAGCTGGTGGGCCTGCCGCGACCATAGCTGGGGCGTGCGGCCGGGCATGGCGGTCAAGGAAGTGCAGAACGGGCCGAAGGATACGCTCGAAAAGCGCGGCTATACCTTGAGTTTCCTGTTCTTTTCGGCCGGGCCGCTGTCGGGCACATTGCTGCTGCAAAAGCGGGAGGGCGACGCATCCTATATCAGCGGCGAACTGATGCATGCCGGTGACGGCACCAGTATGAAGGTTGCCGAACTGACGATCGAACCCGAACTGATTGCCGGAACCCGCCGGTTCAGGACGATAGTGCTCACCGCCAGGCTGAAGGACGGACGGGCATTGAAGCTGCATTGTCATCGCAGCGGCAATGCGATCGCGATGCAGGGCCTGGGCTATAGCGGCGGCTATAATGACCGCAAGGGACTGGGCGCGTGGCGCGGTGATCAGGTGGTGGAACAGGATGTGTGGAATGTCGAACATCCCGCGAAGATCGTCTACGACAGCGAGCGCGAGCCGGACGAGCATTGGCATCGCATCCAGCCGGTGACCATCCAGTGCAGTCTGGATGATGTGCAATATGAAGGGCAGGGCAGCATGACGCTGACCCTGGGCGGCAAGATTCCCTCGCTGGGACTGGGGCTGTAATCTTGCCATCCGGGAAGGGGCATCGGCTGAGGCGGGGGCGAGGATGAAACGCATTTCGCCCGATCAGCTGCGCCTTGCCCCTTATATCCAGCCGGGCAGCAGCATCTTCGTCGGCCACAGCACGGCCGAACCCGCCACCTTGCTGGAGGCACTGGTGACGCAACGTGCGGATTTCCCGCACAGCAGACTGACGATGCATGCCAGCTTCTCCGGGATCGTGCGGCCCGAGCATGTAGACGGCCTGCGGATCGAGGGGTTGAGCGGGCTGGGCACGCAACAGCAGCTCGTCCAGGCTGATGCGATCGAACTTATCCCGACCCATCTTTCCGATTTCGGCCGCATGATCGCCCAAGGCGAAAGCCCTGTCGATGTCGCGCTGTTGTCGGTCAGTCAGCCCGATGCGCAAGGGCGTTTCAGCCTGGGCCTGGTGAACGATTATATGGGCGAAGCGGCCCGCCGCGCCCGCATCGTCATCGCCGAGATGAACAGCGCGATGCCGTTTACGCACGGCGGGCCTTTCCTGATGGCGGATCGGATCGACCTGCTGGTGCCGACCGAGCGGGCGATTCATGAATTTCCACCAGGGCAAGTCCGCCCTACGGACCGGGCCATCGCCCAGATCGTTGCCTCCTATATTGGAGACGGTTCCATCCTCCAGTTCGGCGTCGGGTCAGTGCCGGACGGGATTGCGCTGTCTTTGCAGGGATTTCGCGACATCGGCATTCATTCGGGGCTGATATCCGACCCGATCCGCGCTCTCATCAATTCGGGCGTGGTGACCAATGCGCGCAAGCCGATCGATACCGGCATCACTGTCGGGGGGGCGGTCTGGGGCACACGCGCGCTCTATGATTTCGTGCACGACAATCCGGCCATCCATGTCCGTCCCCTGTCCTACACCCACGCGCCCGAGACGTTCGCGCAGCTTCCCGGCTTCGTTTCCGTCAATTCGGCGCTGGAGGTCGATCTGTCGGGGCAGGCCAATCTGGAGGCGGTCGGCGGACGCTATGTCGGCGCGATCGGCGGCGCGGTGGATTTTGTCCGCGGCGCCCGGCTGGCACCCGGCGGACGATCCATCGTCGCGCTGCCGGCGACCGGCGGGAAGGGCGCCTTCAGCCGCATCGTGACGCGTCTCGACGGTCCGGTGACGATCGCGCGCAGCGACATCGATACGGTCGTCACCGAATTCGGCAGCGCTGAACTGCGCGGTCAGACGCTGCGCGAGCGGGCCCGGCGGCTGATCGCGATTGCGCATCCAGATTTCCGTGAGGCACTCGAACGTGACTTCACCGACGGCCGGTAAGCGGCGGTCATCAGCGGGATGCGTCCCGCCATTCCCTTTTGATGCGTTTGGCAAGCGACCATTTATGTACTTCGGTCGGGCCGTCATAAATCCGAAAAGCCCGGACCTCGCGGAAGACCTGCTCGACAATCGTCGTGTCGGTCACGCCTAAGCCACCCATCACCTGAACGCAGCGGTCGGCGATGCGCATCTCGTCGAACTCAAGCGCGCGGTTGACACGCGGCTGCGGCGGGAGGTCATAGGGGGCAGATGCTGGACTATGCCGCCAACGCCACCGCCTATTGGCAGACAGGCAGGATCGCCGACAGCTTCGCGCAAACCGCCCTGCAGTCGGAACAGGAGCCGGAAGAACTGTTGCGGGCCTTTCTGGGTGACGAGGGTCCCGATCGGTTCTGGGAACAGGTCGATGCCAATTTCAAGGCGGGGCGGATCAAACTGGTGTTCGTTGCCGACCAGATACCCCGGGAGCTTGCCCGGATCGTCGAGTTCCTGAACGATCAGATGCGTGCCGATGTTCGGGCTGTGGAGTTGCGATGGTTCGCGGGAGGCAACGGGGCCATCACGCTCAGCCCGAGGGTGATTGGCGAAACGGAACGCGCCGCAGCTGCCAAACGTCCGTCAGCCACGCTGGAACCGGTTTCCCCGCCGGAATGGCTGGAGAGGAATCTGGCCGCTATGGGCGCCGACGTGATCCCGGACGCGAACGTCTACATGTCCATGATCGAGCGCCTTGGAGGCGCAGTGGGCATCCACTCATCGCAGGGCTCGATCTATGCGAGCTTCGTGGGTGATGACGGCAAGCTTCTCTATCCTTTCCATCTCTGGAAAGACGCCCATCTCTCATTCACCCTGCGCTTTATCCACGCGCGTGAAGGGTTGCAGGACGAGAATGTCCGCATTGGTCTGCTGGACGAGCGCGCCGAAATCGTCGGCCCCCTGAAGACGATGAACACGAAAGGCTATCCGGCCTTTCCTGTCGCTCTTTTGACGCAGCCATCCGTTGCCGCAGCGGTGGAGCAATGGATGGCGAGGGCGCTGGATCATATCCGATAATGATCCGTTCGAATATCAGCGCCGCCGGGCTCGATCGGCAAGCTGCAGCAACCGGCCTGTATCGAGAGCCGCAAGGAACTGAACGGCGCTGTCTACCTGATCATCGTGTTTGCCATGCGGGAAGCTGGCAAGCTCGTCCTCGAAGGCCTGGAGCCAGGGAGCTTCGCGGGGAACCCAGATTTCCCTCCGCTCAAACCTGGGCGACTGCTGGGAGGCTCTGTCTTCCTTGGAACCCTGAGGCTTCTTCGCATCAATCCATCGGTGCCCGGCCCGACGGATGTTCTGGCAGAGGCTGATCCCTGATCCTACATTTTCGACGATTACCAGGCCAGCTTTCCATTTCTCCCGCTGGGTAAGGACAGCCTTCTCAAGAGCGTAAAATTCCAGGCGTTCCCGATAGACATCCAGGAGATAGCAGTCCTTCCCGGATAGCGCCCATGTGGTGCATACGCTGTAATCATTGTCGTCCTTGATATCATAGCGCCTGGAGCAACCCACACATTGTTGCGGTTGCGTCCGTGCCGGCCGAGCTCGACATTGTTGGTTCGGGGCACCTTGCCCTTGCAGAAAAGCGCGATCAGTTCGTGCGCCGAACGGTAGAGGCCGCCCATGGCGCCGGCTTCCTTGAGGGTGAGCCTCAGCTTGCGGATTTCCGCAGGCGAAAGATGGGAGACCTCAATGGCGGGGACGCGGTCCAGGCCTAAGCGCGTGGCCGCCTCGACACGGACGTGACCATCGACAATCTCGGTTTCCCGTACGAGGATTGGTACCGTGAATCCGAGATCGGAGATGGATGCCGTCAGCCGTCCGACGTGCTCCACCGTCGATCGCCGCGAACGGTGCGGTGACGGGCGCAACCCTGAAAGGACAATGTGCTGCAATCGCAATTCTGGGAGGAGGTCGTTGCGGCGATTGCTACCGACCCGTTCCGAAATCTCGCGCTCGGCTTCGAGCCTGCGTCGCCGCTGCGCCGTCTTCGCCAGCTTCTGGCTCTTGAAAGCCTGGTCTCGTTCCAGTCGTCTCTTCGTTCCCATATCGACCCATCCAAACAAAAAACCGCCAACGCTTTCGCGAGGCGGCTTCGCTTGAAGGAACGAAAGCTCGACCACGCCAAAGCGCAATCCAAGCCGACCGTTCCCTCCATGGATGAGTCGTGTGCCTGTCTCCAGACACACTGCATTTATAGCTGAAGAGATCGAAAGGAAGCAAGGTGCGTTGTTCTCGAGGCAGCGCATAGCATCTGGACCACTGCGCTATGGGGGCGGGGCGGCAAGGCGACATGCTGTTCCCCGCCCCCCAGCATCGGCCGGCCTATGTCTGCCAGCCTGGTGGGCTCCGTGCGGGTTCGCCGCCAGCCCCACCGCCATGCTCGATCCGCCCCACAGTGCGGCGTCTCCCATGGTCCCCGCGCTTATCGGGTCCGGGTCCCCATCAACTCGTCAGGCCGGTTCGGATGCTCCGGCGAGGGTATCGATCTCGGCTACCCGCTGGAACTCAGCGAGATATTCCTGTCGATGATGTGACAGCCAGCGGACGATCGCGGCGTTGCCGAGCAACTTCGCAAGATATCCGCGGGCAAGCGTCAGATGCAGATTGTCGATACCGTAGCTGTCCTCGACCGACTTTATGCGTGTTTGCAGAACCGCCAATTCCCGTTCCATGCGGGCTATCTGCTGCCGGTTTGGATTTGGTACTGCGCCGTTCTTTCTCGGAGGTGGCTTGGCTAACTGGTCTTCTGGTGTTGCAGCGAGCACAGCCCGGGTGAACATGACCGTGAAATTATTCTGTCCGATCATCAGATCGGCGGCCTCTATCTGGCGAAGCGTGGACATATAGGGTCGTTGCGGTGGCGGCAACGCTGAGCGAAGATGTTATCGGGGCCGGTCCTGTGGTGGCTGTGATCCCGTAAATATCATCATCAAGGACTTCAGGAGGCGACCATGGCCATCAAGGTCAAGCCGGAAGAAGTGATCCGGCATGAAGCAGTATACAGCGTCGGTCTGGATGTCAGCCAGCGCAGCACGAGCATCTGTGTTCTCGATCCCGACGGCAAAATCGTGATGGAGGGACAGTCGAAGACCAACCCATTCGAGATCGGCCGCTATTTGCAAAAGCGCATGGATGGGCCGCTCAAGCTCGGGATGGAGACCGGCAGCCTCGCGGCCTGGCTCTACCATGGCCTGCGCAAGATGGGCTTCGACATCACTGTAATGGACGCCGTCCATGCTCACCGGGCGCTATCGCTCAAGCGCCAGAAGACCGATCGCAACGACGCGCATGGTCTGGCGGAAATGGTGCGGCTCGGGTCGGACTGGATGAAAGCCGTGCACATCAAGGAGCAGGCAAGCCAGGAACCCCGCCGCTTCCAGACGAGGATCAGGCGGCGGCCCAGGTGAAAGGTCGCAAGCCTTATGAGGGCTTCGTCTAGACGCTCGGCCGGCGCTATGCCAGCGGCAAGACGCTGCTCGACGAGGTACCGGAAGATATCGGGAGTGGCGGCGACAGCAACGATGCGGTCTGACCAACGCCGTGAGCAGATGGGCTATCCGGTGATCAATGAACCGGACCGGGGCCGGAATGAGGCGGTCCCGGCACGGGTGAGTGCATGGTTGGGATCAAATCTCACCGCGATAATTGATATTCGCGGACCAGAATCGACGCAGGGACATGCCAGGCCCGCTCGATCTTGCGGATCATCTGGAGTGACAGCGCGCGCTTGCGAGCCAGAACTTCCGTCGCGCGGGATTGGCCGATCAGGGTCGCCAGATCGGCGCGCGTGCGCCCTTCCGCTTCCATCGCCGCCTCGATCGCTTCCACCGGATCCAGCTTATCGACCGGCCAACGCTTGCGCTCATATTCATCAACCAGCGTCGCTAGCACGTCGAGACGGTCCTCCTCGGCGCTGCCCGTTTCCGCGTTCCAGAGCGCCCGGATTTCATCGACCGCCGCCCGATGGTCGTCATCGTTTTTGATTGGTCTGATTTCCATGTGCTGGTCCTTCAAAACTGATCGACGGTCTCGGCGTCGATGCGGTCATATTCAGCATGTGTTCCAATGAACTTGATGAAAGCGATCCCCCGTCGAAAATGGAAGGCGACGATCATTCTGTGGTCGCCACCCGCCACTTCGAAGCGGACCCGCTCAGCCGTCACCGTCTTTGCTTTTGAAAAATCGGCGATGACTTCGCTTGTCGAAGACCATGCCGCATTTTCCGCCATCTCGAGCCAATGCGTCAACGACGCGCGGGTGAGAGGATGCTTCGTGAAATAGGCCACGATATTCTTGCGGGCGATGATCCTCATCGGACAGGATATGCCATTTCCCAAAATGGGAAGCAAGCGAAATTTCCCTTTTTGGGAAGCCTTGTCGCAGCCGCGAGCGCGCGCGCACCGATACCGGGACGGTGGGGCGCCCGCGGCATTTCATCATCTTCGGGGTCCCTGCGTCGGGCACGGTCGAGATCGGCCGCATCCTCTACGACGCGCTGGACCTCGAACGCCATCGCCTCACGGAGTCGGACTGGTCCTGACGATCCGCGACTCGGTGCGGGTTCATCCCCGAAGCACGGTCGAACTCATCCGATGCTGAAGCGGCCCAACCGCAACGCGCACTTATCTGCCGCCGCCCCTGCTACGCCCTGACATCGCTGTTGCTTCGGACGATTTCCTGTCTCTTTTGATGTGCCCTTGACGCCGGGCGGCGGTTCGCCCGGCCCGTTGCAGGGACTTTTTGACCGTCCACCCGATCATCCGTTCCGAAGCGAAGTCACGCGGCGCGCGGATGCTGCGCACGGCGCTGGGTCCGTCAATCGCGGCCTAGCTCGACGATGCCACCGTGATCGAGGTCATGCTGAACCCGGACGGCCGCTTGTGGGTCGATCGGCTCGGCGAAGGGGTCAGCGACACCGGCATGACGCTGGCCGCCGCGGACGGCGAGCGCATCATTCGCCTGGTCGCGCATCATGTCGGCGTCGAGGTCCACGCGCGATCCCCGCGCGTCTCGGCCGAACTACCCGAAGGGGGCGAACGGTTCGAGGGACTGCTGCCGCCCGTCGTCGCCGCGCCCGCCTTTGCCATCCGCAAGCCCGCCGTCGCGGTGTTCACGCTGGGATCATGTCGGCGACCGAAGCCGAGGCGTTGCGCCGCGGCGTCGAGACCCGCGCCAACATCCTCGTCGCTGGCGGGACCGGCAGCGGCAAGACCACGCTGGTCAATGCGCTTCTGGCCGAAGTCGCCAGGACCACCGACCGCATCGTCCTGATCGAGGACACGCGTGAACTTCAGTGCGCGGCGCCGAACCTGGTCGCCATGCGGACCAAGGATGGCGTCGCCTCGCTGTCCGATCTGGTCCGCTCGTCCTTGCGCCTGCGCCCCGACCGTATCCCCATCGCAGAGGTGCGCGGCGCTGAAGTCCTCGACCTCCTCAAAGCCTGGGGAACCGGGCATCCGGGCGGCATCGGCACCATCCACGCGGGAACCGCGCTCGGCGCACCACGGCGCATGGAGCAGCTTATCCAGGACCGTGGTCACGGTCCCGCGCGCGCTGCTGGCCCAGACCATCGACCTGATCGCCGTGCTGGTCTGCGACGGACACGGCCGACGCCTCGCCGAGCTGGCCCGCGTTGAAGGACTCGACGCTGCTACCGACGACTATCGCCTGACTTCCCTTACATCCACACCCCAAAGAGACGCACTATGATCCATGCCGCTCGGCATGGCGCCCGCCGCGCCATGCTTGCCGCCACCGCCAGCGTGATCGCGCTGAGCATCTCCGCCCCGGCCCATGCGGGCGGCTCGTCGATGCCGTGGGAAGCCCCGCTGCAAAGCATCCTCGAATCAATCGAAGGGCCGGTCGCGAAAATCATTGCTGTGATGATCATCATCGTGACGGGCCTGACCCTGGCGTTCGGCGACACGTCGGGCGGCGCAAGGCGCATGATCCAGATCGTGTTCGGGCTGAGCATCGCGTTCGCGGCATCCAGCTTCTTCCTGTCGTTTTTCAGCTTCGGCGGCGGGGCGCTGGTCTGATGGAAAGCGCCGAACCGATCACGGGCTTCTATGCCCCCGTCCACCGCGCACTGGCCGAGCCGATATTGCTCGGCGGCGCTCCGCGTTCGCTCGCCATCGTCAACGGGACGCTCGCGGGCGCGATCGGCCTCGGCCTGCGTCTCTGGCTCGCCGGTCTTGCCATCTGGGCGATCGGCCACGCGCTCTCGGTATGGGCCGCGCGCCGCGATCCGCAATTCGTCGACGTGGCCCGGCGGCACATGCGCTTTCCGACGTGGATGCGGCCATGGTGAGCTTGCGCGAATATCGCGGCAAGGCCGCGCATCTGGCCGACTTCCTCCCTTGGGCCGCGCTCGTCGGCGAGGGCGTCGTTCTCAATAAGGACGGTTCGTTCCAGCGCGCCGCGCGTTTCCGGGGACCGGACCTGGATTCCGCCACGCCGGCCGAGCTGGTCGCCACCACGGCGCGACTCAACAAGGCGCTACGCCGCCTCGGCTCGGGCTGGGCTATCTTCGTCGAGGCGCAGCGCACGCCCGCGCTCGACTATCCCGAATCCGACTTCCCCGATCCCGTCTCGGCGCTGGTCGACATGGAACGCCGCGAACAGTTCCGTGAGGCAGATCTTGCGCAAGGGTCCGATTGGCCTGATCACGCGCTTGTGTTTCGGGACTGGCAAGGTCGATGCTGGAGGAAAGGACGGGCGCGCTCACAGCGCTACCGCGAAGTCTGCGGCGGTCTTCGCGGCCACCTCGTCGGTCGTCACACCCGGAGCAAGCTCGATCAGTTTGAACGGGCTATTGTGGTCTGGGCGCTGGAAAACGCAGAGATCCGTCACAATCATGTCCACGACGTTCTTGCCGGTGAGCGGCAAGGTGCAGGCCGGGATGAACTTCGGATCGCCATTCTTGCTTGTGTGTTCCATCACCACGATAATCTTCTTCACGCCGGCGACGAGATCCATCGCACCGCCCATGCCCTTGATCATCTTGCCCGGGATCATCCAGTTAGCGATATCGCCATTCTCGGCCACTTCCATGGCGCCCAGCACAGTCAAGTCGATATGGCCGCCGCGAATCATGGCAAAACTGGATGCGCTGTCGAAATAAGCCGACTGCGGCAATTCGCTGATCGTCTGCTTGCCCGCGTTGATGAGATCGGGATCGACCTGATCATTATAAGGGAACGGCCCGATGCCTAGCATTCCGTTTTCGGACTGGAGTGTGACAGTAATTCCCGCAGGAATATGGTTCGCCACAAGAGTGGGAATCCCAATGCCAAGATTGACGTAGAAACCATCCTGCAGTTCCTGCGCTGCGCGAGCGGCCATCTGAGCGCGAGTCCAGCCGTTGGCGATGGTGTCTTGCGTGCTCATCAGGCGGACTCCCTTTCACGGACGGTACGGAACTCGATCTTCTTGTCGTACGGCGCGCCGAGCACCAAGCGCTGGACGTAGACGCCGGGCAGGTGGATCGCATCGGGATCGAGAGAGCCGGTGGAGACGAGTTCCTCCACCTCGACGATGCAGATCTTACCGCAGGTGGCAGCGGGAATGTTGAAGTTACGCGCGGTCTTTCGGAACATGATGTTTCCGGCCTCGTCCGCTTTCCAGGCTTTCACGAGGCTAAGGTCCGCGAAGATGCCGCGTTCGAGGATGTAGTCTTCTCCGTCAAATTGCTTCACTTCCTTGCCTTGGGCGACCAGGGTCCCGACGCCAGTCTTCGTATAGAAGCCAGGAATGCCCGCGCCGCCGGCACACATACGCTCCGCCAGCGTGCCCTGAGGACAGAATTCAACTTCTAGTTCGGCAGACAGATACTGACGCTCGAATTCCTTGTTCTCGCCCACGTAGGACGAGATCATTTTCTTCACCTGGCGGGTTCGCAGGAGTTTGCCGATCCCTTCGTTGTCGATCCCCGCGTTGTTGGATGCGAACGTCAGATTCTTCACGCCGCTGTCGCGAACTGCATCGAGCAGGCGCTAGGGAATCCCACATAGACCGAAACCGCCGCAGGCGATCAGCAGATCGTCACCGAGAATCCCGTTCAGTGCTTCTGTTGCATTTGGATAAATCTTGCGTGCCACAAACCTCGGCCCCTCTTTGTCTGCAATGTGTCCTGAACGAAACTCGTGCGCCTTCGAACACCGTTTCAGATATTTTCGTGAATCCAGTCACTTATATAGTCGCGAGCGAACGACATGTTATCTACACTGACGTGCTCTACGCCGCCTTCGCGATCACTAAATATCTTAAGCTTACGCTTCCGCGAGTTGATGAGCTGATCAAAGGTCAGATGGGCGTAACCGACATCGATTTGGCGGTCGCGAGCGCCGTGAGTAACGAGAAAGGGAGCCTTGATCCGGTCCAGCACGCCTTCGAGCGTCATACCCTTCGCCTTGTCGAAAAAGTCCTCAACGCTATCGGCGCCAAAGACCCATGAAACGTGATCCCAATAGTGTGGGACAGGGTTTTCGCCCTCACGTCGAAGCCGCTTATGTTGAACTTCGATCCAATTGTGGTTGGCTCCCCAAGCGGCACCCAACGCAAGGCGCGGCTCAAAAGCAACTGCTCGGGAAACGTAGTATCCGCCCAGCGAAATGCCCAGCATACCGATCCGGGCCGGATCTATTCCCGGCTGGTCCTGAAGCCAATCGACCCAGCGCGAGACCCAGCGCTCGGTTCGGTGGGTTGCCGGGATTCCTTGCAGCCGGAGAGCCTCACCGGTACCGGGCTGGTCAACGCAAAGCGTTGATATTCCGCGCATGGCCAATGCTTTTGGGACGTCCATAAGATAAAGCATCTCTTTGACGCTATCGAGTCCGTTGCAGAAGATGACACATGGGCCGTCGGTGGCGGCGCGATGAAACCATCCCGTGATCGGCCGACCGTCATCATAGTCGATCGTAACGCGGTCTACCGGCTCACTCAGACACGTCACGGCCTGTTCGAAAATTTTGAGCATCCGGGTATAAAGTGCCTGCCGTTCTTCATCCCAGCCATGCTGCATACGTTCCGCGATCAAACAGTAAAGACTGGCGCGCTTGAGCTTTTCACCGGCCGATTGGGTGCGGTTTTTCGTGAAATCGTCTTCAGCCAGTTCCGACAGAACATCCGCTTTTTGAATCCAGGCGCGCATGAATTCCGACGTGCCTGCATCCTCGTCGGCGCCTCCAACAGCTTTGAGTGCATGGCAGATATCGATGATCTCGCCGATCTTTCCGCCACATTCGATCGCGACTGCAACGGATAGATTCCAGACGTAGTTCGGGAATAGATTCAGGAGTGCCATTTTGATTTTGCCTCGCCCGGTCGGTTCCAACCGATCTGTGTGGTCAACCGAGCAGCCAGGATTGCGCCGGCTGCGTAAGCGTTCCAGTCAAATTCGCTTTTGGTTCGGAATGCCCCACGCGTGCTGCACTTTTGTCGGATAGCGACATGGCCAGATAGGATTTCGCCAGTGCTTCCACCCAAGTCTTGTGATCGGAAAGTTCTCCTGTTGTTGAGCTGGTAAGTCCCACTCGGGTGGTATGGACATTGCCGCCTTCACAGCAGGGCAGATGGCTACCCGTTATGATGAACTTCCGTCCGTGTTCGGCCGCAAGGCGCTCAAACAGAAGAAAAGTGGCTGAGCCGGTGAGACCGACGAGTGGTCTCGATGTATCCGCCATCACATCGGCAATGTCCTGATACTGTAACGCACCGCTATCATGAATTTCAAATCGCTGCAGCGTGGCCGGGAACGCTCCTGCGAACCGGGAACTGATACCGCTACCTCTTTCAAATATAACGAGCGGTTGGGAACCGCTCAAGGTAGCACTGCCGTTCAGCAATCCGGTACCAATAACCACCGGCGCGGCAATCAACGGCGCGTTCTTGATAAGCGTCCTGCGGCTAATTTTCATTTTTTTGCTCCCCCAGCGACATAGTTTGCAATCTCGTTGAGATCTTCGTCGCTGAGATCCACCTTGGGGAAAGGGTACATTTCCAATTGGCCGTTGCGCACCACCGCTTTGACAGCTTCCGGTGTCAAATCGTCACGCCCAACAATTCCGCCCTTGCCGGGGCCATATCGCTTGGCGAGTAGGTGGGTCGCCGGATGGAAATTAGCATCACCGTGGCAAATAGCGCAACGCTCCTCGTAGAGTCGCTGGGGTCTCGGCAATTTATCGACAAGCAACACGTCTTCTCGGAGTGCGGTCAACTCCGATTCGACTTGCTGATTCTCTTTCTCTGTTTGCTCCTGACAGGATATTAGGAGAAGGGAAGTCAGTCCAAGGGCAATGGCGCGTGGGCTCTGCTTCAGCATTATCATTCTTCCCTCATGCTGCGCGGCCAGATGCCGCTCTTGCCTGGTGCCAGGATTCCGTTCGGATCGATCGCATCCTTGACGGTCTCATGGAAACGCATCAGTGAATTGTTGTTGAAATTGTAGGTGCTTGCGACGTCATCCATGTAAGCAATATGAGTACGGTATTCGCCGTATCCCTCTTTGGCGCATGCGAAGATCGATTTCCGAAATACATCATGCGCGCGCTTTCTCTCTTCCGGATCGCTGCGGTTGAAGAAGAACATGAGGACGGCGTGCATTTCGCGCCCCCCCATCGCAAAGTCCAAGATCGGATCGAAACCAGCCTCATTGTAGGTTTCTTTGATGATCTGGTAGATTTTATTCGCCTCAGAGCCTTCCGCGGGCAGGATCGGAGCAAAAGCCATATGCCCTCCGCTGCCTATCCAGTTGAGCTGAGAGAATTCGCCCATGTTCGGCTGGCCCCGCATCAGCATCATGCGGTATTTCCAGGAGGGTCTTTCTTCACGCGAGCCTTCAAGGAAAAATTTGGCGCCTTTGATCTTCTTCAGCGTGGCTTCGAAGATCGCATAGGAGGCGTCGACAATCTCCTGCGTGCCGTAAAAGCAAGTGTAAAGGTTCCAATACCCGCAATTGAGCTTCTCTCGGATGGCCTTCTTGGAAGCTTCCGATAGCAAGCCTTTCTCAGGCTCGAAGTCTGAGCGATTGAGTTCGCAGGCGGCGTCGCTGAGATAGTCGAAGATCATCAGTGCGCCGGGCAAAAGTCCCGCGACGCGTAGCGGCGCGAGCGTGTCGACCAGCTGTCCAAGATCGTCTTCGTTCTCGAAGCTGACCATCACTGGCTTAACTGCTCGGTGACGAAGTCGGTTTTTAGCCGGGTTTGTGTGGCGCGCCGTCAGGCTCCTTCAGGGGCAAGAACGATGAGGAGCATGGCGCTTTCGCCGTCGAACTCGGCGATGAGCGCGATGACGAGCGCAACATCGGTCTGAACGACGAACAAGTACGCCTTGGAGACGCCACTGGCACCCCTCGGAGTGCCACAACCGAACAAGGCGCGCATGAGGACGCCGAGGTTGAACCCGGCGACGTGGATCAGATAACGCTTGTGAACATTCTCGCGCCCGCGCAGCCACGCGCGGCGCATGCCGCCGCGATCGAGGACATGGGCAAAGCTCCGCTCGACCATCTCG